>JANQJK010000026.1 GCA_028281665.1 Hyphococcus sp.
CGCCAATACAATCATGTCCGTCCACATCAAGCGCTCGGCATGCGTCCGCCCGTCCCGGAAACTATATGAAAAAGTGGCCTATGTGATTGGGGCTGGACAGGACCATTGATTCAGAGGCGTCCGTCTTTTTCGATGGGTCCGGCATGGAGGTTTCGATTTGGAGCCGCAACGTGTCGGACGCCGAGTATGTGGTCTCAGGCTTTGGCTTTATTGGCTACAATATCTTCTTAAGCAATACGAGGACCTACGGCGTGCGGGTCAGGAAAGAGTTCTAAGGAAAGTTCGAGACAACCAATCCGTTGTTCCAGCTATGATTGAGAATTCACTGTTTGCTCGTAAGGTTGTCCGCAATCCGTGATTTCAGAGCGACGATGGCTGTGCCGACATTTTGGTCAAAGCCGTTCAACATGCATGTTTTCTGCGCGTGGCGTAAGTTGTTTAAGGCAGATGTATAGTCGCCGGCATCTGCATCTGCGATTGCGCAAAGCAGGTGGAACAACGCAATCTCCGCAAGGCTGAATCTGTCGCCATACTTCTCCTTTATTTCGGCTAACCGCTCCAACTCCATATGAGGAGCTTCATTAGCAGCGAGATTTGCACGAACGCGATCGAGTTAGAACGACGAATTTTTCACTCGCGTTTCGCCGGCGTATTCAGGCGATCGAACTCTAACCTGATACTGATGTCGTGGTGTTTGATGACGCCGTCGCTCGGCGCTTGCATCCAAAAGCCCCATTTTCCGACGGCTTTTGTCGCACCCTTATTGAAGCAAGAATTCGAGGATTCCTTTATGCGAATATTCTCAGGTTTGCCGCTTGTTGAAACATCAAACGTTAAGACAATGGTTTCGGTAAAAGATGCTCCAAGCGCACATTTCTTGGGATAATCCAATACAAGGGGATTGCGTGGTTGAAATGCCAAATCCTCAGCAGTAGCCGTTGCCTGCGCCGCAAGTGCGACTAGAGCGAGTAGCGAAAACCCGGCCATTCCGTCCCTCTGTTTGTCCATGCTGGACATCATATTTTTTTTGGAAAATTACCCCATTCACCAGTGTGAAAATATGCTCAAATTGCAACATTGATTGCGGCAATTTTTGCGAATTAAACCCGTTAGTTTTGCACCCGGTGAATGTTGTGAAGCATGGAAATAATCGCACGCCGCCAGATATGCTTCCGACTGTTACCCTAATGCAATTCGGGCATATGCGAGTACTTTTGCGGTCTCTTAATTTATTGATTTAAATAGGTTAATTGGGTGCGGGGAGAGGATTTGAACCTCTGACCTTCAGGTTATGAGCCTGACGAGCTACCGGACTGCTCCACCCCGCGCCAACATGGCAATCAAGCGTTACCGCGTTGATTGTTCGTCGTTTTCCGAAATCGGGAAAAGGCGAGCGGCGGATATAGCGAAGCCGCGCGCCGGGCGCAAGGGGCGGCTTGCGAATAAACGCCTAGGCGGCCTCGGGAAGGTCCGCGGCCGTTTCGCGCACCAGCATGTCAACGACGGCGACAAGCGCTTCGGCCTCGTCGGCGCCGTCGGCTCTTGCCTTGGCGAACACGTCCAGCTGACGACAGGCGCTGGTGCCCCGTTTCATGATCGTGCGCGCATGGTTGACTTCTTTCACGCAACCGAGCGCCGTTGCGTCTTCGGTCGCCATTTCGATGATTTCCTCGATCAGCGATCCGAACGGCAGGGTCTCGCCCCGGCCGAGGTCGATCATCGAGTTGGTGCAGCCATAGCGCTGGGCGCGCCAGCGGTTCTCTTCAAGCATGATCCGCGGATAGATGCGCCAGCGCAGATTTTTCAGACGGATGCGCGCAAGCATTCTGAGCAGGGACTGATACAATGCGGCGATGCAGAGCGCATCTTCAAGGCGCGTGCAAACGTCCGTAATGCGCATTTCGAGCGTCGGGAAACGGGCGGACGGGCGCATGTCCCACCAGAGTTTCGTCGCGTCCTCCATAACCCCGGCTTTTATCAGCCGCGCAATCACGCGTTCATACTCCGACCAGCTTTCGTAACGCTCGGGCATGCCGGTGCGCGGCATGGAATCAAAGATGCCGAGGCGCGAACAGCGCATCGCCATGTCGTGGCCGCCCCAGAACGGAGAGGATGTGGACAGCGCCAAGAGGTGCGGCAGGAAGTAACGCATCTGGTTCATCATATCGATGCGCAGATCTTCGTCCTCGATGCCGGCGTGCACATGCATGCCGCAAATCAGCATACGACGGATTGCCCCGCCCATGTCCTTGTCAAGGAGATCGTATCGCGGCGCGGGCGTATGTTTCTGCCGGCCCCATTGCGCGAAGGGATGTGTCGACGCCGCCATGACCTGCATGCCGTGCTTCTCGGCGGTGTTGATGATGACCGACCGCAGCGCCGTCAGATGGTGGCGCGCATCGGAGATATCGGCGCAGACCGGCGTGCCGATTTCCACCTGGCATTTCAGGAACTCCGGCGTCACGCGCTCGCCCAGCCGGCCCTTGCAATCCGACATGAAGTCCGGCGAGGGCTCCTCGACCAGATTGCGCGTTTCCGGATCGACAAGGAGGTATTCTTCCTCCACGCCTAGGGTCAGGGCAGGGATCATCGGCCGGCCTCCGGTTTCGAACGGGCGTTAACGCCGCCTATCTTATGAGCTTTTGCCCATCGCGCCAACGCCGCGGGCGAGAAGACCGGCGATCTCTTCGGCGCCGGCGGCGTCCGTGATGAGGTCCTGGCGCACCTCAAAGGTGAGGTGGCGCATGCCGCGCGGGCCGATATGCCGGTCTACGGAGTAGTTAAACAATCGCGCATCGTAAGGTTCGTTGTCGCCGACGGGCCAGTCGGCGTTGCGTCGCAGCCAGTCGATCATGAACTTCGCGGACGCTTCGTCTTCCCGCCACAAAAGGCCGGCGCCCCAGGGGCGTTCGTCGCCGGCGCCCATCAGGCGATTGGTGAAACTGTGCACGGATATGGCGATGGGATCCGCATGGCGCTCGGCAAGCTCTACGATCGCCGCGCCGAGGCGGTCCTGATACGGTTCGTGAAAATCGTGAAGCCGCGCCGCCCGGTCCGCATCGGTCAGCATCTGGTTCCCCGGAACCGGGATCTGGTCGGCGACGGCCGGAATGAGATCATGGGAGGTGGGGTCTCGGTTGGGATCTACAATGAGCCGCGAAAAGCCGCAGGCGAGATAGGCGCAGCCGAGATTGCGGGCAAGCGCTTCGGCCACGGCGCCGGCGCCGATGTCCCAGGCGATATGCGTCGCGAGAATATCCTGCGGCAGGCCGAGGCAGTCGAACGAGGCCGGCATGGCGTTCGATGCATGGTCGCAAAAGACGAGAACCGGCGCGTCGCCGAACCGGGCTTCGGTCGCGATCTCTATGTCGGGCGCATCGGTCATGAATTTTCGAACAAACACTTTCCGCCGGCCGCTTTCAAGCTTGGGCCGCAATGGCGCCCATGGCATACTGCCGCGGAACGAAAACTGGAGCGCCACATGACGCGTATATTGGTTTTTCTGGCGGCGTTTGTGATGTCGGGCGTCGCCTCCGCCGCCGATCTTGACGAGATCAAGGCGCGGGGAACCTTGCGCGTGGCCGTCGCGCCCCTGTCGCCTTTCGTCATCAAGGCGCCGGATGGGGCGTTTTCCGGTTTCGAGATCGAATCGACATCGGCGCTGGCTGAAAGCCTTGGCCTGACGGTCGAGTATGTTGAGCGGCCGTTCTGCGAGCTTGCAGAGGCCGTGCTCTCCGGCAAGGCCGATGTGATTGCGTCAGGCTTCTCCAACATGCCGACGCGTCGGCGCCTCCTCGACTTTTCGCTGCCCTATCACGACACCGAGTATTTCGTCTCCGTGACGCGGGACGCCGTGAAAGAGGCCAGGACCCTGCGCGGTCTCAACCGCAAGGACATTTCCATCGCCTATCAGCATGGGGGCGTTTCCGGCATGGTCGCCCATGGGGAGTTTCCGGGCGCGGACCTCAAAGGCTATTCGTCTTTCATCGAAATCCTCGACGCCATGGAGCGGGGCGCGGTCGACGGGGCGGTCCTGTTCGATCCCTATCTCGACATGGCGCGCTCGATCCCGGAGCATAAGTTCCGTGTGCCCCATAAATTCGCCCTGACGCGCACGATTGAAGCCTTCGCCATGGCGAAGGAGCAGGATGAGCTGCGCGAAGCGCTGAACGCCTGGGTCATCAGCCAAGATCTTGCCGGCTATTGGGACGCGCTGGAGAAGAAATGGTTCTCAGACGAATACGCCATCGAGTCCGCACCGCCGGATCACGCCTGCGCCGTGGCGGTCCCCGCAGGGTGAGCGCGCGGGGCGACACTGCCGCGTCGCCCGCTTCACTATTCATCGGTTGACTTTGAGATCGTGCATTCCTGCAATTCGCCGACGCCGATATTGATATCTTCCGTGCCGCCCTTTTCGCCTGACTCCTTCATTTCCCGTTCAACGCCGAAGGAAAAAGAATCGCCGGCGGCGGCCTCGCCCGCGTCAGCGCGTTTTGGTTTCTCGGCCGGTTCAGCACATTCGTCGGCAAGGGCCGGCGCGGTGATGAAGGTTGCTGCAGCAAACGCCGCGAGGGTGGATTTCAACATGGTCTCCCTCCATTCCTGTTGACCGGGCCAGCATAGGCCTCAGGCGCGGCGAGGACAAATGGCTGCGTTGGCCTCGCGGGAGTGTGTCGCCACGCCCTGTTCCCGGCGGTACTGCGCGCGCAACTCGGCGCTTGTCGCGCTTTCGCCGTTCGGCGCCCAGCCGGGCGGGCCGAACAGCAGCATCGGCCAGTGGCGCAAGGGGTATTTCTTCACGTCGTTGATGATGTTGCCCCATTCGTGAAAGGCGATGCGAAACGGATTAGCCGAACCTGACGGCTTGATGAGGCCGTATTCCACGGGCTCTGTTTCGCGCTCCTCCACATAAGTGCCGAACATCCGGTCAAAGATCATCAAAACGCCCCCATGATTGCGGTCGAGATAGTCCGCGTTCTTCGCGTGATGGACGCGGTGGGCCGAGGGCGTGTTCAAAATGCCCTCGATGAACGGGAGCTTGCCGATCAGATTGGTGTGCAGCCATGACTGATACATAAGGTTCACCGCCAGCATGATGACGATATGCGCGGGCTGGAACCCGATAAGGCAGAGCGGCGCGTAAACAAGCCCGCCCATGGAGATACGGTTCGTCCAGCCGAAGCGATAAGCGGCGAGGAAATTCATCTCCTCAATCGAGTGATGCACCGAATGGGTCGCCCAAAGCCAGCGGATCTCGTGGCTGAGGCGGTGGAACCAGTAATAGAAGAACTCAACGCCGATAAAGAGCAGGGGGATATAATACCACTGCGCCATCGACAGCTCGAACAGCCGGGCGTCGTATGCGAGAAACCAGATGACGCCCACAAGGCTGAGCGGCACAGAGCTTATCAGCCGCTGGCCGATAGCGATGACGACCGAAGCGATAGACTGGCCCTTCGTATAAAGCGTCAGCCCGCGCTTGCGGCCGATCCAGAATTCGACAGCGATCATCACCGCGAAGACGGGCAGGAAAAACATCAGATAATGATGAACGCTCATTTGCCGGGGCCTCTACCGATGGGCTGTTTCTATCATACGCCGATATGTCTGTAATCCGTCCCGGGGACGTTTGGGGCGGCGATCCGCCGGCTTAGCCGATCAGGTGGAAGATCTCGGTGCGGACTTCCGCTTCGGGCTTTGTGGTGGGGTCGTCCACATAGATTTCCCAGGCCGGGACGGTTTTGGCGAGGCCCTCCTTCTCCGCGTGATCCCACATTGCTTTGTGCGTCTCGTGCATCGTCGTATAGGCGCCCACATGGGTCGCGGTCAGAACCTCGCAAGCAGGCATGACGTCGGCGCGCACATTGCCCTCTGCCCTGGCCGCGTCCTCCGCCGAAACGAACACGGCGGCGCGAAATCGCATCGTGTCGCCCGACGGCTTTTCCAGATAGATGGAGCACGGCATGGTCAGCGGCTGAATTCCTGCGCCTTGCGTGAACCCGAAGACCTCGCCGAAGCCGGAAGCCATGGCGCCGGCGACTTCGTTTTTTGAAAACGACGCCTCCCGGTCGACATAAAGGTAATGCTGCTCGGGCAGGGATTTGCGGGTGATGTCCATGGGTGGCCTCCGGGGGTTTTCAGGGACGGTAGCACGGGGCGCGAGATTTTTCTCCTCCAGTTTTAATGGGCTTAAAATGCTGGGCAGGCGAAACCCGGCGGCGGCTTTTTTACTCATGGGCGCATTATACGGCGCCGGGGGAAGGCGGGCGCCAAATTTAATATATTAAATTTACCAGGCGCCCCTTGGTCCCGTGATATCCTTCCGCCCGCCGCCGGTCGGGTTTCACCCCTCGACCCGCTCATCCCGGTGAAAGCCGGGATCCATTAGTCGTCAATGGTTGAGTGTTTCATAAAGGTCGTCCCACTCGGGATTTTCTTTCTCAATCAGCTCAATCTTCCATGCGCGTTTCCATTCCTTGATTTGGCGCTCTCTCGTAAAGGCGGCCTCACGGCTGTCATGGGTTTCGAACCAGACAAGGCGATTGACATCATATTTTGACGTGAACCCTCTATGGATCTTGTTTTTATATTGCCAGACCCGAGCTTTCAGGTCTTCAGTAGATCCCGTATACAGCGTGCCGTTTTTCTTGTTGGCGAGAATGTAGACAAAGAAATACATGCAAAATCTCTGATTTCTTTAAATTCTATCGACTCGTTCTTCCCGACGAAAGCCGGGGTCCAGAAATGTATCTACTCAAACGGGCCTATGATTTTCGAATAAACGATGGTTGCACCTCCTGACACGTATCTAACCGTCATCGGGTTTTAGGCGTCCCTGGATTCCGGCTTTCGCCGGAAAGAACGGGGAGGAGAGCATGCGCCAAAACCCACCACCCGATCTCCCCGGCGAAAGCCGGGGCCCACGCGCGCGCTGCCGTATGCGATTCGCAGGTGTTGTTAGCGGGTTACCGGCCAAAGGCAGGGTGTTTTACAATATATAAACGGTACTTGATAAAAATACTGTGAGGAAAATGAGGATACCATGAAAAATATATTAGTTACCATACTCAGTATACAACGGTAGAAACTTCGCTTTTCAAGCCGCCCTTTTCTTCCGCGCTTTCTTCTTCGCGCTCAACGCCTTCGTCGTCGAGGTCCCCAACATCGGCGCCAAAAACGCACCGGTATAGCTCCGCGGTTCCGCCGCCACGTCTTCCGGTGTTCCCGCCGCGACAATCTCCCCGCCGCCGTCTCCCCCTTCGGGGCCGAGGTCTAAAATCCAGTCGGCTTGTTTGATGACGTCGAGATTGTGTTCGATGACGACGACGGTGTTGCCGCCTTCGGTGAGTTCCTGGATGACTTCCATCAGCTTGCGGACGTCCTCGAAGTGGAGGCCGGTGGTTGGTTCGTCCAGGATATATAGCGTGCGGCCGGTGGCGCGTTTTGAGAGTTCCTTTGAGAGCTTCACGCGCTGGGCCTCGCCGCCGGAGAGGGTTGTCGCCTGCTGGCCGATTTTGATGTAGCTGAGCCCCACGCGGTTCAGCGTATCCATCTTGTCGCGGATCGACGGCACGGCTTTGAAGAACTCGGCCCCTTCTTCGACCGTCATGTCGAGGACGTCGGCGATGGACTTGCCCTTGAACTTCACTTCCAGGGTTTCGCGGTTGTAGCGCTTGCCGTGGCAGGTATCGCAGGTGACGTAAACGTCGGGGAGGAAGTGCATCTCGATCTTGATGACGCCGTCGCCCTGGCACGCTTCGCAGCGCCCGCCTTTGACGTTGAAGGAAAAGCGCCCCGGTTTGTAGCCGCGGGCCTTCGCTTCGGGCAGGCCGGCGAACCAGTCGCGAATGGGCGTGAAGGCGCCGGTGTAGGTCGCCGGGTTCGAGCGCGGCGTGCGCCCGATAGGCGACTGGTCGATGTCGATCACCTTGTCGAACTGTTCGAGGCCGGTGATTTTATCGTGCTCGGCCGGAAGGTCTTTCGAATTGTAGAGCCGGCGCGCGGCGGCCTTGTAGAGCGTCTCGATGATCAGGGTCGACTTGCCGCCGCCGGACACCCCGGTGACGCAAGTTAAGAGCCCCATGGGAATTTCCGCGGTGACATTTTTGAGATTGTTCGCCTTGGCGCCTTTTACCTTGATGACTTTGCGCTTGTTAACGGCGCGCCGCTCCGCCGGCACGGGCACCTCGCGGCGACCGCTCAGATAGTCGCCGGTGAGCGATTTCTTCGAGGCCTCGATCTGCTTGACGGTCCCTTGCGCGACGATGGTTCCCCCATGGACGCCGGCGCCGGGACCGATATCGACAATATGGTCGGCGGCGCGGATCGCTTCCTCGTCATGTTCGACGACGATGACCGAGTTGCCGAGGTCGCGCAGTCGTTCGAGGGTTTCGAGCAGGCGGGCGTTATCCCGCTGATGCAGGCCGATGGAGGGCTCGTCCAGCACGTAGAGAACGCCCGTTAGGCCGGAGCCGATCTGTGAGGCGAGGCGAATGCGTTGGGATTCGCCGCCGGACAGCGTGCCCGACGAGCGCGACAATGTCAGATAGTCGAGCCCCACATTGTTGAGGAAGTGCAGCCGCTCGCGAATCTCTTTCAGGATCCGCGCGGCGATGTCCATTTCCTTTTTGGAGAGGACTTTTTCCAGCGCGTTGAACCAGTTGTTCGCCGCCTTGATGGAAAACTGCGCAGCTTCAGAAATCGACAGCGTGCCGACTTTTACGGCGAGGGCCTCCGGTTTGAGGCGCAGCCCCTTGCAGGCTTCGCAGGGCATGATCGACTGGAAGCGCGACAGCTCCTCGCGCACCCAGGCCGAGTCCGTTTCGCGCCAGCGCCGTTCAAGGTTCGGGATCACCCCTTCGAAAGGTTTGACCACTTCATATTTGCGGCTGCCGTCAGCGTAGATGAACTTCACGTCTTCATCGTCAGTGCCGTAGAGGACGGTCGCCCGGGCGTCCTGGTCCAGTTCGTCCCATGGGACCGTGACCTTGAATTTGTAGTGGCGCGCCAGCGCCTGAAGCGTCTGCGCGTAATAGGGGGAGGTGCCTTTCGACCATGGGGCGATGGCGCCGTTATTCAGCGCTAACGATCCGTCCGGCACGACAAGGTCTTCATCGAAGATCATTTCCGTGCCGAGGCCGTCGCAGGTGGGGCAGGCGCCGGCGGGGGCGTTGAACGAGAAGAGGCGGGGTTCAATCTCGTCGATGGTGAAGCCCGAAACGGGACAGGCGAACCTGGCGGAGAAGATGATTCTATTATTCGTTCCCCCGTTTACGGGGGAGCTGTCAGTCGCATTGCGACTGACTGAGGGGGTTTTCTTTTTCGCATTGCCCCCTCCGTCCGCTTCGCGGACACCTCCCCCACGAGTGGGGGAGGAAGAAGGACGATCAGCGCTTTCCGCAATCGCGATCCCGTCAGCCAGTTCGAGCGCGGTCTCAAAAGAGTCCGCAAGGCGCGTCTGAATGCCGTCCTTGATGACGACGCGGTCGACCACGACCTCGATATCGTGCTTGATCTTCTTGTTCAGCGCGGGAACGTCGGCGATTTCATAGAAGGTTCCATCGACTTTGACGCGCTGAAAGCCGCGCTTTTGCAATTCGGCGAATTCTTTTCGGTATTCGCCTTTTCGCGCGCGCACAATCGGCGCCAGCAGGTAGAAACGCGACCCTTCCTTGCTGGCCATCAACCGGTCGACCATTTCGGTGACGGTTTGCGATGTAATCGGTTCACCCGTTGCAGGCGAAAACGGAACGCCGATACGCGCCCATAACAGACGCATATAGTCGTATATCTCCGTTACGGTGGCGACGGTTGAGCGCGGATTGCGCGATGTGGTCTTCTGTTCGATGGAAATGGCGGGGCTAAGTCCGTCAATTTGATCCACGTCCGGTTTCTGCATCAATTCCAGGAACTGACGTGCATATGCGGACAAACTTTCCACATAGCGCCGCTGCCCTTCCGCGTAGATGGTGTCGAACGCGAGCGACGATTTTCCGGACCCCGACAAACCCGTCATGACGATGAGTTTGTCGCGGGGAATCTCCAGCGTGACGTTTTTCAGGTTATGTTCGCGCGCGCCGGTGACGCGGATCGATTTCAAACTCATGGCTCTCTTTATATATGTGGGCGTCTTATGTACGGGCGTCTGCGCGCGGTGGTTTCGGTCCGCCTTTATATATCTGCGTTGACACAGAGAACAAGGTGTGAACATTTGCGCTGCACGCCGCGCAAACACTGGGGATAACCAATCGTTGAGCGCGGCCCGAATCCGCGCCATGTGCGGTGTGGCAAACGCATATTTCTGGAGATGAATAATGGCAGGCAGCGTCAACAAAGTCATATTGGTCGGCAATCTCGGCGCCGACCCGGAAGTTCGCAAATTTCAGAATGGCGGACAGGTTTGCAATCTGCGCATTGCAACGTCGGAGCGCTGGAAAGACAGAAATACCGGCGAACAGCGCGAAAAAACGGAATGGCACTCTGTTGCGATCTTTTCCGAAGGGTTGGCGCGCGTTGCAGAGCAATATTTGCGAAAAGGCTCGAAAGTTTATCTTGAAGGGCAGTTGGAGACGCGCAAATGGCAGGATCAGAGCGGTAATGACCGTTATACGACCGAAGTTGTGCTGCGAAACTTCAATTCATCGATGGTGATGCTTGATTCACGAAACGGCGGCGGCGGCGGAAGTTTTGAACGCAGCGGCGGCGGCATGTCGGACAATGGCGGTTCATCATCCGGCGGACAAAGTTATGAGTTAGACGACGAAATTCCGTTCTGATTTCGCAATAAAACGCGAAAACGAATCAAAAAATGCGAAAATCTGTGTATGCGAACGTTATGCGTTGCGCATAAACAATACTTTTTTAGTAAATTAAGTTATGTTACGGCTTTCGAATCATGATTCGGAGGTGAACCATGGCGGTCAAAAGAAAAACGACCAAACGAAAAGCGGCGAAAAGAAAAACCGCAAAACGTAAAACAGTAAAGCGTAAGACAGCGAAGCGGAAAACCGCTAAGCGCAAGACAGCGAAGCGGAAAACGGCGAAGAAGAAGACTGCTAAGCGGAAGACCGCGAAGCGGAAAACAGCCAAAAGAAAAACCGCTAAGCGTAAGACGGCGAAACGGAAAACTGCTAAGCGCAAGACTGCAAAACGCAAGACGGCGAAGCGGAAAACCGCAAAACGCAAGACGGCCAAGCGCAAAACGACCAAGCGTAAGACCGCAAAGCGCAAAACGGCGAAGCGCAAAACGGCGAAGCGTAAGACTGCAAAACGCAAAACCGCCAAGCGCAAGACGGCTAAGCGTAAGAAACGCTAATATTGTCGGGTCGGGCGCGCGCAATGCCGTCTGATCACGCAAAATAGTGCTTGCGCCTCGTGCGGACGGTGTTTTGAAGCGCCAAATCGCGCAAATGAGGGGCTCCCGGCGTCGGAAAGCTTGTTTTACCGACGCTATTTGCGGGGAAATCTCCGTTACACGGCCGAAAGGTCTTCTTCGGCGATAGCAGAGTTCAAAAACCGGACTCATTTTAAAGCCCTGGCGCGCCAATTTGAAAACGGCGCGCCGGGGCTTTACGTATTTGGGGGGGGGGTGCGGGTGGACGGAAGAAACCGAGGTTCGGATATGCAGGGAATAAAAAAATACGTCATCCGTTCTGTGTCAGGCGCCATCGCTGTGTGCGCTGCGGCGGCGTGTTCAACGCTTTCCGACCCGGCAGGGTTCGACGCTTACGGGTATCTGTCACCTGGCCCGACCGCGGAAGGCGAATTCATCGGGAATTTTTCATCGCGATCTGAATGTGAAGCGGCGGGCGAAGCATGGATGTCGCAACAGGTTGTGGGCAATCCGGTGAATGCAGAGTGTTATCCAGTAGATCGACGGTGACGGGCGAACAGCCTTTGCGCACACTTTAAACCGCTCATTCCCGCGAAAGCGGGAATCCATAATACCGAAACTAAAATGGATCCCGGCGTTCGCAGGGATGAGCGGGCGACTGCAATTGTGCTGCCAGCGCTTTACACGACAGTCAAGCAACGATCCGCACCGTCAACGCATCGAACCCGTGCACAAAGTTTGACCGAACCGTTTTGGGGTCGCCGCAAACCTCAACGCGCGACCACCGCGCGATCATTTCTTCAAGCAGAATACGCAATTGCAACTCAGCAAGGCGTTTGCCCATGCATCGGTGAATGCCGAAACCGAATGAAACATGTCGGCGGGCGTTTTCGCGGGCGATGTCGAATGCGTCGGCGTCGGCAAAAATGCTCTCGTCGCGATTGCCGGACGCATACCACATGACGATTTTGTCGCCTTTTTTGATGCGCTTGCCCGCGACTTTGGCGTTGCACAGCGCAGTGCGGCGCATATGGGCGATGGGCGTCTGCCAGCGGATGATTTCCGAAACCGCGTTTTCCATCAGCGTCGGCGCCGCTTTCAGGCGGTCAAGCTGCTCCCGAAAGCGGTCGAAAGCGATAATTGCGCCGGACATTGAATTCCGCGTCGTATCGTTCCCGCCGACGATCAGCACCAGAATATTGCCAATGAAGTTCATGGGATTAAGCGATGCGGTCGCGGGATGCGTCGCGAGCATGGTCACAAGGTCATGGGCTTCGGTGTGTGTGGCTCTCTCCCTTCGCAGCTTTGCGAAGGCGAACATGCATTGCTTGATCTCGCGGATGCGGTCTTCTTCTGTTTCAACGACGCCGAGGCCTGGTTCCGAAGTCGCCACGTTCGACCATCGCGTCAGCTTTGCGCGTTCCTCAAATGGGAAATCGAACAGGGAGGCCAGCATTTGCGTTGTCAGCTCAACGGAGACCGTGCTCACCCAGTCAAACGGTTCCCCGATCGGCAGCGTGTCGAGCAAATCGCTCGTGCGCTTTCGGATCACCTGTTCAAAATGCGCGAGATTGGGGCGGGAGACGATGCCGGACGTCGCCGCGCGCTGCTCGCTGTGGCGCGGCGGGTCCATGGAGATGAACCCTTCGAGCGTATGGCCGGACCATTTCTGCGTCAGCGCATCGTGAATGACGACGCCGCCATGTTCGGATGCGGAGGAAAATTCGTCATGGCGCGTTTCGACATCGACGATATCGTCATAGCGCGTCACCGACCAATAGGGCCCATAGGCGCTGTCCGCGCAGTAATGCACAGGATCTTCAGCGCGCAGGCGCGCGAGCAGCGGCGCGGCTTCGCGCCGGGCCCAGAGGTCGGGATCGGAGACGTCGATGGAAGTCATTGCGACGCTTATCACCGGGTTGCATCTGACAGCGCAAGTTAGCGCTTAGAAATCCTTTTTCCAGTTGGCGGAGACGGTCTGGTCGCCGTCCTGGCGGACTTCTGTTTCAACGGAAATGTTGTCCGTTATCTCATACTCGACGATGACGGCGCCGCCTTTCCCTTGCGCGTCCTGCGTGGCGGAAACGAACAGGCCATCGGCGACATATTTCCCGACGGTCAGCGAGCCGCCGCCATTTTCCGGGTCGATATCGAAATTCAGCATGTCGAGGCCCGTTGCGCGCCGGATGGATCCCGTAACGCCGGCGCCGCCAAAAGGACCGATGCCGCCGATGGAGGCGAGCGCCTGTGCGGTCTGCAACGACTCAAAGGCGGTCAGTTCGTCCGCCGGCTTGCCAAACAGAACGAGCGCCATGATATCTTCATCCGGCAGGTCGGGGGTTGAGTTCAGTTCGATGCTAGGTTCCTGGGCGCGCCCGGAGATTTCGATGGTCGCGGTCACGCCCTCGCTGGTTTCCAGTTCCGCGCGAATGTCGAGGATGGGATTGTTGGGGGACAGGCGGTCAAACGTGATCACGCCCCTGGCGATGTCGAACCGCCTGCCTGAGAAATCAATCGTGCCGCGGCGCAGGCGCATGGACCCCAGAATAACCGGCGCGCCCTTGATGCTGACCGCGCGCACCGCGGCGGACCACTCGCTGTCGAGGCCGCGCCCGCGAATGAAAATGCGGTCATTCGCGGAGATATTGATGTCATAGGACATGGTCGATGCTTTCGCCGCCGGCTCGAACGCCGCGCCGTTTTCGATCTCGTCTATGTTGACGACTTCAATCGGTACGAGGCCCGTTGTTTCCGGCGTGATGATTTCCGCGTCGAGTTCGCGCACGGTCAGCGCGCCTGTTGCCGCGATATCGTTGATCGCGCCCGCGATCTTGATCGCCCCGTCTGCGCGCACCGTGTTTACCGGATAAGCGGAGAGAGCCGCGTTATCGAGATTGATGTCGAGATCGATGCTGGAGATGTCCGCCAGCGTCATCGCGCCGCCGATTGTAATGGTGTCGTCGCCGGTCTGCCCGCTGCCCCGGGCGCCGCCGGAGAACGAAATGGTGCTGCCGTTTACGGAGACATTCGCGTCCGCGCGCGTATGTAGCCCTGCGATGGAAAGCCCCGAGCGCAGTTCCGTATAGGCGCCGTCGGTAATCTCCGCGATGCCGGCGAGGGACGGATTTTCCGTTGTTCCGCTGACCGTGAAATTGACTGCGAGAAACCCTTCAAGGGTTTGCAGCTCCGGCGGCATGAATGCGGCGAAGGGTTCAATAGCGCCGTCATAGCGAATGAAGCCCTCTATATCGCCGTCCGTCTGTACAGCGAGCTTCGGCGCACGCGACAGCGTCGCCGGCAATGCAAGACGCATGTCGAGGGCGTCCGTATCCGGCAGGCTCGACAGAACGAAACGCTTTCCGTCCCAGTTCAAATTTCCGCTGATGGAGGCTTCTTCGTCGGAAATGAGCGATTGCAGGGTGAAGGCGCCGGCGGCGGGTTCGGGCGCGTCCGTGTCGAGAGTGAGCTTCATGGTGGCGCGCCCGTCCGTCTGCGGAATATTGATGTCGGTGAGATCGAGAACGCCTTGCCAGCGCGTATCGGAGAATGCGCCGTCAATGGCGATGCGCCCGCGCCGGCTCCAGCCAAGCCGGATGTTATCGAGCGCAACGCCGTCGGCCATGGTGATGACGCCCGGTTCAAGAAGGCGCGCGACATTATCGGCCAGTGTCGCTTCCAGCTCGGTCAACCGGATTTTGAGATCCGTCGTCGGGTCGATTATTGCGGCGGCGGAAACATCCGTCGCGGGCGTGTCGCCGGTGACGAGAAGGCGCCGTGCGGACAACGATGCTTCGATGGCGTCTGGCGGGCCGGCGGCGTTAAGGGCGAGGCCGTCAATGAACGCCGTATTCACGCGCAGCATTTCCGATGTGAGCGAAAGGTCGGTGCGCCGGCCGTCGCGCGCGTAATCGCCTTTCGCCTTGAATGCGCCGGCGACAATGACGCCGGGCCAGGGCGTCGCCTCGTCGCCGCCTTCGTAAGTCAGGTCGATGTCGCCGCTCTGGGTTTGTGGATTGTAGGCGCCGGCGCCGGCGAGACTGAACCCCGCGCCGGAATAGGAAATCGACGGAACGGCGATGCGTCCCGTCTGCGACGATCGCAAGGTTGCTGCAAACTTGCCGTCGCCCTCCAGGGCCGCCGCCGTGATCTCGCCGGTTGGAAGCATTGGCAGGCCGGAGAGGGCGATATCGGCGGCGAAGGCGGGCGCGATGTCGTCGCCGATTTCAACGTCCGGCGTTTCAACCCGAGCGGTCAGCGTGAACAGATCGGCCGCGCCGGCGGCGTCGATGCTGCCGGTGACGGGCCCTTGCGGGTTGAAGGATGGCGCAAGCTTCGAAATGAAAGCCGGACCGATCTCGACGTCCCCGTCAAATCGCAGGGTTTCATCGTTGAAGACGTAATCGGCGGCGCCTTCTGCGCTGAAGTCTTCGCCGGCGTAAAGTTCAACGGCGCGCAGCGAGGCTTTGTCATTGAGGTCGACCGAAAGACGTGCGGCGACGCGGGCGGGCTCCGACAGCAATCCG
Source organism: Hyphococcus sp. (assembly GCA_028281665.1). Taxonomy (GTDB): domain Bacteria; phylum Pseudomonadota; class Alphaproteobacteria; order Caulobacterales; family Parvularculaceae; genus Hyphococcus. The sequence continues at coordinate 15,856 of JANQJK010000026.1, forward strand.
CCCGGGGGCGCAATCGAGGCCGAAAGTTCCCCGGCGATCACATTTTGCAGGTCTGTCGATGCCTCGGTGATTGCCGCTTCCAGCCCGTCGCCGCGCAACTCCAGATCGATCGCGTAGTCCCCCCGTCGTCGCTGAAGCCTGGCGCCGAGCGTAATGTCGCGTCCGAGATAGGCCTGAATATCGGGCCGGTAGCCTTCGGCGGCTGCAAAGCGCAGATCGGCGTTGAGACTGTTGTCATTGTCGCGCAGGCCCGCCCAGTTGATGTCACCGGAAAGGGCGCCGGCTGCGGACAGTATTCGATTGATCGTTATACGCCCGCCGCGTTTTTCGTCCTGGAGGGTGAAGTTGAAACGAACCGGTTCGGCAAGTTCTTCCACGCCGGCGAGGCGGTCTCCGGCAACGAACTCTCCATTCGCGTCCAGCGAAACAAGATCGGTCAGGTTTGCAACGAGATCGGCGTCGATGCGGCCATAGGCGCCGATCAGCCCGTTCACCGTTATCAATGCACGCTCTGTGGGACTGTCCGCGTCTACTTCGATGAACAGAGGGCCGCCGAGATCGGCGAAGGCGGCGACGACGCCGTTCTCCTTCGAGGCGATTGTCGCATCGATGAATACGCGTTCGGCGTCCGGCGCCAGGCTCATCGCCAGGTCGATCGTGTCGGCGTCTCCGGCGCTGGTCAGATTGAGGCGGGCGTCGATGCGCCTTCCGCCCACGTCAACGGCGCCGACCCCGTCGACCCGGGCCGATACCCCGCCGAGGCTGCTTTGCAGATTGCTGATCTGAATGTCGCCGATGCGCAGGGACGGAAGTTCCTCCGGCAGTTCGATGGTGAAAAGATCTTCGTCGTCCGGCTGTTCCGGCGGTTCGCGCAGGATTGCGCCGCCATCGATGACAAGCGAGACAATCTCGATATCGCCCGTGATCAATCGCAGCGGGCGCCAGCGCAATTCGGCGTTGTCGATCCTCGCCCACGGTTCGCCCGCGTCCGAGAGAACGAGACTGTCGATGATGACGTGATTGGGCAGGGCGCCGCGAAGCGTGGTGATTTGCGCTTCCCCGCCAAGTTCGCTTTCGATGGCGTCCTCCGCGCGGTCTGCGATGAAGGCGCGGCCGGGGGGCGTGTAAAGAATTGCGACGACGCCGATAATTCCCATGAGGATGAAACAGACGGCGGCAAGCGAGGATATGCGAAGCAAGCGGGACATCAGAATGGCTGTCCCAGAGCAATGTAGATCTGAAAGTCCCGGTCGCTTGCGCGTCCGTTCAATGGGAAGGCCGCGTCGATACGGATCGGGCCGATCGGCGTGAAGTAGCGGACGCCGCCCCCATAGCCGACGAAGAACCGTTCCTTGAAGTCGGGCAGGGGCGAGGCCATCACCGTGCCGGCGTCAACGAAACCGACAAGCTGGATCTCGTCCGTGACCATGCCGCGCAATTCCGTACCGCCGATTGCATAGGAGCGCCCGCCGATGGGCGTATTGTCCGCATCGAGCGGGCCCGCTTCCTGAAAACCGAAGCCGCGCACCGTGCCGCCCCCGCCGACGAAGAAGCGTTTGTTGGCCGGCAGGTCGAGAAGGCTGTTGCCGAACGTGGCGCCAAGGCCGGCGCGCGCGGCGAGGGTGAACCGGTCCTCATCGCCGAAGAAAAGACGATAGCGGCCGGAGAGTTCCGACTGCGTGAAAGTTTGCGTGCCGGTATAGGGCGTGACCGTCAGCGATGCGCGAACGCCCCTCGTCGGTTCAAGAAGATCGTTCTCTGAATCCCACAGGACCGAAAGCGGGGCGGATACAAAGTAGGTCCGTTCTTCTGAGTCATCGGTTTCGACTTTCGACGTTTCGAGCGCCACGCCGGCGCGGGTTTCCAGCCGGTCGTCAAGCCAGTCCTTGGCGAGCCCGCTCGCAAGCCGCAGGGACCGGGCGTCAAATGCGTCGGTCGTTTCGTTGGAGAAGCCCACATTGGCGAAAGCAAATCCCGGCAATCTCGGAAAGGGTTTGCGGGCCGTGAAATCGATCGACTGTTCGATTTCCGATCCGCGCAGCTCAATGCGCAGATTTTCGCCGCGCCCGGCGATATTGCGGTTTTCGAAAAAGATGCGCCCGCCGGGGCCTTCGGTGGTGGACCAGGAAACGCCGGCGCCGATGGTGCGGCGTTTTCGTTCCTCAAGGTTGACGATGATTGGCGCGTCGCCGGCCTCGTTCGGCGCGCCCGGCGCGACGCTGATGGAGGAAAAGAGGCCGGTTTCGCCGAGGCGGTCGCGGAATGCAACAATCCTGGCGCGTTCATAGTCGGCGCCGGTCTCCCAGGTTTTGAGTTTTGCGATGTAGTCTTCGTTGGTTTTTTTAAGGCCGTCGATATTGATGTCGCCGAAGCGCGCTTTCGGACCGCTCTCGAAGACGAAGATCGCCGAGGCCTCAGCCGTGTCGGGCAGGGCGATAGCCCGCCGGCCGGCGATCTCGGCCGATGGATAGCCGGTGTCCCACAGATGGTTCAGGAAGCGGATCTGCACATCGCGAATATCTGCGCCGGCCGCGGACCCGCTGGCCTCGATTTTCGCCGCCTCAAGGGTTGTGGGCCGGTCGTCTCCGTCATCTCGATAGAGGATCTCGTATTCGGTGATGCGAAACCTGGGGCCGGTTTCCACGGTGAACGCCACGAGCGGCTTGTCGCCGTTTTCCGGTCGCTCGACTGTGAACGCGACCGTTCCGAGATAGTACCCGGCGGCCGTAAGCGCTTCATCGAATGCGTCGGCGTCGCGTCGCGCGGCCCGGCGCAGGGCGGCAACGGTCGGATACTCCCGCAGGCCCTTTTTCAGATCGGAGATAATGTTGAGCTTTTCAGCAAGGGCGTCGTCTACGCCACGGATTTCCACCCGATAGGAATCGGCGGCCTGCGCCGCCGCTGAAAACGCCAGCAGCGAATACGCGGCGCCAATCAGCAATCGGCGAATCATTATCCTCAACACAGAAATCACCGCGGGCACGCAACCTGGTTTCTTCCAACCGAACGGAGGAGCTTCCGGTCATGCCGAGCTTTGCTCGTTAAGCGTTTGATCACCTTGTCACAAACTCGTTAACCGTGGGCTTCGAATTGGCGGATTTTGTGGCCTAAGCAGGGTTATTCGCCGATTCAATCAAGGGGCGGCGTCCGGCGGACCCGGCTTGCCTCGCCATTCTGGATTCGCGGCCCGGACTGCGCTAAGCGGGCGTTAGGTCTTTGTTAATGAAATGGCAATCGGTCGATCTATGGCTCACCCTCTGAGCGGCGCCAATATCGGAACCCTGGCGGGCGTGATCGGGCGCTCGGGCCTGCCGGCGAAACCGGTCGCCGGCGCCGGGATTGCGCTCGCTGCGCTCGGCCGCTGGCCGTTTTCCGTCGGCGAGAAACTGGTAATGGAGCAGCGCCTGCCGTCAATCGACGACATGCCGGCGCCGGTCTTTATTCTCGGTCACTGGCGGTCGGGTACGACGCATCTTTACAACGTCATGTGCCAGAGCGGCGAGTGGGGGTTCGTGCCGCCGGTGGCGACGGGTCTGCCGTGGGATCTCTTTGGCCTGGCGAAGGCGTTTGAGCCGCTTCTCGAACGGGCGCTGCCGAAACACCGTTACATCGACAATATTCCGGTGACGCCCGAAAGCCCGCAGGAAGACGAAATCGCCATCGCCAATATGTCCGAGGCGTCGTTTTATCACGGCATCTATTTCCCGCGGAATTTTGCGGAAAATGTTCAGCGCGGCCTCTTCTTCGACGGCTGCTCGCCGGCGGACATTCGCAGCTGGCGGCGGCAGTTCGCTTATTTCCTGCGCAAGCTTTATCTCCATCAGGGTAAGAGACCGCTTCTCATCAAGAACCCGGTCTATACGGGTCGTCTCGCCATGTTGCGCGAAATGTTTCCGGGCGCGAAATTCGTTCACATTCACCGAAACCCGTATGACGTATTCCTCTCCATGCGGAATTTCTACGAGAAGTTGCTCAAGGAGTTCGCACTTCAGAGCTATGAGCATGTGGACATCGACGAAACGATCCTGTCGGTCTACGACCGGATGATGCGGGCCTATGAACGCGATGCGGCGTCGGTGCCGGCGGAGCACTTGTTTGAATTGAGCTATGCGGAACTCGACGAGCAGCCGATGGCGGCGCTTGAAAAGACCTACAGTGCTCTTGGATTGCCCGGTTTCGACGCGTCGCACGGCGCGTTCGAGCGCTATCTCGCCTCGGTCAAAACGTTCAAGAAAAACAAATTCGCCTATTCCGATGAAGCCGCAAACAAGGTCGAAAGCCGCCTGCAACATTTCATCGAGAAATGGCGATATGCGCGGCCGGGCGCGAACCCTGAGCAAATAGAAGACAGTGCGGCGTAGCCTTGCCGCCATTTGCGGACTGGCGCTCGCCGCCTGCGGACAGGGGGCGAACGAACCGTATTACGCGAGCAGCGATTGTCGGCGCATCGACTTAATCGATGAACGAACTGGCGTTCCCATTATCGGCGCAGAAGATATGGTGCTTGATGTGGACGGCGAGCGCCTCATTGTTTCCGCGTATGATCGTCGCGCAACGGAGAAAGCGGCGAAAACCGCGTCGCCGCCGGAAGGAGGCGTTTACGCGATTGATGTTGGCGCGCTGTTCGATGCGCGAGGGACGGTTGCGGCGACGCCGCTCGTCGATCCGAAGGACTTCAAAAACGGGTTACGGCCGCACGGGCTTGACTACGCTGACGGAGAAATCGCGTTCATTAACCGCGGCTATGTGCGGGACGAAAAGCGCTGGCGGATGAACCCGTCGGCGATTCGCATCGGCGCTGACGGCGAGATCTCGTCGCGAAGCGCTCATTGCGCCGCAAACGACATCGCCGTGGTCGGCGACGGTTACCTCTTGACCCGCGACCGTCGGGCATGCGGCGGCTTTCGCCGGTTTCTGGAAAGTGCACTCCGTCAAAAGTCGAGTGGCGCATACTTCGATGACGGCGCGGCGCTTGTCGATGACGTAGCTTTCGCCAACGGGGTTGCGGTTCTGGGCGACGGGTTCGCTGTGGCGGCGACGCGGGAGAACGCCGTGCACATTATTCGCACGGACGAGGACAATGCTTCGCGACAGTTCGTTGCGAAGGCGCCCGGCGCGCCGGACAATCTTTCGATAGCGGGCGACGGCGCCATTATCGCGGCATTGCACCCCAATCTTTTCCGGCTGGCGCTGACTCGCAAGCTGGGGATCGGCAGGGCGGGCTCGCGCATTGTGCGAATCGATGCTGACACCGGCGAAACGGAGCTGTTGTTCGACGATCCCAAGGGCGCGCTGTTCAGCGCAGCTACGGTGGGCATTGCAACGGGGCGCGGGCTTGTGGCGGGGTCGGTTACGGATTCCGGCGCCCTTGTTTGCGAGAAGATTTCGTGAGCGGCGTTACGCTCGTCACCGGCGGGGCGGGGTTCGTCGGCAAGGAACTCGTGCGCCTTTTGCGCCAACGGGGCGAGACCGTGCGGTCTTTTGATCTGGCCGCGCCGGCGGCCAAGGACGACGTGCAGGGATCGATTACCGACGCTCACGCCGTCGCCGAAGCGATGGAAGGCGTCGGATCCGTTTTCCACCTTGCCGGCAACGCACAGTTATGGGCGAAGGATGAAACCGTCTTTGACGAGGTCAACCGTCGCGGTACGGAGATTGTTATCGGTGCGGCGGTCGGGGCGGGCGTTCGTAAGTTCGTGCATTGCTCCAGCCTGACGACGCTGGTTGGCGAAAAAACGCCTGTCGGCGCGACGACTGCTGACGAATCCGTGCGCCATGAGCCGGACGACATGCTTGGCGCCTATCCACGCTCGAAGCTGGAAGCGGAACGTATCGTTGAAGCCGCCGCGGCAAACGGGCTGGACGCGGTCATCGCGCTGCCGACGGAACCGTTGGGCCCCGGCGATACTGCGCTGACGCCGCCGACAAAAATGATCCTCGATTTCGCCAATGGCGCGACGCCGGCTTACATGGATTGTGTCCTGAATTTCGTGCCTGCGGGGAGTATCGCGGAAGGCCTGATTGCCGCGCGGGACCATGGCGCGCGCGGCGAACGATATCTATTGGGCGGAGAAAACACGCCCATGGCTTCTTTGCTTGCCGAAATCGAGAAGATCACCGGCGTCGCGGCGCCAAAAACCAGAATGCCTTACTGGGTCGCGCTCGCCGCCGGCGCAGTCGATACGAAACTCGTTTCGGCGATTACGGGCAAACCGCCGAAAGCGCCGCTCACAGGCGTGCGGCTCGCCGGCCGACAAGTCTGTTTCTTCAGCGACAAGGCCGCAAAGCGCCTTGGCTGGAAGGCGGCGGACTGGCGCCCGGCGCTGCGTGCGGCGATCGACTGGTTTGCCGCTGAAGGGCTACTGCGCAAATAGGTTTCTTCGCTGTGCGCTTTGCGCGATGATGGGTCGACCGCAATTGGGGAAGTGCTCATGGCGGCGACGGACGCCACGGATACGCGCGATATTTTGCAATGGCTGGACGGCCGGTCGTTCGATGACTGGCGCGAGCAGTTCGATCGCGACGGCTATATCACGTTTGATCGCGTGCTGTCGGAAGATACGCTTGCGGATGTCCGGAAAGGGCTGGCGCCTTATCTCGATGCGGATATTCACGGTCGCAATGAGTTTGAAGGCCGCGAAACGAACCGAATTTATGCGCTGCTGGCGAAGAGCGAAATCTTCGCCGATCTCGTAGCCCATCCGCTGGCGCTTGCCTTTACGGAAGCCGATCTCGGCGCCGACTGCCTGTTGTCGGCCTGCCTGGCGATCAATCTTCATCCCGGTGAAACGCCGCAGCCCTGGCATTTCGACGACAGCCACTATCTTTGGCCGCGCCCGCGGCCGTCGCTTGGCGTCAGCACCTTCTGGGCCATTGACGACACCACCGAAGACAATGGCGCAACCGAGATCCTGCCGGGCAGTCATCTCTGGCCAGATGACATCATTCCCGGCGCCGTTGGCGTTGACGATTTCGCGCGCGGCAAGGCGCGGGAGACCGACGCCGGCGCACGGCCCGACATCAAAAAAGCCGTGATGCCCGCCGGATCGCTGATGCTGGCGAAAGGCACGCTCTGGCATCGCGGCGGCGCCAATGTTTCCGACGCGCCGCGCTTGATCATCACGCCGCAATATTGTCCGGGCTGGACCCGGCAGCTCGAAAACATGGCGATTGCGGTGCCGCCGGAGATCGTGAAAACGCTGCCGAGGCGCGCCCGCGAATTGATCGGCTACTCGATCCACGCCCCCTTTATGGGCTATGTGGACGGGCGCCATCCGGAGCGCGCGCTGGGGCTATGAGACATTTCGTAGCGCCGGATTGAACACAAGCGCCTCCGGACCAATGTCGATAACGACAAGGGAGGACTCAAGAACATGCAATTCAAGCGCATTATCGCGGCAATCGATGTCGGCGACGATCTGGCTGAGAAAGTTTTAAAGGCGGCGCGTAGCCTGGCCTCGCGAGACGGCGCCGCGCTCGCGGCGGTTAGCGTCTGGCCGCCCCTTGCATCTGCGCCCGTCGGCGGCGGGGACGGCGGCGCCAGCGCGGCGGTGGCGTCACAGGCCGCCATCGAACAGCATCGCCTCGGTCGTCAGCGTTGTCATGATCAGTTGAGCGCGTTTGCCGCAAAGATCGCGCCCGACGCGGAAACGGTTATTCTCGATGGGGACGCAGGAGACGAAACGACCAAATATGCTGAAAAAAGCGGTGCGGATCTGATCGTCACCGGATCTCATCAACGGGGGTTCTGGGGATCGCTCATCCACGGGAGCGCATCGCGGGATCTCGTCAACGATGCGCCGTGCGCCGTCTTCATCGTCACGCGCCGATGCGCGGAAGCGATCTAGGGCAAATCAGGCGGCGAAACTCTGAGGGAAGTCGGCGCCCGCCGCCTTCGTGATCAGGACTTGCAGAATTGTTTCTCCGCCGACCGAAACCGCTTCGCCGGCTGCGTCAACGCCGTCCAGCGTTTTGCGTCCGATGGCGTTGCAGGCGTTCCACGCCTCCGGCTCGCTGTCGAAACCGTCGACATAAACAGTATTGACGATTTCCGCAGCGTCCGCGTTCTCGCAATAAAGCGTCAGGTAATATGGGCCGGTTGGCTGGTAATGGTCGGTCATGGCGTTCGCCTCATAACTAAGTCGGGCGCGAGTGAACGCGATTATGGTTAACGCCTCCTTGCCGTTCATCTGTACAAAGAAGAAAATATCGGCAAGGATTTGCTAAGAAGTCTTGCTCAAATCATAATGCCGGCCTTTCCACTGGCCGCCGCGTCCGCGCCAGCTGCGGACGGCGGAGTGAACGGTCATCGCGGCGTATAGGGCGGCGGCGACCGGCAGCGCCGCGGCCTGCCACGGCTCGCCGCCATAGCGTTTCAGCGTCGGGTAATAGAGCCGCGCCATGATCCCCCAGCCGATGAGCGCGAGGCCGGCGGCGAGCGCGTCGCCATGGGCTGCAAATCCGAGCGCGATCAGCGGCGGCGCCAGATAGATCGCGCCCATGCCGGCGACGGAAAGCGCAAGCATCAGCGGAGAGAAGCCGAGCTGCGCGTATGCGGTGCGCGCCACCATGTTCCAGACCGAGGAAAGCGAGCGGTTGTCGCGCAGGCTCGTTGCTTCCTCATCGGCGAGGCCGATCCATGTTCGCGTCGCCGGCGTCAGATCCTTGATGTTCCGGGCGAGCGCGCAATCATCGATCAGCCGGTCGCTGATCGCCGCGACGCCTCCGGCGGCGTTGAGATCGGCCGCGCGCACCAGCATGCACCCGCCTGCCGCCGCCGCGATGTTCTCGTTCGGATCGTTAGACAGCGGAAACGGATAGAGCTTCTGAAAGAAAAAAATGAAAGCGGGGATCAGCAGCCCGCCCCAAAACCCGCGCGCGTCGAGCCGCGCCATCAGGGAAACGAGGCTGAGATTTTCCGCTTCCGCTTTCGCCACAAGGCGACGAAGCGTGTCGGGCGCCGGAACGATGTCGGCGTCCGTCAGCAGGAAATATTTGGGGGCGCCGCCCTCTGCCGCCGCCGTCAGCCCCTGGTGAACCGCCCACAATTTGCCGGTCCAGCCACGGGCAAGCGCCGCGCCGCTGACGACGGAAAGGCGCTTCGAGTCCCCTGCTGCGGCCTGCGCCAGGGCGGCTGTCCCGTCGCCGGAGTTGTCGTCCACCAGAACGACTTCAAAACGGCCGGGATAGTCCGCGGCCATATGCGCGCCGATGACGCTTGCGATGGTTGCTGCTTCGTCGCGGGCCGGGATGATCGCGGTGACATGGGGCCAGACTTCGGGGGCCGGCGAATCGCTGAGGCGCTGGTCGGCGCGCCAGAAGCCGCCGCGAAAGAGGGCGAGCCAGATCCAGGCGGCGAGGGATATGAGGGCGAGGAGCGTCATGGCCTGTCGCTCGTATAACCAACTGGTTGGCCCCGCGAAAGCGGCGCCCGGCCATGCTTGGAATGCGCCTCGAAACCAGTATGGTGCGCCCCGCCATGAACGCTGTTTTGGACACCGAAAACCCGCCGTCGCCCGGCGGCGCGGAGACGCCCTCCGGCAAGGGCGCGGGAGACGAGAATTTTCCCGTCGGTTCGTTCCTGCTGCCGAAACGACTGCGCCCGCATGTGGCGAAGTTTTACGCGTTTGCCCGCGCGATTGATGACATTGCAGACAATTCGGACCTGTCGCCGGAAGAGAAGGTTCGCCGTCTTCGCGACTTCGATGCGGCGCTCCAGGGCGAGCCCGGATATGGCGCGGCTTTTCAGAAGGCTCATGATTTACGCGCATCGCTTGTCGAGACTGGCGTAACAACAAAGCACGGCTCCGACCTTGTCGCCGCTTTTGTTCTTGATGCGGAGAAACTGCGTTACGCCAACTGGGACGAGCTGATCGGATATTGCGAGCTTTCCGCCAATCCGGTGGGGCGCTATCTGCTCGATCTGCACGGAGAGGACAAAGCCGGCTATCCCTATTCCGACGCGCTGTGCACCGTGTTGCAGATCATCAATCACCTTCAGGATTGCGGCGACGACCGCCGAGAGCTTGACCGGGTGTATGTTATCGAAAGCTGGCTGCGGGACGAAGGCGGCGCCATTGAAGACCTTGACCGGCCGTCGTCGAGCGCGGCGCTGGACAAAGTCAAACACCGCATGCTCGATGGTTGCGATGCATTGATGAAGGATGCGCGCCAGCTGCCCGCGGCGCTGAAATCCAAACACCTCGCCATGGAATCGGCGGTGATTGTGCGGCTGGCGGCGCGGCTGATGGAGCGGTTGCGCAATGGCGATCCGCTCGCGACCCGGGTCGCGCTTTCAAAGGTCGATTTTGCCTCCGCCGGCCTGCGCGGCGCAGTCGCCGGTTTCTTCGAGGCCGGCCGGGGCGTTTCCCGATGACGGCGATGACGCTGGAAGACGCGCGCCGCCATGCGGCGGAGACCGTCAAACGGTCCAAGACGTCCTTCGGCGCGGGCATGCGCATCCTGTCGCGTGAACGCCGGGATGCGATGTACGCGATATACGCATTCTGCCGCGAAGTTGACGACATTGCAGACGAGGGCGGCGCCCGTGACGAGAAGATGGCCGGCCTCGCCGAATGGCGGCGCGAAGTGGAGCGGGTGTTTTCCGGCGCCCCGCAGACGCCGACGGGCATTGCGCTGAAAGAAGTCGTGCGGCGCTTCGACCTGCCGCGGGAAGAATTTATTCTCGTGATCGAAGGCATGGAGATGGATGCGGCCGGACCTGTGGTGGCGCCGACGCTTGACGAACTCCTCGCCTACACGCGCCGGGCGGCGGGCGCGGTGGGCATGTTGTCGATGCCGGTTTTCGGCGCCCCGCGGTCGAAAACCGCCGACGACTTTGCGCTGTCGCTTGGCGATGCTTTGCAGTTGACCAACATCCTGCGCGACATCGAACAGGACGCGGCGGAAGGGCGGCTTTATCTGCCGAGGGGCTTGCTGGAAAAGCATGGATGCCCGATGACGCCTGACGCCATCGCCGGAGCGCCGGGCCTGCCGGCGGTGCGTGCGGAGATTGCGGAACTTGCGCGGGAGAAATTCGCAGCGACGAGACGCGCGCTTCAGTTCCTTGATTGGCGCGTGTTGCGGCCCGCGCTGCTGATGATGGGCGTCTATGAGCGTTATCTCGACAAGATGACCGCTCGCGGCTGGGCCAACGGACAGCCCCGCGTGACGATTTCAAAATTTGAAAAACTGCTCATTGCCGCGCGCTGGTTTCTCGTTCCCAAAATCATAGTATCAAAACACGGAAAGCGTCAGGATCCGAATTCCTACATCCAACCGTGTGAACACGAAATTGTTGGCGGGATGGTCAAGTCCGGAGGAGCTTTCAAACCAGGCGACGGTTCAAAGAGAATCGCTGAACTGCGTAAAAATTTGTTGGTCGAAGTCGCTACTTCTTCCACGGAATATTCCGTTCTCTATAGAGATCCAAACGATGGCCGGCTTTGGGAGTTATTCTCAAATAATCCAGAATATCATGGAGGCGGGGTTTTTCATTTGAGAACGTTGTCCAAGAAAGCGGCAATGCAGAAATATAACATTTCATCAAAAGATGATGCCGCGTAATATGAAGTGGGTACATTTCATCCGCTCATTCCCGCGAAAGCGGGAATCCACAGTTGTGAAAACAAAAATATTCTTTGATTGTCAGCGAATATGGATCCCTGCTTCCGCAGGGATGAGCGGGTTTTAGATGCCGCGCGTTCACATTGTCGGGGCGGGCCTTTCGGGACTGTCCGCCGCGGTGCGCCTGGTTGAAGCGGGCGTTCCGGTGACGCTTTATGAGAGCGCGGGGCAAGCGGGCGGGCGTTGTCGGTCTTTCTACGACAAGCACCTCGAACGGGACATCGACAATGGCAATCACCTCATCATGTCGGGCAACAAGTCGGCGCTTTCCTATCTGGATCGCATCAATTCGCCGAAGCCGCTCATATGGCCGGAGGGCGCCGTCTATCCTTTCGTCGATGTCAGGACCAATGCGCGCTGGGCAATCCGCATCAATGACGGCCTCTTTCCGTCGTGGATTTTCAATGACGAGATCCGTGTCCCGAACACCGGATTGCTGGACTACGCCAAGGCGGCGACGATTGCGCTCGCTGGAAAAGACAAAACAGTCGCTGAAGTCGTCGATGAAAAATCGCCGCTCTATGAAAATTTCTGGGAGCCACTGACGCTGGCAGTGCTCAACACAACGCTGGCGCGGGGTTCGGCGAACCTTCTCTGGAGCGTCATCCGCGAAACGTTTTTGTTGGGCGGCGCGGCCTCGACGCCGCTTATCGCGCGAGCTGGGTTGGGCCCGGCCTTCATCGATCCGGCAATAAAATTTATCGAAAATGCCGGCGGCGTTATTCGCTTGGGCACAAGACTCCGCAATGCATGGATGGAAGGGGGGCTGGTTCAGAGCCTGAACTTCGCTGATGAGAGCATTACGCTGGAGGAGGACGAGCAGGTGATTTTCGCGATGCCGCCGACGCGCCTCAAACAGATCATGCCCGAGCTTGATCCGCCAGCGGATGACGCGTCGATCCTCAACGTGCATTTCCGGCTTCGTGAGCCGTACAAAAACCGCCGTGTCACGGACAGCGCCTTCGTTGCGCTTATCGGATCGCTGGCGCAGTGGGTATTCGTGCGCGACGATGTGGTGTCGGTCACGACCTCGGCGGCGGATGCGCTGGGCGCCGACGGTGTGCCGAACGACAAGATCGTCGAACAGATATGGAAGGATGTGCGCATTGCCCTCGGCCTCGGCAGCGAGCCCTACGATCGCGTACGCGTCATCCGCGAAAAACGCGCAACGCCCGACCAGTCCCCCGGCGGCGTGCGCAAGCGGCTGAAACCCGAAACACAGTTCCGAAACCTCTTCCTCGCCGGCGACCACACGGACACCGGCGTCCCCGCGACGATTGAAGGCTCGATACGGTCGGGGGACAGGGCGGCAAGGTTGGCGTTGAGCGCTGTGAATGCATGAGCTTCATTGCCGTCATCTGCGGACTGAAGTCCGAAGCCGCTGTCGTCAGGAAAGCGGTCGGCGGCGATAAAGTCCGCGTCGGGATTTCCGGCGCCGATGCGGGCCGGGCCTATGAGCTGGCGCGCGTCGCCTGTCAGGATGGGGCGGCGGCCGTGATCAGCATTGGCGTTTCCGGCGGGCTCGATCCGGCGTTGAGGCCCGGGGATCTCGTGATCAGCGACGAGATCATTGCCGATGACGGCGCGAAGTACGAAACCGACAGATATTTACTCGGCAATCTCAAATCCGCTCATTCCGGCGAAAGCCGGAATCCAAGGCCGAAAGAGTCAAATCCCGCGGCTGGAGATCCCGGCTTTCGCCGGGATGAGCGGGAGATTGCGATAGGCCCGCTCTTCGGTTCCGACGCCATCGTGCAGTCCGCTGAGCACAAGGCGGTGCTTTTCGACAATCACGGCGCCGTTGCGGTCGACATGGAGAGCCATGGAGCAGCGCGGGCCGCGGCGGAGTTTCGCGTACCCTTCATCGCCATTCGCGCTGTCGCCGATCCGGCTACCCGCGCGCTGCCGCCGGCGGTGCTGAGCGCCGTCGCCCCGGACGGCTCAACGCGCATTTTCAGAACGCTCCTCGAAACGGCAAAAGCGCCGGGGCAGCTCCCGGCGCTTTTGAAACTTGGATCGGATTCGGAAAAGGCGCTGGTGCGGTTACGCCGCGACCTCGGCCCGCTCTTTCGCGGTCTCTTTCTCGCGCTCGATCTTTGACATTTCGTCCGCGACGATTTTTTCGTGCACGTCGACGGCGGGCCGCGCCTTGGAGAGATCGATCTCCGGCGCCATCGGGCCCTCGGTCTTGATCTTGAACATGTTCGGAATGCGGAACATTTTGAGCGGGTTCTTCACCGCGTCCATGGCGGCGGTCGGCTCATAGCCGCAATGGGCCATGCAGTTGGCGCACTTCTCATACTTGCCGGTGCCGTACTGATCCCACTCGGTTGTTTCCATCAGCTCCTTGAAGGAAGAGACGTAGCCCTCGCCAAGGAGGTAGCACGGCTTCTGCCAGCCGAAGACGTTACGCGTGGGCGAGCCCCAGGGTGTGCAGTGATATTCTTCGTTGCCGGCGAGGAAATTGAGGAACAGCGATGAATGTGACAGGTTCCACTCGCGCCCGCGTTCCTTGCCGATTTTGAAAATATCGCGGAAAAGCTGTTTCGTTTTCTTGCGCGACAGGAAGCTTTCCTGATCTTCCGCCCGCTCATAGGCGTAGCCCGGCGAGATCGAGATGTTGACGCCGAGATCGGTGGCGAAGTCGAGATAGTCGGCGACCATCTCCGCGGTCATGTTGTCGAAGATCGTCGCGTTGACGTTGACCTGAAAACCTTTTTCCTGCGCCGCCTTGATCGCCTTGATGGCGATCTTGAAGGTGCCTTTCTGATCGACCGCCTTGTCGTGTTCCTCTTCGAGGCCGTCGAGATGGACGGAAAAGAAAAGGAACGGCGACGGCCGGAAGAGATGCAGTTTCTTTTCAAGCAGAAGCGCGTTGGTGCAGAGCGATACGAACTTCTTGCGCGCAACGATGCCTTCGACGATTTCGCCGATTTCCTTGTGGATCAGCGGTTCTCCGCCGGGCACGGCGACGACCGGCGCGCCGCATTCGTCAACCGCGTCCAGGCACTCTTTCACGGACAGGCGCTTGTTCAGGATCGGCGCCGGGTAATCGATCTTGCCGCAGCCGGGGCAGGCGAGATTGCAACGGAACAGGGGCTCCAGGAAAAGCACCAGCGGATATTTTTCGCGTCCCATCAGCGTCTGCTTCGCTACATAGGCGCCAACGCGAATTTGCTGATGCAGGGATACTGACATTTCCGTTTGTCCTCGTTTGTAAGTGTTCAGACGGCGCCGACGGCCCATGCCTTCATGGCGTCTTCGGATCGCGGCACGTCGCTAAGCTCGCGCGGCAGTTTGAAGTGGATGTTCTCTTCTACACCGTCGAGCGTCTCGACCGATACGGTTCGATAGTTTTTCAGGCGTTCAATGGTTTGCTGGACAAGCTTTTCCGGCGCTGACGCGCCCGCGGTGACGCCCACGGTTTTTACATTGTCGGTAAGCCAGCTCGGATCGAACATCGACGCGTCTTCGATAAGGTAGGACGGGATGTCGAAATTCTCGCCAATCTCGCGCAACCGGTTGGAGTTCGATGAATTGTGCGCGCCGACGACGAGCAGCAGATCGACCTGTTTCGCCATGGCGATCACGGCAGTCTGACGGTTTTGCGTCGCGTAACAGATGTCGCGGGTATCGGGCCCAATAATGTTCGGGAAGCGTTCCTTCAGGGCCGCAATCACGTCCTTCGTATCGTTCACCGACAACGTCGTCTGGGTCACGAAGGCAACACGGTCACGATCCGAAACTTCGAGCTTTTCGACTTCATCGACTTCGGAAAGGACATGCACGGTGCCCGGGATCTGGCCGAGGGTGCCTTCCACTTCCGGATGTCCGATATGACCGATCAGGACGATGTCGTAGCCCTTGGCGGCGTAGCGCCGGCCTTCCTTGTGAACCTTCGTAACAAGCGGGCAGGTCGCGTCGATAACATCGAGTTCGCGCACCAATGCGCCGTCCTCGACCTTTTTTGAAACGCCGTGGGCGGAAAAAACCGTTACCGCGCCGGTGGGGATTTCGTCGACTTCCTCAACGAAGATCGCGCCGCGCTCGCGCAGGGTCTCAACAACGTATTTGTTGTGAACGATTTCGTGGCGCACATAGACCGGCGCGCCGTATTTCTCCAGCGCCCTTTCGACAATATCGATGGCGCGCTCTACGCCGGCGCAAAAGCCGCGCGGCTGGGCCAGCACCACCTTGATTTCCCCGCCATTTGATTCAATCGGGCCGGACGCCATCAACAGTCCCCTCATTCACATGAAGCCGCGTTATTCCACGGGCGCTTGAGACCCGCAACCGGGCCGACGCCTGCATTCGACGAACAGATATAGCCTGCGATTTGTTGCAATGCAAAATAGGGGGCGGCGACAAAGTTCAATCCTTTCTGCGATGTCATGTTGGCGGCGCCGAATCACTCGTGTAGCGTCCCGCGCCTGGGGTTTTCTTTATCGGGGTAAATTCATGTTCAAGTTGTTTTCCGGCGGCGGCGCCGTCGATAATGCGTGGCCGCTTCGCGACGTCGTCTCGGCGTTGAAAAAGCGTTTCAGCGACGTCGATACGCTGGGCGAAGACGGGCCGCTGAAGGTCTACGGGGTGCAGGACAACGGGGTGAATTTCGTCGTCGCCCTGATGCAGACGGCGCCGGGGTCGGAGCAGGTGGCCGAACTTGGCTTTCTTGCCCGGTTTGTCGGCTTCCCGGTGACCTCCCAGGCGATCGAGCATCTCAACCAGAACCTGCATATCTCGGTGGCGACCCTCGAAAACAATGATCTTTTTCTCATGGCCGGCTTGCAGGTCGTGGGCGCTTACGATGAGACGCAGTTCAACCTGATCATCGAGCAGTGGCGGCGCGACCTGGCGCTTTGCATTCACGGGCTTCAGGGCGACAGCGCCTCCATGGCGGACGCCTTTCCGGCGGCAAAGCTGGAGGCCGCGCGGAAATTTGCAACGAACATGGCGCCGCCGGAAAGCGCCGATGGAGCGGCCCCGACCGATATGGACATGCTGTCGACATTCCTGGGCGCCGGGCGGGCGAACCGCGTCATGTGCGACGATTGCGGCGGGCGCGGCAAGCGCGGCCTCATCGCGCGCATGTGCGAGGCCTGCGATGGCGAGGGGTTTGTCGACGGCCGGCGGTAAGCAAGTATCGACGATCGCGCGGTCTTGGCTTTTAAAATCATTTGAGCCATCACCTTCCGTTCTTCCCGGCGAAAGCCGGGATCCAAATAACAACGCCGAGTCGCCGACGCGACTGGGCCCCGGCTTTCGCCGGGGAGATCGGGAAATGTTGAGCGGGCGCCCTGTGTCAGACTTCCAGTCCACCATCAAAGAAACCGCCGGCCTCATTGAGACGGCCCTCGACGAATTTCTGCCGTCGCGGGCCGGGCCGCTCGGCCGGGTCGCCGACGCCATGCGCTGGGGGGCTCTCGACGGCGGCAAGCGGCTCCGGCCGTTTCTGGTGATTGCGGCGGCGGATATGTTCGACTGCCCCCGCGACCGGTCGATCCGCGTCGGCTGCGCGGTGGAGATGATCCACTGCTACTCGCTGATCCATGACGATTTGCCGGCGATGGACGATTCGGACCTTCGCCGCGGGCGGCCTTCGGTCCACAAAAAGTACGACGATGCAACGGCGATCCTCGCCGGCGACGCGCTCTTGACCCAGGCGTTTGAAGTGCTGGCCCATGAGGCGACGCATCCGAACGGCGAGGTGCGTTGCCGCCTCGCGCTGGAACTTTCACGCGCGTCCGGCAAGGAGGGCATGGTCGGCGGGCAGATGATCGATATCTATGCGGAGCAAAAGGATTTCGATCTCGCCGGCATCGAGGAGTTGCAGCGGCTCAAGACCGGCGCGCTGATCCGGTTTGGCGCCGTCGGCGGCGGCGTTGTCGGGGAGGGAACGGACGGGGAGATCGCGGCGCTTACGTCTTATGCGGAAGACCTTGGCCTTGCCTTCCAGATTGTCGACGACATTCTGGATGCAACCCAGGACGCTGAAACGCTCGGCAAGCCCGCCGGTCAGGACGCGGAAATGGACAAGGCGACATTCATCAAGCTCCTCGGCATGGAAGGCGCCAAGTCAAAAGCGGCCGAACTTGTGGACTCCTGCAAGGCCCATCTCGACCGCTTCGGCGAGGCCGCTGCGCCCCTCAAAGGCGCCGCGGATTTTGTTTTTGAGCGGAAGAGTTAAACGCCTGCTTCCTGCTCCAGCCGGTCAAGCAGTGCGTCGACGCCGTTGTTGGCGATGAAGGATGAAAACTCCTCGCGTTTTACGAGCATGATCGACACGCCCTGCACGATGATGTCGATCGCTTTTCGCTCGCCGGATCTTAGCTCGCGCACGCGCCAGTCGACGAGGATGGGGGAATCGCCATCGCGTTCGAATTGCGTGCGCACGATCACGTCTCTGCGGCCGATCTCTTTCGCGTCAAGCACTTCGAGTGGCTTACCGACGATGTCTTCGAACTGTTCGGCATATAGCCTGGTGATGTATTCCGGGAAGACGGCGTTGTAGCGCGCGGTCTGTTCGTCGTTCATAGCGGTTCGGGTCTCGCCGAGCATGAATTTGCCGATGGTTTCAAGCGCCAGCCCGTCGGAAAGGACAACCTGAAAATTCGAAAGCTGCGTCGCCTCGTCCGCGTCTTCGTCCGTCAGCGCCACGGTCGCGTCGCTGGTCAGCGCCTTGGCGAAGGCGACGGCGGCGTCGATGCGGTTGACCTCCGTTTCCGCGGCGGCGTCTTCGTCCGGCTCTTGCGCGTAGGCTGGCGCCATTGAGGAAGCGGCGACGAGGGCGGCGAAGATGCGAACGCGGGACATGAACATGGCGGTGATCCTGAAGAGTTGAAAACGGGTTCAAGGCAATATGGAACAATTGCGCCGGTTATCCAGCGTCCGCGCGTCAAAATCGTGGCCGGGCGTTACCAAACGGACACATGACGGCACCCGGCTTGAGCCCTCGACGGAGTCGCGGGATGTTGCAGCAAGCCGCTGAAATTACTTACTTTTCAGAGTGATCTTTTCGGACCGTCGAATCGCCGCGGGCATGTGTCGTTCGGCGTAGCTGAAGGCCGCCGGCAGCACCACAAGCGTACAAATCAGCGTGAACGCAATGGCGATGGACAGGAGCTCGCCCATTGAGGCGGTGCCCCGGTGTGGCGACAGCATCAGCGATCCGAAGCTGGCGACCGTCGTCAGCGCCGCAAAAAGGACGGCGCGCGGGGTCGAGGTGCCGTAAACCCCTTCGCCGGCGGCCACCTGATCGTGGCGCAGGACGAGGTGGATGCCGCTGTCCACGCCGATCCCGATCAGCAAGGGCAGGACGATGACATTGGCGTAGTTGAACGGAATGTCGAGGAGGACGCCGGCCCCCGCAGTCAGCACCGCAGCGAGGGCGAGGGGAAAGAGCACCAGCGCCACGAGGCGGATGCGGCCCATGAATATGATGAGCATGACGGTGACGATCACAAAGGCGATGCCCGTGGCCTGCAACATGGAAGCCGAGATGGTTTCCCCGGCCTTTATCGACTGATAGGCGCCGCCGGTGAGATCGGGAAAGATCGCTGCCACATCGTCGACGAAGTCTTTCAAGGCCGTGTAGTCGCGAACATCCTCCTCCGGAAGGATATCAACCCGCCATTGTCCGTCATTGGAGAGATATCGCGACCGCAGGGACTCCGGCAACGTATCCAGGTCCACATAGTCGGCGTTCAGTTGCGCCGCGAGCCGCTCGGTAAGCGCCGGCCAGTAACGGAAGACGTTGCGTTCGATGCGTTCGATCAGCGCAGGATCGTTCGCCGCCTCGACCTCGCCGAGCAGGATGCCGAGCCGCGCGCCCGGACCGTCCGTATAGGCTTTGTCTAGCCGCGCTCTCAACACAGAAATGCCGTCCGCTGCCGCCGGGCCCTCAACGCTGCCGGGCTCTGCGTCAAAGGCAAAAACGAGCGTGCCTGCTGCGAAGTCAATAAGCTCCAGTTTTGCGTCCTGGTCGTCGGGCACGAAGTCGGGCAGGGAGCGCGTCGTGGCGACGGTGTCGAGGGCGGACGCCTGTTCGGCGGTGGCGCGCGCTTCGTCTTCCGACGTGACGAGGCGGGTCAGGCGGTAAGGAATGGTCTCCTCGTCATCGAACAGCAGATTGAACCCTTTCACTGACGGCGCGTTCGGGTTGCGCAGCGACATCTGGTCGGCGTCAAAGCGCACTTGCGGCATCAGCAGCAGGGCGGCGATCCCGGCCAGAATGGTAACGATCGATATTGGCGCAGATATCTTTTCGATAGCGGCGAAGGCGCCGCGCACTGCGCCTTTACGTTTTCTCTTTTTCGAAACCGGGAGCCGTTTCAGGGCGGCGGGCAGGAAGGTGACGGAAACGAAGAATGCAATGATAACCCCGGCGCCGGCGATAACGCCGAGCTGCGCGATGCCGTCAAACTTTGTCGGAACGAATGACAGGAAGGCAAGCGCCGTCGTCGGCGCGGCGAGGGCGAGAGCGGGGCCCACTTCGTGCAGGGCGCCCTTCAGCGCTTCCTTGTTGTTCTGACCGTCTACGCGCCGCTCCTGCACATGGAGGAGGAGATGGATCGCGAAGTCGAGGCCGAGACCGACCAGCAATACCGTGAATGCAACGGAAACGAGATTCAGCTCGCCGATAAAATGCGCCGCAAATGCGGAGGTCAGGACAAGCGTTACGATGAGGCTGAGCAGCGTAAACGACGCCATCGCAACGGAGCGATAGCAAAGCAGCAGCAGGATGGTGACAACGATCAGCGACAGGCCCATGGAGAGCCCGATCCCCGTGGTCACGGCTTCTAGTTCTTCGACGCGCAGCGCCGGGTCGCCCGTCACGAATGCATCGACGCGCCCGGCGTATTTTTCGTCCAGCCGGTCGATCTGCGCGCGCAGGGCTTCGATACCGGGTTTGGCCGGTTGCAGCCGCGAATAGTCCAGCACCGGGCTCGCATAAAGGAGCCGCGTGTGGGCGGGCTTCTCGCGGGTCTCGTCGTCGAGGGCGCCCATCCACGAAAACGGGCGATCGGCGCCGCTCTCCGCCGCTGCAATCGTGGCGGCGATTTCATCGTAAAGCGCCTGAAGCGTTTCCGCGCCGAGGTCTGACTGCTCGGCGAGGGCGTCATTGTCCGCGAGCGTCGTAAAGAAAGTTCCGAGCGTTGGGCTTTTGACCAGCGTCTCGATCAGGCTCGACGCTTTTGTCATCTGCGTAAGACGCGATTCGAGTTCGTTCTCGCTCAGATAGAGAAGCCCGTTCTCTGTGAAAAATTCCTCTTGCGCCGGCGCGAAGACCGCTTCGAACGCTTCCCCGTCAGCGGCGACGGCGGCCCTCAGCTCCGCCGCATAGGCGTCCGCCTCGTCAAGGGTCGGCGCGCGCACGATGACGATGATATCGGTCTTGATTTGCGGGAACGCGCCGCGCAACGCGATTGAGCGTTTCTGGAAGGGCAGCTCCGCGTCCAGCATGGCGCTGGTGTCGGTATTCACCTTCAGATTGCCTGCGGCGTACCAGCCGGCCGCCGCCGTCGCCGCCAGAATGACAAGCGCCAGAACGGCGCCGCCGCGCCGCGCTAATTCCGCCCAGGCCACAAGCGCGTTTTCGATTAATTTCAGCATGAAGGGCGAAACGTCCGGCGTGGGTGGGCGAAAAACAGGCGATTCTAATAGTCCGTTCGGGGCCGCTTGGGAACCGGGGCCGGGCCTCGGCGGCGGCGGCGGGCCGCCCTGCTTGCCGTGATGAGCGCCCTTCGCTAGTGCTTGCGGCGATGACAATCAGTCCCAAACTCCAGTCAGATCTCGCCTTTCTCGACGGTCGCCGCGAAGCGATGACCGGGACGCTGCGGGAATGGTGCGCAATCAATTCCGGCAGCACGAATCTGGATGGCCTTAAAGCCATGCACGGCGCGCTCGCCGAAGCCTTTTCGGCTCTGGGGGCGGAGCCGGAAACGGTGACCTCGGCGCTGCGCCAGGTCGTTAATCGCGACGGGGAAAAACTCGACCAGCCTCTCGGCGCCATGCTGCGCCTTGTGAAACGGCCGCAGGCGCCGGTTCGGGTGTTGCTGACCGGGCATATGGATACGGTGTTCGCCGCCGATCATCCTTTTCAGTCGGAAACCTTCCTTGATGAAGATACGCTGAACGCGCCCGGCGCCGCCGACATGAAGGGCGGTCTTCTGGTGATGCTGAATGCGCTTCTCGCGGTTGAGCAGTCCGCGCTCGCCGATCAGATCGGCTATGAGGTCGTCATCAACGCCGATGAGGAAATCGGCTCGCACGGGTCGGCGCCGTTCCTCACGGAGGCGGCGAAGCGCGCGCACTTCGCCTGCGTTTATGAGCCGGCCCTCGCCGACGGCACGCTCGCCGGCGCACGCAAGGGGTCGGGCAACTTTTCCGCCGTCATTCGCGGGCGAAGCGCGCATGCCGGCCGGGAACACCATCTTGGCCGCAACGCCATCGCCGCCGCCGCAGACTTTATCGCGGCCATAGACAAACTGTCGGGCGCCCGCGAGGGGCTCACCGTAAACGTCGCCCGCGTCGATGGGGGCGGCCCCGAAAACGTCGTGCCGGACCTTGCGGTCGTGCGTTTCAACGTGCGCCTTGAACAGCCTGACGATGCGGCGTTCTTCGAAAGTGCGGTAAAGCACGTGATCTCCGACATTAACGACCGCGACGGTTATCGGGCCGAACTGAACGGCGGCTTCACGCGCCCGCCCAAGCCCATGACGCCGAAACTGCTGGCGTTCTTTGAGGCGTTGAAGGCGACCGGCGATGAACTCGGGATCGGCATTGACTGGGTTCCGACTGGCGGCTGCTGCGACGGCAACAACATTGCCGCGGCAGGCATCCCCGTGATCGATACGCTCGGCGTGCGCGGCGCGCACATTCATTCGGCGAAAGAATACGCAAAGCTCGACAGCCTTGTTGAGCGCGCGAAGCTTTCGGCGCTGCTCCTGTTGAAGATCGCCAGCGGCGAATTGCCAAACCCCGGTCTGTTTGAAGAGGCGGCCTGATGTCCCTGCCATTTATGCGGCCCGTCGAGGCCGGCGATTTCGAAGACATATTTGCGCTGGCGAAACAATCCGGCGGCGGCATGACCAACCTGCCGAGCGATCGCGAGGCGTTAAAGGCGCGACTGGATTTCGCCATTGAGAGTTTTGCGTCCAGTCCGGCGGAGCCGACGGGTGAAGTCTATATGATGGTGCTGGAACAGGACGGCAAAGTCGTCGGCACGTCGGCGGTTTTCTCCGCCATCGGCCTCGACCACGGTTTCGTCAATTACCGCATCAACAAAACCGTACACGCATCAACGCAACTGAAAAAACGCATAGAGCGGCGCTTGCTGGTCCCGACCCACGACTTCACCGGGTGCGCGGAGGTGGGATCGCTTTTCCTGTCGCCGGACGCGCGCGGCGGCGGCTTCGGCAAATACCTCGCCAAGGCGCGATATCTGTTCATCGCCGAGCACCGGGATCTCATCGCCGATCCGATCTGTGCGGAGCTTCGCGGCTGGCGCAGCCCGGAAGGGGAGCAGCCCTTTTGGGAGGCCCTCGGAAAATTTTTCTTCGATATGGAGTTCGAGGACGCAGACCTTGCAAACTCCGCCCTTGGCAACCAGTTCATCGCCGACATGATGCCGCGTCATCCGATTTATGTGGCGCTGTTGCCCGAAGCGGCGCGCGAATGTCTCGGCCGCCCCCACGACGGCGCGTTGCCAGCGTTCAATATGTTGCTGAAAGAAGGCTTCGCGTTTCGAGGCTACATCGATGTTTTCGACGGAGGCCCGCTGGTCGACGCCCATATTGACGACATCAAGACCATTCAGGAAAGCCGCGTTGCGACGGTCGGCGAAATTGCCGATCCGGGAGAGGCCCCGGTCATGCTTCTAGCCTCCGGAAGGTTGCAGACGTTTCGGGTCACGCGGGCGCCGGCGAAGGCCGATGGCGACAACGTCACCATCGACGACGAAACGGCGAAGGCGCTGGGCGTAAAAAAGGGCGATCGACTGCGTTTTGTGGAGTGGTGATCCGATGACAAACAAGATTCTTATCAATGGCGAGTGGCGCGACGGCGCCGGGGGTGAATTTTCGTCCACCGACCCGTCGACGGGCGAACAGATCTGGAAAGGCGCAAGCGCAACGAAGGCGGATGTGAACGACGCCGTCAGCGCCGCCCGCGCCGCGTTTCAGGAATGGGCGCTGTCGCCCCTTGAGGAACGCATTGCGATCGTTGAGCGCTATCGCGACCTGATCAAAAGGGATGCGGACGAACTGGCGAAACTGATCAGCCGCGAAACCGGCAAGCCATACTGGGAGACGAAAACCGAAGCTGCGGCCGTCGCCGGCAAGGTGGATATCTCAATCAAGGCGTATCACGAGCGCACCGGCGTCAAGGAAACGCCGGGCGCGACAACGGCGGTGTTGCGGCACAAGCCTCATGGGGTGATGGCGGTGCTCGGGCCTTACAACTTCCCGGCGCATCTCGCTAACGGTCACATGGTTCCGGCGCTCATTGCCGGCAACACGGTGGTGTTCAAACCGTCCGAGCAAACGCCGGGGCCGGGGGCGTTTATTGTCGAGCGGATGGTTGAAGCGGGCGTTCCGGCGGGCGTTGTCAATCTCGTTCAGGGTGCGCGAGAAACCGGCGAAGCGCTCACGGCCGCCGCCCATGACGGCCGCGTCAATGGCGTTCTCTTCACCGGCGGCGCCAACACCGGGCTCGCCATTCACAGGATGTTCGCCGATCGTCTGGACGTCATCCTCGCGCTGGAACTCGGCGGCAACAATCCGCTGATCTGGTGGGATACGGATGA
Organism: Hyphococcus sp.; assembly: GCA_028281665.1. Taxonomy (GTDB): domain Bacteria; phylum Pseudomonadota; class Alphaproteobacteria; order Caulobacterales; family Parvularculaceae; genus Hyphococcus. The sequence continues at coordinate 40,286 of JANQJK010000026.1, forward strand.
TGTGGACGCGGCGGCGTTTGCGGTGGTGCAGTCGGCGTTTCTGACAAGCGGGCAGCGATGCACCTGCGCGCGGCGGCTGATCGTGCCCGAAGGGTCGAAGGGCGATGCGGCGATTGACGCCCTCGTTAAGGTCACCGACAGGCTCATCATCGATCAACCCTTCGCAGATCCGCAGCCTTTTATGGGCCCGGTGATTTCTGCGAACGTGGCGGAAGGACTGGAGCGCGCGTTCGATCGGCTAACCGAAGATGAGGGCGAGGCGATCCGCAATCTTTCCGTGCGCGATGAGGGCGGCGCGTTCGTCACGCCCGGCATTGTCGATGTCACGCGGTCGAACGCCGTGCCCGATGAAGAACATTTCGGGCCGCTCTTGAAGGTCTGGCGGGTGGCGGATTTTGACGCCGCGATTGAGTGCGCCAATGCGACAAAGTTTGGCCTCTCCGCCGGCATCCTCACCGACGACAAGGCGAAATGGGAGAAGTTCCTCGCGTTCTCCCGCGCCGGCATCGTCAACTGGAACCGCCAGACCACGGGCGCGGCGGGCTCAGCCCCCTTCGGCGGCATCGGCGCGTCAGGCAATCACCGCCCGGCGGCGTATTACGCCGCAGACTACTGCGCCTATCCGGTGGCGTCGATGCAGGGGGAGGCGCTTCTTCCGCTTGCGGACGATCAGGTTGGGGTGCGGTGAAAACAGAGTTCGCCCGGAAACTCAGACGCGCGCAAACGGATGTCGAGCATAAGCTTTGGCATAAGCTGCGCAATCGACAGATTGATGGTTTTAAATTCAAAAGACAGGTTCCCAAGGGCAGGTATGTCGTTGATTTCTGTTGTGCCGATGCGAGGCTGATAATCGAACTTGACGGCGATCAGCATGCTTTCAAAGAAAATCAACAATCAGAAGAAGAAAGAACGCGATACCTGGAAGAAAGCGGATATAGAGTCATTCGTTTTTGGAATGTCGACATTCGCGAAAATTTACCTGGCGTAATCGAGGCAATATCGGCGGCGTTGGGTGATCCGCCATTGCCATTGGTGCAGTCTGTTCCCTCTCCCCGACGGGGAGAGATGACGGAGCGATAAGTTGAACAAATATTTCGAACACAACTTCGACGGCCTGATCGGCCCTACGCACAATTACGCCGGACTTTCATTCGGCAATATCGCGTCGGCGACGAACAAGGGCGCGGCGTCGAACCCGAGGGAAGCGGCGCTGCAAGGCCTCGCGAAAATGCGCGCCGCCATGGAGCTGGGTCTCAAACAGGGTTTCCTGCCGCCGCAGGATCGCCCGCATCTGAAAAGCCTGCGTGCGCTGGGTTTCGACGGAACCGACAAACAGATAATCGAAAAGGCCGGCAAGACCGATCCGCAACTGCTGGCAAACTGCTACGCGGCCTCATGCATGTGGACCGCAAATGCTGGGACGGTTGCGCCGTCGCCGGATACGGGCGACGGCAAGGCGCACTTCACGCCGGCCAACCTTGCGGCGAACTTTCATCGGTCGATTGAAGCGGACACGACGGCGCGCGTCCTTCGCCACATTTTCAACGACGACAATTATTTCGCCCATCATCCGCCGTTGCCGGGCGCCATGCATTTCGGCGACGAGGGTGCGGCGAACCATGGCCGCCTTTGCGAGTCCCACGGCGATGAAGGCGTACATCTGTTCGTTTACGGACAGGACGGCGACCGGTTCCCGGCGCGTCAGAAGCGTCGCGCCAGCGAGGCGGTTGCGCGCAGCCACCGACTGGACCCGGCGAAGACTGTTTTCATCGAGCAATCAAAAACCGCGCTGGACGCCGGCGCCTTTCACAATGACGTTGTCGGTGTCGCTAACGGAACCGTCCTGTTCCTGCATGAGCAAAGTTTCGCCGACCCCCAAGCGGCTTATGCGGAAATCCGCGAAAAGGCGCCGTTTGTCGAAATCGTCGAAGCGCCGGCGGACAAGGTCTCCCTCGACGACTGCATCAAGTCGTATCTCTTTAACTCCCAGCTCCTAACGCTGCCCGCCGATCAGGGTGCAGAGGGCGAGATGGCGCTGCTTCTGCCCAAAGAGTCCGAAGAAAACGCAGCGGTTAAGGCCTTCGTCGATGACACGGTCTTTAAAAACAATCCGATCAATCGCGTCATCTACAAGGACGTTCGCGAATCCATGCGCAATGGCGGCGGGCCCGCCTGTTTGCGTCTGCGGGTTGTGCTTTCGGAAGAAGAAGCGGCGGCGGCGGACGCAAATTTCATTCTCGACGCTGACAAAACCACAGCCCTCGAAGCCTGGGTAAAAAACCACTATCGCGACCGCGTAACGCCGGATGATTTGCGCGATCCGGCCTTCATGGATGAGAGTTTTGCGGCCATGGATGCCCTGACCCGGCTCCTCCAGATGGGCGCGTTTTATGACTTCCAGCAATAAAACGGTCCGTTTTTCCCCATAGCGCTTGTGGAAATGGAAATGTGATAATATCCTGTCGCCCGTGGGTTCTGAGTAGGGGTGCTTGGTATGCGTGGGATTATCTTTCATTTGTTGCCGTGGCTCATTGTTCTCGGCATAGGTTGGACAGCGGGTGATCGCTATGGCGCACCGGGCTGGCTAAGGGGGCTGGCGGACACTGGCTACACCGCTGTGGAAAATGCCGCCGGGGGGACGCTGGGCGGATTGTTCGACCGGGTGAACGAGTCGATACCGACTGGCGATGACGACGAAGGCGATAGCGGCGACGCCGCAACAGACGACGACACCGACTCTTACGCTGGCGATGGCGATGCGTCGCCTGAACCGGTCGCCGGCGGCATTCCCGAAAATCGAAACCTGACCATTAACGCTGCGGGTCTACAGATCATCAAGGATTCCGAAGGGCTGCGCTTGGAGCCTTATTCCGCAGGCGGGTTTTCTTACATCGGCTACGGCCACCAGATACAGGAAGGCGAGTCCTTCACGTCGATTACCGAAGCTGAAGCCGAAGCGCTGTTGCGCGCCGATCTCGACTTTTTCGAAAACGGCGTCCGCGAGGCGCTGACAAGGCCCGCAAATGAAAACCAGTTCTCCGCCATGGTGTCGCTCGCCTACAACAAGGGCCTCTACGGCTTTAAAGACACCAATGTCCTGAAGCGGTTTAACGCCGGCGATATTCAGGGCGCTGCGGACGATTTCCGCAATCACACCGGACGCGACGGCCCCGTGCCGCATCTCGTGGAGCGCCGCGAACGCGAACGGATGCTGTTTTTGAAGTAGGCTGGTTTTGGCGGATGCTGTGTAATTTATCCGCTCATTCCGGCGAACGCCGCAATCTCTGGCAATAGGCGCTGTTCTTTGTGGCTTTAGATCCCGGCTTTCGCCGGGATGAGCGGGGTTGGTTTTGAATTTGTGAGTCTTCGAACCGCAAATCGGCGCTAATTTGGCCGCCCGATTAGAAAACTCATATCGTCAAAAGCGGATACAAATGCAAACGCGTTTTCTCCAGGCAAGATTGCTGAGGGACGCTCGTATTTGCTGCTCTCAACAAGAAAGATTGGCACATCGAACGATAAACAAATGTTCCGAAGATGTCCTATCGTTTTCTTTACGTTCGAATCTATCGCCGCTTTGTAAACGGCAGAATTCAATAGCCACTTTGACTCGCTAATCGCGCCAAATAAATCAGCAAAGTCAGACTCACCGGCGTTGCGATCTTCCGCTACCAGTACCGGACTCTCGAAACCATCTTGATGTTCTTCTACGAAATCGCCAACCCATCTTTCAGATTCCATCATGTCCCAATCGAACATGTCCTGCCTGAGGTTGATTGGCCCATCAAATTCATAATTTTTCGGTATGAGTGCTGAGAAACTCCAATTGTCAAAATCGCCAAACAGGGTTTTGGAAAACTCGTTTTTCCAAAATAGCGATGTTATGTATGTCGCAACAATACCCTGAGCGAGATCTAATTCGACCAGGTCATCTGACGTCATCGTCTCAGGCCTACCGACCCGCGCTTTCAGGGATGGGCATCACGATTTTGCGCTCAACCTCGCGCAGGGTGAAACTGGATTCCACGGTCGCGATATTCGGCATACGGAGCATGGTCTCCGACAGGAAGGTCTCGTAGGCGGCAAGCGACGGAACAACGACGCGAATGAAGTAATCGAACTTCCCGGTGACAAGGTAACACTCCATCACCTCGTTGCGGTCCTTGATTGCCTTTTCGAACTCCCGCAGCGTTTTGTCGTCTTCCCGTTCCAGCTTGACGAGGATGATCACCGTGACGTTGACGCCGAGCGCCTCGCGATCAATCTCCGTATGGTAACCTTTAATGACGCCATCGGCTTCGAGGCGGCGCAGGCGGCGCAGGCACGGCGTGGGCGACAGGCCGACGCGATCCGCAAGCTCCGCATTTGTAATGCGCGCGTTTTCCTGCAAATGACGAAGGATCTTGTGGTCGATATGGTCGAGCTTCATAAGTCACTTCCCAAGAATAGTGCAACTATTTAGCATTATCTGCTAAGCGTCAACTGCTTTAGCCGCTCTTTTGACCGAAAGCGCTTTGCGGTTTCCGTTATATCCGGCCCGGCGCGGAGAGACCGCGGCAAAGGTTCTGTTTGGAGATCGCCTAATGCTCAAGCATCGAGAACTGGCCGTCAGCGGCTGGCGGAAAATCGTCCACTTTGAAGATGTCGAAGCGGGCCTCAATGCCATTATCGCCGTCCACGATGCAACACTCGGGCCGGGCTGTGGCGGTTGCAGGATTTTCCCCTACGCGGATTTCGACGCCGGCCTTGAAGACGTCAAGCGGCTCTCGCGCGGCATGACATTCAAGAACGCCCTCGGCGGCATTCCCTTTGGCGGTGGCAAGGCGGTGATTTTCGCCGATCCGAAGAAAGACAAAACCGACGACATGATCCGGGCCTTTGCGCGCGCGGTGGAGTTCATGGACGGGCTTTATTACACCGCAGAGGACTCCGGCGTCACCGAGCACGATATCGAGGTCATTCAGACCATCACAAAATACGCTGCCGGCATCGGCAAGAACGGCGTAGGCGGCAATCCGTCGCCTTTCACGGCGCACGGCGTCTGGCGCGGTATGCAGGCCGCGGCGCGTCATCAATTCGGCGCGGCGTCGCTGGAGGGCCTCAGCGTTTCCATCCTGGGCGTCGGCGCCGTGGGGATGGAGCTTGCGCGCCTCGTCCACGAAGAGGGCGGCAGGCTGGTCGTTTCCGATGTCTTCGAGCCGGCGCTGGAAAAAGCCAAAGCGGATTTCGGCGCGGAGATCGTTGCGCCGGAGGATGCGGTGGCGGCGGATGTGGATATCTTCAGCCCGTGCGCGCTGGGCGGATCGATCAACGAGACAACGATCGACCGTCTTAAGGCGAAAGTCGTCGCCGGCGCGGCGAATAACCAGCTCCGGACGCCCGATATGGACGAGGCGCTTCGCGCCCGCGGCGTCCTCTATGCACCCGACTATGTGATCAACGCCGCCGGCGTTATCAGCGTCGGTCTTGAAATCCTTGGGCGGTGGACCAACGAGGAAATGACCGGGCGCATCGACAAAATTGGCGACACGTTGAGCGAAATCTTCCAGCGCGCCGAGCGGGACGATCGCCCCACCGGCGCAGTGGCCGACGAGCTTGCGCTTGAGGTCATTGCGCGCGGGGCTAAGGCGGCGTAACCAATCGCTAATTCCTGGATATTTGGAGACGTATAATGACCCAGCAAGATCCCGTAGTCATCGCCGGCGCGGCGCGCACGCCCATCGGTAATTTCCTTGGCGCTTTCGCCGGCGTTCCGAGCCCGGATCTGGGCGCCGCCGCCATTGACGCAGCGCTGGAGCGCGGCGGCGTCAAAAAGGACGATGTCAACGAGGTGATCATGGGTTGCTGCCTGCCCGCCGGTCTCGGACAGGCGCCCGCGCGGCAAGCGTCCCTCGGCGCCGGGCTGCCGCAGTCGGCCGGCTGCGTCACCATCAACAAGATGTGCGGATCGGGCATGAAGGCGCTGATGCAGGGGGCTGAGTCAGTCCTCGCGGGCACAAATGAAATCGTTGTCGCCGGCGGCATGGAGTCGATGACCAACGCGCCGCACCTGTTGCCCACGGGCCGTTCGGGGATCAAGCTCGGGCAGGGCGCCGTTTACGACCACATGATGATGGACGGACTTGAAGACGCTTATGATCGCGGCAAGGCCATGGGCGTGTTTGCGGAAAAATGCGCCCGCGAGTGGCAGTTCTCCCGCGAGGAGCAGGATGATTACTCCATTCGTTCCGTCACCCGCGCGCAGGCCGCGATCAAGGACGGTTCGTTCAAGGACGAAATTACCCCGTTCGAAGTAAAAACCCGCAAAGGCGCTGTCTCGGTAGACGATGACGAAAAGCCGGGCCTCGTGGATCCGGCGAAGATCCCGAATTTGCGCGCTGCATTCGAAAAAGACGGCACCGTTACCGCCGGCAACGCGTCGGCGATTTCCGACGGCGCCGCGGCGCTCGTCGCCATGCGCGCTTCGACGGCGGAGAAAAACGGCGCAAACGCCGTCGCCCGGATCGTCGCCATGTCGACCCATTCGCAGGCGCCGGAATGGTTCACGACCGCGCCCGTCGATTCCATCACGAAAGTGCTGGAGCGCGCCGGCTGGGCGGCCTCCGACGTCGATCTCTGGGAAATCAACGAGGCGTTTTCCGTCGTGCCCCTGGCGGCCATGCGCGAACACAAGCTCGATGCGGAGAAGGTGAATATTCACGGCGGCGCCATTGCGCTGGGCCATCCCATCGGCGCATCCGGCGCGCGCATCATCTGCACATTGATCAACGCCCTGCAAAAAACCGGCGGCAAGAAAGGCGTCGCCTCGCTCTGCATCGGCGGCGGCGAAGCGACGAGCGTGGCGCTGGAATTGGTGTAACCAGTAAGTTTCCCGGCCTTATCCTTCGAGACGCCCAACCCCTTCATCCTGAGGGTGAGCGGAGCGAGCGTCTCGAAGGACGAAGGGGTTGGGCTCCTCAGGATGAAGGCCGATTATGACCGACAAACAAACCTTCGACTGGACCGATCCGCTCAGTCTCGACACGCAGCTCACCGACGAAGAGAAGATGATCCGTGATGCGGCGCACGGCTATGCCCAGGACAGGCTGATGCCGCGTATCCTCATGGCGAACCGGGAGGAACGCTTTGACCGCGAGATCATGACGGAGCTGGGCGAACAGGGGCTGCTTGGCGCGACCGTCGCCGAGGAATATGGCGGCGGCGGCGCGAGCCACGTAGCCTACGGTCTGATCGCCCGGGAGGTTGAACGCGTCGACTCCGGTTATCGTTCGGCCATGTCGGTGCAGTCGTCGCTCGTCATGTATCCCATCGAGGCTTTCGGGTCCGAGGCGCAAAAGCAGAAATACCTGCCGAAGCTGGCGACGGGGGAGTGGGTCGGCTGTTTTGGTCTGACCGAAAGCGACGGCGGCTCGGACCCCGGCGCCATGCGCACAAAGGCTGAGAAGGTCTCGGACGGCTACAAGCTCAACGGCGCAAAGATGTGGATTACGAACTCGCCGATCAGCGATCTCGCGGTGGTCTGGGCGAAGCTCGCCAATGAAGAGGGCAAGGACGAAATCCGCGGCTTCATCGTTGATCGCGATACGGACGGTTTCGAGACCCCGAAGATTGAGGGAAAGCTCTCCTTGCGCGCCTCGGTGACGGGCGAGATCGCTCTGGATGACGCTGTCGTGTCGGAAGAAAACCTGCTTCCCAATGTGAAGGGCCTGCGTGGGCCGTTCTCCTGTCTCAACAAGGCGCGTTACGGCATCAGCTGGGGCGCCATGGGCGCGGCGGAGTTCTGCTGGCGGGCCGCCCACAGTTACGCCATGGAGCGCGTGGTTTTCGGCAAGCCGATCGCCGGCACGCAGCTCGTTCAGAAAAAACTCGCCGACATGCAGACGGAGATTGCGCTCGGCCTGCAAGGGTCCCTGCAACTCGGCCGCATGCTGGACGCCGGCGCCTATGTTCCCGAAGCGATCTCGCTCATGAAGCGCAACAATTGCGGCAAGGCGCTCGACATTGCCCGCGTTGCCCGCGACGTTCATGGGGGCAACGGCATATCGGACGAATATCACGTGCTGCGTCACGCCATGAACCTGGAGACCGTAAACACCTATGAGGGCACGCACGACATTCACGCGCTTATCCTCGGGCGCGCGATGACGGGCATTCAGGCGTTTATGTGATCAGCCGGCGAACTCGGCGACGATCCCGAAGGTGAGGATCGTTGCAACGCCGACCGGACACAGCCAGCGCACGAGAAAGCGCCAGAGCGAGAAGAGGCCGTCTCCCGCATTGTGAAGTTCGTCGCGCATGATTGCGCGCGGAACGACCCAGCCGACAAAGACGGCGCAAAGAAGCGCGCTCAACGGAAGGAAAACGCTGCCGGCGAGAAAGTCGATCGTGTGATCCATCCCTGAAACGAAGACGCCAACGACGCCGATCGCCCATGCCGCGCCGCCGATGATCCAGCTTGCCGCCGCGCGCCCCCAGCCAAGCCATTCGCCGGCCAGCACGGTATTCACGAACAGCATGCTGACCGATGATGTCAGCGCGGCGATGAAGGCGAGAAAGAAGAAAACGCCGCCGATGAATGCGCCGGCGGGCATGCCGGCAAAAACGTTCGGCAGGGCGTTGAAAATCAACCCCATGCCCGCCGCCGGATCGAGACTGAACGCGAACACGACGGGGAAGATCATCAGTCCCGCCGTCAGCGCAACGAGGGTGTCGGCGCCGGCAATGAACCCTGCGCTTGCGGCGATGTTTTCCTTGCGATCGAGAAACGCGCCATAGGTGATCATCGCGCCGGCGCCGACCGCGAGGGAGTAAAACGCCTGACCCATCGCGGCGAGCACAACCTGCGGCGAGAGTTCGCCGAAGCGCGGCGAAAAGAGATAGGAGAAGGCTGCGCCCGCGTCGCCGATGGTCAGCGCATAGAAGGCGAGTCCGACGATCAGGATAAAAAAGATCGGCATCAGGATCGTCACCATACGCTCGATGCCCCGACGCAGATCGCGCGCGACGACGATGATGTTCATCAGAAGAAACAGCGAAAACCAGAAGATCGTCCAGCCGGGGCCCGCGTAAAGACTGAGCGCGGCGTCAGGTGCGCGGTCGGCGAATTCGCCCATGAAGCCCATGAGGGAAAACGCCATGATCTGACCGGCGATGACGCTGTAGGTGGTCAGGACAAGGAAGCTCGCAAAGACGCCGATAAATCCGATCGCGCCCCACAGTTGGGTTTTGCCGAGCGAGCGCGCGAGTGCGGCCGGCGAGCCGACCGCCGAAAGGTGCCTGTTCCGACCGACCGCCACTTCGGCGATGAGGATCGGCGCGGCAATCAGAAAGACGCAGACGAGGTAAACGAAGACGAAGGCCGATCCGCCGTTTTGTCCGGCCTGAAACGGAAACCGCCACAGATTGCCGAGGCCGACCGCGGCGCCGATGGCGGCCATCAGAAAGGCGAACTGCGAAGACCATTGGACGCCGGCCGGTGATGTTTGGGTATCGGACATGTACGGTCTTTCCTGAAATGCGGATCGCGGCGTTTTAAGCGGTTTGGGCGGTTTTGTCCCTGTCTTTCGATAGGAGGGGCGCGACGCAAATGGTTATGCATGGCGAGCGATTGCGGCGGCGCGGCAATTTCGTATGGTCGCGTCCATGGCCGATGGCGCTTCCTCTTCCCCGCAAACACTGCCGCCGATTTTCGCGGACTGGTTCGCCGCGCGGGGCTGGCGGCCGCGACCGCATCAGCTTGACTGCCTCGAAGCGGATGCGGCTGGCCTGTCGCATCTGCTGATCGCGCCGACCGGCGGAGGGAAGACGCTTGCCGGCTTCCTGCCGAGCCTCGTCGTGCTTAACGAGCGCAAGCGTCCGAAAGACGGTCGTCTTCACACGCTGTATATCTCGCCGCTGAAAGCGCTGGCGGTCGACATCGCGCGAAACCTCAAGACGCCCGTCGAGGAGATGGGGCTGGACATCACCGTTGAAACGCGGACCGGCGATACGCCGCCGGTCCGGCGCCAGCGTCAGAAGTTCCTGCCGCCGGATATGCTGCTGACGACGCCTGAAAGTCTGTCGCTGCTGATCGCCCAGGAGGGCGCCGACAAGTACTTTGCCGGCGTTGAGCGCTTTATTCTCGATGAGCTTCATGCGCTGATCCCGAACAAGCGGGGACATCTGCTTTCGCTTGCAATTGCGCGACTGCGCGCGCTGTCGCCGAAGCTGCGCCTTGCGGGCCTTTCGGCCACCGTCGCAGACGCGCGCCCCCTGATCGACTATTTGACGCCGCAGAACACCGATGGCGCAACGTCTGCGAAACTCATTCGCGGCAAATCGGGCGCCAAGCCGCAGGTTGACGTTCTGTATTCGGAAGAACGCATACCGTGGTCGGGCCATTCGGGCCGCCATTCCTTCGAAGAAGTCTACCGGCAGATCAAGGACAGTAATCTCTGTCTTGTTTTTGTGAATACGCGGAGCCAGGCGGAGATTACGTTTTCCGCGCTATGGCGGTTGAACGACGATAACCTCCCGATCGCGCTCCATCACGGAAGCCTCGAAGTGGCCCAACGGCGCAAAGTGGAAGCAGCGATGGCGAGCGGCAAGCTGCGCGCGGTTGTCTGCACGTCGACCCTCGATCTCGGCATTGACTGGGGCGACGTCGATCTCGTCATCCAGATGGGCGCGCCGAAAGGCGTCTCGCGCCTGACCCAGCGCATTGGCCGCGCCAATCACCGCATGACGGAGCCGAGCCGCGCATTGATGGCGCCGGCGAACCGCATGGAAGTGCTTGAATGCATCGCCGCCCGTGAGGCGATAGAGGAGGGCGACCTCGACGGCGAACCGCCGCGCAAGGGAACCCTCGACGTCCTCTCCCAGCACGTGATCGGCATGGCGTGTTCCGCGCCGTTCGATCCGGACGACCTCTACAGGGAAGTGCGTTCGGCGAGTCCCTATGCCGACTTGCCGCGCAAGACGTTCGACGATGTGCTCGATTTCGCCGCGACCGGCGGCTACGCGCTGAAGCGCTATGAACGCTATCGCCGGATCGTCAAAACTGAAGACGGTATGTACCGCATCCGCGACAAACGCGCGGCCCAGCAATACCGCATGAATGTGGGCACGATTGTCGAGGCGCCGGCGGTCAACGTGCGGCTTGGTTCGGCGAAGAACCCGAAGCGGCCGGGGCGCAAGCTCGGCGAGATGGAAGAGTGGTTCTTTGAAACCCTTGAGATTGGGGACGCGTTCTATTTCGCCGGTGAAACCCTGCGCCTTGAACGGGTGACGGGAACCGACGCGGTCTGCACGCGCACCGTTCATGAATCGCCCCGCATTCCGACCTGGGGCGGGGTGAAATATCCCTGGTCGACTTATCTCGCGGACCGCGTGCGCAAAATGCTGTTCGACCGGGACGCATGGGCGGGCTATCCCGAACAGGTGTGCGACTGGCTGGCCAAACAGGCTGAAGTTGCGACGATCCCGGCGCCGGACGCGCTGCTCGTCGAAACATTTCCCCATACGGATCGGAACTTCCTCGTATGCTACCCGTTTGACGGATGGCCTGCGCATCAGACGCTCGGGATCCTCCTGACGAAGCGCCTTGAACGCCTCGGCAAGCAGCCGATCGGCTATGTGCCGACAGAGTACGCGCTGTCCATATGGGCGCGGCAGGATCTCTCCGACGTTGATATGACCGCGCTGTTCGATGAGGACATGCTCGGCGACGATCTTGAAAACTGGCTGGCGGAATCAATCCTGATGAAGCGCACCTTCCGCAACTGCGCGGTCATTGCCGGGTTGATCGAGCGAAAACATCCGGGGGCGGAGAAATCGGGCCGACAGGTCGCCTTCTCGGCGGACCTTATTTACGATGTCCTGAAAGAGCATCAGCCCGATCACCTGCTGTTGCGCGCAGCCTGGGACGACGCGGCGGGCGGCTTTCTTGACCTTGCCCGGCTGCAAGGTCTGCTTACGCGCGTTCAGGGCCGTATTGAACATTCGGCGCTCACGCGCGTCTCGCCCCTTGCGGTGCCGGTGATGCTGGAAATCGGCCGGGAAACCGTGGCGCGGTCGGCGAACGAGGAGGCGCTGAAGGCGGTTTCGTCGGATGTAATTGAAACAGCGATGGGCTCGGCCGGCGCCTAAAACGCGTCACGCAAAGGCTGATAGGCGGCCGGATCTTCGTCCAGCGGTACGGCGAAGCCGATTTTCTCCATCTCTGCTTCGGTATCGCCGTAAATCTCGATTGCGACGGTCGGGTCAAAGTTGTCCGGCCACATTTCCTGAATTGCCGGATAAACCTTCATCGGTCCGACCATATAGGAAAAGAAATTCTTGAACGGGAATTCGGCGAGAAGCGCATTGGATTGTGGAACAGTAAAGCTGTTGAAAGCCGACTGGAGCGCTGCCGCGTTCTGCGCCGAGGCGGTGTCCGTTCGGCACGCCAGAATTGAGCGGGTTTTCTCCGGCGGCGTGTCAGGCGGATCGAGATAAACGGCCAGGCTGTCGCAGCCCGTTGCGCCAGCCGCCTCCCACTCGGACTGGAAACCCGTCCAGGCGTCGCCGATGCCGCTATAGGGTCCGCGATAGGTCGTGTAGGCTATGGGGATCGGCCCAATGGTCCCGCGTTCAACCGCGACGGACGCAAAGCCGCCCATATAAGCCCAGAAGCCCGCGATGGCGGCGGCGACGACAAGTATGACGATGCCGATCCACTTCAATATTGCCATGACCATTTCCCCATTTTCCTCTTTCGAATATACGGCCTTGTTTCTCAGGCGCCAATCGCCGCGATGTTGTGTTGACAGGCTGGGATGCGTGCTTTTCGGTTGCGACAAACACAACTAGAGTACCTTATGTCCGGCTCTGGCGCATTGATATCGGTCAATGGCGAAGTTTTAACGGCTGACCTACTCGGCGGCGCCTATTGGGCGGCGCGCGACACGCTGATCGTTTCGGACCTGCATTTCGAAAAGGGGTCGAGCTTTGCGCGGCGCGGGGTCATGCTGCCGCCTTACGACACGCGAACGACACTGATGCGTCTTGAGAAACTGATGCGGACATATGCGCCGAAACGCGTCATCTCCCTGGGTGACGCCTTTCACGACGGCGAGGCGGAAGCCCGTATCGACGATGAAGATGCCGAGCGCCTGGAGGCGCTGACCCGCTCCGCCGACTGGCTCTGGATTGTCGGCAATCACGATCCCGAACCGCCCGCACGGTTTGCCGGCTCAAGCGCATGCGTTGCGGAAATCGGCGGGCTCGTCTTTCGCCATGAGCCCACGGACGGCGCCGCGCCGGGCGAGGTCGCCGGTCATTTGCATCCATGCGCGCGCGTTATCGCGGAAGGACGGGCGCTGCGCCGGCGCTGCTTCGCTGCCGACGCGGTTGGCGGCGCGGGGACACGCCTTGTCATGCCGGCCATGGGCGCTTTCACCGGTGGCCTCAACGTGCTGGACGACGCGTTCGCGGAGGTCCTGCCGGACCCCGTCGCCTGGGTCATGGGCGCGGACGGCGTATATCCGGTGACGCCGGCGAACCTCGCCCCGGATGTGTTGGTTAGCCATGCCCGCCGCGCCGGTTGACTTCGGCGGGGCGCTCGCTTATTTCCCCGCGCTCACTGTTACCTGACCTCTTTATGAGAGAACCGACCGATGAAAGTCCGCTCGTCCCTTAAGTCTTTGAAAAAGCGTCATAAAGACTGCCGCGTGATCCGCCGCAAAGGCCGCGTTTATGTGATTAACAAGACGCAAGGTCGCTTCAAGGCGCGCCAGGGCTGACGTCTGCGTTAACCCGCGCCGGGCCAAATTCCTTGGTTTTTTAGGGTTTGAATTGTAGGCTTTCGCGCATGCGAAGGCCTTTTTTGATTCTTTTCGCCCTTTTTGCGGCCGTACCGGCGTTGACCGTATCTTCGCCGGCGGCGGCGGATCAGACCGATCCGCGCCTCGATCTTCTGTTTGAGGAATTGCGCACCGGCGAAGCGGCGAAGTCGGAGGAAAATGTAGCGCGGATCCTGGAGATCTGGGCCAACGCCTCGTCCGACACGGTGGATGTTTTGTATGAGCGCGCCGAGATTGCGCTTTCCGCCAATAACAAGAATCTGGCGACCGCGCTGCTCGACCATGTGATCGGGCTCGCGCCGAGCTTCGCGCAGGGCTATGCGCTGCGCGGCGCCGTGCGGCTGTCCGACGATGATAGGGCTGGCGCTATTGAGGACTTTTCCAGAGTCTTGGAGCTTGAGCCGCGCCAGTTTGAAGTCCGCACCGCGCTCGCCAATATTCTGCTCGCGGCCGGTGAGAAGCGCGACGCTTACGATATGTTCCAGAAAGTTCTGGAATGGAATCCCCATGACGAACGCGTTCGAAATCGCGCGCGCGCGCTTCGCCGCGAACTTGACGGTCAAGAGATTTAATTTTCCACAGAGCATGTTTTGCGCCTTGTTTTGGCGCGCGGCCCGGCCTTTATTCTCATCCTCTTACGGGACATTTCATCCGTAATCGGATTAAGTTAGGGAGCGGGCGTTTATGGCGGACGGATCAGCGAGTGTCGACGGCGCGACAACCATTGCAGCGGATCGGCTGCGGTCATTCATCGAGCGCGTCGAACGGCTGGAAGAAGAAAAAGCCGCAATCATGAACGATGTTAAAGAGGTTTACGCCGAAGCCAAGGGCGAGGGGTACGACGTCAAGACGCTGCGCCAGGTCGTCCGCATCCGGAAGATGGACCGCGCCGACCGGCAGGAACAGGAAGCGCTGCTGGAGCTTTATCTAAGCGCGATTGGGGAGTAGCGGCCCTCGGCAATGGGCGTTGATCAGGCGAAATATCTGCGAAAAAATCAAACAGAAGCAGAGCGTATTCTGTGGAACGCTGTCAGGTCAAAACGACTGGGCGGGCATAAGTTTCGACGGCAACACCCAATCGGCGAGTACATTGTAGATTTTGTTTGCCTTGAACGAAAACTAGTCATTGAGGTCGATGGTGGTCATCATGCCGATGGCGCGCAGAAGTCGCATGATGGGCGACGTGACGCTTGGTTGGAAGGTCGCGGATACTCGGTTGTGCGAATCTGGAATATGGATGTCTTGAACAACCTTGAAGGCGTTCTCGAATTTGTCAGTGAAACGCTGAGAACACCTCCCCCTTGAGGGGAGGTCGAAAACGCGAATGCGTTTTCGGGAGGGGGGCAATGGAAGGTTGTAATAAGTAATTATTTGGCGGGTTCTAACCCCCACCCGAAATTTGCGCAGGCAAATTTCGACCTCCCCTCAAGGGGGAGGTGGAAACTATCCTGCTAAAATAGCCCAACCAACGAAAAGAATAATCGCAACTACCGCAAACCAGATTACTGGCCATGCCAACGCAATAATTGCAGCGCCAATAGCCGCCGGAATCCAACCAAGACAAAAACCAATTAAGAAACCCCACTGTGATATGGCGTAAATCCATATCGGAAAAAACAGCAATACGGCCGTAAGCATCCAACCGGCAATGTATTGCTCGGAGTCCATTTCAATCAACTTGCCCGTTTGATCTCAAGATCGTGCTCGCGCAGTTTGCGGTAGAGCGTTGAGCGGCCCATGCCGAGGCGCCGCGCGACTTCCGACATCTTGCCTTCATAGGTTTCGATGGCGAGCGCAATAAGATCCTTCTCGATCTCCTGCAAAGATCGCAAATGGCCGCCCCGATCGAAGATCGCCACGGACTCGTTTGCCGTCTCGCGGTCGCTCGCGGCGCCGGCGCCGACTTCGACGACGCCGTCCGGTTCGCCTGCCTCGGCGACCATGGGCGGGCCGGAGACCACGCCCGCGGCGTCGAATTCTTTTGCGAGCAGCGGAAAATCGTCAGCGGAAAGATAGGCGCCTTCCGCCAGCACGACGGCGCGGAAGATCGTGTTTTCAAGCTGACGCACATTGCCCGGCCATGGCTGGGCCGAGAGGACTTCCAGCACTTCGTGCCGGACGCCGCGCACGTCGCGATTTTCCTCTGCGTTATAGCGTTCGATGAAGTGGCTGATGAGCGCCGGAATGTCGTCCGCGCGATCGCGGAGCGGCGGGATTTCGATGGGGAATACGTTAAGACGATAAAACAGGTCTTCGCGGAATGCGCCGCGTTTGACTTCTTCGGCGAGATCGCGATTGGTCGCCGAGATGACGCGGACATCGACCTTTATCGGACGCTTGCCGCCGATGGAGTCGACTTCGTTCTCCTGGAGGACGCGCAGAAGCTTTACCTGCATGTCGGGAGGAAGTTCGCCGACTTCGTCGAGGAAAATCGTGCCGCCGTCCGCTTCCTGAAACTTGCCGACGTGTTTTGCCGAGGCGCCGGTGAAGGAGCCTTTTTCGTGACCGAAAAGGATGCTCTCAACCAGGTTTTCCGGAATGGCGCCGCAATTGACGGTGATGAACGGACGTCCCGCGCGATCGGACGAGCCCTGAATGGCGCGCGCGATCATTTCCTTGCCGGTGCCGGATTCGCCTGTGATGAGGATTGGAATAGTTGACGTCGCAGCGCGTTCGCCGAGCTTGACCACATGGGCCAGCGCGCTGCTTTCGCCGATAAGATCGCCAAAGGCCATGGCGCCTTCTCGCTTGCGCTTCAGCCGCGAGACTTCGCCTTGCAGCGTCGTCAGGGAAAGCGCGTTCTTGATGGAGACGACGACCCGCTCCGGTGAGGCGGGTTTGACGAAAAAGTCCGCTGCGCCGAGCTGCATCGCCTCGACGGCGGTGTCGATGCCGCCTTGCGCCGTCAACACGATGACGGGCAGGTCTTCGCGGAAAGTTTTAGTCCGGCGCAATGTCTCCATGCCGCCCAGTCCCGGCATGCGCAGATCGAGCATCATCAGACCGACATCGCCGCCCTGCGGGCTGCGCAGAAGCGCCAGCGCCGCTTCACCGTTGTCGGCCTGCAAAACCGGATAGCCTGCTTTTTCGCATACCGCGCGCATCAATCGGCGCTGCGTCGGGTCGTCATCGACGAGCAGAATTGTCTTCGCCATGTTCAATAAATCCCTTTGGGGTTCGGCTTGTTTCAGCGCGGACTATCGGCGCAGCGGGTAAAGATCGGTTTAAATCCGTGTCAAATCGGAACGGATTTTTGCAGGGCCCGACCTGCTTAATAATTCGTTTACGAATTAACTGCCGGTTAAGACAGGTAAACTGCGTCGGCGTGGAACATTGCCGCGTGGGCCCCGGCGCGCTATCAGGCCGTCGCGGACAATTGGAGAGAGCCCTTGAGCGCGTCAGGCAAAGACGAGAAAAAACCGAATTACACCCGGCCGCTGCGCCATCTCGCGGGCGCGCGCCCGCCGGCGCCGGACTGGTTCGAGCGCGCGGTGGCGGCGCCGAGCGAGGAGGGCGAGGTTACGGTTTCCGGCGCAAAGATCCGGTACTCGGCGTGGGGAGAGGTCGGCGAGCCGGGACTGCTTTTCGTCCATGGCGGCCGCGCGCACCGCAACTGGTGGCGACCCTTCGCTCCTTTTCTCGCCGATGGCCGCCGGGTCGCGGCGCTCGATCTCTCAGGCATGGGTGATTCGGACTGGCGGGAGGAATATTCCCTCGATCTCCTTGTTGACGAGGTTTTCGCCGTGATCGAGGCGGCGGCGCTCGATCAGGCGCATCGGCCGATCGTTGTGGGCCACAGTTTCGGCGGCTGGGTCACGCTGGGGGCGGTGGAGCGCGCCGGCGAAAGGCTTGGCGGGGCGGTCGTCATCGATTCCCCGCTTGGCGTCCCTGATCCCAGCGAAGGGTATGTGGTGAGCCGCAGCGGCGAGTCAGCGGGACCGGATAGCGGCATGCGCATCTACCCGAACATCGAAGAGCCGGTATCGCGTTTCCGGTTTCTTCCCGATCAGCCCGCCGAGCACCTCTACCTCCTTGATTATATTGCGAGGCAGGGGCTACGGGAGACGTCGGGCGACGACGGCGAGGGGTGGACCTGGAAGTTCGATCCGCACAAGCCGGGAAACTTCGAAATTCACTTCGAACGGGAACTCTTGCGGGCGTCCCGCTGCCCGCTGGCTTTCATCTATGGGGAAAAATCCGCGTTCTCGACCGGAGACGCCATGGGTCATTTGCGCGAGCAGGCCCGCGGACGATCCCCGTTTTTTATGATGCCGGAAGCATATCACCATTTGATGATGGACCAGCCGATCGCCTTCATTTCGACCATGCGCACGCTGCTGTCCTGTTGGCCCGTTCGCGTCGGGGGGTGAGAACACTTGCCTAGGTCATTGAAATCCGGCAAAAACCTGCAAAATTTGAAAATAGAGGGCGACGATGACAGATGAAGCGATGCAGCGTGCGCAGGACGCAGAGGAGCACCGCAAATCCTATCAGGCAATTATGAAGGCGTCGGCGGAGATCGGCGTTCCCTTCGCACTGGCGCTGACGATGTTCTTTACCAGCCTTGTGCTTGCCAACGGCATCTGGATGTCTCTCTTCGCCGGCATCGCCGTTTATGTTTTTATCTATTTTGTCGTGAAGACTTTTTTCTCGCATTGACGCCGTTGATTGACGGCCGGGAGTAACGATGAAGATTGCGGTTCTGAAGGAAACGCGCACGGGCGAAACTCGTGTGGCGGCCTCGCCGGAAAGTGTGAAGAAATTTGCCGGGCTTGGCGCGACGGTTACCGTTCAGGCGGGCGCCGGGGCCGACGCCCAGTTTTCTGACGACGCTTATCGGGAGGCGGGCGCCGAGATCAGCCCGTCGGCGGCGGATGCGGCGCAAGGCGCGGATCTCATCATCAAGGTGCAACGTCCGACGACGGAAGAGTTGCGGGCCTTCCCGAAAGGCGTGCGCCTTGCGGCGATACTGTCGCCTTACAACGATCCGGACTCTGTTGGCGCCTATGCGCGACTGGGCGTTGACGCTTTCGCCCTCGACCTGATGCCGCGCATCACGCGCGCACAATCCATGGATGTGTTGTCATCGCAGTCGAACCTTGCCGGTTACAAGGCGGTGATTGATGCGAGCGCCTATTTTGGCCGCGCGCTGCCGCTGATGATGACGGCCGCCGGCACCATTGCGCCGGCGAAAGTTTTTGTCATGGGCGCAGGGGTTGCGGGACTTCAGGCGATTGCAACGGCGCGCCGCCTTGGCGCCGTCGTTTCTGCGACGGATGTGCGTTTCGCCGCGAAGGAACAGGTCGAGAGCCTGGGCGCATCCTTCGTCACGGTCGACGAAGAGGCGATGAAAGACGCCGAAACCGAAGGCGGATACGCCAAGGAAATGTCGGAGGACTTTCAGAAGCGTCAGCGTGAATTCGTCGCCGAACACATCAAGAAGCAGGATATTGTGATCACGACCGCGCTCATTCCCGGTCGGCCGGCGCCGCAGCTTGTCACGAGCGACATGGCGCAGGCGATGCAGCCCGGCTCGATCATCGTCGATCTGGCGGCGGAGCAGGGCGGCAATGTCGAGCTTACCCGTCCCGGTGAAGCGATCGAAATCGGCGGCGTCACCATCCTCGGGTTTTTCAATGTTCCCGGTCGACTGCCGGCGGATGCTTCAAGCCTTCTGGCGCGCAATATCTACAATTTCGTCTCCGCTTTCTGGGATAAGGAAAAGCAGGATTTCGTCGTCGACTGGAATGACGAGATCTTCAAAGGCGTTGGGCTGACCCGCGAGGGCGCGACGATCCATCCGAATTTCAAAGCTGCGCCGGCCCCGTCTGTGTCACCCGATGCGGAGACAGCGACGGAACAGCGCACAGACGAACCATCACCGTCAGGGAGCCAATAATGGCTGACAGCAAGCAGGAAGACGCGCAGCGGACGGCGGAGGAAGTCGAACGCGCCGCGGAAGAATTAAAAGAAGCGGCCGAACGCGCACAGGAATCCTCGCAAACTTTGGCCGAGGCGTCCGAGCAAGCTTCCGGCCTCGTCTCGCAGCTCGCCGAGGTCGCTTCCTCGGGGCCGTCGGAGTTCGTCTTCCTCGCGACGATTTTCGTGCTTGCGATTTTTGTCGGTTATTACGTGGTGTGGTCAGTAACGCCGGCGCTGCACACGCCGCTCATGTCCGTGACCAACGCTATCTCATCGGTGGTGATTGTCGGCGCGCTGATCGCGCTGGGCGCCGATCTCGCGGCGTCCGCCGCAGGCGGGACGTCCAAGCTTTTAGGGTTTGCGGCGGTGGCCCTCGCCAGCGTCAACATATTCGGCGGCTTTCTCGTTACGCAGAGAATGCTCGCCATGTACAAGAAAAAAGAACGGTAGGCGGAAACAATGGGTCACAATCTGCCTGCTATCCTTTACGTCGTTTCGGGCATCCTTTTCATTCTCGCCCTGCGCGGACTGTCGAGCCCTGAGACCTCTCGCGAGGGCAACCGCTTCGGCATGATCGGGATGGGCATCGCCGTCCTGACGACGTTTTTCGTTCTTGAGAATAAGGGCGTCTCCACCTGGGCGCTGATCGCGCTTGCGGTCGCAGCCGGCGCCGTTCCAGGCGCCTATATCGCGCGTAAGATCCCGATGACGGCCATGCCGCAGCTTGTTGCGGCGTTCCACTCGCTCGTCGGTCTCGCCGCCGTGTTTATCGCATGGGCTGCGTTCCTGGCGCCGCGCGCTTTCGGCATCGGCGCCCCTGGCGAAATCCACACCGCCTCGATTGTTGAAATGTCGCTGGGCGCGGCCATCGGCGCCATCACCTTTTCCGGATCGGTCATCGCTTTTGCGAAGCTGAACGGCAATATGTCGGGCAAGCCGATCCTGTTGCCGGCGCGTCACGTCATCAATCTCGCAATCGGTCTCGCTATGCTCCTGCTTATCGGCATGCTGATGACCTTCGAGCAGTCGACGACCACCTTCCTGTTGCTGACGATCCTCGCCTTTGCGCTGGGCTTCCTCATCATCATACCGATCGGCGGCGCCGACATGCCGGTTGTGGTCTCGATGCTGAATTCTTACTCGGGATGGGCCGCCGCGGGCATCGGCTTCACGCTGGAGAATATGGCGCTCATCATTACCGGGGCGCTCGTTGGCTCGTCGGGCGCTATTCTCTCCTACATCATGTGCAAGGGTATGAACCGGTCCTTCATATCGGTCATTCTCGGCGGTTTCGGCGGCGAAGACGCCACTGGCGGCGCGGGCGGTGAAGAAACCCGGCCCGTGAAGCAGGGGTCTGCCGACGACGCAGCCTTTGTCATGAAGAATGCGAACAAGGTCATCGTGGTGCCGGGTTATGGCATGGCGGTGGCGCAGGCCCAGCACGCCCTGAAAGAAATGGCCGACCGGCTGAAGGAGGAGGGCGTTGAGGTCAAATACGCCATCCACCCGGTCGCGGGACGTATGCCGGGGCATATGAACGTGCTCCTCGCTGAAGCCCAGGTGCCGTATGATGAAGTCTTTGAACTCGAAGACATCAACTCCGAGTTCCGCACGGCCGATGTGGCTTTCGTCATCGGCGCCAATGACGTCACCAATCCAGCGGCCAAAACCGACAAGCAGTCGCCCATCTACGGCATGCCGATCCTCGACGTTGAAAACGCCGGCACGGTGCTTTTCGTCAAGCGCGGTATGGCGTCCGGTTATGCGGGCGTTCAGAACGAGCTGTTTTTCCGAGACAATACGATGATGCTTTTCTCTGACGCCAAGAAGATGTGCGAAGAGATCGTAAAGGCGCTATAAGTCGTTGAACTGGTCATTGGGCGTATTCGCAAAGAGAGGAAATCCATGAGAGCATTGTTGCTAGGCGCATCGGCGCTGGCGCTCGTTGCTTGCGGCGGCGCGCCTGACGAAACCGAAGCACCCGCAGCCGAAGACGCTGTTGAGGAAGCGGTCGTTGACGCGGGCGAAGAAACCGAACCGGCACAGACAGCGCCGGATACAAGCGCGCTCGACGCCGTGGTTGCGGCGCTGCCGGAAGACGCGCAAGCACGCGTTCCCTACCGCAACCCTGTCGAGACGCTTTCGTTCTTTGGCGTGGAACCGGGGATGACCGTGGTCGATACGCTGCCGGGCAATCCCTGGCACTCCGGCATCCTTATCGATTACCTTGGGCCGGACGGCAAAGTCGTCGGCGCAGACTACTCGCCCGAGATGTGGACGCATTTCGGCGATTTCGCACCGGAGCCCGGCGCAAAGGACAGCTGGCCCGCGGAGTGGATCGAAAAAGCTGAAGCCTGGCGCGACGCGGATACGGACGCGTCGGTGGGCGCCGTCCAGTTCGGCCTCATTCCGGACGACATGGCCGGCGCCGTTGATGTCGTTTTACAGATTCGCACCATGCATCACTTTCACCGTCTCGAAGATGAAGGCGGGTTTATGACCGAAGCCATCGCCGACATGATGACGCTGCTGAAGCCGGGCGGTCATGTCGGTGTCGTCCTGCATCGTGCGCCGGAAGGCTCGTCCGACGAATGGGCCACAGGCGACAGCGGATATGTGAAGCAATCGGCAATGATCGCAGCCTTTGAGGCGGGCGGCTTTGAACTCGCCGGCACGAGCGAAATCAACGCAAATCCGAAAGATCAACCGACAGAAGAAGATTTTGTCTGGCGTCTGCCGCCGTCGCTGGCGACGAGCCGCGAGGACGAAGCGCTGAAAGCCGAAATGGAAGCGATTGGCGAATCAGATCGCATGACGCTGCTATTCCGTAAACCGGCTTAGGTTCTATATAAGCGCAAGACTACGAAAACCGGGCCTCCGCGGGCCCGGTTTTTTCGTTTGGATCGCGTCCTACCGTGTGAACGTAAATTCACGCATCAGGTGAAAGCCCACAACCAGCTGATTGCGGTCGCCGAACTGGCTGATAATTGGCGTGTTGGCGAAATCATCGAAAATGTATCGATACTCGGCATAGGGATTGAGCGACCAGCGATCCGCAATATTGATATAGGCGGTGACGGACCCGCCGAAACTTTCAAAACCGGAGTCTGCGTCATAGGGGGCCAGAACTCCCATGGATCGCGCTGATTGTTCCGGCGTCACCGTGAAATATGCGTCTGCATATCTTTCGCCGACCCAGCGGACCTGACCTGCCGTTGCAAGCGAAAATGCGTCGGTTCGGAAGATCAGCGTCGTCAAAGTACCGTCAATAACAGTGCCGCGATGGCCCGTTTTCAGGCCATGACGGACGCGCGCCTTCGCTGCGAAACGGTCGAGGAAGGTTGTCGAAACGAAGCCGCCGAATTCAAACGTCGTGCCGACATCGCCGAGCCCCCGTAGCGCCGCGTTGTCGTCCTGATCGCGCCGCCCCTTGATTTTCAGCGACGGGCCGATGCGAAACCGCGAAAAGCCGAACAGCGCAATGTCGGCGCCGTCATCGTCGAGGAACAGGAAGTTGCGGACTTTGACATAGACCTGCGGGTCGGCGTCGAACTCGTAATCGTTTGAGCCGAAATAGTCCGGCTTGTAGACCGGTCCGACCCCGAGGCTGAGATTGGTCTCATCAGGCACGAGGAAGTTCAGGGCGCTGAAAAAGCCCTGCCGTTCTTCGTCGTCGGGACTGACAATTCGGGTGCCGGTGACGTCGGCGTCTTCATACTCCGGTCCGAACAGCAGCGGGTCGAGACGCGGCTCGTCGATATACTGGCTGTCGCGCGCTTGCTCCTGGGAGATCTCGATCGCTTCCCTCTGCTGCTCGCGCTCTTTTTGAATTTTTTCCCGGCGCTCCTCTTCGGTCTCGCCGAACAGCATCGGGCTGAGATTGGGCTCGTCGATATTCTGCTGCGCCGTTGCCGGCGATCCGGCCGCCGCGGACAAAGCCAGAGCCAAAACGATGTAGGAAATCCCGCTACGCATACCGCCTGTTCTCCCGGTCCCCATATTCCCGTTATCCAATAGCGCGGCTGCGCCGATATCCGCCATTCTGGGAGATATCTTACGATTCGCGGGCTCTGAGGGCAATTTTGGATTTCGGGCGTTTTCGCCAGGTCGGGCGTGCGGGCTCCTTACTTCAGGTGGCGTCGTCGACGTCTTCGGCGATGCTTTCGATATCGCGGCCCACGCCTTTGACGGTCTCGCAGGAGGCGAGAAACAGGCCGAACGCTAGGAAAAGAGCGAGTATTTTCATCACAGTCCTCGGCAACACCCCTTGTTGACGGGACATCATGCGTCGCACCGCCGGCGAGGGGAAGGGGCGGTGCGGAAAAATTGCGGTTTGTTAAATCAGGCCTTCGCGCTGCTGGCGCTTGCGGATCAGCTTGCGGGCGCGGCGAACGGCTTCCGCTTTCTGGCGGGCGCGTTTTTCAGACGGCTTTTCGTAGAATTTCCGGCGCTTCATTTCCCGGAAGGTGCCCTCGCGCTGCATCTTTTTCTTAAGCGCTTTAAGGGCTTGCTCGACATTATTGTCGCGTACAAAAATCTGAACCAAGGTTTTTCCGCCTCCTTTAGAAACAAAAACGTCACGGAGGATGGAGCCGCGACGCATGCAAAACTATAAGCCAGCTCAACAGACCCCTCGCGTCATCCGAGGGCGTGAGACGATGGGGCCTATACCAGAGGCCTTGGGGCAAGTCTATATAGAGGCCGCGCAAGTTTGGCGTTCAGTGGAAATGGCGTAAAACATGGAAAATCCTGATAAAACCGGCGGAGACGACGGCTTCGAAGCGGCCCGCGCCGCGATGCTCGACCATTGCCTGACGCTTGCGCCCTTTGACGGCTGGACGAGCCGCATGCTGGCGAGCGCGATTCTCGCAGCAGATGTGGACGCAGGGACCGCAAAAGCGGTGTTCCCGGCCGGCGTGCGGGACGTTATCCGCTACTGGTCAGCCATTACCGACGAGAAAATGGCCGAGGCAATGGCGGCGCCCGGATTCGCGGAACAACGCATTCGCGATAAGGTCGCCGGCGCGGTGCGCGCACGGTTCGATCTGCTGCGGGAAGATAAGGAGGCGCTGCGCCGCTCCGCCGCCGCGCTCGCGGCGCCGACCATGGGCCCGCTGGGTGCGAAACTGGTCTGGGTGACGGCCGACGCGATCTGGCGGGGCCTTGGCGACAAGTCGACCGATTTCAACTTCTACACCAAGCGCGCAATCCTCTCCGGCGTCATCACCTCCACCATGGCTCGCTGGCTCGCGGATAACAGCGAAGACGAAGCGGCGACGCACGCATTTCTCGATGCCCGTATCGAAAACGTCATGCAGTTCGAGAAGGTGAAATCGCAGGCGAAGAAACTCGGGCTCGATCCGTCCGCGCCCATCGGCTGGCTCGCCCGGCTGCGCTACCCGGTGGAGCGGTGACGCGTGCTTGGCGGCAAGGGCGCGCTCGAATTATCCGTCAAATGATGCGTTTATGAGGCTTTCTGCGGTCCTGCGGGCCATTTGCGCGACCTGATTTGAATCGTGAAGATGGGCGAGCACGATTGCGCCCTCCTTGACGATGAGGAGTTCGCCCGCAAGCGCCTCCGGTTCCTTCGCACCGGCCTTTTTCGCCCGCTCCGTGAAGTCCGCGAGGAGCAGCCGCTTGTGCTCGGCGGCGGTTGCGTGAATGGGGTGCGCGCGGTCCTGATATTCAGACGACGCCTTGATGAACATGCAGCTTTTGAACTCCGGTTCCTCAAACCACTCCGCCAGCGCGTCGAAGATGGCGATGAGTTGATCCCTGGGGGCGGGCGCCAGGGCCTCAACCCTTCGCATCAACCAGTTGCGAAACTGCTCGTCGCGCAATCTGAGCGTCGCGAGAATGAGCTCTTCTTTCGTTCGGAAGTGTTTGTAGATCGCGGTTTTTGAAACGCCGGTCTCCTTGGCGAGCCGGTCCATTCCGATTGCGTGAAAACCGCCCCGGTAAAAGGCCTGCAACGCCTTCTGGACCAGCTCATCTCGTTTTGAAGCGCTCATCTAAAATGCTTTCGCTATTACAATAACAGATCGGTACATATTGCCGGTTCAGCTTTGTGACAAGAGGGATCGTAAATATGCATGTAAAACAGCATATTGGCAAAGCGCCAATCGAAACCTCAGTTAAAAGCCTCTTCATAGGTTGACAGATCGGTTACCCTTAGATATGTAACATTTACCGATCGGTTAATGTGATCGTTCGGCTGTCCCGGCGGAGGCGCTTCCGCTCCTGACGAAAGAAACGACTCCAAACGAAAGGGGATGGAGAGATGGATAAGTCACTTCGACATTTTTATTTCCGCGGCGCCGATGCGACGGCGCTTCTGTTCAGCATATTGGCCAATCTGGCCCTCCTTGCCGCGATCGTCGGACCGGCGGCGGCGTTCGTGTCGACGGCGCAGGCGGAAGACCAGCCCTCCCGGGCTGCGACGGCAAAGACGCCGCCGCTGAATGACGGGCTGCCCGAGCCTGGTTTTCAGATCACACCCGACAACACGGCGATCGTCGTCACCGATCCGCAAAACGACTTCCTGTCGCCGGACGGCGTCACCTGGGGCGTTGTCGGACAGAGCATCACGGAGAACGGCACGGTTCAGAATATCGGCGCGCTGTTTAAGACCGCGGAGGAAACCGGCATGCCGGTCTTCGTGTCGCCTCATTACTATTTCGAGCACGATCACAAATGGCGGTTTGAAGGAACACTCGAAACGCTGATGCACAAGATCGGCATGTTCGACCGAAAGAACGCGCTGGATCTCAATGGCTTCGAAGGCTCCGGCGCCGACTGGCTGGAACAGTACAAGCCCCACATCGACAACGGCAAAACTGTCGTCACCAGCCCGCACAAAGTCTACGGACCCGACAGCAACGACCTTGTCCTTCAGCTTCGCAAAGCCGGCGTCGACAAGGTTATCCTGGCGGGAATGTCCTCGAACCTCTGCACGGAATCGCACATGCGCGCCCTTATCGAGAACGGCTTCGAGGTTATGGTCGTCACCGATGCCACGGCGGGCGCCATCACCGAGCACTATGACGGATACGCAGCGTCTCTGACGAACTTCCGCATGATCGCAAGCGCGGTCGACAATACCGAAAACACGGTGACGGCGATCAAAGCCGCCTACCGACGCTGACCCCCGCAGCCATCCCGCTTCCTCCCCCAGCGCAGGATGGCTGAGCGCGCCCGGCCGGCGCAGCCCCAACGGCTTCCCGGCCGGGCGTTCCCAAAACCGAATTCGCAGGCCGCCGGTATCGCTCCGTAGCCTGACGATAACCTTCCTCAGAAACGCCAGGCCGTTTCAGGGAAGTCCACTCCAACTCCGCCTGAATTCAGACAAAAGGAAAATATCATGACCAACATTTTCAAAATCACCGCCGCCGCTGTCGCGCTTTCGTTTGCGGTCATTACGCCAAGCTTTGCCGAAGACGAATACAATGTCTCGACCGGCGTCACGACCGCAGGGGTTCCCCTCGGCGTTCACGGCGTCGATACGGTGGCCCTTTCAACGCTGAACGCTGTCGCCGAGGGCGACGCCGCACACACGGTCGTTGAAGACGGTGTCGCATACTATTTTGCATCCGCAGAATCCGCGCGTCGGTTCAAGGCGGCGCCGGAAAACTATTTGCCGCAATATGGCGGCTTCTGCGCCTACGCAGTTGCGCTCGGCAAGAAGTTCGACGGCGATCCGCATTACGCCGATATCGTCGACGGCAAGCTCTATCTCTTCGTGAACGCGGACATCTTCGCGAAGTACAAAAAAGACTCAAAACGCATTCTCGCCAAGGCTGAAGAAACCTGGCCTTCGATCCGGCGCACGGCCGTTGAAGAGCTTTGATGCGCCGGGCGGCCGAACGACGCCGTTCGGCCGCCCGCTCTCAACATCGTCATTAATAGGAAAATTTCGCCATGCGCCCCCCATTCATCGAACAAACCGCCCGCGCAAAAGTCCAAGCCGCGCAAGACGCGTGGAATACGCGCAATCCCGAAAAAGTCAGTCTCGCCTATACGGAGGATTCCGAGTGGCGCAATCGCGACCTGTTCATAAACGGTCGTGAAGAGATCAGGGCTTTCCTTGCACAAAAATGGGCGACGGAACTCGACTACAAACTCAAAAAAGAGCTTTGGGCCTTCACGGAAAATCGCATCGCCGTCCGTTTTGAATACGAATGGCGCAATGAGGCCGGCCAGTGGTTTCGCAGCTATGGCAATGAAATGTGGGAATTCGACCGGGAAGGGCTGATGCGCAAACGCTATGCGAGCATCAACGATACGCGGATCGGCGAACAGGACCGCCGGATATAATCCCCCTCGGGCTGCGTCATGCTTATGGCTGGAGCGGGGCGCCCATCAGGTCGTTGTCGACAGCCGCGTCACATGCCCCATCTTGCGGCCCGGCCGGGCTTCGCCTTTTCCGTAAAGATGAAGGCAGGCATTCGGCTCACGGATGATCTCGCCCCATTTGCCCGCCTCGTCGCCAATGAGATTTTCCATCACCGCGTCCGAGTGGCGCAGCGGGTCGCCCAGCGGCCATCCGGCGACGGCGCGGATATGCTGCTCGAATTGCGATACGGCGCATGCATCGGCGGTGAGGTGTCCGGAGTTATGAACCCGCGGCGCGAACTCGTTGACGACAATACCGCCGTCCGGCAACACGAAAAACTCAACGCCGACGACGCCGACATATTCCAGCGCTTCGAGGATGGCGACGCTTGCCTGTTCGGCGGCGGCGCGCGTTTCGGGCGTGACCTGCGCCGGCGCGGTCGAAGTCTTTAAGATGCCGTGAGCGTGCACATTCTCGATAGGCTCGTAGAGCCGGATATCGCCATTCGCCGCGCGGGCGCCGATGATCGAGATTTCGCGCTCGAATGGCACGAAAGCCTCCAGGATGGACGGCGCCGCGCCAACTTCCTCCCAGGCGAAGGCGACCGCCTTTTCGAAGGACGCGTGCAGATCGATATCTTTGTCGGTGAGCCGGGTCTGGCCCTTGCCGTCATAGCCGAGGCGGCGGGTTTTCAGGATCGCGGGTCGGCCGACATTCCTTAATCCCTGTTCCAGATCGGCGACGTTATCGACGCCGTGGAACTCGGCGGTAGCGACCCCAAGACTGCGGACGAACTCTTTTTCGACGAGGCGGTCCTGCGCTTTTTCGAGCGCCATGGCGCCGGGACGCACTGTTGCGCCGGCCGCTTTGAGCACGGCGACTGCACGAACGGGAACATTCTCGAATTCATAAGTAACGACGTCGACGGCCCCGGCGAAGTTTTTCAGCGCCGCCTCGTCGTCGTAATCCGCTTTTGTGAACCGCGTTGATTGCTGCGACGCCGGACAGTCTTCGTCGGGACACAGGATATGCGTTCGAAGGCCGAGGGACGCGGCTGCGAGGGACAACATCCGGCCAAGCTGGCCGCCGCCGAGAACGCCAACAGTGTCGCCGGGTTTTAGTATCGGGGAGGGCGCGGGCCGCGTCATTCGGGACGACTAGTCCTCAACCGTTTCCGCCACGCCCGCCGACTGTTTCGTGCGCCAGGCGTCCAGCCGTGCGGCGAGGGCGTCGTCGGACGTTGCGAGAATTTCCGCTGCAAGCAGCCCGGCGTTCTTTGCGCCGGCATCGCCGATCGCCACGGTCGCCACGGGCACGCCCGCGGGCATCTGGACGATCGACAACAGGCTGTCGAGGCCCTTCAGCGCCTTCGACTGCACCGGCACGCCGATGACCGGGAGCCGTGTCATCGACGCGGCCATGCCGGGCAGGTGCGCCGCGCCGCCGGCGCCTGCAATGATCACCTTGAGACCGCGATCGGCCGCGCCCGTGGCGTATTGATAGAGCCGGTCCGGCGTCCGGTGCGCGGAGACGATTTTCGTTTCGTAAGAGACGCCGAGCGCGTCGAGGATTTCCGCTGCGAGCGTCATTGTCGGCCAGTCCGAGCGCGAGCCCATGATGACGCCGACCCGTGCGACCGCCTCTTGATCCGCCATGACCCTTCGGGCTCCCTTACGCCAGCGAACGGAAAGGCGGGGGCATACATCAACGCGGCGCCGAAAGGCAAGGCGCGCGAAATGCGGGGCAGGGTTAACAGGGTGCGGGAAAGGAGACGCCGACCTTACAGACGGGGGCGCGATGGTCGACGCCTCCTCACACCGGACGCGGGACTCGGTCATGCCGAAGGGGACTCGAAGCATAACCGTCCGCGAAACCGAACATGGGGCGTTGCGACGTTCGTCACAAGGTGCAAGCGGCGAAACGAGCCGGCTTCGCGCCAAAATGTGATGACGCGCAAGCCGCGCAGATTTCTGCTAAGAAATTGGCCAAATCCTGTTCTGCCTTTCCCGTCGAGTTGTGTTAGCTGAAATGTGTTCGACCAAAGTTTTGCTCACGATGCATCTGCGTGACCGTAATGAAGATTAACAAACCGACCGGGGCGGGCGCGTCGCCGAGGATCGAACGTGTCGGCGAGGCGCGCGCCGCGGCGACAGGTTCAAAACCCGTGGCGCCGGCCGACGAAGTTACACTGCTCGGTGTTCCCGATGCAGAGTTGACGCCGAAAGTGCGCGCGGCCCTGATAACGCTCATCGAGGATATCCGCACGCTGCGCAGCGAGTTGAGCCATGCGCGCGATCGCATCGGCGAGTTGGAAGCGCTTGCGGACCGCGATCCGTTGCTCGACGTACTTAACCGGCGCGCCTTCGCCCGCGAACTCGACCGCGCCCTCGCGATGATCGATCGCTACCAGGTGCGCGCGAGCCTGGTCTTCATCGATCTTAACGATCTGAAAAAGATCAACGATGCGCGCGGGCATGCGGCCGGCGACGCGGCGCTTGGGCATGTGGCGCGGACCCTGGTCGGCAATGTGCGCCAGACCGACGTGGTCGCGCGCCTCGGCGGAGATGAGTTCGCCGTGTTGCTGATGCAGGCGGACGAGGCCGTTGCGGCGTCAAAGGCGAGAAATATTGCGGCGCTGGTCGCGCAAAACCCGGTTCAGTGGGAGGGCGCCCCCTTCAGCGCCGGCGTTTCCTGGGGCGCCGTTGAAATTCGCGACGGGGTTTCCGCGCAGGAGGCGATCAACCTCGCCGACGAAGCCATGTATGAGGCGAAGAAACAGAAGTAATCAGGCGATGATGTCGGGCAGCATCGCGTCTTTCAGTTTCTGGATTTCGTCCTTCAGATTGAGTTTCTTCTTTTTCAGGCGCGCGATGGAAATTCGTTCGTAAGGGGCTGACGACTCGAGCGCGCGGATCGCCGCGTCCAGGTCGCGGTGTTCCTCTTCAAGCGTTGCAAGACGAATTGCCAGCGCTTCGTCGTTGGCGCCGTCGAAATCCTGGTCGCGCGCCGAAAATCGTCGCCGGTCGACCATCTTTTTGAAGGACTCGATGTCGTCGCCGGAAGGAGTGTCGTCAGAGGGCGGATTTTTGTCTGTCACGAAGGATCGCACTCCCGTCCCGCGGGCGTTTCTTCCCCGAGCGGCTCAAAGATATGGTCGATAACGGCATGAAGCAATGCGGTTGAAAATCCGTCGTGCTTCGTTGCGCCGGCAAGGGCCGCATAGGCGGCGAGGTTGCGCCGCGCGCGCGCTTGCGCATCGCCGCTGTCGGCCGGGGTCAGCAGACGATCGGCGACGCGTTCGAGGATGTTGATTTCAATGCGCTCCGCGTCGAGTTCGCTCGCCTTGATTGCGTTTCGCATGTCGGCGGCGCCGGCAAAGTCAGGGTTTTGTTCGAAAGGTTTCGCGCCGCGTCGCGCCGCCCGCAAGGGCGTTGTCACCAGCTGATGCCACTCGGAGACTGCTTCGATAGCTGCGCCTATTGCAGCGTCGGGCGCGGCGTCGAAGCGCGTCGCCGCCCAGCACGCCCAAAGCGCGATATTGATGTTGAGGCCGGCGCCGTCCTGTACCGCAAGCAGCGAATCGGCCGCGCCCGGCCGGGCGTAAGCGACGTTGGCCCAGGCCCAGAAATCTCCGGGTGCGTCGCGGTCTCCGCAGTCTTCCACAAGCCCTGTCACTGACGTTACGTAAGCCTAATATTTGGCGCAAAGTCAAATAACTAAGCGCATTCCCGAAGGCGCAGGGTTAACACAAAATGAATGCGCCCTAATCGCCAAATCCAATCGCCGGTCGGTGGCAAACGAGGCCGGTTTGTGCTTTAATTTATCCATGCACAAAAAGGAGGCTGACTATGGCGTCAAATGCTCAGTTGGATTCGCTAACGAAGCGGCACCAGGAGCTGGAAGCGGAGATTTCCGCTGAGATGAAACATCCCGCCTTTGACGAACTCCGGGTTGTTGAGATGAAGCGCGAGAAGCTGAAGATCAAGGACCAGATGGAAGGACTTGCCGAGCCCGCTCATATGAACTAGCGGGCCCAACGCCGCTCAAAACGGCGTATACGGATTGACACATGAAGATTGCCGCGCCGTCGCCGGCAGCGTACGGCCGAAGGGCAAAGGTGTTCATTCTGAAAACTAAATTGCAGCCTGACGGCCGGCCGCCGAGCCCGGCGCCGCGCCTTTGCATCGGGACGATCCATGAAATGTTGAGGTGTCCGGCATGACCGGACGGTCTGTTGTCATTACGGGCGCTGCGTCTCCGGTCGGCGCGGCTTGCGCGCGGCGGTTTGCGGAGGCCGGCGATCGGCTGGTGCTCGCCGACGCTGATGAGGCGGCGGGCAAGGCCGTCGAAGAAGCGCTTGCCGAAACCGGCGCGTCCGTTACGTTTGTCCATGCCGATACGTCTCGACGGCTTGACGTCCATAACGTCATCGCAGAGGCGCTAGATGCAAACGACCGAATCGATGTGCTCGCCCATACCGTGATGGATCGTTTTTCGGCCCCTTTTCTTGAAACCACCGAGGATGATTTTGATCGGATCGTTGGACGCAACGTTCGCGGCGCTTTCCTGATGAATCAGGCGGCGGCGAAACAGTTCGTAAAACAGGCGGAAAACGAGACCGCCGCCGGCGTGATCGTCAATGTCGGATCCGTCGAGGCGGTGACGGCGGCGGCGGATCATGTGGCCTTTGCAACCTCGCAAGGGGGGTTGCACCAATTGACGAAAGCGGTGGCGATGGCGCTGTCGCCTCACAATGTGCGGGTCAATGCGGTCGGCGTCGGCGCTGTGAAAGGCGATATGGACGAGGGCGTGCAGCCCAAGCGCATGCGCGCCGCGACACCGCTGAAACGCATCGGCGATCCGGAGGAGGTGGCTTCGGTGATCTTTTTCCTCGCCAGCGAGGAAGCGTCTTACGTTACCGGTCAGACGATTTACGTAGACGGCGGCAGACTCGCTCAATTGGACCCGCCGGAAGAAAACAAAAAACCGGCATAAGGGTGCGAGCGGCCGCGTGGCTAATCGTTTCCATCGCTTGAAAGGTTGGCAAACACTTTCGACAGATCAACGTCTCCGCTTTTGTCTTCATTCGCATCGGGGGCCGGCTCGGCGGCTGTCGTTTCTTCAACCGGTTTAAGGCTGTCGCCTTCGGGCGCCGGGGCTGGCTGTAGTTTCGCGCGCTTCGCAGCCGCCTTGCGGACAACCGTGTCGAGATCGATCTGCGTGCAAAGCCCGAGGCCGACCGGATCCTGGGGCTGGATGTTCGCCGAGTTCCAGTGCGAGCGGTCACGAACCGACTGGATCGTCGTTTTCGTCGTGCCCAGAAGTTTTGCGATCTGCGCATCGGATATTTCCGGGTGGTTGCGCACGACCCATGCAATTGCGTCCGGCCGGTTTTGGCGTTTTGACACCGGCGTGTAGCGCGGGCCTTTGCGCGGTTTCTGCGCGACAATGGTTTTCGGCTTTGAAAGTTTCAGTCGGTAGTTCTCGTCCCCTTGCGCGGTTTCAATTTCCTCTCGCGTCAACTGGTGCGTGCCGATCGGATCGATGCCCCGCACGCCGGCGCCAACGTCGCCGTCGGCGATGCCTTTGACCTGCAACGGGTGCAGCCCGCAGAAATCCGCAATCTGGTCGAATGTGAGCGAGGTGTTGTCGATCAGCCAGACAGCGGTGGCGATTGGCATCAGCGGACGATCGGACATGGCGTGTTCTCCAAATAGACTTCGTTCCCCGGCAGGGTTTTACCGCCCGCCGCGCTAACCGCCGGATTTTTCGGGGAAAGCGTTGCCGCGTGAACCTACGCGACAGCCGGCATATAGCCCCTCCCGTCGCGCCCGCCAAGGCCGCTCACGCGACTTTCAGGACGATTTTGCCGATATGGTTGCCGGATTCCATATGCTTATGGGCCTCCGCCGCCTCCGACAGGGGGAAGACCCGGTCGATCAGCGGCTTCGCCTTGCCCGATTCGATGAGCGGCCAGACATTGGCGGCGATGTCGCCGGCGAGGCGGGCTTTTTCCTCGGGCGGGCGCGCCTTCATGGTTGAGCCGGTGAGGCGCAATCGCTTGCGCATGATGGTCATGATGTTCACGGTCGCTTCCGTTCCGCGCAGGAAGGCGATGGAAACCTGCCGCCCGCCCTGGTTCAGGGCTGCGAGGTTGCGGGCGACAAAATCGCCCCCCGCCATATCGAGGACCACATCGGCGCCCCCGGCCTTGACGATTTCGTCCTCCCAGGGGTCGGTCTTGTAATTATAGGCTGCGTCGGCGCCGAGGCGCAGACACGCCCTGCATTTCTCGTCCGAACCGGCCGTGGCGACGACGCTGGCGCCCCACGCCTTTGCAAGCGCGATGGCCGTGGCGCCGATGCCGCTTGTGCCGCCGTGAACAAGCAGCGTCTCGCCGGGCTTCAGGTCGGCGTTATCGAAGACGTTCGCCCAGACGGTGAAGATCGTTTCCGGCAGCGCCGCGGCCTCTTCGAGCGAGAGTCCCTGCGGGACCGGCAGGCATGAGCCCGCGTCGACAACGGCGAACTCGCCATATCCGCCGCCGGGCAGGAGGGCGCAAACCTTGTCGCCGAGCTTCCAGGTCGCAACGCCGTCGCCTAGGGCGGCGATCTCGCCGGCGCACTCAAGACCCGGAATGTCTGTTGCGCCCGGCGGCGGCGGATAAAGCCCCATGCGTTGCAGCACTTCAGGACGGTTGACGCCGGCGGCGGCGATGCGGATCAGGACTTCGTTCTCGCCCGGCTTCGGCACCGGCCGGCGCGCTTCACGCAACACCTCGGGGCCGCCGGGTTCGGTAATTTCGATAACGCGCATGTCGGTCGGCAAGTCGTTCATAAAGGGCGTCTTTCAATTTGCGGCTCAGCATATTCTTGAACCGGCGCGCCTGATTTCGCAAACTGCCTGAAACGCCGACACAGGAGCGCCTCATGGATGATGAACCTCTGAATGAACAACCCGACCTGACGCTTGGCTACCTCAAAAAACAGGATCTCTATACGCTTTCCGTCGGCGATCTCGAAGAACGCATTGACGCGCTGAAAACGGAAATCACGCGATGCGAAGCCGCGCTGAAAGATCGCGGCTCATCCAAGAGCGAAGCGGAGAAGCTGTTTAAGTTTTGAGTTGGTGACGAATGTTGCGAGGGGCAGCGCCTCGCCGGAAGTCGGCATTACTGAATGTGATTGTTCCCTGGCGGACGTCATTCTAGGTTTTGTGATATTTGATGCCGCATTTTCATGGATGCGAGGATGTCCGAATATGTAAATTTTGCAGCATGCATTATCGCTGCGCTAATACTGTTAGTGATAGCGAATTTTCTGTGTATCAAATGGCTACGTAGTCTTCCGGACGAAAAGCGTGAAGAGCTGAATCGAGCGATGCGCCGAGCATCGAAATTCGATCAATTTGTTTGGCGATTTATTCTTTGGCCTATGATAATCGGGATTGGCCTTTGGATATTGTATTTGTTTTTGACCGGTGAGCTGTAAGCAGGTCAAAACGCCGATCACTCCTCAGGCAACGGAATAAACTCCGTTTCGTTCGGCGGCAAAGAAAAGGCGCTGTCCTTGAAGCCAGCGTCGGCCGACGCTTTCCACTCTTTCTTTCCTTGATCGATACGCGCCTGCGAGGAGGCGACGAGGTTCCACCAGATCAGGCGTTTGCCCAGGGGCGCGCCGCCGAGCAGCATCAGGCGGGAGGGTTTGGTTGTTTTGATCGCGGGCGCGCCGTCCGGCGCAAAGACCGCCATCTTGCCCGCGCCGTATTCTTCGCCGTCAATCGACACGCCGCCGGAAACAACATAGGCGGCCCGTTCTTCATAGTCGGGGAGCGGAATATCCGCGCCGGCTTCCGCTTCGACGCCAAGGTAAAATATCGGCGAATGGGTTTTCACCGGAGACGTTTCGTCGAACGCCTCGCCGGCGATCAGCCGCATCGACGCGCCGCCGCGCTCGATAACCGGCAGGGTCTCCTTCGGATGGTGATGAAATGACGGCGCGCATTCCGCATCGCCTTCGGGAAGGGCGACCCAGCTTTGTATGCCGTGAAGCTTCTGGCCGGACTGCCGCCTCGCGTCGTCCGTGCGTTCGGAATGGGCGATGCCGCGCCCGGCCGTCATCCAGTTGACGTCGCCGGGCCGGATCACCTGATCATATCCAAGACTGTCGCGATGGCGAATCTCGCCGTCAAAAAGATAGGTCACCGTCGCCAGACCGATATGGGGGTGCGGGCGCACGTCGATGCCTTTGCCGGGCGCGAAGGTCGCCGGCCCCATTTCGTCAAAAAAGATGAACGGACCGACCATGCGCCGTTTCGCGTATGGGAGGACGCGGCCGACGGTGAAACCGCCGAGGTCGCGAGTGCGTGGCTCAATGACGATTTCGACGCTGCTCAAACGGGCCTCCTGATGCGTTCGCTATTTTGCGCCGAATATAATGGCGTAGGTCAAATCACGAATATCGGCCTCGGCCGTTGCGAGCGCCACATCGTCTTCGGGGCCGAGGCCGGCAGAGAGTTTGTAGCCTTCTTCGAGGCTGAATATCTGCAACACGGCGCGGCGCGCGGCGGCGTAATCGAGATCCGGATTGGCGGCGCGCACAAGCTGATAAATCAGCCGCCCGATCGGCTGATAAAGGTTGTGGACGGTCGTGCGGGCGGCGTCGCTGGAGCCAGCATAACCCCACATCTGATAGAAAAATCGATGGGATTCGCGCGCGTTCCGCGCGCAGAAGGCGACGACGTTTAAAAGCATATCGATCGGCGCGCCCGGACGTTCATCAAACTCTGCAAGATGCCCGTCAATATACTGCGCAAGACATTCAGTGAGTGTCGCCTCTAACAGCTCGCTTTTACTTGCGAAATGATAAGTGAGATTGCCGACCGCGATGTCGGCTTCATCGGCGACCTTGCGCAGGGACAGGCCGGCGTGGCCGTCTCTTATGAACACGGCGTGGGCGGCGGCGATGATGCGCTGAATGGTCCTGGCGGACTTTGCCGAACGGCCGTTCGCCAGCGCCGCCGTTGGCCGGTTTGCGGCGATTTCCCGCAATTCCTCTATCGTCGATGCTAGTTTCGGGGGTAGGCTGCTGCCGCCTTCGATTGCCGTCACCAAATGTCCCCCGAGCCAGTTGACGAGCTTTGTGCAAGCGCCTACATGCTCTCCAACTTTAGGGCATTTGACCTAATTTTCCAACTCAATTCTCGCCTGTATGACGTAACTTTTTCATATTAAAAGAGTTTTTTGTCATCCGGATGAGTGCGAAACAAGAATCCCGGCGTTGCGGTGATCTCCCCCTGCTGCGCGTCGGGCGGGCCGCAGTAAGGAGACTTGCTGCGGCCCAACCGTTTTCAGGGATGCTGCTATTCTGCCGCGGCGGCAGGGACTGCGCCTCGCCAGGCATCGAGATCGCCGAGCGCGCGGCGCGCCAGCGCCGCTTTGCGGGCGCGGCCTTTTGCCTTGCCTTTCAGCCGCCGGCCTTCTTCGTCCGTACGCGGTGTTTCGATATGCGGGAACAGGCCGAAATTCACATTCATGGGCTGAAAGGTTTTGGCGCCGCTTAGGTGCCCGCCGGTAATGTGGCCAATAAGCGCGCCGAGGGCCGTCGTCGCCGGGGGCGAAGTAATCGGTCTCTCCGCGGCGTCTGCTGCTGCAAAGCGTCCCGCGATCAATCCGATCGCCGCGCTTTCGAGATAGCCTTCCACCCCGGTGATCTGACCGGCGAAGCGCAGCGCGGGGCAGGCTCGTAAGCGCAATGTTTCATCGAGCAGCACCGGCGAGTTCAGAAACGTGTTGCGATGAATGCCGCCGAGGCGCGCGAAACTCGCCGCGCCAAGTCCGGGGATCATTCGGAAGATCTCCGATTGCGCGCCGTATTTCAGTTTCGTCTGGAAACCGACCATATTGTAGAGCGTGCCGAGCGCGTTGTCCTGACGGAGCTGGACGACGGCGTAAGGGCGTGCGCCCGTGCGCGGGTCGGTAAGACCCACCGGTTTCATGGGGCCAAAGCGCAGGGTTTCCGGACCGCGCGCCGCCATCACTTCGATCGGCAGGCACCCTTCGAAATAGGGGGTCGACTTCTCCCATTCCTTGAAGTCGGTTTTCTCGCCCTCGATGAGCGCGTTGATAAACGCCGTGTAGCCGGCCTCGTCTAGCGGGCAGTTTATGTAATCGGCGCCGTCGCCGCCGGGACCGCTTTTGTCATATCGCGATTGAAACCACGCAATGTCGAAGTCGATTGAGTCCTTGTAAACGATCGGCGCGATGGCGTCGAAAAACGCAAGCGATGCTTCGTCGGTCAATGCGCGGATTGCTTCGGCAAGACCGGGCGACGTTAACGGACCCGTGGCGACGATGACGTTGGACCAGTCGTCCGGCGGCAGCGCGTCAACCGGTTCGCGAGTGATGTCGATGTTCGGATGCGCTTCGAGCGCCGCTGTCACAGCGTCGGCGAAACCGTCGCGGTCGACGGCGAGGGCGCCGCCGGCGGGCACCTGATTGTCGTCCGCCGCGCCCATGATCAGCGAGCCGCAGCGGCGCATTTCCTCATGGAGCAGACCGACCGCATTGCCCATGGCGTCGTCAGACCGAAAAGAGTTCGAGCAGACCAGCTCGGCGCATTTGTCGGTCTGGTGCGCGTCGGTGCCGCGGACCGGGCGCATTTCGTGGATAAGGACGCGCGCGCCCGCTTCGGCCGCCTGCCAGGCGGCTTCCGAGCCGGCGAGGCCCGCGCCGATGACGTGAATATCGGGATGATCGCTCATAGGGGCCGGCTTCTAGCGCGTTGCGGCCGCTCCTTGAACCCTGTAGCCTGACATTGGTGGGCGTTGAGGGGCGTATCGATCAATGACGTTGCGGATGTTTTCGATCATCGGCGAGTCGCTGAATTTCGGCGGTCGCCGGCTGGAGTTGATTGCGCGCGTCGCCTGGCTGCCGGTGCTGCTCCTCCTGATCGTCGATATGGCGACGACATTCGCCTATCTCTCCGTCATCGCCGGCAAGACGATCACGTTCGCCGACGTTAATACGATGCTGAAAGCGAAACAGTATTTCGCGAAATATGCGCAGCAGGGATGGATGACGGCGCCCGGAAAAATGGCCGTTGTCGCCGCCGTCAATTTCGGATTGAGCGTAATCCTGCTTTCTTCGTTCATGGCCCCGCTGATCCGTTATGCGGGCCTCGGCGAACGGCCGGGCCCCGGACTGATCCGAATGCCGTTCGGCGCCGACCAGCTCCGGTTCATTGTCGCCGGCTTTGCGAGCGCGCTGTTTGTCCTGTTGATCGCCATATTACCGGCCGCGGGCGCGGGCTTTTACGTCATGACGTATATTGTCGCCGCCATGTCCGAGACCATGGTGTCGTTCCCCGATCCCGAAAGTCTGCATACGGTTGAATTCATATCCGCCGGACAGGCATTCGCCGACAGCGGCGCCGCGTGGATCTACGATCTGGCGTTGCCCCTTGCGGCGGCCGCACCGTTTGCGCTGATTGTCTGGATTATCGCGCTTCTTCACTTTCATCCGCAAAACCGTCCCCACGCCGGGGAGGGCGGCAATTTTCTGCTGCGCGGCGTTGTCGTTCTCGTGATTGCGGGCGCCCTTGTCGGATCCGTTTACTCGTTCCTTCGCTATTCGGCGATGCAGTCCATGGCGCAGAGCGCGCAAACGGCGGACCTTCAGAGCTTTTCCGGCACGGGCGTGAATGCGGCCCTGATCTTTTCGACGATCACTCTATTGCTCGTCGCATATACGAATCTGCGCCTGTTCGCGTGGCCGGGCGTCGCGGTCTGCCGGCGCTCGATGGCCCTCGGGCAAACATTGCAGGTGACCCGCGGCTGGAACCTGATCCGGCTGCCAATAATTATCGGGCTGGTCGGGCTGTTTCTGCTGACGGCCGTGATCGCCATCAACGCCATCATTCTGCCGATGGTGCTTTCGACGTTGAACGTCTTGTTTCAGGCGACGGAAGCCTCGACGCGTCTCGTCAACAGCGGCGCCAAGGCCGAGTGGGTGTTCCCGCTCTTTGTGTGGATCTGGAACTTCTTCAAGATCGCCGTCAATTTCCTGTGGACTTTCTTCAGCTACGGCGTGATCGCCGCGCTTTACGGCCGCCTCTATCGTGAAAGCCAGCAATCGGTGTAAACCGGCGCCCGGCAGTCAGACGCGAGACGAGAATGGCGGAGAAGCTTGCAATCGGTGAAGCGCTTAACG
Source organism: Hyphococcus sp. (assembly GCA_028281665.1). GTDB lineage: Bacteria > Pseudomonadota > Alphaproteobacteria > Caulobacterales > Parvularculaceae > Hyphococcus. The sequence goes on from JANQJK010000026.1 coordinate 80,568, forward strand.
AGACGTTTCAGTTTGCGCTGAACCGATGGGGCACGGTCCTACGCTTCGGATGGGCGCCGATGGCGCTGGTCCTGATTGTCTCCTTCGGCCTTGTCTGGTCCGTTTTCGATATGAACGCGCTGAATGGGCTTGAGGAAAACCCGGAAGCGGTTCTCCAACTCGATCAGATCCTGAGAATGCCTGTCTCGGCGGCGATCCTGCTGGCGGGCGCGGGGTCGCTGCTGATCAGTTTCCTCCTCGCGGGCTTCATGGCGTCGGTCTATCGTCTTGTGGCGCTTGGCGAGGAACGTCCCGGTTTCGTCCATCTGCGCTTTGACGGTCCGGCGCAGCGCGTCTTCATCGCCAATCTGATCGTCGCCCTGATCAATTTTTCCATTTACGGGGCGGCGTTCATGATCGCGTCCATGTCGACCGGCATTTCGCCGGGCGCGGCGTTCGGTGCCGCCAGCGAATTTTTTCAGTTGTTGCTGGAGTCCGCCGAGACCGGCGGCCAGATCGACGAGGCGGCTATCGGAGAGTCTGTTGCGCCTTTCGGGCTGTTTTTTGTCGCCGGCCTTTTTGCGATTTTGCCGGTCATAATTGTGAATGTGCGCCTCGCGCCGTTTTTGTCCGGATCGGCGGCTGAGAACCGGCTCCTGCTCGTCGGCGCATTCCGGCTCACGGCAGGCAATTTCTGGGCGGTCTTTTTCTTTTATCTCCTTTTGTTCGTTGTCATGTCGCTGATCGCCTTCATTTACCAACTCGTGATCCAGATAGTCGGGACGCTCGGGGCGCTGCCTTCAAGCGGGATCTTTGCATTGATCGGCGTCATCGCAACCGCCCTCTGGGTGCTGGCGACCGTCGCCTATCAGGTGTTCGTTTACGCGATCCAGTTCGGCGGCCAGGGCGTCATTTACCGGCGGCTCAAGACCGGCGGCTGACGGACCCTTCTAAGCGAGCTGCCGAAATATACTCGCCTGCTGGTTGCTGGCGCAGGTTTTGCTCCCATTGCCCGCAGCGCCCCATGGCCGCCATGGGGCTAAAATATTGTTTTGATTAACGCCTTGTCAGAGCCGAAATGGCACGGCAAGCTGTGGAAAACGGGGGCGACGCCGGGATTATGGGCCAGGGGGCTGAAGTGACGGTTAAAGACGAAACAGAGACGAGTGCGGCGGCGTTTGTGCAGTCGGCTCTGTTTGCGCGCACGTTTCGCGAGGGCATGGCGCTTGTGGAGGAGACCGCGTCCTATCTCGACGGGGAAGGGCGCATCGCCTCGAAAGAGCTGAGCCGGGACGCGGCGATGTCCTACGCTGGCGCCTCCATGCGCCTGACGACCCAGCTCATGCAGATTGCATCGTGGCTGCTGGTTCTGAGAGCCGTGCGGGAAAACGAAATGGCGTTGTCGGAGGCCGCAGAGCCGAAATACCGCCTGGAACCGCTGGCGATTGCCGAAGACGATTATGAGTTCGCCGGCCTGCCGCAGAAGCTGCTGCTGCTCATTGAAAACGCCCGGCAACTTTATGGTCGTATTTCTCGCCTCGATGCGGATATATTTTCGCCGGAAGAGTCAGACGGAAAATCCGGCGACGTGGCCTTTCAGCAGAACGCGTTGCGCGAGGCGTTCGGCGGGCGCTGATTGCGCATTACATCAGGACAACAAAAAACGGCGCCGAGCGGGCGCCGTTTTGTTGTTCCGCGGCGACGTCTGCGCCGGGCTATTTCTTGAGGCCGAAAGCGCCGAACTTCTGATTGAATTTCGAGACCATGCCCTTGTCGGTCAGGCGCGCCGGGCCGCCGGTCCATGCCGGGTGGCTCGTCGGATCGATATCGAGGTTCAGGCTCGCGCCCGCTTCGCCATAGGTCGAACGCGTTTCGAATGTCGTCCCGTCGGTCATGACGACCTTGATCATGTGATAGTCGGGATGAATGTCTTTTTTCATCGCTATTTGCGTCCCCGGCGAGCCCGTGGCGCGCCTTCCTGTTGAATTCCGAGCCGCGGCGTATACGCGCTGCCGCGGCCCGATTCAACCCCGCTGTAGTGCAAAACCGTGACTGGCCGAGGCCATATTGCGGTGTTATGGACGTTGGGTCGTCCAGTATTGAGCTCAAATTCCCGTTTTCATGCGCCTGATCGTAATTCTCCTTGTGCTTCTCGGCGCTGCGGGCGCGGCCGCGCTTTTGACGCTCCACTCGTTCAACCATTTCGGGACGGTGACGCCCGCCTTCGCCGGGCGCTGTGCGCCGGTGTCGGGCGTTGCGGGCCCTGAGGATATGGCGATCGACCACGGCCTCGGCCGCGTTTTCGTCTCGTCCCTCGACCGGCGGGATGCCGAGGCCCGCGGCGCCATCCATATTATAGACCCGGCGGACCCGCTGGCCGCGGAGGGCTGGCGCGATATGACCGGCGGCGCGCCCTCGGCCTTTCTGCCGCTGGGTCTCGATTATTTCGAAGCGGACGGCGTGCGCCGGCTGTTCGTCGTTAATGCGGCGAACAACGCCGTCGAGGTTTTCGATGTCGCCGATGACGGGGCGCTGACCCATCTTAACACGCATTCAGAGCGGCGGTTGACGAGCCCTAACAATGTAACGGCCGTCGGCGCTGACCGCTTTTACGTGACGAACGATGTCAAAGCGGGACGCGATACGGCGATCGGTCAGTTCCAGTTCCTGATCCGCGCCGGCGAGGGGGAGGTTCTGTATTTTGACGGGATCGCCTGGAGCGTTGCCGCCGCGGGCCTTCGCTTCGCCAACGGCATTATTGCGGCTGAGGATGGAAATGACGTCTATGTGGCCGAAACCGCTGGCAGGGCGATCAAGGTGTTTGCACGCAATCCGGCGTCGGGCGCGCTCAGGCATGTCCGAACGACGTCGACGCCGGCAGCGCCGGACAATCTGACCTTGGGCGCCGACGGGGTGCTTTGGGTCGCCGGGCTGCCGAAACCGCTTGGCTTGCCGCGCCACGCCGCGAACGCCGACGCATTGGCGCCGTCCGCCGTCATGCGCATGGACGAAACGGGCGTCTCAACGGTCTATCTCGATGACGGAGCGGAGCTGTCGGCCTCAACGGTCGCGGCGCGTATCGGCGATACGATGATGATCGGCGCCCTTTATGAGAACAAATTCCTGCTTTGCGATTTGCCCGACGGCGCGTTTTAGGCCAAACGGGCGGCGATGAAGTATCTATCGACACGGGGCGCGGCGCCGGCAGCCGATTTTGAGACGGTGCTGACCGCCGGGCTGGCGCCGGATGGCGGCCTGCATGTGCCGGACGCCTTTCCGACCATCGCGGCCGATGAAATCGCCGGTTTTGCCGGCGCGCCCTACGCGGACGTTGCCGCCAGGGTGCTGGCGCAATTTACCGGCGACGCGTTTTCTAACGAGCGTCTTCAGGAGATGGCGCGCGACGCCTATGGCGGATTTGCGCATGCGGATGTGGCGCCGCTCACGCAGGTCGGCGACGAAGACTGGATTCTGGAACTTTTCCATGGCCCGACGCTCGCTTTTAAAGACTTCGCAATGCAGCTCCTCGGGCGACTGTTCGACGACGTGCTGGAGCGGCGCGGGCGCCGGCTGACCGTCATCGCGGCGACATCAGGCGATACGGGCGCCGCCGCGATCCACGCCCTTGCTCCGTGTAGGCGCGCCGGCGTCGTTGTTCTGCACCCGGAAGGGCGGGTTACCGACGTGCAGCGGCGAATGATGACCAACATCGATGCGCCCAACGTTCTGAACATCGCCGTCGACGGCGACTTCGACGCCTGCCAGGCGATTGTCAAAAAGCTGTTCGCTGATCGCGACTTTGCCGACAGCGTTCATCTCTCCGGTGTCAACTCCATCAACTGGGCGCGCCTTGCGGCGCAAACTGTCTATTATTTTACGGCGGCCGCTGCGCTTGACGGCGGCGCGCCGATAAACTTTGTCGTACCCACCGGTAATTTCGGCGACGTCTATGCGGGCTTCGTTGCAAAGCAGATGGGCCTAAATGTCGGCATGCTCGGCATCGCGACGAACGCCAACTCGATCCTGCACAACACGCTGGCAACCGGCGACTACCGTCCCGCCGGCGTTCGGAAAACGCTTTCGCCGTCCATGGACATTCAAGTCGCGTCAAACTTCGAACGGCTTCTTTATAATGCGATGGGGTGTGACGGCGCAGCAATCCGCGCCCGCATGGAAGATTTCGCGCGGGACGGCGTCCTTAACATTCCCGCGGATGCTCTTGCATCCATCAAGGGGGACTTCTGCTCCGAGGCGGTCACGGACGACATGACCCTTGCGGAGATCAGGAATCATTACGAGCAGACCGGCGAGCTGATTGATCCGCATACGGCGGTCGGGCGCGCAGCAGCGCAGGCGCTACGAGCGAGCGGGCGCATCGAGGGCCGGACGGTTACGCTTTCCACCGCCCATCCGGCGAAGTTTCCCGAAGCTGTTAAGAAAGCGACGGGTAAAGAGCCCGCGCTGCCGGCGGCGTGGGCCGGTTTGTTCGATCAGCATGAATATATGGAGCGCGCGCCGGCCGACGCGCAGGCTATAGCTGCCGTCATCCGCAAGCAGTTCGGGTAACCCCGCATGGGTGATCTGCACACGCTGAAAAGCGGCCTTCGCGTTTATGTCGATCCGATGCCAGGCCTCGAATCGGCGGCGATCGGGGTCTGGGCGCAGGCGGGGTCTATTGACGAACGCGACGACGAACACGGGCTCGCACATCTTCTCGAACACATGGCGTTCAAGGGAACGGCAAGCCGGACGGCGCGCGACATTGCCGAGGAGATCGAAGCGGTCGGCGGCTATCTGAATGCTGCAACGAGCAGTCAGCGTACGGGCTATTACGTCCGTCTCCTGAAGGACGATATTGCGCTTGGCGTTGACGTCCTCAGCGACATTCTCCTCAATCCGCTCTTCGACGACGCGGAGTTCGCGCGCGAAAAAGACGTGGTGATCCAGGAGATTGGCGAGGCCGCCGATACGCCGGACGATGTGGTTTTTGAGAATTTGCAGGCCATCGCATGGGCTGGCCATCCGCTTGCGTGTCCGATCCTCGGCACGTCAGCGTCGGTGCGCGGGCACACGACCGCGGGGCTTCGCACTTTCATGGGGCGCGGCTATCAACCGGACAAAATGGTCGTGGCGGCAGCGGGCGGCGTTGACGCCGACGACTTTTTGAAGCGCGTCGACGATGCGTTTTCCGGTCTTCGCGCTGGCGACGCCGGCAACCAACGCACGGCGCCCGCCTTCAAAGGCGGCGTCAAACACGACGCGCGTTCGATTGAACAGACCCATATTGCCGTTGCGTTTCCCGGCGCATCCTCCCGCGGCGATGATTTTTTTGCTGCGCGCGTCTTCGCCGATATCCTCGGCGGCGGCATGGCCTCGCGACTGTTTCAGAAGGTGCGCGAGGAGCGGGGGCTCGCCTATTCTGTATACGCATTTTCCGACTCGTATGACGATTGCGGCCTGATCGGATGTTATGCCGGCGCGGACGCCGCGGAAATTCCGGTCATTGCAGAGATCTTCCGGCAAGAGATCGCGTCAATGGGGAACGCGGTTGCCGAGAGCGAACTCGCCCGGGCGCGGTCGATGCTGCGTGCGTCTATGCTGATGAGCCTTGAAAGCCCGGCGGCGCGCATTGAAAACGCCGCCGGCCAGCTTTTTCGCGACGGTCATATCATGTCCGCCGAAGAGATTACCGCGCGCCTCGACGCGGTAACGCAAAGCGACATCCGGCGCTGTGCGCAAAAGGCCGCTGACGGGCCCGCAGCGCTCTCGATTGTCGGCGCCGCCGACGTCGATGCGGCGGTGTCTGCGCTTGCTATTTAGCAACTTGGCAAGGGCCATGCCCGCGGTTAGGTTCCTGCCCGACAGGGCCGACCCCAGGTATTTATTAGGAAAATTCTCATGGACAGCAGACTGATCGCCGTTCTGTTTTGCGCCGCCGGCGCGGCCGCATGTTCACCGGACCGGGCAGACGAAGACGCTGCACCCGCCTCAATCGACGAAATGGCGGAGGAACGCGAAGGCGCAGAGCGCGAAGCGGTTTTCGACGCGCTGCTCGAAACGCCGCGCGATGTGTTCACATACGCCAACTACGAAGCGGTGCGCGTGACGAACGCCGAGTTCGACCTGACGGCGGACTTCAACGCAAAGACGTTCGCCGGCGCGGTGATTCTCGATATCGAGTATGAAGATCTCGATGCGGATCGGCTTGTTCTTGATACGAATGATCTGACCATCAACAGCGTCGAAGGTTGGAACGCGGGCGCATGGGGAGAGATGGATTTCTCGCTCGGCGATGATGATCCGGTCCTCGGCGCGCCGCTGGAAATTGCCCTTGACGAAAAGCCCAACCGCATTCGCATCGGCTATGCGACGAGCCCGGGCGCGCAGGGGCTTCAATGGCTCGCCCCTGAGCAGACCGCCGGAAGGGAGCATCCCTATCTGTTCAGCCAGTTTCAGGCCCTGCACGCCCGCAGTTTTGCGCCGTTGCAGGACACGCCCGCCGTGCGGATGACCTATTCGGCGCGCATCCAGACGCCGCCGGAACTGCTTGCGGTGATGGGCGCGGAACAGGACCCGGACGGCGTGCGCGACGGCGATTATTCCTTCCGCATGCCGCAGCCGATCCCGTCCTACCTAATCGCCATCGCCATCGGCGATATCGAGTTCAAGGCGATTAACGATCATATCGGCGTTTATGCGGAGGAATACATTCTGGAGGCGTCGGCTAAGGAGTTTGAAGACACCCCGCAAATGGAAGAGGCGATCGATGCGCTTTACGGCCCATATCTTTGGGGGCGCTATGACATGATCGTGTTGCCGCCGAGCTTTCCCTTTGGCGGCATGGAAAATCCGCGACTGTCGTTCTTAACGCCCACCCTCGTCGCCGGCGACAAGAGCTTGACCAACGTTGTGGCTCACGAGTTAGCGCACTCATGGTCGGGCAATCTGGTCACCAATGCGACGTGGCGCGACGCCTGGCTCAATGAGGGCTTCACGTCCTATGTCGAGAACCGCGTCATGGAAGCGCTGTACGGGGAGGAACGCGCGGTGATGGAACGAGCGCTCGATCTTGAGAAGCTGAAACGCGATATTGACGAGGCTGAAAGGCCCGAACTCACCTCGTTGAAAATGCCCGAAGATCTGGCGCATCCGGATGATGCGTTCAGCCAGATTTCCTATGCGGGCGGCATGTTCTTCCTGAAGTTTCTTGAGGATCGCTTCGGCCGTGACGCCTTCGATCCGTTCTTACGCGATTACTTTGAGGAGTTCGCTTTTCAGACAATCGTTACGGAAGATTTTCTCGCTTACTTTGAGGACAAGCTCTGGGCTGCAAACCCTGACGCCGTGACCAAAGGCGAGATCGCCGCATGGGTTTACGAGCCCGGACTGCCCAAAACGGTTGAAGATCCAAAATCGGACGCCTTCCGGAAAGTGTCAAAGGTGCAGGACGACTGGCTCGACGGAGATATTCCGGCCGCTGAGATCGATACAGGCGCGTGGTCCACCCATGAATGGCTGCACTTTCTGAACACGCTGCCCGGTGATCTGACGACGGATCAGTTTGCGGAGCTGGACGCGGCGTTCTCCCTGACCGGCGCGCAGAACGCTGAAATCGCTTATGCGTGGTACATGCAAGGCATCAAGGGAGACTATGCGCCGATTGACGGCGCGTTGGAGGCGTTTCTTATTCGCGTCGGCCGCGGCAAGTTCATCTACCGGCTGTATCAGGCGCTTGTGGACAATGACCGGCTGGACTGGGCGCAGAATGTCTATGATCAGGCGCGCCCCGGCTATCATCCGATCGCCCAGGCCCGCATTGATGCGATCTTCGAAGAGGCCGGCGGGTCCGGCGATCCGGGCGGCGACGAAAAATCCATAGAAGAGATGCGCGCTGAATCCCGCGCCAGGATCGATGAAGAAGCCTGCGTCGGGCGCGGCGGCGAAGTTCGCCAGGAGGGCCTGCTCGGCTTGTGGCGCTGCGTCGTTCCCTATGGCGACGCCGGCGCGTCATGTTCGGACGCCAGCGACTGCGAAGGACGGTGTTTTGCGCGCGACGACGTTACCGATTACGAGGCGGAACCGGGCGCCGCCGTGGGCGTCTGTGAAGCCGACAACTCGCCGTTCGGATGCTTTGCCGAGATCGAGAATGGCGACGTCGCGCCGATGTTGTGTGTCGATTGAGCTGGCGCGACGGCGCGCACGGCAAATTGACGGCCGCTATTTGCGGTAATCGAGCGGCGGCTCGCGATCGCCGAGAAGCGGCTTATATTCATAGTTCGGCCCGCGTGCTTCTTCGAAGGCCGCCAGCGCCTCATTGCGCAATTGTTCGTTGCTGAACAGCTCGACAGCGGCGAGTGCGAGCGTCTTTGCGGCGACTTGCGTCCCTTTGAAGCCAATGGACATGCCGCTTGCCGCAGCCGACTGCCAGCTATGGGATGACGTTCCCGGCACCCATGTTGCGACGCGGACGCCGGCGGTGGGCGTCGCCCACGATACGTCCCCGACATCCGTTGAGCCATATCCGAGGTAACTCCCGTAAGGCTGGATTTTTTCCTGATCGCCGATTTCAAACTTCGTATCGTTCAGCGACTGGCGGATCGCCTCAGCAAACTTACGTTCTTCTTTCGTGTACTGAACGCCGCCGACGAGCCGTAGCTTTTCGTCCATCATCTCCGCGAGCGGTTCGTTGATCAGGAGCGGATTGTTGCCGTGTATGACTTCCCAGTCGACCGTTGTGCCGGTGCCGAGCGCGGCGCCGCGTGCAGCGTCTTCAATACGGGCCCAAATCGCATCGACGCCCGACGGTTGCGGATGGCGCACGTAATAGAAGACTTCCGCAAAGTCCGGAACGACATTCGGCGCATTCCCGCCTGCGGTAATCACGTAGTGAATGCGGCTGTCCTGCGGCACATGCTCGCGCATCATGTTGACCATCATGTTGAACGCCTCAACGCCGTCGAGCGCGGAGCGCGCTTTTTCGGGTGCGCCGGCGGCGTGCGCGGAAACGCCGGAAAACCGAAATTTCGCTGATCGGTTGGCGAGAGATGTGCGCGCAGCCGCCGAGTTTTCGTCGTCAGCGTGCCAGTGAAGCGCGATGTCCACATCGTCGAACAACCCGTCGCGCACCATGTAGACCTTTCCCGAGCCGCCTTCTTCCGCCGGCGTACCATAAAGGCGAATTCGTCCGGGGGTTTCGGAAGCGTCAAGCCATTCGGCGACGGCGATCGCCGCCTGCACCGACCCGGCGCCGAAAAGATTGTGCCCGCAGGCATGCGCGGCGTGTTTGCCATCGACCGATTTGCGCACCGGCGACGCGTCCTGATTGATGCCGGGCAGGGCGTCGTACTCCGCCAGGATGGCGATGACGGGACCGCCTTTTCCGTATTCCGCAACAAACGCCGTCGGGATGCCGGCGACGCCCTTCGTCACTTTGAAGTTGCGTGCGGCGAGCGTGTCCATGAGCAGCCGGGAGGACTGTTCTTCCTGATAGCCGACCTCGGCCCACTCCCACAATTTGCGGGCAATCTCCGCGGTCTGATCATAGCGATCGTCAATGCGGCTGATGAGGTCTTCGTGCTGCGCCTGCGCTGTTAGTGGCGCAAAACCGAAAATCAGGGCGGAAAGAAGTAGCCGGCGCATGGAAGGACTCCTGTTCGGACGCAAAATGATTCAGCGTTCATCGCACGAAACGACCGGCGGGCGCCAGACTTGTTGGAAGTGGGGTTGTCCTGTCTTTGCATGTCGCACCGCAGCGTCGTTGGGAATTGATCTCAATTCGAAAACTCGCCAGTTTGTGTGTTCGGGGCGTAGCGACAAAGAAAGACAGACATCATGGCGACAGCAATGGCGGGCAGCCAAAAGGGCATTCTTGGCTGGATCGAAAAGACCGGGAATCGGCTGCCCGATCCCGTATTCATCTTTTTCTATTTGATCATTGCGCTGATCGTCGTTTCCGTCGTTGCGGCGGTCGCCGGTTACTCCGCGGCGCATCCAACACAACTGGACGCGAGCGGTGCGCCGCTGATGATCGATGCGGTAAGTCTGATGTCGGCGGACAACATTCAGAAGCTTTGGGTCGACATGCCGAAGACCTTCACGCACTTTCACCCGCTGGGATACGTGCTGGTCGTGATGCTGGGCGCCGGCGTCGCCGAGCGCACCGGTCTTTTTGCGACGGCCATGCGTGCAGGCGTGCGCAATGCGCCGAAGTTCCTGCTGACGCCCATGGTCGCGCTCGTGGCGATGATCGGGAATCTCGCCGCCGACGCCGCCTATGTGGTGCTGATCCCGCTTGCGGGCGTTTTGTTCGCCGCTGCGGGCCGCCATCCCGTTGCCGGGATCGGCGCGGCGTTTGCCGGGGTTTCCGGCGGTTTCTCCGCCAACCTGTTGCCGGGCCAGCTCGATGCGCTTCTGTTCGGCATTACCGAAGCGGCGGCGGAAGCCATCGCGCCGGCCTGGGACGCGAATATCGCTGGCAACTGGTACTTTATCGCCGCCATGACGCTGGTCTTTTTGCCGGTGATCTGGTTCGTCACCGACGTCATCATTGAACCCCGAATGGGAAAGTATTCGCCGGAAGGCTCTTCCGGAAAAATGATCGAAGATGGCGATAAGCCCCTAACGCCGGAGCAAAAAAAAGGAATGCGCCGCGCGCTGTACGCGACGATGGCCGTTTGCCTCGCGTGGGTCGCCTTCACGGTCGGGCCGGGCACGCCGCTGATTGACGAGGCGGCGAAACCGGAAGCGCGGCTGTCGCCGTTTTACCGGTCGCTCGTCGCCGGCTTTTTTGTGCTGTTCCTGGCGGCGGGATGGGCCTACGGGGCCGCGGCCGGAACCGTGAAAAATCATCGAGATATCGTTGATATGATGACCGGCGCCATGGGCGATCTCGCCTATTATCTGGTGCTCGCCTTTGCCGCGGCGCATTTTGTGGCGATGTTTGCCTGGTCAAACCTCGGGCTGATTTTCGCTGTACAGGGCGCTGATGCGATCCAGAATTCCGGACTGTCTATGCCGCTGACCCTCGGCCTCCTGGTGCTTCTGACCGGGGTGATCAACCTCTTTGTCGGTTCCGCAAGTGCGAAATGGGCGCTGCTCGCGCCGGTGTTGGTGCCGATGCTGATGCTGTTGAATGTGTCGCCCGAGATGACGACGGCGGCCTACCGGGTCGGCGATTCCGCGACCAACATCATTACGCCGCTGATGGTCTACTTCCCTCTAATTCTTACGTTTTGTCAGCGTTGGAAACCGGATTTCGGCCTTGGGAGTCTGACGGCGACAATGCTGCCATACTCGTTTTTCCTGATGCTGACCGGCCTCGGCATGGTCGTCGGATGGGTATATTTCGGCCTGCCGTTGGGGCCGGGTTCCGGGATCGAATACACGCTCCCGGCCGAGTGAGCGCATTGTTTGCGCGCTAAATGCTGCGGCGCACGCCAGTGTTGTTGCCGTCGCGCCGCATGTTGAAATTTCGTGATTATTCGTCCGCGGCAGTCGATTGTTGCGCGACGAAGAAAACTTGTCAGCTGCGCCTGATACATGTTTAGTTAACGCCTGTGGGGATTGGCGAGTAGCAGGCCAGTTTAGGGGGTAGCCTTGGGGTTGTTTTCCAAGAAGCGTAAGGGTGAGGCGCGCCCGCCGGGCGGCGGCGTCGCCGCTTCATTCGGCGATTTTCCCGAAGGCGACATCAGCGTTCGCAAGAAAAAGAAAAAAACAGATTGGGCGGGGCGCATTATGTGGCTCCTGCTCGCCATTATCTTCAGCATCTTCTTCGCGATCCTCGCCATGTTCGCGTTCCGCGAGGGCATGTATTACGGGCAGGAAAACGCCGATCGTCATCTTTTCGGCCGGCAGGCGCCGTGGTTCGTCGGGTCGCCCGACCGTCTGTTGCAACCGACGGCGATCACCACGAGTGAAAGCGTGTTCGTGGCGTGGACCCGCGAGGTCAAGAAGCGACTTGTCGTCGAGCGCAAGATCAAGTCGATTTCGCTGTCGGACTCGCTGATCGGCGACCCGTCAGATCACATATTCCTCGGCGTCTTCGAGCGCGATGAACTGAACCGCAAGAGCGAAGCGGCGCTGCATTTTTATATTGCGCTCGCGAATGGCCATCCCGATGCCTACAATCTCTACAATTCTCTCAATGTTCCGTCAGCGGATTATGAGGCGCTTTACCAGCGTTTCATCGCGCTCCATGAATTGAACGGCGATTTAGGTCTTGAGCGGCTCGGGCAATATTATCTCGGGCACACCGCGTTCACGATCGCCAAGAAGATGCGCACGCAGCTCAGGTTCGGCGAACCGAACGACTATGTCTGGCCGCGGCAGGAGGAATCGGAGAACCTCGCCTATATCCATTTTCAGATGGCGTCGATCTGCGGTCTCGATTCGGCCTACGAATGGCGCGAGGAAACGGCGAAACATTTCAAATTCACTGCCGATCGCGAGAAGTCTCTGAAAGTGCGCGCGAACGCGCAACTCAAGGAGCTGGCGGATCGCTATGGCAACCGGCGCGGATATGTGGGTCAGGACGCTTATTGCAAGCGAAACCACCTCGACAACGTGTTCGACGAACTGACGGATTTGTATACGAGCCTTGCATCGCATGATTACGAGGAGGATCTCGAATACTATGAGGGCGGGAATCCGTGCGATGAGCCGGGGCATCGGTATTCCGACGTCGAGTGCGATGAGTTTGACTATTACGTAGACGAAAGCGGGAAGTTTGCGCTGTTCATTCAGGTGCCGACGTTTCGGGAGCTGATCGATGAAATCAGCGACAAGCGCGGCCCGCGCGGGGGCGGGCGAAGCCCGTTTGACGTGCTGCGAGACGCGCGCGGCCCGCGCGGCGGTGGTGGAGGCCGCGGCGGTGCATCGTCGCCGGCCTACCGGAACAATCCGGGCGGTTCGGTCGCCAATCCGCGCGATTTTCCGGACGGAAAATTTGAACACGATTGCGGCGTTCCGGGCGATGAGAAATATGACGAGTGTATTGCGGACTGGAACGCGTCCGCCGCGGAACGCCGCGTGGCCAACGCCGCCTGTGACGATGAGGCGAGCCGGCAGTTTAATCTCGGCGAGGCGGACATGGCCGTGGGGCGCACGGTCAACGCCCGCAACCGGTTTGAACGGGCGATTTCGATCGGTCGCGAATGTCAGTCGGATTACGCAATTCTCGCGGGCAAACGCCTTTCGGCGTTAAACCTCACCTGCGAATACACGCCCCGTTCGTTGGCCCGGATTTCGCGCGGGTATTACAACAACCCGGAAGGCGGCGCGATTATCGACCTGCCTTCGCGTCAGCGGGCGTTGCGCGCCAAGGGGCATTACTCTGGAACGATCGACGGCAAATACGGTCCCGGCACCCGTGAGTCCGTCAAGCGCTTCCAGCGTGAGCTTGGCTTCAGCGAAACCGGCGATCTGTCGCCGATCGAGACCGTTTACCTGATTTGCAGCGCCGCGGAGACGCACGCCGATCTCAAGTCGATCAACACGCTCGGGATCATGTATCTTGCCGGCCTCGGTGTTGTTCAGAATACGGATCGAGGCATTCAGTGGCTCAACCGGGCTGCCGAACGCGACAATGAAGACGCCATGTACAATCTGGCGCTCGTTTATGGAACGGAGACCATCGTCAACAGCTACCGTCTTTGCGGCAATGTCGAGAACATAGCACGCGCAGACTCGTGGCTCGAACTTGCGGCCAACAACGGCCACCCGCCCGCGCGCCGGCTTGTTGAGTTATTTGGATCGCTACCCCCAAGCGAACGGTGGACGAAGATACGAGAAGAACTCGAACTGAATGACTTTTACCTGGAACGGCTTGAGCCTGTTGGCGAAGCCTGTAACCCGAATCGATAATGTGACTTGTATGTCGAACCCCGAAGGGAGACTCTGAAATGCGCCGATATCTTGTGATCCCAGTAACGGCACTTTTTTTGTCGAGTTGCGCTTCTTTATTTACTCACCCAGTTTACGGGGGGCGTAACGTGGCGAACAATCCAAACGGCATTGCTGCCGGCGCATCGGCGTCCGGCACGGCGCAGCCGGAAGTTTCCGACATCTGCGATGTAGAGTCGTTGGAGTCGCAGCGCGACTATTATCGAAGCTCTACCGCGAGCCTCAGGGAAAGGGCGACCGGCGACGCGAGTGCGGCGTCAGAGGGCGAGGGTGACTCAGCCGCAGCGTCGGGCGGTGCAGCGGCCTCGGCATCCGGGGCGGATTCGAGTGAGTCAGCGGTTGCAGGAACGACGTCGCGTACGACCCGGAATGCCACCAACACAAGAATTATCTCTCGGATCAATCGGTTTGACGCTGAAATCGACGGCAAGTATCGCGCCGTCACGTCGAGCTGCCGTGCGTTTTCCCGGTGCATGCAGAACAATTTCTATGATGAAGGCCAGTGCCGCAGCACGCTCGCACGGTGGGAGCGCGCTGATCAGGATTATTCCGACCTCGCACGCGAACTCCGCGAAATCGAAGCAGAGGTGGAGCGAACGCGGCTGATCACGTCGCGTCGCCACAAGGGTCATAAAGCTTATCACCTGAACCAGCGGGACCGTTGCGATTGTTCAAGTTCGATTGGGGGCGTGTTTGCGAATTGTTGTGATCGCGACGAGGGGCGTCGTTACTGAGTGAGTCGCTTATCCGGGCTTTGTGTCGCCCGGCGTCTTTATTGCTTCTTTATAAGGGATTGAGGGATGATTAAGCAGGGATGGCGCAGCGCGGGATTTTGCCTTGTAGGACTTGTCGGACTGTCGGGCTGCATAACGTATGAGGACACGAGCCCTTACACGGAGACGGCCGCTGTTTGCGAGAATCCGAACCTGGATTCTCCTGCAACGCGCATAACGGATCGCTCGCGCGGGTGGGACGGCGCGGTTGCGGTGGGCATCCCCAAGGGCGGAGGAGCGCTCGGTATCTCGCGTCGCCGAACGGATGTTGAGCGGACATACAGCAATCCGCCGGGCGACATTGCCGATCCCGCCATCGACGCGAAACATCAGGATGTCGTTGCGAGCTGCAAGGCGTATATCCGGTGCATGCAGAGAACCGGTCAAAGTCAGCAGGCCTGTTCCGGCGCGCTTGCAAAATGGAAACGGACCGAATGGGAGTTTTCAAAGCTCGCGCGCGAACTGGAATCGCAGAGCTTCGACGACGGTTCGTATTACGAATTCGAAGAAGAATTTATTGAGGAATGAGCTTTCGCGCGAACGGTTTGTTCGCGCCTAAGCCACGCTCACTTCCGGTGCCGCTTCCGGCAGATCCTCGCCGAATGCGCGCTGGTAGAATTCCGCCACGGTCGGGCGCTCCAGCTCGTCGCATTTGTTAAGGAATGTAACGCGGAATGCGTATCCGATGTCTTTGAAAATCTCTGCGTTCTGCGCCCAGTTGATGACGGTGCGCGGGCTCATCACCGTTGAGATGTCCCCGGCGATAAAGGCGTTTCGCGTCATGTCGGCGACGCGCACCATGGCGTCGATCGCCTTGCGTCCTTCGTCGGATCCATAGAGCGGCGCCTTGGCGATGACGATTTTCACTTCCTCGTCATGGTCCAGATAGTTGAGCGTCGTCACGATTGACCAGCGGTCCATCTGGCCCTGGTTGATCTGCTGCGTGCCGTGATAAAGTCCGGTCGTATCGCCGAGGCCGATCGTATTCGTGGTCGCAAAAAGCCGGAACCATGGGTTCGGCGTCAGCACTTTGTTCTGGTCGAGCAGGGTCAGCCTTCCGTCCGCTTCAAGCACGCGCTGGATGACGAACATGACGTCAGGCCGGCCGGCGTCATACTCGTCGAAAACAAGCGCTACCGGTCGCTGGAACGCCCAGGGCAGCATGCCTTCCTTGAACGCCGTGACCTGCACGCCGTTTTCCACCACGATGGCGTCCTTGCCGATCAGGTCGATCCGCGACACGTGGCTGTCGAGGTTGATCCGGATGCAGGGCCAGTTGAGACGCGCGGCGACCTGTTCGATGTGCGTGGATTTCCCCGTGCCGTGATAGCCCTGCACCATCACCCGGCGATTGTAGGCGAAGCCGGCGAGGATCGATTGCGTTGTTTCAGGATCGAAGCGGTAGGCGGAATCCACCGGCGGGACGTAGTCGTTGGGCTCGTCGAATGCAGGAACCTCGAAGTCCGTCGGGACGCCGAATGTCTTTTTCGCCGAGACTTTGGCGGTCGGCCCGTCAGGGAACTTTTCGTCGGAAATCAACGCCATAAGGCAGGTCTTCTTCTAAACTACCGTCAATTGCGCGGCGACAGTCGCGCCAACGCCGTTCCTAGGCAAGCTTTTCGGGCGCCGCAAGCGCGGTCCTCACAGATGACCGGCCTTTTTCAGGATCGTGTGGGCCTTAACCACATCGGCGAGCTGCGCCTCGGCGCTGCGGTCGCCGCCATTCTGGTCCGGGTGAAAGCGGCGCACCAGCTCCGCATATCGCCGCCGGATCTCCCCGGCAGACGCCGTGTGGGGCAGGGCGAGGGTCTCGTAGGCCTTTTCTTGCAACTTCGAGAGGCGCTTCCCGTCCCGATAGGAGCCTCGCGTTCGCGCCCGGGCGGCGGCCTCCTCTTTGAAGATGCCGAAGGAGTCCTCCATGTCCGCAGCGCCGCGCGCATTGGCCGCGGCGCGGGCGCGATCATTCTTGCCCATGGACCATGTGGGCCGGTCGCCATAGAGATTGGCCTCGCGCGCGGCCTTGGCCTCGGACTCCGAGAGACCTTCGAAGTAGTTCCAGTTTTTGTTGTGCTCGCGGGCGTGGGCAAGGCAATACCAGAGGCGCTGCTTCGGTTCGCGCGGGCTTTTGGGCAGGCTGCACGCCGCCTGTTCGGCGCAGCCCTCCCACTCGCAGTCCCGCTCGCCGGGATCCGCTACGCGCGCCCTGGTTTTTTTCGCTTTCGCTTTTGCGCTGCCGACGCGGATGTCAAATCCGAGCCGCGGCTTGTAACTCTCTTTCGCCATGGACGCCAATATGGTGCGGCGCGGCAGCCGAAACAATCTTGACACGAGCGCGCAATATGCCATCTCCTTGTCCGCTTATGTCTCAGTCTGAAACGTCCGTCGCCGCGCGCATCGAAACGAAGTTGCAGGCGGCCCTTTCGCCCGAAAAGCTCGACGTCATTGATGAGTCCCATTTGCATGCGGGGCACGCCGGCGCCCGGCCGGAAGGGGAAACGCATTTTCGACTGTTGGTCGTCGCCAGCGCTTTTGACGGGCTGAACCGGGTCGCGCGCCAACGCCGCATCAACGAAATTCTTCGCGACGAGCTGGGCGGGCCGGTTCACGCGCTCGCCATGAAAACGCTGACGCCCGCGGAAGCCGGCGGCGCACAGCAGTAACGAGCGGCGCGGCACGACAGAACGTTCAGCGTCCGGAAATTTCTGTGCGGTTGCAGTGACCTTCGCCGGGGCCTGGCGGCGGAAGATTACAATTGCCGCCCACGCCCGAAGCCGCTAGCTCTACAGGTTGGGGCGGGCGGCGCAGGCTGCGGATCCGCGATAAGACGGAAACAGCAATGGACCTTCCTTACGCGCCTGCGACCTACGCGCTGATCGCGGCCAATCTCATCGCCAGCATATATGCGCTCGCCTTCGATCACAGGTTCGCATCGCAGTTCGCCTTTCACGTGGGCGCCATTGCACGCCAGCGCCAGCACTATCGCGTCTTCACATCGTCCTTTCTCCACGGTGACGCGTTTCATCTCCTGTTCAACATGATGACGCTGTTCTTCTTCGGGCCGGCCGTGGAAGAGGCTCTTGGTACGGACGGATTTCTCGTCGTCTATTTCGGCGCCGTCATGGCGAGCGGCGTCGCGTCGTTCTTCGTGAACCGGCGCGATCTCGACTACACGTCCCTCGGCGCGTCCGACGGCGTCGCGGGGACGGTCCTTGCTTTTTGTGTTTTTAACCCCTTCGCCCCGATCTACTTCTTCTTCATCCCGATACCCATTCCCGCCATCGTGTTTGGCGTTCTCTTTATCGTTATCTCCGCCGGATTGATGCGGCGCGATACGGGCCGCATCGCCCACGAAGCTCATCTCGCCGGCGCGCTCGCCGGCGTTCTGTTGACGATTGCCCAGGCGCCGGGGCTCGTCACGCAATTGTTCGCATAGCGCTCCGCAGAGTCGGTGAATTCGGGGTGCAGGCGCTTAGTCTTTGCGTGGTTTGGCGTTTGCCTTACCCTTGCGTTTTTTCCGGCGCGGAGGGGGCGGCTTTCCGCCGGCTCGTTTTCCGCCCTTCGTTTTTCGGCGCGCCGTTTTCGAGGGCGTCTTTTTTCGCCGGGCCGGTTTTGCATCTCCCGGCGCCGGATCGCTGATCATCTCGAACCGCAATGAGCCGGTCAGCGGAATCGCTTCCTCAAGTTTCACGCGCACGGACTGACCGAGCCGAAAGACGCCGCCGGTCGTCTCGCCCACGACGCGGTGCATGGCGTCTTCAAAGTGAAAACGTTCCGCGCCGAGGCTGCGCATGGGGATGAAGCCGTCAGCGCCGGAGGGGTCGACCATGACAAAAAGGCCGTATTTCGTGACGCCGCGAATGCGCGCGTCGAACTCAGCGCCGACGCGGGAGGCGAGATATTCGGAGAGATACCGATCGGTTGCTTCGCGCTCGGCGGCGATGGCGCGCCGCTCATAATCCGATATCTGTTCGGCGACCTCGGTGAGGACTGCCGCTTCCTCTTTCGTCTGGCCACCGGGGCCGAGCTTGACCGCGGTCACAAGAGCACGATGAACCACCAGGTCCGCATAGCGTCGAATGGGGGAGGTAAAGTGCGCGTAGCGCGGCAGGTTGAGGCCGAAATGGCCGCGATTGTCGGTGTCGTAAATTGCCTGGCGCTGGGCGCGGAGGACGATCTGCGAGATCATCTCTTTCTCGTCGCGCGCTTCCGCAATTTTCAGGATCTGGTTGAAGTTCGCCGGACGCACCGAGCCGCCCTTGATGAGGGAATAATCGAGGCGGTCAAGATATTCCCGGACGCCTTCAAGGTCGTCTTCGTCCGGTTGGTCATGTACCCGGTAAATCAATTCAAGGCGCGCGCGCTCCAGCGTTTCCGCCGCGGCGACATTGGCGAGGATCATGAACTCCTCGATGACGCGGTGGGCGTCGAA
The DNA here is from genome assembly GCA_028281665.1 of Hyphococcus sp. Lineage (GTDB taxonomy): Bacteria > Pseudomonadota > Alphaproteobacteria > Caulobacterales > Parvularculaceae > Hyphococcus. The sequence goes on from JANQJK010000026.1 coordinate 99,648, forward strand.
CCGTTCGCGCTTGACCACGTCGGCGACTTCTCCCCGCTCATTCAGAACGACCTTGCGCTCGGGGAGATCGAGATCGAGGGGCGCGCGCTTGGATCGCTCGCTCCAGCGCGCGCGAAACGCGCCGAAAAGATTACGCACGGCGTCGCGGATTTCTGCTGGCGCGTCTACGTCTTTCGGGTCGCCGCCCTCCGAGATCGCCTGCGCGTCTTCATAGGAGAGTTTTGCCGCGGACCGCATGATCGCGCGCATGAATCGGTGGGACTTTTTGCGCCCGCCGGAATCGATGATCATCTCCACTGCAAGGCAGGGGCGATCCTCGCCCGCGCGCAACGAACACAGGTCGTTGGACAATCGCTCAGGCAACATCGGCACGACGCGGTCCGGCAGGTATACCGAGTTTGCCCGTCGCAGCGCTTCCTTGTCGAGTTCGCTTCCTGCACGGACGAAATAGCTGACATCTGCAATGGCGACGATGACGCGGTGGCCGGCTGGATTGGCGGGGTCTGGATCGGGTTCCGCGAAGCAGGCGTCGTCATGGTCCTTCGCGTCCGCCGGATCGATCGTGAACAGCGGCGTCGAGCGCAGATCCGTGCGCCCGTCCGGCGTCGGCAACTGCGCTTTGTCCGCTTCGGCGATGACAGACTTCGGGAACTCCGTTGGAATGCCGTGATTGGCGAGCGCAATCGTTGAATAGGCGTTGCGGTCGTCAATGTGGCCTTCGATCTTTCGAACCCGCGCTTTTTGCGCGCCGTAGCCGCGGGCGTTCTTCGTTTCGACCCAGACGAGGTCCCCGTCCTTTGCGCCGGCGTCGTCGCCCGGATCGATACCAAACGTTCCGCGGGCGCGCCGTTCGACCGGTTCGGCGATGGTCCGGCCACGGCCTTTTCTGAACACGGCGAGAAAACGGTGCGCGCCCTTGCCGATCGCTTTCATGATTTCGGCGGCGTAGGCGCCGTCGCCGGTCGGTTTCAGGCGCGCGAGCACGCGGTCGCCGACGCCGGGCGCCGGTTTGAACTTCATGGCACGTTTTTCGGAGATGCGAATGAGGGGCGGGTCGTGATCGTCTTTCCAGCCAGCCGGTTCGCATTCGAGATCGCCGTCATGGGTGACGCCGATAATGTCGATTGGCATGACAGGCGGCAGTTTGCCGGCGACTTTCACGCGCTTGCCGCCGGCAAGGTCGATGACGCCTTCCGCTTCCATGTCTTTCAGGAGCGCGCGCAATCCGGCGCGGGCTTCGCCCTTGACGCCAAAGGCGCGGGCGATGTCGCGCCGGATCGAGGCGCCGTCGCTGTCATTGAGGAATTCGATGATGTCGTTACGGGAGGGTAGGGACGGCGCCGGAGCGCGCCGTTTCTTTTTTGTAGTTGTCATATTCTTTCATTGTATCAGGTTGCGCGGCCGCACAACAGCGGGGTGTTGCCCGGTGATTGGCGATTGCCGGCGGTCTCTAAATCCCTGACGTCGTTATCGTCCCGCCGTCAGGGGATCGACCGCGCGGCCGCGAATAAGGAATTCGTAATGTAGGTGCACGGCGGTGGCGTTTCCAGTGTCGCCGGTCCGACCGATGGGGTCGCCGCGCCGAACCCGGCCTCCTTCGCGCAGATTGCGGGCGTAGGACGAAAGGTGCGCGTAACGGGTCTGGGTTCTCGCGTTATGGCGGATCACAACGGTTCGCCCATAGCCGCGCCGGGAGCCGATGAACTCGACGACGCCGTCGCCGCCGGCGACGATGGTGCGTGGCGCGCCGGTGTAAAGGTCGAGGCCTTCGTGAAACGAGCCGGCCCCGCCGCGACGCGGGCCGAAGCCGGAGGAGACGCATCCGTCAACCGGCGCCCGCAAAAGGCTGGCGCCGCCGATCTCCGCGATGGGTTCGAAACCGCGGACTTGTCTCGTTCGATCCGTTGCCGGTGCATTGGCGACGCTGCCCGGGCAAACCCGGAGCGCGCCGAACCGCCCGGTCTCGACCGGCGCCGGGGCGGGGGCGCAGGCCGCGAGGCCAAGCGCCAGAATGGTAAACGCAACAATACGCATCCTGCGCCTCCTTTAACCCGAAAGGGCGCCGGAATTATGAACAAGCCCGCGCAAAAACGCGCCGGCGCAGTAACCGGCGGCGGCGCTGCGGTTAAAGTCTGACGTTGCGGCGTTTGGGTGTCTTATAGAAGTGGATAGTAACCGCTCGTAATTTCGAGACGAGAGTCCGGAAGCCCGGCACGGCGACGCGCTTTTATTCGCCGGCGGCTTTTTTTGTCGCCTTTTTGGTCGCTTTCTTTTTTGTAGCCTTCTTCTTGGTCGCTTTCTTTTTGGTTGCCTTTTTCTTGCGCGGGGCTTTTTTCTCCCGCTCGGCGATCCACTCCAGCGCCTGTTCCAGCGTTACGTCTTCCGGCTCGATCCCGTTTGGAATCGTTGCGTTGGTTTTTTCGTGTTTGACGTAGGGTCCGTAGCGTCCGTCGAGCACATTGACCGGTTCGCCGGTGTCCGGGTGCGCGCCGAGTTCCTTCAGTGCTTTCGCCTGACGGCGTGCGCGGGGGTTTGCCTTCTTTTCTGCGATCAGCGTAACGGCCCGGTTGAGACCAATCTCAAACACATCGTCAACGGACGGCAGGTTTGCGTAGATCTTGCCGTGCTTGACGAACGGGCCGTAACGGCCAAGGCCCGCTTCGATAAGTTCGCCGTCTTCCGGGTGTGCGCCGACGGGGCGCGGCAGCGACAACAGCATCAGGGCTTTTTCAAGGTCAACCGTGCTGACGTCCCAGCCTTTCGGAATGCCGGAACGTTTCGGTTTTTCCTTGGAGCCCTTTTCCTGTTCGCCGAGCTGAACGTAGGGACCGAACCGCCCGATCTTCAGCCACACGTCCAGATTGCTCTCCGGGTCCACGCCGAGCACCTTGTCAGCCGATGCAGCGCCGTCATCGCCATCGCCGAGTGCGGTTAACTGGCGCGTGTAGTTGCATTCAGGATAATTTACGCAGCCGATAAACGCGCCGTAGCGTCCGGTCTTCAAAGAGAGTTGTCCGCCGTCGCGGCCTTCTTCGAGACAGGTCGGGCAGGCGCGCGGGTCGGACCCGTCTTCCTTTTTGGGGAAGATCAGCGGACCCAGGGACTCATTCAGCGCATCAAGAACTTCGGAGATGCGCAGCTCGCCAATGTCTTCAACGGCGGCGTGAAACTCCGACCAGAAATTGCGCAGGAACGCCTTCCAGTCCGCATCGCCGGCGGAGATCTCATCAAGCGTTTCTTCAAGGTCGGCCGTAAAGTCGTATTCGACATACTTTTTGAAATAGTTTTCGAGAAACGCGGTGACGATGCGGCCCTTGGAATCCGGAATGAAGCGGTTCTTGTCCATGTTGACGTAACCGCGGTCGCGCAGAACCGACAGGATAGACGCATAGGTCGACGGACGGCCGATGCCGAGTTCTTCAAGGCGCTTAACGAGGCTCGCTTCGGAAAAGCGCGGCGGCGGCTGGGTGAAGTGCTGGTCGGCTTTCACGTCCGACGCGCTTGCCGCTTCGCCGGTTTTCAACTTCGGCAGGACGCCCGCGCCGTCTTCCCCGTCAGCGTCGTCCTTGCCTTCCTCGTAGAGCTTCAAAAAGCCGTCGAAGAGAATAACGGATCCGGTGGCGCGCAAGCCCGTTTTCTTGTCCGAAGACAGGAGGTCGATGGTCGTATTTTCGAGCCGGGCCTGTTCCATCTGGCTCGCCATGGCGCGCTTCCAGATCAGCTCGTAAAGGCGATGCTCATCGTCGCCGAGGCCGCGCATTTTTGCCGGCGTGCGTCCGAAGGATGTGGGGCGGATGCATTCGTGCGCTTCCTGCGCGTTCTTGGCCTTGGATTTGTAGACCCGCGGCTTTTCCGGCACATAATTGTCGCCGAACTCGGCGCCGACGGTTTTACGCGCATTGTTTATGGCTTCCGGCGCCATGTCGACGCCGTCGGTTCGCATATAGGTGATGAGGCCGGTGGTCTCGCCGCCAATGTCGATCCCTTCATAAAGACGCTGCGCGGTGCGCATGGTGCGTTGCGCGTTAAAGCCCAGCTTGCGCGCGGCTTCCTGTTGCAGGGTTGAGGTGGTGAAAGGCGGCGGCGGATTTCGTTTGGTCGGTTTCGCTTCGACGGAGTCGACGACGAACGATGCGGCCTCGACCGCCTTCTTCGCCGCTGTCGCCGCCGCTTCGTCCGGCAGCGAGAACTTTTTCAGCTTTTCGCCCTTATGAATAATGAGCCGCGCTTCGAACGGCGCCGACCCGCCGGACGTCGCCTGCGCCGCGACCGTCCAGTATTCCTCGGGAACAAAGAGTTCGATTTCGAGTTCGCGCTCGCAGATGAGACGCAGGGCCACCGACTGAACGCGGCCGGCGGAACGCGAGCCGGGCAGCTTCCGCCAGAGCACCGGCGACAGCGTAAAGCCGACAAGATAGTCCAGGGCGCGGCGAGCGAGATAAGCGTCGACGAGGTCGGCGTCGATTTCCCGCGGATGCGCCATGGCGTCCTGCACCGCCGCCTTGGTGATGGCGTTAAAGGCGACGCGATCGATGCGCACGTCTTTCAGCGCCTTCTTGTCCGCGAGCGCCTCGATCAGGTGCCAGGAAATTGCTTCGCCTTCGCGATCCGGGTCGGTGGCGAGCACGAGGCGGTCGGCCCCCTTAACGGCGCTTGCGATTTCATTGACCCGCTTCTTCGACGCGGCGTCCAGCTCCCAGACCATCTTGAAGTCGTTGTCCGGGTCAACGGAGCCGTTTTTTGACGGCAGGTCGCGGATATGGCCGTAGGAAGCCAGCACTTTGAAGCCGGACCCCAGATACTTGTTGATGGTCTTCGCCTTGGAAGGAGACTCAACAACGACGACTTGCATGGGAGGTTGACCTTTGGGGCGGCTGCGTTTTGGCGCGCGGTAATGCGTGAGCCCTGCGGCTCCTGTCAACACCTCGCATTTTGCACACGCAGCGCAGCGGGCGCTTTTATTGCTTCGCCATCACCACAGGTGAGGCCGGAAAACCTGTTTTAAATCAGCCCACTGCCTGCATTATTGGAGGGTTTCCCTCAATCCGGGGCCAGCGAGAACCGGCCGCCGGAATGCTCCTGGGCCGCGCCGGTGAGCACCAGCTCCAACAGCGCATCGGCGAAAATCCCCGGCGGGGGCTGGAGTTCGCGCACAAGGTCGTCGCGATGCTGCGGAGTGTAGCTGAGAAGGCCAAGGATTTCCTCGCGCAGGGCTGCCACGGCTGCGGGGTCCGGCATCCCGGCGTCTTTTCCGCCGGTCCAGTCGAATTCATCCCGCCGGTCTTCGCGGGCGCCGCGGGCCTGTTCAGCAAGAACATCAAGAATGTCCTCAGCGTTTTCAATCAGCGTCGCGCCGTCCCGTATGAGACGGTTGGCGCCCTGACAGCGCGGATCGAGGGGCGAGCCCGGCACGGCGAAAACCTCGCGGCCCTGTTCCAGCGCAAACCGCGCGGTGATGAGCGTGCCGGATCGGGCTGCGGCCTCGACAACGACGACGCCGCGAGAGAGACCGGAGATGAGGCGGTTGCGTTTCGGAAAATCCCGGGCCGTCGGCCGCTGGCCCATGGCGCATTCGGACATCACCGCGCCGTCCCGGGCGATGTCTTCGGTCAACTGGTCATGTTCCGACGGGTAGATCACGTCGACGCCGCCGGCGACGACGGCGATGGTGCCGGTCGACAGCGCGGCCGCGTGGGCGGCGCCGTCTATGCCTCTGGCGAGGCCGGACACGACGACGATGCCGGCTTCGCCAAGCCCGGCGGCGAGGCTGCGCGCCATTTTGCGTCCGACGCCGGAAGCGTTGCGTGCGCCGATAATGGCGATCGCGGGTTTTTCGAACAACGACGCGTGACCGCGCAGAAACAACAGCGGCGGCGGATCGGCGATGGCGCGCATCGGCGCCGGGTAGTCGTCCTCGCAAAACGCGATGACACGCGCATCGCGTGCGAAGGCGCGGTCGAGTTCCGCTTCCGCCGCGTCGCGGTCGGCTGCACGCAACGGGCGCCGTCGGCCGGCTTTGGTGGAAAGCTCCGGCAAAGCGGCGAGCGCTTCGGCGGCGGAGCCGTACCGGGCGATGAGCTGATGAAAAGTGATCGGCCCGATGCTGGGCGTGCGGATAAGTTGCAGCCAGTCGAGCCGTTCGCGGTCGTCAAGTGCTGGCATTGGCTGCGTCCGTTTTGTCAGCGCCGATTTTCGGTTCGGCGCCGGCGAGCAGCCTGACGATGTTCGCCCGGTGGCGGACGAGAATAAGCGCGGTCATGAAAACCGCGGCGATCGCGAAAGCGACTTTGCCCATGGCAAAGAAGATGAACGGCGTTGCGGCCGCGGCGGTGAGCGCTGAGAGGGACGAGTATCGCGAGACTTTCGCGACGACGAGCCATGTCGCGCCTGCAAAAATTCCCGCCGGCCAATGAAGCGCGAAAAGCGTGCCCATGAACGTGGCGACGCCTTTCCCGCCCTTGAAGCCGAGCCAGACCGGAAAGAGGTGTCCCAGAAACGCGGCGGCGCCGGCGATCTCGGGCCGCCAGCCGGCGAGGTACCCAATGGCTACCGCGATCGCGCCCTTGCCGCCGTCAAGAAGCAGCGTCGCCAGCGCCAGATCCTTGTGGCCCGTGCGCAAGACATTCGTCGCGCCGATATTGCCGGAGCCGATCTTGCGAATGTCGCCAAGCCCCGCGGCCTTGGTGATCACGAGACCAAAGGGAACCGAGCCGAGGAGATAACCGAGGATAAGGGGGAGGAGGTAGTCCATTACTCGCCTCTGGTTAGCAGCGCATCCAAGCACGCCATACGCGTGGGTACGCCGTAGAAAACTTGTCTCAGGATCAGCGACAGTTCCTTGTCGTCGGCGAGGGCGCCGTCGATCTCGACCCCGCGGTTCATCGGCCCCGGATGCATGATCCGCGCGCCGGGTTTTGCGAGCTTGATGGTTTCATGGGTGAGGCCAAAGGTTTCGAAAAAGCCGCGGGCCGCGTCGCCCGCTTCGTCGCCCATCCGTTCGAACTGAACGCGCAGACCCATGGCGATGTCCGCGCCGCCAAGCCCGTCTTTCAGATTATCGATCCGGGGAATATCCGTAAACTGATCACCGTCGGGCATGAAATGGTCGGGGCCGACAAACCGGATCTCCGCGCCGAGGCGTTTGAAAAGGCGGACGTTGGAGCCGGCGACGCGGGAATGTTTGATGTCGCCGCAGATGGCGATGACCAGGCTTTCCAGCGATCCGAACTCCGACCGAATGGCGGCGGCGTCGAGCAGCGCCTGGGTCGGGTGCTCCTTGGCGCCGGCCCCGCCATTCACCACCGCGCAGGGTAGAACCTCATCGAGCTCATAATGGAGGCCCTCTTCCTTGGCGCGCACCACCATGACGTCCGCGGCCATGGCCGCCATGGTCTGGGCCGTGTCGACCTGGCTTTCGCCTTTATGCACTGACGACGCGGCGACGGGCACGTTGATGACGTCGGCGCCCAGCTTTTTCCCGGCGAGTTCGAACGACAGATTGGTGCGGGTTGAGTCTTCGAAAAAGAGATTGACCTGCGTCTTGCCCGCGAGGCGCTTGGGCGCCGGGTCGGACCGATTCAGGTAGCCGGCGTAATGTTCTGCAAGGTCGAGAATATAGTCGATATCGGCGCTGGAAAGATCGTCAATGGAGATAAGCCGCCTCGCGGCGAGGACGTCCTGCGGCGCTGTCGGTCTGATGGTCATACCGGGCGCGAGCTATAGGGCGGGTGGCCGATCGCGGCAATGGCCCCTTACGCTTTCTTCGTGGTTTTCATCAGCCACCATACGCCGGCGGCGATCACCACGATATCGACAAGAAACATGATCGGCAGCGCCAGCGGGCCGCCCGATTGCGCATAACTTGCCCCGCCAAGCCCCAGCCCAGCGGTGCAGGCGATGATCGTCGCGATAATGGCGTTGCGGCTGTGGTTTTTTGAGCCGTCCTTGACGTCGGCGCGGACGTAAAAACTGAGCCCGATATAGATGAAGCCGAACACGGTGAGGGGCAGGGCGCGGCCGTCGCCGCCCGCGCCAATCAGCGCCACGATAAGGTGGAAGATGCCGTTCGCGAGCAGCAGGCCGATGATAAGATGGCGCAGCGTCCGGGCTTTCATGAGCTTGTCTCCCGTATTCGATCGATTGCGCCTTGCAGTATAAAGGCGGCCGCCGATTCGTCGATCTTCTCCGCGCGCCGCTTGCGCTTGGTGTCTATGGCGATCAGCTCCCGCTCCATCGCCGCCGTGGAGAGGCGCTCGTCCCAGAAGGCGACCGGGAGATCGAGGATTTTCGGCAGGTTGCGGGCGAAGGCGCGGGCGCGCTGGGCGCTGGGGCCGTCTGTGCCGTCCATGTTGAGCGGTAGACCGATGACGAGGCCGACGACGCCGCGCTCCTTTGCGAGATCGGCAAGGCGTGTCGCGTCCGCCGTGAATTTTGTGCGGCGAATGGTTTCGACCGGCGCGGCGACCCGCCGGTCCGGATCGCACACGGCAACGCCAATGGTCTTCTCCCCAAGATCGAGGCCGAATAGCGATCCGCCGGCGCCAAAGGCGGCGGCTTCTGTGTTGAATGTCTGGCTCACGCGGGCATTATAGCATGGATCGTCAAGCGCCGGTTTTTCTCCTATCGTAGCCGCCGCATGCGTATCGCCGCCTCCATTTCGATGTTTGTCGTCGCCTCCGCGTTGGCGGCGTTCGCCTTTGACGGCGCCGGGGAACGCCGGGCCGCGGCGGAGATATCCATCGAGCAGGTTCCTGACGGCGCCGTGCGCGTCGCCTATGATCTGAAACGCCCCGTCCGGGCGCTTTCCTTTCGCGCGATAGCAGGCGGTTATCGCGAACGGCGCTGGCGCGTGGATGGCGACGATTTCGTCGTTCGGCGCGGCGACGACATAGACATTATCGAACGGCGCGACGGCGAAGCGTTCAAAGCGGTTTCGTTGACGGCCCATCCGAACCTTGTCCGCATACAGAAAAACTATCAGCCGCTTGCCGTCTATGGCGAGGGCGGGGTGCTATTGTTCACGGGACATTTCTGGCCGGTGCTCGACGAAGACCGGCGCATGGATGCGGTCTTTTCATTTACGCCGGGTGCCGGCTCGAAAGTCGTCGCCTTTGGCGAGCGCGCGGAGGCGTTGCGGGAGTGGCGCAGCCCGATGGCGCACCCGGCCTTCGTCTATCTCGGGCCCCTTGAGCCGGTCGAATCCCGGGACGTTCTGGCGCTGATCGATCCGACGGCGCCGGCATGGATCAGGGAAGAGTTCGCGACCCTGACGCCCGATGCGTTCGATCTGCTGGCGCAGCTTTTCGACTTCCACCTTGACACAAAGCCGAACCTATTTATGGCTGCGCCGCTGGGGAGCGACCCCGGCCGACTTTCCTATTCCGGCGATGCGTTGCCCGGTCAGTTTCAGATTACTTTGGAAGGCGGCGGGTGGAACGAGCCGTCACCGCGGGCCGTTTCGATTTTCCGGCGCGCAACCATTCATGAAGCGGTGCATCTGTGGCAGGCCGCGGCGCGGCCCTCCGTCCGGGAGGAATCGCCCTGGATCCACGAAGGCGCCGCCGACGCCATTGCGGCTGAAGCGATGGTTGCGCTGGGGCTGTGGGACGGCGCCGACTATGAACGACATCTGCACGAGGCCCGCGAGGAATGCGCGGCGACCCTGCGCGACGGGCCCTTGAGGAGCGCGGCGGCGCGCAAAGACTATCGCGCGCTTTATGCCTGCGGTCACGTGATTGCGCTGGCGGTCTCTCGCGCGGAAGGCGCCCCGGCGTCGGATTTCTGGCGCGCCTTTGTCGCGCAATCCCGGTCGCTCGACGCCGGATATACGGAAAAGCATTTTTATGCCCTCGTCGGCAAACGCACCGGCGACCCGGCCTTTGAGCGGGCGCTTCGCGCCTTTGTGCGCACGCCTCCAGCAGACCCCGAGCGGGAAATCGATCGCCTCTTTGAGGCGGCCCGCGGGCCGTAACCCTTGCGCGGGCGGGCGCCCATTGTTAGGCCGTCGCCGGGAACAGGGATCACGAGATGAGCATCGATAAAGACACCGTGCGCAAGGTTGCGCATCTTGCCCGCATCGCGGAGCCGGAAGAGCGCCTTGAACCGCTGGCCGCCGAACTGAACGGCATCCTCGGCTGGATTGAGCAACTGAACGAAGTCGACATCGAAGGGGTCGAAGCCATGGCGTCGACCGTGGACGTGCAGTTGCCCATGCGGGACGACGTTCTGCAGGACGGGCCCACCGGCGGCGGTCAGCCGGAAAACGTCACCGCCAACGCGCCGAAATCGGAAGACAATTTTTTCGTCGTGCCGAAGGTGGTGGAGTAGCCCGTGACCAACCCAACCGAGTTATCCCTCACTGAACTCCGTGATGCGCTGAAGAAAAAAGAGGTGACGTCCCTTGAAGCGACGGACGCATATCTTGCGCGCATCGAAAAAGCCGGCGACCTCAACGCGTTTATCACCGTGACCGCGGACAAGGCGCGGGAAATGGCGAAGGCATCCGATGAAAAACTCGGCCGCGGCGAGGGCGGCGCGCTCGAAGGCGTGCCCCTCGGGATCAAGGATCTGTTCTGTACGGAAGAAACCTTGACGACCGCGGGCTCGCACATTCTTGACGGCTTCGAGCCAAAATATGAATCGACGGTGACGAGCAATCTCTGGCGCGACGGCGCCGTCATGCTCGGCAAGCTCAACATGGATGAGTTCGCCATGGGCTCGTCCAACGAGACCAGCTTTTATGGCCCCGTCGTTAATCCCTGGCGTGCGGAAGGCAGCGACGCAAAGCTGACGCCGGGCGGCTCGTCCGGCGGCTCGTCGGCGTCGGTCGCCGCGCGGCTCTGCGCGGGCGCCACGGCGACCGATACGGGCGGGTCGATCCGTCAGCCTGCATCGCTAACCGCGACCGTCGGCGTCAAACCCACCTACGGGCGCGTTTCGCGCTGGGGCGTCGTCGCGTTTGCGTCCTCGCTCGATCAGGCCGGGCCGCTGGCGCGCGACGTGCGCGACGCGGCGGTCATGCTGAAGTCCATGGCGGGGCACGATCCGAAAGACTCAACGTCTGTCGATCGTCCGGTCCCGGATTATGAGGCGGCGCTCGGCGGTTCGCTGAAGGGGCTCAAGGTCGGCGTGCCGAAGGAATACCGCATCGACGGCATGCCGGCGGAAATCGAGCAGCTCTGGCAGTCCGGCGTCGACTGGATGAAGGACGCGGGCTGCGAGATCGTCGACATCTCGTTGCCGCTGACGAAATATGCGCTGCCCGTCTATTACATTGTCGCTCCGGCGGAGGCCTCATCGAACCTCGCGCGCTATGACGGCGTCAAATACGGGCACCGCGCCAAAGACTATGACGACATCCTGTCGATGTATGAGAACACGCGGGCCGAAGGCTTCGGCGACGAAGTCAAGCGCCGCATCCTTGTCGGCACTTATGTGTTGTCGGCGGGCTATTACGACGCCTACTATTTACGCGCGCAGAAAGTCCGCAAGCGGATTTTTGACGAGTTCGTCGAGGCTTTCAGCAAGGTGGATCTGATCCTGACGCCGTCCGCGCCGTCAGCCGCTTTTGAACTGGGCGCGAAAATGAACGACCCGGTGCAGATGTATCTGAACGACGTTTTCACCGTCACGGCGAATCTTGCCGGCCTGCCGGGCGCATCTGTCCCCGCCGGGCTCGACAAGGACGGCCTGCCGCTCGGTTTGCAGCTTCTCGCCAAACCGTTTGACGAGGAGACGATGTTCAAGGGAATGCATGCGCTGGAACAGGCGGCCGGCTTTGATGTGACGCCGGAGGAATGGTGGGCTTAAGTTCCCCTCCCTTGGAAAGGGAGGGGTTAGGGGAGGGATCAAAAGCGCCGTCGCATGAACCTGAATGTAATGACGATTGATCCCCTCCTTTCGCCGGGGCTTTTGCGTTGCAAAAGCGCGGCTCAAGCCTCCCCTTTTCAAGGGGAGGAAAGCGGCCGGTGCGCGTGACCCGCGCCTTTCACGACATCACCTACACGGCGCCCTTATCGCCGCCGCTGGAAACCCAGGCGACGATTGCGCCCGATCCCGGCAAGTGGCGTCTCTTCGTGTTTCATGGGACGCCGGCCAATCGTTATCTCTACATGCGTTTCCTGCGGACGGCGCCGCGCGGAATTGAGGTTGTCCTTCCTGCGCGCCTTGGCTTCGGCAAGGGCCACGAGACGGCTGTAACAAGTTTCGACGAGCAATTGGCGGTGTTGAAACCCTTCCTCCCCGGCGGCGAGTTTGGCGACAAGAAAATTATCACGCTGGGCGTTTCCTATGGGGGCGAGTTGGCGGTGAAAGCGGCGCTGGACTTTCCGGGCGCGGTCGTCGGCGCCGTGGCGGTTTCAGCCCTCATTGACGAGCCCCATGATTATGCGCTTCAGCTCGAAAAACTTGGCGGGGACGCGCGCATTGAAGACTATGTGCCGAACCGCTGGAAGAAAGTGCGCGAAGAAGTTGTCGGCCGTCGAAGCCAGATCGGCCCGCTGCTCGACCGGCTCAAATCCTATGACGGCCCCATCGAAGTCATCCATGGGGATTTCGACGCCATCGTGCCGAAGGCGAATTCTGAAAAACTCTACGCCGCGTTGACCGAGGCCTCGCGGGGAACGCTCGACATTGTCCCCGGCGGGACTCATTATCTTGAGCTGCAATATCCGCGGCGCGTTTACGCCGCCGTGCAAAGAGTGATTGAGCGCGCAAGCGGCGATGTATTGCGCAAGTCCGCGCTTCCGGGCAAAACCGGCGCGATAGAAGCTGAGATAAGTTCATGACCAAATCCCGCAAGCTGCTGCAAGGATCGACCGGCGACTGGGAAGTCGTTGTCGGGCTCGAAGTCCACGCGCAGGTCTCGTCGAAGTCGAAGCTGTTTTCCGGATCCTCCGCGGAGTACGGCGCCGGCCCGAACGAAAATGTCAGTCTTGTTGATGCGGCGATGCCGGGCATGCTGCCGGTCATCAACAAGTATTGCGTCGAACAGGCGATTCGCACGGGGCTCGGGCTTAACGCCAAGATCAACACCTGGTCGCGCTTCGACCGGAAGAATTACTTCTATCCGGACCTGCCTCAGGGCTATCAGATTTCGCAATACAAAGATCCGATCGTCGGCGAGGGCGAAATCGAGGTGGAACTCGACGGCGGCGAGACCATCAATGTGGGGATCGAGCGACTGCACCTCGAACAGGACGCCGGCAAATCGATCCACGATCTCGCGCCAAACGAGTCTTATGTTGACCTGAACCGGTCCGGCGTTGCGCTGATGGAAATCGTGTCGAAGCCCGACATGCGCTCGGCGGAAGAGGGCGCGGCGTACTTCACCAAGCTGCGCACCATCGTGCGATATCTCGGGACGTGCGACGGCAATATGGAGGAAGGCTCCATGCGCGCCGACGTCAATGTGTCCGTGTGCCCCGCGGGCAATTACGACAAGTTCCGCGAAACCGGCGACTTCAAATATCTAGGCACGCGCACGGAAACGAAGAACGTCAACTCGATCCGGTTTACGAAGCAGGTGATCGACTACGAAGCGCGCCGTCAGATTGAAGTTCTGGAGAGCGGTGGGTCCATCGACCAGGAAACGCGTCTTTTCGATCCGAAAACCGGCGAGACGCGGACCATGCGCTCCAAGGAAGACGCCCATGACTACCGCTATTTTCCGGACCCGGATCTTCTGCCGCTGGAATTCGACGAAGCCTGGGTCGAGGAAATCCGCGCGAGCCTGCCGGAACTGCCCGACGCCAAGAAGCATCGCTTCATGGATGATTACGGCCTCAGCGCCTATGACGCGGCGGTGCTTGCCATGGACAAGGACAAGGCGGATTACTTCGAAAGCGTCGCAAAAGGCCGCGGTGGCAAGCTCGCTGCGAACTGGGTGACGGGGGACCTCTTCGGCGCGCTGAATAAGGCGGACAGGGAAATCGGCGATTCGCCGGTGAGCGCCGCGCAGTTGGGTTCGCTCATCGACCTCATCAAGGACGGCACGATTTCCGGCAAGATTGCCAAGGATGTTTTTGCGCTCATCTTCGAAGGCGAAGAAACCGGAGACCCGGCCGATATCGTCGAAAGCCGCGGTCTCAAACAGGTGACTGACACCGGCGCCATCGAAAAAATCGTCGACGAGATCATCGCCGCCAATCCGAAGCAGGTCGAACAGGTGAAAGAAAAGCCGAAGACCATGGGCTGGTTCGTTGGGCAGGTGATGAAGGCGTCCGGCGGCAAGGCGAACCCGCAGGCGGTAAACGAAATCCTGAAGAAGAAACTGGGGCTCTGACCGGCGCCGGCGAAACCCGAGAGGGGGCACGCGGCGCCCCGCCGTTAGAAAATCACAGAATTGACGGGGCGATTTCACGACCTAAAGTCCTCGGCGCAATACGTAAGAATCTCTGGATCGGGGGCGATATGAAAACCATCTGTTGCGCAATCGGCGCTGCGTTGCTGCCGCTGACATCGGTGGCGGCGCAGACATCAGAAGAACTGCTGGAATCGCGCTTTCGCGCCGCGGAGGCGCTGATCGATGCGCGCCTCGCCAGAGAATCCGCGCCGGGCGCCGCTATTGGCGTCGTGCGTGATCAGTCGTTGATCTGGTCGCATCAATACGGCGTTGAAAGCCTGGAAACCGGCGCGCCGGTCACCGACGATACGGCGTTCAGCATTTGCTCCGTATCAAAACTGTTCACCGGCGTTGCGACGATGAGCCTCGTGGAGGACGGCAAGGTCGTACTCGATGCGCCAGCCTCTGCCTATATCGACGGCGCGGCGACGCAAGACGATACAGGCGCGGAGGAGCCGGTTACCGTGCGCAACATCCTGGCGCATGTATCCGGTCTGCCGAGGGAAGGCGTCGCCGACTACTGGGCGGATAACAGTTTTCCTGACACGGCGGGACTGCGCCAGGCGGTCGCCGATCAGGACCAGCTCTATCGTCCCTACGACTATTGGCAGTATTCAAATCTCGGCATGGCAATGCTGGGCGAAGTCGTCGCGACGGCAAGCGGGCAGTCGTGGGCTGACTATGTGAACGAAACGATCATCGAGCCGCTCGGCATGACCAACACCACGACGGACATGCCGTTTGATCGCGTCGGCAACGGCTTTGCTCAAGGCTACTATGTTCGCTCGGCCGATGGCCAACGCAGACCCGCCGAGCCGCACAGCTTTCGCGCATTCGCGCCGGCGGCGGGCGTTGCGTCGAGCATCAACGACATGGCGAGATTCGCGTCATGGCATTTTCGACTGCACGAGGCCGGCGGCGAAGAAATCCTGAAAGCGACCACGCTGAAGCAGATGCAGCGGGTCCACTGGGTCGGGGCGGAATTCGACGAGCCAGCCTGGGGACTGGCATATGCGACCCGGCGCTACGGCAAGAAAACGATGTGGGGCCACGGCGGATATTGTCCGGGGACGCGCACCGAATTCGTCATGCGCCTGCCGACGAAAACAGCGCTCATCATGATGATGACAGTGAACGATATGTCCCCCGGCGCCCTTGTCAGGACGGTTTATGGACTAACCGAGGATGCGATCAACGCGGCCTATGCCGATGACAAGAAAAAGGAAAAGCCCAAAAAGAAGAGAGGAAAGGTAAAACTCTCCGACTACGAAGGGTATTACTTCGTCGAGAATTACGACTGGGACGCCTATATCGGCGTTCACAAGGAGGGTCTCTTTGCGCTGCCGATATTCGACGATGACCCCATCGAAAACATGCAGATTTTCGTTCATGAAGAGGGCGACCGTTTTCGACGTAAACGAAAAGACGACACGCTGGCGGAACCAGTCATTTTCGAGCGCGACGAAAACGGCAGGGTGACTGCGGTCGTGCAGCACAGCTACCGCTCAATCCGTCGTTAGCCGCATCGAGGCAAGCCGATTGGGAGAAAACGAATGCTCCTGCGCCGCGTTATCGAACATGTGAAAGCCCGGAACTGGAGCGACAAATGACTCTGGAAAACATTTACTACATCGGACAGACGATTGCGGTTGTTGCTATCCTGGCGTCGCTTGGGGCGATTTGGATTCAACTTCGACAATCCAATCGGCTTGCGAAGCTGGAGACGACACGATCGATCTGGATGGACGCCGGCGAGCGCGTTTACTCTCATGTGGATGATGATGAGAAAGCCGAATTTCTACAGCGTGCGCTGTTCAGTCAGGACGACCTGACCGACGCGGACAAGACGCGGCTTTATCTTATCCTTTCAAGCATGTTCACCACCTTTGAAAATGGCTTTGTGATGAACCAGAGCGGAATGATGAATGAACGTTTCTGGCCGCGCATGAGGGATTCCATGCGCGATTACATTCGACCGGAGCGCGGGCGGCGCTGGTGGCGAATTGCCCGCAAGCGAACCTTTGGCGGCGATCCGGAGTTCTGCGCCGAGGTGGACGCGGTCATCGCAGAAATTCTCGCTGAGGAAAAAAGCTAGCGCTCCTGCGCCGCGTCATCGAACATGTCAAAACCCAGAACTGGATGGCGGTGGGGCTCGACTTCGTCATTGTCGTTGTCGGCGGTTTTATCGCCGATGACCGCGTGGGGCCGGCGATCGGCATCATCGGTAGCTACTCCATCAACGAAAACCAGTTGATGCAGCAGCAATTTTGGAACGCGCCCGCCAGGTGCGCGAACGTATCGGCGACGAATAACACTCATTGCCTCCTCCCGCGTTCGTGATGGCGGCAAGCTGCAAATCTTTCGAGACAGGGTGAGTGGACTAGCCTATCCCCTGCCGGCTAAGAGATCGCCCAATGTCCGCAAATCAAGGCGACGCCAAGAAGAGGAGAGACACAATGAAACATGACAGTATTCTCGGCACCGTCGGGAACACGCCGGTGATCCGCATCAACCGGCTTGCGCCGGAGGGCGTCAATCTTTTCGTGAAATTCGAAGCGTTCAACCCGCTGGGTTCGGTGAAGGACCGGCTCGCCCTCGGCGTGATTGAGGCGGCGGAGAAATCCGGCGACTTAAAACCGGGTCAGACCGTTGTCGAGGCGACGTCCGGCAACACGGGGATTGGCCTCGCTATGGTCTGCGCCGCCAAAGGCTATCCGCTCGTGGTGACGATGGCGGAAACGTTTTCCGTGGAGCGGCGAAAGCTCATGCGTTTCCTCGGGGCAAAGGTGATCCTGACGCCTAAGGAAGACAAAGGCACCGGCATGGTCGAAAAAGCAAAAGAGCTTGCCGAGAAAAACGGCTGGTTCCTGACGCGGCAATTTGAAAATGCGGCCAACCCCGACATGCATGAGCGCACGACCGCGCGCGAAATCATGAACGACTTCAAAGGCGACAAACTCGATTACTGGGTGACCGGGTTTGGCACGGGCGGCACGCTGACCGGCGTTTCGCGCGTGTTAAAAAAGGAGAGCCCCGAAACGAAGATCGTTGTCTGCGAACCGCCGGGCGCCGCGATGTTGTCATCAGGCGAGAGCCAGGATCGCAATGCGGACGGAAGCCCGGCCAAGTCGCACCCGGCGTGGACGCCCCATCCCATTCAGGGATGGAGCCCCGACTTCATTCCGCTTGTCACATCGGAAGCGGTTGAGGCCGGCGTCATCGATCAGATCATCAAGACGCCCCATGAAGACGGTATTAAATGGTCGCAGCAACTGGCGCAGAAGGAAGGCATTTTCACCGGCATCTCCGGCGGCTCCACATTTGCCGGCGCGATTGAAACGGCGCGCAACGCAGGCAAGGGCGCGACAATCCTCTGCATGCTGCCGGATACGGGCGAGCGGTATCTTTCGACGCCGCTGTTCGCCGATGTGGAAGCGGACATGAGTGCGAGCGAACGCGAGGTCGCCGCATCAACGCCGGGCTATCAACTCGGCTAGTCGCGCAGTCGTGAAGCGGGCGCGCGCTTCTGCGCCGCCCGCGTCTTGATGCCGATAAGTGAAGCGCATATCATCTTCCACGGGCTCGGGAAGTTTTCGGGAGGCATATCATGCTTGGAAGAACAACTATGGCGCTGGGCGCAACCGCGCTTCTTGCGGCCTGCGCGACGGCAGGATCGTCATATGAGATGAGTGACGAGGTTGCCGCGAAGCTCGCTGAATTCGAAAAAACAGGCGAGGTCGCAAACTGCCTGCCGCTGCGATCGATCGATCAGATCAGGCCGCTTGATGAACGCACGTTTTTGATCGAGACGGGCGTCAATGATTATTATCTGGCGGAACTCCGGTCGAGCTGCAACGGCGCCGACAGCAGTTTCAATCGTCTTCAATATGAGACGTCGCTGTCCAGCCTTTGCCAGAACGAGATTATTCGCGTTATCGATAACTCGACGGGATTCACGGTCGGCTCGTGCGGCATGAGCGACTTTCAAAAGCTCAAAATGATCGAAGAACCGGCTGAGTAACGCGGCACGCGCCGTAAATTCGCATACTGACGAAAGTCTTACAGAGTTAACAGTTCCTTGCGTCTTCGTAAACGAAGTCATAAGGCGCTGTTAACTCGATATTATTCTGCTTCCTTTCATCCTTGTCATGGTTAACCCGGAACGCATCGTGCGGAGCGGGGTCTGGATATACAGGGTGTCATTTAAAGGGGCGCACGAATGACTATGACTTTCTCAGCGGAAGCCATCGAGAATGCGGAGCCGATCCTGAGTGGCGACGAGATGTATCGACTGGGACTGGCGGCTTCGACCGGCGAAGAGACCGGGATTTTCGATCTGGTCTCCGCGCACAAATGGTTCAACCTTGCGGCGATGCAGGGCAACCTCGAAGCGCGGGCCTATCGCGCAGAACTCGCCAACGAGATGTCGACGGAAGAGGTCGCGGAGGCCCAGCGTCTGGCGCGTGAGTATCTCGCGACCCATCGCGCCCGTCCTCACGCTTAAACGACTTACCGTTCATCTCTACCTTGCGCCGGATTTCCGGGCGCGCGGGTAGTCATTGGGTCTGCCAACCCTGGCCCTGGCGACTGCGCGGGGGACGTCAGTAGCGTGCCGTGGCGAAGCGGCCCCGGAAGTCGGCTTTTTCCATTGAATGTGCGGCTTTGACGCTCTTCGCGCCTCCATATGACAGATCGGGGACGCTAGCCCACGCCTTCAGCCCCCGGGCATCAGGGCCTCTCGCCAAAATACGGCCTTGAAATGCCGCGCAGCATGCCTTAGACGACCGGCTCTTTATTTACGCCGCGCCGCCGGGCGCGACACCGACCGAGAAAGGCGTGAGGACATGGCTGTCCCCAAGAGTAAGATCACCGCATCCAGGCGCGGCATGCGCCGGAGCCACGACAAGCTGAAGCAGGCCGCCTATATCGAGGACAAGGATTCCGGCGAGCTGCGCCGGCCGCACCATATCGATCTCAAGACCGGGAAATATCGCGGTCGTCAGGTGATCGAGGCGCAGGACGACTAAGGGCCTGAAAAGCTAAGCGTTTTATAACGCCGCGCAGAGGACTGCGCGGCGTTTTTTGCTGCGCGGATTTGCAATTCCGGGGCGAGCCATTACCCTGAAAATTGCGGCTGGGGGCCGCAACCGAAGGGAAAAGCGATGATCCGCAATTTTGCGCCGATGGCAGTGGGCGCGGTCCTGCTGGGCGGATGCGTGTACCCATACGAAACCGCGTTTCAGTCCTGCGATAACCAGGCCGGCGCCTGTTACCGGGTCTGCGAAGGCGAACCGGATGAAAGCGGCGCGAAGGCCTGTCGCATGGTGTGCGAAGATGCCGCCAATCAGTGTTTCGACGCCGCATATGATACGGGGTCCGGGTCCTCCTATGCTTATGGCGGCCTGTGGTACGGCTCCTACGGATACTGGCGGCCCCGCTACGGATATTATTACGGCTATGACTATTACGGCCGTCGCGACCGCTACCGCTACGATGACCCGTATCATTATGGCGGGCATCGCCGCCACGGCCGCCGCGATCATCATGGCGACCGCCCGCGCCGCGACGGCCGCGATCGAGGGGGCCGCGGGGGCGCCGACCCAGTCCCAACGCCGCCGCCAACGGCAGTCGCGCCGCCGACGCCGACGCCCCGTGCTGAACCGCCGCGGGCGCGCCCGCCCGCCTCTCGGCCAAGGGCGGAACCGCTGCCGAAGCAGCGGCCGAAGCGCCCGGCCGGGCGTCCGATCGCCAGGCCGCCGGACGAATAAAGGGCGATGAAAACGCGGCCTTGCCGCCAACAGGGCGCGACCTCTATAGAGGCCGCGCCTTTCTCGTTTGCACGCCATTAAGGAGCCTTGGATGACCGCCATTGTCGATATCAGCGCCCGTGAAATTCTCGACAGCCGCGGCAATCCGACCGTCGAGGTCGAGGTCTCTCTGGATGACGGCTCCATGGGACGCGCGGGCGTGCCGTCGGGCGCCTCGACCGGGGCGCATGAGGCTCACGAGCTGCGCGACGGCGGTTCGCGATACGGCGGCAAGGGCGTCGAAAAAGCGGTCGAGGCCGTTAACGGAGAAATCGATGATGCGCTTTGCGGGTTCGACGCGGAAGAACAGATTCATGTCGACGACGCGCTGATTGAACTCGACGGCACGGAAAACAAAAGCCGTCTCGGCGCCAACGCCATACTCGGCGTTTCGCTGGCCGTCGCGAAGGCGGCGGCGGATGCGGCTGGTCTCCCGCTTTACCAATATGTGGGCGGCGTTTCGGCGCGCACCTTGCCCGCGCCCATGATGAACATCGTCAATGGCGGCGCCCATGCAGACAATCCTATCGACATCCAGGAATTCATGGTCATGCCGCTGGGCTTCGATACGTTCTCCGACGCGTTGCGGGCCGGCGCGGAAATTTTTCACACGCTGAAAAAGGAACTGAAAGACGCCGGCCATAACACGAATGTGGGCGACGAAGGCGGGTTCGCGCCGAACCTCTCGTCGACCGACGACGCGCTCGGCTTCATTATGAAAGCGATTGCGAAAGCCGGCTACCGCCCGGGCGACGATGTCTTCCTCGCGCTCGATGCGGCGTCTACGGAGTTTTACAAAAACGGGAAGTACGAACTCGCCGGCGAAGGCAAGTCTCTGGGCGCAGACGAGATGGCGGCGTACTTCGCGGACCTTGTGGCGCGCTACCCCATTATCTCCATCGAAGACGGCATGGACGAAGACGACTGGGACGGCTGGCGCGTGTTGACGGAGGCGGTCGGGTCGAAATGTCAGCTTGTCGGCGACGATCTTTTTGTGACGAATGAGAAGCGTCTGCGTGACGGGATCGCAAAAGGCTGCGCCAACTCCATCCTCGTGAAGGTCAACCAGATCGGCACGCTCACCGAGACGCTTGCCGCGGTGAACGCCGCTCATCGCGCGGGCTACACCGCCGTCATGTCCCACCGCTCCGGCGAAACCGAGGACGCAACCATCGCCGATCTCGCCGTCGCGACCAATTGCGGGCAGATCAAAACCGGATCGCTGGCGCGTTCTGACCGGCTGGCGAAGTACAACCAGCTGCTGCGGATCGAAGAGGATCTGGATGACGCCGGCGTTTATGCCGGCAAATCCGGTTTTGCGTTTCTGAAATGACCGGACCGCAGATCCGCGCCGCAAAAAACGACGATCAGGACGCTGTCCGGGCGCTCGTTTTTTCCGTGCTCGACGAATATGAAATTGAGCCGGCCCCGAAAACGACAGACCGCGATTTGTACGACATTGAGGGCTTTTACGGAGACGGCATGTTCGCCGTTCTGGAGACCGACGACGGCGATATCATCGGCACGGTCGGCATCACGCCGCTCAGCGGCGCGGCCTGCGAATTGCGGAAGATGTATCTCAAGCCAAAATATCGAGGTCGCGGCTACGGCGCGAAACTTCTGAAGCACGCGGTTGAGCGCGCACGCGCGCTCGGCTTTTCACGTATGGAACTCAGCACCAAGCGCATCATGGAAGAGGCGATCGGGCTCTACACAAAGTTCGGGTTTGAGCCGCTTGACGGCGGACCCGTCGACAAGCGCTGCGACCGGACCCTGGTGCTTGATCTGAAATCGGGCCGTTAAGACTTCGTTTACCAATATCGAGTGCTTTTGGGTCGCAAAGTTCACTCTTCGGTAATAATGTTTCGCGTCCGCTTTCTCATTGACATCGTCGCGCCTGCGCTCATTCTCTGCTGGGCTGCCATCTTCATTTACAGCGCCGCGGCCGGGCAGTCCGGGTTCGGCGCCCTGTCGGCCCTTAACCGCGAGGTTGAGGAGAAGGCCGCGGAAGTCGACGCATTGCGGGCCCGCCGGATCGCTCTTGAGAAAAACGCCGACCAGCTGGCGTCGAAGTCCCTCGATCCTGACCTCGCCGAGGAACGGATCCGCAAGATTCTCGGCTATACGCGGGAAGGGGACGTGATCGTCACGGCGCGCGAGCTTGAAGAGGCGCTCGGAGAGCGTTGATCCTCGGGCCCCTTCCTTGCCCTGACGCCGGCAATTCCGTAAAGACACGGCGTCAACAAAGGCGGAACCGGGCGCATGGCCGACGAGCAGAAAAACTCAAATCTCACAGCGACTAAAAACGAACTCCTCAAATATTACCGGGACATGCTGCTGATCCGCCGCTTCGAGGAGCGCGCAGGCCAGCTCTATGGCATGGGTCTCATTGGCGGCTTCTGCCACCTCTATATCGGACAGGAAGCGGTCGTCGTCGGCATGGAGGCGGTCAAGCAGGAAGGCGATCAGGTGATCACCGGCTATCGCGATCACGGTCACATGCTCGCCTGCGACATGGACCCGAAAGGCGTGATGGCGGAGCTGACGGGCCGTGAAGGGGGTTACTCCAAGGGCAAGGGCGGCTCCATGCACATGTTCTCCAAGGAGAAGGAGTTTTATGGCGGGCACGGCATTGTCGGCGCCCAGATCCCGCTCGGCGCTGGGTTGGCGTTCGCGAACAAATATCGCGGCAACGATTCGGTGAGCCTTACCTATTTCGGCGACGGCGCATCGAATCAGGGGCAGGTGTTCGAAGCCATGAACATGGCCCAGCTCTGGAAGCTGCCGGTGGTCTTTATCATTGAGAACAACCAGTACGCCATGGGGACAAGCGTCAAACGCTCCCATTCGGAAACACATCTTTATCGCCGAGGGGCCTCATTTGGCATTCCCGGCATGGAAGTCGACGGAATGGACGTTCTCGCCGTGCGCGAGGCGGGACGGCAGGCGATCGACCACGCGCGGAACGGTGAAGGCCCTTTCGTGCTGGAAATGAAAACCTACCGCTATCGCGGTCACTCAATGTCGGATCCCGCCAAATACAGAACGCGTGAGGAAGTCGACGACGTTCGCGAGCACAACGATCCCTTGAAACGCTGCGAACAGAGAATTTTTGATGCGGGCTTCGCCGATGAAAGCGCGCTGAAAGCCATCGACAAAGAGATCAAGGCCATCGTGAAGGAAGCGGCGGAATTCGCGCAAGAGAGCCCGGAACCGGCGCCGGAAGAACTTTACACGGACGTCCTGGCCGAAGCTGGTTAACGCGCGCCGGGGCTTCGCCTCCTATTAACCACGATAACTGGCAGCGTTCTTGAATGGTCGCCCCATGATGCGGGCGCCCGATAAACCGATCTCAAGCACCATGTTGCGCGATGTTGCAATCGTCGGCGCCGGCGCCATTGCGCCTGCCCATCTCGCGGCGCTTGCTCGCCGATCCGATGTGCGCGTCGCCGCCATTGTCGATCCTTCCACCGCTGCCGCTGAGGCGCTCGCCGCCCGGCACGGGGTTAACGCGACCTTTCCCTCAATTGAGGCGATGCTGGAGGCCGGCAAGCCGGACGCGGCCCATGTGCTGACGCCGCCGCCTTTACATGCGCAAACGGCAATCCCGCTGCTTGAAGCGGGCGTTGACGTGCTGGTGGAAAAACCCATGGCGGCAAGCGCCGACGAATGCCGCGCCATGATCGGCGCCGCTGAAAAATCCGGCGCCGCTTTGACTGTGAACCATAACTTCATGCATCATCCGGCCTTTATCCGGGTTCTGAACATTATCCAGTCTGGCAGGGCGGGCAGGGCGCGCCGGGTGATGATGCGCTACGCCGCGCCCTTGCGGCAGATGGCGGCGCGCCAGTTCGGTCACTGGATGTTTAATACGCCGGCCAATCTGCTTCTCGAACAGGCGGTGCATCCCCTGTCGCAGATCGACGCGCTGCTCGGCGGCGTCATGTCGGTGTCTTCGACACCGGGGCCGACGCGCCGGCCCGCTGACGGGATTGAACTCGTTACCGACTGGATGCTTGGCGTTTCCTGCGCCGACGGTTCGGCGCAGCTGGAAATTACGCTGGGCGCATCGTTTCCAAGCTGGACATTGTCCGTCCTCTGCGATGACGGCGTGATTGACGCCGATATCTATGAGGGCAGGGTCGCGTTTCGCCGGGCTCACGGGACTATTGCGCCGGGCGACTTCGCACTGCGCAACCTGAAACACGGCGCTGCGGCCATCGGCGACGCGATTTCCGGCATCGCCCGTTTTGCCGGCGAGCTGTCGCGTATCGGCCCGCCGGCGGACGGGTTTTCACAATCCATCATTGGCAGCGTCGGCGCCTTTTACGATGGGCTGGACGACGGCGAGCGGCGCGCGGACGGGCAGGGATTGCGCCTCGTTGCGGCCTGCGAAAAAGCGGCGCGATCCGTTTCCCTCAAAGCGCCGAGAATCGCGCGAACGCCCCCGGCTGACGCTCAGTTTGACGTCGCGGTCTTCGGCGGCACTGGATTTATCGGCGGCCATCTCGTGCGGCGCCTGATTGACGACGGCAAACGGGTCGCAGTCGTCGCGCGCAATCTCACGAATTTGCCGACGCTCTTTCATCATGAACGGGTCGGCCTGTTCACCGGATCCATCAGCGATGAAAGAATTGTCGCCGACGTCTGCGGATGTTCGGGCGCCGTTGTAAATCTCGCCCATGGCGGCGGCGGCGCGTCCCGCGACGCCATCATCGAAAACATGTGCGGCGGTGCGCAAACCGTTGCCCGCGCAGCGTCCGAGCAAGGCGCCGAACGGCTCATTCACGTCAGTTCCTCCGCCGCGCTGTATCTCGGCGACGAAAATGAAACGATCAGCAATGAGACGCCGCCGGACCCGGACGCCGATGAGCGCGCGGATTACGCTTGCGCGAAGGTGAAGTCGGAGGCCGTAGTGCGCGCGGCGGCGACGGTTCCCTTCGTCATCCTGCGCCCGGCGATTGTCGTGGGCGCCGGCGGCTCGCCGTTTCACTCCGCCCTTGGCGCTTACGAAAACGAAACTCACTGCCAGGGATGGAATGCCGGGCGCAATCCGCTGCCGTTTGTGCTTGTGGACGATATTGCAGCCGCCATAGCCGCCGCTCTTGATGCGCCGGTTGCCGACATTGATGGGAAAACGCTCAACCTCGTTGGCGACGTGCGCTGGAGCGCGCGGCGATACACCGAAGAGTTGGCGGCGGCGACAGGGCGGCCCCTCCGTTTTCATCCAATGTTAGTCAGGCGGCTTGGCGCGGAGGAGTGGCTCAAATGGGCCGTCAAGAAATTTGCCGGCCGGAAGGGCGTTCGCGCGCCGTCCATGCGGGATCTCAAATCCCGCGGCATGACCGCGTCTTTTGATACGTCGACGGAGAAACGAATTCTACGCTGGAACCCTTGTGCCGATGACGCTGAATTTCGCCGGCGCGCCATCGGCCAACATAGTGAGACAAGCGCATGAAGTGTTTTTGGGTATTCTCGTCCTTTGCTGTCGGCGGGCCGCAGCGCCGCTTCATCAGCATCGCAGAACAGCTGGGCGGCGACTATCATCATGTCGTGACGGCGATGGACCAGTGTTATGACGCCGAGGCGCTGCTGAACGAGCGCATTTCCTACACGCGATGTCCGCTTCCCGTGGAAAAAAACGGCGCGATGTCTCGGGCGAACATACGTCGCTTCGGCGAAGCGCTCGAAGAAACAGATCCGGATCTCCTGCTCACGTCCAACTGGGGCACGATTGAGTGGCGCGTCGCAAACCGCGGGGCGAAAATACCGCACTTACACTTTGAGGACGGTTTCGGGCCGGACGAGTCCGCTGACGCCAGCAACAAGAAACGCAATCTCACGCGCCGCATCCTCTTTTCACGGCTGGCGACGGGACATGGGCAGTTTTCTTTCGTTGCGCCATCGCAAACTCTTGGCGACATCTTTGAGGAGGAGTGGCGCGTTCCCGAGAGCCGAACGGCGATCATCCCGAACGGCGTCAACATCCGCCGATTTGCATCAATCGAACCGCCGGGGGACCGCACCGTTCCCGTGATCGGATCGGTCGGCGCCCTGCGCCCGGAGAAGCGCTTTGATCGCCTGCTTCGCGTATTCGCTGACGTTCGAAAGAAGACGCGCGCGACGCTCTTGATTGTCGGCGACGGGCCGATGGCCGGCGATCTTCGCCGTGAGGCGGAGGATCTGGGCGTTTCGGAGGACGTGATCTTCGCCGGCGCGCAGGCCGATGTTGCAACATTCCTGCGTCGCATGGACGTCTTTGCTCTGATGTCCGATACGGAGCAGATGCCCGTGAGTCTCGTTGAGGCGATGGCCGCCGGATTGCCGGTTGTTGCGTCGAATGTGGGTGATGTCCGCGCTATGCTTTCGCCTGAAAACCGGCGCTTCGCCTATTATGCCGAAGACGAAACGAACATGGCGCGCGCTGTTTGCACCATGCTGGGCGACCATGAAATGCGCGCGGCCTTCGGGGCCGCCAATGCTGCAAAAGCGGCGCGCGAGTACTCCCTCGAAACAATGACTGACCGCTACCGGGCGCTGTTTGACTCTGTAGCGGCCTAGCGAACGCGATTGCCGGTTTTCAGGAAAGCGTCGAACATGATGACGTTCCACAATTCCTGCCCGCAATCGCTGACGCCGGCTTTGTGGGCGCGCGCCATCTTTTCGATGATCGGGACATCCAGGAGCCCGCATTCGCGCCACGCCCTTGACGATAAGAGCCGGGCCATGACCGGACTGTCTGGCTTTCGCAACCAGGCAGAGACCGGCAGGTCGAAGCCGCGCTTTGCACGGGTTACATAATCCGCGCCGAGACGCGGCGTCAGCGCGGCTTTCAGAATGCGCTTGCGCTCGCCGCCTTTCAGTTTGAACTCGCCCGGCAGCGCGCCGGCCCAGTCCACCAGCTGGAAATCGAGCAGGGGCGGTCGCACTTCCAGCCCGTGCGCCATGGAAGCGCGATCGACTTTCGTCAGCATGCGCCCGGGCAGCCATGTGGTGAGATCGGCGTATTGCGCCGCCGATAACGGATCGTCCGTATCGGCGTCATTCATTGCTTCGGCGATGACCGATTGCGGGCGGTAACCGTCAAGCCGCTGTCTCATATCCTCGCTCGCCATCGCCTGTGCGCGGTCCGGCAGATTGATGGCGACGGCGGCGGCATATGCGTCGGCGCGCGACGCCGCCAGTGCTTGCAGGGTCGACTTTGCGCGCAGGAAGCGCGGCGCCCAGTCAAGTTTCGGGTAGAGCGCGCCGGCCGGGCCGAGAAGGGCCCGGCGGAGAGACAGCGGCGCCAAGCTGCGTAGTTTTTCTTCGTTGAGAAAGAAGGGATAACGACGATATCCCGCGAAAAGTTCGTCGCCGCCGTCGCCGGAAAGCGCCACCGTCACGTGACGGCGTGCCAATTCCGAGACGATGTAACTCGGCAAAGCCGAGCTGTCGGCGAAGGGTTCGCCGTAAGTGATAGCTACTTTGTCGATCAGATCGTCGGCGTCGATGGCGGCGACAAATTCGTGGTGATCGGCGCCGAATTTCTGGGCGATCTCGCGCGCGCCGGCGCGCTCGTCGTGCGTCGATTCTTCAAAGCCCACCGTGCAGGCGACGAGGTCAGCGCCGGCCTCCGCCATGGACGCAACAATGCCGGCGGAGTCAACGCCGCCGGAGAGAAAGGCGCCAAGCGGGACGTCGGAAACCAGTTGCGATTTGACGGCGTCGCCGAGTTTGTGGCGCAAGATTTCGCAGGCGTCGTTAAAGTTGAACCCGCGATCGGCGGTGAAGCTCGGCCGCCAGTACCGCGACAGTTCGATTTCTCGATTCCGCCGCACCGTCATCATATGGCCCGGCGGCAGTTTCTTGATGTCCGCGTAGATCGACTTGGGGTCCGGCGTATATCCGTAGAAGAAGTAATCGGCGACCGCTTCCACATTGAAATCGGACGATACAACACCGGAGGCCCGAAGCGCGCCGATTTCCGATGCAAAGAGCAAAAAGCCGTCCTCGGTCTCTGCGTAATAAAGCGGCTTCTCCCCGAGGCGGTCCCGGGCGAGGAGGAGTGACTTTGCGTCCGCGTTCCAGAAAGCGAAAGCGAACATGCCGCGGAGCGTCTGAATAAAATCCGGCCCGCGGGCCGCGAGGCCTTCGGCGAGAACTTCCGTGTCGGAACGGGTCTTGAGCGCTACGCCTTCCCGTTCGAGCCGGCGTCCAAGTTCGCTGTAATTGTAGATCTCGCCATTGTAGTTGAGGGCGCCGCCGCGCTGCGCGATAAACGGTTGCGCGCCGCCGGCCTTGTCGATGATGGCGAGGCGGCGATGGGCGAAGCCGACGCCCTTGTCGTAGTAGAAACCTTCGCCGTCTGGTCCGCGATGGGCGATGGCCTCCGCCATGCGTTTCAGCGCGTCGCGGTCGACATCGCGCTCGCCTTTTTGATCGAAAATACCTGCAATGCCGCACATTGGCGGTTATCTCCGGGCGAGGCGTGCGCGCCATGCAGAAAATTTTTCGACATCGGCGGTGAAGCGGCCGATTGCGCGCGCGGCGTCCGCCGGATCCTTCGCGTAAGGGGCCGCGAAGGTCATGACGCCCCCCTCCGGGTTTTCACCGCGCAATTTCAGCCGCGCCTGGGCGAGTTTCAGATCGCGCGCGCTGAAATAGACATCGCCCGCGAGCCAGTAGGTCGTGAGCGACAGGTATTTCTGGCCCTCTGGACCGGACAGTCGGGAGAACCGGCGCCGTTCCGATGTGCCGAACAGATAGACGACGGCGTCATGGCCGCCAATGAGATCCCAGTCTTGGCTGCCCGCATTCGCTGACCCGGCGATTTCCGCGCCGCGTCGGTCATGGGTGAAGTAGCTGAGCGAGACATGAACCTGCGTCCCCGCTGAATCATACGTGGCGCCGACGCGGCGATCCGCTTGCGGCACAGTTGCACGCCAGTGCTGGGGCGGCGGCAGGATGCGCCAGCCGGGCGCATTGAGGAGCGAGAGCGTTGCGGGCGCGGCGCGAATAACGGACCGGTCGATCACCATGTTTGCGTAAGCGGCGCCGACAGCGAGATAACCGGCGGCGATGGCCATGGGAACCGCCCGCACGCGCGAAGCGCCTGCGCCGGCATCACGTGTGACGGGGCGATCCGCAAAGCGGCGGCCAATCATCGCAAGCGCAATGAGGACGAAGAGGTAGAGAACCCAACCAACGATGTAATGATTGGGACCGATATCGGCCTGTTCGCCGACAAGCACCGGTATCAGGATCAGAAAGAACGCGCGGATCGCGTTGGCGACAATCGCAAAGACCGCCGCAAACAAGATGAACGCCAGCCGACGCGACAAGCTTTTGAATGAAACGTAGGCGAACACTGCCGAAACCATGATTGCGGCGATCAGGACGTTCAGTCCGGCGCAAGCCTCGGCGATGGCGAAAGCCCCGACGCGGGTGCGGATAACGACGCCGTCAACAACGATATCAAAACCGAAGAGGCTGAGCGCGCCGACGACCAGTTTCGCTGTCGCAAATTGCAGTGCGGGCAGGAGGCTCTCTCCGGCCGGGACCATGAAATAGAGAAATGCGAGAGGCCAGGCCCAGGCGCGCAGAACGCGCTCGCCGAAGAGAGCGCCGACGCCGCCGATCAGTATGGTGACGAACGCGACCTGTTCGATGATTGCCGCGCCGCCGGCGCGTCCGACAAGCCAGAGCGCGGCGCCGGCAACGATCATGAGCAGCCCGGCGTTCGCGCCGGCGTCGCCCTCCGGTCTGCGCGCATGGGCAAGGATCATCCAGAGTGCAGCCGGGGCGACGAAAATTCCGTGATGGTAGTAAGAGGAGCCGAACCACGTTCGCGCCATGTCGGGCAGCGTTGGCCAGGTGAGCAACACCGCGAGAGCGGCAAGGGCGGCGTATGCGATTGCTGCGCCGGCCCATCCGGGTTCGGCTTTAATATGCGCGCTGGATTTTATTGTTGCGCCGTCCATCCGCTTTCCTGCCTGTCCGCGTCGTTTAATGCGGACGGCAATTTAGCGCATGCGCGTTTTGGATTTGTTAAGGAAGCGGCCCGCGCCTAACGATTTTTTCGGCCCTCAATCAGCGCGTCGACCACCGAAGGGTCGGCGAGCGTTGACGTGTCGCCAAGGGCGCCGAACTCGTTTTCGGCGATTTTCCTCAATATCCGACGCATGATCTTGCCAGACCGGGTCTTCGGCAGGCCCGGCGTGAAGTGTAAAAGATCGGGTTTGGCGATCGGTCCGATTTCCGTACGAACCGTTTCGTTAAGTTCCTTAACCAGACCGTCGTTTTCGCTCGCCCCCTCCATCAGGGTGACATAGGCGTAAATGCCCTGTCCCTTAACGTCGTGGGGGTAGCCGACAACGGCGGCTTCCGCGACGGCCGGATGCGCGACAAGGGCGCTCTCCACTTCCGCCGTGCCCATACGATGACCGGAAACGTTCAGGACATCGTCAACGCGTCCGGTAATCCAGTAATAGCCGTCCTCGTCGCGCCGGGCGCCGTCGCCGGTGAAATACATGCCCGGATAGGTTTTGAAATAGGTGTCGATGAAGCGTTGGTGATCGCCGTAAACCGTGCGCATCTGGCCGGGCCAGGAATCGGTGAGTACGAGATTGCCCGATGTCGCGCCCTCTAGAAACTTTCCATCCGTGTCCACAAGCGCCGGAAAGACGCCCGGCAACGGCAGCGTCGCCGAGCCGGGTTTCAAGTCCGTCGCACCGGGAAGCGGCGAAATGAGAACGCCGCCGGTCTCCGTCTGCCACCATGTATCGACGATCGGCAATTCGCCGCCGCCCACCACGCGATGGTACCAGTTCCAGGCTTCCGGGTTGATCGGCTCGCCAACCGTCCCGAGGAGACGGAGCTTTGAGAGGTCGGCGGTTTCCACATGGTCGTCCCCTTCGCGCATCAGCGCGCGTATGGCGGTCGGCGCGGTGTAGAATACATTGACGTCGTGCTTCTCGCACACTTTCCAGAACCGCGACGGATCGGGATATGTGGGAACGCCCTCGAACATCAGCGTCGTTGCGCCATTGGCGAGCGGTCCATAGACGATATAGGTGTGGCCGGTGACCCAGCCGACATCGGCGGTGCACCAGTAGATGTCGCCCCGCTTGTAGTCGAAAACAGTTTCGTGGGTGTAGGCGGCGTATGTCATGTAACCGCCGGTCGTGTGCAGGACGCCCTTCGGTTTGCCCGTGGAACCCGACGTATAAAGAATAAATAGGGGGTCTTCCGCGCCCATGGGCTCCGGAATGCAATCGGGCGATACGTCGTCGCGCGCTTCGCCATACCATTTGAGGTCGCGCCCGTGATTCATGGCCACGTCGGCGAAGGTGCGTTCCACCACAAGCACCAGCCGCGTATCGTCGGCGTCCAGCTTGTCGAGCGCCTTGTCGACGTTTTCCTTCAGCGGCACGATTTTGCCGCCGCGCACGCCTTCATCGGCGGTGATCACGGCGACGGCGCCGCAATCCTCGATGCGGCTTGCCAGCGCGTCCGGCGAGAACCCGCCAAAGACGACGGAATGGACAGCGCCGATGCGCGCGCAGGCCAGCATGGCGAACGCCGCTTCCGGGATCATCGGCATGTAGACAACGACCCGGTCGCCTTTCTTGACGCCGCGTGCTTTCAGGAGGTTCGCCATGCGGCTGGTTTCTTCCAGGGCCTCGGCGTAGGTGATTTTCTTGTCGGTGGCGGGATCGTCGCTTTCCCAGATGATGGCGACGTCGTTCGCTCGTGCGGGAAGATGACGGTCGAGGCAATTGACGCAGGCGTTCAGCACCCCGTCTTCGAACCATTTGATATGAAGATCGTTCGCGTCGAATGAGACGTCCTTGACCTTTGTGAAAGGCTCGATCCAGTCGATCCGTTGCGCGACCTCGGTCCAGAAGGCGTCAGGGTCGCTCTTCGCCGCCTCGCGCATCGCCGCTGCGCGGGTCGCGTCCGTGAGAGTATGCTTTTTCGCGATGGCGCTGACATTGATCACACTGTTTTCCGCGGCCACGGGACTTCTCCTTGTCGTATGTCCGAGCGGTTACGCCGCGCCCGAACGGTCGCAAAGGCACATATTATCCCTTCCGGTCTTCCCGGCGAAAGCCGGGATCCAAAGCCGTCGATTTTGCTACTGGATCCCGGCTTTCGCCGGAAAGGTCGGGGTGGGAGACGCACAAATGCCTCGTTCAATCGGCGCACTTGTATGCGATTAACGCGCCTGGCGCAAAGGATGCGCGGATTGAGGGGCTGATCAGTTTACGTGGGCGTCGGCGTCCGAAACGACGAAGCAACTGACGCCGGCGGTCTTTAACTCCGCGCAGGCCATGGTCGCTTCGATTTCGGTGAGCTTGCGGAAGCGGGCCCGGAACAACATGGACCCGTCAGCGCGCCTGGTGGGCAGGATGGCCCGGTCGCGGTTCGTGAAGCCGCTTTTTGCAGCGGCCGCTTCAAGCTCGCTTTGCGCCAGCGCTTTCGTGGAGTAGGCGCCGATCTGCACGCCGAAGGCGAACTCATTGACCTTCTCAAGGTCGCCTTCGCCGATAAAGCCTTCTTCGTCGGGCACTGAGGCAATGCGCACGCGCTCAAATTCATTGAAATCATCGACGTCCGCGGAGGCGATGAGCGCGCCCAGAATGTCGCCGGAATCCGCCGGCGCATCGGAAAAGCCGGCGGCGGCGGCCATGATCTCGTTGCGCAGCGGCTCGTTGCCGACAATGGTCGGGGCGGCCTGCTTGGCGGCGAGTGCGGCCACGAGGGTCGGCTTCAGGCGCGGGGCCGGTTTGTTGCGGTGAAGCGCGGCGATCCGGGTCGGGTTCTTGGCGATTTCAGCGAAGGCGTTGTCCAGAATGTCGCGCATGTGACGGTCGCGGCTCCATGACTTACGCCCGCCGAGCACGACCCCCATAAGACGAACGCCGTCCTTCTCCGCAGAGGTTACGAGATTAAAGCCGGAACGCCGCGTATAGCCGGTCTTGATGCCGTCCGCGCCGGTGTAGTTCCTGACGAGCGAGTTATGGGTCGAGTAGGTGCGCCCGGCATAGGTGAAGGATTTGTCGGCGAAGTAATGATAATATTGGGGGAAGTCCTGCATCACGCGCCGGCCAAGCTCGGCCATGTCGCGGGCGGTCGTAATCTGGCGCGAATTGGGAAGGCCGGACGCATTCCGGAAAGTCGTCGAGCGCATGCCGAGTTTGCGGGCTCGATTCGTCATTTGTTTTGCGAACTGCCACTCCGATCCGCCGAGCTTTTCGGCCACGACGACGGCGACATCATTCGCGGATTTGATCACCAGCGCCTGGATTGCCGTGTCGACCGTAATCGTCGAGCCCGATTTGACCCCGAGCTTCGACGGCGGCTGGCCGGCCGCGCGTTTGGACACTTTCAGCTTTGATTCGAGGGTTAATTCGCCCGCCTCGATGGCTTCGAACAGCATGTAGAGCGTCATCATCTTCGTGAGAGACGCCGGATACCGGCGGGCTGTGGAATAGCGGTCGAAAAGAACGTCGCCGGACTCAGCGTGCACCACATATGCCGCATATTTGGAGTTGGCCTGCGCGGGCGAAAGCGCAGCAGCCATCGCGAAAACCGCGACGCACAATACGCAACTGCCAATCCAACGCATTAAACGATCCTCGCCGAAAGAACGAAAACAGGCAATACGGTGAGAGACGAGCCCCCGGAGAATTTACCAATCCTGACCGCCGCGACCGCCGGAACCCTATGGGATGACATAGCGAACACGTGCCGACGGCTCTGTCGAAGCAAGTGACGTGCCGCCACGCAGAGGCAATCCTCTGAGTTTCACTTGTCCGGTCGCGGGGTAAAATTATCGTTAACGAAGAGTTCACCAATTTTAAAACATGAACTTTTTGTGCAGTGCACAATTTTGCCTTGACATTGACCAGGGGCGCTCATATGTTGCGCCGCACAAAAGGCGGTTGATCCTAATATGTGAATTGTTTCAACGTCTTATATTGATTCATGCCACAGGAGAGAAAAATGGCTGCGGCAAAAAAAGCTGAAACAGGCGGCAACGCCTTTGACGCGTTTGCGGTAATGAACCCGGAGTCCTTCAAGGAAGGCTACGAGAAATTTGCCGAAGGCGTCTCAACGATCGCCGACTTCAACAAAGGCGCGCTGGAAGCGGTGATGACGTCTGCCGGCGCTTATTCGAAAGGTGTTGAGAAGCTGACGGCTGAAAACACCGATTTCATCAAGGCTTCCTACGAACGGGCCGTTTCGCTCGGCAAATCTGTCGCCGGCGCCAAAAACCCCCAGGAAGCATTTGATATTCAGTCCGAATTCGCCCGCGAGGCCACTGAGAAAAACCTCAGCCAGGCCACAAAGGTCGCCGATCTCTGGGCTGACACGACCAAGGAGACGATCGCCCCGCTGACCGAGCGCTATAGCGATCTGGTCGAAAAAATTCAGTCTTATCGCCCGTAAGACGCCCGTAACCAGTTGCGTATTTAGAAAAGCCCGGCCGTCTGGCCGGGCTTTTTCCGTTTGAGACTGGCCGATTTCGCCGGCGCGACGGGTTTGCGGCTTTTCAACGAAATGGGATTACGTATCTAATGCGCATTGTATGACGCGGTGTGGCTTCATATGTCGCGGATCAATGGAAACACGACGAATGGCTGACGAACACGACCAAGATCAGGACATCGACCAGGGCCCCGGCGTCGGCGTTGTGCAGAAAACTGCGCCGCGCACGAAGCGCCCGTCGCTTTATAAAGTTGTCCTGCTGAACGACGATTACACGCCGCAGGAATTCGTCGTCTGGCTCTTGCAGGCGATCTTCAAGAAAGACGCCGAAGAGGCGGTCCGCATTATGCTGCACGTTCACAATAACGGCGTCGGCATTTGCGGGGTCTATACATATGAGGTCGCCGAGACCAAGGTAGCGCAGGTCATGGAGTTGTCGCGGCGCAATCAGCATCCGCTGCAATGCATGATGGAACGGGAGTAAAGTACGTGGCGTCATTCAGCCAGAGTCTTGACGAAGCGCTGCACAGGGCGATTGCCCTTGCAACCGAGCGCGATCATGAATTAGCGACGCTGGAGCATCTCCTGCTGTCGCTGACCGACGATCGCGACGCGGCCGCCGTGATGCGGGCGTGCAATGTCGACATCGAACTGTTGCGCCGCCAGCTCTATGAATTCATTGAAAACGAACTGGCTAATCTGAAGCTGGAAAACGATGAGCAGGCGAAACCCACCGCCAGCTTTCAGCGCGTAATTCAGCGCGCGGTCATCCATGTTCAATCGTCGGGGCGCGAAGAGGTGACCGGCGCCAATGTGCTGGTGGCCTTGTTCGCCGAGCGTGAAAGCCACGCCGCGCACTTCCTTCAGGCGCAGGACATGACGCGTTTCGATGCGGTCAACTACATCTCACACGGGCTGGCGAAACGGCCCGGCGAAAACCAGCCCAAGGCGCCCCGCGGTGCAAGCGAAGACGCGAGCGACGGCGGCAAGCCGCAAAGTGCGCTGGAGTCTTATTGCGTCGATCTCAACGCCAAGGCGCGATCCGGCAAGATTGATCCGCTGATCGGCCGTGAGGCTGAAGTTGAACGGTCAATTCAGGTTCTGTGCCGCCGGCGCAAGAACAACCCGCTGCTGGTGGGCGATCCGGGCGTCGGCAAGACCGCCATCGCGGAAGGGCTGGCGCTTCAGATCGTTGACGAGAAGGTGCCGGAAGTGCTCGCCAATTCGACCATCTACGCCCTCGATATGGGCTCGCTCCTGGCGGGCACGCGCTATCGCGGCGATTTCGAGGAGCGCATCAAGGCGGTCCTGAAAGAGCTTGAAGAGCACGAAGACGCCGTTCTCTTTATCGATGAGATTCATACGGTCGTCGGCGCCGGGGCGACGTCCGGCGGCGCCATGGATGCGTCGAACCTGTTGAAGCCGGCGCTGCAATCGGGTGCGCTCCGATGCATGGGGTCGACGACTTACAAGGAATTCCGTCAGCATTTTGAAAAGGACCGCGCCCTTGCGCGTCGCTTCCAGAAGATTGACGTCGTAGAGCCGTCCAGGGAAGACACCGTCAAAATTCTTCAGGGCCTTCAGCCTTACTTCGAAGAGCACCACAAAATTAAGTACACGGATGATGCGATCAGGTCGGCGGCGGAGCTTTCCGCAAAATACATGACCGACCGCAAGCTTCCGGACAAGGCGATCGATGTCATCGACGAGGCGGGCGCCCGCCAGATGCTGTTCTCTGAAGACGAACGCAAGAAAACCATCGGCACGGACGAGATCGAGGAAGTGGTCGCCAAGATGGCGCGCATCCCGCCGAGGTCGGTGTCGAAATCTGATACGGAACGCCTGCAAAAACTCGGCGAGGATCTGTCTCGTGTCGTCTTCGGTCAGGACGAGGCGATCGACCAGCTCGCTGCGGCGATCAAGCTGTCGCGGGCGGGCCTGCGCGAGCCGGAAAAACCGATCGGCTCCTATCTGTTCGCCGGGCCTACCGGTGTCGGCAAAACGGAAGTCGCCAAGCAGCTCGCGAGGGTCATGGGCGTGGAGCTCGTGCGCTTTGACATGTCGGAATACATGGAGCGGCATACGGTCTCGCGCCTCATTGGCGCGCCTCCGGGTTATGTCGGGTTCGATCAGGGCGGTCTCTTGACCGATGCGATCGATCAGAATCCCCATTGCGTCCTGTTGCTTGATGAAATCGAAAAGGCCCATGGAGAGATATTCAATATTCTCCTGCAGGTGATGGATAACGGCCAGCTCACGGACACCAACGGGCGCAAGGTCGACTTCCGCAACGTCATCATCATCATGACGACCAACGCCGGCGCGGCGGACGCCGCGAAATTCCAGATCGGTTTTGCGGGCGGGAAGAAAACCGACGAAACCGACGCGGCGATCCGGCGCATGTTTACGCCGGAGTTCCGCAACCGGCTCGATGCGGTCATCCACTTCGCAGGACTGTCCGCTCCGATCGTCAACCGCATTGTCGAGAAATTCGTCCTGCAACTGGAAGCGCAGCTTGCCGACCGCGGCGTAACGTTTGAATTGTCAGACGACGCGACGCGCTGGCTGGCGGAAAAAGGCTTTGACGATGAAATGGGTGCGCGGCCGCTGGCGCGCATTATTCAGGAACATGTGAAAAAACCGATTGCCGATGAAATCCTGTTCGGTGAGCTTAAGAACGGCGGCGTCGTCAGAGTTCTTGTCGATAAAGACGACAAGTCGAAACTGGCGTTTGAGTATATTCCGGACCCGGACGGCGCAAAGCCGAAAGATGGCGGCGACGGAACGAACGTGCCGGCGTTGGTCCAGTAAACTGACCTAACCTTCAAAAAAAGGCCCGTCATGTAGACGGGCCTTTTTGCTGTAGGGCTGAATATTGTTCGCGTGGTTTAAGCGCTCACGGTGATTTCTTTTTCTTCTTTTTCTTCTTCTTCTTTTTTTTCTTTTTCTTCTTCTTTTTACCGTCGGCTTTCGGATCGGAAGCGGCCGGGTCGCCTGCGGCGCCGCCGCCGGGGTCGCCGCTCCTGGGATCGCCGCCGCCTGACGGATCACCCGACGCGCTGTCGCCGCCGCCTGCGCTGTCGCCGCCCGCGCTGTCCATCGGTACCGGGTCGCCGCCACCGCCGCCGACATTTTCGGACATGGTCATCATTGAGCTGCTCATGGCGCCGCCGATTTCACGGACCGATAGAAACGCCACCGCTGCGAGCAGCGCGCCGATTAGCGCAAACTCCGTCGATGTGAACCCTGACCGTGAACGGCCGAAGGATCGTAGCGAGTGTTTTGTCGAGCGCATTGGCGCCTCCATTGCTGCGTTTTCTGCATGCGGAGGCGATCAATGCCGTAATAAGTTGTAAATTGTCTTAAAAGATTCATCTTCAGCGTTAGCCTCTGTTAACCAACGCGAAACATTTTTTGCCGGCAGACAGTCAAAAAGCCGCCGCCGGCGGGCATCCGCGGCGGCGGCCTACGATCGGCGCCCTCATGGGGGAGATACGGGCGCTTCACGAAAGAGCGACGTTAAGCGAGATCGGCCGCGCTCCATAGTTTTGAGTACTGTTCGCAGTGGATCAGGATGGACTTGAAGTTCGCCAGATCAACGCCGTCGGGAATTTGGTAAATCTGCTCGCCTGCATTGTTGGAAAGCGGCGCGATGAGAACTGAATCCGTTGTCGCGTTGCGTCCGTTTGTTTTGTTTGCGGCAAGGGGCGACAGGAATATTTTCAGGTCCGGCGCGCCGCGGGTCCGGAAGTCGGCCGACAGTTTGACATATGTCTTGTTATTCTCCGTGTATATTTCCCACGTGCCGGACGACTTGAATGATTTCTTCGTCCATTCGCCAGTGAAGAGCGTTTCGCTCGCCATATCGGCCATGGCGACGTGCATGCCCTGGCC
Organism: Hyphococcus sp.; assembly: GCA_028281665.1. Classification (GTDB taxonomy): domain Bacteria; phylum Pseudomonadota; class Alphaproteobacteria; order Caulobacterales; family Parvularculaceae; genus Hyphococcus. The sequence continues at coordinate 138,165 of JANQJK010000026.1, forward strand.
TGCGGCGGCGGGCGCTGTGGCGGCTGCCGCGACGCCGATCGAGGCGAGCGCGACAAGAATGGTGTTGACGGTGTGCATTGTTCGCATTCCTTTTCTTTGCAAGATATCGACGTCGCCCTGATATGGCGGGCCATCGGTCACGCGCAAAACACAAATCAGAATGTTGCCATGACTTATCGGTGATCGGCGCCGGAATTACGGCAAACATGAAAAAAAGACCGCCGCAGGGGAAGGGGCTCTGCGACGGCCTTTTCATAGACGGTCCGCACACTTGGGGGGGGCAGAGATGCGGATGCGCCGTTGTTACGCTCCTAAAATAGGGCGCGCGGCCGGATTGCGCAAAACACGAAACGGCGACGGCGGCTAACGAAGCCGTGAAAGCAAAGTGAGCCCGTTACAACGCGGCGCGAATGGCCGCGGCGATCGGTTCGAGCGTTTCCGCGGGCGCCGGGCCGCCGGCGGCATGTACGCCCAGTGCCTCGCCTTCATAGATCGGGATGATGTGAAAATGCAGGTGAAAGACCGTCTGCCCCGCGGGCGCGCCGTTAAACTGCGCGATGCGAACGCCGTCCGGCTTCAGACCGGTTTTTACCGCCGTCGCAACCTTCTGAACCGCGCCGGCCAGCCCGGCGAGCGCCGAAGCGTCAATGTCAAAAAGGTTGGTCGCGTCGGCTTTTTTGTGAATGACGAGACAATGCCCCCGGCTTTGGGGAAAGACATCCATGAAGGCCAGGATGTCGTCGGTTTCGTAAAGCTGCACGCACGCCATATCGCCGCGAACGATCTTCGCGAAAATATTGTCGGGATCGTATGTCTCGTTGAGGCTCATTCCGGGCTGTCGTCCTCTTCGCGCATCACGCCGGCCTGGGCTTGCGCCAGCAAACGCAGGGCGTCCTGCTCCTGATCGTCGGGCACGGCGATGCGCACGCCGCCGGGCAGCACCGGCAGCACCGAATTGATGTGACCGTCGAGCAATTCAGCCTCGACGCCGTGGGCATTCAGGAAGCCGACAATAATCTTCGCTTCCTGCTGCTGATGGGTGCGTTTAATGACTTTCATAAGGCAAGACCTTAGCTGGTTTTCCTGAACGGCGTGAAGTCTTTCAGCGCGTTGATTTCCATGTCGGTCTGCTCCCGCTCTGCTTCAAGGTAGCGCGCAATGGCATCGCGAAAGCTTTCATTGGCGATCCAGTGAGCGGAGTGGGTTGCCACCGGTTCGTAGCCTCTGGCGATTTTGTGCTGTCCCTGCGCGCCGGCCTCGACGCGGGCGAGCCCGCGCTCAATTGCGAAGTCGATGGCCTGATAATAACAGATTTCAAAATGCAGGAACGGATGGTCCGTGAGACAGCCCCAATAGCGCCCGAAAAGGGCGTCGCCGCCAATGAAGTTCAATGCGCCGGCGACCGGCTTGCCGTCCTGTTCGGCGACGATGAGCAGAAGGGCGTCTTTCATGGTTTCGGCGATGATGCGGAAAAACGTCCGCGTGAGATAGGGCTGGCCCCACTTGCGCGCGCCGGTGTCCTGATAGAACAGCCAGAAGGCGTTCCAGTGCTCCTCGGTAATCTCGTCGCCGATCAACTTTTTGATGGTCAGGCCGTCCTCAACGGCGCCGCGGCGTTCGCGTCTTATCGCCTTGCGCTTTCGGGATGAAAGAGCGCCGAGAAAATCGTCAAACGATGCGTAACCGCGATTGAACCAGTGATATTGCTCGCCCGTGCGGGCGAGATAACCGGAACCGACGAGGGCGCGGGCGTCGTCCTCGCCGACAAAATTCACATGGGCCGATGACGCGCCAATGCGCTGGGCGAGGGTGCGAATGGCGGCGGCAAGGCCGGCGCGCGCTGCGTCGGTATGCGCAAGAAGCCGCGGGCCCGGCACGGGCGTAAAGGGCGCAGCGCACAGAAGCTTGGGATAGTAGCTCCCGCCGGCGCGGGCATATGCATCGGCCCAGTGGTGATCGAAAACATATTCGCCCTGGCTGTGGCCTTTCGTGTAGAGCGGTGCAGCGCCGACGATCTCGCCGTCATCTTCAAGGAGGACATGCATCGGCGCCCAGCCCGTTTCCGGCGCTACCGATTTCGATTTCTCCGCCGCTGACAAAAACGCATGACTGACGAACGGATTGTACGGCGCGCCCGGCGGTTGGGCTAAGCGGTCCCACAGCGCCGCATCGATTTCGTCGATGGCGCCGACCGTTTTCGCCAGTACTGCGCCGGATCCGTCAGGCATCAGCCGATCTCAAACACTCCGTCGACTTCTACCGCGGCGTTCATGGGCAGCGACGGCGCCCCGACTGCGGCGCGCGCGTGCCGGCCGGAATCGCCAAAAACGGCGACCATCAGGTCTGACGTTCCGTTCACCACTTTTGGCTGATCGGTAAAATCCGGTGTCGAGTTTACGAATCCCCCGAGCTTGACGACCCGGCGCACCCTGTCGAGATCTCCATCGCAGGCCGCTTTGAGTTGCGCGATCAGATTGACGCCGCAGGCGTGCGCTGCTTCGATTCCACGCTCCAGCGAAACCTCGGCGCCAAGCTTTCCGGTAATGAGCCCGTCCGGGGCGATCGAGACCTGGCCGGAGATGAAGACCAGATTTCCCGTGACGACGTACGGAACGTAATTCGCCACAGGCGCCACCGGGTCGGGCAGCACGATATCGAGATCGGCGAGGCGCGCATCAATTTCGGACATAGGTCTTCGATCCTGTCTGCTTAAACCATGTATACCGGGGTCAGCCTAACGCGCATGGGCGCTGAAGGAAACCGCGGGCACATGGACGCGAACGGATTGATCGCCTAAGACCGGATTCGGTTTTGCGATAGAGAATGATGGTTCGCAGATTAGACATATCCGACGCTTCTTTCGACAGCGATTTCGCAGCGTTTCTGGCGCTCGATCGCGACGCCGGGGTTGATGTAACCGCCGCGGTCGCAGCGATTGTCGCATCGGTGCGCGCTGATGGATTCGCGGCGGTCAAGGAATATACGACCCGGTTCGATAAGTTCGATCTTGAGGAAGAGACCATGCGCGTCGGCGCCGGCGAGATCGATCGGATGGCGAAGGCCTGCGACCCTGATGACATTGCGGCCCTTGAGTTCGCAGCGACCCGCATTCGCGCCTATCACGAAAAACAGACGCCGCAGGATATGCGGTATAAAGACGATGCAGGCGTGACGCTGGGCTGGCGATGGACGGCGGTCGACGCGGCGGGGCTCTATGCGCCCGGCGGCCGCGCCGCCTATCCGTCGAGCGTTTTGATGAACGCCATTCCTGCTCAGGTCGCCGGCGTCCAGCGCCTCGTCATGACGACGCCCACGCCCAATGGCGAGGTAAATCCCCTGGTGTTCGCTGCCGCGCGGATTGCCGGCGTTGATGAAATCTACCGCATCGGCGGCGCCCAGGCGATTGCGGCGCTCGCCTACGGCGCCGGTCCGCTTCAGCCGGTGGATGTCATTGTCGGGCCTGGCAACGCCTATGTGGCCGAAGCCAAGCGTCAGGTGTTCGGGCGTGTCGGCATCGACTCGGTCGCGGGGCCTTCTGAAATTCTCGTGGTGGCGGACGGCGACAACGACGCCGACTGGATAGCCGCGGATTTGTTGAGCCAGGCCGAACACGACCCGTCTTCGCAGAGTATTCTGATTACGGATGATGCGCGCTTTGCAGACGCCGTTTCCGCGGCGGCGGATAAACAGATAAAGGCGAGCCCGCGCGCCGATATCGCCGGCGCCGCATGGCGCGATAACTCGGCGATCATTGTTACGCGTAATCTCGACGAATGCGCGCCGCTGGTTGACGCCGTCGCGCCGGAGCATCTGGAGCTGGCGGTGTCCGAACCGGAAGCGCTGTTGGCGAGGATCCGCCATGCCGGCGCCGTTTTTCTGGGCCGCCACACGCCGGAGGCGACCGGGGATTACGTAGCCGGGCCCGATCACGTGCTGCCGACCGCGCGCGCCGCGCGTTATGCGTCCGGCCTTTCGGTTCTCGATTTCATGAAGCGCACGTCGATTATCGGTTGCGATGAAGCCGCGCTCGCCGAAATCGGCCCCGCCGCCGCGCGTCTTGCCGATGCGGAGGGTCTCCCAAGCCATGCGCATTCGGTGCGGGTGCGTCTTAAAAACCGTAAGTCAGATTGATACGCAGCGTTCGGTCCGTGTCGAAGCGTCCTTCGGGCGGGCTTGTCTCATAACGATAGATGTATGAGAGACCTGTCGACAGGGTGTCGGTAAACGCTGCGGTCAGCGTGCTTGTCGAAATGATTGTCGTCGTTGGTTCTGTCCAGGTCGCATTCATGTCCTGCTCAAATTTCAACCCGTCGCGGATGACCCAGTCGAACTCGCCCGAGGCGTAAAAGGCAAACTGGCTGTCGACTTCCCGCGTAACGTCGATCGGCGCGTACTGATAGCCGGGCCCGCCTTCCACCTTCAGGGCGACCGCTTCGTTCAGGATCAGCTTATGGCCGACGCCGAAACCGCCGAACAATCTGTAGTCGAAGCCGGAGAATTCGTCTTCGTCGTATGAGATACGCGCATAGGCAAAGGTGCGTTCGTCAAAGACGTAATCGAGTTTGTAGGACCCGCCCCAGCGCTGTTGATTCTTGACGCCCTGTGATCGACCGTAGTCGAAATAGGCGCGCATATTGTGCGTGAAATCGCCGTCGGGCAGGTGGGCCTCCACCAGCAACCCCGCCGCCGCGTTCTCCGAATTGCCCGATGACACCAGCCCGGATGCGGTTGCGTTCCCGGTCCAGTCGCCGAGATCAAGAAACTTTGGCGCCGGCGCGCCTTTGAGGTCCTGATCGGCGGTTCGGATCTCCGGCGCGGGCGGCGGCGTCGGCTCCTCGATAGTATGGCGGACGAACAACGTTTCGATGTCGCGCCCGGTTGCCGGAAAGATGACCGCGCGAAGATAGTCGCCATAGGCCTCGATGGTCGCGGCGTGATCGGGAAAAACCGTTGCCGCGGCGTGGGAGACCGCGGCGACCTGAGCGGCGTCCTCCGTCCTGGCGGCCGCTTCCAGCATGGCGCGCGCCGCCTCCGGCACATCGTCAAGCTCCGCCGCCGTGGGCGGCTGGGGAGCGACGACGCTCGCCTCGTCGATATGGAGAACGGGCGCCGGTTCCTCGGCGACAGCCGTCGAAAGCAGTGCGGCGGCGGCGCAGGCAGGGCCTGAAAACTTTGAAATACGCATCTTGAAGGATCCCTGGGTCAATGCCGGTGCTTAGAATCTGATTCTGAAGGCCCTGAAAAACGGAACGGCTGGGGAGCGACGAGTAGACAACGAATGCGGGGAAAACATGTCCGGCGTTCCCATTCGGCCAAAGCCGCTTTAGAAAGGCTCCTTCTTGGAGCTGATCAGACGATGACCGACGATAGCGGCGAAGCGTCCGGCGAGACCCAATTCCATATCGTCAAAATCGATCTGGATGAACGCTCGCTCGCGCCCGCGACGGCGGATATCGAGCATGAGCGCAAGGTCGCGATCTACGATCTGATTGAGGAAAATTTCTTCCACCCCATCGGCGCCGACGCCGGACCGTTCGAGCTTTATCTCTCCAACGTGGAACGTCGTCTCGTTTTTGACGTGCGCCGGCAGGGCGGCGCGGCGCTGGGGCAGGTGCATCTGTCGATGACGCCGTTCCGCAAAATCATCAAAGACTACTTTCTGCTTTGCGAAAGCTACTACGACGCAATCCGCAATGCCGCGCCGGCGCAGATCGAAACCATCGATATGGCGCGCCGGGCCATGCACAATGAGGGATCGGAGATTCTGCGCGAGCGGTTACAGGACAAGATCGAACTCGACATGAACACGTCCCGCCGGCTGTTCACGCTGATTTGCAGCTTTCACATGCGTTGATGGAACAGATGACGCGACCCAGCATGTTATTTGTCTGCAACCAGAACTCCGTCCGCTCACCCATGGCGGCGGCGCTGCTCAAGCTTCACGGCGACGCGGGTGTGCAGATCGATTCGGCCGGAGTCTATGAGGGCGGGCTCGATCCGTTCGTCGAGATTGTTATGAGCGACCTTGGCGTTGAGATGATCGGTCATGAGCCGAAGACCCTCAGCGGCGTTGATATTGAGGCGTTCGAGCGCATTGTCGCGCTGACGCCGGAAGCGGCGGTCGCGATCCGCGAGGATGCCCCCGATGCGTGCATCGAGTACTGGGATATCGAGAACCCGTCTGACGAGCGCGGCGGGCGCGACGCCGTTATTGAGGCGTATCGCCGCGTGCGCGATGACCTGACGGCGAGACTGCGGGCCGGTTTCCCCGAATTCTATCAAAAGCCTTGATTTTAGGCGCGTGGCGACCCATTTTCCCGCGCGGCCAGAATCCCGTGCGGCCCCGTTCGGGTGAGGAATGCCTGAATTGAGGAGCGAATGGCGAAAGAAGAATTACTTGAGTTTGAAGGCACCGTGGAGGAGTTGCTGCCGAATGCGACGTTCCGCGTGAAGCTTGAGAACGATCACGAGATAATCGCGCACACGGCGGGCAAGATGCGCAAGAACCGCATTCGCGTGCTGGCGGGCGACAAGGTGCTTGTCGAGATGACGCCTTATGATCTGACCAAGGGCCGCATCACCTATCGGTTCAAGTAACCTGCGCGCTATGGCCGGCGCGCCGTTGATCCTCGCCAGCGCCAGCCCGCGCCGGCTTGCGCTCCTGAAGCAGATCGCGGTCACGCCATCGGATATTGTTCCGGCAGATATCGACGAAACGCCGCTCCCCGGGGAGATGGCGCGTGATTACGTATTAAGACTTGCCGTGGAAAAAGCCCGCGTCGTGAGCGGGAAATCCGCGGGATCGTTCGTTCTGGCGGCTGACACGGCGGTCGCCTGCGGGCGGCGCATTCTTCCGAAGGCCGAAGACGAAGAGGTCGCGCGCCAATGCCTCGCGCTCTTGTCGGGGCGCGCCCACCGGGTCTTTACCGGCGTTGCGCTGACGACGCCGGAAGGCAGCCTGATTTCCCGGCTGGCCGAAACCCGCGTCAAAGTCCGCCGTCTCAGCAAGGAGAGCATGGACGAGTATGTCGGGTCCGGCGAATGGCGCGGCAAGGCGGGCGGGTACGGCATACAGGGACTGTTCGCCAAGCACATTATCTCGATCGTTGGTTCCTACACGAATATTGTCGGTCTGCCGGTCTACGAAACCGCCAATATGCTTGACGGCGCCGGCTATAAGGCATGACCGGTGACACGCTGCTGATCGAGCACGGTGCCATTGAGACCCGCGCGGCGCTGTTGCGTAACGGTGATGTCGTTCGTTTCTGGTTCGGACCGGCGCCCCGCCGCGAAAGCGATGACGCCCGGCCAATCGAGGGGCGTGCATTCAACGGGCGCGTGCGCGGCGTCGATGCGAGCCTGAGCGCCGCATTTGTCGACATCGGCGCACAGCGCGACGCGTTTCTGCCGATCCGAAAGGCGAATGCTGAAGCGCTGGCGGAGGGTAGTTTGGTTCAGGTGCGCATTGTCGCTTCGCCGCGCCGGGCGAAAGGCGCCGTTGTTGACCTCATTGGCGCCGCCGAAAAAAGCGCGACGCCGGGCCGCTGCGATATGGCGCCGGCGCCGCTGGAGGCGCTGAAAGCAATCGGCGGAGAGGCGGCGGAGGTCGTGGCGGATAGCGCTGTTGTGAAACGCCTGCTAGCCGAAACCGGCGTCGAGGCGACGGGGCGCGAAGCGTCCGCCCTCTTTGCGGCCAATGGCGTCGATACGGCGCTCGACGGGGCGCTCGGCGAACGCGCCCCGCTGCCTGGCGGCGGCGCGCTGGTTTTTTTTGAAGCCGAAGCGCTGGCGGCGATCGACGTCGACACAGGCGCCGCCGGCGCCGCGTCAGCGGATCGCCTGCGCGAGAAAGCGATCGCAGAGGCGGCGCGCGAGACGGCGTTGCAGATCGAACGGCGCAACCTTGCCGGCCGCATTGTCATCGACTTTCCGTCGATCCGGTCGCGGGAGATTCGTCGCCGGGCGGTAAGGGAAATCGAAAAAGCGTTGTCGGGATTGTCGCGCGTCGCCTCGCTGTCCATTGCCGGATCGAACGTCGCGACCCTGATCCGCGAGCGCCGCGGCGCTTCCCTCTGGGACGAAACGACGGAACCGGCGCCAAGCGCGCCGGTGGCCGGCCGGCGCTTTACGCTGTCATGGCTGGCGCGCTGCACTGTGCGGGAAGCGGAACGCCGCCAGGGCGCGGCGCCGGGCGCGTCTATTGTTATTCGCGCCGGCAAGGCGCTAGAGGAGTATCTCCGGGTTTTTGAAGATCCGGCGGAGGCGTATTTCGAGCGCTGGGGTGCGCGGCTTGAGATTGTGCGCGAAGATCAGTTTGGAGACCGGGCATTTGAAATCGTCGAACGGTAACAAGGAACAGGCAAAATTGCAGCGGCAGGCGTGTCCGATTTGCAACGCTGCGGCGTCGTCCGATTACGATCCCTTTTGTTCAAAACGGTGCGCTGACGTCGACCTGCATCGGTGGCTTTCCGGGTCATACGCCATTCCTGCCGTCGATGATGACAGCGACGGCGCCGGCGGTGATTCCGAGCCGTAGAGAGGCCGTTACAGCAGTAGCGGAAAGCGCTCCTCGGTTGGACAGTGTGCGATGCCCGTGATAAAATCACTATAATGCTGCAAAATTTCTTAAACTTCGCACTTGAGAACAAACGCCTGGCGATTGTCGTCGCCAGCGCGCTTGTTTTCGTCGCGGCGCAAATGTTTGCCGCAACCCATGCGGCAGAGTTCGGCGAAGAGTCCCATGAGCATAACGGGACGGTCTGCGTCGTCTCTGTCATCTCCAAAGGCGGTGAGAAATTTCTGACCGCCGCGACAGTTGCTTTCGTCGCGGTGATTATCACGTGGCGCGCCGGCGGCGCCGCCGCGCAAACTGAGTTATCACGCCTCGCCGTTCGCGCCGCGCGTCCCCGCGGTCCTCCCAACCCGTAACAATCAATTCCGTTAGCTGTGTTGTTGATTGTCGCCCTCCGCCGCGAGCGGAGCGGCGTTTTGGTTGGAGATAAACCCATGAACCGTAAGTTCTACCTGTCCGGCGTTGCGGCGCTGGCGATCGTTCCCGCAAGCGCACAGGCGCAGGACGAGGAACGTTTTGAAAACGACGATCAGATTATTGTAACGGCGTCGCCTCTTGAGCGATCCGTTGGGGAAACGATTATCGGCACGTCCGTTCTGTCTGATGAGGAACTGCAGCGTCGCATCGCCAATTCCATCGGCGAGACGCTTCGACGCGAGCCCGGCGTTTCATCGACATTTTTCGGACAAGGCGCCAGCCGCCCGATTATTCGCGGTCTTGGCGGCGACCGCATTCGCGTGCTCGACGCCGGTATTGGCTCAATAGACGCGTCGGCTACGAGCCCTGATCACGCGGTCGCGGTGGATCCGGCGACTGCCGAGCGAATAGAAATTGTGCGCGGCACGTCGATGCTGCTTTACGGCTCGTCGGCGGCCGGCGGCGTTGTCAACGTTTTCAATGGCCGCATACCAACTGAACTCCCCGAAGACGGCGTCGACGGCGCCCTTCGCATCGGGCGTTCGACCGTCGACAACGGCGTCGAGGCCTCGGGCGGTTTCGATCTCGCCATTGGGGAGTTCGGAAACGGCACGCTCGTATTCCATGGTGACGGCTTTTATCGGGACGCCGACGACTACGACATCCCGGGCTTTGCCGAGTCGGCCCGTTTTATCGCCGCGGAAGAGGCGGAAGAGGAAGAAGAAGAGGAACACGAGGAAGAAGAAGAGGTTTTCGGCACCGCTGAGAACAGCGCCTTCGAAACCAAGGGCGGGTCCGCTGGACTTTCCTGGGTGTTCGATGGCGGCTTTTTCGGAATCTCCGGGACGGCGATGGATACCAACTATGGCGTTCCCGGCGGACATGGCCATGAAGAAGGCGAAGAAGAAGAGGGGGAAGAAGAAGAGGAAGAAGGCGGCGTAACAATTGACTTGCGGCAACGGCGCCTCGATCTCAACGGAGAAATCGAAGGCGACTTTGCGCTTTTCCAGAAGGCAAAAATTCGCGTCGGTTACGCCGACTACGAGCACGCCGAGATAGAGCCGTCCGGTGAAGTCGGCACGCTGTTCACGAATGAAGGCTGGGAAGGGCGTTTCGAGCTTGTCGACAAGCCAATGCAGGCGATGGGCGGGGAAATTAACGGCGCTGTCGGATTCCAGTTCCGCGTCCGCGACTTTTCCGCAATTGGCGAGGAAGCCTTCGTGCCGCCGACGAATTCCGATCAGTATGGCGTCTTCGCCATCAAGGAATTCACAAACGGTCCCTGGCGCTTTGAGCTCGGCGGACGGTACGAGCACACATCCCACACCGTCGACGAAACCGGGTTCTCCCGCGACTTTGACGGGTTCTCCGTTTCCGGCGGCGTCGGCTTCCAGCCGACTGAGAACACTTTCTTCGGGGTGAACGGGTTCCGCACCGAGCGCGCGCCCTCAACGGAAGAGTTGTTTTCAAACGGGCCGCACCTGGCCACCAACCAGTTTGAAATCGGCGACCCGACCCTTGAAGAAGAAGTCGGTCGCGGCGTCGAAGCGACCGCGCGCTATTCGACAGATCGGTTTTCCGTCTCCGTCAACGGGTTTTACACATCGTATAAGGACTTCATTTACGAGATAGAAACCGGAGCGGAAGAAGACGGTTTGCCGGTGTTTCAGTTCATCGCCGCCGATGCGGATTTCCGTGGTTTTGAAGTCCAGGGGGAAGCGGAGCTTTTCCGCGCCGGAGCGTTCGACGTTCACGGCGACGCCTCCATAGATTACGTGCGGGCGACGGCGGATGTCGTCGGCAACGAAAACCTGCCGCGCATTCCGCCGCTCTCCGGCATTTTTGGCGTGGAAGCGCGTTCGGAAATCGTGGATTTGCGGGCGGAGCTGGAAATCGCCTCCGATCAGGACGACGTTTCCGACTTTGAACTGCCCACTGACGGCTATGAGGTGTTCAACGCGTTCGTAACGTTACGTCCGTTCGCCGCGGCGCGGACGCTGTCGGTGCAAGTGTCGGGTCATAACCTCACGGATGAAGAGGTTCGTCTGCACACGTCTTTCCTGAAAGACCTTGTGCCGCTGCCGGGCCGCAACTTCCGCGTCTCGTTGCGGGGCGAGTTCTAGCAACCGGCCCATCTATCGGAGCCTGAATGCACAACCCGTCTTTCCCGGCTGCGGCCGGGGAAGACGGAAGCTCTACGTTGACTGACCAATTAAGTACTCGGCCTCAGATCGAGCCGTGGCACTGTTTGTATTTTTTACCTGAACCGCAGGGGCAGGGGGCGTTGCGCGGCACGCGACCCCATGTCTCAGGATTATTCGGGTCGATTTGTTTCGCCGTTTCCCGGGCGCGCACGGTGCCCAGCGCCGGGGCGCGGCTTGCGCCGGCGTCAGCCGGCGCCATCTCGTTTTCGCCGGTCTGCGGATTGGCATGGGTTTCCACCGTTTTGACCGGACCCTGTTCGGGCAGCGGCGGTTCGGCGCCGCGCAGGCGCACATGCATCAGCGTGCGCGTCACGTCCCGGCGCAGCCCGTCAAGGAGGCTTTCGAAAAGCGCGAAAGCCTCGGTCTTGAATTCGTTGACCGGATCGCGCTGGGCGTGGGCGCGCAGGCCCACGGACGAGCGCAAGTGGTCGAGCGTCTGCAGATGCTCGCGCCAGTTGGTGTCGAGGTTCATCAGGAGGATGCGTTTCTCAAGACCGCGCACGAAGTTCTCCGGGTCGCCGTCGCCCATCTCGCGCGCCTTGCCGATCATATTGGCGGCGTGTGTTGCATAATGCGTGTTGACCGCTTCGATCAGCCGGTCGGAGAGTTCCGTATCCGCGACGCCTTCTTCCGCAGCCCATTCGTCCACCGGGAATTCGCGTCCGAAAACTTCGCTGACCTCTTTTTTCAGCGATTCGATATCCCATTGCTCGGCGTATGATTTGGCGGGCACATAGGTCGCCACAAGGTCGTCGACCAGTTGCGCGCGCATGTCGTCGATAATGTCGTCGACCTTGCCGGCCGACATGAATTCGATACGCTGTTCAAAGATCGCTTTACGCTGATCGTTGATCACGTCGTCGAACTTCAGAACGTTTTTGCGCATGTCGTAGTTGCGCTGTTCGACTTTCTTCTGGGCGGTTTCGACGGCCTTCGTAAACCAAGGGTGCTCAATCGACTCATCGGGCTGGATGCCGAAGCGCTTGAGCATTTTTTCCATGCCCGCGCCGAAAATGCGCATGAGGTCGTCTTCAAGCGACAGGAAGAACTTGGTTGCGCCGGGATCGCCCTGGCGGCCGGACCGGCCGCGCAGCTGATTGTCGATGCGCCGGCTTTCATGGCGTTCGGTCGCCAGTACGAACAGTCCGCCTGCGGCGAGGGCCTTATCCTTGTTTTCGGCAACCTTCGCTTCAATTTCCGCGCGCTTGCGGGCGATGGTGTCCTCGTCGTCGCCTTCTTCGAGATGGTCGAGCAGGGACTTGTCGACCGATCCGCCGAGCTGAATGTCAGTGCCGCGGCCGGCCATGTTCGTGGCGATGGTTACTGCGCCGGGCGCGCCGGCGTCGGCGACAATCTCCGCTTCCTGCTCGTGATAGCGCGCATTGAGAACGCTGTGGGCGATGGGCGTTTTGCTTTTCGCCAGTTCCTCAAGATGAGCGGCGCGTACTTTCAGCTCCTGCTTGAGGTCGTCTTCCTTGTCTTTCAGCGCGTCGGCGCGTTTGTGCAGGTCGGCGGCGACGGATTTGAAGAACTTTTTGTCCGAGAGAAGCTCGGCGAGATGTTCGGATTTCTCGATTGAAACCGTGCCGACCAGCACCGGCTGCCCGCGTTTCACGCAGTCGGCGATCTGCACGACGATGGCTTTATATTTCTCCGCCGCCGTCATGTAGAGTTCGTCGTCCATATCGTCCCGGGCGATGGGCTTGTTCGTCGGGATCTCGAACGTATTCAGTTTGTAGATGTCGGCGAATTCGGCTTCTTCAGTGAGCGCCGTGCCGGTCATGCCGGCGAGCTTTTCGTAAAGGCGAAAATAGTTCTGGAACGTGATCGAAGCGAGCGTCTGGTTTTCGGGCTGGATGTCTGCGTTTTCTTTTGCCTCTACGGCCTGATGCAATCCGTCGGACCAGCGCCGGCCTTCCATCATGCGGCCCGTAAACTCGTCAATGATGACGACCTTGTTGTTGCGGACGATGTAATCCTTGTCGCGCTGGAATATCTTGTGGGCTTTCAGCGCCTGATTGACGTGGTGGACGACGGAAATATTGCCGCTGTCGTAAAGGTTGTCGCCTTCGAGGAGGCCCGCCTCCCGCAGCAGATCCTCGATCTTTTCGTTGCCCTCGTCTGTCAGCGTTGAGGTGCGCGCCTTTTCGTCGATTTCATAGTCTTCCGGCTCCAGCGACGGCATGAAGCCATCGATCTTGATATAGAGTTCGGACTTGTCGTCGGTCGGCCCGGAGATGATCAGCGGCGTGCGCGCCTCGTCGATGAGAATGGAATCGACCTCGTCAACGATGGCATAATGGTGGCCGCGCTGGACCATCTGCGCGAGCTCGGTCTTCATATTGTCGCGCAGGTAATCGAATCCGAATTCGTTGTTGGTGCCGTAGGTAATGTCGGCGGCGTAGGCCTCCCGGCGCTCCTCGTCCGAAAGCCCGTGGACGATGCAGCCGGTTTTCAGCCCCAGGCGCTCATAGACCCGCCCCATCCACTCCGCGTCCCGCTTGGCGAGGTAGTCGTTGACGGTGATGACGTGGACGCCGTTGCCGGTGAGGGCGTTCAGGTAGACCGGCAGCGTTGCGACAAGGGTTTTACCCTCGCCGGTCTTCATCTCAGCGATATTGCCCTGATGCAGGACCATGCCGCCGACGAGCTGTACGTCGTAATGGCGCTGGCCGAGAGCGCGCTTGGCCGCCTCCCGCACGGTGGCGAAGGCCTCCTCAAGCAATTTGTCGAGGCTTTCCCCATCTTTATGGCGCGCTTTTAACGATTCCGTTTGGGCAATCAGGGCATCATCGGAAAACTTGGCGATCTCGTCTTCGAGCGCATTGATCGCTTCGACGCGACGCCATAAAGGCTTTAGACGGCGGTCATTGGATGAACCGAATATCTTCTTCGCTATTCCCAGCAGCGCCATGGGGTTCCGGCCTTTATGGAGCGGTGAATCCTCGTATGCCGCTCGGAGCGTATTCTGGAGCGGCGCCGTTCACCGGCCTAGTTGAATGTGCGCCCCGAAGGACCGCCGGAGAGATAGTGACGGGGCCCGGACCTGTCAACGAAACGCCAGGGCGTTAACGCTTGCAATGAATACGCAGGAAAACAACGACTTCGAAACGAACGGCGCGAGGGAAAAGCGGCCGAATCGCGGCGCTGCGCTGCTTCGGCTTGCGCGGGCGGGTGCAGTCGTAACGCTGGCCGCGATTGTTCAGTTTCTGGAGCTGGCCGGGCGGGCGGCCCTGCGCGCGACGGCGATTGTGCTGCGCGCCATCGGCAAGTTCTCCATCACCACCTGGCGCCTCGCCTCCGCCCTCGATTCGGCGCTGTGGCGCGCCGCTAAACTGCTGGCGCGGCGACTGGCCGAAGCGCTGCTGCACGCGCTCGCTCTGCTCGGACAGGTCTTCAAAAGCCTGATTTTGTGGCTGCCGACCCGGACCGGCCGGGCCTATAGCGCCCTTTGCGGCGTTGCGATTGTCGTATGCGGTCTTTGGATTGCCGACCTCTTGCGCGAGGGCGACGGCGTAATCGGCGCGTCGGTCAACGCCAACCGGCCGCCCCTTGACGAGGAAGATCCAATCCTCGCCCGAATTGGCGGACGCTTTGTCCATCTGTCTGAAATCGCCGCGGCCGCGAGCGCCGGCGGGATGCTGGCGTCAGATGAAGAGCTTTCGTCGGAGTTGGCCTTCGAACGCGGCCTTGTGGAATCCTATGTGGAACAGCGCCTGTTGGCCCGCGCAGCGCAAGAGGACGGTCTCCATCGCACGCCGTCAGTCCTGCGGCGGGTTAATACCGCGCGCGACCGCATTCTCGCTGCGTCCCTGGTCAAATCCCACGTGGATGAAGAGGTGACGCCTGAAACGGTGGAGCGCTACTATCGCGAGCAGCGCAAGATCATGCAGGTTGGCGATGAGGTGCGCGCGCGCCACATTCTCGTCGAAACCGAAGAAGCCGCCGGGGAGATCGTTGCGCAATTGACGGCCGGCGGCGATTTCGCCCAGCTTGCGCGCGAAAACTCTCAAGACCGGGCCACGGCGCCCCTCGGTGGGGAAATCGGCTGGTTCAGCCGCGGCATCATGGCTCGGAATTTTGCGAATGTTGCGTTCCGGACCCCGGTGGGAGACGTCGCGCCGCCTTTCAGGACTGAATATGGCTGGCACATTATTGAGGTTACGGGACGGCGCCCAACCAGCGCGAAACCGCTGGCCGAAGTCGAAAGTGAGATTGAGGAGTTTCTCCGTAACGAGATCATCGCGCGTCTCTTGAGCGAACTCGCGGACGAAAATCAGGTTGTCTATTACCGCCCCGAATCGGACCTTTCGGAGCCTGACGGCTCGCCCGCCATTGCGCCGCTGATCCTCCCGACGGACCTGCGCGAGGGCGATCAGGGCATTCGCGAACAGGCGGACGGCTAGGCGCCGCCAGCATCGCCAACGCGGCCTTTGAATAAAATTGCTGGCATTCGCATAACGGGCCGGTAATTTCCCTCACGTATCAATTAAGGCGAGAATATGGCGAAGCTGATGCTGGTTGCCGCATGCGCGCTCATCGACCGTGATGGACGGGTTTTGCTGGCGCAACGCCGGAAAGGGGGCTCGATGGGCGGGCTTTGGGAGTTTCCCGGCGGAAAACTGCACGAAGGCGAAACGCCCGAAGAGGCTTTGATAAGGGAGCTCGACGAGGAACTGGGTTTGAAAACGCAAGCATCCTGCTTGGCGCCGGCGGCGTTCGCGTCATGGGGTTCAGAGGAATTTCACCTTTTGATGCCTTTATTCGTATGCCGAAAATGGTCGGGAACACCGGCGCCGCATGCCCACGATGCGCTTCGATGGGTGAAAAAAGAGGATCTCTTGCGTCACGACATGCCGCCGGCGGACAAACCGCTTGCTGCGCAATTGAGGGACTTTTTATGAGAACGAAATTCAAATTGTGCGATACGCAGGGATCGGAACGCCGCATCGGTTTTCGTGGCTTTCTTCGCGACGAAGGTGGCGCGACGGCGATCGAATACGGAATGATTGCATCACTGATCATCATTGGCATCATTGCCGCAGTGACAACGTTCTCTGAGAATACGAGCGGCATGTATACAAGCGTCGCGACGACGCTTGCAGGCGGCTGACGGCTTTAGGGGTTTTCAAAACGCTTGACCGCCTCTTTCAGCGAGGCTTGCGCCGAGCCCGGTTTTAAGGGCTTCGGCTGCGATGCGTCGGGCGACCATCCGGTCAGATAGACAATCGTAAATCTTTCGGCGCCGCCCTCTTCCTGGAACCGGGCGAAGGCTGACGCGATCGCCCTGCGTGTTAGCGGCGCCGGGCGCGAAGCAAGGGCGCCGGTCTCGCCCATGCCGCGGAGATCGCGAATGAGATTGCGCGGGTCTTTGTAAACGACCTGCACGGTGTCGACGTCGGTCACGGGCATCGCGAAGCCTGCGCGGGCGAGCGCATGTCCGAAATCCTGAACGGCGGCGAATGGGGCGATGCGCGCGGAGAGGGCGCCGGTTTCCGCGATCTCGCTGTCCTGCAATGCGGTGCGCCAGTTTGCCAGCGTGCCTTCGCCCAACGCTGCGGCGAGAAACAGCCCGTCCGGTTTCAGCGCGTGCCGCGCCTGGATGAGGGCGCCCAGTATGTCGTTTGACGCATGCAGCGTCAGCAGACTTACAACCAGGTCAAAGGAGCCCGGCGCGAACGGCAATGATTCTTCATCGCCCACGATCCGTGCCCCGGCGGCCGGGAGGCGCCCGGCCGCAAGATCCATGTGAACGACGTCGTCCACGCCGCAGGCCGGCGTCAGCATTTCCGTGAGTGGGCCGGCGCCGACGAAAAGCGCGCGCGAGAACCGTCGCGTCACCGTCTCCAGCCGATCGACAATGTCTGCCATGGCCCGCCGGTGCAGAAAATCATGGGCGCTGAAGGCGCCGGCGCTGCGCGCGCGCGCCAGGCGCCGCCGGCGCCGGTCGAATATCTCGGGCGGGCGACGCGTGCCCCGGGGTTCTTTGGCATCCATCGCCGAATGCGATACGCTTGCGGAGATGTTTGCGCAAATGGCGGCAGCGATAAGCGGCGTTCTGCGGGGCGCGGGGCGACGCATGGTTGACTTTCTGATGCCGCCCGCCTGTCCTGTTACCGGCGAGCGCATCGAGGCCCATACCGGCCTCAGCGCGGCAGGCTGGGGCGCGATTCATTTCATCGACGAACCGTTTTGCGACCATTGCGGCGCGCCTTTCGCGGTCGACTACGGCAAGGGTGTTCTGTGTCCGTCCTGTATCGCCGCGCCGCCGGCGTTCGACCGCGCGCGCGCGGCGATTGTTTACGATGACGCAAGCCGGTCGCTTGTGACGGGCTTCAAACATAATGACCGCACCGAGCGCGCAGAGATTTTCGGCGCCTGGCTCGCCCGCGCGGGACGGGCGCTGACGCAGGGATCATCCCCTGTCCTGACGCCCGTGCCCTTGCATTGGCGCAAACGGCTTGACCGGCGATACAATCAGGCCGCGCTACTGTGCGAGCCCGCGGCGGCTCGGCTGGGCGCCCGATATGAGAGTGATTTGCTGGTTAGGGTCCGGGCGACGCGGCAGCAACACAGCCTTTCATCGCACCAGGCGCGGTGGGAGAACGTCGCCGGCGCCTTTGCCGTTCGCGGATCGCGGGCCCAACGCGTGGCGGACGCCCATATTGTGCTGGTCGACGACGTTCTGACCACTGGCGCAACGCTGTCGGCGGCGGCGAAAACGCTGAAACGGGCGGGCGCGGCCCGTGTGGACGCTCTCGTGCTGGCGCGGGTTGTAAAGGGCGGCGTCGGCGCCATATAGCGGAACCCCCGGAGCGGAGTGCGCGAACGCCATGCAAGAAGTTACTGTTTATACCCGTCCCCTATGCGGATATTGTGCACGAGCGCTTGCGCTCCTGACCGAAAAGGGCGCGACGATCAATGAAATCTCCGCCGGGTTCGACAAGGAGAAGCGTCAGGAAATGCTGGCGCGGTCAAACGGGCAGACGACCTTTCCGCAGATATTTGTCGGCGACACCCACGTTGGCGGATGCGATGAATTGATGGCGTTGGAGCGCGCCGGCAAGTTCGATGCATTGTTGAATGGGTAGCCCGGAGTCATCCTTGCGCGTTGCGTGTGTGCAGATGCGATCAGGTCTTGATCGCGCCAAAAATGTTTCCGATGCGACCGGGTTGATTGCCGAGGCGGCGGCGGCGGGCGCGGCGTTCGTTGCAACCCCGGAGATGACTAATGTGGTCGACCGCAAGGGCTCGCGTCTCCTCGCAACGCTTCCGGAAGAATCGCAGCTTGAAGATATCGGCGCCTTTGCGGACGCCGCCAAAGCCCATGGGATTTGGTTGCTGATCGGATCGTTGGCGGTAAAATCGGGCGCGCGCGCCGCTAACCGCTCATACTTGTTCGCACCGGACGGAAGTATCGCCGCGACCTATGACAAGATTCACATGTTCGATGTCGACTTGCCCGGCGGCGAAAGCTGGAAGGAGTCTAGGATTTACGCCCCCGGCGAACGGGCCGTCGTCGCCAGCACCGATATCGGCCAGATCGGCTTGACCATCTGTTACGATGTTCGGTTCCCGCATCTCTATCGCGCGCTGTCCCGTAGCGGGGCGGAGATCCTGTGTGCGCCGGCGGCCTTTACCCGCCAGACGGGCCGCGCCCATTGGAAAACGCTTTTGACCGCTCGGGCGATTGAAAACGGCGCGTTTATCGTCGCGCCGGCCCAGGGCGGCGTTCATGAAGACGGGCGCGAGACCTGGGGCCATTCCATGATTGTCGGGCCCTGGGGCGATGTCCTCGCTGAGGCCTCAGGCGATGAACCTGGCGTGGTTCTTGCCGATATCGAGCTTTCCGAGGCCCGCGAGGCGCGTCAACGCATCCCCAATCTGGGCCTTGAACAAGAGTTCGAAATAACCATTATAAAGCAATGATTAAATACCAACTTCTCTGCGAAAGCGACCATGAGTTCGAAGGCTGGTTTCGCGACAGCGCGGATTTCGACGATCAGTCCGCAGGCGGACTGCTGGAATGTCCGCTTTGCGGGACAACCGACGTGCGCAAGGCTGTGATGGCGCCGGCGATTGCCAAGCGCCGTTCCGGATCTTCATCGGCGACCAAGTCTGCGTTTCTGAAGGAGATGGCTGAAGCGGCCGGGCGCGCGCGCAAATATGTCGAAAGCAACTTCGATTATGTGGGCGACAAATTCCCGGAAGAGGCGCGCAAGATCCATTATGGCGAGACGGACGCGCGCGGGATTTACGGCGAAGCCACGGGCCGCGAAGTCAAGGACCTCGTTGACGAGGGCGTCAGCGTTGCCCCGCTGCCGGGCGCGACGTCAAAAGACAAAGCCGGCGCGCCGCGTTCCGCGACGGATTCTGCCAAGACGACGGTCGACAAGCCGTCAGCAGCGAAAAAGCTGAACTAAGTTTTGCCGGGCCCGGACAAACGACGGGCGTTGCACATGTCCGGGTCGATAGATTTTCGCGACCGTCTAAATTGAACTGATCAGATCGGTCGGGGCAGCACCATGGATGTCATTCGCCACCGCCTTCTCGATCTCGCATTTTTCAAAAGCCTTGATGCGGAAGCGCTGACGGAAGTTGCCGCGCGCGGCCGCTGGCATTCGCTTGCGGGCGGCTGGCCCCTGTTTCTGGCGGGGGAAGCGTCCGACGCTTTGCATTTCGTGATTTCCGGCCGGCTGATTGTCGTGCGGAGCGGCCCGGAAGGGGAAGAAGTCATAGGCTATGTGCGCGCGGGCGAGCCCGCGGGCGAGATGTCGATGTTGTCGGGCGAGGCGCACACCGCCTCGGTCTTTGCATTGCGCGACACCGAGATCCTGACGCTCACGCGCGATGACGTGGAACACATCATCCACGAACACGGAGAGTTTGCCGGCGCGTTGTCACGGGTGATTCTGAAACGCGCCCGCCATCCCGCGTCGAGCTTCCAGCAATCGGCCCCGCGGATTTTCGCGCTTGTCGCGACGTCGCCGTCCATCGATATCGAAGCCATTGCCGCGGACCTTGCCCAGCGCATCGCCCGCTGCGGCGTCAAGACAAACTGGTTGCCGGTGCAGGAGGGCGTGCCGGAGTCCGGCGCGTTCGACCGAATGGAAGAGGCTCATGACGTCGTGCTCCTGGCGACGCGCGTTGACGGAGGCGCGTGGTATCGCTTCGTCATTCGCCATGCGGATCGGTTTATCGTTTTCGCCCGTCGCGACGCCAAACCGCCGCGGCCTTTTCCCATGACGACGGAAACCGGCGAGCGGGCGCGTAAGTTTCGGCTCGTCGACCTTGCAATGCTCCATGAGGGGATTCCCGCCTGTCCCATCGCCGAATGGGCGGACGCCGTGAGCGCATCGCGCATTCTGAATTGCCGCGGCGGCGCCTGTCGCGACAGGCTGGCGCGGATTATCGCCGGAAAGTCCGTTGGCGTCGTATTTTCCGGCGGCGGCGCGCGCGCATATGCGCATATCGGTGCGGTGACTGCGTTGCGGGAGGCCGGCGTGCCGATCGACTTCGTCAGCGGCGCCTCCATGGGCGCAATTATCGCTGCGTGTGTCGCCGCGGGCTGGGACAATCAGGAAATTGAAGAACGCATTCGCGACGCTTTTGTCAGCTCCAACCCCCTCGGCGATCACGTTTTGCCGGTTGTCGCGCTGACGAAGGGCAAGCGTGTTGAGGAACGCCTTCAGAAACATTTTGGCGACCGGCTGATCGAGGAGCTGGCCTTGCCGTTTTTCTGCGTCTCGTCGGACATCTCGACCGGCGAGGCGCGAATTCATCGTCGCGGCTCCTTGCAACACGCGTTGCGGGCGACGATTTCGCTGCCGGGAATTCTGCCGCCGGTTATTGACGGCGATGCGCTCCTCGTTGACGGCGCCGTCATCAATAATTTCCCGACAGATGTGATGGCGACGACCCATCGCGGACTGACAATCGGCATAGACGTTGCCCGTCGCGGCGCCATCGATATCGAGGCGTTTCGCGACCCGCCTGGATTTTTCTCCTGGATTGCGCAGCACGGGGTTAAAGATGCGCCGCCGATTGTTTCCCTTCTCATGCGGACGGCGACGGCCCGTCACGAGCGGGTTCTCAAGGTTCATCCGGCCGACATTCTGATTTCGCCCAAGGTTGAGGGCGTCGAGCTGCGCGACTGGGAAGCGTATGATGAGGCTGTGTCCGACGGTTACAATGCAACGCGCGCTGCGATTGATGAGCATCGCGATGCGTTGGTGAGTCTGCGTATCAATAAATGATCGCTGATTCCGGCGGGCAGTCGGTTACGCCTTAACCGCCGTCAGCATATAGTTGACGTCCGTATCGCTCGAAATGCGCCACTGGTCCATCAGCGGATTGTAAGAGACGCCGGCTTTTTCCGTAACGGTCATGCTGCCACGGGAAAGCGCCGCCTCGGCTTCGTCCGGTTTTATAAACTTGCGCGGATCGTGCGTGCCGACCGGCAGCCAGCGCAGGACGTATTCCGCGCCGATCTTCGCCAGCGCCAATGCCTTCAGCGTACGGTTTATCGTCGCCATCACCAGCATGCCGCCGGGCGCAACGAGGCCGGCGGACGTTTGCAAAAAGAGATCGACATCGGCCACATGTTCGACGACCTCCAGATTGAGGACGACGTCGAACGGTCCTTCGCCCGCTTCAAGCAAATCCTCCGCCGCTGCGCAGCGATAATCGATTTCGAGTTCTAACGGCGCGGCGTGGGCGAGCGCCGTCTTGATGTTCGCTTCGCTGGCGTCAATTGCGGTGACAGCCGCGCCAAGGCGCGCCATCGGCTCGGCGACAAGCCCGCCGCCGCAGCCAATATCGAGCAGCCGCAGGCCGGAAAGTGGTTCGTTTTCTGTAGAGTCGCGCCCAAAATGGGCGCAGACCGCATCCCTGATATAGGTAAGCCGGACAGGGTTAAATCTGTGCAGCGGCCTGAATTTTCCGAACGGATCCCACCATTCCGCGGCGATCGCGGAGAACTTGTTAATTTCTGCAGGATCAATAGTCGTTTCACCTACTTTTTCACGACTTTTTAGCTCAGATAACGCGCTCATTGACTTTTCCTCGCTTGCCTTCGCAAAAGGCGGCGCCTAGAGATACGGTGATAGGGTACCCTCCCGATCATCGCTGGCAATATGGCGTTACAACGCAAGGGATGAACCTCGCGCATGGCTCGCATTGTGATGAAATTCGGCGGCACGTCGGTCGCCAATTTGGACCGCATTCGTGCGGCCGCTGCGTTCGTGCGTCGTGAAGTAGAAGCGGGGCATTCCGTAGCTGTCGTCGTGTCGGCGATGGCTGGGGAGACTAATCGCCTTGTGTCGCTGGTCAACGATGCGGGCGCCCCCGCGGCGGCCCTGGATGCGCGCTTTTTGGAACATGACGCTGTCGTTTCGAGCGGCGAACAGGTGACGTCCGGCCTCCTGGCGCTGGTGATGCAGAACCAGGGCTTTCGTGCGCGGTCCTGGCAGGGATGGCAGATTGCGTTGAATACCGATGAGGCTCATGGGCGCGCGCGTATCGCGGGGATCGACGCGGAGAGTATTGGCGAAGCCATGGATGGCGGCGAGGTTGCCGTTGTCGCCGGCTTTCAGGGCATCGCGCCAACCGGGCGCATTGCAACGCTCGGGCGCGGGGGATCCGACACGTCCGCCGTTGCGCTGGCGGCCGCTGTTGGCGCTGAGCGCTGCGACATCTACACCGATGTCGACGGCGTTTACACAACCGATCCGCGGCTCACGAAACAGGCGCGGCGCATCGGGAAAATCTCCTACGAGGAGATGCTGGAAATGGCCTCGGTCGGCGCCAAGGTGTTGCAGACCCGGTCCGTGGAGATGGCAATGGCCCACAAGGTGCGCCTGCGCGTTCTTTCCAGTTTCGACGCGCCGGACGCCGACGGGCCAGGTACGCTGATTTGTGATGAGGATGAAATTGTGGAACAGAATATTGTTACCGCCATAACGCCGGACTTTAACGAAGCCTCCGTTACGGTGCTTGCAGTGCCGGACGAGCCCGGGCGCGCAGCGGCGATTTTCACCAAGCTCGCCGATACGAACATCAATATCGACATGATCGTGCAAAGCGCATCGCGCGAGCCGGGCTTTGCCAACATCTCTTTCACGACCAAGGAAGACGATCTTGACCGCGCGGTCGAGGCGCTTTCCGAAGTGCAGTCGGAAATCGGATACAAGTCGCTACAGGCCGACCGACATGTGGCGAAAGTCTCGGTTATCGGCGTTGGCATGAAAAGCCATGCCGGCGTCGCATCAACGATGTTTCGTAATCTTGCGGAGAAAGGCATTAATATCCACAATATATCGACGTCGGAAATTAAAATCAGTGTGCTGATTGACCCCGACGCGGCCGAGTATGCGGTGCGGTCGCTACATGACGCATATGGTCTCGATACGGCCGGTTGAATAATTGAGATCGGCGTCATCGGCGCCGGATCGGAACGAAATGAGCATCGAGAATACAAGGCCGCCCCATGGCGGCCACAGCGATCAAGGCATAACCGTGCTGCTGCGGCGCATGCACGATGCCGTTGCGCGCGAAGGCAGCGCGCAGGATCGCCTTGACCACCTGACCAAGACCATTGCGTCCCATGTGGTCGCCGATGTCTGTTCGATTTATCTGCGCCGCCCCGACGATATATTGGAGCTTTACTCGACGGAGGGCCTTAATCGCGAAGCCGTGCACCGAACGCGGCTGGGGATCGGCGAAGGTCTCGTCGGGCTTGTTGCGAAGAACCGGCGCCCGCTGGTGACGGACGATGCCCCCCATCATCCTGCATTCGCCTATCGGCCGGAAACGGGAGAGGATCCGTTCAGCTCATTTCTCGGCGTTCCACTGATCCGATCAGGCAAGACGCTTGGGGTCCTCGTCGTTCAGAACCGCGCTGCGCGCCGTTACGCTGATGAGGAAGTCGAGGCGGTGCAGGCTGTCGCCGCCCTGCTTGCCGAGATTGCCGCGTCGGGCGAACTCTTGAGCCGCGAGGAAACGGCTGTTGTCGGCGAAATGCTGCACCGGCCCGAGACGCTGCAAGGCGTTCCGATTGTCGCCGGCATTGCGTCGGGGAGCGCGGTATTCCTGCAACCGCCGGCGCCGAAGCATAAGGTGTTCGCCAGCGACGTCGGCGCTGAGGCGGCCCGCCTCGAAGAGGGGCTGACGGCGCTGCGAGCGTCCGTCGACGCGATGCTTGCAGAAAACAAAAGCCTTACCGACGTTTCCCGCGACGTTCTGGAGGCATACCGGCTGTTCGCTTATGACCGTGGGTGGAAAGAAAGGCTGCGGGCGGCTGTGTTTTCCGGGCTGACGGCCGAAGCCGCTGTCGAGCAGGTAAAAACCGAAAACCGCACGCGCCTCGGTCAGGCGCGCGACCCTTACTTGCGCGAGCGGATGCACGATCTTGACGATCTGGCGCATCGGCTGCTGCGGCTTCTGTCCGGCGACAAAAACGGCGCCCGGCGCGCGCTTGGCGTCGATACGGTGCTGGTCGCACGCGTGATGGGCCCGGCCGAACTGCTCGAATACGATCGGCAGAATCTTAAAGGCCTCGTGCTGGGTGAGGTCTCCGCCACATCCCATGTGGCGATCGTCGCGCGCGCACTCAAAATTCCCATGGTCACTGGCCTTGGCGACAAGATCGACCGATGCGAGGAGGGCGATTTCGTTGTCATCGACGGAGACAGGGGCGAAATCCATATTCGTCCGACATCAGACGTTATCGAGACGTTCCGCTCGCGGCGCGAATTATTAAGCGAGCGGCAGGCGGAGTTTGCGAAAGAACGCGCGCTGCCGACGCGCACCTCGGACGGCGCCGATATTACCGTCATGATCAACGCCGGGCTGGTGTTGGACATGCCGCATCTCCATGAGACGGGCGCCAGCGGCGTCGGTCTTTTCCGCACGGAGTTGCAGTTTCTGATCGGCAATGCGCTGCCAAGCGTTGCGTCGCAGACCGCGCTTTATCGCGAAGCGCTCGACCTTGCCGACGGCAAGCCCATCGTTTTCCGCACGGCCGATATCGGCGGCGACAAGATGGCTGCCTATATGGAACGCATGAGCGAGGGCAATCCTGCGATGGGTTGGCGGGGATTGCGGATGGCTGTCGATCGCCCCGGCATGATCCGTCCGCAATTGCGCGCGCTGCTCGCCGCGGCGGCGGACCGGGATCTCCACATCATGTTTCCCATGGTGACGCTTGCCAGCGAAATTGACGACGCCCGCGCGCTGATGGACCGGGAAATCGAACGTGTCCAACGGCGCGGCGATGCGTTGCCCAAACGCATCTTTATCGGCGCCATGATCGAGACGCCGGCGGCCGCGTGGCACATTGGGGGGCTTGCAGGCAAAGTCGACTTCATGTCGATCGGCGGCAACGATCTGGCGCAGTTTTACTTCGCCGCGGACAGGGATTCAGAGCGCGTGCAGCGACGATATGATCCCAT
This sequence comes from Hyphococcus sp., assembly GCA_028281665.1. Classification (GTDB taxonomy): domain Bacteria; phylum Pseudomonadota; class Alphaproteobacteria; order Caulobacterales; family Parvularculaceae; genus Hyphococcus. Next base: position 163,808 of record JANQJK010000026.1, read on the forward strand.
GAACCCGGGCTTCCTCAGTTTCCTGAAGCACGCGGTGACCAGCGCCGAGGCAATCGGCGTTGCGCCATCCTATTGCGGCGAACAGGCGGCTGACCCGGTGACGGCGGCGGCGTTGATCGCCGTGGGCCTGCGCGGGTTTTCCGTGCCGGCCTCCTCCGTGGGGCCGTTCAAGCGGCTGATCCGGTCGTTGAACGCCGCCGAAGCCGAGGCATGGCTTGAGCAGCGATTCGGCGAACCCGCCGATTCGCTGCGCGATGCATTCGAGGCTTATCTGCGTCAGAACGGGGTTTTGGAGGCGTCAATTGGAGGTTAACAAATTCCTGCTGTAATAGTGGGTCTTCAGGGATCTCGTATACCCGTACGTGATTTATCGCAGGACCGGTGCACGGAGTTAAGGGCGGGCGCGCCAAGTGAACAGTAAAGACGGCACAGCAGAAATTTTCGAACTGGAGGAAGCGCGCCGTCGGCGGGCCGAAGCCGGCGAGGGCGATGCAGGCGCGCTGTTGCGCGCCGCCCGCGACGAGCAGGGCCTTTCGATCTCCGAGGCCGCCGGGAAAACGCATATCAAGGAACGCCATCTTGAGGCGATTGAGGCGATGGATGCGGACGCGCTGCCAGCGCGTCCTTACGCTATCGGGTTCGTGCGCGCCTATGCGGAGTTTCTGGACCTGAACGCTGACGAAATCGTCGGGCTTTTCAAAACCGGCGCCGGATTCGAAGTGGCGGAACCGGTCGAAGCCGATAAGTTCGAAACCGCTGAAAGAGCAGAGCCGGCCGAAAAACCTGAGCTTTCCCTGCTCGCTGTCGTCGCGATCCTTGCCTTTATTCTCTGGTGTGCGTGGCAGATTACGTTGCCGCGTGAGGTGCGCCAGTTGGGGAGCGCGCCGGTGGAGGCGACGTCCGCTGAAGTCGCGGTCCGCACGCCGGTTGCCGCGCCCGCCGAAACGGTGGTGGATGCTGTGCTCATAGAGCGCGTCGAGCCGATCTACCCCATGGGCTGCCTCGACAAGGCGGGGGCGACGGAGACCGTAACCCTCAGCCTGACGGTCACGCCCCAGGGCCGGGTCGCCGGCGAGCGCATCGTGGAGTCTACAAACGGGTGTTTTGGGGATGCGGCGCTGATCGCCGTTCGCCGCTGGAAGTTTGAGCCCATGACGGTCGACGCCAGGCCCCGTTCCGCGCACGATCAGCGCTATGAACTGACATTCGAGCGCCCGCTCTAGGCCAACAAACTGGCGCACTTTTCGCGCTTTTTGCGCCGCCCTTGACATCCCGCGCGGTCGCGCGATTTTGGCGCTGAAAATGTAACCCTTGTAGCTCTGGAGACCGGACAATGTCCGTACGCCCGTGGCGCGATATCGAACGACGCAAATGCCGGCAGATTATGGTCGGATCGACGCCAGTCGGCGGCGATGCGCCGATCGCCGTTCAGTCCATGACCAACACGCTCACCTCCGACGCCCAGGCGACGATCCGGCAGGTCAACGAGATCGCCGAGGCCGGCGCCGACATCGTCCGCGTGTCCTGTCCGGATACGGATTCGACGGCTGCGATGTCGACCATCACGAAGAATTCCCCGGTGCCGATCGTTGCGGACATTCACTTTCACTACAAGCGCGGTATCGAAGCGGCCATGGGCGGCGCCGCGTGCCTGCGCATCAATCCCGGCAATATCGGATCGGAAGACCGCGTCCGGGAAGTGATCAAGGCCGCCAAGGACTATGGCTGCTCCATGCGCATCGGCGTCAATGGCGGGTCGCTCGAAAAGGATCTGTTGGAGAAGTATGGCGAGCCGTGCCCGGAAGCGATGGTTGAAAGCGCGCTCGATCATGCAAAAATTCTTCAGGACAATGACTTTCACGAATTCAAGATTTCCGTCAAAGCCTCCGATGTCTTTCTGACGGTCGCGGCTTATCACGCGCTTGCAGAGGCGATCGACTGTCCGCTTCATCTTGGCGTTACCGAGGCGGGCGGCTTGCGCATCGGCTCGGTCAAGTCGGCCATCGGCATGGGCAATCTCCTATGGGCGGGGATTGGCGATACGATCCGCGTTTCGCTTTCCGCCGACCCGGTTGAGGAGATCAAGGCCGGCTTTGACATTCTGAAGTCGCTCAACCTGCGTCATCGCGGCGTGAACGTGATTTCATGTCCGTCCTGCGCGCGGCAGGGGTTCAATGTCATCGAAACGGTGGAAACGCTCGAACAGCGCCTCGCCCATATCACGACGCCGATGACGCTTTCCGTTATCGGTTGCGTCGTCAATGGTCCGGGCGAAGCGCGCGAAACCGATATCGGTTTCACCGGCGGCGGCGCGGGTAAGGAACACGGCATGGTTTATCTTGGCGGCGAAATCGATCACCGGATCGACAATGACAAGCTCGTCGACCATCTGGTCGAGCTGGTGGAAAAACGAGCTGCGAAGATCCAGGCTGAAGAGGCGAATGCGTCGGTCGCGGCCGAGTAGCTGTTTCAGTCTGATTATGCGCGCGGCGGAGTTTCCGGCGCGCGTTTTTCTTATCAGAACCCGTAAAGGCGAGAAGCGTTGATCCCCGAATCCAAACTCGACGCACTGATCGGCAAGTTCGATGAAATCGAAGCGCGCATGTCATCCGGCGGCGATATCGTTAAACTGTCGCGCGAACATGGCGAACTGCGTCCGGTTGTCGACAAGGCGCGTGAACTGATCGAAGCACGCAAGCAGATCACCGATCTGGAGGAGCTTGCCGCCGGCGACGACGAAGAGATGGCGGCGCTGGCGAAAGACGAACTATCGGAGCTGCGCGAACGCCTGCCGGCCCTTGAGCACGAAATGCAGCTTCTTCTTCTGCCGAAGGACAAGGCCGACGACTCTTCTGTCATCCTTGAAGTGCGAGCAGGCACGGGCGGCGATGAAGCGGCGCTGTTCGCGGGCGATCTCTTTCGCATGTATCAGCGTTTCGTCTCCCTGAATGGCTGGAAGGTCGACATTTTGTCCGCGTCCGAGTCGGAGGCAGGCGGTTACAAGGAAGTTCAGGCAAGCGTTAATGGCGACGGCGTTTTCGCGAAGATGAAATTCGAGGCCGGCGTACACCGGGTGCAGCGCGTGCCGGCGACGGAAACGCAGGGGCGCGTGCATACCTCGGCGGCGACCGTCGCTGTACTGCCCGAACCGGAAGACGTTGATATAGAGATCAACGAAAGCGACTTGCGGATCGACGTCTTCCGCGCCTCGGGCCCCGGAGGGCAATCCGTCAATACGACCGACTCCGCCGTGCGCATCACTCATTTGCCGACCGGTGTCGTCGTCAGCCAGCAGGACGAGAAGTCTCAACACAAGAACCGCGCCAAGGCGATGCAGGTTTTGCGCGCGCGCCTGTATGAAGCGGAGCGCGCGCGCGTTGACGCCGAACGCGCCGCCGAGCGTAAAGGCATGGTTGGCTCCGGCGACCGGTCGGAACGCATACGGACATATAACTATCCTCAAAGCCGGGTGACGGACCACCGCATCAACCTCACGCTGTACAATCTTGACGAGATTATTCGCGGCGATGCGCTGGGCGAACTGGTGGACGCGCTGATCACGCAGGATCGCGCCGACCGCCTGGCAGAGATGCAAGGCGATGTTGGGTGATGTGAAGAACGCGCTGACGATCGAAGCGATGATAAGAGGCGGCGCCGAGATGCTGCCGGCGTCGCAATCGCCGCGTCTTGACGCGCGCGTTCTTGCGAAGTTCGTTTTTGGCCTTGACGACGCCGCGCTCATTGCGCGCGCGACCGATCCGCCGGACGGCGCGGCGAAAGAAGAGTACGTCGATGTAATTTTGCGCCGGGCCGCCGGCGAACCGATCGCTTACATCACCGGCGAGAAAGAGTTCTGGGGCCTGCCGTTTCGCGTGACGCGCGATGTGCTTATTCCGCGCGCCGATTCGGAATGCCTCATCGAAACAGCCTGCGCGCGTGTGGATAGGTCGGCGCCGTTGAGGATTCTCGATCTCGGGACTGGATCGGGGTGCCTTCTGTGCGCGCTTCTGAACGAGCTGCCGCGGGCCTGGGGGGTAGGCGTCGACATATCGCCTGGCGCGGTTGCGGTCGCTCGGGAGAACGCCGCGGTGCTTGGGCTCGCCGATCGCGCCGACTTCATTGAGAGCGATTGGTTTGAAAATGTTAACGGCGCCTACGACATCATCATCGCCAATGCGCCCTATATCCCCGATGGCGATCGTCCGGGGCTGGTCGTCGACGTATCGGATTTTGAGCCCGAGACGGCGCTTTTCGCGGGCAATGACGACCTTAACGCATACAGGCGGATTTTTGAAGGGTTCGGCGAGCATCTGACGCGATCCGGGCTGTTTATTCTGGAGTATGGCGATCCGGGCCAGGGGGCCCGCCTTCGGGCGATGGCGGCGGCGAAAAATCCGGATGCCGAGCTTTTCGTCATCTGGGACCTCGCGGCTCGTGAGCGGGGCATGGGCATCAGCCTGGAGGCCGGAAAAAGGGATTGAAATCGCTCGGCAAAACGGTAATATGCTCTCCAGACATTGCAGATCGCGCCGTCCGATGGGCGCAGGTCTCGTCGATACTCCATCACCAAGGCTGGCTGTTGAAAGGGTCTGGCTTTTGTTCGCAGCGCCGCTGCGCATTGGAACCAAATAACGCATGAAATAACGGGCGGCTGCTTGGTCGCCGACGGTTTGAAAAAATCAACCATACTTTAAGAGCCGCACGGCGCGTTGCGCTTGGCTGTGCGGCGTTCAGGGGAAGTGTAAGGACAATCAATATGAAGCGAGGCCGCAACCAACGCCGGCGCCAGGGCGGGTCGAATCCGAACCGGGCGCTCGATTCGAACGGGCCCGATGTGCGCATTCGCGGCACCGCCAATCAGATCTACGATAAATATACGGCGCTCGCGCGGGATGCGTCCTCGGCGGGCGATCGCGTGAAGGCGGAAAGCTACCTGCAGCACGCCGAACATTACTTTCGTGTCATCCGCGCCATGCAGCCCCCGCAACAACAGCAGACGGTTGACGCCGACGGCGACCAGCCCAGCGTTGCCGAAGGCGGTGAAAATAACGGCGGCGAACGCCAGGGATCGGAACGCCAAGCGGGCGAACGGCCGACCGGTGAACGATCAGGACGCGGACGCGGTAGTCGCCGTCGCGACGAAACGCGCGAACAGCCGAAACCGGCCGCTGACGAGGGCGGCGAGACCGAAGCCGTGACGGAAGCGGCGCCTGAGCAATCCGGCAACGAGGACGCCGAGCCCAAACCGAAACGTCGCCGGACGCGCCGCCCGGCCAAAGCTGCGGCAAGCGATGCCGACGACGCGAAGAAAGAGGCGGGCGAAGAGGCTCCGGCGGCCGCGGCTGAATAGCGCCGCAGGCGATTTGCATTTCATCATCATGAATGGATCCGGTTTCCCCGACAAAGGCCGGGACCGGTAAGCGGATTGCTAACGCTCTCGACGCCGGTTCAGGTTACGATCCGACGTGTTAAATGGCGCGCGTCGCATTCTCGAACCAGCCCTTGAGGCTTGTCGGGAGATGCGGCCCGACCTTCTCGCGGACTTCCGCGTGGTACTCATTAAGCCATTGCCGCTCGTTTTCGGTCAGTAATTCCGGCTTGACGAGATCAAGATCGATCGGCGCCATGGTAACGGTTTCGAACGCCAGCATGTCCCGCTCGCCGCCGGTGACTGGCGCCGCTTCGCGCACGACGATCAGGTTTTCGATGCGAATCCCGAATTCGCCGGCTTTGTAATAGCCCGGCTCGTTCGACAGGATCATGCCTGCAAGCAGAGGCTGGCTGCTGGGCGCCTTGGCGATGCGCTGCGGCCCCTCATGCACGCCGAGAAACGACCCGACGCCGTGTCCCGTGCCGTGATCGTAATCGAGTCCGGCGTCCCACAGCGGTCTGCGGGCGACCGCATCGATCTGGTGTCCGGTTGTGCCGGCGGGAAATTTTAACGTGGCGAGCGCGATATGTCCTTTCAGAACGCGCGTAAACCGGTCGCGCATTTCGTCCGTCGGCGTCCCGATGGGCGCCGTTCTCGTGATGTCGGTCGTTCCATCGGGATACTGACCGCCGGAGTCGATCAGGAACAGCGTTCCCGTTTCCAGCCTGGCGTTTGTTTCCGTTGATACGCGGTAATGGCAGATGGCACCGTTGGCGCCTGCGCCGGAGATCGAGTCGAATGACAGGTCCCGCAGGTCATGGTGCTCGGCGCGAAAGCTTTCGAGTTTCTGCGCTGCGGTGATCTCGTCGACGGCGCCCGACTGGGCCTCCGTTGTAAGCCAGTGGAGGAACTGCGTGACGGCGGCGCCGTCCCGGATGTGCGCTGCCCGCGCACCGTCGATTTCAGTCTCGTTTTTTGTCGCCCGGGGTAGCGCGCATGGATCGGTCATCGCGACAATTTCAGCGCCGGCGTCCGTTAGTTCGTCAACGAATTTGGACGGCGCCAGCGACGGGTCAACGCCGATCCGCGCCTTTTGCTGTCCGAGCTTCTCAAGCGCGGCGCCAAGCTGGTCCTCGCCGCGAATATCTACCCCATCGCCGAGAAACTCGGGCAGGGCGTTGTCGACTTTTTCCGGCGCGATATAAAGCGTTGCGGCGCCGTCGCTGGAGACAATCGTGCGCGCGAGGGGCAGGGGCGTGCGCGCGACATCGCCGCCCCGGATATTCAACAGCCAGGCGATTGACGGCGGTGCAGTGATCAGCGCGGCGTCGGCGCCGGCGTCTTTGATTGCGGCGGCGATTTCCTTGCGCTTCTCGGACGAGGTCTTGCCGGCGTAGCGGATGTCGTGCGGCTTTGCCGGTGTTCGCGGGATGGGCGGCTGGTCGGTCCACGCGGCGTCCACCGGGTTTTCTGCGACGGCGACCAGGGTAAAGCCAGACTTTTCGGAGGCGGTTTTCAATTTGCGCACGCTGTCGCTCGTATGCAGCATCGGATCGTAGCCGATCCGCGCGGACGCCGATGCGTTTTCGCTTAACCATCGATCGGGCGTCTGTTCAGTGATGTCGACATAGTCGAAATACTTGCTGTCCGCCTGCTGGCGTACCTGCAACGTGTATCGGCCGTCCGTAAAAATAACCGCCTGATCGGACAGAATGATTGCCGCACCCGCAGAACCGGAAAACCCGCTCACCCACATCAACCGTTCCGCATAGGCCGGGATGTATTCATTCTGATATTCGTCGTCATGGGGAACGATGAACCCGTCGAGATTTTGCTTTTGCATCTCGGCCCGGAGGAGCGGCAGGTGCTTGCCGGAGAAGGAACGGTCGGAAACAGGTTCGAATGTCTGGAACATTGCGGGTCACTTTCGGTGTTGTTTGAGCGTTATCGCCTGTCGCCGAACCGGTCTCAAGGCCCGACTAGCGCCGCACGAGCAGAAGGACCGGCCAGGTCGGTTGATCTAGCCGGTTGATCAGCCGAAATCCGGCGTTTTCATAAGCTGCGATCACGGCGTCGGCCTGCTCCGACATGAGCCCGGCCAGCATGATGCGTCCATTCTTTTGAACGTTTTCGCCCGCCGCCGGTGCGAGTTCCGCAAGCGGTCCCGCCAGAATGTTTGCAAATACGAAATCGAATGGCGCGGCGGCGGCAATCTCGCGGTGATCGAATCCGGCGGCGGCGACCACTGAGACGCTGTCCGCGACACCGTTCAGCGCGGCGTTCTCTGCGGCGATTTCAACGGAGCGCTCGTCAATGTCGCTGGCGAGGACCGACCGGCCCCAGAGTTTTGCCGCCGCAATTGCGAGGACCGCCGACCCGCAGCCAAGATCGAAAATGCTCTTCGGTGCGAAGCCCGCAAAGCGGTCAAGCAGTGTGAGGCATCCGGCCGTTGTCGGGTGGTGACCTGTGCCGAAAGCCTGATTGGCGTCGACGCGGATCGCAATGTCGTCGTCCTCATCGGGCAGTTTGTCCGCATCATGGACGCCGTACAGAACGAAACGGCCGCATCGCACGACGCCCAGCCCTTCGAGGGAATGAGCGACCCAGTCGAGATCGGGCAGCTCCTCAATCTCGGCAGCGCCGAGGCTCCCATATTCTTCAACCAGCGCGCTGACGGCCGTCATGTCCGGTTGTTCATCGAAATAGGCGTCAAGCCGCCACGCGGCGTTTTCGTCCTCGACGGTCGGGTCGTCCTTGGTCAGACTAACCGCGCCCGGGGGCGGCGTCAGGATTTCGCTCAATGCGTCCGCGGCTTCCTGCAAATCCAACTGGGGGCCGGTCCACGAAAGTTTGTATGACGATGTCATCGGTTATTGTTGCTCGCGTAACTGGGCATATGCTTTTGCCGTCCCGTGGTGCGGCGTCCAGGCCTGAAATACATCCTCCGCCCACAAGCGCACAATCCGTTGATGCTCCGCGGCGTCTGCCGCCGCGCAAATGTCCTTCACGGTGTATTTGTAGGCGTCCGGGTCCGGCGGCGCGAGCGGCTTGAACTTGTCTTTGAACGCATTGGCAAGAACGCCAAGCGATTTTGCGGCGTATGACAATGAGCGGTCCTCTTCCAGTATGAGATAGAGTGACGTCAGATGGATGTTCACGGATTGCGCAGCGCGTCGGTCCGTTTGATCGCCCGGGTGCTGAACGGTGTAGGCGTCGACGGTCAGCCGATGAACGGAAAAGTAGCCGATGTCCTCGAACTCCCGCGCCAGCACCGTGTTAAACGCCGCCCAACATTCCGGCGATGCGCCGAGGTAAGCGTGCGTGTCGCCGTCATACGGTTCATATGTTGCGCCGCAATCCGGGCAGTGAGCGGTTTTTTCAGACAACGCCCCGGCCTCACGCAGCGTTGACGAATGTATCAATGACTTTCTTCGGGCCGGAATGTTCGAAATCCACCGTCAGTTTCTGCCCTTCAATGGCGGAAATCGTTCCGTAGCCGAACTTCTGGTGGAAGACCCGTTGCCCTTTGGAGAAGTTCGAATGGCCCGGCGCGCTTACCGATACCGTTGCGGCGCGTCCTTCGATCATCGGCGGTTCTGTGCGCGGGCGCGCATTCGCCGCGCGGGCGCGCCGCCATCCGGGATTGTCGTAATAGGCATCCTCGCGCAGCTTTTCGCCGTCAAAACTTGAATGGCTGGCGAGGTCCGCCGCCGCATTGCCGTAAAGACCCGGCTCGGACATGACCTCGACATGGTCCTCGGGCAGCTCGTCAATGAAACGCGACGGCATGGCCGCTTGCCAGCGGCCATAAATCTGCCGGTTGGCTGCGAAAGAAATACGGCAGCTCTCCTCAGCCCTCGTAATGCCCACATAGGCGAGGCGGCGTTCTTCTTCGAGTGCGGCGTTGCCTTTTTCGTCGAGGGATCGTTTTGAAGGAAATATCTCTTCCTCCCAGCCGGGCAGAAACACGACGGGAAACTCAAGGCCCTTCGCTGCATGAAGGGTCATCAACCAGACCTGGCCTTCGCCGGTGTCCTCGCTGCGCTCGGCGACCAGGGCGACGTGATCGAGATAGCCTTCCAGCGTGTCGAATTCCGAAACCGCCTGAATGAATTCCTTGAGGTTGTCGAGTTTTCCCGGCGCCTGCGGGCTTTTGGAATTCTTCCACATTTCCATATAGCCGGACTCTTCGAGCACCAGCTCGGTGAGATCGGCGGGCGCCATATCTTTCGCGTCGCGGGTCCAGCGATCAATCGTGTCGACGAAGTTGACCAGCGAGCGGCGCGCGGCTGCATGAAGGTCGTCGCTTTCAAGAGCAATGCGGCTCGCCGCCATAAGCGGGACGCCCTGCGCGCGCGCAATCTTATGCAGAACCTGAAGCGCTTTGTCGCCTAATCCGCGCTTTGGTTTGTTGACGATGCGATCGAAAGCGAGATCATCGTCCGCCGACCGGATGAGCCGGAGATAGGCGAGGGCGTCGCGGGTCTCTTCGCGCTCATAAAAGCGCGGGCCGCCGACGACCCGGTAAGCGAGGCCCAGCGTGTTGAAGCGTTCTTCAAAGGCGCGCATCTGGAACGAGGCGCGCACCAGCACCGCCATGTCCGACAGGGACTGGCCCTTCATCTGTTCCGCTTCGATATCGTCGCCGATAATGCGGGCTTCCTCTTCGCCGTCCCAGACGCCCCGCACCCTGACTTTTTCGCCGTCTTCGACGTCGGTCCAGAGTTCCTTGCCAAGCCGATCCTTGTTGGCGGCGATCAATCCCGACGCGGCGCCAAGAATTGACGGCGTCGACCGATAGTTGCGCTCAAGGCGGATGACTTGCGCGCCCGGAAAGTCTTTTTCGAAACGCAGAATGTTCTCGACTTCCGCGCCGCGCCAGCCATAGATCGACTGGTCGTCATCGCCTACGCAGCAGATGTTTTTATGTTTTTGCGCAAGAAGGCGCAGCCATAAATACTGTGCGACGTTGGTGTCCTGATATTCGTCGACCAGCATGTATCGAAATCGGTTCTGATACTCGGCGAGAACATCCGCATTGTTCTGAAAGATCGTCAGGTTATGAATCAGCAAATCGCCGAAATCGGCGGCGTTCAGCGTTTTTAGCCGTTCCTGATAGGCCGTGTAGAGAGTAATCCCGCGTCCTTCGGCGAAATGATAGGCTTCGTTTGCAGGGACCTTGTCCGGCGTCAGCCCGCGATTTTTCCAGCCGTCGATGACAAAGGCCAGGCCACGGCCGGTCCAGCGCTTTTCGTCGATGTTGGCCGCCTCGATGACCTGTTTCGCGAGGCGGATTTGGTCGTCCGCGTCGAGGATTGTGAAGGACGATTTGAGGCCGACCAGTTCCGCGTGGCGGCGAAGGATCTGCGCGCCGATAGAATGAAAGGTGCCGAGCCACTGCATGCCTTCAACGGACTCGCCGATCAGCGCGCCGATTCGCTCTTTCATTTCGCGGGCAGCCTTGTTGGTGAAGGTGACGGCAAGGATCTGCCAGGGCTGCGCGCGGCCCGTGAAAAGGAGATGGGCGAGACGTGTGGTCAGCGCCCGGGTTTTGCCGGTGCCCGCGCCCGCCAGCATCAGCACCGGCCCGTCGGTCGCCATCACGGCCTTGCGTTGTTCTTCGTTTAAGGCCGTCAGATAGGGCGCTGATTTTCCGTCATTTTCGCCCTGCGTCGCCGCGGTCGCGGCGGCCATGGCGCGCTCGGAAATGGACGGGGTTTTTACGCGTTCGGAACTCATCGGGCCTGTTTAGACCAGACGGAACGATTCTGGAACATTTGCGGAAAATTCATGCACACTGAACGGTTTACAGCCCGACGATATGGGCTATGGAAATATGTGCGCGGGGGCGCAAAAGGCAATGAAGGAGGCGTCTGAATGTCGGGCAAATTTGAACTCTATAAGGACAAGGCCGGTGAATTCCGTTTTCGCTTAAAAGCGGGGAACGGCGAAAACATTCTCGCGAGCGAGGGTTACAAGGACAAATCCGGCGCCGAAAACGGCATCGCTTCGGTGCGAAAAAACGCGCCGGACGACGCTCGCTATGAGCGTAAGGAAGGCGCCAACGGCAAGCACCATTTCAATTTGAAGGCAGCCAATCATCAGGTGATCGGGTCGTCGCAGATGTATGAGTCAACTTCCGGCATGGAAGGCGGCATTGAGTCTGTGAAGAACAACGCGCCTGACGCGGCGATCGACGATCAGTCCGGCTGAACGCCGGCTTCTGCTGACTTTAGGGAACGGTCCGTTTGAAGCGGGCCGTTTTCTAATTCGGATCTTCGCGACGGTTGAGCCGATATGTGCGGCTGCTTAGCTCAAGGCCCGTGCGCGTTTCAACCTCGTCAACGGCCGCTTCGCAGGAGCCGCTGATAAAGGCGAGATCGTCGATCAAATAGCGCAGCGTGTCGACCTCCCGGTTGTCGTCTTTGTCTTTGCTCGCTTTCCGGCGCGCCGCTTCGTCGAGGCTTCTCATCGACACCGTGATGCGTTTGGCGGGGGCGTCGAGAAAATAGGCGCCGGCGATGTTCTCGAAGATGACCGTTTCATTTTCCCACTCAAATTCGATGCGCGCGCGGTCAAGCGGTCGATCATCGGCGTCCCAGCCCTGGATTTCAAACTCGAACAGCTCGTCTTCCTCCGCGCCCGTCGGATAGATGGACATGGTCACAAGACATGCGGGCTGATCGAATTCGATCGCCAGCGGTCGATTTAGCGTGTTCCGGTAACCGGCGGCGAACCGACCGCTTGTGGGCGCCTGATAGGTGCACATGGAGTTGTACTGAAAGTGGCGCTGTCCCTCGCAGATCTGCCAGGAGAGGCCGGGACCGAATTTGACGCCGTATTTGCCGTAATAGTCCTGGATGATCGGTTCGCCGTGGGCGCCCGGCGGTGGTTCGAAATGGACGACAGGGAAGGTCGATCCATCTGCGTCCACAAGCACCCGCCCGATAAAAGGCAAGACCCGGGTGTCCGTCGCCGGGTTGCTGTCGCCGTCGGGGTCGGGGCCGATGCCGTTTTCGTGTACCCACCCGCCGCTGTGGTCGTGGCCCGCTTCGCCGTCATGGGGATGGGCCAGGACGCCGCCCGGCACTACGGCGACCAGCGCCGCTGAACACAGAATCCTATGCATACTTCACCCCTCCACGACCAATAAAGAATAGCGGACACGCGCGATTGTTCCAAGGAGGTCAGGAAAACGGCGTAACAAGCAGATTATTATGCCAAAAATAGCTGTCTGCGCTGCATTTGCCTGAGGCGCTTGCTTCGCTTGCGCGGTTGAGCCAACGTCCGGAGAATTTTGAGCAGCGGGAGGGTGTTTCGTGCCAGCGGGTCGAGTGCCGTTCTTTAAGTCCGCCATTATCATTGCCGGTTTCACGGTCGGCGCGTGCGTCAGCGGCGACGATCATCAGGTCGCCGTTCACGCGGTCGAAGCGGCGAGGGTCGGGGCGCTTGAAAGCGCCGAGGCGCGCATTCGGGCGGACGTGGAATATCTCGCCGACGATGCCATGGAGGGGCGGGAAGCGGGAACGCGGGGGTATGACGCTGCCGCTGAATACGTCGCCGAACGCATGGCCGGACTTGGACTAGCGCCGGGCAACCAGGGCCGCTGGTTCCAGGAAGTCCGTTTGCGGACAGCGTCATCAACGCCCGACGCCTCGCATATGTCGGTGACGAACCCTAATGGCGAGACCCTGGCGCTCAAATTCCTTGACGAATTCAAGATCTATCCGTCGATTGAAAAGGAGGCGGTGTCGTTTACCGCGCCGGCGGTTTTTGTCGGCTATGGCGTTTACGCGCCGGAGATCGGGCATAACGACTTTGAGGGGCTTGATATCGACGGCAAAGTCGTCGTGCGCTTTGCCGGCGCGCCAGCTAGTTTTGATAGCGAGTCCCGCGCTCATTACGGATCCTCTGCAACGAAAGCGAAATACTTCGCTGAGAATGGCGCCGTCGCCGTCATCGGCATTTACACTAAGGCCCATGAAAAACGCGTTCCCTGGAACCGCCTGATGCGAAATCCTGTCGCCCAGTCGACCACATGGGTACGTCCGGACGGCGTCGCCGACGTTTCCGGGTCCGGGCTGGGCGCCTATGTCGCCGTGCATCCAGACGTTACCGAAAAACTCTTCGAGGGCGCGCCGCGCTCATACAGCGACGTGCGCGCCGAAGAGGCGGGCGGCGCCAGCGTACCCAACGGGTTTGATTTGCCTGTCACGATTTCCGCCAGGGGCGCGAACACATTTGCCGACGTCCTCAGCGATAATGTGGTGGGCGTGATCGAAGGCGCCGATCCGTTATTGAAGAATGAGGCGATCGTCATTACCGCTCATCTCGATCACGTCGGTATCGATGAAAAGGACCACAACGGAGATGGCGACGTCATCAATAACGGCGCCATGGACAACGCCCTCGGCGTCGCCATGCTCCTCGAAACAGCCCGACGCTTTCGCGAAGCGCCGCGGCCTTCGCGGACTGTGGTTTTCCTCGCCCTGACGGCGGAAGAAAAGGGGCTGCTGGGCGCGGACAAGTTCGCGCAGTTTCCGACGATCGGCGACAAGGAAATCGTTGCGAATGTCAATCTGGACATGCCGCTGATGCTCCATTCGTTTACAGATATTGTCGCTTTTGGCGGCGAACGATCGTCCCTTGGCCCCCTTGCGGAAGAGGCGCTTGCCGCCATTGGCGTAACCGTCTCGCCGGACCCGATGCCGGAACAGGGCATTTTCACCCGGTCGGACCACTATCGGTTTGTGGAGCAGGGCGTGCCGTCGATCTTTCTGTGGCCGGGCTTTGCCAATGGCGGCGAAGCGGTGATCACCGATTTCCTGTCAACGCACTACCATAATCCGAGCGATGACTTGTCGCTGCCGATCCGCTGGGACGACGCGGCGCGCTTTGCCGACGTCAATTACACGATTGCCCGTGAAATAGCCGACCGCCCGGAGCGGCCTACGTGGAATGAAGGCGATTTCTTTGGCAACCTTTTCGCCGGGGACGCTGCTGCCGACTAGTCGATCTGATAGATCAGCGTCACCTGCGCTTTTATGCTGGATTCGCCGGCTTCAATCGGCGCTGCGAAATCGGCTGACTCCATCCGCGCGGCGGTTACGACGATATTGTCGTAGCGCGGTGCGGCGATATAGCCGTCGTGGATCGTCAAAACAGGTCCGAGCCGGACGCCCGCCGCGTCGGCAAGGAGCGCGGCTCGCGATTTTGCGTCGGCGACGGCGTTGCGGCGCGCTTCGTCATGGAGCGGTTTCGGCTCCGCGAAGGTGAAAGAAATGCCGCCCAGTGAGTTTGCGCCGGACGAGACAGCCTCATCGATTACCGCGCCGGCCTTGTCGAGATCGCGCAGGCGAACGCGAACGGAATTCGATGCGCGAAATCCGATCACCTCCGGTTCGCTTCGGTTTCTTTCATAGTTGTATCGCGGGTTGACGTTGAGGCCCGACGTCTGGATATCGCGCGCCTCAATGTCCATGGATTTCAGTTTGTCGATCGTCGCCGTCATCGCGGCGGAATTGGCGCGCAGGGCGTCCGCAGCCGTCTCGCCGTCGCTCTGAACGCCGATGCGGACAATCGCCATGTCGGGCGCGGCAACCGCTTCGCCCTCGCCGGTCACCGATATCGTTCGAGGCGCGGGCGCCTGGTCCGCCGACACCTGGGGGGCGGTGCAGGACGCGGCGAGCGCCGCAATGGCGGGGTAGAAAGATGCACGCATGATTGTCTCCCGATTTCGCATTCGCCACGCACCATGCTCGCCCGCAGCGGGCAAAATCAAGGCGCAAATTCGATCTTACGGAGGCGGCGGGCAACGACGATACGGGGCCTTCATTGCGCCGGCAATTGCTGATAAGAACCGCGCTTCCGCCGGCGCAGAGGCGCTTCGCGCCGTCCGGTCGGGCCTGTAGCTCAATTGGTTAGAGCTGGCGGCTCATAACCGCTAGGTTGGGGGTTCGAGTCCCTCCGGGCCCACCAATTTAGAAATAAAAACAACAAATTAGCTGCGTTCGGAATTTTTGGGTCACAACATTTCGCCGTTTTTAATCGTTTTGGGTCACAAAATGGGTCACGCTGCACACGCGCTAGGCCCGCAAAACGGATGGGCGAAAAGCCATGAAAACACTCCGCATGACGGACCGTTGGGTACGGACGATTTCTGTAAAATCGGGTCGCGAAGAGTTCTGCGATTCGGTGACGCCGGAGTTGCGTTTGAGAGTCTCATTGCGGTCTCGCAAATGGTGCGTGATGACGCGCAAAAGCTCCCTAACGCCTCAGATCCGCGAACGACCGCCGTTATCCGAATGGTTATCTGCATGGGCGGCCTTCGGATCACCGAAATCTCCGCGTCTAAAAAGGAATGGTACAAGGACGGCTGGCTTTGTCTCCCCACGACAAAGAACAAGCGCGAGCACCATGTCCCACTCACCGAGCAGGCGAAATCGCAATACGAGATTGCGGTAGCCGTTACGAATTCGGAAAGTGACTACCTTTTTCCCAATACCTACGACATCCGCGAGCCCATTGATCCGTCTTCGCTAGGCAAAGTCGCGCGGCGTCTCATGAGCGATTTCGACGTGGCGCCTTTTCAGCTCAAGGATTTGCGCCGGACGTTCAAGACGCACCTGCTCGACGGCGAGTACGTCGAAGAACGCGAAATCGACATTTGGCATAACCGAAGCGCCAGCGCGCACTGTTCTCGATGACGCTCTTGATGATCGCGCAGACATTGAAACTGTTCGCGCCGGTTTCGGCGAAGAGATTCGCAGCGCCATGACTGCGCGACGGCGTTGGCTCATTGGCCAAGGCCTTGCGAAGTACGATGGCGAGGCGCTCGTTATCGACCGCAAACGCCTGACGCTGATGGAGCGCGACGCCATCGCGGAAGCGGGCGAGCGGCTGTCCAGGCAAATTGGAAAAGAATTCGTCGACCCGGTCGAGGGCGAGCGCGTGAGCGGGACCTATCGCCACCCAGTCGATTTGCCGACGGGACGTTTCGCCGTGGTCGAGAAATCGAAGGAATTCACGCTGGTCCCTTGGCGGGAGGCGCTGGAAGCCCGGCGCGGCATGGGGGTCTCAGGAATCATGCGTCGGGGCGGCGTTACATGGGATTTCGGGAAAGCCCGTGGAGGGCCAGCGCGTTACGCGCGGAATTCGTGGAGATTCGGCGAAATATCAATTGATAGAAATACGAAAAATCTTGTCATTTGCACGAATTTGCCCTATATGGAGGTCAAAGGATGACCCTGATGAAACTGCAGCCCGTTGATCGATTGCCGCCCGATGAAGCCCCCGCGTCCTTTCCCCTGGCCGCGGGCGATTATGGTGTCACTGATGAGGAAGGCCTCGCCATGGCCGAGGCCTCCGTCAACCTGTTCCGGCTATGGGGGCTGACGGATGCCGAAGCCTGCACGCTCCTCGGCGGCATTTCGACAGCCACATATAATCGCTGGAAGCGCGGCGAAATTGGCCGGCTCACCGTCGATCAGAAAACCCGGCTTTCCATTCTCATGGGCATCCATAAAGCGTTGCGCATTCTCTTCACTGAAAACGCCCGCGTTTACGCCTGGGTGAAAAAACCCAGCAAAGCGTTCGACGGGCGGTCGGCGTTGGAGATCATGTTGCAAGGGCAGATCATGGATCTCTTTGACGTGCGCTTTTATCTTGATGCGGCGCGCGGATGAAATTCCCGTGCGTTACGCGCCTGCGCTGGCGCAAGACCCATCGGATCATTTCAACGCGGCATCCGCCGATCGATCTCTTCGAAGACATCGCCGATCCCGCGAAATGGGATGCGATTGCTTCAGGGGAATCAAAATCCAATGCGCGTGTTGTCGCGAGCATCGGGCGATTGGAGCTGGCGCCGCCAGACCGCCGGGTCGGCGGCAACGGCGCCAGCTATGTCATGGCGCCTTTCGTCCATATCAGTCCGCGGTTTCAGGGGCGCTTTCATGATGGACATTTTGGCGTCTATTACGCGGCGAACCGCTTTGAAACCGCGATCGCGGAGACGACCTTTCACCGTGGGCGGATTTACGCCGACACGAATGAGCCGCCGGGCTGGTTCAGCCAGTTTCGCGAACTGGTCGGTTCAATCGATGCCCGGATGCATGACATAAGACGGGATGGGGAACTCGCGGAGTGCTTAGACCCGGACAGCTATTTGGCGTCACAGGCGCTTGCGCGGGAACTGCGCGCAGACGGCTCGAACGGGCTCGCCTATCCAAGCGTCCGCGATGCAGACGGCCAGTGCGTCGCCGCGTTCTGGCCGGATGTGATATCCATTCCTAAGCAGGGGCGGGCGCTTGCCTATCACTTTGACGGTGCGCGGATCGATCTCATTCGAGATGAGACAAGCAAGGATGTGTGGCGGATAGTTTGAGCCGGCGACGTCATGTCGACAGGATCCAGAAAACTGCGAGCGCAAGTTGATTGAAACGTCGGTTTTGCGCGCAGAAGAAGACATAATATCCACGCTACTGCGGGCATATTTCTTACGCCTAAAGCAGACATTAGAAGTAGTGCCTGTATCTCGTTTTTGTGGAGTGATTTGTCAACTAATTGATTTCAATACAGTTTCAATGTTTGCTTTGCGAAATTGCGAACATCGATTTTGAATCATACGTGTCGCGGACAATCAAGGTTTTTGGATTCGTTAGACGGCGCGTACGGCGTTATGCGCCGCTCGAGCCAGACACAATGCGCTGGCGATTGCAGCAAGTATCACAGTAATGACAATTGAATTGCCGATTGAACTCGGGGACCGGAAAACATAATCATTTAGTACGCCAACCAAAAGAGCGCCAATCGACATGCCAACTAAGTTGTTTATTGACAAAAACAGAGCGTAAACGCGAGAGCGCATTTTTTCCAGCGACCAAGCCTGAATGGCGAACGCTGATGGAGAGATAGCATATGATGCAAAATGAAGAGAGAGAAAAAAAAGCATTCCTTTAGGTGCCGCCTCCTCCACTAGCGTGAAAGAGGTCATAGATACCGCGATCAGCAATGTGGCGAATAAACCCACAAAAAATGGTGCGGGTCGTCCCACAACCTTAGAAAGATAATCCGTCAAAACGCCGCTTGTGATCACGCCGGTAATCGTCGCCGACAAAAAACCGACCGCCAGGATCGATTTGTTTGAAACGCCATCCAAGTGTAGCAGGCGAGAGAAGTATGTCGGCCCCCAGGCGATCAGGGTGAACAACGCCATTGCAGCAAAAGAAAACCCCAAAAAATGCCATACAAAAATACTGCTATTCCTTCGTATGAAATGAAGCGTTTGCAAAAAAGAGGGAACCGATTCGGGGCGTTGTCGAATTGGATCTCGTAAGAGAAAGAAATATGCAATCGAACAGACAATCCCGCACACACTCATTCCAATAAATCCAGCGCGCCAGCTATTTGGTAATTTAAGCATCACGCCAAATATGCTCGTAGATTCGAGTACAATCGCACCAACAAAACCACTTAAGGCGACCGCGATGGAAAGGCCAACGAATGACCCGGAGGCATATATTGCGTTTGCTCTGCCCCTCTTTTGCCGATGAAATAGGTCTGCAAGTATCGAATATACAGCCGGTGAAAGCGCGGCTTGTCCCACGCCAATTCCAAGTCGTGCAATAAACAAGAGGGCAAAGCTTGATGCAATTCCAAAAAGGCCTGTAGCGACGGACCAAAATCCAATTGCAAGAGCAATAATTTTTGTTCTGGAATATTTGTCAGAATATGAAGCCAAAACCACTGTGGAGAGGGCGAAACTTACTGAAAAGCCAAATCCGTAAAGAACGCCGACTTGAGTGTCGCTCAGCCCGACATCGGCGCGTATTTGATCGACCGTCATCGCAAGCAAATGCCGGTCTATGTGGGAGATTAAGTTAGCAAAAAAAAGAGCGCCTAATGTAAAATTGGCCGTATGTGCAAAATGTCGGCTTTTTGTCGATGACTGATCGATGTCAACCATTTTCATCAATGCTATCAGCCAGCGACTTGTGCACATTTCGCCGCAATTTTTGCAAAAGCTTTAGCAAAGTTTTTCGCTCGTTGTCCGTGAGGTCACTCCACAGGCTTTCTGCTCTTTCTATTTTCTGAGCTGCCATGATCTGATATATCTTCTCACCATTCCGGGTGAGCTTAATCGGTTTGCTCCGCCAATCTTCGCCTGCGCCGTTTGAGCTAACAAGCTTTTGTTCCTTTAGATAGGCGAGCGCGCGGCTAACCGAGGCTTTGTCCATGCCGCTTTCAAAGCAGATCTGCTTGCTAGTCGAGATGCCTTCATCAGCTAGCAGCGCGATTACGCGCCATTCTCGCATGCCAATTTTGTGCCCATCAATTGTGGTTGTCGCAGTGCCGCGTGAAATATGGGCGGATATTGTCCGCAACAAGAATGGGAAGTAGTTTTCGAGATCTATTTGGTTCTTAGTTTTCATGAAGCGATTGGCGTTTTTTTCGTTCGGAATTCTAATTTGTACATGTACCCCAAGAATTCTGGCTACATGCCTTCATTCAAAATGTGAAACCACACAGCTGAACTGCTGGGCAAGTGATTAGAAAAGCGCGTCCTTCGACCTACATCAGTATCCGTTGCCACCTTCCGGGCCTTCAGAAAGAAGTTAACCCTTGGTGGCCAGCAGGCGTAGCAACCAAATAAGCTAATAGGGCGACATGGGCAGAATACCAAGATCGGAAAATCGCCGCAATCAGTTGACATCACAATCGATAGCTTATACTGGATCAGTTGACATATCAATCGATTGGCTGATTGTCGGCTAACCAGCGCCGCCTTGACCAGCGGGCCTATTGGTCGGCGGCAATAAATGATGAGCCCGTCACGCGGGAGGGGAAAATGAAAATGTCGATCAAGAAGTGTCTATTGATGAATTGCGGTGCTGCAATCGCGCTGTCAGCGATACCGGCGGCTTATGCGCAGGCCGATACTATTGTCGTGACGGCGAGGAAGAAAGAAGAAAACCTTCAGCAAACGCCATTATCGATAATAGCGTTGCCAGCGGGAGAGTTGGAAAAACAGAACATTTCTGATCTGTCCGGCCTGAATGAGCGCACTCCCAATGTTTTTCTGGGTGCGGGCGGCGGTTTCGGATCAAGCAATGCGGCTTTTTATGTCCGCGGGATCGGCGCCGATCGAAATGCGATTAATCAAGAAGCAGCTGTCGCGGTCTATGTTGACGATGTATATTACAGCCGCAGCGACGGCGCATTGTTTAACATTCTCGATGTTGAGCAAATTGAGATTACGCGTGGCCCCCAAGGAACGCTGTACGGCCGGAACGCAACTGCGGGATCCATCCGATACATCACAAGAGAGCCTGATTTGGAAAGTTTCAGCGCTCAACTTGACGTTACGGGCGGTTCTTTCGCGCGGATCGATGCGAGGGGAATTGTAAACCTTCCGCTTTCTGAGCAGTTCGCGATTCGAGTGACAGCCGCTACATTAAACCAGAACGGTTACGTTACGAACGCGCTCGGCCAGGATTTGGGAGATGTTTCGACACAGATTGTGAGGGGGCAGGCCTTGTGGTCACCAAGCGACCGCTTGAGGGTCTTGGGCGTCTTTGACTATACCCGTACTGACAACAATGGAAGCGCTACGTCCCTCACGGGGTACGATGGTACTCAATTGTTTCCGATCTTGGCCGCGGGCGCAGGTTTTGATACCGATCCGAACTTTGTCGGAAGCACCACACGCAGCGCTTCCGTTCTCGATTCATTTTATCAATCAGACAATGTAAGCGGTAGTCTTACGCTAGATTATGACCTCAATGATTCACTTTCTTTCAAATCGGTGACCGCATATCGCGATATCGGCATCGAGGCGAACTACGACTTTGATACCGCCGCTGGCGCGCTTCTGGAAAACCGGGACGTAACAAGAAATATCAAGGCCTTTTCCCAAGAACTCCAGCTTGGCGGAACAATTGGCGAGCGATTGGATTGGATCGGCGGGTTTTTCTATTATGATGAAGAGTCGGATGATCGTCGCTTTGTGGCTTTTGCCGGCGATCCCACTGCGCCGGGTGGCACGATCCGATCCAATCCGTTCCATGGGATTGAAAGCATCTCTTTCTTCGGACAATCAACGCTGAACGTTACAGACCGTTTCTCGATCACTGGCGGTCTTCGCTGGAACCGTGACAAAAAATCAATTATTGCCACCGAGCTTGCTCAAGATGGCACGCCGCTTACTTTTCTCCCTACAGATGTGAACGGCAATAGCGGGCCGCTGATCATTTCAGCAGAGGATACTTACAAAGCATTGAGTGGACGCGTCAGTCTCGAGTACGACCTTTCTGACACTGTGTTTGCATTCGCTTCGTACGCTCGTGGTTTCAGGGCCGGCGCTCTAAACGACCGGCCGCGCGCCAACTTTGATGTTGCGACGCAAATGGACCCATCTGTAAACTATGGGATCAATTCGGTTGATCCTGAAAAACTGGACACCTATGAGGTGGGATTCAGGAGCGTGCTGGCGGACAATCGCGTGCGGTTCAACGCGACCTTCTTCTATCAAGAGTTGAAAGACTTCCAAGTCGCTAATCAAGTTGGCAGCATTACCTTGTTGGAGAATGCGGCGGCGGCCGAGGCGTATGGTATTGAAACGGAAATTGATTTGTTTCTGTCAGAGGACCTGTCAATAGATTTTACGGGCGCTTGGCTCGAAACGGAGATAACAGAAGCAGATCCAGGCACTCCGTTTACTGTCGGAAACGGCTTGGGAAACTCACCTGAGTTCAGCTTTAGCGTCGGCGGCAACTATGAATTTGATATTGGACAGGGAAATGTTATAAGTCGTCTAGATTATTCGTATCAAGATGATTTTTTTTCTAATCCAGCGAATGATTTGAGGTTTCAGTTGCCAGGCTACGGCCTGCTAAGTGCAAACGTTAGGTACACCGCGCCGAGTGGCCGTTGGTCGATAGCTGCTTATGGCAAGAATCTGACTGACAAGGAATATTTTTCACAGGCGCTAAACTTCACCGACATTGTGTTAGGATTTGCGCAGGGAACGCCTGGGCGGGGAATCGAAGGCGGCGCCACGCTTACAATAAAGTTTGGTGATACTTCAGACTAGCAAATGACGCACTATTAGGCGAAATCGGCAATTTCCTCCCGGCGCCAATTTCGCTTATTCTTCGTTCAGGCATTTGAGTGAACTAACGTAAAAAAAGTGAGCTGGATCGTATGCGCGCAGAGTTTAAGTTGGTTGCATTGTTGCCTATGCTCTACGGGTGCCAAACCGAATTGGCGGTGCATGATCCGAAGTCGATACCCATAGCTGATTTTTTTGCGCCAATAGATGCGCCGTACCGCGAGTTTAAGAATTCTGATAGCCATATAATAGGCGCCTATCTGTTGAACAATGAGCATAGCGACGATCTGTACGTTCTTGTTCATGGCTGGATGTGCGACGCGCGCTACTGGAATTCGCAGCTTCCGGTGCTTTCCAGTTTTGGAGACGTCGCCGCTGTTGATCTGCCGGGGCACGGTGAAGTGGTGGCTGGCTCTCGCGAGGAGTATTCTATAGATCAGTATGCAAATGATCTGAATCTTCTAATTAACTCGTTAAAAAGTAACAGCCTTGCAAACTCCGTTACGGTCATCGGACATTCGATGGGCGGGTATGTAGGCGTTGTCGCAGCCGCTAAAGCGGAAAGCATAATTGACCATGTGGTTGTTGTTGATTCCGGAAAGTACAAGAACGCCAACAAAAGGGGAATGACGGATGAAGAAAGCAAGGCGAGCTTAGAGGCGCTGCGATTGAACTTTCTTGAAGCAATGAAGACGGAATACCGCCAGCGATTCTTTCCGGTGAATGCAGATTATCAACTTGTCACCAATATTATTGAGGACATGGCGGAGGGCCCAAGTCAAATTGCGCTTGAGTTGGCAAATGATATGAACACACTACCGAATGACGTAGGCCTGAAAAGCGCCCAACAAAAAGCTGCGATTAGTTTCATCAATAGCGACTATGCGCCGGTCGATGGCGTTGCAATTATCGATCGTGCGCCGAGTGCAAAATTTTATACGTTGAATGGAACGGGCCACTTCCCGATGCTCGAGGACTCATTGCAGTTCAATGAAAGCCTGATTTCGGCAATTTCTCATTTTGAGAAGGAATAGCGAAAGAAACACAGCCTTTTGTGAGTTCGAAAAAATGGTGACCGCGTGAAGATTCAACGAAGAAAGGTCCTTGGCGTTGCCGCGGCCGCCCCTGTAATTGGAGCAACAAAATCGTTGGCGCGCAGACCGAAAACAAAGCGAAAACCTAATATCGTAATGATCGTCGTTGATGACATGCGTCATGACGAGTGGAGTGGCGGCGGCCATCCTTATCTGCAAACGCCGGCATTGGATGCACTGGCGAGCAATGGGACAGTATTTGAAAACGCCTATCATGCAACGCCATTATGTTCGCCAAATCGCGCATGCCTGCTAACAGGCCAATATGCCTCCCGGCACGGTATTATTGATAATTCGGCGAGAACCGCTGCAAGCCGGCAATTAGATTTGATTTCTGTGCAATTACAGAAGAATGGCTATCGAACCGCCCACATTGGCAAATGGCATATGGGGAATGATCCAACGCCTCGTCCAGGTTACGACTACTGGGTCTGTCTTCCCGGCCAAGGCAAAGCAAATAATTCGCCAATTTTCGAGAATGGAAAGATTGAGTTGTCGAAGGGGCATGTCACAGACGTTTTGACTGATAGGGCTATTCGGTTTGTCGAGAATGCAGATGAACGACCGTTTTTTTGCTATATTGGACACAAGGCAATCCATCCGGATGTGCAGCAGTTAGACGATGGCGGAGTCGATTTTGACGCTGGCTCCGAATTCAGACCAGCGCCGAGGCATTTTGGTCGATACAATGGAAAATCGTTTCCTCGTGCAACCTCGTTTGGCGTTCCCGAAGACAGAACCAAGCCTGTTGTTAGGCGATTGCTGTCGATAAAGGACAGTCCAGAGATAAAGAGTATGTGGAAGGCGTTCCTGGATCCGCTCACATCCGACCACACCATACAGCGACGCGCCGAAATGATGTTAGCTGTTGATGAGGGGATCGGCAGACTGGTAGGTGCGGTGAGGAAAAGTGGGGATTTGGAAAATACGATATTCATCCTTACTAGCGATAACGGATATTTCTTTGGCGAGCACGGCCTGAGTATTGAGCGTCGTCTCCCGTACCAGGAAGCAATTCGGGCGCCGTTGATTGTTTCTGGCGCAAATGTTCAAAAAGGGCCGATCGACAGGGGGGTCGTTTCGTCAATCGACATCCCGGCTACAATTTTGGATTTAGCAGGGTGTTCGATACCCAATACTGTTCAGGGCGTATCCGTTAGATCAACATTAACTCGTGGCGCTCGACTATCCCGAAAAGCCGCTTATGTTGAATATTATAGCCATGAAATTCCGATGCCGTGGACAGTTGGCCTGGATTATCGTTGCTTGATTGACGACAAGTACAAGTTGATTGTCTGGCTACACCATGAAGGCGTCGATGAATTGTATAATATAAAAAAAGATCCAAATGAGATGAATAATATCATTCAGGATCCGCGTTATGCCAACATGTTGGCAAGAATGCGCGCACGGTTAAGGGCGGAAACAGCACTGGCGTTTGACATTTAGCGTACTCCGTTCTCGCGCCGCTGAAGTGGATAATAGATTTTCCGGAGCTTCTCAGATCCGCGGCGCAATCTTCAAGGGAAATCTCCGGGATGGCCGCTTGGGGACAGAGCTGTCTCATCGCTATCTCATCGTCCAATGTTTGCTTTCCACAAAAGCTAACACTGGGTGTTTGAGCGTTGGCGCTTGCGGAAAGCATTGAACTATAGCGTCGATTGCCATTTTGGTCAGCCAATGTCCGCTTTTCGACGGATCAAAGGATCGCCAAATCTTAATTAGGTCTAATTTGAGGATCTTGGCGACCTAAACAGCTTAACCACCCAGTATTGCTGCGCACGCAGGTTGATATTTCTGCAACGCTAAATCGATCAAGCGCCCCATTTATGCGCGGAAAACCCCAATTTCGGGCGTTACACCGAAATTGGCCGTAATTTCCCGTAATCGCATCAGAATTCCCCAGTTAATCACAAATAACCGCCAGTGACTAAGGCGCTCAGGTGATTCGATCATCGACTTTGGAAGAAGCGAATTCACGCGGGACCAAAGTCGATCATGACCCTAACGAAAATACTTACTGGCTAGGCGGTTATTCGGCACGGTCACATCTTTGCCAACGCGTTTTGCCTGCTGCCATTCGGCCAGCGTAAAGTTACGCGGGTCGCGCTGAGAAGGATCAACGAGACCGTGGGGCATCTGCCAGCCATGCTTGATATAGAGCTCCCTCGCGAGGGCGTTCAGTTTGCGTTTTGTGAAAGAGAGCTGGACGGCCTTCATTTCATCAGCTCTGATTCGGGACCAAACCACATGAGCGTGACGTCGGCCCTCTTTTTCGTGAAAGACAATGGCGCGAGGCTGCCCGGAAAGGCCCATTCGCTCTTCGGCTCTCTCAATCGCTGACTCAAAGGCTTCTGTACCGACCTGTTCCTGCTTAGGCGGATTAAGCGACAGCGAATACAGAAATTGCCTGCATTTGGCGCCGCGGCTAATTGCATAGGCTTCTGTTAACGCGCCCATCAGATCGTCGGACGCGAAACCCCGCAGCTCATGAACGTCCACGTGATCATTCTCTTCCTTCATGAGGTGGAGTGCTAAGCCTTTGGCGCCGCCGCGCTGGTTGCCGACGAGGATCATTGGTTTTTGACGCCCAAAGCTTCAATCAGCGTTCGCCGCATCCAGGATATGTCGCGGCACGCGGCGCGAAGTTCAGCCTCCAGGGCCGGCGTCACCGGTAAAGCGCCCATATAGGCCGCTTTGGCGATCTGGTTGAGGTTCGACGCCGGCCGCGATTGACCGAGTGCTGCGAGAAGTTGCGCCGCAGTGGTTTGATCAACTGCAGGCGTGCGACGCCGTCGCTTGGGACGGGACTTAGATACTGCGGTTTTGTCGCCCAAAAGCTGGCGCCGAACATAATTGCTCAGGCTCTGATCGCCAGCGACGTTTTCGAGATAAGCCCGCTCAGTCTCATTGATCCGGACCGAAAGCCGTGACCTGGCCGTGGACTTTCGGACCGTTTTGTTTCGCGCGGTCGAAAGGCTGGCGTCTGTAAATGCTGGGGTGACGCTTTCCCTTTCGGACAGGCTCATAGTTCAGGCCCTCCGAAATCGCTTGTGGAAAGAAGTTCTTCAACGCCCTCTGTATGTTGAAGCTGGCGCTCCCATTCCTCTAATATCTCAAAAATCTGGTTCGAGGTTTGTTCCTTGAGGCCCACCATTCACTTCGACGCATTGATTGACCAATCGGCCTCCTCTAAGCGGGAGTCGGGTTTTTGTACTTGCGCACAGCAATGGCGCCGGCCTCGCGTATCATTTTTTCGCCTCCTGAAAATGCCGAATGGAGAAAAGCGCGATTAGCGTACAGAGTCATCATTCGGCGCCGAGCTATGTCAAAAGCACCGATGCGTTGCAGATCGCCCTGGACGTCGCGGGTGGTAGTGCAGCGCTCCCGGTAATTTTTATGCGTGGGGGCGATCAGGCCGGCCACGCTTGGCGTGGCGCCGCGCCGGTGATCGTCGCGCCTGGTTTCCGGTCTTCTTGCCGTCGGAGCAAAGCAGCCGGTCGCTGCGCGCGCTTGTGCTGCCAGATGTCGTGCCCGAACCCGGCGCGGTTAGGGCGGCCTGAGGAGCACGCATCGCTTGCCCTTGAGATGTGCCGCAACGCATATTTCAATGAAGAAGACATGCGTATTGACGGCGGCATCCCCATGGCCCCGCGATAGGAGAAGCTAATGGCCGGTCCCCTTGACGGCATTCGTATTGTTGAGTTTGCCGGGATCGGTCCCGGACCTTTCTGCGCCATGATGCTCGCCGATCACGGCGCGGAAGTGATCCGCATTGATCGGGTCGGGGGGCGGCTCAACAAGAAAGAGACCTTGCTGCGCTCGCGCAAATCCATCGCCCTTGATCTGAAAAGTGAGGAGGCCGTCCGCATCGCCCGCGATCTCGTCAAAACGGCCGATGGTCTTATCGAAGGGTTTCGTCCGGGCGTGATGGAGCGCATGGGCCTTGGGCCCGATGTTCTCCTGGGCGATAACGGCAGGCTCGTTTACGGCCGCATGACCGGCTGGGGACAAACCGGCCCTTACGCCCATGCAGCGGGTCACGACATTAATTACATCTCCCTGTCTGGAGCGTTGCACACCTGCGGGCGCGCCGGCGAGAAGCCGACGCCGCCGGTGAATTATCTGGGCGATTTCGGCGGGGGCGGGTTGATGCTGGCCTTCGGTATGGTGAGCGCACTGTTGGCGGTGAAAGGCGGCGCGAAGGGCCAGGTGATTGATTGCGCCATGACGGAAGGCTCGGCCATGATCGCTGGCATGATTTACGGCATGCTGGCGGACGGCTTGTGGCGTGATGAGCCCGGCGTTAACGTAATCGACACCGGCGCGCATTTTTACGATACCTACGAAACGAGCGACGGCAAGTGGATTTCCGTCGGCGCTATTGAGCCGCAGTTTTACGCATTGTTTCGGGAGAAGCTCGGTCTGGAAGATGATGCCGAATTCGACCCGCAATTGGACTTCGGACGCTGGTCGTCGCTGAAGAAGAAACTGACAGCAATATTCAGGTCTCGTACGCGTGACGCGTGGTGTGAGCTGCTGGAGACGACGGACGTCTGCTTCGCGCCGGTGTTGAGCCTCACCGAGGCGCCGCAACACCCGCATAATGTCGAGCGCGCGGCCTTTGTCGATGTAGGCGGCGTCACTCAGCCGGGACCGGCGCCGCGCTATTCGGAAACCCACACGGACAAGCCGGCGCCGCCGCCGGATGTCGGCGCGGACACCGAGAGTCTGCTCTCAGCGATTGGTTACGATGCTGAGGAGATTGGAAAACTGAAAACAGACAAAGTGATCGGATAAACGTCCGAATTCGCGCCTGTCTCTGTCGGCGGGAATGGAAAATGCCCGTTGATATTTGAAAACCGCTCCAAAGCGTTATTAGCTGCTATAATGAGAGTAACGAATTTTGTGCGCCGAACATCCGGGATCCGATGGCTGAGGCGCTGCGCAATAAATGGGGTTTTGACGGTGTTGTCATTTAGGGCTGGCTTTCGGCGGTGCTCGGCCAGTATTCTGACTGCAATCGAAAACAGCGGCCCGTCCCGTGAATTCACGTTGCGCAAATAGGCGGGCGTTAAGATCGAAAAAATTGAAAGAAAAATGGGAAGAACATGAGCGAGAAAGCCGTTATTATCGGCGCCGGACAAGCCGGCGCCCAGGCCGCTGTTTCATTGCGACAGGCAAAGTTTGACGGCGATATTGTCATTATTGGCGAGGAGGACGCGCTCCCTTATCAAAGACCGCCGCTTTCCAAAGCTTATTTGAAGGGTGAACTGGATGTTGAGCGGCTTTATCTGCGGCCGCGCAATTTTTATGATGCGCAAAACATACAGCTTTGTTTGGATGATCGCACAGCGCAGATCGATCGAGACCGCAAAGTCGTCACGACGGCGTCCGGCCGCGAATATTCCTATACGAAGCTTTTGTTGGCCACAGGCGCGCCGCCGCGACGGCTCGATTGCGCCGGAGGCGCTCTCGGCGGCGTATACTATCTAAGGACACTGCGCGACGCTGATACACTCCGTAGCATTCTGACGGCGGAGGGTAAGGTTGTCATAATCGGCGCTGGCTACATCGGATTGGAAGTCGCGGCGGTGGCGCGACAGGCTGGCCGCGACGTTACGGTTGTTGAGCTCGCCGATCGCGTGCTGGCGCGGGTGGCGAGCGCGCCCGTTTCGGATTTTTATCAACGCCTGCATAAGGATGCCGGCGTTGAGTTTTTGTTCGGCGAGCGGGCAGAGGCGTTTCTCGGAGCGTCGGAAGTGGAATCGGTAGAGCTTGCAAGCGCGAAGTCGCTATCATGTGCGGCGGCGCTGATCGGCATTGGGGCGCTTCCGGATGTCGAGATCGCCAAGTCGGCCGGCCTGGAAATTGACAACGGTATTGTTGTTGACGATCACGCGCGCACAAGCGACCCATCCATCTGGGCTGCGGGAGATTGCACTAATTTTCCGTCGCCGCGTTATGGACGGCGCATGCGTCTTGAGTCAGTACCGAATGCGATTGAGCAGGCGAAGGCGGCGGCGGCGAACATGGCGGGAGGCGATGTCGTGTACGATGCACTGCCATGGTTCTGGTCCGATCAGTATGACGTGAAGTTACAGACTGTCGGTCTGAGCGAAGGGCATGACAACTTAGTGGTGCGCGGACAGCCTGGCGAAAAGAAGATGTCTGTCTGGTATCTGAAGGAGGGCGCGGTTTTGGCAGTGGACGCCATAAACGACCCGGCGGCCTTCGCGATTGGAAAGAAAGTCATTCTTGACGGTAAACAGGTGACTGCATCGGCGCTCGGTGACGTGAACGCGGATCTCAAAGCGTTGATCTCTTAATCGTCGGCATACACAGGCGTCCTGATCTGATTAGCTCCGAAAAGAGGAAACGCGAAGACGTTGCGCTACCGCCGAACCAGCATGGCGGGTCTGCATTGGCGCCGAACCAGCGGTTTGACAGACACCCGGCGCCCCTTGAAAACGCCGGCCTCGCGATGCGGCATTTATGCAAGAACGTCGCCGCGTGACCGCGGCAATCATAACGGTCTGTCAGCTTGTCTGACTTGCCGCGTCCGGAAGGGCTGCCCAGATTTTCTCGACAATCGGCCTTGAATTTGCCGCGGAACGAAAAATTGAAATCGTCAGCGGCAATGACCTCTCGTCGTCAAGCGATACCAGATCGTCAGCATACTTATGGGTTTTTACCAGCGAATCCGGAAGCCAGGCCATTCCAAGCGCCTGCCGCGTAGCGGTCGCGAGGCTTTCGGCAAGAGTGGCCCGAAAGACCGGTTTCAGTCTGTTTCGGTAGGGCGCCGTCTCAATGATGCTTTCGACCACCTGAGACAGAAATGCCGTACTGCCATATTCGAGATAGGGAATGGGTTCTTTTGCGGCGTCAGACGTATCGATCTTGTCGAACGATTTGAGCGTATACGGACGGATATAGTCAACGCCAATGTCAAGGCGAGGAAAATCTGTCGTATCTATACTGAGTTCTTTTGTCGGGTGTACGTAGCAGACAAAAAAATCGCTGCCGCCATTATGCAAGGCCTCCAGATATTCGTCGATTGTGCGCGTTTCCGCGACAATAGAGGTCTCAAAGGCGCCGGTTGTATCCTGAAGCGTTTTGATCAGACGAGGCAAAAAGACCAGCGCCAATGTGTGCAGCGATGCAATGGTGACGCCGGTTTCGGCAATCCGCGTGAACGAATTCGCCGTCGCCCGCCCGTCATATGAGAGCTGAACGATTTCGCTCGCGAACGTAATGAAATCCTGCCCGGCCGGCGTCAGGCGGATCGGATGCTGCGAGCGGTCAAGCAGCTCGGCGCCGGTCCACGCCTCCAGCGACTTGATCCGGCGACTCAGCGCCGAGTGCGTGATATGGCGCGCGTCAGCCGCCCTCGCAAAGTGTCCTTTTTCGGCAACACATATCAAATCTTCAAGCCACTTTAGCTCCAAAAATCGGCTCCAAATCAATATCTTGCATTTTCTGCAACGACCTTTTCGAATTACGAATTTGAAGTCAAGTGGCGAAGCACGTTGATGTCCCAGCATTAAATTTCAAATCGTTTGGCTGATCAGCAATGTTCGGCCATCTCATGGCTGTTGGAGGGGATAAATGCAGAACCTGCGTCAAAAACTGTTATGTTACTCATGTTTGGCGGCAACGCCGTTCTTGTCGGTTTCCGTTGGTTGGGCGCAGGAAGTCGAGACGGTACCGGAGGCGTCTGCGAGCGAAGAGCAGACTGATGATATCGTTGTTGTGACGGGGTCCCGGATTCGCCGGGAAAACGCATCATCGGCCGTACCGCTTCAGGTCTTCGACTCTGAAGATTTGGAGGAAATTGGAACCGTCGACCTGGCCGAAGCGCTGCTTCAACTGCCGGGCGTTTCAGAATCTATTTCGCCTCAAAGCTCCAACAACCTAATTCAGACATCCGGTCTTTCTACAATTAGTCTGCGGCGCCTCGGCGATGATCGCACGTTGGTTTTGATTAACGGCAAGCGGGCCGTTTCCAACTCCGGCAACTCTGATCGCGTTAGTCTCTCGACACTGCCCGCCGGCTTTGTGGAACGCACGGAAATCACGACAGGCGGCGCATCGGCTATTTATGGGTCTGACGCAATTGCAGGCGTTGCCAACTTTCTTCTGGAGGACGACTTTGAAGGCGTGGAGTTTGACGGACGTTTCGCGACGCCGGAAGCCAGCGGCGGCGACGAGTTTCGTCTGAACTTTACGGCTGGTCATAAGTATGCTGACGACCAAGGGTATCTGCTGTTTGGTATAAGCTACCGCGACGAACAGATGGTGCGCGCGGACGCTACGCGCCCATTGTCAATACTCGCGGTTGAGTTTGACGACCCGATTTCTTCCACGGGGAGTGATGGCTGGACAGGCGAGATTAACTTGCCGGGCTGTGGCGGTGTCGATACGGAGCGGCACTGTTTTGTCGGTTCGGGAAGCACGTCGACACCGGGAGGCGTTTTTGAAGGCGACGCCTGGAACGTTGGAGGGCAATGGTTTAACGACCAGGGCGGGATTTACGATCCTGGCGATCGGCCGGTAGGAAGCGACTTTTTTGCTGACGCTGACGGATATAACTTCCGACCCGGTCGTACGCTACTCAGCGAGCGCAGCGTATTGAGTATCGCCGGACACACAACCTACGAATTCACGCCGACAATCGAGGGGTCGGTAACGATCACCTATGCCGATGTTGACACCAGAACGGCGGGCGGATTCGAGACATTGAACGATAACGATGAATTTGGGGACCCTGTGAACCCCGAGGAAATCGGCAATATGTCTTCGAGCCATCCTTTCATTCACCCGGCCGTTGAAGAAACAAGGTCTGGAAGCGTGTCTTTTGATCGACGCCTGGTTGAGCTCGGCGAACAGCAACGCATAAACGACCGCCAGACGGTGCGGATCATTGCTGATCTCTCCGGAGAACTCGGCAATGATTTCGAGTGGGAAGTGTATGGAACATATGGGCGGTTCACTCAGGAACAGTTCAACCCGAACGAAGTGAATTTTCTCAATGCCCAATTTGCGTTGGACATTGAAGATGATGGCGCGGGCGGCTTTCAGTGCGTAGATCCAGACGCGCGGGCAGCCGGTTGCGTTCCATTGAACCTTTTCGGCGAAGGGTCGATCAGCGCCGCTGCTGCAGATTACATTCGTTATAACGGATTTGCGACCCAAAAGCGGACGCAATACACCGGCGGCGGATATGTGACGGGCTCAGTTTTCGAGCTTCCGGCAGGCGTCGTAAAGGCGGTCGCGGGCATTGAGTACCGTCATGAATCTCAAAGCACAGATGGCGACCCTGACGGCGATGCGGTCGGCGGTGTTGATGGAGATCCGACAACGGATGACTTCAACATTACCTCGCTGGCAACTTTTCCAGACCTTGCGGCAAGCTACAGCGTGATCGAGGGATTTGCGGAAATCGATATTCCGGTATTTGACGGATTTAATGTCCAAGCTGCGGCGCGCGTCGGTCACTACAATACGATCGGCGCCATAGTGAGCTACAACGCCGGTTTTGTATGGCAGCCCATCGAAGACTTCCGGTTGCGCGGGCAGTTTTCGCGATCACAGCGCGCCCCGAACCTGACCGAACTTTTCTCGCCGCCGCGACCGGACGCCGACGACCTGACCGATCCTTGCGACGGTCTGTTGCAAGATGGCACGGGACTGAGTGAACTGTCAGGGACCGGCGGCGTAAACGCTGATCTCGCAGTTGTTGCTGCCAACTGCCTTGCGGAGCCTGGAATCCAAGCATTTTTCGCGGACCTCGCCACCGACGGCGATCCGACCAATGATGATGATCCATTTGAATTTGATGGCTCAGTGCAAGGTCCGAATTCCGGCAACCCGAACGTCCAGGAAGAAACGGCCAATACTTATACCGCAGGTATTGTTTTGCAGCCGCGGTTCATTCCCGGCCTGACCATGGTCGCCGACTATTATCGCATCGAAATCTCCGATGCGATTACATCGGTGAGCACACAGGACACGGTCGACCTTTGCTATTCGGCGATTGACTTCCCCAACAACAAGTTCTGCGATGTGATCACGCGCAGCCAGTTCAGCGGCGACGTGCTCCAGGTTATCAATTTTCAGGAGAATCTCGACGAGGAGCTTGTGTCGGGTATTGACGCCACCGTCTTGTATGATTTCGAGTTAGGCGGCGTGCCCGGTGAGTTCGATATTGATTTCCGGTACTCGCACTACTTCGATCAGGAGCTAACGTTTCAGGCGATTGGCGGACCGATCACCACATCGCCGCTTGGCGAGATCAATGACGGCAATGACGAGTTCCGGGCTAGAGCGGGTTATCGTAATGACGGTTTCCGGATGGTCTATACAGTGACTTATCTGGACGGCGGCATCGATGACAACGATGATCCGGACCCGACGTTCGACCGCTTTTATCAGGTCGGCGGCGAAGCCTTCCATCGTATCTACCTCCGATATGATTTTGGCGAAGACGATCGGTTCCGCATTTATGGCGGCGTCAACAATCTCTTCAACAACTTCGGACCATTGCTGCCGAGCGGCCTGGATAACGGCGGCTCCCGAAACATCGAAGAAGAGTTGAATGATGCGTTGGGCCGCGAGTTCTACGTTGGCGCGCGGGTTCGCTTCTAGCTGCTCAAGAAGCCGCGAGGGGGCAAGAGAAAACGCAAGCGGCTCTGGCGGTCGCTTGCGTTTGTTGTTTAGATGGCAGCCAGTTGAGATGAATTGATCATATGCTACGCTTACCCCTTGCGCCGTTACTCTCCGCTTTGTTGTTGGTCTGCTTTGGCGTTGTCGGAGACGGTCATGCGTCGCCTGACAATAGCGCCGTCAGCGACGCGCTGGATGCGGGAAAATCCGAATTTGTTTTTTCCGGCTGGCAGGGGCCGGCGATCACCGTCTGGACCTATGTTCCGTCTCAGTATTCTGAGCAGACGCCCATTGTTTTCATCATGCACGGAACCGATCGCGATGCTGACCGCTACCGCGACGAATGGGCGGCGCTTGCCGAGGAATCCGGGTTTGTGGTCGTTGCGCCGGAGTTTTCCAAGGCGGATTTTCCGGGCCCGGAGGGGTACAATCTTGGAAATGTGGTCTCGGCCGCCGGCGCAGCGATCCCAAAAGAAGAATGGTCGTTCAGCGCCATCGAGCCGATTTTTGACTCGGTGAAGGCGCGAATTGAGAGCGCGCGGGACGAATACGCCATTTACGGTCATTCCGCCGGCGCCCAATTTGTTCACCGCTTTGTGTACTTTGTTCCTGAGGCCCGTTTGTCGCGCGCCGTTGCCGCGAATGCGGGATGGTACACAATGCCGGACGGCGACACAGCTTTCCCCTACGGGCTGAAAACCGCGCCGAATACGACGGACGAAATCAACGAGGCCCTTGAACAGAACCTCGTGATCCTCCTTGGAACAAACGATACCGATCCAGAGCACGTCCATTTGCGCCGAACGCCCGAGGCAATGGCTCAAGGGGCACATCGGTTTGCCCGCGGACATGCTTTTTTCAAGGCTGGCGAAGCCAGGGCGCAGGCGTCAGGCGCGGCGTTCGGCTGGCGTATTGAATACGCGCCGGGAGTTGGTCATTCCAATGGGGAGATGGCTGCATTTGCCGCGCCGTTGCTGAGTGAAGTCGATGCTCCGCGCCCGATGATGCCGATTGATTTTGTGGAAATGCCGCGCCTCGGGTCGCCGGCCTTGTCGCCGGACGGCGCGAAGCTCCTGTACCTGCGTTCACGCATCGACTGGAAAGAAAACAAAATCATCGACCGCTATCGTCTTCTCGATCTTGAGACAGGCGCGACGGAAGGTGTCGTAGAGCCCGAGGACGAAGGAGAGTCGTTTAATCGTGCTTACTGGAAGCCGGATTCCTCAGGCTTCATCACTACTCTTGAGCGCGAGGACGATGATCATGAACAGGCGTATTTTTATTCGCTTGCTGACAAGTCGCTGACGCGCCTGACTGAGCACCATGAAGACGTGAAGGACGTCGCATGGGCGCCGGACGGAGCCCGCTTCTATTTTGCGGCGCGGCGGCGGGACCCCGGCGAAGCCGAAGCCCGGCAACAGGATCGGGGCTGGAAGATACGAGAGTACGAAACCCGTTCGCCCGACGAGATATGGTCGCATGATGTTGACAGTGGGGAAACTGAGAAAGTCGTGGCCGGCGACTTCTACGTAAGAGGATACGCTTTATCTCGTCGCGGCGACAAGGTCATTCACATGCGTGCCCCCGGCGGCCTGATCGACGACCGCCATCAAGGCGATCTCTGGGTGACGGATGTTGTAACCGGCGAAAGCGCGCGCGTCACGAATAACGGCTACAGCGAATCAAACGCAAAGCTATCGCCCGACAACACGATGTTTGCGTTCATCGCGACCGTTAATGAAAATGGCGAGCAATATTACGAAGACAACCTCTTCATTCAGGAAATTGGCGTGCCTGAACCGACGTTGCTGCTTCCCGATATGGCGATCGAGATACAGGATTTTGCCTGGGATAATGACGGCAAGGGGTTGTTTATCCTGGGAAATATCGGCCTTCGGTCAGAGTTGTTTCACTACGTGATAGGTGAGCGTCGCCTTGATCGGCTTACGCAGGGCGACCATGCGCTCGGTGACTGGACCTACCTGCCGGAGCAGGACGTACACGTTGCAAAAATCGTTGACGCGCAAAGCCCGGGCGAACTCTACATCATGCGCGACCGGACTGCCGGCTTTGAGCAGGCGACCGATGAGTATTCGGCGTGGAGCGCGCGGTTTCTGTTGCCGAAACAGGAGGCCGTGACGTGGCGCGGGCGAGGGCGTCAAGAGATCGAAGGCCTTTTGGTTTACCCGACTGACTATGAAGAGGGCGAGCGTTTTCCGCTTGTCACCATTACTCATGGGGGGCCGCGCTCGTCGTCGCAGTTCGGCTCGTGGAACACGTCCCGTTTTGTGCCGGTGCTGGCGGGCCTTGGCTACGGCGTATTGCTTCCCAATCATCGGGGCGGCACGGGCTATGGCGATGACTTTGTCCGCGACATGGTCGGCCGTTACTTCAACAATGCGCATCACGATGTGATGGACGGCATCGACGCCATGATTGAGCGTGGTTTCGCCGATCCCGACAAGCTCATCAAAATGGGCTGGAGCGCGGGCGGCCACATGACGAACAAACTGATTACGGAGACGATCCGGTTTAAAGCGGCGTCCTCCGGCGCCGGCGCTTCAGAGTGGATATCGATGTATGGCGAAAGCGACGTGCGCTTCAATCGGACGCCCTGGTTTGGCGGCGCGCCGTGGGAGGAGCGGGCGCCATTGCGCAGTTACGCTCGCCAATCGATCCTGAAAGATGCGTGGCGCGTCACCACGCCAACGGTGTTCTACGTTGGCGGCAGAGACGTGCGCGTGCCGCCCACCCAGTCGATCATGATGTATCGCGGCCTGAAAGCGGCGGATGTTGAAACGGAACTCTATGTCGCCCCGAACGAACCGCACGGGTTTCGGAAGCCTTCCCATCGCCTGTTCAAGATCAACACAGACCTCGCGTGGTTCGCACGGCACGCATTGGGCGAGGAATACAGAGGCATGTTGCCGAACGCGGCCTACGAACCGGAGGAAGAGGAAAAGGACGAGTAAGGCGGGCTGAGCATTGGCTCACTTGGCCGGGCGCCATCGCCGCATTGTTAGACTTAAGTCGAAACCTCACTAAGCCTCTTGCCCTCTTTTGCGAGCTTCACCAGAAACGGCGAGGGGGCGAACGCGTCGCCATACGCTTCGGCCAGTCCGTTTAGCTTCGAGACAATTCTGTCCAGTCCAACGGTATCGGCCCAGAACATGGGTCCGCCCCGGTATACCGGCCAGTTGTAGCCCTTGATGCACGCGATATCGATGTCGGAGCCGCGGATAGCGACGCCTTCATCGAGGATGCGCGCGCCTTCATTAACGACGGGATAGAGCAGGCGGGCGACGATATCCTCCTCCGTGGCGTTGGGAGCCTGTTTTATCCCTTTGTCTGCGGCGACTTCGCGAATGATGTCCATCGCGATAGGGGAAAGCGTCGCGTTTCGATTCTCGTCATAGTCGTAGTAACCGCCGTTTTTCTTTTGCCCAAGGCGATCGCGCGCGACGAGTTCGCTCGCTACGGTTTTCTCGTTGGAGCCGCGGCCGATAACATCCAGACCGACGAGATCGCGCATCCGGAACGGTCCCATCGCAAAGCCGTATTCGTAGATAACGCGGTCGATTTCCTCAGGGCTGACGCCCTCAAGGATCATTGCGTCGGCTTGAACGCCGCGCACGGTCATGACGCGGTTCGCGATGAAGCCGTGACAGACGCGAGAGAGGACCGGCGTCTTGCCGATCTTTTTGGCGAGCTTCATCGCGGTGTTGATCAGGTCTTTTCCTGTTTTCTTTCCGCGTACAATTTCAAGGAGAGGCATGACGTTCGCCGGCGAAAAGAAGTGCAGGCCAATGACGTCTTCCGGCCGGTTCGTTGAAGCGGCGATTTCGTCAAGGTCAAGATATGACGTATTGGAAGCAAGGATGGCGCCGTCTTTGGCGATCTGATCAATCTTGCCAAAGACGTCCTTCTTGATCTCCATTGTCTCGAACACGGCCTCGATAATCAGGTCCGAAGCGCCCAAGTCCTGATAGTCCGTACTCGGTGTAATCAGGCTCATCCGCTGTCCGACCTGTTCGGCAGTCAGGCGTCCGCGTTTCGCGCTGTTTTCGTAATTTCGGCGGATGACGGAGATGCCGCGGTCAAGAGCTTCCTGGGTTTGCTCAACGAGAACTACCGGCGCGCCCGTATTCAGGAAATTCATTGCGATGCCGCCGCCCATGGTGCCGGCGCCGATGACGCCGATGCTTTTGACGTTGCGGGTTGGCGTGTCCTTGGGCACATCGGGGATCTTCGACGTTTGCCGCTCGGCAAAGAAGACATAGCGCTGCGCCTGCGATTGAACGCCGTCGTGCAGCTCTGTAAATAATCGACGTTCTTCCTTTACGCCGTCCTCATAAGGCAGATTTGCCGCCGCCTCGATGCATTTGATAATGCTTTCAGGCGCGTTGAATCCCCGAAATCTGCGCGCGTTCTTTTTCCGAAAGTCCTCGAAAATCTTGGTGTTTCCGCGATGTTCCTCGACAAGGTCCTGCCGATCGCGCACGCGGACGAGCGGTGCGTTTTCGGCGACTATTTTCCGCGCAAAAGCAATTGCGTCGCCGCGCAGGTTTCCTTCCTCGGAAAGCGCGTCGAAAACGCCAAGCTCAAGCGCTTCTTTCGCCGGCGCGTGCCGTCCGCTGGTAATGATTTCGAGGGCTGCCGGCACGCCGATGATTCGCGGCAGCCGTTGCGTGCCCCCGGCGCCGGGCAGCAAGCCGAGATGGACCTCCGGCAGGCCGGCTTTCGCGGAAGGGGTTGCGATGCGGTAGTGACAGTGCAGCGCCGTTTCGAGCCCGCCGCCGAGGGCCGTTCCGTGAATTGCCGCGACAATGGGAACAGGGCTGGTTTCCAGATACTCCAATAACTCTGGCAGCGACGGCGGCTGCGGCGGTTTGCCGAATTCGGAAATGTCGGCGCCCGCGAAAAACGTGCGTCCGGCGCAGATCAGGACAATCGCTTTCACTGACTTGTCGGCCCATGCCTTGTCCAAACCTTCGGCAATGCCGCGACGCGTGTTCACGCCCAGCGCATTCACCGGCGGCGAGTCGATGGTTATGACGCCAATCCCGTCCTCAACATCGAATTTCATCACTTCAGACATCGCATGTCCCCTGTCGCGTTCTCATTTCCGTTATCCCGAATGGTAGTTGCTAACCAGTGGCGGGCAAATCGTCACTTGCAGTCGCGCTGGCGCTCGGCGGCTTTGAGCGTGTTCGTCATCAGCATGGCGATGGTCATCGGTCCGACGCCGCCGGGCACCGGCGTAATCGCGCCGGCAATCTCAGACGCCGCCGCATAGTCGACATCGCCGACAAGTTTGGTTTTGCCTTCGCCTTTTTCCGGCGCATCAACCCGGTTAATGCCGACATCTATGACGGTGGCGCCGGGTTTGATCCATTCGCCCTTGATCATTTCCGGCCTGCCGACAGCGGCAACGACAATGTCCGCCGTTTTAACAAGCGCGGGCAGGTCTTTTGTGCGGCTGTGGGCGATGGTGACGGTACAGTTCTCCGCAAGGAACAATTGAGCAGCGGGCTTGCCGACGATGTTTGACCGCCCGACGACAACCACATGCTGCCCCGAAAGATCGTCGCCGAGCGCGTCTTTTGCAAGGATAACGCTTCCGGCCGGCGTGCATGGCATCAACGCCTTGTCGAAGTCGCCTGTGTTAAGGCGCCCCACATTGATCGGGTGAAACCCGTCGACGTCCTTTTCCGGCGCTATCAATTCGATGATTTTTGTTTCGTCGATATGGGCGGGCAAGGGCAACTGAACGAGAATGCCGTTTACGGAAGGGTCCGTGTTCAGCGCTTCGATCTCTGCGATCAGGTCGGCCTCGGACGTGTCGGCGGCGAGCGTGTTCTGCACCGAACGGAAGCCGATGCGTTCCGCCATTCTGCCCTTGTTGCGTACATAGACCGCGCTCGCCGGGTCTTCGCCCACCAGCACGACGGCGAGGCAGGGCGCCGAACCGGCGATGTCCGTAAAACGCCCGGCCTTGTCCGCGAGTTCGTCAGTGATGCGCGCTGCGATCGCCTTGCCGTCGATTATCCGTGTCATAGTTCTCTGATCATCCCTCGATTGCGCCATGCATGGCGCGATAGCGCAATCCACGCGGCAACGGAACCGCGCGGTGAGATATTGTCGGCCCGTCAGGGCCCCGAAAAGCTCTCCGGATGGTCGAAGTCGATGGTGACGCCCTCATCATCGACGGGAACGGTCACAAGGCGCTCCTTGTGCTCTTCTATTACGCTCCCGGCGCCGCGGTCGCCGGTCAAGGCCGCCAACTCAGGAAAATAGCAGCCAGAGAAGGTCACTGGATGGCCGTGACGGCCATCGTGCGTTGGCGCAACGATAGGGTCTGATGCCGCGTCGTCGTAAGCGACCAATAGCGAGGCAATGGTCCTCTCCTTGATCAAAGGCATGTCGCCGAGGGCGATCATCAACCCGTCGAATCCGTCGCTGTGACGGGCCGCCACCGCGATCGAGCCCGCAATGCCGTCGACGGCTGATCTATTTTCCAGCGGCTCAAAGCCGAATTCGCGGCAGATTTCAGCGGCGGCGGACGCCCTATCTTGAACGACTGCGAAGCGCCTTGCGACGGGCGCCGATCGGAAAGCACCCAGCGCGTGGGCAAGCAACGGCCGCCCACGCCACAAGGCGAGAAGCTTGTCCTCGCTGCCGAACCGGCGGGAGGCGCCGGCGGCGAGGATGGCTAGGGCAACCTTTTTCATCGCGCATCGCTGCGGCGTTGCTGGACGATCTCGGCCAGAACGGAGACCGCGATTTCGTTGGGATTCGCCGCGCCGATATCGAGGCCGACGGGTCCGTGAATGACGGAGGCGGGCTGCCGCGTCGCCGGCAGGGCCGCAAGCGTATCGAGACGCAACTGATGCGTTCGCGGGCTGCCAAGCGCGCCAATATAGTCTGTCTTCGCATTGAGAGCGGCGTGTAGAATTGGCGCTTCCCATTCATGCTCGTGAAAGAGGGTTATCACAGCGGTAAAACGGTCCATTTCCAGCGCGGCGAACTCGGCCTCACGGTGAATGGGCCGTCCGGCGATGTTGGTGCCGCTCAGTACTTCCAGCGTGCCGGCGTCGGGACTGAAAGCGACAACATCGAAGCCGGCCCCATGGGCGAGGCTGCAAAATGCGATCAGATTGGCGCCTTCGCCAAAAGCGAGGATCCGATAATCCGGATCGTACCTGGCCGTGAACGCGTCGGAAGGCAGTTGAGTTGGGGCTTGATCCAAGATTTCGCCCGTCATCGTCTCGATATCGACAGCCAAATAAGCGGTGCGCCGCTCACCGTGCAGCGCAGTCGCGTCGCGTACGATCTCGTTTGCGTTCTTTATATTGAACAGAAGGTCGATCCCGGAACCGCACGGCAAAACGACATCGAGGTAAGGCGATCCGGCGCCATATCGCACAATCCTGTTTTCGCCGGCGCCAATGCACTGGAGCGCTTCTTCAACAATTGCCTTCTCGGCGCAGCCGCCGGTAATCATGCCTACGGAACGGCCATCCGATGCGACGCCGATCATGCTGCCCACCGGGCGCGGCGACGACCCGTCGACATTAATCAGTGTAACGATGGCGACACGGCAGCCTTCATCGATGAAGCGGGCGAGATCGGGAAAGACATTTTCGGCAAAGTGCATCAGTCGCAAAACAGCCTTACTGTTACGGTCAAGGTATCGCCAATTGCCGCAAAGCGCGGCAACTGTGTCAAGGTGCCTGCATTTTGGACGTCAGGGCAGTATCAGTCCGGCGAGCGCCGCGCTCATCAAATTGGAAAGCGACCCGGCCAGGATGGCGTAGACGCCATACTCGGCGATCTGGCTCATCCGGTCGGGAATCAGGGATCCGAGCCCGCCCAGCAAAATGGCGATGGATGAGAGATTGGCGAACCCGCAAAGCGCGAAAGTGATAATCGCGGCGGACCGGGGGCTGAATGCGTCCGGTTGATTGATGAAGCTGATATAGGCGACGAATTCGTTGAGGATCAGTTTTTCGCCAAATAGCGCGCCGGCGGCCTGCGCTTCGGCCCACGGAATGCTTAAAAGATACATCAGGGGTGAAAACACCCAGCCGAGCACGCGCTGCAACGACAGGTTATCCACGCCAATCAGCCCTCCAACGTTGCCAAGGAGACCGTTGGCGAGCGCGATCAGCGCGACGAACGCCAGCAGCATGGCGCCAATGGTAAGGGCGAGTTTTAAACCGTCTTGCGCGCCGGACGCCGCCGCCATGAAAACATTCGCATGGGGACTGCGCTCTTTCGTGATGTCCATGATCGTGAGTTCGGAATCGTCCTTCTCCGAACCGTCGGGTACGATCAGCTTCGCCATCAACAGCCCGCCGGGCGCGGCCATGAAGCTTGCCGCGAGCAGATACTCCAGGTTCACGCCAAGCGCCGCATATGCGGCGAGAACCGTTCCAGCAACGGAAGCCAACCCGGAAGTCATGATCGCGAAGAGCTGCGGGTTGGTGATGCGGTTAAGATAAGGCTTGATCGCCAGAGGCGCTTCTGTCTGGCCGACAAATACGTTGGCGGCGGCATTGAGGGACTCAACCGGACGCGTTCCGATAACGACGTTCAGAAATCCGCCGACGCCGGCGACAATAGCCTGCATCACGCGCATGTGATAAAGAACGGACATCAGCGCCGAAAAGAAAATGATGATCGGTAATACGTGGATCGCGAAGACGGTTCCGTAATCGTCGCCGGCTAATCCGCCGAAGATCATCCCGATGCCTTCATTGGCGTAGCTGAGGATTGTCGTCACGCCGGCTG
Organism: Hyphococcus sp.; assembly: GCA_028281665.1. GTDB lineage: Bacteria > Pseudomonadota > Alphaproteobacteria > Caulobacterales > Parvularculaceae > Hyphococcus. The sequence continues at coordinate 206,838 of JANQJK010000026.1, forward strand.
AGAGGCCCTTGATCAGGTCGACGCCGAAAGGCGTGCGTAATACAAAAAAAGCAATAGCGGCCTGTAAGGCGAATGCGCTCAGGACGACGCGAAAATTGATGGCCAGCCGGTTCTTCGAAAAGACGATTGCGATCAGCAGGATCGCGGCGACACCCGCAAATCCGATGGCGCGGCCCTGAAAAAAGCCGAGAACCGTCTCGATCATGAATAACCCTTTTCGAAAGCTGCGCCGTATGGGCGTCGACAGGCGAGAGCTTGAGACCTTAGGAAAGGGAAGGCCCGGCGTCTACGCCTTGCGCTTATGGGGCTATGGAAAACGCATCGACCGCCGCCGAGGTCTCGGCGCCGCCGGCCTTCGCTGCACCGCCAATCACGTAAATCTTGTCGTCGATCCTGACAGCGCCAAGGCCGTGGCGCGGGCGCGGCATTGCGGCCACGGCGCGCCAGCGGTCCGACCGCGGATCATATTCCCAGGCGTCCGCGAATACGCCGCCGCCGTCCGATCCGAAATATTCCCCGCCGAAGACGTAGATCTTGCCGTTCAGCGCAGCGGCCGCGAGGCCCCCTTGCGCTTTCGGCATGGGCCGCGCCTTTTCCCAGCGGTCTGCGAGTGGGTCATAGACTTCGACGGCGGCCGTGTTGCCGTCGCGCACCGTGCGTCCGCCGATGACATAGAGCACGCCGTTTATGACGACGCCGGCGGTAGAGTTTCGCGGTGTCGGCAATGGCGCCAGATCACGCCATCGATTGCTGGCGGCGTCGTAAACCCAGTGCTTGTCCGTATCGATGTGATCGGACCACTCACGATTTCGGCTGCCGGCGGGCGCTCTGCCGCCGACAACGTGGATAAACCCGCCGACCGACGCGCAAACCGCTTCCGCCTGCGGATGCGGCATGGGGCGCATGGGCGTCCACGGGCCGTTGATGTCGCCAAGTCGCCAGCAATCGGCCCGCATGCGCCAACCGTCTCTGGCGTCGCGGGCAAAACCCCCGATGCCGTAGAGATAGCCGTTATTGTTGACGAGCATGAGGTGGTGGCGCGGGGCGGGCAGACGCGCGCCATATCCCCATTCGTCCGCTGCCGGATCAAACCAGACGGTGGCGCTCGTAACATTGTTCGGCTCGTCCGGCACAAGGCCGCCGGCGTTGACGATAATGTTAAAGGGCGTCGGCTTTAGGGACGGTCCGGCGTCGGAAGCTCTCCAGAAGGGCGCCGGATAAATCTCCTGTGCGGGAAACGGCATATCGGCGCGCGCCGTCCAGGTTCCCGGCGACTCAATTTCGTGGGCAAGGCTGCGCGGAATAGCCGCCATGGCGCCGGTCGCGACGCCTGCCGCCATGACTGTTCTTCTCGTCAGTGTGCTCATTTTATTCCCCACCTTACGCAACAAAATCCAACCTATAGTCCCGACCGAATTGCCGCGCAGGCGACCCGTTCGCCGGCGCCGCCGATGGGCTGCGTTTCATGATCGTCCGCATTCAGATGAACGATAATCGCAAAGCCGTTTTCATCGATGAGCGGGTGCGGACCAATCTCCGCAGAGGCCGCCTCGCTTGGAAACAATGCGACCGTTCCATTGTAGATTTCCGCTGTCGCGCGCCCGTCGGCGCCGGCGTAAATATTCGGCAGGTCCGCGCGTTCCGGGCCGTCCGGATGAAGAAGGCCATGGCTCCGGTTGTCGGGGTTGATATGCCCGCCGGACGCTTTGAAGCCTGCGGCGTAGTCGGAACAGTCAGCAACCTGATGAAGGTGAATGCCGTGCCAGCCTTCGGTGAGGCCCGCCAGGTCGACCCGTATCAAAACACCGGCGCCCGGCGATTCGGCGAGGGCGACATAGCCGGTCGGCGCATTTTCGCGGTCGACGAAACCGCCGGCTGCGTCGGCCCAGCCGGCGGGCGCCAGCGCGCTCAGCAATTCACCGTCAGCGGCGCCGGCAGCCGGCGCAGAATTTTCTCCACAAGCGGCAAGGAATATCCCGGAAGCCACTGAGATGGCGCACATTTTTGATATTGAATTCACATTATCCCCAGTATGGACGAGTTCACCATTCTAACCGAATGGAAAGGCGGAATAAACAAGGCCTCGAACGGCCTTCCCGCGCTTGGCTTCGGGCGCCGCGAATGCTAAGGCAAACGCCCGATTTTCCAACCGATTCCATAGGTTTCTTCCATAAATGGCGGACGACAAGAACGATAACGATTCCGGCCCCGGCGGGCCGGACGACAACGGCCCGATGAACGACCCTGGCGTGTCCTCGATCTCCATCGAAGACGAGATGCGGCGCTCCTATCTCGACTACGCGATGAGCGTCATCGTCAGTCGGGCGATCCCCGATGCGCGCGACGGCCTGAAGCCCGTGCACCGGCGCATTCTGTGGTCGATGCACGAGAACAAGTATTTCTGGGACCGCCCGTACAAGAAATCGGCGCGGGTGGTCGGCGATGTCATCGGTAAGTATCACCCCCATGGGGATCAGGCCGTCTATGACGCGCTGGTGCGGATGGCGCAGGATTTCTCCATGCGTTTGCCGTTGCTGGACGGTCAGGGCAATTTCGGCTCCATTGACGGCGATCCGCCGGCGGCCATGCGATACACCGAAGTGCGCATGGGCAAACCGGCCGCCGCGCTTCTTGAAGATATCGAAAAAGACACGGTTCAATATCAGGCGAACTATGACGGGTCTGAAAACGAGCCGATGGTTCTGCCGGCCCGGTTTCCGAACCTTCTTGTAAACGGGGCCGGCGGCATCGCCGTCGGCATGGCGACGAACATTCCGCCGCACAATCTCGGCGAGATTGTCGATGCGACGATTGCCATGATCGAAAACCCGTCGATCACCGACGATGAATTGATAGCCATTGTGCCGGGTCCGGACTTTCCGACGGCGGGCACGATTTTGGGCCGCGCCGGGTCCAAGGCGGCGCTGCTGCTCGGGCGCGGTTCGGTCGTCATGCGCGGGCGCGCGACCATCGACGAAATCCGCAAGGATCGCTACGGCATCGTGATCACGGAAATCCCGTATCAGGTAAACAAAGCGCTGATGATTGAGCGCATTGCGGAACTGGTGCGCGACAAGAAAATTGAAGGCATCGCAGACATTCGCGACGAGTCGAACCGAGAGGGCATACGCGTCGTGGTCGAACTGCGCCGGGATGCGGCGGCGGATGTTGTGCTGAATCAGCTGTATCGCCACTCCGCGCTACAGACGAGTTTCAGCGTCAATATGCTCGCGCTGAATGGCGGTCGCCCGCAGCAGATGACCCTGCGCGATGTCTTGTCGTCCTTCATCGACTTCCGCGAGGAAGTCGTCACCCGGCGGACGAAATTCGATCTCGCCAAGGCGCGCGACCGCGCTCATATCCTTGTCGGTCTTGCGATTGCGGTTGCGAATATCGATGAAGTCGTTGCGTTGATCCGCAAGGCCCCGGACCCGGCGACGGCGAAAATACAGTTGATGGAACGCGACTGGCCCGCAAAAGATCTCGCGCCGCTGGTCGCTCTGGTCGCCGATCCGCGCCATATGATGACCGAGGGCGGCACGTTGAAGCTGTCGGAAGAACAGGCCAAGGCTATTCTCGATCTGCGATTGCAGCGTTTGACGGCGCTCGGCCGCGATGAAATCGGCGACGAGCTGAAGGGATTGGCAGAGAAGATCGCTGACTATCTGGACATTCTGCGTCGGCGCGACCGGGTCCTCCAAATCATCACCGATGAGCTGACCGTCGTTCGGAACGAGTTTGCGACGCCGCGGCGCACGGAGATCATCGAAGCGGAAGGCGAGGTTGAGGACGAAGACCTCATCGCTCAGGAAGACATGGTCGTGACGGTGACGCACTCCGGCTATGTGAAGCGTACCGCGCTATCGACCTATCGTGCGCAAAAGCGCGGCGGCAAGGGCCGCGCCGGCATGAAGTTCAAGGATGAGGATTTCGTCAACCAGCTGTTCGTTGGCAATACCCATACGCCGCTCCTGTTTTTCACGAACACGGGCATGTCGTACAAAATGAAACTCTGGCGATTGCCGGAGGGCGCGCCTACGTCGCGCGGCAAGGCGTTCGTAAACCTTCTGCCGCTTGGCCCTGACGAACGCGTTACGAATATTCTCCCATTGCCTGAAGACGAGGATTCCTGGGAGCAGTTGCAGATCATGTTCGCAACGCGATCGGGCAGTGTCCGGCGCAACAAGCTTTCCGATTTCCAGCGGGTCAATCGGAACGGCAAGATCGCCATGAAGCTGGATGAGGGCGATGCGATTATCGGCGTGCAGATTTGCCGCGAAGATGAGGACGTGCTGCTGACGACGGCGACGGGCCACTGTATTCGTTTCCCTGTCGATGTGGTGCGCGTCTTTGCGGGCCGAACGTCAACAGGCGTTCGAGGGATCAAGCTCGATAAGGACAACCGCGTGATCTCGATGGCGATCCTGCACCATGTTGAGACCTCGTCGGAAGATGCGAAAGCCTACCTGAAACATGCCGCCGCGATGCGTCGCGCGGCGGGCGAAGAAAACATTGATGAGCCGGAAGACAGCGACACGCCTGACGTGGCGATCAGCCAGGAACGGATCGCAGAACTCGGCGCCCGCGAGCAGTTCGTGTTGACCGTTACCGAGAACGGATACGGCAAACGAACGTCGTCTTATGAGTACCGAACATCCGGGCGCGGCGGCAAAGGCATCATCGCAATCCAGACGACCGAACGAAACGGCAAGGTTGTCGCCTCCTTTCCGGTTGAGGAAACCGATCAGCTCATGCTCGTGACCGATGGCGGGCAGCTTATCCGCACCCCTGTCGACGGCATCCGCATCGCCGGGCGCAACACGCAAGGCGTGACGATCTTTAAAACGCGCGCAGGCGAACGGGTGGTCTCGGTCGGCCGCGTCGAGGACGCCGAAGAGGACGAGGAGGAGGGCGGCGACAATGGCTAAACGGCGAGGCCTTTATCCGGGCACGTTTGATCCGCTGACCCTCGGTCATGTGGACATCATTGAGCGCGCGGTGAAACTCGTTGACGAACTCGTTGTCGGCGTCGCCATCAATCGCGACAAGGGCCCGCTTTTCACTCTGGACGAGCGTGTCGGGATGGTTGAGCGGGAAATGGACCGGATCGCCAAGGCGAGCGGCGTTTCCATCAAAGTGACGCCCTTCGAAAACCTGTTGATGCAGTTCGCCGAGCAGCAGGAGGCGGCGATTATCATTCGCGGTCTCCGCGCCGTGTCGGACTTTGAGTATGAGTTCCAGATGGTCGGCATGAACCAGGCGCTTAATGACGATATCGAAACGGTTTTTCTGATGGCTGACGCCCGTTACCAATCCATCGCCTCGCGCCTTGTGAAGGAGATTGCGCGGCTTGACGGCGATATCGCATCGTTTGTGCCGGCGCATGTCCGTGACGCACTGAAACAGAAATTCTCATAGGCGGTCGATTTTGTCGTCCGCCATGCGTTTTCTTTGCATTGAGCTAGAAACCATGAGGAGGTAGCGAGATGGCGAATATTTCCGGGAGATGTCTGTGCGGATCGGTCAGTTACAGCGGCGAGGGCGAGCCTGTCTTTATGGGCAATTGCCATTGCACCGATTGCCGAAAATCAAGCGCCTCCGGCCACGCTGCGCTGATGGCGGTCCCTGAAGCGGCGATAAACATGGCCGGCCCGGTTTCGACCTACGAACTGACGGCCGATTCCGGCGCCACAGTGACGCACAATTTTTGCCCCAAATGCGGCTCACAAATGTTTAATACGAATTCCAACATCCCCGGCATTACGGTCCTCGTCGCCTCGACGCTGGATGACCCGGAAATTTACAAACCGGCGGCGACTGTTTATGCGTCGCGGGCGCTCAGCTGGGATCAAGCGGACCCCGGCGCCGAGAAGTTCGACAAGATGCCGCCGATGGGCGGCTAGGCAGGCAGGAATATGGTTGTGCGTATCTGGAACGTATCACTGGCGGCGTTTGCGATCGGCATAGCGCCCGCTGCGGCTGACAAAGATGCCCCTGCGGAGCCGACGCCGCAGGAAATCGTCGATAACGCGCCGGCGGACGTCTGGCGCCCGGTCGAGCCCGACAACAGCATCTATATGGATTTGCCGGCGGGCACGGTCGTTATTGAACTTCGCTCGGATCTGGCCCCGGCGCACACGCAGAGAATCAAGGAACTCACGCGGGAAGGGTTTTACAACGGCCTCAATTTTCACCGCGTGATCGAAGGGTTCATGGCGCAGGGCGGCGATCCGAAGGGCGACGGCACCGGCGGATCGGACAAGCCGAACCTGCCAGGCGAGTTTATTCGCGACACCAGCGAGGTGACGGGCTTCCGCGCCATCGGACGCGATCGCATCGCCCCGCGCGTCGGCTATATCGACGGCATGCCGGTCGGCGCACAACCGGAATCCTTACGCACCTTCACAACGGCGTCACGGGTTAACCTTTGGCCGCTTCATTGCCCGGGCGTCATGTCGATGGCGCGGGCGACGGATCCGAACAGCGCCAACAGCCAGTTCTTCCTGATGATCGGAGACTCGCGGCTGAATCTGGACAAGCGATACACGGCCTGGGGCTGGATCGTGGATGGCTTTGAAGCGACCCGGCGTATCGCGCGCGGCGAGCCGCCGGCGCGGCCGACGCCGATCATGCGCGTGCGGGTCGGATCGGACGTTCCCGCGGGCGAGCGCCGGGACATCAAAGTCATGCGCACCAACAGCGAAACTTTTATGCGTTACTTGAAACGCCGCGGCGATGTTGATGATACGGGGTATGTAAAAGATATCTGCGATATCAAGGTGCCCGCGCTTGTAGATGGGAAAATTGAACGATGAGCGAAAAGCTGATTCTGACGCTGGATACCGGCGACGTAACGATTGAACTGATGCCGGAAAAGGCGCCCAATCACGTCGCGCGGATCAAGGAACTCGCCGAGGAAGAGTTTTACGACGGCGTGCCGCTGCATCGCGTCATCGACGGCTTCATGGCTCAGATGGGCTGTCCGAAGGGCAACGGCACTGGCGGGTCGGATAAGCCGAACCTTGCGGCCGAGTTCAATGACGTCAGCCATCAGCGAGGCGTTTGTTCCATGGCGCGAGCGCAGGACCCCGACAGCGCCAACAGCCAGTTTTTCATCTGCTTTGACGATGCATCCTTTCTCGACGGCCAGTACACGGCCTGGGGCCAGGTCGTCGAAGGCATGGAGAATGTTGACGCCGCCGCCCGGGGCGAACCGCCGGCGAATCCGACAAAAATCGTCTCAATGCGCGTTGGCGCCTGAGCCCGTCATAAAACTGTGACATTAATGCGGGATGGAAACCTGCTCTCACAGGGAGGGCGGGTTTTGCGCCGTATTCATGACACCTGGCGCCGATAACACGCTGCGGCTATTTCCAATGCAGCGCGAACATTGAGCGGGGCCGGCGCATGGAATTCGATCTCAGCATATTCGCGATTATCGGCTTTATCTTTGCGGCTTACGCCGTCGTTGGTAACGATGCGCTGCAAACGCTCGGCACGTTTATCAATTCCAACCGCCGGCTGCCCTGGTGGGCGCTGTTTCTGTTCGCAGCGACAATACTGATCGTCGTGTTCTTTTACGGCTACATCACTGACGGCGGCGCGCTGAGAAACCCAGACGGCAGTCCCAAGCCCTTATGCGATTTCAGAATTGGCTGCGACACCTCCTACGGGCGTCTGGACAACACCGACAAATATCCGCTGTTTGAGCCGCAATGGTATCACACCCTGCCTCCCCTGATGCTGCTCATCCTGACGCGCTTCGGCATCCCGGTTTCAACGACCTTCATGGTGCTTACCATTTTCGCGACGATGGCGGGCCTCAGCTCGATGCTGCAAAAATCGCTGATCGGCTATGGGCTGGCGTTTGTTGTCGGCGTCGTGATCTACATGGCGCTGTCGCGAACGCTGGAACAGTTCTTCCGCAAAACCGAACACCAGCAGCACGCGCCGGTCTGGGTGTTGTTGCAGTGGCTGACAACGGCCTATCTATGGGCCGTCTGGTTGATGCAGGATTTCGCCAACATTTTTATCTTCCTGCCCCGTGGAGACGGCATAACGCCGGGATCCGGGCTCAACCCCGCAGAGGCGATTGCAGCCGTAGCCGTAACGGTCCTGTTGCTCGGGTACACATTCTGGAATCAGGGCGGGCCCGTCCAGCGCATTCTCCAGAGCAAGACATCGGTCAAGGACATTCGCTCCGCCACGATCATTGACTTCACCTATGCGTCGCTCCTCTTTTACTTCAAGGAGCTGAACGATATTCCGATGTCCACGACGTGGGTGTTCCTCGGTCTTATCGCCGGCAGGGAGTACGCCTTCGCCGTAACAACGCGCGCGATCAGCTTTATGCGCACCGCGCGCGTTACCATGTCGGATTTCTCCAAGGCGTTCATCGGTCTTGTCATATCGGTCGATATGGCCCGCGGACTGCCATGGCTGGCTCAGGGCTTCGAGGGGGAGGGGCTGTTTCGACCGCCGCCCCTAAGCGAATTGGCGCCGACGCCGAACTTTGCCTGGTTCCTCATTGTCATCAATCTGATGCTGATTCCCGTCGCGATCTACCTCGCGCGGAATACGGTCACGCGCATGGCCGCATTGTTTGCGGTTTATGTGGCGGCCGCCATCGCGTTCGTTCTCATGCCGATCGCGTAAGTCGGCGCGTCAGTGCGCGTGCGACCCGGCGATATTGTTGAGGACGAGGGCGACGACCCCGACGGCGACGCCAAGCTGCGCGAAAAGATATCCCCGGTTTTTGGGCGCCCGAAATGCGTGCGGTATGAGATGCACAATCAGCACGTATATGAGTGCGCCGGCTGCGGCCCCTAGCATCGCCGCCATGGGCGGTCCTTCGGTAAGCCAGATTGCAGCGTTTGCGGCGATTGTTCCCGCAACCGTTGTCAACGACGCCGCGATAAATGCCAGCGCAATCGCGTTTACCCGCGACAGTCCCGCATGCGCCAACAGGAAGAAGGCGATAATGCCTTCCGGAAACTCATGGGTCAGGAGGCCGCCCGTGGCGATCCAGCCCGTGAAGTGATCGTCCTTGAAGGCGGCGGCGTAAATCACGCCATCGAGAAACGAATGAGAGGCCAGCCCGATGATGGAAGCATACCCGAATGTGAGCGCCGCGCCCTCCGGGCTGCGACTGACCGCGAGCTGAACGGCGATGCCGATCAGCACCATGGCGGCGAAACCGCCAAATATCCAGCCGATCCCGCCAAAGGAATAGTCCAGCGTTTCCGGAATCAGATGCAGGACGACAGCGACGCTTAGAAGGCCGACGGCGAACGCCGAGAAGTAACCGGCGTTTCGTTCCGCGACGGCGCCGAATATGGCGACCGCAGCGATGCCGGCTGTGCTCACGGCAGCGGCGACTGCGGCGGCCGCAAGGCCGTCAATTTCCGAGAGTACCCCAAACACAACGCGGTGATCCCCTTCCTGGTCGGGCGCCCCACCGCGCCGGATCGCGGCGCACACTAGCAAGGATGATGTTATCACGTCACTCTTTTTTGACGATCCGGCGCAATTTGAAGCGAATTTGACGGAGGCGAAAATCCTTTTGCGTCTCACTCCCGTATTTCTTGCGACCGGGCGCCGTTAGGGACTAAGGTCGCCCCTGAAGGGGCCCCATCACTAGCGTTCGGAGAAAGCGCAGCCGACGCATGACAAATTGTACGCACCAGGTTGATGAAGGTGAGAAAAACAGTCGCCGGCTGATGCTCGCGCTGGGCGTAATTGTCACATTTATGGTCGTCGAAGTCATCGGCGGGATCGTTTCCGGCTCGCTGGCCCTGCTTGCCGACGCGACTCACATGCTCACCGATGCGCTTGCCCTCGGGCTCGCCGCAAGCGCTCAGATCTTCGCCATGCGTCCGGCGGATTCAAGTTTGCATTTCGGATATCGACGCGCGCAGGTTCTCGCGGCGTTCGTGAACGGCATACTGCTGGCGGTTCTGCTTGTCTGGATCATCTTTGAGGCAATCCAGCGTTTTGCGTCCCCGGTCGAAGTCAATGCGCCGCTCATGTTGTGGATCGCTGTTGCCGGCTTGCTGGCCAATGTCGTTGCGTTCCTGATTTTGCACCGGGGGAGCGCGGCGGATCTTAATATGCGCGGCGCCATGCTGCATGTGATCGGAGACTTGCTCGGGTCCGTTGCTGCAATTGTTGCGGCGGTTGTTATCACCTTCACCGGATGGATGCGGATCGATCCGCTGCTGTCGATTCTTGTCGCGATCCTCATCGGCGTATCCGCGGTCAGGTTGATAAGAGAAGCAGGGTTTATTCTGCTGGAAGGGGCGCCGGCAAACATCGACTCCGAAAAACTCGCCGCCGGTCTCAGGACCGTCTCACCGGCAATCAAGGATGTGCACCATATTCGCATCTGGCAGATTACGCCCGATCAGCCGCGCATTACGCTGCATCTCTGTGTCGATCATGGGGAGGATGCCGCTTCCGCGCTTCGGTCGGCTAAAGACTTTCTCGCATCGGAATTCGGCATTCAACACAGCACCATCCAGATTGACGTTGGCGGCGATTGCCCGGATGTGCATGACGGCCTGCAAGCGCCCGTTACGTCGTCCACCGCTGCAAGAAAGACGGCGCCGGAGCCGCCGCGCACGGCGCCGCCGGCGGTGGCCGCGCCCAATCACTAAATACGCGCAATAGACGGGGCTGTTCGTGGCCTGCCGATGCCCGGCGCGGTTGTCGCCGGCGCCTGCGCATTTCCATATCGTGGCTGCGCAGCAGCCGGGCGCGGCGTCATATGAACAAGTGCGGCCGCGCACGCGATGAGAATCAGGTATCCGTACCACATCTCCATTGACACGGATGCGCCTCCCACCGCGAACACCACCAGAGAAAACTGGATCGCGCGGGCAAGTTCCGGTTTCCACGGTTCCATTTCGGGTTCGCGCCGCCGCGCGAAGACTGACCACGCGGCGAAAAATCCGGACGCGTAAAGACCGAGATAAAGCGCGAGGCCGACAAATCCGGCGCCTCCAAGCATTTCAAAGTAAATGCTGTGCGCGGCCCGCGCGCCCTCGGCGCGTTGCGTATCGACGGTGCGGGCGACTTCCGGGAGGTAAGGATTGCGAAGGCCCGCGCCGGTGATCGGGTGGGCGGCGCCAAGCTTTGCGTTGATGACCCATGCATCGACCCGGCCCATGAAGGATTTGTCTTGCGTCGCGGTCGTTATGGTCGTCATGCGGTCGGTCCATTTGGCCGGCATGAACATGATGGCGGGCGCCAGCAGCGCAAACGCAGCGGCGGCGAGCGCAAATTTGTGCCGCGAACGAAACCACATCACGACGCCGAAGATCGCCAGAGCGACAAACCCGCCCCGCGAATGCGTTCCGAGGATCGCCATTACAGAAAGGATCAGCAACGCGGCAAGTCCGAGCCGCAACCAGGCCGCTTTCGCCTGAGAGCGCAGATAAAGCATGAGCGGCAGAACGGTCGCCGTCGCGATCCCGAAGTGGTTGTTGTCCTCGATGATTGTGTCCGGGAGCCCCTGGACGCGAAACTCGCCCAGCGTGATGGCGGTGAAAAGCGCACCCTTCGCCGCAAAAAAACCAATCCCCGCGACAATCACCCAGAGCAGGGCGTGAAGCCTAAGTTTCGATGTCGCCATCTGCGCGCAGAGCAGGACGAATAGCAGTGTTTTGAGAAACCGGTCCGTATGGGGCGCGGAGTTTTCCGGACTAAGCGAGAAAAACTGCGCCACCGTTAACCATCCCGCCAATCCCAGGATGAGCGCAATGACGGGATCGAAGCGAAACTTCATCGCTTCGCCGGAGACAACATAGGCGAACACCGTCACGGCGGCGATCACGAGGTTAAGGGGAACGCCGTAAACGCCGTAAGCAATCTGGTGCGGGGTCATGATGGAGAACCACGCCCAGGCGACAACGCCGACAAAGGGTCTGCGCAAGGCGAGCGCCAGAAGCGTCGCGACGGCGCTTAAAAGGAGAAAATCGCGCATTGCGCTCCAGGGCTTTCAACCGAATCCAGCGGCGGCGCGAGAAGCGCCTAACCGCAGCATTCAAGTATCGGGCCGTCCGCCGTCTTCGTCAGCGGCATGGTAAACGCCGCGGGCGATTGCGCGGGCGAGGCAGTCCGCCGCCGCAGCGCCGATTGTCGTCACGGTTAACGCACGGGCTCGCTCGTCGCTCGTAACGGGCGTCGCTGCGGTGGCGACGGAAAAAACGACGTCCCCGTCAAACAACGTATGCGCCGGCCGGATCGCGCGGGCGATCCCGTCGTGCGCCATGATGGCGACGCGCTTTGCTTCGACGCCGGTGAGGTCCGCGGATGTTGCGACAATGGCAAGCGTGGTATTCGTTCGCGGCTCAAGCCCGCTGATGCGGGCAAGGGGCGGAATAGGATCCGCGACGTCGCCAGCCGCCGGCGGTTTTCGCCCGCCGAACTCTGCGCCGATTTCCCATGGCCAGGCGTAATATGTTTCGCCGTCCGGCAGATAAGGCGATCCGATGGGGTTTGCGGCGACCAGTGCCGCCACCGTGACGCCGTCATCCAGCGTTAACGACGCTGAACCAAGACCGCCCTTTACGCGGCCGGCCATGGCGCCGCGCCCGGCGCCGACAGCGCCAAGCTCGAATTCTTCGCCAGCGTTTTCGCAGGCCGCGGCGCCGAGCCGCGCATAGGGCGTGTTGTCGCCCCAGTTCTTGTCGCCGCCATTGGCGAGGTCGTAGAGCGCTGCCGCCGGCGCAATCGGAACAGCCGGCGTATTCGGCGCCAACCGCAATCCGACATTGGCGCTGGAAAGGGCTTGCGTGACCCCGTCCGCCGCCGCAAGGCCGAAAACGGACCCTCCAGCCAGTACGAATGCGTCCGCGCGCCCGACGAGATTCGCCGTATCGAGAACGTCCGTTTCCCGGGTCGCCGGCGCGCCACCGCGAATATCGACCGCAGCGACAAACGACTCCGCGCATCGCAACACCGTAACGCCGCTTCTTACGGATTCATCGGTGGCGTTGCCGACACGCAGGCCGGCGACATCTGTTATGAGATTGCGTGGTCCGGGCTTCGGCAAGGGTCCCGTCCTTTGTTTATCGGACAGACAGTATACTGTGTCGCCGGCAAATCTGTCTAACGGTCAATCCCACCCTGCGGAGGCGAAATGGCGAGATACGCGATATTTGGCGCCGGGCGCGTCGGCGTAAACATGACACGCTATCTGACCGATCTCGGGCATCAGGCATCCCTGATTTCCCATTCTGAGGCGGTGTCAGATGCGGATGGCTGTCGCGGCGAAATCCGCGCCGCGGACATCGTCGCCGCCGCTGTGCCGGATGACGCACTTGCTGGCTGGCGCGATCAATGGGCGCGGGACCTCGGCGGCAAGGCGGCGATCCATTTCTCCGGCGCCGCGCGCATTGAAGGGGTTTATGCCTTCCATCCGCTTTACTCGTTTCCACAGACGGTCGTTCCGGCGGCGACTATGAAACAGGTCGCGTTCGCATGCCCGAAGGGCGGACCTTCTTTTGGCGACATATTTCCCGGCGCCGAAAACCCAAACTTTGAAATCGCCGACAAAGATCGCGCGCGATATCACGCGCTCGCCGTTCTGAGCGGAAACTTTGCCGCCTACCTTTGGAACGAAACGGCGAAGGAACTGTCGGAATTTTCAGGACTGAAGCCCGAGACGGTGATGGGCGGCTATCTGTCGTCGATTATCGATCGTTTTCTGGAATCGCCGGAAGGGTCCCTGACTGGGCCGGTTGCGCGCAAAGACGAAAAGACTGTTGCGGCGAATCTCGACGCGCTCAGTTCGACACCGAAGCTGCGGGGGCTTTATGAGGCGTTTCTGAAAGCGGCGTGGCCGGACTATCCGTCCTAGGACTTTATTGAATCGACTTCGTTGTCTTTCCCGAGAATAACGACGCAGGGTTTATGGTCCTGGGCTTCTTCCAGGGACATTTGCGCAAAGCTTGCAATGATGACCGTGTCGCCCTTCGCAAAATGGCGGGCCGCTGCGCCATTCACGGCGATGGCGCCGGACCCGCGCTCGGCGGGAATGATATAGGTGACGATCCGGGCGCCGCTGTTGACGTTCCAGATATGAATTTCCTCGTTGACGAGCATTCCCGACGCTTCGAGAAGGTTCTCGTCTATTGCGCACGAGCCCTCATAGTGCAGGTCGCATTCCGTAACCGTCGCGCTATGCAGCTTGGCGCGCATCATTGACAGCAGCATTTCGTTCGTCTCCGTCCTAAATCTTCTCTATCGGTTTCGGTTTGGCGCGCCGGCGCCGCTCATGCTAGGAGCGCGGCCGGAAACTAGCGCAGCTTGATGTAGGCGACCATGATTATTTGTCGGACCAAACAGGAAGTTCAATCGCTGATGGGCGACTGGCGCGGCGAGGGGCGCTCCATCGGCGTGGTCCCAACCATGGGTGCGCTTCACGAAGGCCATCTTTCTCTGATGGATATCGCGGCGCGCCAATGCGACCGGACTGTCGCTACGATTTTTGTCAATCCCTTGCAGTTCGCGCCCCATGAGGACTTTGACGCTTATCCGCGCGATCTTGAAGGCGACGGCGCGGCGCTCTCGGATCGCGGTTGCGACGCGCTGTTTGCGCCGGATCGATCGGCGCTTTTTCCGGCCGATTTCTCCACCAACATTTCCGTCGCGGGCGTCGGCGAAAATCATTGCGCCGTCGCGCGGCCCCATTTCTTTGACGGGGTGGCGACGATCGTTGCAAAGCTCCTGCTGATCCTGCGTCCCGATGCGGCTGTTTTCGGCGAAAAGGACTTCCAGCAGCTTGCCGTCATCCGGCGTATGGTGCGCGATCTTGATATTGACGTGCGCATTCTCGGCGGACCGATTGTTCGCGAGGCCGACGGTCTCGCCATGTCGTCGCGCAACCAGTATCTGTCCGCCGAGGAGCGCGCGATCGCGCCGGCGCTTTTCCGGACGATTCGGGAGGCCGGCGAGACGATCTCTGCTCCGGGCGCGCGATGGGACGACGTCTGCGAGCGGGCGACTAAGGCCATTATCGCGGCCGGCTTTTCGTCCGTCGATTATGTCAATTTTGTCGATGCCTCGACGCTCGATCCCCTTGAGCGTGCGGGCCCCGAAGGCCGCATCCTTGCCGCGGCGCGCCTTGGCGAAACGCGGCTGATCGACAATATCGCCGTTGCGCCCGTTCGCGCCGCTTAAATCAAAACACGCCATCTCAGTCGCCATTGTCGTTGGCGTAGACTTCAGCGTCGGACGGAAACTGGCGTTTCCGAACGGCGGCTGCATAATCCGCGACGGCGGCGTCAATCGTTTCACGAAGCTGTGCAAAGCGGCGCACGAATTTCGGTGTACGGTCGAACATGCCGAGCAAATCCTCCGTAACGAGAATTTGTCCGTCGCAGGCCGGCGACGCGCCAATGCCGATCGTTGGAATGTCGATCTGCGCGGTTATTTCCCGCGCAACCGGCTCGACGACGCCTTCAAGAACAACGGAAAAGGCGCCTGCGGCGTCAACGGCGTCAGCATCGGCGCGAAGCGCATCGCACTCTTCCTGCGTCTTCCCGACAATCCGGTACCCGCCGGTCGCCCGGACCGCCTGTGGCCGTAATCCGATATGGGCCATGACAGGAATGCCGCGCTCGACGAGAAAACGAATTGTGTCAGCCTGGGTAACGCCGCCCTCAAGTTTTACGGCGTCGGCGCCGGTTTCCTTCAGGACAAGCGACGCGTTTTTGAAAGCGACGTCGGCGCTGGCTTCGTACGATCCGAACGGCATGTCGACGACGAACAGCGAATTGGGATTAGCACGCGCGACGGATCGTGCGTGAAGCAACATCTCATCCATCCCGACCGGTATGGTTGAGTCGTGGCCGTGCAATACCGTTCCCACTGAATCGCCGACCAGCAAGACATCAACATGAGGGTCAAGAATTTCCGCCATCATCGCGGTGTACGCGGTCAGGCAGACAAAGGGGTCGCCGTCTTTGCGGCGACGAATATCGGTTACCGAAGTTTTTCGGCGAGGTCTCACGGACGACATGGCGCGGCCCTTCCGCTATTTCAAAGCGCAGCACGCATCGCATTTCACGATACGTTTGAACTTCCAACGGATGCGCAGCTCACCCTAAAGCGGTCATTTTTCTCGTCCGCCAAGGCGTACTCCGTGTGCAGCGCCGCGAATTCAACCTGTGAAAACGGCCATTTTTCTCGGCTTTGGCGCGCTGTACGGTTCGCGAGGCTTAAATAGTCGAAAATTCCAAGGATTTCAATGTGACGGGGCCGTGACAGTGGCTAGTCGCGGTCAAGAAACCGCGAGACGGCGGAAACAAAGGCTTCCGGCTGGTCCCAGTGCACGGAATGGGCGGCGTCCGGAAGGACTTCAAACGCAGAGTTCGGCAGCGCCGCATAGCATTGACGCATATCTGCGAGCGGAAAAAGCAGGTCGTCTTCTCCGGCGATCGCCAGCATTTTCGCGGAGATTTTTTCAAGACTTGTCGACAAATCGGCACCCTGCAACAGATCGCACTGTCTTCGCATGTCGTCGACCGACTGTTTGTGGGGATACCCGATAGCGAGGGCGATGGCGGCTTCGACGGCGCGCGTATCGTTAAAAAAATGACGGCTAAAAACCCACGTGAAGAAGGATCGTTGCCAGTGCTCGTCCGGTGCGCCGGCTTCGCGAAGCGCGACAAGGTTTTCGATAACGGCGCGCGCGTGGGCGCCGGGCCTTGGATGGCTGGCGGCGATGATTACCTTACCGACGCGGTCGGGCCGGTCGGCGGCGAGATCCATGGCGATAAGCCCGCCCATGGAGTGGCCGATTACATCCACATGACGTAATCCCAACCGGTCGAGCAGGGCTACGCAGTCGTCAGCGCAGTTACGAAGGCTATCCGTTGCGCCGGTCGCGCGAGTGCGTCCACAGTAACGGTTGTCGGGCATGATCAATCGCCGCGATCGCGACAACGCCGGCGCCACCGGCGCCCAACTTGCCGAGTCGCTGCCGAAACCGGCGATCAACAGGAGCGGCTTGCCTTCACCGGCCGTCTGGTAGTGCAGGTCTATTCCGTTTGCGGACAAATACGGCATGCGTCACGCAAGTCCCGGCAAATTCAGGCCCTGCTCGCGTGCGCAATCGATGGCGATGTCGTAGCCGGCGTCCGCGTGACGCATGACGCCGGTCGCGGGGTCGTTCCACAGAACCCGCTCCAGCCGGCGCGCGGCGTCTTCCGTTCCGTCCGCGACGATGACCATGCCCGCATGTTGCGAAAAGCCCATGCCCACGCCGCCCCCGTGATGCAGGGATACCCATGTTGCGCCAGATGCGGTGTTTAACAACGCATTCAGCAGCGGCCAGTCCGATACGGCGTCGGAGCCGTCTTTCATCGCCTCGGTTTCGCGATTAGGCGAGGCGACGGACCCGCTGTCCAGATGATCCCGGCCAATGACAACCGGCGCTGAAAGCTCGCCCGCAGCGACCATTTCGTTGAAAGCGAGGCCCAGCCGGTGCCGCTGGCCGAGGCCCACCCAGCAAATTCGCGCCGGCAGGCCCTGAAACGCGATGCGCTCGCGCGCCATGTCCAGCCAGTTGTGCAGATGCGGATCGTCCGGGATCAGTTCCTTAACCTTGGCGTCGGTCTTGTAGATATCCTCCGGATTGCCGGAAAGCGCCGCCCAGCGAAAGGGCCCGACGCCACGGCAGAAGAGAGGGCGCACATAGGCGGGCACAAATCCCGGAAAGTCGAATGCGTTCTCCAATCCCTCTTCTTGCGCAACCTGTCGGATGTTGTTTCCATAATCGAGCGTCGGCACGCCGGCGTTCCAGAAATCGAGCATTGCCTGCACGTGGGTTTTGATGGACGCGCGGGCGGCGCGCTCAACCTCTTTAGGGGCGGTTTCGCGTTTGTCCTTCCACTCCGCGATGGTCCACCCTTGCGGGAGATACCCGTTTACGACGTCATGGGCGGAGGTCTGATCGGTGACGATGTCCGGCCGGATGTCGCGGTTTACCGCGCCGCGTTTTACAAGCTCCGGGAAAATATCCGCCGCGTTGCCGAGGAGGCCAACGGATTTTGCCTCGCCTGCCTTCGTCCAGCGCGCGATCATCTCCAGCGCCTCGTCGAGGGTCGTTGCCTTCTCGTCCACGTATCTTGTGCGCAGACGGAAGTCGATCGAGTCTTCATTGCATTCGACGGCGAGGCACGACGCACCGGCGAGCACCGCGGCGAGGGGTTGCGCGCCACCCATGCCGCCAAGCCCCGCCGTGAGGATCCACTTACCCGTCAGGTCGCCATCGTAGTGTTGGCGACCCGCTTCCTTGAACGTTTCATACGTGCCCTGAACGATCCCCTGCGACCCGATGTAAATCCATGAGCCCGCCGTCATCTGGCCGTACATCATCAGCCCCTTCTTATCGAGGGCGTTGAAGTGGTCCCAGTCGGCCCAATGGGGCACGATGTTGGAATTCGCGATCAGAACGCGCGGCGCGTCCTTGTGGGTTTTGAAGACGCCCACGGGCTTGCCGGACTGAACGCAGAGGGTTTCGTCATCGTCCAACGCCTTGAGGGACGCCACGATCTTGTCAAAGTCGGCCCAGGTTCGCGCAGCGCGCCCGATGCCGCCGTAAACAACGAGTTCATGCGGATTCTCAGCCACATCCGGATCGAGATTGTTCATCAGCATGCGCATGGGCGCTTCGGTGGTCCAGTGTTTGGCCGTTATGTCGGCCCCTTGCGGACTGCGAACGGTGCGAGCGTTGTGGCGTGGGTTGTTCATGTCATACTCATCGTTTGCTCTACCGGCAGATCGTCGGCTTCGACCAAATGCGCTGCGGCGGCAAGGTCGTTCGCCATAAATCGGTCCGCGCTTAGCGAGTGAACCTTCTCGCGCACTTTTGCGATGACGCGCTGCAACGCGGTGCTGGTTTTTGCGGGTGCGCGCATTTCAACGCCCTGCGCGGCGGTAAGCAATTCGATGCCCACAATCCGGAACAGATTTTCGTTCATGAACCCGAGCCGGCGGGCGCCATGGCAGGCCATGGACACATGATCTTCCTGATTGCACGATGTCGGCGTTGAATCGGTCGAGCATGGATTGGCGCGCTGCTTGTTTTCGCTCATGAGGGCCGCTGACGTGACCTCCGCAATCATGAAGCCGGAATTCAGCCCGGGTTCCGGCGTCAGGAAGGCCGGCAGTCCGTATGACAGGGTCGGGTCGACCATCAGGGCGATGCGGCGCTGTGCGATAGATCCAATCTCGGCGATCGCAAGCGCGATCTGGTCCGCCGCGAAGGCGACAGGCTCCGCATGAAAATTGCCGCCGGAAACGATCACATCTTCAAAGACGAGCGGATTGTCCGTAGCGGCGTTGGCTTCCGTTTCAAGCGTATGCCCCGCATGCCGCAGGAGATCGATGCAGGCGCCCATCACCTGGGGCTGACAGCGGATGCAGTAAGGATCCTGCACGCGCTCATCGTCAACGCGATGACTTTCACGGATCTCCGAGCCGTGCAGAACCTCTCGCAAAAACGCCGCAGCATCGATTTGTCCGCGGTGGCCGCGCACTTCGTGGATTTCCGGCCGGAAGGGTGCGGCGGAACCCATGGCGGCGTCAGTCGACATAGCGCCCGTAACGAGCGCCGCTTTCATGGCGCGCCATGCATCGAACAGGCCTTTGAGCGCAAGGGCGGTCGAGACCTGCGTGCCGTTGATGAGGCCAAGGCCCTCTTTTGCGGCAAAGGCAAGCGGTTTCAGGCCGGCGGCGGCAAGGGCGTTCTTCGCCGGCATCCTGTCCCCGCGACAGAGCGCCTCGCCGGCGCCCATCATGACAGCGGCCATATGGGCGAGGGGGGCGAGATCGCCCGATGCGCCGACAGAGCCCTGCGCGGGGATGATCGGCAGAACGTCCTGCGCAAGCATGCGCTCAAGCTGTTCGACCACGCTGTAACGCACGCCGGAAACGCCGCGGCCGAGTGAAATCAGTTTAAGCGCCATCACAAGGCGCGTCACCGCGGGGTCGAGCGGATCGCCAACGCCCGCACAATGGGAAAGAACAAGATTGCGTTGCAGCGTTTCGACGTCTTCGGGCGCGATGCGCCGGTTTGCCAGTTTCCCAAACCCTGTATTGACGCCGTAAACGGGATCGGGGCCAGCCGCCGCCGCGGCAAGGCGCTCCGCAGACTGATCGATCCGATTGCGGGCGGATGGCGTCAGCATTGCCGTCTCGTCGTTTCGAAATATCTGTTCAAGCTGCGCCAGCGTCGTTTCGCCGGGAACGAGAATCAAGGACATAGGACGCCTCCAAAAACGCGAGCGAGCAACGGATTCTGCCCAATCGAAGCGACGAGTTCAGAGGGTTTTCTGACGTCCCAAATCGCAAGATCGGCGCGCCTTCCGGGTTCAACCGTTCCGCAATCGTCAAGTGCGAGCGCTTTTGCGGCGTTACGCGTAACACCCGTCAATGCCTCCTCGGCGGTCAGTTCAAACAATAGGCATGACATATTCATGGCCAACAACAAGGACGTCATCGGCGAAGTGCCGGGATTGCAATCGGTTGCGACGGCAATGTCGACGCCGGCCGTGCGCAACGCCTCAACGGGCGGTTTTTGTTTCTCGCGCAAGTAATAAAAAGCCCCCGGAAGCAAAACCGCTACAGTACCGGCCTCAGCCAATACCGCAGCATTTTTGGCGGGAAGATATTCCAGATGGTCCGCCGAAAGCGCGCCATATTTTGCGGCGAGCCGTGCGCCGCCAAGATTTGACAGTTGCTCAGCATGAAGCTTAACGCGCAAATCGAGCGACGCGGCCTTTTCAAAGACACGCTCGATCTGCGCGGTGCTGAATCCAACCGTTTCGCAGAACCCGTCCACGGCGTCGATGAGGCCCTCGTCATGCGCGGCCGGAAGCATTTCGTCACAGACGAAATCGATATATTTATCTTTGTCGGCGAACTCGGCGGGCAAAGCATGCGCGCCCAGAAACGTCGTTCGTATCCGGATATTGTCTTCGTCTTCCAGCGCCCTGGCGACACGAAGTATTTTCAGTTCGGCCTCGATATTGAGCCCGTAGCCTGACTTCACTTCTATTGTCGTAACGCCTTCCCCCAGAAAATCCTGTAGCCGGGTGATGGCGGCGTCGAACAATTCTTCTTCGCTTGCGGCCCGTGTCGCCGCCACGGTTGCGTTGATGCCGCCGCCCGCTGCTGAAATCTCTTCGTAGGACTTGCCCAGAAGGCGCGCTTCAAACTCGCTGCTGCGATTGCCACCCCAGACGAGATGGGTGTGACAGTCGATAAGTCCCGGCGTTACCAGATCGCCGTCCGCATCATGAACTTCGCGCGCAACGTCGCCGATATCGCCGCCCAGCTCCCGCATGGTTCCGACGAAGGCGATATTGCCGTCCTTAACGCCAATGGCGCTGTCGGAGATGAGACCGTAAGGCGCCGCGCCGCGCCGCATGGTCGCGACTTCAGCGTTAATAAAGAGCGTGTCCCACATGGACGCCCTATAGCCGGATTTTCCGGCTCTTGTGAAGCTGGCCGCTCCGCGCGACTATCGCAAGATGAAAAGATGGAACTCGATCGCGGACTTGCTGCGCGACGCGGACGTTGCGTGTCCCGTGTCGCTGATTGGCGCCCCGGTTAAGCTCGGATCCGTAACCCCCGGCGGGTGTGACCTGGCGCCGGTTGTCGTTCGCAGCGCCCTCAAGCGCATCAGCGCCTATGATGTTGAAACGCGCAGGGAGATCGATGTCCCAATTCGAGACGCCGGCGACGTCGATGTGGCCGACGTCTCGCCGGCGGAGTGTTTCCGGCCGGTTCGCGACGCCTTTCGGTCGCTCGCACATGCGTGTGCACTGGCGATTATGCTCGGCGGCAACAATGCGATTACGCGTCCCGGCGTTCACGGGCTCGGCGACCTCGATAAAGTCGGCCTTGTCACGCTCGATGCGCACTTTGATATGCGCGATACAAGCGGCGGATTAACCAATGGCAACCCGGTGCAGGCGCTGCTCGACGATAGGATGCCTGGCGCCAACATCGTTCAGATAGGCCTCGCCCCCTTCGCCAACCCACAATATATGCACCAGGCGGCGCGCGAGGCGGGAAACATAATCTACACTATGGCGGATGTTCGCCGGCGCGGTGTTGAAGCCGTTATGACAGAAGCGCTGGACGCCTTGAGCGCACGATGCAGTCAAATCTACGTAGACTTCGATATCGACGTGATCGAACGCGGCCTTGCGCCAGGGGCGCCGGGCGCCCGGCCGGGCGGCATGACGACCGCGGAGTTTTTCGCCGCCGCGCGGCTCGCCGGCGCCCACGAAAAGGTTGCTGCGGTCGATCTCGCGGAGTTCGATCCGTCGCTCGATGTTTCCGACATCACGGCGCTTGTGGCGGCGCGCTGGGTCGCGGAGATACTCGCCGGTTTCTCGGACCGATCTGGTTAACGCGCGTCCCGGCGCGGGATTTGCTTTGATGGGAACGGGTTTAAATCAGTATGGGCCGCCGGAGCGGCCAGGTCAGGCGATAATGGAACTTTCTGCAACGGAAAAAGCACTCGCTTCATTGCTTGCGGGCGGTGCAGCGCTCATTGCTACGGCGTCGGCGGCGACGTTCGAAACCAACAAAATCTCATTTCAGGACATCACCGGCACTGTCGAGATCAAGACGACGAACGGCGATGAAGTTGACATCGAGATTCAACAGGGCGCAAAATTTACCAATATCGAAGTCGTGGAGGAAGACGGCGTCGTTCGCGTCACCGGCGTGCGCTGGGTTGACGACGAAGACCGCAATTGCTGCGATAATCGGATTAGCCGAACGGTTGAGCCGCGGAAGGGCCGGGAAGTCACAACCGGCGAACCGGTTAACGAGGCGTTCTTCGCTGACTATCCGACAATCGTCGTTTCGATGCCGGTCGAGGGAGATGTGGATTTCATCGATGCACGGATGAAACTGACCATGGAGCGTCTCGATGGCCGGCTCGGCCTCGACGCCTGCTACGTCTATGGCGAAACCGCCGACGTTGAAGAAGCCGCTGTCGGCATCATTCATGGCAGCCGGCTTGTGATGGGCGATGTGGCGTCCGGTCTTGAGATCGACATTTCAGGCGACGCCGATTTCCTAGCGGGGGATGTCGCCATAGCCGACGTTGATATCGCCGGTCCCGGCGACGTAATCCTCGGCGACATTGACGGCATGCTCGACGTCTCCATCGCCGGCTCCGGCATTGTGCGCGCAACGCGCGTTGACGGTCCGATGACGGTGCGCATCGCTGGGTCAGGCGGCGCCGCGGTGAAAAGCGGTCGCGCCGACCGGCTTAAAGCGACCATTGACGGCTCCGGCGGCGTCTATTTCGGCGGTCTTGTGGCGCAGCCGGAACTTCGCCTCTACGGGTCGTCGGAAGTGCGCATGCGTTCGGTGAGCGGTCGCGTCGTCCACCATGGCGGCGGCGACGTTTATGTCGGCGACGAGGTGTTTTCCAAAGACGACGACTAGTTCCGGTGTGAAGGCCCGGCGGGGCGCCGCCGGGGCCGAGCCCGAACGTCCGCCTTTTCAGCCTAACGTTTGTCGAGGGACAGATAATCCCGTTGCCCGGGGCCGGTGTAAATTTGCCGCGGGCGGCCAATTTTCTGGTTCGGGTCTTCGATCATTTCACGCCATTGCGCGATCCAGCCAACGGTGCGGGCCAGCGCAAACAGCACTGTGAACATGTCGCTCGGGAAACCAAGCGCGCGCAGGGTAATCCCCGAATAGAAGTCGATATTCGGATACAATTTCTTGCTCACGAAGTAGTCGTCTTCAAGGGCGATCCGCTCAAGCTCCATCGCCACCTGCAACAGCGGCTCCTCGCGGATGCCAAGGGCGTCGAGCACGTCGTGACAGGCCTTGCGCATCACCGTCGCACGAGGATCATAGTTTTTGTAAACGCGGTGGCCAAAGCCCATCAGGCGAAACGGATCGGACTTGTCCTTCGCTCGTTCGATGAATTCCGGAATACGGTCGATGGTGCCGATTTCTTCAAGCATGTTGAGCGCCGCCTCGTTGGCGCCGCCATGAGCGGGGCCCCAGAGAGACGCGATGCCGGCGGCTATGCATGCGAACGGATTGGCGCCTGACGAACCGGCGAGCCGCACCGTTGACGTCGATGCGTTCTGTTCGTGATCCATGTGCAGGATGAAGATCTTGTCCAGCGCGTCGCAGAGCACGGGGTTGATCTCGTATTCCTCCGCGGACACCGCAAAACACATGCGCATGAAGTTTGACGTGTAGTCGAGGTCATTGCGCGGAAAAACAAAAGCCTGACCGATTGAGTATTTATACGCCATGGCGGCGATGGTCGGCATCTTCGCAATCATGCGATGTATAGCGATCCGGCGCTGCACCGGATCGTGCACGTCAGTGGAGTCGTGGTAGAATGCGGAAAGCGCGCCGACAACGCCGACCATAATCGCCATTGGGTGCGCGTCGCGCCGGAAACCGCTGTAAAAGTTCTTGAGCTGCTCATGCACCATCGTGTGGCGGGTGATGGACGTGTCGAACCGTTCACGCTCGGCGCGATCCGGCAGTTCCGCATTCAGCAGCAGATAGGCGACTTCGAGAAAATCTGAGTTCTCGGCAAGCTGGTCGATCGGGTAACCGCGATACAGCAAGACGCCGGCGCCGCCGTCGATATAGGTGATTTTCGATTCGCAGCTCGCGGTGGACGTAAACCCCGGGTCGAAGGTGAAAATATCAGTGGCGCCGTAAAGCTTGCGGATATCGATAACATCCGGTCCCTCCGACGCCTTGAAGACCGGGACTTCCGTCGTTTCACCATTGTAGGTGATGCTGGCAGTCGAGATCTGGTTGAGATCGCTTTTCATTCGTCAAGCCTTTATTGCTGCATCGCCGCATAATTTTGTTGCAGCGCACATAATACTGGTTCTCTTTGCATACGCCAGAGGCGATATCAGTGGATGATGTCGCGGATCCGGGCCCGCGCTTCGTCTGGTCCGAGGCTGTATAGCACCTCGCCAAGGCCTGGCGAAGGCTTGCCGGCGGTGAGGGCGGCCCGCAGCGGCGGGCCAACAGCCCCAAAACCAACGTTTTTTTCCTCAGCAAGGGCTTTGAGGGCCTCATCCAGCAACTCCGGGCTTAACCATAGCGCGTCGTCGCCAAGGGCCGATTCGATGGCGGCGAGCATCTCGCGGGCCCCCTCCTTGGCGAGCGGTTTGGCGGCTTTGCCTTCGATGACGAGCGGGCGGGTCAAAAACAGATATGCGGCGGCGGCCGGCGCATCGGACAGCGTCGCGCACCGCGCCTTCAGAAACGGCGCTGCGCGTCGAAGGCGTCTCGCATTCTCAGTATCAAGATTAATGCCTGTCTCAGAGACAAAGGGCGACGCCTTCTCGAAAAAGGCGTCATCAGAAAGTTGCGCCATATAATGCGCGTTAATCGATCGGAGTTTTTCGAGATCAAGGCGCGCCGGCGCTTTCTTTACCGCCTTGAGATCGAACCATTCCAGGGCTTTGTCGCGCGGAATAATCTCCTCGTCGCCGTGACTCCAGCCGAGGCGAATGAGGTAGTTGGCCAGCCCTTCCGGCAGGAAGCCCATATCCCGATAGGCTTCGACGCCGAGAGCCCCATGACGTTTTGATAGTTTAGCGCCGTCCGCGCCATGAATGAGCGGCACGTGGGCGAATTGCGGCGACGGCCATCCGAGGGCGTCGTAAATCTGCTGCTGACGGGCCGCGTTGTTTAAATGATCGTCGCCGCGGATGGCGTGCGTGACGCCCATATCGTGATCGTCGACGACGACCGCCAGATTGTAGGTCGGGTTTCCGTCGCTGCGCAGAATGACCAGATCGTCAAGCGCCGAATTCGGAAAGCGCACCGCGCCCTGAACCGAATCGTTAATGGCCGTCTCGCCATCCTGCGGCGCGCGAAAACGGACGGCGAAGGGGACGTCTGCCGGCCCGTTGGAGGGATCGCGATCGCGCCATGGGCTTTCGAACCGGACGCCGCTTTTCTTCGCCTCTTCGCGAGCCGCGACGAGGTCATCCCCGGCCAGCCAACACTTATAGGCCTTTCCCTCTCCAAGCAGCTGATTTGCGATTTCAACATGTCGATTGCGCCGGCCATATTGCGATACCGGCTCTCCGTCCCAATCGAGGCCCAGCCAGGTAAGGCCGTCGATAATGGCGGCGACCGCGTCCTCGCTGTGGCGCGCCCGGTCGGTGTCCTCGATGCGCAAGTGAAACTCGCCGCCGCGCCCGCGGGCATAAAGCCAGTTGAACAGGGCCGTGCGCGCGCCGCCGATATGAAGGTAGCCGGTCGGCGAGGGGGCAAACCGCGTTACGATCTTGCCGGCTCTGTCATGGCGCGCATTGTTCGCGTCTGTGGGCATCTTTCTTAGACCCGTCCTTCGATTTGTGCGACATTGTCGGAAGTTGCGTCGTCCGTTAGCACAGATTTTTCGATGGCGCCTATCCGCCCGTGACCGTGGAAACCACCAATACTGCGATGCCGCGCGCGCTGCGGGTTCGGCGGCGAATGGCGCGCTCGCCCATGGGACGCAGAATCGGGCATTTGCGTGCGCAGATTTTCGAGTGGGTCCGGGATGATGCGGGCGCCGCGGCGATCTGGATGCCGGTTTTTATCGGCCTTGGCGTTGGCGTCTACTTTGGTCTGCGGTCCGAGCCTCCATTTGCTGTCGCCGCAGCCACGCTGGCGGCGACAACATTATTGGCGGTATTCACGCCAAAATATCGGGGCGCATGCGCGGCGCTCGCGCTTTCTATCCTCGGTTTCGCCGCCGCCGACTGGCGCACGTCGCGCGTCGCAACGCCGGTTCTTGAGCGCGACGTCGGCATACGCGCGATTGAAGGGCGCGTTCATTCCGTGGAGCGCTCGTCCGGGCGAGAACGTCTGATCATCGACGTTCAGTCGATTTCACGCCTCGACATGGAAGACACTCCAAAACGCGTCCGCGTTACGTGGCGCGGACAAGGCAGCACGGTCGTCGCCGGCGATCAGATCATGCTTCGCGCAGGGCTGTCGCCGCCGCCGCCGCCCGCCGCGCCCGGCAGCTTCGACTTTGCAAGGCAACTCTATTTTCAAAGCATCGGCGCGGTCGGTTTTGCGGTTACAATGCCGGAAGCGATATCCTCGAACGACGCGAATTCATTTCGTGCACGGATTGAAAATCTACGCTCCGGCCTGACGCAACGCATAACCGACGCGGCGCCGGGGCAAGGGGGCGCCATTGTTGCGGCGGTCGTCACCGGCAAGCGCGAAGCGATTTCAAAGGAGTCGCGCGCAGCGTTGCGAGACGCCGGCCTTGCGCATTTGCTGGCGATCTCGGGGCTGCATATGGGGCTCGCAACAGGGCTCATTTTTTTTACGGTGCGAGGCGCGCTCGCCGCGATTGAACCGATCGCCATCCGGTTTCCGATCAAGAAATGGGCCGCGGTTGCGGCGCTGTTTTCCGGTTTCGCCTATCTTCTCCTGTCGGGCGGGGCGTGGTCGCCGCGCCGGGCCTTTGTCATGACGGCGATCTTCCTCATCGCGATCCTCTTCGACCGTCGCGCGTTGTCCTTGCGAAATGTTGCTATCGCGGCATCGATCATTTTGTTGACGACGCCGGAAGCGCTTGTTCATCCGGGCTTCCAGATGTCGTTTGCCGCGGCGACGGCCCTGATCGCCGTTTTCGAATGGTGGAACCGCACGGCCGATCCCGAAAGGGATTTTTCCATCGGCGCCAGATTGAAACGATACGCGATCGGTCTTGCCGTGACAGACCTCGTGGCGTCCCTGGCGACAGCGCCTTTCGCATTGTTTCATTTCAATCGTGTCGCCGTTTATTCTCTCCCGGCAAACATTCTCTCCATGCCGCTCATGGCCTTCTGGATTATGCCGGCGGCCGTGGTCGGGTTACTCCTGACGCCGTCAGGCCTCGACGGCCCGGCATGGATCGTCGCCGCCAAAGGCGTCGACGTTCTGCTCGCCATCGGCGGGGAGGTTTCAAGCTGGTCTGGCGCCGTATCCTTAACGCCGCAATGGCCGACCTCCGCGCTCATCGCGATCACGGCCGGGGGCTTGTGGTTTTGTCTTGCGCGGTCGCTGCTGCGGGTCGTCGGCGCGGCCGGCGTTCCCGCCGCGGCATTGATTGTCGCAACATCGCCCACGCCTGATCTCTTTGTATCGGCGAGCGGCGCCAATGCGGGGATTGTCGACGCCAACGGGCAGGTCGTCGCGTACAATAATCGTCGCGACAAGTTCTCCGTACGCGTCTGGAATGAAATTCTGGGCGCGGATCCATCATTGGGCGCCGATACTCAATCGGAGTTCGGCAAATGCGGCGCGGCGGGGTGCGTCGCGTCCGTCAGCGACAAGACCATAGCGGTTATAGAACGGGCCGAGGCGCTGGCCGAAGACTGCGTCCGCGCCGATATTGTCATCGCACTTTACCCTGTGCCCGGCGATCAATGGCGCGCCTGCGATGCAGTACTCATAGACAAGCGATCGGTATGGCGGCGCGGCGCTCATTCGGTGCGCTTTGACGGCGATGCGATCGTTGTTGAAACGGTTGGCGCAGCGCGCGGCGCAAGACCATGGTCCGGCGCGGATCCATCGCGCTGATCAGTGGTAACGGCGCATCAGACCAACGAGCTTGCCTTGGACAGAGACACGGTCCGGTCCGTAAATGCGGGTCTCGTAATCGGGGTTCGCCGCTTCCAGCGCAATCGACGCGCCTTTCTTGCGCAGGCGCTTCAACGTTGCTTCCTCATCGTCCACGAGCGCGACAACAATGTCTCCGCTGCCGGCGGTGTCGCAGCGTTTGATAACCACAAAATCGCCGTCGTGAATCCCGGCGTCGATCATCGATTCTCCCTGCACCTCCAGGATGAAATGTTCGCCGCCGCCGATGAGCGCGTCGGGGGCCGCAATACGGTCGATTTCATGCTGGATGGCTTCAATTGGCGTGCCTGCCGCGATCCGGCCGAGCACCGGCAGTTCGTTGGAGCCTGAACCGGTCGCCGGCGCTCTTACATTGCCGCGCGTTCGCTGCCGGAACCCTCCATCGACCACAGCCGGCGCAAACGGCGCCGCCGGCTTCTTCGCGCCTGCCGCCTCAGTTTCCGGAGGCATTCGCAGAACTTCGAGGGCGCGGGCCCGGTTCGGCAGGCGCTTGATAAAGCCGCGTTCCTCAAGGGCGGTAATCAGACGATGGACGCCGGATTTCGACTTCAGAGCCAGCGCGTCCTTCATTTCGTCGAACGAGGGCGAAACCCCTGATTCGCTGACGCGCTGGTGGATAAAGGCCAGCAGCTCGTGCTGTTTTCTGGTCAACATGTGACGTCGCTCGCTGTTTTCGCCGCGACGGGGTGTGCGGCGGAGTTTCCGTGCGGGCCGCAAAATTGAAAACGGACCACGAGAACAAATCGACAACGTTCTATGGTTGTTCTTTTTGCCCGTCAAGCGCGCGCAAGAATGTCAAGCGCGCGCGCAAGAATAGCGTGGAGCGTCCATTGGTTAGACGGCAATACTCGGCGAGATGAGATTACGGGTCGCCGCAGCGATGTCGGCCTGACGCATCAGGCTTTCGCCGACCAGAAACGCCTTTGCGCCGCTTGCCGCCAGTTCAACGATATTTTCGTGCCGGTGAATGCCGCTTTCGGAAACGAGCAGCGCGTTTTCGGGCGCGTGCGCCGCCAGCTCATGTGAGACGGTAAGATCGGTAACGAATGTTTTTAGATTTCGGTTGTTTACGCCGATAAGATTCGCACCAAGTTCGGCTGCTCGCTCCATCTCCTTGCGATCATGGACTTCAACCAGCACGTCGAGTCCCCATTCGGCCGCCGCTTTATTCAGTTCCGCCGCTTGTGCGTCCGACAGGCATGCCATGATCAGCAAAATGCAGTCCGAGCCCCAGGCCCGCGCCTCCACGACCTGGTAGGGATCGATCATGAAATCCTTGCGCAGGACCGGAATTGTAGCCGCCGCCCGGGCGGCGATGAGGTATTCTGCGCACCCCTGAAAGCTCGGGCCATCGGTCAGAACGGAGAGGCATGCCGCGCCGCCCTTTTCATAGTCGCGGGCATGATCGGCCGGGGCAAAATCCTCCCGGATCAGGCCCTTTGAAGGACTCGCCTTCTTGATCTCGGCAATCAAGGCGAAGCCGTTTGCCGCCTTCTTTTCCAGCGCAGCGCGAAAACCGCGCGGCGACGTCTCCCGAGCAAGCGCTTCGAGCGCCGCGACGGGCGTGTTTGCCTTCGCAGCGGCGACCTCGTCCGCCTTGTAGGCGATAATATCGTCGAGAATTGTCATTCGCCGCTGTTCGATACTTCAACAAGTTTTGCCAACGCGTCGGCCGCCGCGCCGGAGTCAATCGACTCTTCGGCTCGGCGCGCGCCGTCTGCAAGGTATTTTGCGACACCGCAGACAACCAGGGCCGCAGCCGCGTTCAGAACGGCGATATCGCGATTGGCGCCGCGTTCGCCTGCAAGCAGTCGCGTAATTGCGGCGGCGTTTTCGGCCGGGTCGCCGCCTCTTAGGTCCGCCGCTTTTGCGCTCGGCAATCCCGCGTCGGCGGGCGTCACGTCGAATTCCCGAACCGCCCCGTCACGTAATTCCGCAACGAATGTCCGGCCGGTCGTCGTCAGCTCGTCCAGACCGTCTTCGCCATGCACGACCCAGGCCGACGCGACGCCGAGACGCGGCAGGACTTCGGCAATCGGGCGGACGAGGTCGCGGGAGAACACGCCGAGGAGTTGCCGTTTGGCGCCGGCGGGATTGGACAGCGGGCCGAGAACATTAAACATCGTCCGTACCCCAAGCGCTTTTCGCGCCGTCGCCGCATGGCGCACGGCGCCGTGATGGAGCGCGGCAAACATGAAGCCGATTTTCGCCTCGGAAATGCAGCGCGAAATCAGCGTCGGTGAAATGTCGAGTTTGACGCCAAGCGCTTCCAGCACCTCAGACGATCCGGATTTCGACGACGCAGCCTTGTTGCCATGTTTGGCGACAGGCGCGCCAGCGCCGGCGACGATGAGTGCGGCGGCGGTTGAGATATTGAACGTGTCGGCGCCGTCGCCGCCGGTGCCCGCAGTATCGATAGCGTTTTCCGGCGCATCGACGGCGAGGGCGCGCGAGCGCATTGCGGTTGCTGCGGCGGCAATTTCTTCAACGGTTTCGCCGCGGGCTCTCAATGCCGCGAGGAAGCCCGCAAGCTCGATGTCGCTTGCGTGGCCGTCCAGCACGACGCCCATGGCGGCGCGCATTTCATCTGCCGACAGATGCCGGCCCGACATGGCGGCGGCAAGGAAAGGGCGAAACGCGCTCATCGGGTGGCCGCCGTCTGTTTTGCGCGCTTGAGGAAATTGGCGATGATCTCTGCGCCGTACTCCGATGCGATGCTTTCGGGATGAAACTGAACGCCGGCGATCGGCAGCGACTTGTGGCAAACCGCCATAATTTCTCCGTCGTCTTCGGCTGCTGCGGCCGGCTCAAGGCAGTCCGGGAGCGTCTTCGGCGCGGCTGCCAGCGAGTGATACCGGGTCGAGGTGAACCGGTCGGGTATGCCGTCAAACAGCCAGCCGCCATCATGCGATACGCGGCAGGTTTTGCCATGCATGAGACGACGGGCTGACGCGATGTCGCCGCCAAACCCTTGCGCAATAGCCTGCATCCCGAGACAGACTCCGAACAATGGCTTCGACGCCGCGGCGGCGCCCTTGACGACATCAAGGCAGATCCCCGCGTCGTCCGGCGTTTTAGGGCCCGGCGACATGATGATCGCGCTGGCTTCAGAGCCGAGGGCGTCCGCTGCTGTCAATTTGTCGTTGCGCTTCACCACGACCTCTTCGCCCAAACCGCCGACGAGATGCATCAGGTTGAATGTGAAGCTGTCGTAATTATCGATCAACAGGATCATCGGGGCCTAAAGAATCAGCGTTAAATATCTCTCGGTCGGGAACGCCATCGTCGCGCGCCCCCGCAAGCCATGCGTGAAAGTGACCAGAAAAAGCAAGGAAAATCTTATCGGTGGCGCACAAGCGGGACGTTAATGGCGGGCCCTTGAGAGCCGGCAACGCCGGGGTAATCGCCGCTTTCGTTGTGGCGTTGGCGGCGACGGTTCTCGGCGCCGGGGCGGCCTATATCGGTGAATTCGGCGCGGTCGCGGCGGCGAGCCGAGACGTCGATGCGTTACAAACGCGCATTGCATCGCTGCCGATCGCGAACGCAAAGAAGCGCGAGAAGATTGTTCGCGCTGTCATAGACAGGTTCCCGCTGGAGCGGTTTGCAGCGCCCGAAATTGTTATCCGCGAATCGGCGATCCGGCCAAAAATCATTGTGGTATTAGATGATATCGGTCTTGATCGCGCCGCGACCGATGCCGCGCTTTCGCTGCCAGGGCCGATAACCTATTCGGTTCTTCCTTACGCGCCCAACGTGGAAAAACTCGCCGCGAGCGTCGCTGCGGGCGAGGGCGATTTGATGCTCCATTTGCCGATGGAGCCGCACGGCCACGAAGACCCCGGCCCGAACGCCCTTCGCACGAGCATGAGCCCCGGCGTTTTCTTCCGGGCCCTTGAATGGAATCTCTCCCGCTTCGACAATTATGTGGGCGTCAACAATCATATGGGCTCGAAGCTGACCGCCAACCGCGCAGCCATGACAATGGTCCTCCAAAACCTGAAACACCGGGACCTCTTTTTTATCGATTCCGTCACTGACGCCGACAGCGTCGCTTATGAGATCGGGGCGCAAATCGGCGCGAAAGCGCTGCGGCGCGACGTGTTTCTGGACCCGGCGCCGGGTGACGGCGATCTCGTGCGCCGGCAAATACGACTGGCGGAGCAGATCGCTTTGGAAACCGGATACGTTGTCGCAATCGGGCACCCCCGTCCGGAAACGCTTGACGTATTGGGGCCGTGGCTGGCGACCGCCGAGGCGCGCGGCTTTGAACTGACGACCCCGTCCGCGCTGTTCGCACGAGATGCCGAAACGAGGATCGCTGCGGCGCCCGAGTTGCGGTACTAGGATTTTTGCTCGAAGACGGCTTCGGCGGCGGCGAACAAAGCGCGCGCTTTGTTCTCACACTCCGTCTGTTCATATTCCGCAACGGAGTCCGCGACGACGCCGGCGCCGGCCTGCACATGAATCTCGCCATCTTTGATCACTGCCGTGCGCAGCGCGATACACGTGTCCACATTGCCGTCGGCAGAGAAGTACCCGATCGCGCCGCCATAGACGCCGCGTGCGGTGGTTTCCAACTCGTCTATGATTTCCATTGCCCGGATCTTGGGCGCGCCGGTGACGGTGCCGGCGGGAAAGCCTGCACTGACGGCGTCGACGGGATGAACGTCTGCGCGCAGCGCGCCCAAGACGTTCGACACGATATGCATCACGTGGCTGTAGCGCTCGATTTCGAAACTGTCCGTAACGCGCACGCTGCCGATTTCCGCTGAACGCCCGACATCGTTCCGGCCTAGGTCGAGCAGCATAAGGTGCTCGGCGCGTTCTTTTTCATCGGCCAAGAGATCGTCGGCGAGCGCTGCGTCCTCCGCCGGCGTTTTCCCCCGCCAGCGCGTTCCGGCGATGGGGCGGATGGTGATTTCTCCGTCGCGGACGCGCACCAATATTTCGGGACTTGAACCCACCAGGGCGAACGCACCGAAATTCAGGTAAAACATGAACGGCGACGGGTTCGATCGTCTTAACGAGCGATAGAGTTCAAAGGGCGGCGCGTCGAAGTTGGTTGTGAAGCGTTGGCTCAGTACGACCTGAAAGATGTCGCCGGCGGTGATGTATTCCTTCGCGCGGTTAACGGCGCCCTTGAACTGCTGTTTTGCAATATTGGATTCGGCCGGCGCCGGCGGCGCGCCGACATCTGGCG
Source organism: Hyphococcus sp. (assembly GCA_028281665.1). GTDB lineage: Bacteria > Pseudomonadota > Alphaproteobacteria > Caulobacterales > Parvularculaceae > Hyphococcus. Next base: position 240,703 of record JANQJK010000026.1, read on the forward strand.
CGCGTAACGCATCCTTCAGCGGCGCCGCAAGTTTCTTCGCGGCGTCGTTCAGCCGTTGTTGTGCCTCTTCGTATACGGCGGCGGCGGATGCGCGCGCGTCGGGGCGCCCCGGCGTGATCAGCAATATCTCCTGACGAACATTGTCGAATACGGCAAGCACGGTCGGCCTGATGAAAATCGCGTCCGGCGTATCAAGACCGCCGTCCGGCCGGGGGGCGAGGGCCTCCATCTGGCGCACCATGTCGTAGCCGAGATAACCAAAAACGCCCGCCGCCATGGGTGGCAGGCCATCGGGAATAATGTCGATTTCAGACTGCGCAAAAAGTCGTTTCAGATTTGCGAGGGGCGCGCCGTCTTCGCTTGCAAACGCTTCGCTATCCCTGGCGGCGTTGTAATTGATTTCAGATCGCGCCCCGAAGCATCGCCAGATCACATCGGGCTTGAAACCGATAATCGAATAGCGCCCCAGTTGCTCGCCGCCCTCGACGGACTCCAGGAGGAACGCGTTTGCATCATTGCCGCAGAGCTTGAGGAAAGCCGACACCGGCGTTTCGAGATCGGAGACAAGGCAGGTCCAGACGAGCTGGCTTCGCCCCGCATTATAATGGGCGGCAAAGGCGTCAAACTCTGGCGACGCGGTCACTAGCCTTCAGCGAAAAGCGCGTCGAGCTGCGCTTGGTCGATTTTGATCGGGTAGTCCTCCTGAACCGACGCCAGAAACGCTTCGATCAATTCCTGATCGAGCTGATAGCCGAGATACTGACCGTAGAAGGACGCCTGCTCCGGCGGGATCGCGGCGGTGGAGACGGCGATCGTTTCGATCTCGGCGATGATCTGCGCTTCGCCCAGCGCCGCTTCCCCGGTGACCAAAGCGTTGGGCGCCGCCGAGAAGATTTCCTCGCGCAGGTCCGCGGAAATCGCCTCGTTCTCGAACCGGCGATCGACGACGAGGGTTGTCGGCGTGCGATCGAACTGGCTGGCGGTCTCGGCGAGGGCGGACCCGGCCGAAATCTGCGCGCGAATATCCGCAACGGTCTCGGCCAGACGCTGCGCGCGCTCATCCTTGCGCCAGGCGGCGTCGACGTCGTCGCGCACATCTTCAAACGGGATGAGGGCCGGCGACTGGATTTCCTTGACGCTGACAAAGAAGTATCCCGCCTGGTCGGCAAGTTGCAGCGCTTCGGACTGCTGATCTTCTTCCAGCGCAAAGGCCTCCGTCAGCGCCTCGCCCGGTACGCCGTCGATGATCGCGCCGCCGGGGGCGAACGAAAACCGGTCAAGCGGCCCAAACTCCTTGGCCTCACGGCCCGCGGCCTCGGCTGCGGCGACGAGGCTTGCGCCCGTGTCGCGCACTTCCTCAATTTCATCGATTACGTTCAGCATCGCCCGGCGCGTATCCTGCGCAAGATAGTTGCTCTCTATCTCCTCGCGGGCCTCTTCAAACGTCACGAGTTCGGGCGCGGTGATTCCGGCGATCTGCACAATCGTCCATCCGAAAAGGCCCTCGACGGGATCGATGATCGCGCCTTCCTCCAGCCCCTCGGCAAAGGCGGCCTCGCCAACACCGGGGTCAAGAATGTCGTTCTTGCGTGCGTCGGCGTAGGTGACGCCTGCAAGGGTGCGGCCGTTTTCGATAGCGATCGCTTCGAAGGTTTTGCCCTGCTTGAGGGCGGCCGTCGCCGCCTGCGCTTCGGCCTCCGTATCGAAGGTGATCTGGTAGATCGTCCTTAATTCAGGTTTTTCATAAAGGCGCGCGCGGTTGTTTTCATAAAGGCGGCGAAGCTCCTCCTCGGAGACCTCAATGCCTTCGCGAAAATCCTCATTGCGCAGAACGAGCAGCTCAATCGTTCGGTATTCCGGCGCGGTAAACGCCTCCGGGTTGGCGTTGTAGTATTCCTGGAGATCGTCAGGGGTCGGCTCAGCGGCCTTTCCGGCCATTTCCTCGGTGACGATCAAATAAGAGATCTGCCGGCGCTCCGATTCCCGCATGAGCGAAAAGTCCGTCAGCGTTTTGGGCGCACCAGCCTGAAGCGCCAGGGAGTCGATAAGCTGCGCCCGCTGCAATTCGCCGGAAACGCGGCGCTCAAACTCCTCCACGGAAATGTTGTAGCGCTGCAAAATCTGTAGAAGGACCGATCGGTCGAACTTTCCGGTAACGGGGTTTTGCAGATTTTCATTCGCGTTGAGATAATCGCGGATCATTGAACGCGGCACGGAGAGCCTGATCTTGTCTGTGAACTGATTGAGCGCCGCTGTTGATGTGATCGAGCGGACGATTTCGTTGGGCATCCCCGCCTGAATCGCCTCGTCGCGCGTGAAAGCGCCGCCGGACTCAATCGCCTGGATCTGTACCGCGCGGTTGAATTCGTTCTGGACGTATTGAGGCGAATAACGCTCGCCGCCGACCGTGACCACGGAGTTCCCGGTGAACTGAGCGACCTCGGGCACGCCGAACAGCGCAAAGGCGAGGATGAGCAGGACGATGACAAACCAGGCGACGGCGCCTTTCAGCGCGCCGCGGACTTGCTGGAGCATGTTGATACCTCTTTCCGCCGACCCATGCGACGCTGGCGCGTAACCTATTCCTGACCGCTGCGTCAAACAAGGCGCGCCCCGGCGAAGCAGGCAAGCTAGACAGCTTTGCGGCCTTCGCTTAACCAAAAGTTGCAACAGGGAGACACGCCATGAAATCGCTGATCGCCGGCAACTGGAAGATGAACGGGCTGACCGGGTCCGCAAGCGAGGTCGAAGCGCTTATCGGCAAGTTTTCAGGCGCTCTCCCGGAAGACCGCGATATCCTGATCTGTCCGCCGGCGACGCTTGTTGCGACATTCGCATCCTCGTTTTCGGACGAGGGCGTGATCATCGGCGGGCAGGATTGCCACACGAATGAATCCGGCGCCCATACGGGCGATGTGAGCGCCGCCATGCTGGCGGACGCCGGCGCCGCGTATGTGATTGTCGGGCACTCCGAGCGGCGCGCCGATCACGGCGAGAGCGACGCGCTTGTTAAGGCGAAGGCTGAGGCGGCGCTCGCGGCGGGCCTGACACCGATCATCTGCGTCGGCGAAACCAAAGAACAGCGAGAGGCCGGCAAGGCGCTGGATGTGGTCGGCGCCCAGCTCAGAGGCTCTCTGCCGCAAACCGAAGACGAAATGACGATAGCATACGAGCCGGTCTGGGCGATCGGCACGGGGTTAACGCCGACAATCGCGGATATCGCGGAAGTGCATGACTTCGTCCGCGGGATGACGGGGAAGGATGTGCGCATTCTCTATGGCGGCTCCGTCAAGCCCGGAAACGCGGGAGAGATCCTTGCCGTTGAGAATGTCAACGGCGCGCTCGTCGGGGGCGCGAGCCTCAAGGCCGAAGATTTTTACGGAATCATCTCCGCAGCGCCGGGCAACGTATAAGCGCTTATGATGCGCATATTGCTGCTCCTGGCCTTTGCCGCGCTTATCGTCATGCCGGCCGGCGTTTCAGGCTGCGCAAGCCTGAACGCGGAAAAACGCGCGCCCCTGATCGGGGAGCGCATCGATGTCGACGGCGTTGCGATGCATGTAACGACAGCCGGTCCGCGCGACGGCGCCAAACCGCCGGTGGTCCTGATCCACGGGGCGTCCGTCAATCTGCGCGACATGAAAATCGCGCTTGGGGACGCGCTGGCGAAGGACCGGTTCGTCGTGATGATCGACCGGCCGGGAAGGGGGTATTCGGAACGCCCGGAAAACGCCCATCGGCTTGCGACCCAGGCGGCGTTGATCAAGGGCGCCGTTGATGCGCTGGGCGTTGAGCGGCCCGTTGTCGTCGGTCAGAGCTTCGGCGGCGCCGTAGCGCTTCGCTATGCCCTTGAGTACCAGGCGGAGATGTCGGGCCTCGTCCTCCTGGCGCCGGTGAGCCATGAGTGGCCCGGAGGCGTCGACTGGCACAATCATGCGGCGACGACCCCGGTACTGGGCGTTCTCTTCCGGCGGCTGATCATTCCGGCCTATGGCGCCCTCGCCGGCGAGGGCACCGTGAATGCGTCATTCGCGCCCAATCAGGCGCCAAAGGACTATTACGAACGGGCCGGCGTGCCGCTGCTTTTTCGCGCCGGCGACTTCAAGGCCAACGCGACGGACATCGTGAATTTGAAGAACGAAATCCGGGGCCAGCAAGGCCGCTATCAAGACCTCAAACTGCCGGTGGTTATCGCCACGGGCACGGCGGACGACACCGTCAGCCCGGAAATCCATTCAAAGACTTTGGCGGCGGAAATTGAGAGCGCAATGCTGACCCTTTTTCCGGAAACCGGGCACGCCCTGCATCATGCGGAGACGCGGGCGATTATTCAGCTGATTAACGCAATGCCAGCCCGTTAACACTCCAAATACCGAAATCCGAAGCACTGCATTTGTCGTGAGGCCAGCCAAAAGTCTTCAGGGCCCAGCGATGTGTCATCACCGGGCTTGTCCCGGTGATCCAGAGACGTCTGAAAATGCGAACTGGATTGCCGGAACAAGTCCGGCAATGACATCATTGATGCGTATTAACTTTTCGCGTCCAATATTCAAAAGCGGGGTTGCGACGACGCCCATCGACATTCTCATTCTGTCCCCTTGCATTGTGGATTTTTCCCGCTAGAACCCCGTCCGTCGTCTTGAAGACGACACCTGTCCAAGACTGTAGGCGGGAGGCGAGCCTCTCTTAATCTCCTGCATAGACGGTAGGAAAAGGATCAGCCGGGCCATCGCCCGATCTATCCATGGACCTTCTGGGGCAGGCTTTCGCGGAATATGCGGAAGCCTTTTTGGTTTCCGCACTATCTCGCAAACGACCGAAGCCGCACGGGACGGATGGTCCGCCCGTGCACGAACCGAAGGGAAACGTCCTATGGACAGAGCCCAAAAGGCAGACATGGTCGAATGGATCGGCGGCGTGTTCGATGCGAACGCCGTCGTCGTTGTCGCCAATGCCGGTCTGTCGGTCACCGAATTTGAATCCCTGCGCGGCGAACTCCGCAGCGCCGGCGCTTCGATGAGGGTGGTCAAGAACCGACTGGCCAAAATCGCCATCACGGGAAAGCCGTCCGAGAAGATATCCCATCTTTTCGAAGGACCGACCGCGATTGCGTTTTCCGAAGATCCCGTCGCGGCTGCAAAGGCCGTCAAGAAGTTCGCCAAGGAAAATGAGAAGCTCAAAATCCTGGGCGGCGCGATGGGCGAGGAAATCCTCGACGAAAAAGGCGTGGAGGCGCTCGCCGCCATGCCGTCTCGCGAGGAACTGCTGGCGTCTATCGTCCAGACCATCATGTCACCGGCAACGAATATCGCGAGCGCAATTGGTGCGCCTGCGGCCAACATCGCCGGAATTATCGAAACGCTTGAAACCCGGGAAGCGGCTTAAACCCGCGCCCAAACGAACCTACAGGATTGAAAATAATGGCTGATCTTAAAAAACTGGCTGAAGAGCTTGTTGGCCTGACGCTTCTGGAAGCGGCTGAGCTGAAAAACATCCTCAAAGACGAATACGGCATTGAGCCGGCTGCCGGCGCAGTTGCCGTTGCGGCTGCTCCGGGCGCCGGCGGCGGCGAAGCCGCTGAGGAAAAAACCGAATTCGACGTTATTCTGGTCGAAGCAGGCGACAAAAAGATCAATGTGATCAAGGAAGTACGCGCGATCACGGGTCTTGGCCTGAAAGAAGCGAAAGACCTCGTCGAAGCCGGCGGCAAAGCTGTGAAAGAAGCCGCGCCGAAGGACGAAGCCGAGGAAATCAAGAAAAAGCTCGAAGAGGCCGGCGCGAAAGTCGAACTCAAATAGAGCCGGGCACGCCAATTTACCGCAGGCCCTGCATTTTTTTCCCGAAAGGGTTGCGGGCCTGCGCAAGCGTGCTTAATAAACCCTCTCCGCCGCCGACGGGATTCCGCCGGCGGCTTAAGGCTTTGCGGCGACGTGCTTCGGTTAATCGAGACAAAAAACTAGTTCATCCGCGTTTCGCGGCCGGATAGTCGTTCGGCCGTGGCGTGGCTTTTTGCGCGCCTGATCAGTGATCGGCCCGGTTAGTGATTGTGGGGCCGGCGTCCGGGCGCGTATTTGAAAATTGATTTCCTTCCGCAGGAAAAACTGGCGTTCGTGAGGATAAAGATGGCGCAATCCTTCGTAGAGAAGAAACGCATTCGTAAAAATTTCGGCCGCATTGGCGATGCAGCCCCCATGCCGAACCTGATCCAGGTGCAGAAGGACTCTTACGAGGCCTTTCTGCAACGTTTCGAAAAGCCGGAGGATCGGCTGGTTGAAGGGCTGGAAGCGGTGTTCCGCTCGGTCTTTCCGATTTCCGATTTCACCGAGCAGGCGACGCTCGAATACGTGTCCTACGAGTTCGAGGATCCGAAATACGACACCGAGGAGTGTCAGCAGCGGGACATGACGTATGCCGCGCCCCTGAAGGTGACGCTCCGGCTGATCGTATTCGAGGTCGACGAGGACACCGGCGCCAAGTCAGTCAAGGATATCAAGGAGCAGGAAGTCTACATGGGCGACATGCCGCTCATGACCGACAACGGCACCTTCATCGTCAACGGCACCGAGCGGGTTATCGTCAGCCAGATGCACCGGAGCCCGGGCGTCTTTTTCGACCATGACAAGGGCAAGTCCCATTCATCGGGCAAGCTCTTGTTCGCCGCGCGCATTATTCCCTATCGCGGCTCCTGGCTCGACTTTGAGTTCGACGTCAAAGACGTCGTCAATGTCCGCATCGACCGCCGCCGCAAACTGCCGGCGACGACGCTGCTTTATGCGCTGGGGATGGATCAGGAAGAAATCCTCGACGAGTTTTTCGAGCGCGTTCATCACAAGAAGGGCAAGAAGGGCTGGACGATGCCGTTCAACGCCGAGCGTTGGAAGGGCGTCAAAGTCGAGGTCGATCTTGTGAACGCCAAGGATGGCGCTGTCGCTGTAGAGGCCGGCAAGAAACTGACCGCCCGCGGCGCGAAGAAGCTCGCGGAAGACGGCCTGAAGGACCTGCTGCTTACGGACGAGGAAATGGCCGGGCGTTATTTCGCATCCGATCTCGTCAATTTCGACACCGGAGAGATTTACGCGGAAGCCGGCGACGAGGTGACGCCGGAGCACCTCGAAACCTTTGAAGAAATCGGCATCGACGCGTTCGATACGATCGACGCGGACCACGTCAATATCGGCGCCTATATGCGCACGACGCTGGCGGCGGACAAAAACAAGAATCGCGATCTGGCGCTGATCGACATTTACCGGGTCATGCGGCCGGGCGAGCCGCCGACCCTCGAAACCGCGGAAGGCCTTTTCTATTCGCTGTTCTTTGATCCGGAACGCTACGACCTGTCTTCGGTTGGCCGCGTGAAAATGAACATCCGGCTTGGTTTTGAGACGGAAGACTCCCTGCGCACCCTGCGCAAGGAAGACATTCTCTCCGTCTTGAAGACGCTGGTCGAACTGCGCGACGGCCGCGGCGACATCGACGACATCGACAATCTCGGCAACCGCCGGGTGCGGTCGGTTGGCGAGCTGATGGAGAACCAGTACCGCATTGGCCTGCTGCGCATGGAACGCGCCATTAAGGAGCGCATGTCGTCGGCGGAACTCGACACGCTGATGCCCCATGACTTGATCAATGCGAAGCCGGCCGCCGCGGCGGTGCGTGAGTTCTTTGGTTCCTCGCAGCTCTCGCAGTTTATGGATCAGACGAACCCGCTGTCTGAGATCACCCACAAGCGGCGCCTCTCGGCGCTTGGCCCGGGCGGTCTGACACGGGAACGCGCCGGCTTTGAGGTGCGTGACGTTCACCCCACGCACTACGGCCGCATCTGTCCGATTGAAACGCCGGAAGGGCCGAATATCGGTCTCATCAACTCCCTGGCGACGCATGCGCAGGTCAACAAATACGGCTTCATTGAAAGCCCGTACCGCCGCGTCGTCGATGGGAAAGTGACGGACAGCGTCGTTTATCTGTCGGCCATGGAAGAACAGCGTTTCGCCATCGCCCAGGCAAACGCCGAGGTCGACGAAAACGGCAAGCTGGCGAATGAATTCGTCAACTGCCGCATCGCCGGCGAGGCGACGCTCGTGCCGCGCGACGATGTGGGTTACATCGACGTTTCGCCGAAGCAGCTCGTCTCCGTTGCGGCGGCGCTCATTCCGTTCCTTGAGAATGACGACGCCAACCGCGCGCTTATGGGTTCAAACATGCAGCGGCAGGCTGTGCCGCTGTTGCAGGCGGAAGCGCCGTTTGTCGGCACCGGCATGGAGTCGGTCGTGGCGCGGGATTCCGGCGCGGCGGTCGCTGCGCGCCGTCCCGGCGTTGTCGAACAGGTCGATGCAGAGCGGATCGTCGTTCGCGCAACCGAAGAAACCGACCCGACAAAACCAGGCGTCGATATCTTCAACCTGCGCAAGTTCCAGCGCTCGAACCAGAACACCTGCATCAACCAGCGCCCGCTGGTGAAGATCGGCGATCTCGTTCGCGAGGGCGACATCATCGCGGACGGTCCGTCAACGGATCTTGGCGAGCTGGCTCTGGGCAAAAACGTCCTCGTCGCATTCATGCCGTGGAACGGATACAACTTTGAGGATTCGATCCTCATCTCCGAGCGCATTGTGCGCGACGACGTCTTCACTTCAATCCACATTGAAGAATTCGAAGTGATGGCGCGGGACACCAAGCTGGGCCCGGAAGAAATCACGCGGGATATTCCGAACGTTTCGGAAGAAGCGCTTCGCAATCTCGATGAGGCCGGCATCGTTGCAATCGGCGCTGAAGTCCATCCGGGCGATATTCTCGTCGGCAAGATCACGCCGAAGGGCGAGTCGCCCATGACGCCGGAGGAAAAACTCCTGCGGGCGATCTTCGGCGAGAAAGCCGCTGACGTTCGCGATACGTCTCTCAAGCTTCCGCCGGGCGTCGCCGGTACGGTTGTTGAGGTTCGCGTCTTCAACCGTCACGGCGTCGACAAGGACGAACGCGCGATCGCCATCGAGCGCGAGGAAGTCGAGCGGCTCGCCAAGGACCGTGACGACGAACTCGCGATCCTTGAACGCAACATCTATGGCCGCTTGCGCCCGCTCCTGGAGAACAAGGACGCGGTCGGCGGACCGAAAGGGTTTGAGAGCGGCAAGATCACAGCCGAAGTGCTCGACGAACGCTTGTCGCGCGGCCAGTGGTGGAAACTCGCCGTCGGCAATGACGCCGTCATGACCGAGATCGAGGCGCTGAAGAAACAGTTCGACGAGTCGAAATCCCGTCTCGAAGCCCGCTTTGAAGACAAAGTCGACAAGCTGAAGCGCGGCGACGAGCTGCCGCCTGGCGTCATGAAGATGGTCAAGGTCTTTGTTGCGGTGAAGCGCAAGCTTCAGCCGGGCGACAAGATGGCCGGCCGTCACGGCAACAAGGGTGTTATCTCCAAGATCGCGCCGATGGAAGACATGCCGTTCCTTGAAGACGGAACGCCGGTCGACATCGTCCTCAATCCGCTCGGCGTGCCGAGCCGGATGAATGTGGGGCAGATCCTTGAGACGCATCTTGGCTGGGCCTGTCGCGGCCTTGGCCGTCAGATCGGCGAGGTGATGGAGCAGTGGGACGCCGCCCAGGCGTCGCGCGACGACATGGTCGCTAAGATCAAGAACGTCTATGGCGACGAGCAGACGCTGCCGCGGTCGAATGAGGAAATCAAGGAACTCGCCAGCAACCTGGTGCGCGGCGTGCCGATCGCGACGCCGGTGTTTGACGGCGCCCGTGAGGACGACATCGTCAAGATGCTGGAACGGGCGGGACTCGAAGAGTCCGGTCAGGTGACCCTGTTTGACGGCCGCACCGGCGAGACGTTCAAGCGTAAGGTTACAGTGGGCTACAAGTATCTGCTGAAGCTGCACCACCTCGTGGACGACAAGATCCACGCGCGCTCCATCGGCCCGTATTCCCTCGTTACCCAGCAGCCGCTGGGCGGCAAGGCGCAGTTCGGCGGCCAGCGTTTCGGCGAAATGGAAGTCTGGGCGCTCGAAGCCTATGGCGCGGCCTATACGCTGCAAGAAATGCTGACCGTGAAGTCTGACGACGTCGCGGGACGGACAAAAGTCTACGAGGCCATCGTCCGCGGCGACGACTCGTTCGAGGCTGGCATTCCGGAAAGCTTTAACGTGCTTGTCAAAGAGATGCGTTCGCTGGGGCTCAATGTGGAGTTACAGAACGGGTAGCGAACTTTACCTCTCCCCGTCGGGGAGAGGTCGAAATCTTTGATTTCGGGTGAGGGGGAAGAGACGATGAACTTGGAAAACAGTTTCAACTTCTCTTCCCCCTAACCCTCTCCCTCTCCCCGATGGGGAGAGGGAATGCGAAACGAAAGTTTACAGCGGGCCGGTCGTCCGCAACCGATTGAGAGGCTTTAAATGTCCCAGGAACTTTTGAACGTATTCAATCCCGCTGCGCCTGCGCAGACGTTCAATCAGATCCGTATTTCACTGGCGAGCCCGGAGAAAATCCTCTCCTGGTCTTTCGGTGAAATCAAAAAACCGGAGACGATCAACTACCGTACCTTCAAGCCGGAGCGGGACGGTCTCTTCTGTGCACGGATTTTCGGCCCCGTAAAGGACTATGAGTGCCTGTGCGGCAAGTACAAGCGCATGAAGTACAAGGGCATCACCTGCGAGAAATGCGGCGTCGAGGTGACGCTGACGAAGGTGCGCCGGGATCGCATGGGCCATATCGAACTGGCCGCGCCGGTGGCGCATATCTGGTTCCTGAAGTCCCTGCCGTCCCGCATCTCGCTCATGCTCGACATGACGCTGAAGGATGTGGAGCGGGTTCTTTATTTCGAACAGTACATCGTTATCGAACCGGGCCTCACAGCGCTGACGCCGAACCAGATGCTGACGGAAGAAGAATATCTTCAGGCTCAGGAAGAATATGGCGAGGACAGCTTTACCGCGGGTATCGGCGCCGAAGCGATGCGGGAAATTCTCACCAATATCGACCTTGAGGGCGAGGCGGAAAAACTGCGTGTCGAGATCGCCGATTCCACCTCGGAACTTAAAACGAAGAAATTCGCCAAGCGCCTGAAGCTGATCAACGCGTTCATCGAATCCGGCAACCGCCCGGAATGGATGATCCTGACAGTGATCCCGGTTATTCCGCCGGAACTTCGCCCGCTGGTGCCGCTCGATGGCGGCCGGTTTGCGACGTCGGACCTCAACGATCTTTATCGCCGCGTCATCAACCGCAACAACCGTTTGAAGCGCCTTATCGAGCTGCGCGCGCCGGACATCATTGTCCGTAACGAAAAGCGCATGCTTCAGGAATCAGTCGACGCATTGTTCGACAATGGCCGTCGCGGCCGCGTCATCACGGGCACGAACAAGCGGCCGCTGAAGTCGCTGTCCGACATGCTGAAGGGCAAGCAAGGCCGCTTCCGCCAGAACCTGCTCGGCAAGCGCGTCGATTATTCCGGCCGCTCGGTTATCGTTGTCGGTCCGGAGCTGAAACTCCACGAATGCGGCCTGCCGAAGAAAATGGCGCTCGAACTCTTCAAACCGTTCATCTATTCGCGGCTTGATGCGAAGGGACTCTCCGCCACCGTTAAACAGGCGAAGAAACTCGTCGAGAAAGAACGTCCTGAAGTCTGGGACATTCTCGATGAGGTGATCCGGGAACATCCGGTGATGCTGAACCGTGCGCCGACGCTGCACCGCCTCGGCATTCAGGCATTCGAACCGAAGCTCATCGAAGGCAAGGCGATCCAGCTGCATCCGCTGGTCTGTACGGCGTTCAACGCCGACTTCGACGGCGACCAGATGGCCGTACACGTGCCGCTGTCGCTTGAGGCGCAGCTCGAAGCGCGCGTCCTCATGATGTCGACCAACAACATCCTGTCGCCTGCGAACGGCAAGCCGATTATCGTTCCGTCACAGGATATCGTTCTTGGTCTCTACTACATCACCATGGAGAAAGAGGGCGAACCGGGCGAGGGCAAGGTCTTCGGCTCTCTCGACGAGATCGAGCATGCGCTCGATGCCGGCGTTGTGACGTTGCACACCAAGATCAAGGCGCGCTGGGAGTCGGTCGATCTGAACGGCGATCCAATTCGCGAAATCGTTGAAACGACGCCGGGTCGGATGAAGGTTGCGCAGGTCCTGCCGAAAGACGGCAGCGTGCCGTTCCGCGTCGTCAATCAGCTTCTGACCAAGAAAACAATCCAGGGTCTCATCGACATCGTCTATCGCCATTGCGGTCAGAAGAAAACGGTTATCTTTGCCGACCACATTATGGATCTCGGCTTCAAGGAAGCGTGCAAGGCCGGCATTTCATTCGGCAAAGACGACGTCGTTATTCCGCAGGCGAAGAAAAATGTCGTTGAGGAAACGCGCGCGCAGGTGTCTGAGTTCGAGCAGCAATATGCGGAAGGCCTCATCACCCGCGGCGAGAAATACAACAAAGTCATCGACGCCTGGGCGAAATGCACCGACCGGATCGCCGACGCGATGATGGCGGAGATTTCCGAGACGAAATTCGATCCGGAGGACAAACGTCAGCTGGAGCCGAACTCGATCTATATGATGTCGCACTCCGGGGCCCGTGGTTCGCCGACGCAGATGCGCCAGCTCGGCGCCATGCGCGGTCTGATGGCGAAACCGTCAGGCGAAATCATTGAGACGCCGATCACGTCAAACTTCAAAGAAGGCCTCACGGTTCTTGAGTACTTCAACTCCACCCACGGCGCCCGGAAGGGCCTCGCGGACACGGCCTTGAAGACCGCGAACTCCGGCTATCTGACCCGTCGTCTGGTTGACGTCGCTCAGGATTGCATCGTGCGCGAGGTTGATTGCGGCACGGAGAACGGCATTACGCTTGAGGCCGTCGTTCAGAGCGGCGAGATTGTCCTGCCGCTTTCGCAGCGCATTCTCGGCCGCACGCTTCTTGAAGATGTCATGCACCCGGAGACTGGCGATATCGTCGGCAAGGCCGGCGACGAAATCGACGAAGCGCAGGCGGAGGATATCGAGGGGACCGGCGTTCAGGCCGTCAAGGTTCGTTCGGTGCTGACCTGCGACGCGGTCGTCGGTATCTGCGCCAAATGCTACGGGCGCGACCTTGCCCGCGGCAGCCACGTCAATATCGGTGAAGCGGTCGGCGTTATCGCCGCGCAATCTATCGGCGAGCCCGGCACGCAGCTCACCATGCGGACGTTCCACGTGGGCGGCACTGCACAGGTTGGCGATACGTCGTTCGTTGAGGCGAGTCATGAAGGCGTCGTCAAGCTTGAAGGCCGCGATGCGGTGAAAAATTCCGCCGGCGAACTGATGGTGATGGGCCGCAATACGCTGGTTAAGATCGTCGCAGCGGACGGCAAGGAGCATGCGTCCTACAAAGTGTCCTATGGCGCCAAGCTGCGCGTGGACGACGGCGATCAGGTCACCCGCGGCCAGCGTCTCGCGGACTGGGATCCCTATACGATCCCGATCCTTACGGAAGTCGCCGGCAAGGTGAAATTCGAAGACTTGCAGGAAGGCTTCTCCATGCAGGTTGTCGCTGACGAGGCGACGGGTATCGCAAGCCGCGTCGTCACTGACTGGCGGGCCAACCCGCGCGCCGCCGACATGCGGCCGGCCATGGTCATCGTCGACGAGAATGGCGAGCCGAAAAAACTCTCGACGGGCGGCGAAGCCCGGTATGTGTTGCCGGTGGGCGCCATTCTCAGCCAGGAAGACGGCGAGGAAATCGCGCCGGGCGATGCGCTCTCGCGGATACCGACCGAGGGCGCCAAGACGCGCGACATCACCGGCGGTCTGCCGCGGGTGGCGGAACTCTTCGAAGCGCGCCGTCCGAAAGATCACGCGATTATCGCCGACGTGGACGGCAAGGTCGAATTCGGCCGCGACTACAAGAACAAGCGCCGCATCAAGATTATTCCGACGGACGAAAGTCTGGAGCCGTCGGATTATCTCGTCCCGAAAGGCAAGCACATCGCCGTTCAGGACGGGGATTTCATCGCCAAGGGCGAATATCTCATGGACGGCAACCCCGCGCCCCACGACATCCTCCAGATCATGGGGATCGAGGCGCTTGCCAACTTCCTCATCGACGAGATTCAGGAAGTCTACCGGCTCCAGGGGGTGCCGATTAACGACAAGCACATCGAGGTGATCGTTCGCCAGATGCTGCAGAAGGTCGAAGTCACCGATCCGGGCGAGTCGCTGTTCCTGAAGGAGGAGCAGGTCGACAAGCTTGAGTTCGAGGAGGTGAACGAGAAGCTGGAAAATGACGGCAAACGGCCCGCAAAGGCCAAGCCCGTTCTTCTCGGCATCACCAAGGCGAGCCTGCAAACGCGGTCGTTCATTTCCGCGGCATCCTTCCAGGAGACCACCCGCGTCCTCACCGACGCGGCGGTTAACGGCAAGGTCGATGCGCTGGAAGGCCTCAAGGAAAACGTCATCGTCGGCCGCCTGATCCCGGCCGGCACCGGCGGCGCCATGAGCCGGCGTCAGCTGGAGGCGGAAAAACGCGACGCGGAGCTGATCGCGGAACGCGACCGGCGCATCGCCGAGGCGTTGCCGCCGGCGGAGACGACGGAGACCGCCGACGCTGCGCCGGAGCAGGTGTCTGCCGCCGAGTAACGGCTTTTGGCGAGGCAACCGGATTGCGGCCAGTCCTTCGTTCAGGGCTGGTCGTTTTCTTTCGCCAGCGGCAATGCGAATTGAAGTTCCTGATGTAATTGGATCGTGAATCCTATCCACCGCTCATTCCCGCGAAGGCGGGAATCCACAACAATCGTCGAATGGATTCCCGCCTTCGCGGGAATGAGCGGGTCTTGGAGCTGGCGTCGATCCCCATGCGCCGTCTAAGATATTGATTTTCCTCGTGTTTAATGAAGCGTCTGAGGCCTGCAACGAGGCGGGTCCCGTAATTCGTCCTTCGCGCGCGCCGGCGCATTTTCAACACCCCTCAAAAACGTCAAAAAATCTAGGCTTCCAGCCGTTTCTGCTATTGACCGCCGATAGGGCCAACGGTAGAGAGTGCGCCGCTGAAAGGTTGGCCGTCAGTCTGATCGAATCCGATCACCCCTGAAACGCAGCCGATTTTAGCCGAGGATAGTCAGTTTTTGAGCGGCGTTCCGCAAGGTGAGAGCGCCGCTTGTTTGCGTCATTGGTTTTGCCATTGGCGCGAAACCGCATTGAACGCGCGATTTCATGCGCGACGATGGTTAAAGGCCGCAGGAGACCCGATGCCGACGATTCAGCAACTGATCCGCAAGCCGCGGAAACCCAAGCGCCGGATCAACAAAGTTCCGGCCATGGAAGGCAACCCGCAAAAGCGGGGCGTCTGTACGCGCGTCTACACAACGACGCCGAAAAAACCCAACTCGGCGCTTCGTAAAGTTGCAAAAATTCGTCTGACCAACGGCTATGAAGTCATCGGCTACATCCCCGGCGAAGGTCACAACCTTCAGGAGCATTCGGTTGTCCTTATCCGCGGCGGGCGCGTGAAGGACTTGCCGGGCGTTCGTTATCACATCATTCGCGGCGTTCTCGACACCCAAGGGGTCAAGGACCGCAAGCAGCGCCGTTCGAAATACGGCGCCAAGCGTCCGAAGTGATCTGAACGGAGTGAAGATCATCCCGGACGACGCGCAGCGGCGATCCGGGATCTGAAGAAGAAGAGCAAAGAGCTTAAGAGAACCAAGACGGTTTCAAAGGTAAGATAAGATGTCCAGACGCCGCCGCGCAGATAAACGCGTTGTCCATCCGGATCCGAAATTCGGCGACAAGACGCTGTCGAAATTCATGAATTACGTCATGATCGACGGCAAGAAATCCGCTGCCGAAAAGATCGTATACGGCGCGCTTGACCGCGTTGAGGAGAAGCTTCGCCGCCCGCCGGTCGATCTCTTTAAAGAAGCGCTCGACAACGTAACGCCCGCGATCGAAGTGCGCTCGCGCCGCGTCGGCGGCGCCACCTATCAGGTGCCGGTCGAGGTTCGTTCGGACCGCAAGCTGGCGCTCGCCATGCGCTGGATCATTTCCGCTGCGCGCTCGCGGAATGAGACGACCATGGTCGATCGTTTGTCGAATGAGATCATGGACGCTGCGCAGAATCGCGGCGCCGCCGTCAAGAAACGCGAAGACACGCACCGGATGGCTGAAGCCAACCGGGCTTTCTCGCATTATCGCTGGTAAGTCAGTTTACTGAGTTTTTAAGGAACGAGCCCCATGGCCCGCGAATATAAAATTGAGGATTATCGGAACTTCGGCATCATGGCCCACATCGATGCGGGCAAGACGACAACGACCGAGCGCGTCCTTTATTACACCGGCAAGTCGCACAAGATCGGCGAAGTTCATGACGGCGCCGCGACCATGGACTGGATGGAGCAGGAGCAGGAGCGGGGCATTACGATCACCTCCGCTGCGACGACCACTTTCTGGAACGACAAGCGCCTCAATATCATCGACACGCCGGGACACGTTGACTTCACGATTGAAGTCGAACGCTCATTGCGCGTGCTTGACGGCGCGGTTGCGCTTCTCGACGCAAACGCCGGCGTTGAGCCGCAAACGGAAACGGTCTGGCGCCAGGGCGACAAATACAGCGTGCCGCGCATGTTCTTCATCAACAAGATGGATAAGATTGGTGCGGACTTCTATAACTCCGTCGATACGATCCATAAGCGCCTCGCCGCGAAGACAGTTGTCCTGCAACTGCCGGTCGGCGCTGAGTCGAATTTCAAGGGCGTTGTCGACCTTCTCAAGATGAAGGCGATCATCTGGGAAGAGGAATCCCTTGGCGCGAAATTCCACGAAGAAGACATTCCGGAAGATCTCGTCGAAAAAGCGAACGAGTATCGCGAGAAGCTGATCGAGTCCGTCGTCGAAATCGACGAGGAAGCGATGGAAGCCTATCTCGAAGGCAATGAGCCCGATATCGACACGATCAAGCGTTTGATTCGCAAAGGCACCTGCGAAGTTGAGTTCCATCCCGTGCTTTGCGGTTCGGCGTTCAAGAACAAGGGCGTCCAGCCGATGCTTGACGCTGTCGTCGACTACCTGCCGAGCCCGGTTGAAGTACCCGCCATTAAAGGCGTCCTGCCCGACAGCGACGAAGAAGTAACGCGCAAATCGTCTGACGATGAACCGCTTTCCATGCTCGCATTCAAGGTCATGAACGATCCGTTCGTTGGCTCGCTGACCTTCTGCCGCATCTATTCCGGCAAGCTCGAAGCGGGCACGCAGCTCATGAACACGGTGAAGGGCAAGAAAGAGCGCATCGGTCGGATGCTGCTCATGCACTCCAACAACCGCGAGGAAATCAAAGAGGCTTACGCTGGCGACATCGTCGCCGTTGTCGGTCTGAAAGACACGACGACCGGCGACACGCTTTGCGATGCGCAGAACCCGGTGATCCTTGAGCGCATGGAATTTCCGGAGCCCGTTATCGAGCTTGCGGTTGAGCCGAAGACCAAGGCCGACCAGGAGAAAATGGGCATCGCGCTTCAGCGCCTTGCCGCTGAAGACCCGTCCTTCCGGGTTTCTTCCGATGAAGAGTCCGGCCAGACAATCATCGCCGGCATGGGCGAGCTTCACCTCGATATTCTTGTCGACCGGATGAAGCGAGAATTCAAAGTCGAGGCGAATGTGGGTCAGCCGCAGGTCGCCTATCGCGAAACCATTACGCGGAATGCCGACATTGATTACACCCACAAGAAACAGTCGGGTGGGTCCGGTCAGTTCGCGCGCGTTAAATTCCGCGTCATTCCGCAGGAGCCGGGCAACGGTTACGAATTTGAAAGCCAGATTGTCGGCGGCAATATTCCCAAGGAATATATTCCGGGCGTCGAGAAGGGCATCAATTCAATCCGTGAGACCGGCCTTCTTGTTGGGTTCCCGATTCTCGACTTCAAAATCGAGCTTTATGACGGCGCCTTCCACGATGTTGACTCCTCGGTGCTCGCGTTCGAGATCGCGGCGCGGTCTGCATTGCGCGAACACAAGTCCGAACTTGGTCTTGCGCTGCTTGAGCCGATCATGAAGGTCGAGGTCGTTACGCCGGAAGAGTACACCGGCACGGTCATCGGTGACTTGAATTCTCGCCGCGGCCAGATTCAGGAACAGGAAATGCGCGGCAACGCCAATGTGGTGCACGCCATGGTGCCGCTCGCCAACATGTTTGGCTATGTGAACAATCTTCGCTCGTCGACCCAGGGTCGCGCTCAGTACACGATGCAATTCGATCACTATGAGCAGGTTCCGAAGAACGTCGAGGAAGAAGTCAGAGCGAAATTGGCCGGCTAGCCGGTGAAGTAAGCCCGCCCGGCCAAAAAAGTAAAAGACGGGCATGAGTTTAACGACAGACGTCCACAGACGGAGAAAGTGAAATGTCGAAGGAAAAGTTTGAACGGACAAAGCCGCATGCGAACGTTGGCACAATTGGCCACGTTGACCACGGTAAAACGACGCTGACGGCGGCGATCACCAAGTATTTTGGTGACTTCAAGGCCTATGACGAGATTGACGGCGCACCGGAAGAAAAAGCGCGCGGCATCACAATCTCCACGGCGCACGTCGAATATGAAACGGACGCCCGTCACTACGCCCATGTCGACTGCCCGGGCCACGCTGACTACGTCAAAAACATGATCACGGGCGCGGCGCAGATGGACGGCGCGATCCTGGTTGTGAACGCTGCGGACGGCCCGATGCCGCAAACGCGCGAACACATTCTGCTTGCGCGTCAGGTCGGTGTCCCGGCGATCGTTGTTTACCTCAACAAGGTTGATCAGGTTGACGACGAAGAGCTGCTCGAACTCGTTGAGATGGAAGTTCGCGAACTTCTGTCTTCTTACGAATTCCCGGGCGACGATATTCCCATCATCAAGGGCTCTGCCCTGAAAGCCATGGAAGGCACCGACCCGGAAATCGGCGAGAACTCCATCAAGGAGCTGATGAAGGCCGTCGACGAGTACATTCCGACGCCGGAACGTCCGGTTGATCAGCCGTTCCTGTTGCCGATCGAAGACGTCTTCTCGATCTCGGGCCGCGGTACGGTTGTGACCGGCCGGGTTGAGCGCGGCGTTGTCAATGTCGGCGACGAACTTGAAATCGTCGGCATCAAGGACACCAAGAAAACGACCTGCACGGGCGTTGAAATGTTCCGCAAGCTGCTTGATCGCGGCGAAGCGGGCGACAATGTCGGCGTTCTGCTGCGCGGCATCGAGCGTGACGGCGTTGAGCGCGGCCAGGTTCTCTGCAAGCCGGGTTCGGTGACGCCGCACACGAAATTCGTGGCGGAAGCCTACATCCTGACGAAAGACGAAGGCGGCCGGCACACGCCGTTCTTCACGAACTACCGTCCGCAGTTCTATTTCCGCACAACCGACGTGACCGGCGTTGTGACACTCAAAGAAGGCACGGAAATGGTCATGCCGGGCGATAACGCCGAGCTCAATGTCGAGCTGATCGTGCCGATCGCCATGGAAGAGAAGCTTCGCTTCGCCATCCGTGAAGGCGGCCGTACGGTGGGCGCGGGCATCGTCTCGAAGATCATCGAATAGCCAGCACGAATAAGGGCGCGGCCCGGCGGAAACTCCGGGCCGCGCTTTCGACTCTGAAGACCGATTAGTTTGACAAAAGAAGCGTTGGGATCATGCAACAGAACATTCGCATCAGGCTGAAAGCCTTCGACCATCGCGTGCTGGACGCATCGACGATTGAGATCGTCAATACGGCGAAGCGCACGGGCGCGAATGTGCGCGGACCCATTCCGCTGCCAACGCGGATTGAGCGTTACACAGTCAACCGGTCTCCGCACGTCAATAAAAAGAGCCGCGAACAATTCGAAATGCGCACCCACAAACGCATGCTCGATATTGTCGATCCGACGCCGCAAACGGTTGATGCGCTGATGAAGCTCGACCTGTCCGCCGGCGTCGACGTTGAAATTAAGCTTGGCGCGTAAGGAGCAGATTCAATGCGCACCGGAGTGATTGCAAAAAAACTGGGCATGACCCGCGTCTATACGGACGCAGGCGATCATGTTCCCGTAACCGTCATGCAGCTCGACGCCTGTCAGGTGGTCGGCCAGCGTACGGCGGAAAAGAACGGCTATGCCGCGGTGCAGCTTGGCGCCGGAGCGAAGAAAGCCAAGCGCACGACGAAGGCAGAGCGAGGCCAGTTCGCGAAAGCGAATGTCGAGCCGAAAGCGAAAGTCGCCGAGTTCCGCGTTTCCGACGAGAACATGATCAATGTTGGCGAAGAGATTATCGCCGATCATTATTTTGAAGGTCAGTTTGTCGACGTTACCGGCACATCAATCGGCAAGGGCTTTGCCGGCGCCATGAAGCGCCACAATTTCGGCGGTCTTCGCGCCACGCACGGTGTATCGATTTCGCACCGCTCGCATGGTTCGACCGGTCAGTGTCAGGATCCGGGCAAGGTCTTCAAAGGCAAGAAGATGGCCGGCCATATGGGCGCGGCGCGGGTGACGACGCAGAACCTACAAGTCGTGAAAACGGATACGGATCGCGGCCTAATTCTCATCAAGGGCGCCGTGCCGGGGCCGAAAGGCGGCTGGGTGTTCATTAAGGACGCGGTCAAGAAACCGTTTCCGGACAACGCGATCCTTCCGGCGGCCCTGAAGTCTGCGGCTGAGGAAGCGAAGAAACAGGCTGAAGAAGCCGCGGCCCAGGCGGCAGCGGAAGAAGAAGCGGCGGCGAAGGCTGCGCGCGAGGCTGAGCTCGCTGCGCAAGAGGCTGCTTCTGAGGAACAGAGCGCTGGCGACGATGCGCCGGCTGGCGGTGACGCCAAGAAAGAAGGGGGCGAGTAATGAAAGCGGACGTCCTCAAACTGGATGCGTCGAAAGACGGCTCCGTCGATCTCGACGATGCGATCTACGGCCTTGAGCCGCGTAAGGACATCTTGCATCGCTGCGTTGTCTATCAACTGGCCAAGCGCCAGCAGGGCACGCACAAGACGCAGGAGCGCAACGAAGTTTCGCGCACGGGCAAGAAGTTCGGTCGCCAGAAAGGCTCCGGTGGCGCTCGTCACGGCAACCGCCGGGCGCCGATTTTTGTCGGCGGCGGCGTTGCACACGGGCCTCGCCCGCGCAGCCATGCGATCAACCTGCCTAAGAAAGTGCGCCGGCTCGCGCTGAAGCACGCGCTGTCCGCGAAACAGGCGGAAGGCGCCATCGTCGTGATCGACGAAGCGAAGCTGGCCGACGCAAAAACGAAGGCGGTCAAAGACGCATTTGCGAAACTCGATATTTCAAATGCGCTGATCGTTGACGCTGAGGTTGATGAGAAATTCGGCCTCGCCATTCGCAATTTGCCGGAGGTCAACATGCTGCCGGTTATCGGCGCGAACGTTTACGACATCCTGCGTGCGGACAAACTGGTTTTGACCAAGGCCGCAGTCGAAGGCCTGGAGGCGCGTCTCAAATGAGCAAGTCTGGCAAAAAGCCCGAGGGCGTCGAGGCCCATTACAACACGCTGATCCAGCCGGTGATTACTGAGAAATCGACCATCGCTGCTGAAAACAATCAGGTTGTGTTCATGACGCCGCTTGAAGCGACCAAGCCGGAAATCTCCGAGGCGGTTGAGGCGCTGTTCAAGGTGAAAGTGAAAGCCGTGAACACGCTGCGTGTCAAAGGCAAAACGAAGCAATTCCGTGGGCGACCGTACACGCGCTCGACCGTCAAGAAGGCGATTGTAACGCTCGAAGAAGGTCACGCGATTGACGTGACGACGGGACTTTAAGGGACCGCAGGAAGATGGCGCTTAGAAAATTCAAACCGACGACACCGTCTCGCCGCCAGCTCGTTCTGGTGGACCGCAGCGAATTGTGGTCGGGCGATCCGGTCAAATCGCTGACCGAAGGGCTGACCGGCAAGGCGGGCCGTAACAACACCGGCCGCATCACCGTCCGTCGTCGCGGCGGCGGCGCAAAGAAGACGTATCGCAAGGTCGACTTTAAACGGCGCAAGTTTGATATCGAGGCGAAGGTTGAGCGCCTTGAGTACGATCCGAACCGCACCGCTTTTATTGCGCTTGTGAAGTATCTCGATGGCGAACAGGCTTACATTATTGCGCCGCAGCGGTTGAAGGCCGGCGACAAAGTCATTGCCGGCGCCAAGGTCGACATCAAGCCCGGCAACGCCATGCCGCTGAAGGCGATGCCGGTCGGCACGATTATTCACAATGTGGAACTGAAGCCCGGCAAGGGTGGTCAGATTGCCCGCTCCGCCGGAACCTATGCGCAGCTGGTCGGTCGCGACGGCGCCTATGCGCAGGTTCGCCTCCAGTCGGGCGAGGTGCGGTTGGTTATGGGCGAGTGCATGGCGACTGTCGGCGCCGTCTCCAACCCGGACAATATGAACCAGAATATCGGTAAGGCCGGTCGAAATCGCCACAAGGGCAAACGTCCTTCGGTGCGCGGCGTTGTCATGAACCCGGTCGATCACCCCCATGGCGGCGGCGAAGGCCGAACGTCCGGCGGTCGCCACCCGGTTACGCCGTGGGGCAAGCCGACCAAGGGCGCCAAGACCCGCTCGAACAAGACGACCGACAAGATGATCCTTCGCTCGCGTCACGCGCGCAAGAAACGCAAATAGGACGCCGGAGAATATTTTATGTCACGTGCAGTTTGGAAAGGCCCGTTTGTCGATCGCTACCTCCTCAAGAAGGCGGAGGAGAGCGGCGAGGGCAAACATAAGGGCGGCATCAAGACCTGGTCTCGCCGGTCAACGATCCTGCCGCAGTTCGTCGGGCTGACCTTTAATGTCTACAATGGCCAAAAGTTCATTCCGGTCCATGTCACCGAAGACATGGTCGGTCACAAGCTCGGCGAATTCTCGCCGACGCGGAGCTACTTCGGTCATGGCGCAGACAAGAAGGCGCGGAGAAAGTAGCCATGGGCCAGAAGAAAAACGAACGTCGTTTCGACGACAATCAAGCGATGGCCAAGGGACGGATGCTCCGCGTCTCGCCCCAGAAGCTTAATCTTGTCGCGCAGCTGATCCGCGGGAAGTCGGCGGAAAAAGCGCTTGCGGAGCTTCAGTTCTCGCGCAAACGCATCGCCAAGGACGTCAAGAAGGTGCTCGAAAGCGCGATTGCGAATGCGGAAAACAATCATGATCTCGACATCGACTCGCTCGTGGTCGATCGCGCCTTTGTCGGCAAGAACATGGTTATGAAACGCTGGCGCCCGCGCGCGCGCGGCCGGACGGGCAAAATTCTGAAACCGTTTGCGGAAATCACGATTGTCGTCAAAGAAATTGAGGAGGCCGCGTAATGGGTCAGAAAGTAAACCCGATCGGCCTTCGCCTCGGCATCAACCGAACCTGGGATTCCCGCTGGTTTGCGGGCAAAGCCGCTTACGGGGATCTTCTCCATGAAGACCTGCGCATCCGCCGTTTTCTTGAAAAGCGTCTCAATCAGGCGGGCGTCAGCCGCATCGTCATCGAGCGCCCGCACAAGAAATGCCGCGTGACGATCTATACGGCGCGTCCGGGCGTCGTGATCGGTAAAAAAGGCGCCGACATTGAGAAACTGCGCAGCGAGCTTCAAAAACTGACGTCGTCGGAAACGGTTCTGAACATCGTCGAGATCCGCAAGCCGGAAACCGACGCCATGTTGGTTGCGGAAAATATCGCCCAGCAGCTTGAGCGCCGGGTGGCGTTCCGCCGGGCCATGAAGCGCGCCATGCAGACGGCGCAGCGCATGGGTGCGCTCGGCATTCGCGTGAATGTTGCGGGTCGTCTGGGCGGCGCGGAAATCGCTCGCATGGAGTGGTACCGCGAGGGGCGCGTGCCCCTTCACACGCTGCGCGCGGACATCGATTACGGCGTTGCGACGGCGCGCACGACCTACGGCTCGATTGGCGTCAAGGTCTGGATATTCAAGGGCGAGATCATGGAACACGATCCCATGGCTCAGGAAAAACGTCTGATCGACGCGCAGACCGGCGGCGTGGGCGGCGGACGTCCGGGCGGCGACAACCGGCCAGCTAGATAGATCCGTTTAAGGAACGATTTGGAACAGTACGATGCTGCAACCGAAAAAGACAAAATTCCGCAAGATGCACAAAGGGCGCATCAAGGGAAACGCAAAAGGCGGCACTGATCTCAATTTCGGCTCCCATGGGCTGAAAGCGATTCAGCCGGAGCGCATTACCTCGCGCCAGATCGAAGCGACGCGCCGGGCGATTACGCGGGCAATGAAACGTCAAGGCCGGGTGTGGATCCGCATCTTTCCGGACGTGCCGGTTTCAAAAAAGCCGACGGAAGTGCGGATGGGCAAGGGCAAGGGCTCGGTGGAGTTCTGGGCCGCCAAAGTTAAGCCGGGCCGCGTGATGTTCGAAATTGACGGCGTGTCCGACGAGATCGCCCGCGAGGCGCTGGCCCTTGGCGCAGCGAAGCTGCCGATCAAGACGCGTATTGTTACGCGCGTTGGCGAATAGGAGCGTTTTCGATGGCTGAGATGAAACCGGGTGAAGTGCGCGACCTGACGACGGACGAGTTGAAGGACAAGCTTCTCCAACTGAAGAAGGAACAGTTCAATCTGCGTTTCCAGCGGGCCAGCGGTCAGTTGGAAAAGACGGCGCGCGTTCGCGAAGTGCGCAAGGACATCGCGCGGATCAAAACAGTACTCGGCGAACGCGGCCGGGTCGCAGCGAATTAACGAGAGGCGACGAGAGAAATGCCGAAACGAGTTATGCAAGGAACGGTCGTGAGCGACAAAGGCGACAAGACCGTCGTCGTCAGCATCGACCGCGTTTACACGCACCCGCTTCTGAAAAAGACGGTTCGCCGTTCAAACCGTTTTCACGCTCATGACGCGGAAAACAAGTTCAAGGAAGGCGATCTCGTTCGCATTCAGGAATGTGCGCCGAAGTCAAAACTGAAGCGATGGGAAGTCATCGGCGAAGGTTTCAAGGGCTAGAGAGTTTTCGGCGGACATTCCGCCGAGGCGAGTTTAACCGGGGCGCGATCGCCCCAAGGATTTGAGAGGATCGCGGCATGATCCAGATGCAGTCAAATTTGGACGTTGCGGATAACTCCGGCGCCAAGCGCGTACAGTGCATCAAGGTGCTGGGCGGCGCGAAACGCAAATACGCCGGCGTCGGCGATGTGATTGTCGTTTCGATTAAGGAAGCGATCCCGCGCGGGCGCGTGAAGAAAGGCCAGGTCATGAAGGCCGTCGTCGTTCGCACCGCGAAGGATATCAAGCGCCGCGACGGTTCTGTCATTCGTTTCGACAAGAACGCGGCGGTCCTGATCAACAACAATAAGGAGCCGATCGGCACTCGGATCTTCGGACCGGTTACGCGCGAGTTGCGCGCAGCGCGCCATATGAAGATCGTGTCGCTCGCGCCGGAGGTACTCTAACAATGGTTGCCAAGATCCGAAAAGGCGACAAGGTGATCGTGCTCGCGGGCAAGGACCGCGGCGCGGAAGGCGAAGTCGTGACGGTTTTGCCGAGCGATGATCGTGTCGTCGTGCGCGGCGTCAACGTCATCAAGAAGCACCAGAAACAGACGCAGACCCAGCAGGGCGGCATTCTTTCCCGCGAAGCGCCGATCCACATTTCGAATGTGGCGCTGAAAGATCCTAAAACGGGAAAGCCGACGCGCGTTGGGATCAAGATTGAGAACGACAAGAAAGTGCGGATTGCGAAAGCGTCCGGCGAGGTGATCGATGGCTGAAGCAAACGGATATGAGCCGCGACTGAAAAAGCTCTACCGCGATGAAATTCGCGGCAAGCTCAACGAGCAGTTCAAATATAAGAACCCGATGCAGACGCCGGCCCTTGAAAAGGTCGTCATCAACATGGGTATTGGCGATGCGGTTAACGACCGCAAGGTCGTCGACGCCGCTGTTGAGGATCTGACGCGCATCTCAGGCCAGAAGCCGGTCGTTACGAAGGCGCGCAAGTCGATCGCGAACTTCAAGCTGCGCGACGGCATGCCGATCGGCGTCAAGGTGACGCTGCGCAAGGATCGTATGTACGAGTTTCTCGACCGTCTTACGACCATTGCGCTGCCGCGGGTTCGGGACTTCCGCGGTCTTAACGGCAAGAGCTTTGACGGGCGGGGCAATTACGCCATGGGCCTGAAGGAACATATCGTGTTCCCTGAAATCGACTACGACAAGGTCGATAAGATCCGCGGCATGGACATCATCGTTTGCACGACCGCTAAAACCGACGACGAAGCAAAAGCGTTGTTAAAGGAATTCAACTTCCCGTTTCGGAAGTAAGAAAAAGGATTGTTTGAGCCAGGTCCGACGAGGTTGGAAACCGGCTTGAAAAAGGAGAAACCATGGCGAAGAAATCAATGGTCGAACGCGATCTCAAACGGCGCCGTCTCGCGGCAAAGTATGAGGAAAAGCGCAACCGGCTGAAAGAAACGCTTTATAACAAGGAACTTGCAGCGGAAGACCGTTTCATGGCGGCGCTGAAGCTTGCGGAATTGCCGCGCAATTCTTCCAAAACGCGCATTCGCAATCGTTGCCTGGTCACGGGCCGGCCGCGCGGGTTTTACCGTAAACTCAAAATGTCGCGCATCGCGCTGCGTCAGCTTGGCTCGGACGGCAAGATTCCTGGCCTTGTGAAGTCGAGCTGGTAGGGGAGCGGAGAGAAACAATGGCGATTAACGATCCAATCGGCGATTTGATCACCCGTATCCGCAATGCGCAGATGCGCAAGCATTCGAGTCTGTCTGTTCCGGCGTCGAAGCTGCGCGGCTGGGTTCTCGATGTGCTTGAGGGCGAGGGCTATATCCGCGGATACAGCCGGGTCGAACAGGTCGGCCAGAAGCCGTCCTTCGATATCGAACTGAAATACTTCGAAGGCGAGCCGGTTATCACGAAGATCAAACGCGTGTCGAAGCCCGGTCGGCGCGTTTATTCTTCGGTGGGCGAGTTGCCGTCCGTGCGTAACGGACTGGGCATTTCGATTGTGTCGACGCCGAAGGGCGTCATGTCGGACGCGGCGGCGCGCAGCGCCAATGTGGGCGGCGAAGTCCTCTGCGAAGTTTACTAAGGGTTGGGAGCGAGATCTGATGTCCCGCATAGGCAAGAGAACGATCCCGGTGCCGCAAGGCGTTACCGTTTCGATTGATGGACAGGCCGTTAAGGCCAAGGGCCCCAAGGGCGAGATGGAGTTCGTCGTCAACGAACTGTGTACGGTCGCGCTTGAGGAAAACGAAGTCGCGGTCAAGCCCGTCAACAATTCCAAGCCCGCGCGGTCCATGTGGGGCATGAGCCGCACGCGCATCGCGAACCTCATCGATGGCGTCGCCAACGAGTTTACGAAGTCGCTGGAACTCGTCGGCGTCGGCTACCGCGCGCAGATGAAGGGCAGCTCGCTCAACCTCGCGCTCGGCTATAGCCATGACATCGACTTCCCGGTTCCGGACGGTATCAAGATCGCAACGCCGAAGCCGACCGAGATCGTCGTATCCGGCATCGACAAGCAAAAGGTCGGTCAGACGGCCGCTGTCATCCGGGCGTTTCGGCCGCCGGAGCCCTACAAGGGCAAGGGCGTGAAGTACGCCGACGAATATATCTTCCGTAAGGAAGGCAAGAAGAAGTAAGCCGAGGACAAAAGGTTCACGATTATGACGGCCCAAAGCAAAAAGAACGCTGCCCGAATCCGGCGAACGCGCCTGAAGATCAAAAAGGTTGCGAACGGTCGCCCGCGTCTCTCGGTCTATCGTTCGTCGAAAAACATTTCGGCGCAGATCATCGATGACGCGCAGGGACATACCGTTGCATCGGCGTCGTCGCTCGACAAATCGATGCGCGAAGATCTTGAGAAAGCCTCCACCAGCGCCGCAGCGGCGCAAGTCGGCAAGGCGCTCGCAGAGCGCGCGATAAAGGCGGGCGTTAAGGACGTCGTCTTCGATCGCGGCGGTTACATGTATCAGGGCCGCGTTAAAGCGCTGGCCGAAGCGGCTCGCGAAGCCGGCTTGAATTTCTAAGGGAGCGTATTTGATGGCGCGTGAAGAAGGACGAGGCCGCGGACGCGGAAGAGGTCGCGGGGATCGCGATGAACGGGACGAGTTTACCGATAAGCTCGTCGCGATCAATCGCGTCGCCAAGGTCGTCAAAGGCGGCAAGAACTTCGGTTTTGCGGCGCTTGTCGTCGTTGGCGACCAGAAGGGCCGCGTCGGGTTCGGCAAGGGCAAGGCCCGCGAGGTTCCCGAGGCGATCCGCAAGGCCAGCCAGGAAGCCAAGCGTAATCTGGTCCGCATTCCGTTGCGCGAGGGCCGCACGTTGCATCACGACGCAGCCGGGCGCTGGGGCGCGGGCAAGGTCGTCCTGCGCGCGGCGCCTGCCGGTACCGGGATTATCGCTGGCGGTCCGATGCGCGCGATCTTTGAATCGCTTGGCGTTCAGGACGTTGTCGCGAAGTCGATTGGTTCGTCCAATCCCTACAACATGGTCCGGGCAACGGTGAATGCGCTGCAAAACCAGACAAGCCCGCGATCGATTGCGGCCAAGCGCGGCAAGAAAGTTTCCGATATCCTTTCGCGTCGCACCGGTGGCGGCGTGAACGAGTCTGCCGGCGAAGCCGCCGATGCAGTCGACGCGGCGTAAGGAGTTTCAGCCATGGCTGCAAAGAAAACCATTAAAGTGCGCCAGACCGGCAGCCCGATCCGTCGGCCGCAAGATCAGCGGGCGACGCTGGTCGGTCTTGGCCTCAACAAGATGGGCCGCGTGCGCGAACTTGAAGACACGCCGGCCGTGCGCGGCATGATTCGCAAGGTCGCCCACATGGTCGAAGTGGTGGAAGAGTAATCCGTCCGGCTCCGGACAAAATCAGGCGAGGCGGCGTGTTCGAATTCGAGCGGGCCGTCGAAAGTCGAGGTAAAAATGAAACTGAACGAACTTTCCGACAATAAGGGCGCGCGCAAGGCCCGCACACGGATCGGCCGCGGCATCGGCTCGGGCAAGGGCAAGACCGGCGGACGTGGCGTGAAGGGCCAGAAATCCCGTTCGGGCGTTTCCGGCATCCGCTCTTTTGAGGGCGGCCAGATGCCGCTCTATATGCGCCTGCCAAAGCGCGGCTTCACCAAGCCGAACGCAAAGAAATATGTCGAGGTTAATCTCGGTCGCCTTCAGACGGCCATCGACGCCGGAAAGCTGAGTGCTGACAAGAAAATTGACGCCGCCGTCCTTGTCGAGGCAGGCGTCATACGCCGGCCCCATGCAGGCATCCGGCTCCTGGGCGTCGGCGATCTGAAAGCCAAGATCGATATCGAGGTGGCCCACGCATCGGCGACAGCCAAAGCGGCCGTTGAGAAAGCCGGCGGCTCGGTAACTGCGCCGGAGAAAGCCTGATTTTTTAGCCCGCGGTTGCGCCGCGGCGTTCCCGTCGCCACATGGGACCGTCGGCGCAACGCCCGAGCAGTAGAGTGCGGGCCGGAAAACAAGCAGGATCACAGGTCTTATGACATCAGCCGCTGAACAGTTTGCCTCGAATATGACGCTTTCCTCCTTTGCCAAGGCGGAGGAACTGAAAAAGCGACTGCTGTTCACGCTGGGAGCGTTGATCGTCTATCGCCTCGGAACGTTCGTGCCCCTTCCAGGCATCGACATGGCGACGTTCAGCCAGGGCTTTCAGGGCCAGCAGGGCGGCCTTCTGGGCACGCTGAACATCTTCGCCGGCGGCGCGGTGGAGCGCATGGCGATCTTCGCCCTCAACATCATGCCCTATATCTCGGCGTCCATCATCATGCAGTTGATGGCGGCCGTTATTCCTTCTCTTGAGGCGATCAAGAAGGAAGGCGAGCAGGGCCGTCGGCAGATCAATCAGTATACCCGTTACCTGACCGTGTTCCTTGCGACGATGCAGGGATACTTCATTGCCGTCTCGCTCCAGGGGCAGGGCGTCGCCCTTAATCCGGGGCCGTTTTTCCTTGCGACAACGGTCATCACGCTCGTTGGCGGGGTTATGTTCCTGCTCTGGCTTGGCGAGCAGATCACCGCCCGCGGCGTCGGCAATGGCGTCTCGCTGATCATTTTCGCCGGCATTGTCGCCGAACTCCCGCGCGTTATGGCGGGCCTCTTGGATCAGGGCCGCACGGGCGCCGGCGTCGGCGGCGGCACGATCCTGGTGATCGCCGCGCTTGCGCTCGCCCTCGTGGTTTTCGTGGTGTTTATCGAGCGTTCCCAACGCCGGATCATCGTTCAGTATCCGCGTCGTCAGGTCGGACAGCGCATGACCCAGGGCGAGAAATCGCACCTGCCGCTGAAGCTGAACCCGTCAGGGGTTATCCCGCCGATTTTTGCGTCGTCCCTGCTGCTGCTGCCGGCGACGGCGATCGGTGCGGTTGGGCAGAACTCGCCCGACTGGCTGCAAACGCTTGGCTTCCTCTTCGCGCCGGGGCGTCCGCTCTATATCGGCCTCTACGCGGCGCTGATTATCGGTTTCACGTTCATTTACACGTCCGTCGTGTTCAACGTTGAAGACGTCGCCGACAACCTCAAGAAATATGGCGGATTTGTTCAGGGATATCGGCCCGGCGCGCGGACGGCGGAGTATCTCGATTTCGTGGTGACGCGGCTGACGGTTATCGGCGCGCTTTATCTCACGGGCGTGTGCATATTCCCGGAATTGCTGAAAATGGGGTCCAATCAGGCGATCCCCGTTTATGTCGGGGGCACGTCCTTGCTGATTGTCGTCTCCGTCACCCTCGATACCGTTTCGCAGATCCAGGGCCATCTCGTGGCGCAGCAATATGAGAGCCTGATCAAGAAATCGAAGCTTCGCGGGGGCCGCCGGTGATCCTGATATTCCTGGGCCCTCCAGGCGCTGGAAAGGGCACGCAGGCCGCGCATATTGTATCGAGCCGCGCCATCCCCCAGCTGTCGACCGGCGACATGCTGCGCGCCGCCGTTGCGGGGCAGACCCCGGTTGGAATTCAGGCGAAGGCCGTGATGGACGCCGGCAAACTCGTGTCGGATGAAATCGTCGCCGCCATCGTTGAAGAACGCATCGAGGAGGATGACTGCGCCGGGGGTTTTCTCCTTGACGGTTTCCCCCGCACGCTGGCGCAGGCGGAAATGCTGGATGCGATGCTCCGGAAGAAGGAGCGGGTTCTCGATGCCGTGATCGAGCTTCGGGTAGACGAATCGGCGCTCATGTCGCGCCTTCGTTCCCGCATTGCCGAGACCAAGGCGCGCGGAGAGGAAGTCCGCAAGGACGACAATGAAGAGACCTTCAAAAAGCGGCTCGAAGTCTACAAGGAGCAGACGGCCCCGCTGATCCCCTACTATGAGAAACAGGGGAAACTGAAGGTCGTCGACGGCATGGGATCGGTCGAGGCGGTGTCCGCCGCAATCGATGCGATTCTGGACGAAATTCGGCCCTGAAAGGGGGCTGAAAACGGTTGACGGGGACGGGCGCGGGCCTATATCTACGCGCTCTCCGCGAGAAGGAGTTCAGCCCGCCCGGCATGGGGATGTCCCTGTCGCCGCCAGCGGGCCTTGTTGCTTGGGCGAAGGTCCAGGAAAAGTGCGTAAGAGGCGGGTCCGAAACGGACCTTTTAAATGGTTGGCCCGGCCAATGGAAAAGGGGCGAGCGGTAAGAGAAGGAGCCTTCAAGTGGCCCGTATTGCAGGGGTTAACATCCCCACGAATAAGCGCGTAACGATTGCGCTGCGTTATATCCATGGTATCGGCGCCACCAAAGCGGCCGAAATCTGCGAAAAAGTCGGCATCACGGCGGAGCGGCGCGTTCAGGATCTGTCCGACGCGGAAGTTCTACAGATCCGCGAAACGATTGACCGGGATTACATGGTCGAAGGCGATCTTCGCCGTGAAGTCGCCGTCAACATCAAGCGCCTGATGGACCAGGGTTGTTATCGGGGTCTGCGCCATCGTCGCGGCCTGCCGGTTCGCGGCCAGCGCACCCATACGAATGCGCGCACCCGCAAGGGCCCGGCGAAACCGATCGCCGGCAAGAAGAAATAGGATCACGTCCGATGGCAAAACCAAACACAGGCCGCGTCAAACATCGCGAGCGTAAAAACATCTCCACCGGCGTCGTTCATGTGAACGCATCGTTCAACAACACCATGATCACAATTTCCGACGAGCAGGGAAATGCGATCTCATGGTCATCCGCCGGCGGCATGGGCTTTAAGGGCTCGCGCAAGTCGACGCCTTATGCAGCGCAGCTTGCTGCCGAAGACGCAGCCAAAAAGGCGATGGAGCACGGGCTGCAAACAGTAAGCGTTGAAGTCCGCGGTCCAGGTTCGGGGCGCGAAAGCGCGCTGCGCGCATTGCAGTCCGCCGGCCTGACGGTGTCGATGATCCGCGACGTTACGCCGATACCGCATAACGGCGCCCGGCCGCGCAAGCGCCGCCGCGTCTAACGAGACTAACAAAGAGAGCACGGAACAAATGGATTCGATTCAGATCCTCGAAAAAAACTGGCAGGAACTTATCCGGCCGTCGAAACTCGACGTTGCGCCGGGCGCTGACAGCCAGCGCAAGGCGACCATCGTCGCGCAGCCGCTGGAGCGCGGTTTCGGCCTGACGCTTGGCAACAGCCTGCGCCGCATTCTGATGTCTTCGCTTCAGGGCGCGGCCGTGACCGCCATTCAGATCGACGGCGTCGTTCACGAATTCTCGTCGATCACGGGCGTTCGCGAGGATGTCACCGACATCGTTCTCAACATCAAGCAGCTTGCCCTGCGCATGCATGCGGATGGTCCGAAGCGTCTTGTCCTCAAGAAATCGACGCCGGGTCTCGTGACTGCGGCCGACATTGAGGAAACGGCGTCGGTTGAAATCCTGAACAAGGACCACGTTATCTGTCACCTCGACGAAGGCGCCGATTTGCGCATCGAGATGACCGTGAACACCGGCAAGGGCTACACGCCTGCGGAACAGAACCGACCGGAAGACGCGCCGATCGGTCTCATTCCGGTCGACAGCCTCTACAGCCCGGTGAACCGCGTCGCCTATCGCGTTGAGAACACGCGGGAAGGTCAGGTGCTCGATTACGACAAGCTGATCATGGAGATCGAAACCGACGGGTCGGTCTCTCCGGACGATGCAGCGGCGTATGCGGCGCGCATCCTTCAGGATCAGTTGCAGATCTTCATCAACTTCGACGAGCCCTCCAAAGACGTGGGCGGCGAAGCGCGCGAGGAGCTGCCGTTTAATCCGGCGCTGCTGCGCAAGGTCGACGAGCTGGAGCTTTCCGTGCGTTCGGCAAACTGCCTGAAGAACGACAATGTCGTGTATATCGGCGATCTGATTCAGAAAACCGAAGCGGAAATGCTTCGCACGCCGAATTTCGGGCGGAAGTCCCTGAACGAGATCAAGGAAGTCCTTGCCGGGCTCGGTCTGCATCTTGGAATGGACGTGCCGGACTGGCCGCCAGACAATATTGAAGAACTGGCCAAGAAATTTGACGAATAGGCGACGATAGTCGTCCGTAAGGAGAAAGACCCATGCGACACGGAGTGGCGCAACGCAAATTGAACCGCACCCACGAACATCGCAAAGCGATGTTTGCGAATATGGCGTGCGCGCTCATCAAGCATGAGCAAATCACGACGACGTTGCCAAAGGCGAAGGAACTTCGCCCGATTGTCGAAAAACTCGTCACGAAGGCAAAACACGCCGTCGCGGAAAGCGACAAGTCACTGCATTTACGTCGCCAGGTGATCTCGTCGATCCGCGACAAGGACATGACGAAGAAACTTTTCGACACGCTGGGGCCCCGCTACGCGGAACGTGACGGCGGTTATATCCGCATCATGAAAGCTGGCTTCCGTCATGGCGATAATGCGCCGCTTGCGGTCATTGAGTTTGTCGATCGCGACGAGGATGCAAAAGGACAGGATTCCGGTCCGACCATGTTCGAAAGCGATGACGACGACGAGGAATAAGCGCTGATCTCGTTCGGTCTCCGATCGATGAACGGCGCTCCAAGGGGCGCCGTTTTTTCGATCGGGTGTCAAAAGTCCGTTCTCCCCGGCGGAAGCCGGGGGCCAGTTTAATCAAACGCCGGGCGAAGCTACGCTTCGCCCGACATTATCCTGTTGCTGGGTTCCGACTGTCGGTTCCCATCCGCCAGCTCGCCGGAAAGAACGGGGTAAGGTAACTACGTTGAGGAGAAAATTCTCCTTCTCACATGCACGCCGTCGACCCATATAACGCAACATGTTCAGATTTTTTGAAAAGCGACTGGAGCCGTTTCCTGCGGACGACAATGTCGCCCCGCCAAAGGAATTCCGCACGTTCTGCTGGCACTATGCAAAAGACTCCTTGCCCTGGCTCCTGGCCTTGGGTGCGCTCTCGGCGTTTATGGCCGTCGGCGAGGTCATGCTGTTCGCGTTTTTGGGACGTCTGGTTGACTGGCTCGCCTCATCGAACAAATCGACATTTCTCGCTGATGAAGGGCTGACCCTCGCACTGATCGGAGCGTTCGTCCTGATCGTCTTGCCGCTTGCGGCGCTGCTGAATTCGCTCATCCAGCATCAGACGTTGATTGGCAATATGCCCATGAGTGCGCGCTGGCGCATTCATCGGCACCTTCTGAAGCAGAGCGCGTCCTTCTACGCGAACGAATTCGCCGGCCGCGTCGCCACGAAGATGATGCAGACCTCGCTCGCCGTGCGCGAGGTGATGATGAAAGTGCTCGACATCCTCGTTTACGTGTCGGTCTATTTTATCGCAATGTTTGTGCTGATCGCGGCGGCGGATCTGCGTCTCGTCCTGCCCCTAATTGCGTGGCTCGCGGCATATATCGGGATTATCGTCTATTTCGTTCCGCGCCTGCGGGATACGTCAAAGCGTCAGGCGGATGCGCGCTCCGACATGACGGGCCGTATCGTTGACAGCTACACGAACATCGCGACGGTCAAACTCTTCGCCCATGCCGGCCGCGAGGAGCGTTATGCGCGCGACGGCATGGCCAGGTTTCTGGACACGGTGCATCCGCAGATGCGGCTCGTGACCCAGTTTTACGGGCTCGTCTATCTCATCAACTGCATCGCTGTCTTTGCCGTCGCAGCCCTGTCGATCTGGCTGTGGCGCGGAGATCTCGTAACGGTCGGCGCAATTGCGACCGCCGTCGCATTGACGCTTCGCATCTTCGGCATGTCGCAATGGATCATGTGGGAGGTTTCGGCGCTGTTTGAGAACATCGGCGTTATCCATGACGGCATGTCGATGCTGACAAAAGAAATCGACGTCCAGGACGAACCCGGCGCCAAGCCGCTCACCGTTACGGACGGCGCCATTGCGTTCAGCAATGTGAGATTCCATTACGGCAAAGCGGGCGGCGTTATTGACGATCTGTCGCTGTCCATCGGGTCCGGAGAAAAGATCGGCCTTGTGGGCCGCTCCGGCGCGGGCAAGACGACGATCACAAATCTGCTCCTGCGCTTTTACGACCTTGAGGGCGGCCGCATTGATATCGACGGCCAGAATATCGCCGCCGTCACGCAGGACTCCCTGCGCAGCCGGATCGGCGTCGTTACGCAGGATACGTCGCTTTTGCATCGTTCCATTCGCGACAACATCGCGTATGGTCGTCCTGACGCGAGCGATGAGGAGATCCGCGACGCCGTTGCGCGCGCCAACGCGGAGGACTTCATTGCCGACCTTATGGACAAGGACGGCCGTCGGGGTCTTGACGCACATGTTGGCGAACGGGGCGTTAAACTCTCGGGCGGTCAGCGCCAGCGCATTGCGATCGCGCGCATCTTCCTCAAGAACGCGCCGATCCTTATTCTTGACGAGGCGACGTCCGCTCTCGATTCCGAAGTCGAGGCGGCAATTCAGGAGAATCTGTTCGCCCTGATGAGCGGTAAAACCGTGCTGGCCATCGCTCATCGCCTCTCGACCA
The DNA here is from genome assembly GCA_028281665.1 of Hyphococcus sp. Lineage (GTDB taxonomy): Bacteria > Pseudomonadota > Alphaproteobacteria > Caulobacterales > Parvularculaceae > Hyphococcus. The sequence continues at coordinate 276,566 of JANQJK010000026.1, forward strand.
TCGCCGCCATGGACCGGCTGATCGTCCTTGAGAAGGGCCATATCGTGGAGGAGGGCGCTCACGCGGCCCTCGTTGCCCAGGGCGGCGCATACGCCAGGCTCTGGGCGCGTCAGTCCGGCGGGTTTATCGGCGTTGAGCCGGGTCTTCGCGGCGCGGCGGAGTGAGCGCACAGTGAACGCACTTAGGGCGATCAGGGCCGTTGATTAGCCGCGGCGGCGGCCCTATTTTCGCCCGTCAGGGCGATCTCTGGGAGACTGTATGACCCGTATATCCATCTCGTTGCTCACAGCATCGCTGGCGCTGATCGGTTCGGCCTGCGCCCAGCCGGCGCCCGAACCGGCGCCGGAAGCCATCGCCGAAAGCGAAATGACGGCTGGCGACATTGCTGCGGCGCCCCGCGCCGTGCCGGAATCCATGAACCAGGTGAAACTGTCGTTTGCGCCCATTGTTGAGAGAGCGGCGCCGGCGGTGGTGAACATCTTCACGCGCCGCGTTGTGGAGCAGCGCAGCCCGTTCGCCGGCGATCCGTTCTTTGAACGCTTCTTTGGAAACAGCGGGCCGCGCTCGCGCGAGCAGACCTCGCTTGGCTCTGGCGTGATCGTCAGTCCCGATGGCGTTATCGTCACCAACAATCACGTCATCGAAAACATGACAGAGATCACCGTCGTCCTGAGCGACCGCCGTGAGTATAACGCGGAGGTCGTGTTGACCGATCCGCAGACGGACCTTGCGGTACTGCGGATCGACGCCGGGGAGGCGCTGCCCTTCCTCAGCTTCGCGAACTCCGACGCATTGCAGGTAGGCGATATCGTTCTAGCCATCGGCAATCCGTTCGGCGTCGGGCAGACGGTCACCAACGGCATCGTTTCAGCCCTGGCGCGCACGGCTGCGTCAGTCTCGGATTATCAGCTGTTCATTCAAACCGACGCCGCCATCAATCCGGGCAACTCCGGCGGCGCCCTCGTTGATACGGAGGGCCGTCTCATTGGCGTCAACACGGCGATCTATTCGCGATCCGGCGGGTCCAACGGCATCGGCTTCGCGGTTCCGTCGCGGCTCGTCCAGCAAGTCCTGAAGACAGCGATTGACGGCGGCGTTCTCGTGCGGCCGTGGCTTGGCGCGTCGACAAGCACAGTGACGTCGGATCTCGCCCGCGCGCTCGAACTCGATCGGCCGGCGGGAGCGCTCATCGACGACGTATGGCCGGGCGGGCCCGCGGACAAGGCCGGCCTCCAGGCCGGCGACGTCATCATAGAAATCGACGAGAAGCCGGTCTTCGACGAGCAGACGCTTCAATATCGGGTCGGCATCAAAGACGATGCCGAGGAGGCGCAGATCGCTTATCTGCGCGGTGGCAAAATCCGTAACGCTACGGTTTCGGTTGCGTTGCCGCCCGATGAACCGGCGCGCGATCCGCGCGACCTTGAGGGACAGCATCCGCTGAACGGCGTTACCGTTAACAATCTCTCCCCGCGTTACAGCGAAGAGCTGGGGCTTGATCCGTTGTCGCGCGGCGTTGTCGTGTCCGACCTCAGTTCACGCACATTCGCGGCGCGGCGCGGCTTGCGACCGGGGCACAAGATCCTTTCGGTGAATGGTCGCGGCGTCGACACCACCGGCGAACTGGAACGGGAAATCAACCGTCCCGCCGCCAGCTGGGAAATCGAGGTCGACACGGGCGGGCGCGTCGTTACCTGGCGTGTCGGACGGTAGCAATCGGTGAACGATCTTTTCCAGGCGGCCGATATGGGGCGGGATGCGCCCCGGCCGCTTGCCGATCGCCTGCGCCCCGCGACGCTGGAAGAGGTCGTCGGGCAGGATCACATCCTTGGCGAAGGCGCGCCATTGGCGCGCATGCTGAAAGCGGGCCGGCTTTCCTCCATTGTGTTCTGGGGCCCGCCGGGTGTCGGCAAGACCACCATCGCCCGGCTGCTGGCGGATCAGTCCGACCTTGAATTCGAACAGATATCCGCAGTTTTCTCCGGCGTTGCCGATTTGCGCAAAGTCTTCGAACGTGCGGAAGGGCGCCGCACGGTCGGCAAGGGCACGCTCCTCTTTGTCGACGAGATCCACCGCTTTAATAAAGCGCAACAGGACGGCTTTCTGCCGCACATGGAGTCCGGCCTGATCACACTCATCGGGGCGACGACGGAGAACCCTTCTTTTGAACTGAATGCTGCGCTCCTCTCCCGCGCCCAGGTGCTCGTGCTCAAGCGGCTGGACGATGCTGCGCTAGAAAAGCTTCTCGCCCGCGCGGAAGAGGTTGAGAAGCGAACCCTTCCTCTTACGGATGATGCGCGCCGACGCCTCCGCATCATGGCCGACGGTGACGGGCGGGCGCTGCTGAACATGGCGGAGGAGGTTTTCGCCGAGCCGGTCGGAAGCACTATCGACGAAACCGGACTGGCGGAGATCGTCCAGCGTCGGGCGCCGCTCTACGACAAGAGCGCTGAGTCCCACTACAATCTCGCTAGCGCTTTGCAGAAATCGATCCGCGGCTCCGACGTAGATGCTGCGCTTTACTGGGCGGCGCGCATGCTGGCCGGCGGGGAGGATCCGCGTTTCATCCTGCGCCGCCTTGTGGTCATCGCGTCAGAGGACATCGGCAATGCGGACCCCCATGCATTGCCCCTTGCCGTCGCTGCGCGAGATGCATACGAGTTCCTTGGCCAGCCCGAGGGGGAAATCGCCATCGGCCAGCTTGTCGCCTATCTCGGCACGGCGCCAAAATCGAACCGGTCCCACGCCGCATTCAAGAAAGCGAAGGCGCGCGCGCACGAAACCGGTTCTCTTGCGCCGCCGCCGCACGCCATGAATGCGCCGACCGAAATGATGAAGGAGTTCGGCTATTCAGACGGCTACGTCTATGATCACGATACGGAACGCGGTTTTGCGGGGTTGAACTATTTCCCGCCGGATATGCCCCGCGAAACGTTTTACGAGCCGTCGTCCTTTGGCTTTGACAAGGAGATTGCAAAACGGCTCGATTACTGGCGTCGACTTCGCGACGAGAAGGCGTAGGCACGCCCCGTGAACGATCTCTTGCTCGCGAAATCGATCTTCTTAATTTGTGTTTTCCTGAGTCTCTTTAGCGCGGAGCGCATTGCCCGCGCCGCGAAACCGCCGGAAGCGCGCGTTCGATTGCTGCGCAATTTCGGTTTGTGGATTATTGTCGCCCTCGCTTCGCCGCTGATCGTTGCGCCGCTCACGGCGCTCGGCGCCAATCATATCGTCTGGGAACGCAATCCGGAGTTGACGGTCGGGCTGATTGGCCTCGCCGTCCTTGTTATTGATCTCGTCGTCCTGGACCTTTGGACCTATTGGCTGCACCGTGCTTATCATCGCGTTCCGCTCATGTGGCGCCTGCACGAGGTCCATCATCGCGACGAGTTTCTCGACACGACCAGCGCCGTCCGGTTTCATCTGGGGGAGGTGGTTCTGTCGGCGCTTTTACGGCTGATTCCGGTTACGCTGTTGGCGACGCCGCTTACAACGGTGATTGTTTTTGAAACCGTCTTGCTGGCGTCCGCGCTGTTCCATCATTCAAATATCAAGCTGCCTCGCGCGCTCGAACGCGCCTTGTCATATTTCATCGTAACACCGTCGATCCATTGGGTGCATCATCACGCGATCCGGGCTGACACGGATTCAAACTATTCTTCTATTCTAAGCGTCTGGGATCGGCTGTTTGCATCGCGCAGCGCCACGGTCCGCACCTCCGATATGAAAATTGGCGCGGAAGGCGTTGAAGATCTGTCATTTATTGGTCTATTGCTGGCGCCCATGGTGAGGAAAGACCCGTGAGCGCTGCAATCTGGCTGGCTGTGGGCGCCGGCGGCGCGCTGGGCGCCATGGCGCGTCACGGCGTGTCGCGCGCATCGATGGCTGTGCTGGGACCCGCTTTCCCCTGGGGGACGCTGACCGTCAACGCAGTAGGTTCCTTCGTCATGGGCGCGGTGATCATCTGGCTTGCCCGGCACGAACCGGAATCTTCGGCGATGCGGGCCTTCCTGACCGTCGGCATTCTGGGCGCCTTCACGACATTCTCGACATTCGCGCTCGACGCCGTGACGCTCGCAAAGGACCGCTCACTGACCATCGCCGCCGTCTATGTCGCCGCTTCGGTCGTGCTTTCAATCGGTGGACTGACGGCTGGAATGCTGGCGATGCGGGCCTCGTCATGACGGGCGTTCAGAATATCTCCGTCACCGACGACGAAGCAGGCATGCGCATTGATCGCTGGTTCAAGTCGCATTTTCCGGGTGTCACTCATGCTCAATTGGAAAAATATTTGCGCAAGGGCGAAGTGCGCGTCGCCGGCGGGCGCGTTAAATCAAACCGGCGGCTGGAAGCCGGTGAAAACGTTCGCGTGCCGCCCTTATCAGACCGCGCCACAACAAAGGGCGTGCCCCATGCGCGCGCAAAAGAAGACCGCGCATTTCTGGCGTCCATAACGCTCTATGAAGATGACGAAATCGTCGCCCTGAACAAACCTTCCGGCTTGGCGGTGCAGGGCGGGGAGAAGACTGCGCGCCATATCGACGGCATGCTGGCCGCCTGTGAGCAGGACGGTGTCCGCCCGAAACTGGTCCACCGGATCGACAAGGACACGGGCGGTTTGCTGCTTGTTGCAAAGACGCGGAAAGCCGCGCAGGCGCTTGCCGAAGCGTTCAAGGACCGCCAGGTGGAAAAGACTTACTGGGCGCTGGTCGTTGGCGCGCCGCGCCCGCGCGAAGGCGAAATCGACATGCCTGTCGCCAAACGCATGGTGCGCATTGGCAACCGCGGCGTGGAGCGTGTTGTGCCGGCCGACGGCGAGGGGGCGAAGCGCGCCGTCAGTCACTACCAGATCGTGGAGGATATCGGGCGCGTCTCTTTTGTCGCCATGCGGCCGATCACCGGGCGCACGCACCAGTTGCGCGTCCATGCCGCCGCGATCGGCCATCCGATTGTGGGCGACTACAAATATGGCGGCGAAGCATCGCGCGTCGATGGCGTGGCCGACAAACTCCATTTGTTTTGCCGTTCCATGACATTTCAGCACCCCAAAACCGGCAAGGTCATGACGATTACCGCGCCGGTTACCGGCGCCATGAAAGACACTTGGGCGTTTTTCGGATTCGATGAGAACGCGACCGTTGAGTGGCCGGAGGATGCGGCGTGAACGGATCACCCGGCGCCGTGAAACGGTTCTACCAGTCCGTCGAAACTGCCGAAACGGAACGAGGCGTCGAAGTGCGGCTGGATGGGAAGCCGCTGCGCACCAAACAGAAACAGGTGCTGCTGGCGCCGAGCGCGAGCCTTGCCGACGCCATAAAAGCGGAATGGGAAGCGCAGGGCGAGCATATCGATTTCGCTTCTACGCCGCTGACCGGCCTTCTTTCCGAAGCGATCGACGCTGACGCCGCAGCGCTATGGCGCAACGACATCCTCGCCTATCTGCAATCCGATCTCGTATGCTATCGCGCCGAGACGCCGGCCGCGCTGGTTGAGCGGCAGGCAATCGCGTGGGATCCTTATCTCAACTGGCTCCGCGACGAGCTGGGCGCCGCTCTTATGGTGACGTCCGGCGTTGTTTCAACGCCGCAGCCGGAAGTCGCCATTGACCGAGTCAGAGCCGTCATGAGCGCCGCGTCACCCGAAACGCTTTCAGCGCTCGGCAAGGCAACCGCGACAACCGGTTCAGCGGTGATGGCGCTGGCGCTCTGGAAAAAGGCGTTTCCGCCCACGGATATTTTTTCCGCGTCGGTTGTTGATGAGACATTTCAGGCCGAAAAATGGGGCGATGACGCAGAGGCGCGCGATCGTCGCCTCACCATCCGGAATGAGTTTTTGACGATCGCTCGTTTTCTGGAGCTGCTCGAAGCGGATTAGGGGGTCGGACTTTCGAGCGTTTCACCGCGGACAGCGGCTCGAAAACGCATTAACTCGTCGCCTTGCAGCAAGGTATCGTCGTTCTCGTCCATGGTGTCGAAGTCGAGGAGATATTCGCGAATGTAATCTTCCCGCGCGATCGCCTCCTGCGCGCCGCTGATAAACGCGAACTTTGCCTCGGCATAGGCAGCGTGCTCGGCTTTCGCCGCCTCCGGGTCGATTGCCTCCAGAAGCGCCTTGTACTGTCGTTCGCGCGCGATTTCCTCCGTTGGCGCATCGGCGTCTCGCGCACCGGTCTGCCGCCAGCCATCGACGAGGGCCTTGAACTCGTCCGCCGTCATTCGACCATCGCGGTCGGTGTCGGCCACAGTGAAATCAAGCTTCGCTTCTTCAAAGGCTTCGACGCGGGTCAGCACTTCGCTGTCAAATGCCGACTGGACCTGCTGGAGCGTGGTTTCGCCGGCTTCCGTCGGCCGGTATGGAGCGCCGGGAGTCAGCGTTACGGTTTTCTTTGTCGTTTCGACAACCTTTCCGTCGATGGTCCGCTCCAGCGTAAATGTCTGCTGGAGCTGCTGGCGCGAATTCAGCTGGTCGGCGATATCATCCGTACCCGGTTCTTCGGTTTCGGCTTCCTCTGTGGCTGCCGGCGCCTCTTCGGTTTCGTTTTCCTGCGCCGAAGCGCCGAGCCACGGGGAAGCAACCAGAATAAGGCTTGCGAGCGCTGAATATGCGGTTCTCACGGCGACTGTTCTCCTTCGAGGACGATTGCGTCCGATAATACACAATTGCGGTCAAAAGTTGCCGCACTCTTCCCCGAACAGGCGAAAATCACGATATTACAGTGCTTTAATCTTCATCGGGGAGCGCCGCGGCGTTTCTCGTCGGTCCGAAAACCGCTTCAAACGCCATGCGCAGCGCCGCGTCAGCGTCATCCATCGTTACCGGCAAGCCAAGATCGACAAGACTCGTCACGCCCAGTCCGGGATCCGATATGCCGCAAGGCGCGATCCCGGCGAAGTGGGCGAGGTCCGGTTCGACATTCAGTGCGACGCCGTGAAAGCTGACCCAGCGTCGGACCCTGACGCCAATGGCGGCGACTTTATCTTCGCGCGGCGGCGCGCCGGCGCGGGTCCGATCGACCCAGACGCCGACCCGGCCCTCGCGGCGTTCGCCTTTGACGCCGAATTCGGCGAGGGTCGCGATCAGCCATTCCTCTAACCCGTGGACGAAGGCGCGAACGTCCCGCCCGCGTCGGTTCAGATCGAGCATGACATAAGCGACCCGCTGCCCCGGGCCGTGATAGGTGTATTGCCCCCCCCGCGCAGACTTGAAAACGGGAAACCGGGCCGGAGCGAGCAGGTCCGTTTCCTTGGCGCTCGTCCCGCCTGTGTAGAGCGGGGGGTGCTCCAGAAGCCAGACCAGCTCTTTCGCCTCGCCGGCGTGAATGGCTGCGACGCGGCGTTCCATGGCCGCGACCGCCGCGTCATATTCGGTGAGCCCAGGCGAAACGGCCCACTCGGCGGGCCCCGCGCCCCTTAACGCCGCGCTAACCAAAGCCCGGCACTCTGTTGGCGTTCGGAAGCGATTTGCGGGTTAACCTGATGTCGGCGGTGGATGGCATTGAAATAGAACTCACGGTGCGAATCGGCGAGGCGGATCTGCCGCTGGGCCGGCTTCTGCGGATGACCCGCGGGGCTGTTATTCCACTCGGGCGCGATGAGCGCAAACCCCTGGATATCCTGGCCAATGGCCGGAAAATAGCGACCGGACGGGTTGTCCTGGACGGAGAAAACGTGACCGTCGCGATTGACGGCGACAAACGCGCCGAGGAGCCGCGCCAGCCCGGCCACTGAGCCCGCGCCGGCGCACTTCACAAGGCCTCTCGCCTTTGCTATGCCGCGCGCCTTCCATACGGCGTGCGGTCGTGGCGGAATTGGTAGACGCGCAGCGTTGAGGTCGCTGTGGGGCAACCCGTGGAAGTTCGAGTCTTCTCGACCGCACCATTTTCCCGGTTTGGGACAAATCCTTAACGAGGCATAAACGCTGCACCGCCGGAGCCGATGAAGCTCCGATCGATCATATATGCGGTGTTGTTCGTCGAAGTCGCCATTCTCGGCGCCGGTGCGGCGGCGACAACGGTGCTTCGCCCGCCATGTTATTCGGGATCCAAAGCCTATCTGCTCGCGGCCAACGCCGGCGCCGTCATCGACGTCAAGGAGCACAAGGACAAGGCAAGCGGTTCCGCGGTTGTCGTCTTTCGTCCCCGTAAGGATAAAGGGTGGGCGAGCCAGCGATTGCTGTCGCGATTTGATCTCGCCGTTGAGTTGAACAATAAACCTGTCGTCGTCAGAAATTCGGGACAGACATGTCGCGCGCCATAATTGCTACATTAGTCGTCGTTTTCGCAGCGCCGGCGCCGGCTGCGGGAGAGACGATCAGGGTCGCGCCCGCGTCCTGTCCGATCCCGGCCGACATTACGCCTTATGAAGGCGAAGACGTCAGCGCTTACGAGCTCAACCCGTGGACCGACCGGCTCGACGACGTGTTGCTGTTTCGCGATATTCCCGTCGCCGGCGGCGCCTTTGCGCTCCGCATATTCGCCGATCCCGTAACCGGCGACATATACGGGTTTCCGACCGAACCCGCCGACTGTGAGACGGACCCGGATTGGCCGCAATAGACTTGGCGCGCGGGCCCGCCTAGAAGGGCCGCGAAGCCGCCATCCGACGCCCTATGAAACTCAGCCAGTACTACCTACCGCTTCTGAAAGAGACGCCGGCAGACGCCCAGATCGCGTCGCACAGGCTGATGCTGCGCGCCGGCATGATCCGGCAGGAAGGGGCGGGGATCTACGTCTGGCTGCCGCTCGGGCATCGCGTCCTGAAGAAAATCGAGCAGATCGTTCGCGAGGAGGAGGACCGGGCGGGCGCCGTCGAGATGCTTATGCCCACCATCCAGCAGGCCGAGCTGTGGCGCGAGAGCGGGCGGTATGACGCCTATGGCAAGGAAATGCTGCGCATCACCGACCGCAGCGACCGCGAGATGTTGTTCGGGCCCACCAACGAGGAGATGATCACCGAGATCTTCCGGGCCGGGGTTCGATCCTACAAGGATCTGCCCAAGCTTCTGTACCATATTCAATGGAAATTCCGCGACGAGATCCGGCCGCGTTTCGGCGTCATGCGCGGGCGCGAATTCCTCATGAAAGACGCCTATTCCTTCGATATTGACGAAGACGCCGCCCGGCACAGTTACAATCGCTTTTTCGCCGCCTACCTCAGAACCTTCTCACGCATGGGCCTGACCGCGATCCCCATGCGCGCGGACACCGGACCTATCGGCGGCGATCTCTCCCATGAGTTTATCGTGCTCGCGGACACCGGCGAAAGCGCGGTTTATTGCGACAAGCAGTTGCTCGATCTCCCAATTCCCGGCGCCGACACGGATTTCGACAGCGACCTGCAACCGATCGTCGATCAGTTCACGAATTACTATGCCGCGACCGATGAAATTCACGACAAGGCCGAGTTTGAAAGCCAGGTGGACGAAGGCAATCGCGTATCGGCGCGCGGCATTGAAATCGGTCACATTTTTTACTTCGGCACAAAGTACTCAGAACCGATGAATGCGGTCGTGACCGGGCCGGACGGCAAGGATGTTACGGTCCATATGGGGTCATACGGGGTCGGCGTGTCGCGTCTTGTTGGCGCGGTCATCGAAGCGTTCCACGATGACGATGGCTGTAAATGGCCGATGTCCGTGGCGCCGTTCCATGTGGGACTTATCAATCTCAAACCGGACGACAGTGAAACGGACGCCGCGTGCGGCGGCGTTTATGAGGCGTTGCAGGCCGCGGGCGTCGATGTACTTTATGACGAGACAAAAGCGCGCCCTGGCGAAAAATTCGCGCGAATGGATCTCATCGGACTGCCGCTACAGATCGTCGTGGGGCCGCGTGGCCTCGGCGAGGGGAAAGTCGAGGTCAAACGCCGCAGCGACGGGGCCCGCGAGGAGATGGCGTTAGACTTGGTCGTGGAACATGTCTCCTCAGCGGTGCGTGACGGCCTGTCGCATCCCTGACGGGGAGCCGCGGCAAGGTCATGAAGTCGGCTAATTCGTCCCTCAGGAAACAGGCGTTGCGCCTTCGCTGCGGCGCCCTTAGACCTTGTAGACAATGTTGAAATCCAACAACGACGCCTCGACGCCCACTGCCGCCAGGGACGCGGGGCTGCGGGTGTTCTCCTTTTTCGAGTGGATGGTCGCGCGCCGGTATCTGGGCGCCACGCGGTCAGGGAAGGGGGTTTCGCTGATCTCGATCATCGCCTTTCTCGGCATCATGCTGGCCGTCGCGGTGCTCATCATCGTGATGTCCGTGATGCAGGGGTTCCGCGCGAAGCTGCTGGAGCAGGCGCTCGGCTTTAACGGTCACGTCTATGTGCTGATGGAGGAGGGCGACGATCCGGATCCGTTTATCGAACAGATCGAGTCGCTGAACGGCGTCGTCAACGCCGCCCCGCTTATTGAATCGCCGGCCTACATAACCTCGTCCAGTGACGGGGCGCTGGCAATCGTCCGCGGCATGCACCGGAACGACATGCTGGACATTCCGGAAATTGCGGCGCCGGAAAACCTCGTTGAAGGGGAATTCGAAAGTTTCGGAGAAGGCCGCAACGGCGGAAACAAGATTGTCATCGGATCCGGGACCGCGAACGCGCTGGGCGTCCGCGTCGGCCAGAGCGTCAATGTCACAACCCATGGCGGACGAGAAACAGCCTTCGGCCGCATTCCGGTCACGACGAAGGACTACATCGTCGGCGCCATTTTCGACGTCAACAACTCGCAGTTCGACTCGTCCATCGCCTTCATGCCTTACGATCAGGCGAAGCTGTTCTTCGGCGCGTCTGACGCTGCTGAGCAAATCGAAGTCAGAATAGAAGACCCCGACCAATACGCGGCCTATCTCGCACAGGTCACGGCCATCACGGGGGACCGCCATACGACCGACTGGGCGCGCAGAATTGGAGCATACTTTGACGCCCTTGAGATCGAGCGAAACGTCATGCGCCTGATCCTGATGCTGATCATCGCCGTCGCTGCGCTCAACATCATCACAGGCCTTGTCATGCTCGTTAAAGACAAGACGGGCGACATCGCCATCCTGCGCACCATGGGCGCGACGCAAGGCGCGATCATGCGGATCTTTTTTCTGTCCGGGGCTTTGATCGGCGTTCTTGGAACAATTGCAGGGATTATCCTTGGCGCGCTTTTCGTTCACTATATCGATCCCATCGAACAGGCGCTCTCATGGGTGTTCCAGCGCGATTTGTTCAACGCCGAGATTTACTACTTCCGGGAGATACCGGCGGAACTGCAAAGCGGCGAGATTGTGGTGATTGCGGGCTGGGCGCTTTTGATGTCCTTCGTCTCGACGATTTACCCGGCATGGCGCGCAGCGCGGCTCGACCCGGTCGAGGCGCTTCGATACGAATAGGAGGAGCATAATGGCGCTTTCCGAACAGCATTTCGAACAGTGGATCGAACGCTACGGCGCCGCCTGGGCGGCGAGGGACGGTGCCCGGTTTGCGCAGCTTTTTGAAGCCGACGCCATCTATTACTGGACGCCCTTTGAGGATCCGAAAAGAGGACGCGATGAGATCGCGTCGGCCTTCAACGGCGCTGTCGGACGCCAGCGCGATGTCGACTTCGGCGCGCGCGTTTTATACGTGCAGGCCAATCTCGGCGCGGCTCACTGGACCTGTTCGTTCACCCGCGCGACGACGGGAAAGCGCGTCCACATAGACGGCATCTTTGTTGTTCAGTTCAGCGACCACGGCAAGGCGCTGTCCTTCCGCGAATGGTGGCATTCAGATGAGGGATGACGGAGAGGAGGCCCTGCGCTTTGAGGGTATTGCGCGGCGCTATCGGGACCTTGTCGTTATTGAGAATGTCGACTTCACGCTGAAGCGTGGTCAGACAACCGCCTTGCTTGGGCCGTCCGGGTCCGGAAAATCATCGCTCCTGCACATAGCAGGACTGCTTGAAGCGCCGAGCGCCGGCGAAGTCTATGTGGGCGGCGTCGCGACTTCGAAGCTTTCCGACGCGGAACGCACACGCATTCGCCGCAACGCGCTGGGGTTTGTTTATCAGTTTCACCATCTGCTGCCGGAATTCACCGCGTTCGATAACGTCGCGCTGCCACGACTGATTGCAGGCGAGAAAAAAAGCGCGGCGGACGAGCAGGCGGCTGCGTTTCTGACCGCGTTGGGGCTCGGCGAACGGCTGACCCACCAACCCGGTCAACTGTCCGGCGGCGAACAGCAGCGCACGGCAATCGCGCGGGCGCTGGTAAACAGGCCCGACCTTTTGCTGGCCGATGAGCCGACCGGAAATCTCGATCCGAGAACGTCCGATGTCGTCTTCGATGCGCTGCTTGAGATTGTGCGCAAGGAGGGGCTTGCGGCGTTGATCGCAACCCACGATCGACGCCTTGCCAATCGCATGGACCGCATCGTCAAAATCGAGGATCGCGGCCTCGTGGAAGTGACGCGCGAGGCGGCGACCGCTTAGCCGCCGTCGCCATTTTGCGCCCCTCTATAGCGCTCGAACCAGGCCAGTATGTGGTCGACCTTGGCGATCAAATTTGAAGGCCGGCCGGCAATGCCATGCGGCGCGTCGGGTATACGCACCATGGCCGTATCTATGTCGCGCAACTGGAGCGCCTGATAATATTGCTCCGTTTCTGACATCGGCGTTCGGTAGTCCGCCTCGCCGGTCAGCAACATGGTCGGCGTTGAAACGTTCCCGACAAGGGAGAGGGGCGACCGGGCCCAGTAAGTCTCCGGGTCTTCCCAGGGCTGCTTTCCAAACCAGTATTTTCCGAAATAGGGATAGAAATCCGATGTCAGCACGAAACTTGCCCAGTTTATAACGGGCTTTGCGACAACCGCCGCTTTGAACCGATCGGTCTTGCCGACGATCCACGCGGTAAGAACGCCGCCGCCGGAACCGCCTGTCACGAACAGTTGGTCATCATCTACAAAACCTCTTGCGATCGCGGCGTCGACGCCGGAGATCAGATCGTCGTAGTCTTCACCCGGATAATTGTGATGAATGAGGTTCGCGAATTCATCGCCATAGCTCGTCGAGCCCCGCGGATTTGTATAAAGAACCACATAACCGGCGGCGGCAAAGAGCTGGACTTCAGCCGAAAAGTGCGGCCCGTAAGCGGTGTGCGGCCCGCCGTGAATCTCAAGGATCAGAGGATACTTTTTTGTTTCGTCGAAATCAGGCGGCGTTACCAGCCAGCCCTCGATTTCCCGGCCGTCGGCTGATGATTTCCAGGTCATTCGCTCCACGGCGCCAAGATCGATATCGGCGAAGAGATCGTCGTTGAGGCGCGTCTTTCTGGTTGCCGGCTGATCACCGGCTTTGATGGCAATATCCGCCGGGCGGTTTGCTCGGCCTGACGTATAGGCGATAACGCCAGACGCATTGGTCGAGAACCCGCCGCTTGTGTAAGGACGCCCAAGAATGGTTCCCGAAACATCGCGCACCAGCGGGTTTCGTTCTCCGTCGAGCGTCAGGCGGGCCAGATAGTTCCGGGCACGATCCTCATACTGAATAATTAGCGATTCGTCGGAATCCCAGGCGAGGGCGCCGACCGAGCGATCAAAGTCGTCTGTGAGCGCCCGCTTGTCGGACCCGTCGACATTCATGACTGTAACGCGCGACGTCTGATAGCCCTTCAGGGTGTCCACATTGCCGAGATAGGCGATCTTGGTTCCGTCGGGAGAGACGACCGGCGAGAAATCCGGGCCGTCGCGATCGGTAAGACGTGTCAACGAACCGTCGTTCAGAGATACCCGCCATATGTCGCTCTCGATAAGGTCGCGCTCAAAGTCTTCGTTTCGGTTTGCGGAAAAGAAAATCGCGGAGCCGTCCGCAGCCCAGCTCAGCGGCCCGCCATGATTGAACGATCCGTCGGTCAGTTGCCGGGGCGTGCCGCCGTCGGCCGGAACAACAAAAATGTGCGTCGATCCGGAGCGTACGAAGCCGCCGCCGTCAGCGCGATAGAGAACGTCCTCGATAACTTTTGCGGGCGGCGCCCACTCGGCGCCTTCCGGCTTTGCCGGCGCCGTGGCCATGGGCGCGGATTTCTCTTCGACGAACATTGAGAACGCAATGGCGGCGCCGTCCGGCGCCCAGGCGATCATTTGCGGGGCTTCCGTCAGATTGGTCAGCAACGCGATTTGACCGGTATCCATCCAGCGCACATAGAGCTGCGGCGTCTTCGTTTCCGCGCCCGTCACAAACGCGAGGCGATCGCCGGACGGCGACCAGCGAGGACTTGAATAGCTGTCGGCCCCCGAGAGCACCGGCCGATGATCGCCGTCGCCAACGGAGACAGTCCAGATCGAACCGCGCGCGCGATCGGTCATGATGTCGTTCGAACGCCTTACGTAAGCGACGCTTGAGCCGTCCGGCGAGACTTGCGGATCGGACGCATATTCCAGCTGGAAAACGTCGGTGTTTTTCAGCGGCCGCGCATCGGCGGCGCCGAACGCGACGGCAAGCAAGGCAAATAAACAAACGATCATTCTCAACATTCAGTGCTCCTGGAGACGATATTACGGAGTGCGGCGGCGACCGCCGCACTCCCGAGATTAGTCAAAAGACTTTCCGCGGAAGAAACGTGAACAGAGGTCTCCATGTCAATGCAATCATGGGTCTTTGAGGATATAGGGCAGTAAATTACCACTTAGGCGGATATCGCATTGATATTTAACGTTTTTATTGCCGGTAAATCGAACTGCCGTCCTTTGCTGGCGGCCGGTGAAAAGTCATACTCACCCCTGAAGTTGACATGACGCCAGGTGATCACCGAGCCGCGGATCACGTCAGAGATAAGCGCCTTTTTGTCCTCTCTTGTTTTCGTTAGGGCGATTTGCTCGGAGAGATACAAGTAATTCCAGAGGATTACGGCATTCTGGATGATGAGTTTGCAGGCGGCGGTAATCTCCTGATTTTCCAGCGAGGCGTCCTGGAACGTCTGATCGTTGTCGAAGTAAACCGCCTTCGAGAACTTGTTGGACAGTTCGACCCGATTAAGCTGCTTCTGAATTCTTTGTCTGAGTTCCACATCATCGAAATAACTGAGAATGAACTGCGTTTTGATGAGACGGCCGAACTCTTTCAATGCCTGATAGAGCGGATGATCGCGCGCATAGGAACTTAGCCGCTTGAAGAGCTGGGATGCGGACGCGTGCTGCGTATTGATGGAGGCGACGAAGCGTAAAATGTCGTCCCAATGCTCAAGGATCAATTTCCATCGAATTGTCCGGCTTGGGAGCAGGGGGTATCCTTTCTTTTTATACGTGCTGCGCGCTGAAAATGCATAAATGCGCTGTTGTGCGATGTTTTTGAGGCGCGGGGCGAAAGCGACTTTCATCAGATGAGAGACCGCGAATATCTGTTCGGTATAGCCGTGCGTGTCCGTGGAATGGATTTGACCTTCGAGGATGCGATTTTCCATGAGGCCGTCAATGACATAGGGCGCTTCACGGTCCGATGCGCTAAAGACCTGTGAATGGAAAAGCGATTGCCGCTCGTCGATGAAGGAGTAAAGCGTAACGCCCTTTTCCTTGCCAAAATACTTGTATGAGTAATTCGCATGGAGACAATCCGGCGCGACGCTGATTTTTCGTCCGTCGCTGCTTGAGTGCACGTGGGGCGGGGACGATAAATACCCGTTTGCTAGAGAAAGCGCGTTAATCGCCTCAACGATTCTCCTGTTTGCCGCACGTAAGTTGTCGAGATCAAAATGCCAGGCGACCGCATTGCGAAGGACATGCTCTTTCAGGCCAACGGAGATCTTCGCCATTTTGCCGACGCCGATATTGCACCCCTTGGCGATAACTCCGGCAATAAACAGAACCGGCCCGTGCTTCAATTTTGCGTTCTTATTGCTGAAATGGCGAAAGCAGCTCGTAAAATTGGTAATGCGATCTGCTTCGCTCATGACCTGCAGAACAGGGACGTATCCGCCGGCGCCGAGCGATGCGGCAATTGCGGAGTGTTCGTTGAAATCAGTGCGAGGCGTTCGAACGCGGCAGCGGTTGGCGGCGTCCTGTGACATCCAGACGTTGTCGCCAGACAGATAGCGTTCGTTGACCGTCTTGTATGTTCGCTCAATGGTTTCTTTCAAGCCGTCAAGCACGCGTTGACCATTTTCAAACTCGGCAAGGCCGGTCGCCTTCAGAATTGAAGCCCGTTCGCTTCGCCACTTCAGGCGGTCGATCAAATAGTCGTCAAGGGCTCGATATCGATAAGAAAATACGAGATTGAGTGCGCCGGACTTGATGGATTGCGCTGTATGAAAGAAGAGAAGGCACTTATACAACGATCCTCTGAATTGCCCGACATCATCGAATACCGCGCGGCGCTCCTGAGGCGTTAAAAACGTCAACGGCGGATTAGCGCCGACGACGCCGTTTGTTTCCTGGAAGTGGTCAATCGCAGAAAGGAGCGGCTTGTTCCGCGACGCCGGATCAAAATGCACTGACTTCATGATTGCGGCCACACGGGACTGCAATTTGCGCGATCGACTTTGTAGCGCATCAAAATATGCGAGGTTCCGAGCGGCTCGGCTGAGATCGTCTTCAAGGCGGTTGATCGCCTTTTCGTCAAGGTCATCGCTGCGTTCGAATTCAAGCGCCAGTTCTTCAATCTTATAGTATTTTTCGCTGGGCGTGGCGTCCGTAAGCCCGATGATCGCCAGCACGGCGTTTTTGAACTGCTCGCTTGACTTATGCGCCTTGCTGAGCGCCTGGATCGCCAGATCGCGCTCGGCTTTCACGGCGGCGTCGCTTTTGGCGACCTCAGCATCGGCGGCGTTCTTTGTCGCCGTCACGGATTTGACGAGAATATCGATCAGGGCGTCCTGGCGCTGAAAGTATTGATGCTTGACGAAGGCCAGCACATACAGGAAAGATTTTTCCTCCGAAGCAAAGGAAACGAGTTGACGATGGCTCGCCTTGCGGGCCCAGTCGGCATAGTACGCCGTCGCCTTGTCGTTCAGGCCTATTGTTCGATATATCGGCGCGAATTGGTCGTACAATGACCTGAAATACGCCATGACGCGCTCGCTTTCCGAAATATCGCGCGGCCGAAGCGATTGGCTGATCTTTTTTAATCCAGTCAACCGCCAGTGCTGTTTGCCGCCGCCGGCTCCGGCTCTCATCAGGCCGCGCAGATTTTGACGATGCGCGCGCGTCAGCGCCGCTTTCAAATCGTTGATCAGCTCATGCTCATGGGCGTTGAAAGCATCTGTGACGATCTCCGTCAGCGTAAAGGCCGAAGGAACTTCGATCTGACGCTTCCAGCATTCATCAATCAGTATTAGGATAATATCTTTCGGGTGTTGCTGGTTTTTAACGCATTGGCAGGCCCTGGTTGTTAATACGGCCAGTGCGTCGTCATCGCATGGCGACCAGTTGCAGACCTGCAGGATTTGCCGGCGATGGCGTGTAACAGCGCCGCCGACATACTGCGTAAGATCGATATTGCGAATGCCGAGCATGCGGGCGGCGAACCGGATATCCGCAGCATAAAAATCATTGACCGGAAAGAACTTGCCGTGCGCCCTGAAATAGCCGAGTTGGAGAAGAAACCCGAGCCGCAGGTGGGTTTTCCTAATGGACGCCAGCGTCTGCTTAAGGTCGTGTGCAGGTGTGAAGTATAAGCTTCGCTCTTCCGCGGTGAAACGTTTCGGCGTGTTCAGTCGTCGTTGCTCAGGTGAGGAAAGGATCGATAAAAGCGGCATAACCCCGGATTATCGCCATGTCGCAACCTGATTCGGAATGGGCGGTTTTTCCACAATGCAATCGCTGGCAGCGTGTAGGCGTCATTTGGCGACCTTCGACTGGCCGGCCCGACTTTCAGGCCAGCTTCTAAAACCGCCGTGCGCCAGGAGTGCTTCCGTTCCCGCGCTTTCAATTGGGGAAGGGTAAGGCGCGCTTTTTAACGGCATCGCCCACATACTTCCGATAATTATCAATATCGGAATCTTTGTGATATTGCGCAAATCATGCCAGAAACCACGGGAATCAGTTGTTTCAACGTTTTTTCGCCATGCTTTCATCCGCTTTGAAAACCGCGCCTTCGCCATTCCTCGACACGCTCAAGGACATGGATAACCCACATCGGCAGCGCGCGTTCGATGTCTCTGCGGTCTTCGCGGACGGCGCGCCGAGCGGTGCCGAAATCGATTACGAGCACGCGCTGAAGTTTCTCTACAGCTACAACGGTTCCACGGCGACGTTTAATGCGTATCGACGCGAGCTTGAACGGCTCCTGCAATGGTCCTGGCGGGTTGAAAACCGCGCAGTGCATGGGCTGGCGCGCGAAGACATTGAAGAATTCATCCGCTTTTCGCTGAGCCCGCCGGCGAGCTGGATCGGCGATGTTCATGCGCCGCGTTTTGTTATCGACAAAGGAGAACGCAAGGCCAATCCGAAATGGCGTCCGTTTGTCGCCAGTATCTCTAAAACAGAGCAGAAAAACGGCAGGAAACCAGATGCGAAATCCTATCGCCCCAGCCAGTCCGCCGTGCGCGCGACATTTACGGCGCTGTCGTCATTCTATGACTATCTGACGGAAGAAAACATTATCAACGCAAACCCTGTCGCGCTGATCCGCCAGAAAAGCAAATTCATCAAGCGCGATCAGAACGCTGCGGTCGTGCGGCGAATTTCAAATCTGCAATGGGATTACGTTATCGAGACAGCGGAATTCATGGCGGACGATGATCCGTCCACGCATGAACGCACGCTTTTCATCATGAACTGCCTGTTTGCGCTTTATTTGCGGATATCCGAACTGGTGGCGGATGAGCGTTCAGCGCCGGCGATGGGCGATTTCCGCAAAGATCAGGACGGCGCCTGGTGGTTTCATGTCACCGGCAAAGGAAACAAGGATCGCACGGTGACTGTTTCCGACGCCATGCTGGAGGCCTTGAAGCGTTATCGCGGCGCGCTCGGCCTGACCCCCTTGCCGACAATCAACGAGCATACGCCGCTGATCGCCAAGGCGCGCGGGACCGGTCCCGTAACGTCGACGCGGCAAATCAGGCGCATCGTTCAGGATTGTTTTGATGCGGCCTTCGAGCGCATGAAATCCGACGGCTTGGCCGACGACGCCATGGAATTGCGGGCCGCAACCGTCCACTGGCTGCGCCACACGGGCATTTCAGAGGACGTCAAAACCCGGCCGCGCGAGCATGTGCGCGACGATGCCGGGCACGCTTCGATGGCGACGACAGATCGTTACATTGAAAGCGACCGGCGAGAACGTCATGCCTCGGCCCGCAAGAAACCGCTCCGGGATTTGTAAAACGCGCAGCCTGACGCTGCTATTTCGGTGCATCCAGAACCATTCCGTCAAAGGCCGGCTCGACGCCATCCGGCAATATTTTTCTCAGCGTCTGATAATCCATGTGCACGTGCAGATTGGTGAGGATCGCCCGGCGCGGTTTGACACGTGCGATCCATTCAAGCGTCAGGTCCAGATGCGCATGGGTTCGATGCGGCGTCATCTGCAAGGCGTCGACAATCCAGGTATCGACGCCGGACAGGATTTCAAAGCTTTCTTCCGGCAGCCCGACCACATCGCTTGAATAAGCAAACGGCCCGAAACGGAAGCCAAGCGAGTCGACGTTGCCATGGTTTTGCAGAAACGCCATCGCCGGCAGCGCCTCGCCTGCGCCTTCGAGTTCGAAGGCTGCGCCGCACGGAGGCATCACGCGCCTTTCCAGAATTGCCGGATAGAGCGACCCGGGCGCCTGCTCGAAGCAGTAGTCGAAGCGCCTGAGGATTGCGCCGGTCGTTGCTTCGTCCACATAAGTGGGAACGCGTTTTCGCATGGAGATTGCGATCATGCGCAGATCGTCAATGCCGTGAGTCTGGTCGGCGTGGTCGTGCGTGTAAAGCACGGCGTTGAGATGGCCGCACCGCGCTGCAAGAAGCTGCGCGCGCATATCGGGCGAGGTATCGACCAGCACATTCGTTGTCTTGCCCTGCGCAAAGCCGTTTTTCGCGTGAGCGCGCTGCACGAGGATCGAACACCGCGAGCGTCGGTTTTTCGGTTCGCCCGGGTCGCAGTCGCCCCACGCCCCCGCTCCGTCCATGCCCCCAAACCGCGGCACGCCGCCGGATGATCCGCACCCAAGGATCGTTACGCGAATGTCGCTTGTCATCGTTTGTCAGCCCGTTTTGCACGGGAGAACAGACGAAAGAAATTGTCGGTGGTGTGCCGTGCAATCTCGTCGACGGATACATTTTTGACTTCCGCCAGTTTCTCCGCGACGTGAACAAGATAGGCGGGTTCGTTACGCCGCCCGCGCATCGGAACCGGCGCGAGATACGGGCAATCCGTTTCGATAACGATCCGGTCGAGCGGCGTTGCCTCGGCGATCGCGCGAATATCGGCTGCATTCTTGAAAGTGATGATGCCGGAAAAGGAAATGTAGCCTCCGAGCGACAGGACGGCTTCAGCGAGCGCCGGTCCGCCCGTATAGCAATGGAGAAGCGGCGTGAACGCCCCCTCGCCGTGCGCGCGCGTTAATGTCTCGCGCATTTCGTCGTCCGCCTCGCGCGTGTGGATGACGAGCGGCAGGCCGGTTTCTCGTGCGGCGTCGATATGGGCGTTGAAGACCGGCCGCTGCGCCAAGCGGTCGGAATACTCATAGTGAAAATCGAGGCCGCACTCGCCAATGCCAATGACGTTTTCGTCGGCCGCCATGTCGATAAGCGTTTGCGCGTCGAGGTCCGGATGCTCCGACGCATAGTGCGGATGAACGCCGACGGTGCGCCAGATAAAATCGTGAGAGTCAGCAATTTGCTTGATAGCGTTCGTTGACGCCAGCTTGTCGGAGATGGTCAGCATGTACGCGACGCCAGCGGCGCGAGCTGCGGAGATAACCGCATCGCAATCCTCCGCATACTGCTCTCCATGCAGATTGACGTGACTGTCCACAAGCATGGCTCAGGCCGCTCCAAGGATTTGTTTCAGATCATGTCCCATGGCGGAGACGATCTGCGCCCGGTCAAGATTGAGCGCGTCGCCGCGCGCGGCCAGTGTGGAAAGCCGCTCCCATGCCTCGATTAATGCTGAAGGCGTTGCCCCGGCAAGCGGTCCGGCGACCGTCTGGCCGCGCCCTGCCGCTCGGGCGGCGTCGCTGAGAGCGTTAGTGACGGCGCTGATGAAAAACGCCCATTCTTCTGCGCTCGTCCGTGCAGAGAATTTCGACGCGATGGCGCCGATATCGCCTCCGTCGCTTCCAGCTTCGACAAAGGCGTGCGCCAGCGACAGCGACGCTGCCCCGCCATCGGCGGCAAGGCTCAGCGCATATCCCGGCCGTCCGTCCGCGTGGTCGGCGATCCGGTCCGCATCCTCCCCTGTCGCGAGCTCCTCCCCGGCAAGCAGCGCTGCGATCTCGTGTTTCTCAACGGCGCGAAGATCGATGCGCCGGCAACGGGATCGTATCGTCGCCAGCAGCCGTCCCGGCGCTGCGCTCAGGAGCAAAAGCAGCGTGTTCGCCGGCGGTTCTTCGAGGGCTTTGAGGAGCGCGTTGGCGGCGTTGCGATTCAGATCGTCCGCTGTGTCGATGATCGCGACCCGCGCGCCCCCAAAGGCGGGCGTATGATTCATAAACTGGGTGAGCTGGCGGATTGTTTCTACAGTGATTTCAGCCTGATACTTCGATGTTTTTTCAATCCACTGTCGTTCGGCGACAAAAACGTCCGGATGAGCGTCCTGGGCAATCAGCCGAAAGGCCTGGCTTTTCTCATTGACGTCGAGACTGGTCGCGTCGCGAAGCGCGGCGGGGTCCAGGACCGCTCGGGCGAGACGGTAGGCCAGCGTCGCTTTCCCCGCGCCCGGGCCCCCGGCGATGATCCAGCCATGGGAAAGGGCGCCGGCGGCCATGGTACGCCGCAGCGAGGCTTCCAGGTCTCCTCGGCCGATTTGCCCTGTGCGTTCCCGGGGTTGGAGTAGCTCGCTCATCTGAGCGGTCATAGCTCAATCAGAGCCGTCGGCAACAGACGTTTCAGTGATTTCAGAGATCAGGGATCCGGCTGGTGACGGCGCACCACACGGCATCGGCCGTTTCTGCGATTTCGCCGGTGGCGTCGATGACAACGCAGCGCGACGGTTCGCTCCGTGCGATCTCAAGAAAGGCGTCACGCACCCGGTTTTGAAAATCGGCGCCTTTCGATTCGAACCGGGTTTCGACGCCGGCCCGGTCTCCGGCCCGCGCGAGGCCCTTTTCGACCGGAACGTCCAGAATGATCGACAGGTCGGGGTCGTGGTCGCCGATGGCGACCTTGTGAAGCGCGGCGGCCGCATCGCGGCCAAGGGCGCCGGCGATGCCCTGATAGGCCATGGTGGAGTCCGCAAACCGGTCGGTGATGACGACGGCTCCGCGATCGAGCGCCGGCAGGATAACCCTCTCCAGATGATCGCGCCGCGCGGCCACCATAAGGAGCGCCTCCGTCATCGGGGACCACCGGTCCTTGTCGCCCACCACGAGCAGCTTGCGGATTTCCTCAGCGCCAGGTGAGCCGCCCGGCTCCCGCGTCGTGACAACCTCGCGCCCGGTGCGAGACAGCCGCTCCTTCAGCAGTTGAATTTGCGTGGATTTGCCGGCGCCGTCGCCGCCTTCGAAGCTGATAAATGTGCCGCGGCCTTTAGTGCTCATCGCCGCCTTCTGTCGATTTACTGCGCCGGCGCGGCGACATCTTCCGGCTTGGCGAGCAGCATCTTTGCCGCCAGTCCGATCTTGCCGAATACGCCCATCTCGCCGACGGCGTTGCCGGCGAACAACGGGTACTCCTTGGCGTCGCCGCCCTCGACTTCGACCCGCAAGAAACCGATCTGCTGGTCTGCATTAACCGGCGCCGCGACCGGTCCTTCGTAAACGACCGTCGCGCGTGTTTTGTCCGCCAGCGAGCGATGAACAATGGCAGAAATCGGTTCGTCGACGATCAGCGGCGCCGTCTTCTTTTTGCCTTTGAATATGAGCGCCTCGCCCACCGCGTCACCGCGCTGAAAAAGCGTTTGTCGCGTGAAATCATTGAAGGCGACGCGCATCAATCGCGCGGACTCGGTTGATCTCTGACGTGCGCTCTCCAGTCCGTTGACGACTACAATCCGGCGCTCGCCGTCCTTTACCGCCGATCCGACAAGGCCATAACCGGACTCTTTCGTGTGGCCGGTCTTCAATCCATCGGCGCCATCGAAAGCGTCAAGCAAAGGGTTCCGGTTGGCCTGCCGAATTTTCTCCCATGTGAATTCGCGCTCGGCAAAA
Source organism: Hyphococcus sp. (assembly GCA_028281665.1). Lineage (GTDB taxonomy): Bacteria > Pseudomonadota > Alphaproteobacteria > Caulobacterales > Parvularculaceae > Hyphococcus. The sequence goes on from JANQJK010000026.1 coordinate 299,802, forward strand.
AGGCCGTAATACTCGGGATAATCGCGTATCATCTTTCGCGTCAGGATCGCCAAATCCCGCATGGACATTTTCTGGTTTTCATGAGGCAGGCCGCTGGCGTTTGCGAATGTGGAATCCAGCATGTCCCATTCGCGGGCCTTCTGGGTCATGAGTTCCGCAAAAGCCTCCTCGGAGCCCGAGATGTTCTCCGCAACGACAATGCAGGCGTCATTGCCTGATTGTACGATAATGCCGCGTAAGAGGTTTTCCACCGAGATTTGCGTGCCGACCCGCACCCACATTGAGGAGCCCTGCCGCTCCCGCCAGGCTTTCTCGGAAACGTCAAACATGTCGGAGAGCTGAAGCGATCCTTCCTGCAACCGCTCGAAGACGATGGCCGCCGTCATCAGTTTGGACATCGACGCCGGCGCCGTCGGCGTTCGGGCGTTCTTTTCGAACAGAACCTCGCCGGTTCGGTAGTCCATGATGATGGCGTATTCGCTCGGCGTCTCGACCGGCTGCGCTATCGCGGAGACACTGCTAAAACCGAATAAAATCAATAAGCTGGAAAGGGCCCTGCTAAAACGCACGTTCAAGTAACTCCCGATGAGGCATGCGGCCAAGCGTCCTTACGGCGCCAGCACAATAATAACCGCGTTATCATACCCTGCTTCGCGGACGGTCTCCAACCGGTCTGTCGCCTCGGATTCGCTCGGAAACGGCCCGAGATTAATCCGATAGCGGGACGCTTCAGGCGCGACCCCGGCGCGGGCAATGCGTAACGGCCCCTCATCGGCGAGACTCGCCCGCAAGGCCGGCAGTTCCTCAATGTTGTCGAGGACGGCAACCTGAACGGCATAGAGCGGCGGTTCGACGGGCGACAATTCCATTTCGGGCAATGGCGGCGGCAGGTTCGGCTCGCGGCCCGGATCGGCGTCGCCGATCAGCGCCGCCAGTTGGTCTGCGTTGGTCTTGCCGACTGAAGTCGCCGCAGCGAGCACGGGTGATTGTGCCGCCGGTTTTGTATTGGCGTAAACAGGCTCCGCCTTTTCGCCGGGCAACGGCGCGGGCGCCAAATACCGCACCCGGACTTTCGCCAGCCCCTGCTTTTCAAAGCCAAGCACGCGCGCCGCCGCGCGCGACAGGTCGATTATCCGGTTCTTGGCAAACGGACCGCGATCATTGACCCGGACGACCGTCCGACGTCCATTTTCGAGATTGGTCACCTCAACGAGCGACGGCATTGGCAACGTCGTATGCGCGGCAGTCATCTGCCGCATGTCGTATATCTCGCCGTTCGCCGTCGGGCGGCCGTGGAAATCGGCGCCGTACCAGGAGGCAACGCCTTTTTCGTCGTAAGACGTATCAACGGCCGGGCGATACCAGCGCCCGTTTATCTTGTAGGGCTTGCCGACCTTGAAGTGCGGAGACGGAGCCGGCTTCGCGACGTCGCGCGGCGCTGTGGCGCATCCCGCAGCAGAGAGAGCAATTGCGCAGACCGCGAGAGCAATTCGAACTTTTAGGTGACCCATTACGTTTCTGGAGGCTTCAGTGGACAACAAGTGGCGCGACGACCTTCGTCACAGGAACAAAGACGGCCAAAGCTTAATCTTGCGTTAACCGTTCTCGCCGTCGCGGGGGAGAATGCCGATTGTTAAGCAATTCGCGGATACGATAGCGCCCCGGCGTTGCGGCGAGCCCCGCAACCGGCTAAGTGGTCCGATTGCCGCTGGAGGGGTGGCAGAGTGGTCGAATGCGGCGGTCTTGAAAACCGTTGAGCGTGTGAGCGTTCCGTGGGTTCGAATCCCACCCCCTCCGCCATCCTGGAACATAAATGCGAACGCCGTTCGCCGCCGTTTCCGCGCCATTTGAAGACGTCAGCAGCCTCAGAAGCTCTTTGTGCGAGCCCATATGCGGACTTCGTGCTCAGCGACCTCGCTCGCTGCGCGAACGCCCGCAAATGGTCGCGCCGAAAAGGTCTGGTCGGGGCCGGTCTTGGATGCGCGATCCTGCCGAAATCGGGGGTTGGTTCCAATCCCGGACAATCGGGCCTTTCGAACCGGCCGCTTTCGCCGGTTCTCAAACGCGAGTTGGCCGTTGTGGTCCGCAATGACAAACCACGACACAAAGGGTTGCGGGAAATGGAGGCCGCACTGAACGACCTCAAAGTCTCATCTTAGGTCCGTTCTCGCGATGAAATTGCCGCTGACTACGTCGCGGCCAATTGGCAGCTCCGGTTCGAAGATGCCATCAAGCGGAATGCGGTCGTCCTCAAAGACAACTTTCAACGGCTGGTCGGCCTAACTCTGCTCGTATCAGGCTAGGCCTGTCAGCAGAGATCTATGCTTCGACACAAAGCCCCTCCTATTGGCCGAAACTGTCAGGCTCTTGTCCGGGCATGACATGTCGATCAGGCGTCCGCTCCGTCAATTTGGTTGCACATCCTGAGTGGCAATCACTCAGGACCGAAACATCAGTGCCAGCCAACGGAGCCCCGTCATGAACACACAAACCGAAACTAGCGCCGTCGAAAGCAAGATCAGCGGCATCGTCCAAAACCAGCGTGACTATTTCCGCACCAAGGTCACACTCCCCGTCGAGTTCCGCCTGGAACAGCTCAAGAAATTCGAGGGTCTTTTGCGTGCGCATGAAGATGAGCTCTACGAAGCGATCTACAATGATTTCGGCAAGTCCAAGCACCATACCCAACTGACCGAACTATTCCCGCTGTTTGAAGAGCTGGAACTGGCGATCAAGCACCTGAAGGACTGGGCGAAGCCCCGCAAGGTTGCCACCAACCTGCTGAATCAACCCGGCAAGAGCTACATCGTGGCCGAACCGCTCGGCACGGCGCTTGTCATCGGCGCCTGGAACTTCCCCTACAACCTGTCGCTCATCCCGGTCGTTGGCTCGATGATGGCCGGCAACACCACGGTGCTGAAGCCGTCCGAGCTTCCCGCCGAAACAAGCGCGATCATGGCGAAGATCATCAACGAGAACTTCGACCCCGGTTACCTGCACGTCGTGGAAGGCGGCATTCCGGAAACCACCGCGCTGCTCGACCAGCGGTGGGACAAGATCTTCTTCACCGGCAGCCCGCAGGTCGGCCGGATCGTCAACCAGGCGGCCGCCCCGCACCTGACCAACGTGACGCTCGAACTGGGCGGCAAGAACCCGGTGATCATCGCCGAGGACGCCTCGGTTGATGTCAGCGTCAAGCGGATGATCTGGGCCAAGTTCATCAATTCGGGCCAGCTTTGCCTGGCACCGGACTATGTGCTGGTTCACAAGAGCATCAAAGACCGCGTCATGGAGCGCATGGTCCACGAGATCGAAAAGCACGACTACACAGTCGAGCGCGGCAATTTCACCCGCATCATCAATGAACGGAACTTTGACCGTGTGGTGGGTCTGATCAATCCCGACAAGGTCTACTACGGTGGCGAAAGCAACCGCGACGAGCGGGTGATCCAGCCGACGATCGTGCACAATGTCGGCCTCGACGATCCGATCATGCAGGACGAAATCTTCGGCCCCATCATCGCGGTCCTGGAGTACGAAACGCTCGATGAAGCCTTCGACATCGTGCACCAGCTTGAAAAGCCGCTGGCCGGCTATCTGTTCTCTCATGACCGCGACACAAAGGAGCGTTTCCTGGCCGAGATCCCGTTCGGCAGCGGCGCGATCAACGATGCGGTGATGCAGAACACCAACTCGAACCTGCCCTTCGGCGGCGTCGGCAACTCCGGCATGGGTCGCTATCACGGCGAGTACAGTCTGGAGTGCTTCTCTCACATGAAACCGGTGCTGGAGAAGTACTTCGATTTCGAGCCTGACCTCAAATATTACGGTCACACCGACCGGCAGATGAAGTGGATCAGGATGCTGGGCTAATCCCGGTCTTGATCAGCGATGCGGTCACCGAGGGTGGCGGCCGCACGAACCCCGCCGAATCTCAATCCCCTTTGACGCAGCGCTCCGTCAGAGCTGCCGAAACGACATGAAAGGATGATCCGATGATCCGTCCCCCTATAGCTCTCGCGCTTCGTGCGATGAACCGCTTCTTCACCCCCGAAAAGCCGCTGACCTTCTCAGGCAAAGGCGCCATGATCAAACTCGCCGATTTGATGGTGCGCAGCGGTTCCAAACGCCCGCTTATCGTCACCGACAGCTTCCTTTTGAAGAACGGTATGCTCAATGGTCTCTTGGACTTCCTGAAGCAGGAAGGCTGCGACGCCACGGTTTTTGACGGGATCATCCCCAACCCCACCTTTGCGGTTGTCGAAGAAGGCGTCGCGGCCATTCGCAAGGGCAGGTGCGACAGTGTCTTCGCCGTGGGCGGTGGCTCGGCCATCGACGCGGCCAAGGTGATGGCGTCGGCCAGCACCAGCAAGAAGCCTCTCGACAAACTAGCCGGCATCCTCAAGGTCGATCAGCCCTTGCTGCCTTTCTATGTGGTGGCCACCACGTCGGGCACCGGGTCTGAGGTCACGACCGCCGCGGTGATCTCCGACACCAAGACCCACAAGAAGACATTCTTCGTGGATCCCAAATACATGCCCATCGCCGCGGCGTTCGACACCGGTTTGCTGGTGTCGCTGCCTGGTCCGATGACGGCGGGCACCGGCATGGATGCGCTGACCCACGCCATTGAAGCCTTCACGTCACGCGCCCGCACAGCCAACACCGATCGTGATGCGGCGACGGCCATTCGTCTGATCGTGGAGTTCTTGCCGGTCGCATACGCCAACCCCGGCGATGAGCGAGCCCGTGAGATGGTTGCGCTCGGTTCGTTCCTGGCGGGCAACGCCTTCACCCGTGCCGGACTTGGCTATGTGCACGCGATCTCTCACCAGATCAGCACGCATTACAACACGCCACATGGTCTGGCGAATGCGATCCTTCTGCCGCGCGTTTTGCGCTTCAACAAGGACGCCTGTTCGGAGCGTTTCGCTGAACTGGAGCGCATGCTTCTGGGCAGTACCGACCAGCCCTATGCGCCGGACCAGGCACAACGGTTCATCGACCGCGTGGATACCCTGGCTGAGACCGTCGGCATCCCTGTGAACCTTGATGACATTCAGCAGAAGGACTTTGCCTCCATCACAAAGGATGCCCTGGCAGAAGCGCGGTCCTCCTACGCCGTGCCCAAGGTCATGCGCAAAGGCGATGTGACGAAGATCCTCGAGTCAGTTTCCACCGGCAGTTGGGCCGTCAACTTCGCATAAGCCAATAGGAAAGGAGCACGCTCATGATCCCCGTTATGTGCATTGTCCAGGAAGGGCAAATTCCTCACCACGCCGAACGTGGCCTCAAGTCTCAGATCGACGCATTCACGCAGCGCGCCTTCTCGGCGCCGGCGGACATCGATTGGATCGTGGTGCCGGAAGGCAGCGGGTTCACCGCTGGT
>JANQJK010000027.1 GCA_028281665.1 Hyphococcus sp.
GCCGCATAAACGAGGCCGGACACATGAACGCACTCGACCAAGCGCCAGACCGCATCAAAAAAGTTCTTGCCAAACAAGGGCCGTCCACACATGAATCACTGCTTGGGCGTATGCCCTCCGAGGGCCACAATCGCATCGCTGCATCGTCGCTGGCGCGCGTAGCTTTTGACCCAACGTTGCCGGCGTGTACTCCGCTGCCGTCGTCAGCACGGTCGGAATTGGAAGCGCGTCCGGCAGATAGTTCGCCTGAGATTGACTGGGCGCATATCGCCACCGCGCTGACGAGCGGGCGCGCGATTCTGCGCGCATCCAAGCAAGTTCGGCGACGGGCGCGTGACCTTCAGACGACCTTTATCGCACCGTCGCCCGGCCTTGAAAGCGATATTGCGCGTATCTGGGAAGACATTCTGGCCGTGTCGCCGGTTGGCGCACAGGACTCATTCGAAGACCTCGGCGGAAAGTCCATCGATCTTGTGCAGGTCCACTCACGGCTTGCCCGACTGCTTGGACGTTCGCTTGATCTCACACTGTTGTTTGAGTGTTCCACGCCGGCCCGGCTTGCCCGTCGCCTCGGCGATCGGGACGCGCCCGTGGGTCTTAGTGCCGATGTGCGCGCATCCGCCATGGCCCGGGCGCGCGTCGATCATGGGCGGCGTCTGAAAGAGATACGGGAGAGTCTGTAAATGAGCGAGCATGCAAAGGGCGTCGCCATTGTCGGCATGGCCGGACGATTTCCGGGCGCCGGCGACGTCGACAAATTCTGGGAAAACATCAAGAACGGCGTTGAGTCCATCACGCGGTTTTCCCGCGACGATCTCGAACTGCCGCCGCCCGAAATTCAAGAGGACGCAAGCAACTATGTCTGCGCCAAAGGGCAGCTCGACGATATCGACATGTTTGATGCGCGCTTCTTCGGTTATCTGCCGAAGGAAGCAGAAGTCATGGATCCGCAGCACCGGGTTTTCCTGGAAATCTGCTGGGAGGCGATGGAGCGGGGCGGCTATGACCCGTCACGCTATCCGGGCGCGGTCGGGGTATTCGGCGGTTGTTACATGGACACATACGTCCTGAACAATCTGTGTTCCGATGAAGACTTTCGCCGGAAGCTTGTAGAATCGATACAGGTCGGGTCTCTGCAAACTGAGCTTGGCAACGACAAGGATTATCTCGCAACGCGGGTCGCTTACAAGCTGGGCCTGCGCGGCCCGGCAATGACGCTTCAGACAGCGTGCTCCACATCGCTTGTCGCCATTGCGACGGCTTGCCAGAGTATCGAATCCTATCAGTGCGACATGGCGCTCGCCGGCGGCGTTACAATCGTATTGCCGCAGCGAAAGGGCTATTTCTACAAGGAAGGCGGCATGCTGTCGCCCGATGGACGTTGCCGGCCTTTTGACGAAAAGGCCGCCGGAACGGTCTTCTCCAACGGCGCCGCCGTTGTCCTTTTAAAGCGCGAGGAAGATGCGATACGCGACGGCGACACGATCTACGCCGTTATCCGCGGTTACGCGACGAACAATGATGGCGGCGACAAGTTGAGCTACACGGCGCCGAGCGTCGATGGGCAGGCGGAAGTCATTTCGCTGGCTCTCGGCATGGGCGGCGTTGACGCACGGTCGATAGGATACGTCGAAGCGCACGGAACCGCGACGCCCCTTGGAGATCCGATTGAGATCGCCGGGCTCACGACCGCCTATCGTCGAGATACGGACGACAAACAGTTCTGCGCGCTTGGGTCTGTGAAAGCCAATCTCGGTCATTTGGATTGCGCGTCCGGCGCGATCGGGCTGATCAAGACGTCGCTGGCGTTGAACGACAAGCTTTTGCCGCCGCTGCTCCACTTCGAGGCGCCCAATCCAAAAATCGACTTCAACGAATCGCCCTTCTTCATCAACACGAAATTGCAGCACTGGGAGTCGGACGGGCCGCGGCGTGCCGGCGTTTCGTCGTTCGGCGTTGGCGGCACGAACGCCCATGTGGTTGTCGAAGAAGGGCCGCCCGTTAACACGGATGCGGCGCGGCGCGGCCACGAACTTCTTGTATTGTCTGCGCGTTCAGAGGCGGCGCTTGAAAACCAGGCGGCGCGTCTCGCCGCGCATTTCCAAGACCATCCTGATACGGATCTCGCTGACGCCGCCCATACGTTAAGGGTCGGTCGCAAGCAGTTCGAGCATCGACGTGTCGTGGTCGCGTCAGATCTGCGGGAAGCAGCGTCGAAACTACGTGAGCGCGCGCGCCCCGGAGACAAGGGCCTTGCTGACGCATCGGCGCCGGAAATCGTCTTCATGTTTCCGGGGCAGGGCGCACAGCAGCCGGGCATGGGGCGCGATCTTTATCGGTCGGAACCGGTTTACCGGGAAGCCGTCGACAGGATTGCCGAAACGTTCCTCGCTGACAATTCTTATGGCCGCGATATTCGCGATTTCCTCCTGTGGGATGACGCGTCGCGTCTTTCGGAAGAAACGGCGACCCGTGCACTCGCGGACACCGCCAATACGCAGCCGGCGCTCTATGCAATTGAATGCGCGCTTGCGGCGCTGGTGAAAAGCTGGGGGGTGAAGCCTGCTGCGGTTATTGGTCACTCCGTCGGTGAATTTGCAGCGGCCGCAACGGCCGGTGTGTTTTCGCTGGAGGACGGCGCACGGCTCGTCGCGGCGCGCGCATCGGCGATGCAGGTGCAGCCCGCCGGCGCCATGCTCGCGGTGATGCAGGACGCGAGCGAGCTAAAAGACGCGTTGTCGGAAGGAACCAGCATTGCCGCTGTCAACGCGCCGGGCGCCTGCGTCGTCAGCGGCGACCATGAGGCCATCGCTCGGTTCGCAACGCGGCTTGAAGCCGAAGGCGTATCGGCGATGCGTCTGAAGACGTCCCACGCCTTTCATTCGCCGATGATGGGCGGCGCCAAAGCGGCCCTGGTCGACAGTGCGAAATCATTAACCATGTCGCCTGCGACGGCTGAGTTCTATTCGACGCTCACCGGCGGGCTGGTTGACGCTGGCGCGCTCGCCGATCCCGAATACTGGGGCGAAGAAATGATGCGCCCTGTATTGTTTTGCGACGCTTTGCGCGCCGCCGGCGACGCCGCGCCCGCGCGCCTCTTTCTCGAACTGGGGCCCGGCCGCACGCTGACCGGCTTTGCGCGCGCTGCCTTCGGGCCGGCGGCAAAAGCGTTTCCGGCGCTGGAGGCCGTGGATGCGGCTGGCAGCGACGTCGCGGCCCTTCTTCAGGCGATCGGGCGCCTGTGGACCCACGGGGCGACGCCGGACTGGAGCGCGTTAACCGTCGGGCGGCGGCGGCGCATTCCGCTTCCAACTTACGCTTTTGAACGCAAACGATTCTGGGTCGATCCGGTCCCGGCGGGCCCGCCCGCTGGCGCAGACGTTGCAGTGCATGCGCAAAGCGTTAACGGCGCGGCAGGATCGCCCAACGGTGCGGAAAACAGCGCCGTCGAGACCATCATTGACCAGCAGCTCGACGTTATCGCCGACCAGCTTGCGCTTCTTAAAGCGATATGACGGGGAATTTCGGGAACGATGACAGCAATGGCCGAACGCGAAGCCGCCATTCTCGCACGACTGATATCCGTAATGACGGACTTATCGGGCTTTGCGGAAAATGACATCGACGCCGGGCGCACATTTCTTGAGCTCGGGTTTGACTCGCTTTTTCTGACGCAGCTGGCGACGGCGTTCCAGAAAGAGTTCGGAACGCCGGTGACGTTTCGCCAATTGATTACGGATCATCCGACGCCGGCGGCCCTCGCGGCGTGGGTGTCGGATCAGGCGCCGGCTCCAGAGCCGACCGTTCCGACAGACCAGCCTGCGCGCGAGGCAGAGCCGCAGATTGCAGCACCGACCTTTGCGAAAACTAACCGCGATACCGACGAGATCGCTAACGTCTTCGCGCGACAGCTCGAACTGATGCGCAACCAACTTGAGTTTCTTCGGGCGAATGGTTCAGCCGCCGTTCCAGCGGCGGCCGAACCCGCGGAGAGCACGGGACTAAACGAGGCGCTCGCCACGCCATCCGACGCTGCGTCGGCTTCTGACGACGCCCCGGCGACGTTGCCCGCAGGTTTTGGTCCGCAAACCGGTGAACACAATGGCGATCTAGAGCTGACGACGACGCAACGTCGTCATGTTGAGCGGCTTGTTGCGCGGTACAATGCGAAAACGCCGAAGTCGAAAGAACATGTGCAAGCCGATCGCGCACGCCATGCCGACCCGCGTACGGCCGCCGGCTTCAATCCGCTCTGGAAGGAGATGGTCTACCCGATCGTCGTCAACCGGTCCAAAGGCGCTTATCTCTGGGACGTCGACGACAATCAGTATATTGATCTTCTGAATGGCTTTGGCCCGAATTTCTTCGGCCATCGCGCGGACTTCGTCACCGAAGCGCTGAAAGCGCAGCTCGATGACGGTTTTGAAATCGGGCCGCAGACGCCGCATGCGGGCGACGCCGCGGCGCTCCTGTGCGAATTGACCGGCATGGAGCGGGCAAGCTGGGTCAACACCGGCTCCGAGGCCGTGCAGGCGGCGATCCGCATTGCGCGAACGGTCTCGGGCTGCGACAAGATCGTCGTATTCAAGGGCTCCTATCACGGCAACTTTGACGAAGTGCTGGTTCGCGGCGTAAGCGGCCGCGATGGCGCGGGCCGAACGCTGCCCCTGGCGCCCGGCATTCCATTCGGCTCCGTCGAGAACGTAATCGTGCTCGAATACGGCAAAGATGAAGCGCTTGAAGCGATCGCGGCGGACGCGGCATCGGTCGCAGCAGTGCTGGTCGAGCCTGTACAGAGCCGTCGCCCGGATTTTCAGCCGCGCGAGTTTTTGCAAAAACTCCGGCGCCTGACGGAAGAAAAAGACATCGCTCTTGTCTTCGACGAGGTGATTACCGGCTTTCGCACCGGGCCGGGCGGGGCGCAGGAATATTTCGGCGTAAGGGCCGATCTTGCAACATACGGCAAGATTCTTGGGGGCGGAATGCCCATTGGCGCCGTCGCCGGATCGTCAAAATATATGGACACGTTTGACGGCGGCCAATGGCGTTTCGGTGACGCTTCGAAACCCGAGGCGGGCGTCACGTTCTTCGCAGGCACTTTCGTGCGCCACCCCCTGGCGATTGCCGCCGCGTATGCTTCACTCAGGCACTTGAAAGAGCAGGGCCCCGCGCTTCAAGAGCGCGCCAGCGCGCTCGCCGCTCGTTTTGCCGATGAACTCAATGCCTTCTTCGAGGAGCGCGGCGTGCGCTTTCGCGTTCTCCAGTTCGCCTCGCAGATGTTCTTCCGAATTGACGAACCGTCGCCCCTTGCAACGCTTTTCTTTTATCACATGCGCGAACGCGGCGTGCATCTGCTTGAGGGCTTTCCCTGTTACATGACCGCCGCGCATACGGGTGACGATGTCGCTGCGGCGATCGATGCGGCCAGGGAAACGATTCTTGAAATGCAGGCGGACGGCGTGTTGCCGGACGCGGATATGGAAGACGAGCGGGCGCAGCCCGTTACAGCGCGCATGCCGCTGACGGCGGGACAGGAGTTGATCTGGTCGATAGCGCAGTTTGGCGCGCAGGCTTCCTGCGCGTTTAATGAATCCGATCGCTTCCAAATCGATGGCGCCCTTGATCGCGACGCCTTTGCGGACGCGGTCAATACGGCGATAGCGGCCCATGAAGCCTTTCGCCTTCGTTTCGATGCGGTCGGGGCGGTCCAGTTCGTGGCTGACGGGACCGGTTTCGCGCTGAAACACGCCGATCTTTCAGACCTTGCTGAAAACGAGCAGCAACGAACAATCATCAGCTGGGTGGAGACGCAGGCGACGACGCCGTTTGATCTGGAAGAGGGGCCGCTCTGTCGTGCGCGGCTCTTCCGTATCGACGATGAGACGCATGTCTTTGTCTTCTTCGCCCATCACCTGGTCTTTGACGGGTATTCGTCCGACTTGCTCATTCGCGATATCTCCCGACGTTACGGCGCCGGCGTTACCGGCGAATGCGTCGCTCCGTCCGAGACGGCGCCGTACTCCGCCTATGTTTCAAAAACGGCGGCGCTCACGCCGGTTCCCCAGTTCTGGCGACAATTGTTTGCGGACGGCGCGCCACCTCCGCTCGATCTGCCAACCGACGCGCCGCGCGCGGAGGCCTTTTCGTTTCGCGGGGCGACCGCGCGTAGAACGGTTCCCGCTGAGGCAAGCGATGAGATTCGGGCGATGGCCCGGCGCCTTGGGGTTTCAATGTCCGCCGTGACGATGTCTGCTTATGCAGCGCTCTTGTCCGGACTATCGGGCAGAGCCGACTTCGTCATCGGATTGCCCGCAGCGGGCCAGGCGCGTCACGGCGTCGAGACCGTCGGTTACTGCGTGAACGTCCTGCCGATGCCGGTACGCGCCGCCGCCGAGCAGACCTTCGAACGGCTTGCAAAAAACCTTCAGGAACTGACGTTCGACGCATTCGAACACCAGGATCTTTCGCTAACCGCGCTGACGAGCGAGCTCGCCGCCGCGTCCGCGCCAGGAAACCGCCCGCTTATTGAGGCGATGTTTAACTTTGGGGGATATTTTCGAGACCTGAAGGCCGCGGGCGTTACTTTCCGCGCCGCCGAGAACGAACGCCGCGCCGTTTGCAACGAGCTGTTCTTTAACATGTCTGACGCTGGCGACGCGTTACATATCGATCTCGAATATGCAGCCGACTTGTTCGACGCAGCGACGATTGAGGCGTGGCTTGACGATTATGTCGCCATTCTGTCCGAAGCGGCCCGCGATTCGGCGGTTGCGTTGAGTGAGCTGACGCCGCGACGCGGCGGCTCGCGTGCGAATGTTGTGTTGTTCGAGAGCCATCGCGTGAAGCGCGAAGGTGAATCGGGCGCCGCGGATGGTGAGCAATCGTTAAGCGCGACGGAGCACGCTCTTGTTGAGGCGGTTGGCGCAGTGCTCGGCCGCGAAGACGTTTCGGTCGATGCCGGTTTCTTTGAACTTGGCGGCCACTCCATTCACGCGTCCCGCCTTCTGACGCGGCTTCGCCTTGGAATAGCGCCGACGCTCGGCATCCGTGCAATTTTCGAATCGGAAAGCCTGCGGTCGCTGGCCGCGCATATCGATGAGCTGAATAGATCTGACGAAATCATCGAACGCGAGGAGTTTGTATTTTGATAGAACCGGCGCGAATAGATTCAGTCGACGATTTCCTGCATCAGATGCGCGACTGCGGCGTGACGTTCGGGCGCGAAGACGGCGCGTTGCGCGTGACGGCGCCGAAAGGCCGGCTGTCGACGGCGGACGCCGCCTATATTCGCGACCATAAGGTTGAAATTCTTTCGGCGCTCGGGGATGACAATACGCTAACGTCACCGACAACCGCCGGGTCTTTGCGCGAGCCGTTGTCCTATCAGCAGGAGAAAATCTGGTCCCACCAGCTCATGTTCCCCGAAATGTCGCTGTACAATCTCGCAACGGCGTGGCGGCTCCATGGAGATCTCGATACGGCGGCGTTTGCTCGCGCCTTTGGCCGGGTTGTCGCGCGCCACGATGTTCTGCGTGCGCGTTTCGAGATGATCGATGGCGCGCCGTTCGTTTCCTATCGCGAGGCTGTGCAGGTCGAGTTGCCCGTTGAGGACCTCGGCCCTGAGTTAAGCGACCGCGATCTCGTCGCGGAGCTGGAGACGCTGCGAGATGCGCCGATGGCGCTCGACCGGGGCGAAGTCTTCCGTGCGCGCCTTCTGCGGCGCACGGCGCGCGAGCACGTCTTCTTTTTCTCGCCCCATCACATCGTTTGGGATGGGCTGTCCTGGGACGTGTTTTTCCGGGAGCTTTCGGCGTTTTATGTGGAAGAAACAGGCGGCGATGGCGCCGACTTGCCGCCGCTTACTAATCGATATGCGGACTTTGCCGCAACCCATCGGCGCTGGATGAAAAGCGGCGCGCCCGAAAAGGAGTTGGAATACTGGCGCACTTATTATTCAAGCGATACGCCGCCGCTGGCGCTGCCTGCGGACGTGAAGCGGCCGAAACTTTTTACCTATGAAGGAAGCGCCGTCAGTTTCGACCTGCCGGCGGATGTCGTCTCGTCGGTGCGGGCGCTGGCGACACAAAGTCGGTGTACGCCCTTTGTTGTCTATCTCACAGCGTGGCAGGCCTATCTGCACCGGATAACAGGGCAATCGGATATTGTGGTCGGCGCGCCTGTGCAGGGTCGCCAGGATGAGGGCGCCGCCGACCTTATCGGCTGTTTCGGCAATGTCCTTGGTCTGCGCGCGCAAGTCGATGCGGCTGGCTCATTTTCCTCCATGCTTGCGCGCACGCGCGCCACGTTTTTTGACGTTATCGAACGTCAGCAGACGCCAGTTGAATTTCTGGCCTCGGAGCTGCGCGGATCGCGGGACGTATCGCGTACGGCCCTGTTCCAGGCGCTGTTCACCTATCAAAATGAAACTGAGCGCCCGCAACGGATCGGCGACATTGCTCTTGAAACGATCGATATCGCGCCCGGCGGCGCGCCGACGGATATTCGTCTGGAAATCACGGAAACCGGCGAGGCCGCAACTGGCGAGGTCAACTATGCGACTGATGTGGTGAACGCCGAGGGCGCAAAGCACCTTGCAGACGGCTTCATGGTGTTCCTGGCGGATGCACTCGCCCATCCCGATAAGCGCATCGCCGATATTGAAGTCATGTCGGCCGAAAGCAAACGGTGCGTCCTTTCCGAATGGAACGAGACGAATACTGATTACCGCTGGGATGCGCTCGCCTTCGACTATTTTGACGAAGCCGCCGCCGCCCATCCTGACGCGCCGGCGATCAGCATTGGCGAGAAGTCACTCACCTATGCGCAGTTGCAGTCCCGCGCCAATCGCATCGCTCACCTTCTGCGCGGCGAAGGCGTCGAAGAGGGCGATATTGTCGCCGTCTACATGAATCGATCCATTGATATGATCGCGTCGATTCTCGGTGTCTGGAAGGCGGGCGCGGCGTTGCTGCCGATTGATCCGGAATTCCCGCAAAACCGCCTCGCCTACATGCTTGAAGACGCGCGGGCCAAAGCGGTCCTCTCCGTAACGCCTTTGATTGAGGACTGGCTGGTTGCAGCCGCGCCGGTGATCGACCTTGAGGCGCGCGCTGCCGCGCTCGATGCGATGCCGGAGACGGCGCCGGCAATCGGGCGCGACAGGGCGGCTGAGCGTGCTTATGTCATCTACACGTCAGGGTCGACCGGCGATCCGAAGGGCGTTGAGAACTCCCATCGCGCGCTTTGCAACTTCATCGAAGGGATGATGCGTGAACCGGGCATGGTTCGGGAAGATCGCCTCCTCGCCGTAACGACGATCTCGTTCGACGTAATGCTGCTTGAGCTGTTTGTAACGCTGTCAGCCGGCGCGGAAATCGTGCTTGCGACCGAAGATGAAGGCATGGACGGATTTGCCCTCGCGGATCTTATCGAACGCCGGGACATCACCGTATTGCAGGGCACGCCCGCAACCTGGCGTATTCTTTTTGACGCGGAATGGCGCGGCAAAGCGGACCTGAAAGCACTGTGCGGAGGGGAGGCCATGCCGGCGGATCTGGCGGACAGGCTGCCCAAACTCGCTGGCGAGCTATGGAACATGTATGGGCCGACCGAGACGACCGTCTGGTCCACATGCGCGCTGATCGAAGACGCATCGAACATTCATGTGGGCCGGCCGATCCAGAACACGAAAGTCTATGTGCTCGACGATTTCGGCAACCCGGCGCCGGTCGGCGTCGCCGGCGATTTGTGGATCGGAGGAGACGGCGTCGCGCTTGGCTATCTCGGTAAACCGGCGCTGACGGCGGAACGTTTCCGCGACAATCCGTTCGAGCCTTCTGCGGGACGAATCTACAACACCGGCGATCGCGCGCGTTGGCGGCGAGACGGCACGATGGAGATCCTCGGCCGCCGCGATGAGCAGATCAAGGTTCGCGGCTACCGGATCGAACTTGGCGACATCGAGGCGGCGATAAACAAACACCCGGCCGTCCGCGAGGCGGCGGCGGCCCTGCGCGACGATCAGTCCGGCGAAGCGTCGCTCGTCGCTTATGTCGTTTTCAAGGACGGGCTGTCCGCCACGAACAGTGAGCTGCGCCGCTTCATGCGCGAGCATGTGCCCCATTACATGACGCCGCAGTTCTTTATGGAACTGTCGGCGCTGCCGCTCACGAACAACAATAAGATCGATCGCAAGGCGCTGCCGGCGCCGGCGGGCGTTGCCGCGTCGGCAAGGCGCGTTGCGCCGAGAACGCAGCGCGAGATTGCGCTTGCCGATATCTGGAGCGACATCCTGCGTGCGCCGGAAATCTCCGTGACGGATAATTTTTTCGAGCTTGGCGGTCAGTCTCTACAGGCCGCGCGGATGATCGCGCGCGCGCGGGACGCCATCGGTCTGACGATTTCGGCACGCGAAGTGATTTTTGAAACCCTTGAGCAACTCGCAGCGGATTGCGTCGCTGCGTAACATCGGCGCGGCCCGGCGATGACAACGCTCTGGAGAGGCTGCTGAGAGGAAACCGCAATGGCCGCCACGCCACTACATTTCGGCGATAGCGATCGCAAGCTTTACGGCGTGTTCCATCATCCGGAACAACGCGCGGCCAACGCGCCGGCGGTCCTGTTACTCAACCCGTTTGGCGAGGAAGCGATCCGCTCGTTTCGGATTTTCAAGCAGCTTGCCGAGCGGCTGGCGCGCGCCGGCCGGCCCGTTTTGCGGTTCGACTATTACGGGACAGGCGACTCAGAGGGAGATTGCGAAACGGTCGACTTTGACGGGATGATCCGCGACGCCGCGACGGCTCAAGAGGAACTCGAAGCCTTGAGCGGCGCGCGGCGTTTCGTATGGGTGGGGCTCGGGCTCGGCGGCGCGGTCGCGCTTCGAGCGGCGATTGAAACCGCCGCAAGGCCGACGCAGTTGTTTCTGTGGGATCCGGTGCTCTCCGGCGCCGACTATCTTGCCGGGCTGCGGCGCGCGCACATTGCGACACTTTCGGCTGCGCTCGATCTGCCCCAGTCGCGGATCGAACGGGAGATTCCCGAGGAGATTTCCGAAGCGTTGGGGTTTTGCCTGCCGGACCGCTTTTGCGCGCAACTGAAAGTCTTTGACTTCGTTGAAAGCAGGAAGGTTGCCCGTGAGATCCGTCTGATCGGGTCAGAAGACACTGTCATCTCCGCACGGCACGAAGACGCGCTGAAAAATGCGGCTGCGGAATTTCGTCAGTACGACAGCGGGTCGACCGTCTGGAACAGCAATGAGGCAATGAACGCCTACACCATTCCAATGGATGTGCTTGATTGTATTGCCGGCTCGGCGGGCGGGCGGTCATGAAAGAACGCATCATCCAGTTCGGCCCGGATGGCCTTTTGAGCGGCGTTCTGCGTGAAAGCGCCGCCGCCGGCGCGAACGGTCTCATGCTTTTCAATGCCGGCGTCGTTCACCGCATCGGTGCGCACCGGTTGAACGTGAAACTTGCGCGCGCGCTTCATGAGCCGAGCCTGCGGTTTGATCTGTCCGGGCAGGGTGAAAGCCCGGCCGCTGCGGCAGGACTCGGTTTCGAGGATCAGGCCATCGCGGATATCGCCGCTGCAATTGATGCGCTTGAGAATGAAGCAAATGTTGACGGCGTCGTCGCCATCGGCATGTGTTCGGGCGCGGATCACGCCCTGCGCGCCGCGGTCGTCGATCCCCGGATTAGCGGCGTTGTGTTGCTGGACCCGTATGCCTATCCGAACGACGACGCAGCGGGCGCGGACCTGCTGGCGCGCGCCGCCGATCCTGACCGTTGGTCGCGCAAAATTAAATCGCTCATGTTGCGCCGCGACGACGTCGGCGATACCGCCAGCGGGAATGGGCGCAGGACCGGGGGCGGCGACGAAATCGACCAGGGTCGCCCGCTCGCGCCAAAGGAAGAGTTCGCCGCTGACTTGACGGCGCTGGTTCAGCGCGGAGTTCGCATCCTTATTGTGTATACGGGACTGGTGCGCCGCCACGTCTCCAAGCCTGCGCATTTCTTCAAGACATTTGCGGCATATGACTTCGAAGGACGCATTGACGTTGAGGCCATGCCTCACACGGATCACACGTTTTCGACCATCGCGTCGCAGGAAACCCTCATTGGCCGTGTCGACGAATGGCTGCGCCGACGTTCTTCCGCCGCATGCGACAGGCGCGCATCGTGAGCGCCGGCGCCGCAGTCTCCGAAGCGCCCGCCCTGACCAAGCGCGTCATGCGGGGCGCCGCATGGATTATCGGCGGGCGTTTCGTTGTGCGCACGCTCGGTCTCGTCAATACGCTGATCCTCGCCCGGCTGCTCCTGCCGGAGGACTTCGGCCTTGTCGCCATCGGCGTCACCGTGATGCAGCTTCTGCAAAACATCACCGATATTGGCGTATCGCGCACCGTCGTCAAATTCCGAGACGCAGGACGCAAACAATACGACACGTTGTTCACAATCTCCCTCATTCGCGGGCTTGCGGTAACGGCAGTCATGCTGCTTGCGGCGACGCTTGCGGGCGGCTTTTACAACGACCCCCGCGCAACCGTGGTCTTTTTCGGGATCAGCATCGTTCCGCTTCTTCACGCTATAATAAATCCGCGCTTCTTCGAGTTCGAACGCGAACTTGATTTTTCGAAGCAGTTCGGGCTGGAGGCCGCGGACAAACTCATTGGCGTTGCCGTGTCGATCACCATCGCTGTTGTATTTCAAAGCTACTGGGCAATCATTCTCGGCCTGGTTTCCGGCGCATTTGCGCAAACCATCATGTCCTGGTTGCTTCGCCCGTACCGGCCGCGTCTTTCATTCGCCGCGATCGGTGAGATCGGCGGTTTTGCCGGCTGGCTTGCGGGCCTGAGTTTTGTTGCTGCGCTGAACAACAAGCTTGATGTGCTGTTTCTCGGCAAGTTCGTCAGCCCGGCCGATGTCGGCGCGTTCTTTGTCGGCGGTTCTATTGCGTCCCTGCCGAGCGGGGAGGTCGCCATACCCATGGCGCGGGCCATTTATCCGGGGTTTTCGGAGTTGCAGGGTGACAGCGCCGCCATGCGACGCGCCTATCTCCGCGGCGCCGAGGCGCTGGCCTTCATCGCGATGCCGGCCTCCTTCGGCGTTGCCTTCGTTGCGCAGGATCTCGTGGCGTTGCTGCTCGGCGCCGGCTGGGAGCGCGCGGTCTTGATGCTCCAGTATTTCAGCCCGGCCGCCGGTCTCGCCGTCATATTTTACGCGACCAACGCTTATGCGCTCGCGCTGGGCCGCGCACGGCTGATTTTCCTGCGAGAGGTTCTCGTATTTTTCATACGCATGCCGATTTTCATTATCGCGGCCTATTTCTACGGGCTGCTGGGCGCGGCGATTGCCTGCGCCGTCGGCCTTCTCGTGATTGCGCTGCTCAATGCCGGCCTTTATGCGCGGCTCAGCGGCGGCGCGCCATTTGAGCCGCTCTGGCGCGCGCGGCGAAGCCTCGCAGGCGTCGCCGCCATGGCGGCGTACTTCGTTTTCCTGCGCGGACATCTGGGCGCTATCGATGATTGGCCGCTGGCTGCGCGCCTCACAGCCGACGCAGCGATTGGCGCGACTCTCTATTTCATGACGGTTTTGACATTATGGCGGGCCGAGGGCGCTCCCGACAGCGTTGAGCGGCTAGCCGTTAACCAACTTAGCGCCGCCAGCATCCGCTTTCGGCGGGTTCTGGGCGGCGTTTCTTAAGCATGAACTTTTGCGTTTCCTTAATGTAGAATTGAGATGAGTAACGGCGCTGGCTCCGGCTTTAACCGAAACCCGCTTGCACCGGATTTTAGGAGGCAGCATAAAAACCCCGGCCGTGGCGCCGGGGATTTTTATTTCAACGACTAAAGGTTTTCATTGTCCGGCGTTTCGCCTTCGGCGAATAGCGGCTCGGGCTCCGCCGCCGGCGTGCGCATCAGGTCAATGCGGTCGCGTTCCAGTCTGAAACGGTCGAGCGCCGCGCCGGTTAATTGTTTGCCCGTCGCGATTTTCAGTTTCTGCGGGTTCACGGCCTTGCCGTTTAAATGCACTTCATAATGAAGATGCGGCCCGGTTGAGCGACCGGTGGTTCCCACATAGCCGATAATATCGCCCTGCCGCACGCGCTTGCCCTTGCGCACGCCCTTACGGAAACTTTTCAGATGCGCATAGGCGGTTTTGTAGCCGTTTGCGTGGCGAATGCGGATGTAATTGCCAAAGCTCCCATACCGGTCTGCGCGTTCGACCACGCCGTCGCCGGCGGCCTTGATCGGCGTGCCCCGCGGCGCGGCAAAATCAACGCCTTTGTGGGCCCGGCGATAGCCGAGGATGGGGTGACGCCGGGTGCCGAAGCGTGACGACAATCGCGCGCCGTCGATGGGCGTCTTCATGAGCAGCCTTTTGGCGCTCTGGCCGGCGGCGTCGTAAAAGTCGCCGCGTCCTTCCTCTTCCTCAAATCGGTAGTACCCCTTTTCGCGGGATTTGCCGCGCCAGTTCAGCCGCGCAAAAACGATTTCGCCCCCGGCGGCCATTTGTCCGCGGTCGTCGTATTTTGCCTCGAAGATCAGTTCGAATTCGTCGCCGCCGAAAATCTCCCGTTGAAAATCCACATCATAGGCGAACGCGTCCGCGAGACCCGCGATGATCTCGTCAGGCGCGCCCAGCGCTTTTGCCGACAGGTAAAGACTGCCGTCGATGCGGCCTTCGATGGCGTGCATGTGGGTCGTCAGCTCGATGGGAGTCGCCTCGGCCTCGAAGGCGCCGCCCGCGGCGCGCGTGACGTTGATTTTCTTTTCGAAGCCGTCGCGAAACGATAACGAAAGAAGGCGCGCCTGCGTTTCTCTGTAGTCGGCAAGCTGAAAGAGCGTTTGGTTCGGCCATCCGAGGCGCAGGCGAAACTGTTGGCCGGGTTTCAGCCGGCGAAGATTATAGTGCCGGCCGAAGGCGTACGCCGCTGCATTGCGATCGGCGGGGGCAACGCCCGCTCGTTTTAGCGCGTCTACAAATGTCTCGCCCCGGGCAATCGTAATCGTGGCTTCCGCCGCATCGCGGGCGAAGTCGCGCGCATAAGCAACGGCCGGCGTTAAATGGCGAATCTCGCGGTCGGCCGGCAGAAAGATGATCGACGGGTCGATCTTTGCAGCCGGCGCCTTCGTGACGTCGCCGATCGGCGTGATGCGCGCGGAGCGCGACACCGCTGCGCGGCGCTCAAGCACGGGCTTTATGCGTGGGCGGAACGCATCGCCCGTTGTCGGATAGGCCGCTGTCTCGACGCCGGTGCGCGCAGCGCGCGATTGCGCCAGCGCTTCCGCAACCAGAGCGTCGGTGTCCGCAGGTTTTGCCGCGGCGGTCGGCGCTTCGCCAGATGTCGGCGCAACGTCTGTCGGGGCAACTCCGACGGGCGCGACTTCAGCCGCAACGACGTCATTGGTTGCTAAGACCGCCTCGGTTTTGACGGTTTCCTCAGCGTTAGGCGGCTGAGAGGGCGCCGACTGGGATGCCGTCTGGGGCGCCGACTGGGGCGCCGGCGCGCCAAGCATGGCGTAGGTCAAAAACGCCGCACCCCCTGCGAGAACGGCAAGGGAGGCCGCAATGCCGGCGGCCCCGCGCCTTTTTCGCTCGATCGGGCAAAAAGCGGCGCCATCCTCGGTAAAGGTCTGACCTGTTTCGACAAATTCGTCCGACATGAAAACAGCGCTGCAATTTCCGGCCCGGTTGGACCCTTTATGGGCGTCAAAACCGCCGGCAAATGGCGGGGCTCGCGATATAAGTCAACCATGGCACGCCTCGCCAAGCTCCGCAATTTTCGGCATGGTTTCGGCCGCTGACCGGTGCTGATTTAAGTGGTTCGGTGTTAACCTTTAACAAATGCCGGCGGCAGGGTTTGAGAGATGTCAGTAAGATGCGCGTCGTAAAGGTTATATTGGCGTTCCTTGCGGCGATCATCGTCATCGCCGGAGCGCTCTTTGTCCTGCGCGAGCCGGTCGCCGGTTTCGTGGTGCGTCAGGCGATGGCGGGGCAGGGTCTGCCGACCCCCCGCGCGCGCGTCAGCGCACTATCCGTTAACCATATTCGCATCGAAGACGTATCGAGCAGGCGCCCGGAGGCTCCCGATACGACGGTATTGCAACTCGACTATGTCGATATCGCATTCGACCTTCGCGAAGCGATAACGGCTCGTCGGGTCTCCAGCGTCAATCTCGGCCCCGGTGCGGTTCGCGTCGACATCGATGGCGATGGGGCGATACGCGTTGCCGGCATGCCTGTGGGCGGGAGCGGCGGGTCGGGCGGCGGTTTGCCGTTCGATGCTCTTAACGTTTCCGGCCTTCGTCTTGACGTGCACACGCCGGAAGGCGCGGCCGAGGGCGTCGTCGATGCGGCGTATGATGTCGACGGCTCGGGAAACGCGACCGTAACGATCGGCGCCGAGCGGGCGGGCCTTTCAGGGTTCTCCGCCGAAGATGCGTCCGCCGTGGTCGAGCTGACTTTCGAAGAGCAAGGCGCCCTTGACGCATCTTTCCTCTATTCCGGCGACATAGAGTCCCCATACGGAGAAATCCGCGGCGTCGATTTTGCGATTGATGGAGAAGGGTCGTCCTGGAAGGACCTCGCGGCCGGCGACTGGCGCGTCTTCCAGGGCGCGGCTGATGTCAGCGTTCGCGGCGCGCGCGTTGCGCCTCAGGGCGCGCCGGTTAATGTGGGTACGCAGCTTATTGGCGGGCCGTTCGAAGCGCTGACTGTTTCGGGCGATCTGGTCGTTTCGGTTGAGGACGGCGCTGTCGTCGCCCGGCCGGGCGCGCAGCCGGTGACGATAGCGACAGACACCGGCGCCGGTCTCAGCATTGACGCCGCCATGGATGAGCCTCTGTTCGTGTTCGAGGACATGCAGGCGGCGTTCGCCGGCGTTTTGTCGGCGCGCGGCGGCGATATCTCGGCGACGGCGACCATCGACATGCATCAAACGCCTGACGGCTGGTACTTCAACATACCCGTGCGCGTCGGCGCCGTCGCAGCGCCGTCATTCGCACTGAGCGATGTGTCGGCGGTGCTGCGCGGAAACGCCGGCGCGGATTCAATTGAATTCGAAGCGACCACGAGCGGCGAAATTCTGTCAGCGTCGATCGGGCGTTTCGCCATTTCCGACGCGCCGCTCGCGCTGTCGGTCAGCGGCGTTTTTGACACGGCGACAAGATCGGCCGAAATCCGTCTGCCTGACGACAATTGTGCGGCGCTGGAGCGCCTCTCGCTCGCCATTGCCGAACAGGATATGGACGCGTCGCTCGACAGGGCGCGACTGTGCCCAAACGGGGCGCCGCTCGCCGTTATCCGCTTAGACGAAACTCCGACAACGGAGTTTTCCGGCGTCCTCACCGCTAACCGTGCGCGTTATCGTCTGGGTCAAACGCGCTTCAACGGGGCGCCGCCGGCGATCGAACTTGCCGGACGATACGAGCCTACCGAACATCGCACGACTGCAAACGGCATCGCCAAAGGCGGATCGGTTGTGTTGAACGATCTGCTTCGCTTTGACCGCGCGGACGCCAGGCTCAACCTGACGCTTGAAGAGGACGGCATGACTGTCACCATCGATGCGGAACAGATTCGCATGACGGAGTACGGCGATGACGCGAAAGTCGCGCCCATATTCGCCAAAGGGTCATTGGTGTTGTCCGGGGACGTCGCGCGTTTTGACTATGCAGCGTTTTCAGAAAGTGACGTGCCGCTCGGCGAAGGCGCCGGCGAGCACGACATCACAGCGGCGGCGGGCGAAGCGTCATTCGCATTCAATCGCCTTTCGTTCGCGCCGGGCGGCTTGCAGCCTGATCGGCTGGCGCCGGTGCTGAAAGGCATTATCGGGCTGACGCAGGGCGCCGCTGAAGGCACGGCGAATTTTTCCTGGAACAAGGAACGGATCGAATCGCGCGCGAACCTCACGTTTGACGACGTAACCTTTCGCGGTCCGGGGCTGACCGTCACCAAAACCGTCGGGGTCAATGGCGACATCGCGTTCTCCAGCCTGTGGCCGGTTGCGACGGAAGGGCCTCAAACCGTTACCGTCGACGGCGTGGATCTCGGCGCCCTGCAACTACAGGACGGTGAGATCGTGTTCGATATGCCGGGCGACGAAACGCTGTTCGTTGAGCGCGCGATCTTCCCCTGGTTTGGCGGCAGGATCGGCGTGCGGGGCGCGACAGCCGCATTCAGCGGCGGCAATGCCGAAGCGCCGTTGCGCGTTGAAAGCGTCGACCTGAAGCAGATTCTCGAATTCGTCGATGTCGAGGGCCTTTCCGGCGCCGGCACGCTGAATGGCGAGTTGCCGCTGATCGTCGAAAACAACCGCGCAAGCTTTGTGGGCGGACGATTATCCGCTGAAGGTCCAGGGCGCATCTCATATGTCGGTAACGCGGGTGCGGCGGCTGCGCAAGCTGGCGACAATGCGCAATTCGCGTTCGATGTGTTGCGCGATCTCGAATATGAAACGCTTTCTGTGCTGATTGACGGCCCGCTGGACGGGCGTCTTGATTTCCTGATTTCGTTTGAGGGCACGGGCGAAGTCAGCCTTAACCGCGCTCGCGGGCGCGTGCCGGTCAAGTACAATATCACGCTGGATGCGGCGCTGCTGGATCTCTTTAATCAGGCAAATCTGTCCCGTAATCTGCAATTGCAGATCGAAAACGCCGTCCGCGCCAGTGAATAATCTCGCAATACCGCCGCAATTGGTCCGAAACCGACGCCAATTTCGCCTAGTTTTCGCCGGATGGACGGTCTAAAAATGGCGGGAGGAAGCGACGAATCAACACTGTCGGTCACGGCGGAAAAGGGGTGCGCGATGGATATGCGGAAAACAGGATTTGGCGCGTCGATGCTGATAGCGGGGGTGTTTATACTTGCCGCCTGCACGACCGTCAGACTGGAAGGCGGCGACAAGCCGATTGAGGTCAACCTCAATGTAAAAATCGATCAGGAAGTTCGCGTGAAACTTGACCGCGAAATTGAAGACTTGATCGCCAACAATCCCGACATTTTCTAGGAAACGCGTCATGAGCAAGCATCATTTTTCTTTTCTCGCCGGCGCCGTTCTAAGTCTTGCGGCGCTTCCCGCTTTCGCACTTGCGGCAAGCTCCATTGTTGAAGATGCGAAGGACCGTTGCATTGTCGGCGAACAGGTCGACGGGTATCTCGGCTTTGTCGATGAAAGCGCCGCGGACACGGCGCTGAAACGGGAAGTGCGCGACATCAATCAGCAGCGCAAGGCGTTTTACGCCGATCTTGCGGCGCGCAACGGCGTCACGATCGACGTCACCGCGGCGCTGACTGCCGAAAAGCTGATTAACGGCGCCGACGCCGGCGAGTGCGTTCAGGACGCCAGCGGCGCGTGGGTTAAGCGCTAGGCGTACCGGCGGCTTTCGTCCGCACAGTTTCGCTTCATCCAAAACGGCGGCGAGCCGAAACAGGGCTCGGCCGCTAAATCGAACGCATGACGAGCCAGGCCGGATCTGACGGTGCGCTCCGCATTTAAGCCGTGGCGGGCTATTTCCTGAGCTTTTTGTGAGGTGGGTCGGTCGCCCGCCGCGCTGGTGGCGCGGCTTGCTTATTGCGCACTTGACCAAAACAAATTTCTTATATAACCTATATGTTATGGAATTGGCCTCCAATGTCGCCCGGCAGGGACAACTGGACGCGGTTTTCGCCGCTCTTGCGGATCCGACCCGGCGGGCGATCCTGTCGCGTCTGGCGGACGGAGAGGCGTCGGTTGCCGAAATTGCAACGCCGTTCTCCATCAGCCAGCCGGCAATTTCCCGGCACCTGAAGGTTCTGGAAAATGCGGGGCTGATCGAGCGCGATATCGACGAGCAGCGCCGGCCCGCACGGCTCACGGCGGAAACCATGGCGTCAGCGGTTGATTGGCTTGCGGAGTTCAGGGCGTTCTGGGGCGCGCGGTTCGACCGGTTGGACGACGTATTGATGGAACTGAAAAAAACAGAATCAAAGGAGTGAGGCGATGAGCGAGCTACCGGAATATGTTCTGGACCGAACCTTCGATGCGTCGCGTGACCTTGTCTGGCGGGCCTGGACGGACCCTGACATTCTGCACCAGTGGTATGGCCCCGGCGTTGAAACAATCATTCACCAGTATGACCTGAAGCCCGGCGGCGCCTGGCTCAACGAGATGAAAATGCGCGGCATGTCCGATTACAGCCGCATGGATTTTCAGGAGGTCGCCGAGGCGGAAAAACTCGTCTGGCATCACGCGTCTACCGATGCGGACTGGAACGTCGTCGCCAATCCCATGATGCCGGACTGGCCGCGGGTTCTCCTGACGACGGTGACATTCTCTGATGCGGGCGGCAAAACCGACGTGCGCCTGTCGCAGGTCCCGATTGACGCCAGCGAGAAAGAAATCGCGGTCTTCGCTGAGATGATGTCCAACATGGATGGCGGCTGGGGCAAAGGATACGCCATTATTGATGAGCTGCTGAGCCAGTTGCAGTCATAGGGCCTTTTGTTTCGCCTCCCCGGCGACTCTCCCGAAGTCATCGCGAATCGGCCATATGATCACCGGTAACGTGATCGGAGATGCGTAGATGATATCGGACAATGCGGCGCCTGAGCCTGATAGCGCCGGGGAGACAGAAACGGGCCCCGACGCTCTCGGGCTGTCGGCTTTACTGTCGTCGCGGGTTTGCCACGATTTGATTAACCCGGTGGGCGCCATCGGCTCGGGCCTCGACGTACTCGACGATCCGGAAATGGATGAGTCCATGCGCGGCGCCGCGCTCGATTTGATCCGGTCCGGTGCAACGAAGGCCCTGGCGCTTTTGAGCTATGCGCGGCTCGCCTACGGCGCCGCGGGGGGATTTGGCGCCCAGATTTCCATGGACGACGCCCGTGAGGCGTTGGAGGGGCTTTACGCGACCCTGAAGCCCGACCTCGTCTGGGAGATGGCGGGCGGCATGGCGCCGAAGGAAAAGGTCAAGGCGATTTTAATCCTGACCAACGCTGCTGCGGATTGCATCCCCCGGGGCGGCGCCGTCACCATCGCCGGCGACATGGACGCTTTCAAGATTACCGCTGCCGGCAAGCGCATTTACCTACAGGAAGACCTCATTAAATCACTGCGCGGCGAGGCGCGCGACCTGACGCCCAAATTCACGCCGACACTGATTGCCGCGCAGATGATCGTCGAGGGCGGCGGGGCTGTTGACGCTTTTGCCGATGACGAAAAGGCGGTGATCGATGTCCGTTTCTCCGCCAGCGCAGGCGGTTGACGGGGTGTTCGTTAACGCATCCCTAATACAGAGGCGGCATGATCGGCAGCGCACCGGCGCCGCGCGAGGGAAACGATGACCGAGAAAAAGACCTGTCTGATTATCGACGATTCAGAAGTGATCCGTGAGATTGCCGCGCGCATTGTCACCGACCTCGGCTTGCGCGCCGTTCAGGCGGAAAGCGCTCCTGAAGCCATCGAAGTTTGTTCGGAAAACAAAACCGACGTCGCCCTTCTTGACTGGGACTTGCCGTCCATGGGCGCGCTCGACTTCCTTCGCAGCGCCGCCGAGTTGCCCGAGGAGAAAAAACCGGTGATCGTCCTTTGCGCGACCGAGAACGATCCTCAGCAGTTTACCTTGGCGAAGGCTGCCGGCGCGGCGCATCATATCCTCAAGCCATTCGATCGCGCGGCCGTGGAGGCGGCGTTCGCCGAGGCGGGCGTGGTCGAAAAGGTCGCCAACGATCGGGACATTTCCGTCGCGGCGAAAAAATAGGACGTCCGCTCTATCGCCGCACTCCTGTCGACGATAAGGCGCAATTGAAGGTTAGCGACAGGCCATGACGCTCGTTCAATTGATTGTCCTCGCCATTATCCAGGGCATAACCGAATTTCTGCCGATTTCGTCCTCCGCGCATCTGATCCTTGCGCCCGTGGTCGTCGATGGATGGCGCGATCAGGGGTCGCTGATCGATATCGCCGCTCATGTGGGCTCATTGATTGCGGTACTGATTTATTTTCGCTCCGAATCAGTGATGCTTGTGCGAGGCGGCGTCGATACGCTCCGCTTTCGCGAAAGCGCCGACCGCAAGTTGTTTCTGTTTATCGCGGCGGCGACGATCCCGTTGCTGCTCGCGGCAAGCGTTATCGCCGCCGCCGGTATCATGGATGTCTTGCGTTCGCCGGCGACGATCGGCGCGGCAAGCATCGTCTTCGGTATTTTGTTGTGGCACGGCGATCGCCAGCCAACCGAAAAGCGCGGCCTTGAACGGATTACACTTCGCGAAACCCTGCTGATCGGCGCCGCCCAGGCGCTCGCCCTGATCCCCGGCGCATCCCGGTCCGGCGTTACGATCACCGCTGCGCGCTATCTCGGCTGGACCCGGGAAGAGGCGGCGCGGTTTTCCATGTTGCTCGCCATTCCCGCCATCGGGGCGCTTGGGCTGTTCGCGGCGATCGGGATCGTGCGCGAAGGCGCCGGCGCGACGATGCAGGCGGCCGGCATTGTTGCGGCCCTTTCGTTTGTGACGGCTTATGCGGCCATCGCGGTTTTGATGACCCTGACCCGGAAAATGAGCTTTACGCCGTTCGTGATTTACCGGATCGTCATGGGCGTCGCGCTGCTGGCGCTGGCGGGCGGACTATTCAATTAATGCCGGATCGCCGCAAAGTGGCCCTGATGCGACCGCGATCAGGGGGTAGTATTGCAGAACCGCCTGTTCGGCGCGGTGATTGGCGAAGCTACGCGTGATGAGAGACGATGCGAATTATTGCGACAGTTCCATAAGCGCCGGCGGCGTGCGCGCGGCGACGCAAAGGCTTGCGGGCCATATTGTCCGCACGCCGCTCATCGAAAACGAGCGATTGAACGAGATCGCCGGCGGGCGGGTGTTGTTGAAAGCCGAACCCCTACAGCGTGGCGGATCGTTCAAACTGCGCGGCGCCTATAATTTGCTGTCGCAGCTTTCCCCCGCGCCGCGCGCGCGCGGCGTTGTCGCCTGGTCATCGGGCAATCATGCGACGGGCGTTGCCATAGCAGCAAAAGAGTTCGACTGCCCGGCGGTTATTGTGATGCCCGCGGACGCGCCTGCGATCAAGACTGAAAACGTGCGCGCGCTTGGCGCGGAAATCGTTTTCTATGACCGGTATGGCGACGACCGGGAGGCGATCGCCGCCGCGATCGGTGAAGAACGCGGGATGGCGATTGTCCCCTCCTATGATCATCCGCATATCATCGAGGGCCAGGGAACGGTTGCTCTGGAAACGGTTGAGCAGGCGGGCGATACGGCGATTGACCGATTTGCGATTTGTTGCGGCGGCGGCGGACTAACGGCCGGTTGCGCAACGATCCTTGAGGATGTTGCTCCCGGCGCGGAGGTTTGGATCGCCGAACCGGAAGGGTTCGACGAAGCGTGGGCTTCAGTAAAAGCCGGCGAACGGCTGACCGCCGATATCACGCAGAAAACGATCTGCGACGCGATCGCGACCCCGACGCCGGGGCGGCTGACCTTTCCGATCCTCAAGCGCCGGGTTTCCGGCGGCGCGACGGTCACCGAGGCCGCGGTGCGCCATGCCATGGCGTTTGCCTTCAGGCATCTGAAACTGGTGCTGGAACCTGGCGGCGCGGCGGGCATTGCGGCGGTGCTGGCCGGCGAAATCCCCACGCAAGGTGTGACGACCGCCGTGACGCTCTCGGGCGGCAACGTCGATCCTGCGCTTTTTGCATCAATTTTACGCGACGGGGAAAACCCGTCCTGAATTTTCGGGCGTTTCAATTTGGGCCATTTGGCGCCGGCGCCGCGCCCGGCATTGAACGCTGCGGTGATGGGTCACATATTCAGGGCAAGCCAAAAACGCCGGAAATGCCCCGGCGTTTAGATTTTGATAGCGATGATCGGCGAAGCTGACCATTGCGGACAGAGAGAGTTAGGAACGCGCCAATCCATGAACGCCAACAAACCATCTGACTGGGACGGAAACGGGTCAAATGCGGAGCGCGGATTTGCGTCCTATGACGGGCGGAAGCTCGTCTATATCCGGCCTATTCTTGCGAGCGACGTCATCGGCGACTTGCAGGACGAGTATGGCGATATGGACGTCCAGATCGATGCGGAAGCGACGCTCTATTCGGTTCACGACGAGGACGGCGAACGGCTTGCGCTGGTCGGCGACCGCGAACTCGCCTTCGCGGCGGCGCGTCAGTACGAAATGACGCCTGTCAGCGTCCACTAAAATTTTAACGATAAATCGATGGCTTTTACGCGGCGTCCGGCTTTTCCGCTGACGTCGCCAGGGCGAAGAGGGATTCGGCGCTGTCCGCGCCGCGCAGCGCCGCCCGCGTGTCGGGATCGCGCAGCAGGCGCGAGACCTTCGCCAGGGCCTTCAAATGGGCCGCCGTGGCGTTTGCAGGCGCCAGCAGCACGAAGATCAGGTCAACGGGCTGGTCGTCCAGCGCGTCAAAACTGACCGGCTTTTCGAGGAGGGCCAGAACGCCAGTAATCGCGCCGAGCCCGTCGATTTTTCCGTGAGGGATCGCAACGCCGTCGCCGACCCCCGTTGAGCCAAGCTGCTCGCGCTCAAGCAGCGTGTCGACGATCTCCGAGGACTGGCGGCCAACGATCGTCGCGGCCTTTTCCGCCATAATCTCCAGCGCTTCACGCTTGCAGCGGGCGTTAAGATTGTGGATCACGCCGTCCGGCTTCAGAATATCGGCAAATCCCATTTTCGCACTCACAGATTGTCGGGGAGGGTCTATTTTCGCCGTTTGCATCGCCCGAATACGTCCCCCGACTTTCCTTTGCAGGTTTTTCGCCGCGTGACCGCCCCGGGGACGGAGTCCGGCGAAGAAGGGCGGGGATTTACCCTATTGCGCGGCCGGGTCAACCCATCCGATATGGCCGTCCCGGCGGCGATAGACAACGTTGATTCGCCCGTGGGCGGCGTTCTTGAACACAACCGCCGGTTGTTCCGCAAGATCGAGCTGCATCACCGCAGCGCCCACCGTCATTTCGCGAAGCGTCGTCTGGCTTTCGGCCACGATGACCGGCGCCGGATCGCCTTCTGGCGCTTCTTCCGTTTCCTCGTCCTTCAGCGGTTCGAGAAGGTAGAAAGACGCATTCTGCGCCGGCAAAGGGTCTTTGCCATTGGCGTGATGGTCCTTCAGGCGCCGCTTGTAGCGCCTGATTCGCTTCTCAAGCTTTTCGAGGCTTTCCTCAAACGCGCCATAGGCGTCGCCGGCTCGGCCATGGGCGGCCAGGAACACGCCGGACGCCAGATGCGTGGTGACGTCGCATTCGACCTCGCGCTTCTCTCGCGCAAACGTGACCGTCGCCTCGGCGCCGCGGTCGAAGTATTTTTTAACGCCGTCGGTTAATCGATCCGTGACATGCGCTTGCAGTGCGTCGCCGAGTTCGATGTTTTTTCCGCTGACCTGAATGTCCATGCATTATCCTCGCTTGGCGATTTTAAACGGCGTCGATCAGGGTCTATATTGGCGCCGCGGGAGCCCTTGAAAAGGGTCAGATAGCGCCTTGCACCATAGCACGCCGGCGCTGGACCGACGAGGGAATGTTGAGCGTTTCCCTGTATTTGGCGACGGTTCGCCGCGCTATATCGACGCCTTCGCCCTGTAGAATTTCCACAATCTTGTCGTCCGACAGAACCGCGTCGGCGGACTCTGCGTCAATCAGCTCGCGAATGCGGAACCGTAC
The DNA here is from genome assembly GCA_028281665.1 of Hyphococcus sp. Lineage (GTDB taxonomy): Bacteria > Pseudomonadota > Alphaproteobacteria > Caulobacterales > Parvularculaceae > Hyphococcus. The sequence continues at coordinate 25,677 of JANQJK010000027.1, forward strand.
CGCTTCCGCCGAGTGGGCCTCGCCGCCGGATGTCGAGGCTATCGAAGCGGTGAAGAAATATTTGAGTTCGAACAGGCCCCGCGGCGTCGCCATGTATTTGTTCGACGTGACGCGCGAAACCGTCGATTCGTGCATGTCGATGGCGTCGGCGATGGTCTTCAGATTGAGCGGCCGGAGGTGTTTGACGCCATAGGCGAAGAACCCGTCCTGCTGCCTGACGATTTCCGTCGACACTTTCAGGATCGTTCGCGCGCGCTGGTCGAGGCTCTTGGCGAGCCAGTTGGCGTTGGCGAACTGATCGGTGACGTAGTTCTTGTCTTCGTCATTTGCGCGCGCCGCGGAAACTTCCGAATAGTAGGTCCGGTTCACGAGCACGCGGGGCAGGGTGTCGCTGTTGAGTTCGACTTTCCAGCCGCCATCGGCCGATTTTCGAACGAAGACATCCGGCGCAACGGCCTGAACGGCGCCGCCGCCATAAGCGTATCCGGGCTTTGGCGTCAGGGCGCGGATCTCGGCGACCATCTGGCGGACATCGTCTTCGTCGGCGCCGGTGGCCCGCATGAGCCCCTTGAGATCGCCTTTTGCAAGCAGCTCTATGTTATCGAGAAACGCCTGCATCGTCGGATCGCAGCGATCGGCTTCTTTCAGCTGCAACGACAGACATTCTTTGAGGTCGCGCGCGCCGACGCCGCACGGGTCGAACGTTGTGATCAAGGAGTGCACGCCCTCTATGTCGGCAAGGTCCGCGCCTAATCGCTCCGACACGTCTTCAAGGGAGTCGCGCAGATAGCCGGCGTCGTCTATCAGGTCGATCAGGTAAGCGCCGATAAACAGCTGGGACGGCTCGCGGGTCGCCACATGAAGCTGTTCCGTCAGATGCTCGGCGAGTGAAATTTCCCGTGAAAGAGCCGCGTCGAACTGGCGATCGTCGTCAAGGGACGCGCCGCCCGATCCGGCGTTCGCCCAGTCATTGGTGCGGAAATCCTGGTCCGCGGCGTCGCTGCCGGTGCTCGACGGATCGATATCCGCATATTCGGCGTCAATGGCGTCGCTGGCTTCCTTCTGCGCCGCGTCGCTCGTCAGGTCGACTTCGTCGGCGGTGGTTTTTTCGCTTGTCTCCGCGTTTTTCTCGCCGCGCCGTTCTTCCGGCGCGTCCGCAGGAGATTCGTCAGCTTCGAGGAACGGGTTTTCTTCAAGCTGTTCGGCGACGAATTCAGCCAGTTCGAGATTCGACAACTGCAACAGCTTGATTGCCTGCTGCAATTGCGGCGTCATCACCAGTTGTTGTGATTGCCGGAGTTCCAGTCTTGGAGCTAACGCCACACTGCCCCCTAAATCCTCTACATTTGAAACCGGTCGCCGAGATAGACGCGCCGCACGTCCTTGTCGCCGACAATGTCGCCAGGCGCGCCTTCCAGCAGCACCTCGCCTTCGTGAATGATGTATGCGCGGTCGATGATATCGAGCGTCTCGCGAACATTATGGTCCGTGATCAGAACGCCGAGCCCCCGATCTTTGAGATGCGCGACAAGCTCGCGTATCTCGGCAATGGCCAGCGGGTCGATGCCGGCGAAAGGTTCGTCAAGCAGCATGTAGGACGGCGCCGTCGCGAGGGCCCGCGCGATTTCCACGCGGCGACGCTCGCCGCCGGAGAGCGCCAGCGCCGGCGCGCCGCGCAGATGCGTAACGTGAAATTCGTTAAGGAGGTCGTCGATAATTGCCTGCTGGCGATCCTTGTTCTTTTCGACAAGCTCGACAACGGCGCGCAGATTCTGTTCGACCGTCAGGCCGCGAAAGATCGATGCTTCCTGCGGCAGGTAGCCGAGACCGAGGCGCGCGCGCTGGTACATGGGAAGGGCGGTCGCGTCGTGGCCGTCGATGGAGATGGATCCCCGGTCAGCGGGAATGAGCCCCGTAATCATGTAAAAACAGGTGGTCTTGCCGGCGCCGTTCGGGCCGAGCAGGCCGACGACTTCGCCGCGTTTGACGCTCATGGAGACGCCGCGAACCACCGGCCGGCGTTTGAACGACTTGCCGAGGTTCTCCGCAATGAGCGCGCCGCCGCCTGCAACCACGGCGGGCTGATGACGGGCGGCTTCGGCGTCGGTTATTTCTGGCGTCGTGTCACTCATGGCTATGCTCATTAAGGCCTTTTCTCTTTAAGGATCGGTGAAGTTTCAATTTTAACGATCAGGTTTGTTCGTCGCCGTCAGCGTAGAAAATACCTCGAATTCGCTGGCCTGCGGCCGGCTTAAATTTAACCATTCCCGTATCGATCCAGAACGTGACGGCCCCGGCGGACATGATCTGTTTGCCCTGGGTGACGATCACGTTCTCCATAACCGTAATGGTGCGCGCCTCATTGTCGAAAAACAGGCGCTTGCCGGTAATGGCTTCCTTGCCGTTGGAATAGCGGACGGACCCGGTGGCGGTAATGGAAGAAAACTCACCCTCTTCGGAGACATTCGCCTCAAGGCGGTCGGCGGCGAGGATGGAGTCTTCCTGAACGACCCTGACATTGCCCGTCCAGATGGCGATGTTGTCCTGAAATTCCGCCGTATCGCCGGTGATGTCGATCGGCGCGTCGCTTTCGGCGGCAAATTGCGCGTTTGCGGCGCCAGCCGCTGCAAACGCCATAATTATTCCCAGCGCGATAATTCTCATTCTTCTTCTTTCCCGTCTTCCCCGTCGCGGAGCGCCGGTAAGGCGATCTCCCCCTTGCCCGGATAAATACGCATGCTGACATTGCCCTCGAACACGACGCGCCCGTCCTCGCGAAACGCTTTCATTCTGTCCGCCTGCAATGTTGCGCCGTCAGGCCCTTCCGCGCCGACGCCGGCGTCGCTCGTGACGATCTGATCCTTGATCAACACGGTCGCCACCGGCGCGCGTAGCACATAGGTGTCGGCGCCGAGCGCGTGTTCCAGCGTCACCGACCGGTTCAGGGTCAGAATATTGTCCTCGGAACGATAAAGCCCGCTTTCAGCGGTAACGACTGACGCCTCGCCGTTGCCGCCCTGCACGGCGCGCGGGCTTTCGAGCTGTATGACGTCCTTGGTCGCCGGATCCTGCGAGGCGGAGATCGCCGTAATCTCGAACGGCTTGCCTTTGTCGTCGACGCCGGCGAAGCGGGGATTGGCCATGCGGAGTTCTTCGGTCGACGCGGTGATGGTTTTGAAATCATCGAGAAACGCCTGATCGACCGGATTGGATCGGGTGTTGAAGATAAAGGCGACGATCAGGAGGACGGCGAGGATGGGGAGCGCAATGCGCAGGCGCCGCACGAAGCGAGACCGGGCCGCGGCGTCCTCGCCGGTGGTGCGCGAGCGGAATACAAGGCTGTCGAGGGCGCGGTCGCCTTTCACCGACTTTCCGCGCGCCGGGATATCCTTGATGGTCGCTTCGCTCATGAAATTTCGTCGTCTGATCAATTGCCGCGTCGCTTGCGGGCGGCGCTTTTCCCCACGAATTTCAATATAGTGGCGCTGACGGCAATGGGAAGCGCCGAACGCCGAAAACAGGGCGCTGCCGCCCCCTAGCTGTGGGCAAAAATGTCGATTTCGGGCCAGCCCGCGAGGTCCAGGGCCGCCCGGGTCGGCAGAAACCGGAAGCATTCCGCGGCGATATCCGCGCGCGCCTCCCGGGCGAGCATCAGCTCCAGCTTCTCGCGCAGGGCGTGGAGGTGGAGGACGTCGGACGCTGCGTACTGTATTTGCGCGTCGCTAAGGGTCTCCGCGCCCCAGTCAGACGACTGCTGCTGTTTCGACAGATCGACGCCGAGCAGCTCTCTCGTGATGTCTTTAAGGCCGTGACGGTCCGTATAGGTGCGCGAAAGCCTGGAGGCGATTTTCGTGCAGTAAACCGGCTTGGTGTCGACCTTCAGCCAATGCTGAAACGCGGCGATGTCGAAACGGGCGAAATGAAAGATTTTGAGGATGTTCGGGTCCGTCAGAAGCGCCTTCAGGTTCGGTGCGTCGTAGGTATTGCGGTCGAGCTGAACGAGGTGAGCGTCGCCGTCGCCGGCCGAGATCTGCACGACGCACAAGGCGTCCCGATGGGGAATAAGGCCCATGGTCTCGCTGTCGATGGCGACGATCTCGCCGAGATCGAGGCCGTCCGGAAGATCGCCCTTGTGAACGTGGTTCGTCATCGTTGCCTGTTCGTCCTCTGTGCCCTGACAATAGCCGGGCGAGACCTAACAATTTCAAAACACCCGATCACGCAGATTTCCTGACGATCACGGAGCCGGCGGAGTAGCCGGCGCCGAAGGCGCAGATGACGCCCACATCGCCCGCCGCAAAGTCGCTGCGGTGCTTGTGAAATGCGATAATGGACCCGGCCGCCGATGTGTTGGCGTATTCGTCAAGGACCACCGGCGCTTCCGTTCTGTTTGCGTCCCGCCCAAGTACCTTCCGGGCGATGAACTCATTCATGGCGAGATTGGCCTGATGCAGCCAGAAGCGCTTGACCGCGTCCGGCGCAACGCCGACGCTCGCCAGATGGTCGCTGATGCATTCGCTCACCATCGGGACGACTTCCTTGAAGACCTTGCGCCCTTCCTGAACGAACAATTTATCGGTGTGCGGGTCGTTCTGCGCATCGGGGGCGGCGCCCGTCTCCCGTTCGCAGTGATTGAGGAAACCAAAATTGTTTCGGATGTTGTTGGAAAACTTGGTCAGGAGTTTTGTACCAAGAATGTCCCATGCATCGCCCTTGGACGGTCCGTCCGCACGCTCAAGCATGACGGCGGTTGCGACGTCGCCGAAAATAAAATGACTGTCGCGGTCGCGGAAGTTCAGGTGCGCGGTGCAGATCTCCGGGTTGACCATGAGGATGCGCCGCGCGCCCGCGCGGATGAGCCCGAGACCGGTTTCAATGCCGAACGCTGCGGACGCGCAGGCGACATTCATGTCGAAACCGAACCCGTCGATCCCGAGGGCGTCCTGTATTTCGACGGCGACGGCGGGATAACCGCGCTGCATGTTCGAGGCGGCGCAAATGACGCCGTCAATGTCCGCCGGTTTGAGGTCGGCGGCGCGCATGGCGTCGCGCGCCGCGAAGACGGCGATTTCGGAGAGGACCGCAAGGTCGCCGTTCGGCCGCTCGGGGATGCGCGGCGCCATGCGGGACGTGTCGAGAATGCCGTCGCGGTCGATACAGTAGCGCGATTTGATGCCCGAGGCTTTTTCCACGAACTCCGCGGACGATTTCTGAAGCGGTTCCGTTGCGCCGCGTTCGATGTCGGCTGCGTTCGCCGCGTTATATTCGTCAACATACTTATTGAATGATGCGACCAGCTCATCATTGGAAATAGCGTTTGGCGGCGTATAGAGGCCGGTCGCGACGATGCGGACATCGGCGTTTGTGTTACTTGTCATGCCGTCGTGCTTTCGAATCTCATGTCCGCGCAATGTGCGCCGAACCTGCCGCCGGTGCAACCAGTCCGGAGGCTAGCGTGCGTGCTTTTGAACGGCCTTCCAGCGCGGACAGCCCGTTTCATGGTCGTTCACCATGCCGACGGCCTGCATGAAGGCATAGACGATGACGGGCCCGCAGAACTTGAAGCCGCGGGCCTTCAGCGCCTTCGACATGGCCTCGCTTTCGGGTGATTTCACCGGAATGGATTTCTGCGTTTTAATGCGGTTCACAATGGGCGCGCCGCCGACAAAGTCCCAGAGGAAGTCGCTGAAGGCGCCGTTGCCCGCCTCCATGATATCGAGCCAGATGCGGGCGTTGCCGATCGTTGCGTCAATCTTCGACTTCGACCGGATGATCCCTGCGTCGTTCATCAGGCGTTCGATTTTTTTGGGCGTATAGCGGACAATTTTCTCCGGATTGAAGCCGTCAAAGGCTTTTCGAAAATTGTCGCGCTTGTAGAGGATCGTTCGCCACGAAAGCCCCGCCTGAAAGCCGTCAAGCATAAGCTTCTCAAACAGCGCACGGTCGTCGTATTCCGGAACACCCCATTCCTCATCGTGGTAGCTGCGGTAGAGCTCGTCGTCTTCCGGCGCCCACAGGCAATGAAGTTTTTTCCTGGCGGGCATTGGTCAGTCCGTGGTCATGTAAGGCGGGCGCGTCAGTTGTATCGTTATGTCGCCCGCCTGGATTGCTTCACCGGCGTCGATGGCGTTCTGCCACCTGTCCAGCCGGATCATGGCGAGCGCCGCGCCGTCAACGCCGGACATGACATGCCCGAGAGTCGATTCCCCGGCGACAACCGGCGTCTCCTTTGCCGGCGGCGGGCCATCGAATGTCGCGATCAATGTGCGTTTTCGAGCCGATCCCTTGCGCTTCATGCGGCTTGCGACTTCCTGACCGACGAAACACCCTTTCTTGTAATCGACGCCGTTGAGGAGATCGAAATTAACGTCCATGGGAAAGATCTCGTCCGAACCAAAATCCGCGCCCCATTCAGGAACGCCTGCGGCGATGCGGCGCGCGTGGTACGCCGCATCGGGTTCAACGCCGCCGATTTCGCTCACCGGTTTGATTGCGCGTCCGTTGTTTTCCTCCGCGCCTTGAACGATGCAGACCGCTCGCTCCTCATCCAGGCGAATGTCCGCCTTGGCGCGCAGCCGATACAGCGTCAGCCGCTTGACAAAGGCGTCGGCGGCGTCGGTCGCAATATCGAAATGATAGCCGTCGGACGCTGCCGCGATATAAAAGTCAAACAGGATTTTCCCCTGCGGCGTTAACAAGGCGGAGAGGCAGGCGCCGTTTTCCGGCGGCCCATTTGTGACAAGACCGGAAAGCAACGCCGTCGCGTCTGCTCCCGCCACCGATACGACCGAGCGTTCTGGCAAAACTCTGAGATTGGTCATGGCCCGCCATGTAAGCGGTTCTTGAGCGTTTGCAAAGCGTTGCGGGGTGCGCGTAAGAAGTCATCATGACCGCTACTGACAACGTTACCGCGCCAGACGCGCTTGTGATCCGCCGGCCGGACGACTGGCATGTCCACCTTCGCGACGGGGAGATGCTGAGCGCCGTTGCAAACTACACGGCGCGCCAGTTTGCGCGAGCCATCGTCATGCCGAACCTTGTCGAGCCGGTGACGACGCCGGCGGCGGCGGCGGCCTATCGCGACCGGATCATGGCGGCGCTCGGCGACGATGCGGATTTCACGCCGCTGATGACCTGTTACCTGACCGACGAGGCGGACGCCGGGGCAATCGTTGCGGGACATCGGGACGGCGTCTTTACCGCGTGCAAGCTCTATCCGGCGAACGCCACGACAAATTCCAGTCACGGCGTCACGGATGTCAAAAACATCTATCCGGCGCTTGAAGCGATGCAGCGGGCAGGGATGCCGCTGCTTGTTCATGGGGAAGTGACGGACGCGGATATCGACGTCTTTGATCGCGAGGCGGTGTTTATCGAGCGGGTGCTGTCGCCGCTCACGAAAGAGTTTCCTGCGCTTAAAGTCGTGTTCGAACATGTGACGACCGCCGACGCCGTGGAATTCGTTTCGGCGGCGGGCGCCAATGTGGCCGCGACGATTACGCCGCATCATCTCGAATATAATCGCAACGCCATGTTTCAGGGCGGCATTCGTCCGCATTATTACTGCCTGCCCGTCGCCAAGCGCGAACGACACCGGCAGGCGCTGAGAAAAGCGGCGACATCCGGGTCGGCGAAATTCTTTCTGGGTACGGACTCTGCGCCCCATACAGTCAGCGCAAAGGAATCGGCCTGCGGCTGCGCCGGGGTGTTCAATGCGCCCTATGCGCTCGAAAGCTATGCAAAGACGTTTGAGGAAGAAGGCGCGCTGGACAGGCTTGAAGGGTTCGCCAGCATTCACGGACCCAATTTTTATGGAATGCCGTTGAACGCGTCCCGCATTGTCTTGTCGCGCAACCCGGTGTCCGTGCCGGACGTAATCGAGGCAGCGCCAGAACCCGTTGTGCCGTTTCATGCAGGGGAAACGCTGGCCTGGCGATTCGACGGAGCGGATCAATCTTAGTCTGTCGCGTGCGCGCAGTCTTTTAGTATCTCCGCGCGCTTGCTTGCAACATGAAAAACACCGGCGGCGCCTGACACGATCAAGACCGCGACAAACGCGCAGGCTCTATTCATCATTACTCTGAGGAATCGTCAGGATCAGCGGGCCGTCCTCAAAGCGTTCCGCTTCGCGCAGCGGCGCTGACAGGCGCCCGACAAGCCGGCGTGCGAAGACCGCCCGCGCCGCCGCATGGTCGCGGGCGCGGCGGTTGCATGCGGGGAAATGATCGCCGGCGTTGCGATAGCCGTCGTTGAAACGCTTCACCATTTCCTCGCGCGCTTCAAAGGGGGGCTGTTCGAGGTCAACCAGCCGTTTCATCCGGTCGCGCCAGATATCGCTCTCAAGTCGGGGCTCGCACACCCGGCGTATGTGATGCATTTCGCCAAAGACGCTCGCAAGCTCGACAAGGTCGCGCTGACGCTGCTGGTATTCATCGGCTGACTGGGATTGCGCCGCTGCTGCACCCATGAGCGCCAGCGCCGCCGCGCCGACCAACAATGTCGTTCGGGTCGAATTCATGACGTTTCCCTATCGGCCCTTTGTAACCGAATTGCGGCGGCTTTTCGACATTACGTCTTTCGCCCCTTTTCGCGGCATTCGATGGCCATGGCGACGGCGCGGCGGGTCTCATCCCAGGAAAGGCGCTCGCGGGCTTCATCGAAGGAAAAAAACGCCGCGTCCGCCGCATCGTCGGCGGCGACCGGTTCGCCGGCGACCCATTCGGCATGATAATCCACCATCACTGTATGGGTGAGCTGGCCCGTGTCCTCGGGCATGGCCTCGAAGACGCCAATGAGGCCGCCGATCTCGATCGTCATCCCCGTTTCCTCCATGACTTCGCGCCTGACGCCGTCTTCCAGGCGCTCGCCGAATTCGAGGCCGCCGCCGGGGATCGACCAGTGCCCTTTGAAGGGCGGTCTGCCCCGCTTCACCAGCAGGACTTCCTCGCCCCGAAAAACAACGGCGCCGACGCCAATGCGGATTGTTTCGTTCTTCGCCATGGACGCCCTATACTCCGATCCCATGTGCGGACGCTATCATTTGAATTCGACGCCGAAAGACCTGTCGGAGCATTTCGACGTGGACATCCGGGACAACTTTCCGCCGCGTTTCAATATTGCGCCGACCCAGCCTATCGCGACAATCCGGATGAGCGAACGGCGCAACCGCGAATACGCTCTGATGCGGTGGGGGTTTGTCCCGTCCTGGGCGAAGGGGGAATATCTGCAACGGCTCGGATCGAAACCGTTGATCAATGCCCGGGCGGAGACGGTTACGGAAAAACCTACCTTTCGTTCCGCATACAAGCGTCGGCGCTGCCTGATACCGGCCGATGGGTTTTACGAGTGGAAAGGCAAGGCTGGCGCCAAGCAGCCATTCAATATTACGCGCGGCGGCTTGTTCGGATTCGCGGGGCTCTGGGAAACGGCGGTTGACGCCGATGGCGGCGAGGTCGACACCTGCGCCATCCTCACCATCGCAGCCGGACCTGACATTAAGACGCTGCACAGCCGTGAGCCCGTCGTCATCGCGCCGGAACACTACGAACTGTGGCTCACCGCCGATGAGCGCGATCTTGAGTTTCTGGAAGACCTTCTGCGCCCGGCGCCGAAAGCAACATGGCTTCACTATCCAGTCGATAAGGCGGTGGGCTCGCCGCGAAACGACGGGCCGGAACTGTTGAAGGAAGTGGCGATTTAGACGGGGCGGGCCATTTTTGCACTTACAAATGCGATCTCAGCGCGCGGGCCGGCGTGAGATTTCCGGGCGCCTTCGCTTGCCGTCGCCGCCGCGCTTTTGAAAATAAATCCATTGCGCCAGGGCGCGCATGGGCGGGGTAAAGAGCGTCGCGTTCAACAGGGCGTTGGGCGGGGCCGCGGACCAGGCGCGGCGCATCCATGTCTTCAGTCCGAAGCGCGGATATTCTCTCGCCATCAGCGCGCCCGGATCGGCGCCGCCATCCAGAAGGTATTCTGAAATTGCCGCGCCCGCGCGCCGGCCATATTGAAAGGCGAGGCGGATGCCCCCGGCGGTGAGCGGCGAGACGAGGCCCGCGGCGTCGCCCGTCAGCAGCACGCGCCGGGTGGACAGCGGGCGAACCAGCCCGCCACAGGGAATTGGTCCCGAACGTTTCGCCTTTACTTCGCAGTTCCACAGCGCGAAATGCGAATCGATCCGTTTGAGGAATGTATCGAAATCGGGCTTTCGTTTTTTGCCGAACGGTCCGTTTGCGACGGCGAGCCCTGCCTGCGTCAGGCTGACGCCGGGAACGACCCAGCCAAGATAGCCTGGCGCCAGTGACGCATCGACAAAACAATGGAGGAAGTCAGGATCGACGGTCGGAGACTCTTCAAACTCGGTCTCCATGCCAATCAGAAATTCCGTGTTGCGGCCAAGGCCGAAAGTTTTTGCGACCCGCGATTTCGCGCCGTCGGCGCCAAGAAGATAGCGGGCCTTCAAATCTACGCCGTGTATGTTGATGAGGTCGCCTGCAAGAGTTGCGTCTTCAAAGCGGGCGCCAAACAGGAGATCGGCGCCGGCGCGCTGCGCTTCGCGGGCGAGCCAGCGCATGATCGCCGGCGTGTCCGTGGCGAGAAAGTAATATCCGGGCGCGAAGAGGTCTGTCGACTGGTGGTTCGGCGCATACAGCCTGACGCCGGGAATTTTCCGGGTGAGCGCCGCCGGGATGTCGCATTCGGCGACCGCTTCCTTGACGAGAATGCCGGTGGTGCGCACCCGCGCGCCCGGTTCCGTCTTGGCGTCCATGACCGCCACCCGCAGGCCGCGATGGGCCGCCGTGCGCGCAGCAATGAGGCCCGCAAAGCTGGCGCCGACGACAACGAGGTCGTAAAGGCCGGCGTCCCGGTTATCATTGTTGCAGCGCATCGTCTCTCTCCCCGTATCCTTGGCGGCGCGGTGATAGGGCGCGAAGACGGCGACATTCGGGCCGCCCCTTGGCCATCCTGAGACGGCAACGCCGACGTTGGCAATTCACCAACTGCGCCGCATATGATAGCCTGACGCGGCGATTATAAAAAATCCCGAAGGGAGGCCGTCGCCAATGGGCGAACACGGAATGGGCGAGGAAAACAAGGCGGCGCTTTTTAACGAGCACAACGCACCCTTCGGCAAAATGATCGGCGTTCATTTCACCCATGCGATGAAGGATCGCGTTGAGGCCGAGATGAAGGTGACGCCGGAGCACTGCACGGCGCCCGCGAACCTTCATGGGGGCGCCATTATGGCGTTTGCTGACAATCTCGGCGGCTGCGGCGCTTTCATGAACCTGCCCGAAGGCGCGATAACGTCGACCGTGGAATCGAAAACGAACTTTCTGCGTCCGGTCCCGGTCGGCGAGACGATTAAAGGCGTCGCGACGCCGGTGAATCTGGGGCGAATGTTGCAGGTCTGGAAGACCGATATCTTCCGCGGCGACGGAAAGCTCGCGGCGGTGGTAACGCAGACGCAGATTGTATTGCAGCCAAAAACCTGAAGAAAAAGGGCAGGCCCATGTACGAGGTCAATCTCACCGAATCCAGTTTTCCTGCGGCCGGCGGGCCCGCGCCGGAACCGGTTACGATTGGCGCGGCGTTGCGCGCCTCCGCGACGGCGGCGCCGGACCGGGCGGCGATGAAGGAGCTGGGTTTTGACGGCGCGATCGGTCGCGCGTGGACATATGCGGAATTGCTGAACGATGCGGAGCGATTGGGCCGCGCCCTGGCGTCGCGCCATGAGGCCGGCGCGCGCGTTGCCGTTTATGCGAACAACGTGCCCGAGTGGGTGTTGCTGGAACTCGCTTGCGCGTTCGCCGACGTAACGCTGGTGACCGTCAACCCCGCATATCAGAAGCGCGAATTGAAATACGTGCTCGAACAGTCGCGGGCGGAAGGGATTTACTATGTTTCCGATTTTCGCGGCAATCCGATGCAGGAGATCGCCGACGCCGTGTGCGACGAGATTCCGGCGATCAAACACCGAATATTGCTGAACGACCACGAGGCGCTCCATGCGGGGGAAGGGGCCGGGCGCTTGCGGGAACCGAAACCGTCCGATCCCGTGCAAATGCAGTATACGTCGGGGACGACCGGCTTTCCGAAGGGCGCGCTGCTGCATCATAATGGACTTGTTCGCAATGGCGTCGACGTGATGACGCGGGCAAAGGTCGAGGCGGGCGATGTCTTCGTCAACAACATGCCGCTGTTCCATACGACCGGTTGCGCCATTCTGGTGCTCGGCGGGCTCGGCGTCGGCGCGACCATGCTGCTTGCGCCGATCTTCGATCCTGAAATGATCGTGCGTGTCATTGCGCGTGAGAAATCAAAATTCATCTTCGGCGTGCCGACGATGCTGGTGGCGCTTAATGACGCTGCCGAGGGCGCCGGCGTTGATACATCGTCGGTGAAGTCGATCTTGTCCGGCGGCGCGATGGTGGCGCCGGAACTTTGCAAGCGTTCCGAAGCAGTGCTCGGCGCTCCGGTGCAGATCCTTTACGGTCAGACTGAGTCGTCCCCTGTTATTACCCAGTGCTGGCCCGATGACAGTCTGGAGGATTTGACCGAGACGATCGGTCAGCCCTTGCCCAATGTGGACGTTTCGATCCGCGATCCGCAGACCAATGAACCGGTCCCCGTCGGCGTGCAGGGGGAGATCTGCTGCCGGGGCTATCTCGTGATGATCGGCTATAACGATAATCCGGAAGCCAACGCCGCCGCCATCGACAAGGATGGCTGGCTGCACACCGGCGATCTCGGAACGATGGACGCCCGGGGGTTCGTAAAGATTACCGGTCGCGTCAAAGAGATGATCATTCGCGGCGGTGAAAATCTGTTCCCGGCGGAGATCGAGAACGCCATGCTTGAACATGACGCAGTTGCCGAAGTCGCCGTTGTCGGCGTGCCGGACGAGAAATGGGGCGAACAGGTCGCCTGCTTCATGCGGGCGAGCGGCGAGGAAAAACCGGATGGCGCAATGCTCAAAGCGTTCATCCGCGAGCGGCTTTCTCCGCAGAAGACACCGGCCTTCTGGATTTGGGTCGATGAGTGGCCGCTTACCGGCTCCGGCAAGATTCAGAAGTTCAAACTGCGGGAAGCCTTTGAGGCCGGCAAGTTTGAGGCGAACGCGGCGTAACGCGTATCGCTGAGAGCGTTACGCGGCCTCGGTTTCGCGTATCTTCTCGTTCAGGTGTCTTTCTTCCGTCAGCATTTCGCCAGCGCTGTGGGTTCGCTGAGAGGATTCGTAGAGATCCTTACAGATTATCGCGTTTCGATCTTCATTAAATATCCAGACGCCAACCCGCTCGACATTCATGATGTCACTAACGGCTTCGGTGGCCTCTAGTCTTCAGAAATTGCCATTTGGACGCGAGGTGGTAGACTTCCGCAGTCAGTCAGGGAGCGTACTTATGCGTGTATTTCCAGCGATACTTACTGCGTTTGCACTTGTCGCCTGCGCGGCTACCGGCCCCGCGGTCTATGGCCCCGCCGATGAAAAAGGTTTCGGGTATGCCGAGCAGCGGATTGAGGACGACCGCTATCGCATCACGTATCAAGGCTCCGGCGGCATGCCGCCGGAGCTGGTTGAGGATTACGCGCTGCGCCGGGCGGCGGAGCTTGCGGATCAGAACGGCTATGATTGGTTTCGGGTGACCGGCCGGAGCACGGCTGGCGAAGAACGTGGCGGCGTGTCGGTGGGCACGGGCTTCGGGTCGAGTTCCTACGGCCGGCGCTCGTCTGTCGGCGTTGGCGTCGGTGCAGATTTGGGGCGGGTCGGCGCCCAGGAATTCTTCACTGCGCGCATGGAGGTCCTCATGGGAACGGGCGAGCCGCCCGAGGACGGCGAGGTTTACGATGCGCAGTCGGTACTGAACAATCTAACCGGCCCGGCGCCTTATCAGTACGGAGAGGAATAACGTCTTGGACTGGTCGGCGCTTCGCCGCATTGTTACGGATAACGATGCCGACGGCCGTTCGCGGGTTTTGATTGACGGCGAGGCGGCGAAACTGATCGCCGTCGAGGAAGCGGGCCTTGCCGAAATCTGGACGGCGGACCTCGATGCGGCTCGCCTGTACGATGCAACAGACAAATTGAAAGCGGAAGATCTGCGACTTGAGCCGGCGAAGGGGGCCGTAAAAGTCCGCTGGTTTACGGTGGCGCCGGAAGATGACGGCCGCTCGCCGGATGAAAAGGAAGCCGCTGCGGCGTTTGCCTTCGCCGCGGTCGGCGCCGCTGAAGCGCGCATCGATACGTCCCGACACCCGATGATGCACAAGACCGAAACGCTAGACGTCATCATTCTCGTCAAAGGCGCCGTCGACCTCATCCTTGATGAAGGCGCGCCGACGCCCGTCAAACCGGGCGATGTGGTCATTCAGCGCGCGACGAATCATGCCTGGGTCAATCGCGGAAAGGACACCGCGCTTCTCGTGGCGGTTTTGATTGACGCCGGGTAGCGGCGCGCTACGCCCGTTCTGACAATTTGATAAACTGTTCGACGGTGATTTCTTCGGCTCTTTGCGCCGGGTCAACGCCGACATCGGCAAGGATTTGATCTAGCCGATCGGAAAACAGGTTCTTCAGTGAGGAACGCAGCATCTTGCGACGCTGGCCGAAGGCGGCGGCGGTGACGCGTTCAAGGGCGAAGAGATCGCACTCTCGCGCGACCGGAGAAAACGTTACCACGGAGGAGACAACTTTCGGCGGGGGCGTGAAGGCCCGGGCCGGCAGATTGAAAGCGCGGAGCGGAGCCGACGCCGCCTGCGCAATGACCGACAGGCGCCCATATGTCCTGGAGCCCGGCGCGGCAACGATGCGGTCCGCAACTTCCTTCTGAAACATCAGCGTCATCGACGACCAGAGGTCAGGTCCGACCTTCAACCATTTAATCAGCAGCTCCGTCGAGATATTGTACGGAAGGTTGGCGACGATTTTCACCGGCGCATTGTCGCTGAGCAGCACAAGTTCGTCCGCTGACAGAGCATCTGCCTCGATGATGTCCAACCGGCCCGGATAATGCGCCGCCAGTTCCGCGAGCGCGTCGATGCACCGTGCGTCGCGTTCGATGGCGGTAACATGCGCGCCGGCGGCGAGGAGCGCGCGCGTTAACCCGCCCGGCCCGGGGCCAATCTCCAAAACAGCGTCGCCCTCGCGAATGTCTGCGGCGCGGGCGATTTTCGCCGTCAAATTGAGATCGAGCAGGAAATGCTGGCCGAGAGATTTCTTCGCGCCGAGGCCATGGGCCTCAATCACGTCGCGTAATGGCGGCAGGTCGTTCACGATGCGCGGCGGCGCGTCGCCAGCATATCGGCGAGACGGATCGCGGCGATCAGGCTGTCGGCGCGCGCAACGCCCTTTCCCGCGATGTTCAGCGCCGTGCCATGATCCGGGGAGGTGCGGATAATCGGCAATCCGAGCGTCACATTGACGGCGTCATGGAAGGCGAGCGTCTTGGCTGGGATCAACGCCTGATCGTGGAGCATGCAGAGGGCGGCGTCGTATTCGGCGCGGGCCTCTTCGTGAAACATCGTGTCGGCGGGCAGCGGCCCGGCGGCGTCGATGCCCAATTCCTGAAGCTCGCTTATCGCGGGCGCGATGATCAGAGTGTCCTCGGCGCCCATGGCGCCGTCCTCGCCCGCATGAGGGTTCAGTCCGGAAATAGCGAGCCGCGGCGCGGCGATTCCGAAATCACGTCTCAAGGCGTCCGCGGTAATCAGCGCTGTACGGACGATTAAATCCGGTCGGAGTGATTTGAGCGCGTTGGCGACCGATTGATGCACTGTTACGGGAACGGTGCGCAATTGCGGGCCGGCAAGCATCATCACGGCGCCGCGGGTCTGCGCGTCGCCGGGCATTGGCGCGTCCGCTGTCAGCGCATCCAGAAACTCCGTATGGCCCGGAAATGAAAAACCGGACGCCAGGAGCGCGGATTTCTGAATTGGATTGGTGACGACGGCGCCCGCCGCGCCGGACAGCGTAAAACCGACCGCCCGTTCGATGCTGGCGATAACCGAACTTGCGCTCTCCGGCGACGCGCGTCCGGTTTGTGCGCCGTCGCAGCTTAACGCCAGCACTGGCAGCGCATTTGGAAAAACCGCGGGCGCCTGATCGGGGCTTTCGATGATACGGGTTTCCACGCCGGCGAATAGCGCGGGATCGGCAATGATGAAAAACGCCGGGCCGGAATTGCGGACGGCCAGCCAGGCCTTCTCCGTAATTTCCGGCGCAATGCCGCTGGGCTCGCCCATGGTGAGTGCGAGCGGCGGCGCGCTTTGCATCATGGGGTCAGCCTATCCTTCGACGTCGATCGGGGTTTTCAGGCGGATGTCGATCGCGGCCCGCCGTTCCAGATCGCGAAGATACTGCTGGCTGATGCGCGACAACTGCCGTTGCAGGATGCGGCTTTCCAGGGTCTCGCGTGACGGGAGGCCGAGACCCTCGTCTTTGTCGCAGACATAAGCCGTGTGATAGGCGTTGTCCGCACCGATAACCGGCATCAGCTCCCCTCGGGAAAGCCCGTCGACGAAGTCGGAAAAGCGCGGGTCAATCTGATCAAGCGTGACGTTTTCAAGCAGGGCGTACCCGATGTCCTCGCCGAGATCGATGCGCAGGGCGCGCTGGGAACATGCGTCGGCGTTTTTCAGCTTTTCAAAGGCAAGGCGTGCTGCATTCTCTCCCATCTCCGCCGGAGCTGATGCATAGGCAAGCGTGAACGTAGGCTCGCCCGCGACCGTTGCTTCGCGTTTGTCACGAATGGCGAGGATCATGAATGCGCCTTCGGACGGAATCGGATTGGTGACGGCGCCGGCAGGCAATTCTTTCACGGCGCGGTCAAGTTCCGGCGCCAGTTCGCCGGCGCGCACCCAGCCCACATCACCGCCGACAGCGGCCGTGGTGCAGCCTGAATATTGCTGGGCGATAACGGCGAAGGGAACGCCGCGACGCATTTGCTCAATCAGCTGCAATCCGCCCTGATAATATTGCTGCGCTTTCGAAGGGTCGTCGACCGGGATGCACAGCTCCGAAATCAGGAACTGATCAAGGCTCGCATCTTCGCGCATGCGGTCCATCGTGTCTTCGATTTCGTCGTCGTTGACGCGCACCCGGTCGCGATAGCGTCCCTGAACGAGTTCCGGCCAGAGCGCATTGGCCTGGATCTGCTGGCGCAGGCTTCGCTCCGACACGCCCTGCTGATTCAACGCTTCAATCAGCGCTGCTGTAGACAAGTTAAACTGCGCCGCCATGCCCGCGAGTTCGTTTTGGAAATCCCGGTCCGAGAACTTCATCTCGTATTTCTGGGTTTCCTGGATCTTCAGTTTTTCCTGAATCAGCTCGTTCAGCGACTGTTGCTGCAACTGGGGCAGGGCCTCCCGTGGGATCCGCCCGCCAGAAGAAATCAGCGCGAGCAGCATGCGCTGGCGTACGTCATAGGTGGTGACGACCTTGTCATCGACCACGGCGGCGACTTTCTCCGCCGGCAGGCCGGATCGTGCGATTACTTCGTCGCTTGTCGGGGGCGTCGCGTCGGCCGGTTCAGGCGCGGCTTCCTGGGCGCTGACATTACCGGCGCCGATGGCGATGACAGCCGTGCAGAGGATTGAAAATGCTGGAATAAAACGCTTCACAGTAGACCCGTATGATGCCGTTGGTTTCAACCTTTTGACCCGTAACGCCACGGGGCAATCCCGCAAACGGGCGTTCTAGGCTAAAAGCGTGACGAAAAATAGGCCATTTTGCCGTCCCGCGCCAACGCCGCCCGGATCGCCTACTGAACCAGTGATTTCAGGGTAAATGTCAGGAGGAACGCCTCGTCAGGTTCGAGGTTCGCGGTGCGTGTCCTGTTCCGGCGGTAGGTGACGGCGAAGGTCGAGCATTCGTCGCTATAGCCGAGCGTGAAGTCCTGGCGGATGGTCTGAGATCCCGGCGGCGGCGCCAGCTCGCCGGTAATGGGATCGCGCAGACGTGCGCCGGTAACAGGATCGCGCGGCGGTGGTGGCTCCAGGTTAAGCCGCCAATCGCCGCCTAAATACCAGTTTTTGGAGATTCGTAATCGTCCGCTGGCCGTCAGCTCTTCCCGGCGAATAAGGTTTGCGTTGACGTTTTCCTCGTTGAGACGCACATACGCCAAATTGCCGCTGAGCCGACTGATTCCGAAAAAAGCAAGCGACTCGGCGCGGGCGATGGCGCCGGTGTCGCCGTCGATACGGAAACGGTTTTCGATGCCGAAACCCTTATACCGCAGGTTCAGGCTGCCTACGAAATCAGACGATTTTTCGCCAAGACCCGATGACGCATCGAAAGCGTCTGTTGATTGTATTCGAAACTGCCGGCCCACTGAAGCTTCAAGTTCAATACCGCTGTCCCATGTTGCCGACGCGGCGAGGCCGATATTGGCGCGCTGGCCGTCTTCAAACGCGTCGTAGCCGGTCGCTTTGTTAAAGTCGAAAAGGCCAGCGTAATCGAACTCGATGCTTTGCGAGTCCTCGTTAACGATTTCCGCTTTGTTGAGACCGGTGGGGCTGGCGACGAGCTGCACGCGCGGCTCCAGGATCAAACGTGCGCCTGCGAACTCGCGGGAGAGCGGGTATGACCATTCTGCGCCGACGGTCGGTGCGAACCGCGTTACCGTGTCCGTCCGTTCGTTATTGGCAAGCCCCGGAAAGTCGGAGGCGCAGCGAGCGTTGGGATTTGAGCAGATTTCCGTTCCTTCATTGAGATCCTGAAAGAAAAAGATGTCGCCGCGGGCTTCTGCGAACAAATGAAACCGATGTCCGCCCGGCGTAATAATATCGCGGTCCCAGTTTGCTGCGGCTGTAAACCGCTGTGAGTCCGTGCCGGCCGTGCGATAAATCGAAGCGATGTTGGCGTTTAGGGTCGCATCGCCGCCGGCGACGCCCTTGAACCGATGCTGATAATCAATCAGGGGTAGAACGTAAGGCGTGGTTGAGGAGTCGTCGACTTCGCGCAATCCCTGAAACAGAAAGGTGTCGATGGTCAGGCGTGAGTCGGTTCCGCCCCTGGCCAGGCGAAAATTCGAGCGTAACTGGTTGGTCGCGCCCCGATTAAGTTGTTGCCGGAGATCGCCCCTCCGCAAAACGTCATACTGGCGCAGATACTCGCGGTCGGAGATGCGCTCAAGATCGTAGCTTGCCCGCCAGTGATCGCCGAAATCCTGATAGCCGCGGCCGAAGAGGTGCCAGCGCACGCCGGGCGTTGACTCAACCGGCAGCTGGCCGGGGTCTGGCGGGTCCGGTTCGGGCTGGTTCGGCCCGTCGATAATGCCGCCCTGAAAGACGTGATAGCCTTGCCTGAACCGCCGACGGTATTCGCCCTGCCAGAGAATTCCGTCTTCGGCGGTGTATTTTGGATAGAACGTTGCGTCTTCTGAATTAGAGAGTGCAAAATAATAGGGTAGTTCGAAGTTGAATCCGAGCCGGGTTGACGCGCCGACCCGCGGCGTCAGAATCCCCGACTGACGCTCAACGCTTGGGTCTGGGCCCTGTAGAAACGGCGTATACAGAATAGGCACGCCTTTCAGTTCGAAAAAGGCGTGATGAAAGCGCACGACCTTGCGTTCCACGTCGCGGGTCACGCGGAGCGATTTGATCCGCCATGTGGGGATTTTTGCTTCGCCGTCGCGGTCGCAGACACTGCAGGCTGTGTAGACTGCGCGTTTGAGGCGGGTGCGCGCGCCCTGTTCCTGAACGGCGCTGTCGGCAGCGAGGCGCGCATTGTCCACAAGCAGGGCGGAAAAGTTCTCGGCGATCCCGTCTCGAAGATCGCCGGAGATGACAACACGCCCGGCGAACACCGTTTCGAGATCCTCATCCGTGATGGAGACGTTGCCCTCGGCGACGACAACGTCCGTCGCCGGGTCATAGGTCAGCCGGTCGGCGCGCAGATACCGCTCGCCAAAAAAGGCGCGCACATCGCCCTCGGCGACGATCGGGGCCTCGTCGGCTTCGCGATAGACGTTGTCGGCTTCGAAAAGGATCTCTTCCGCTTCATCCGCGTCGACGCCAAACGCATTGGCGGCGTTTTCCTGCGCGATGGCCGCCGGCGCAAAAGGCGCGACCGCCCCGGTCAGCGCGGCGGCGACGGCGTATCGCGCGATAGGGCGGATGCGGGACAAGACTACTCCTGACGACAATTCTCAGAACCGGGGCTCTAAACCGGCGCAAGCGGGACCGCCCGGCCGGGTAGTGTGACCTTCCATCGATAAATTGCATTGGCCGGAAGGTCCAGCGAAACGCCCGCCGCGGCGGTCTTACCCTTCCTCCACATGGAGCAGCGCTGAAATCGCGATGAGGGACGCAATCACAGCGGGCGACCAGGCCGCCAGCGCCACCGGCGCGATCTCGGATTCGCCGAGCGCCGTGGATACTTCCGAAAGCACATAGAGCGCAAAGCCGGCGCCGATCGACAACACCATTAGTTGCATCTGGCCGCCGAGCCGCACCGGGCGCATGGAAAAAGCCGCTGCGATCAGCACCATGGCCAGCAGTTTCAGCGGCGTCGAGCAAAGATCGTGGAACCGTATCTGATAGCGCACCGTCGGCAAGCCGGCGGTTTCGGCCAGGGCAATGAACCGCGGCAGACGCCAAAGGGAAACGGTCTCCGGCGCCTGCACGCGCTCGCCGAGATCGGCGGAGGTGAGGGTCGTCGGTATGGCGTAGACCGGTGCGTGGCGCGGCGTATCGTCTTCGACGGCCGTGATCTTCGCGTCGTTAAGTCTCATCGTCGCGCCCGAAAGGACCGCGTCGACAGCGTCGATGCGCTCGACGAATTCGTTGTCCGGCGTAAAGCGCCAGACGGTGACCGCCTCAAGGGCGCCGCGCGCTTCGTCGTGGCTGCCGGCGTTGATGATGACGTGCGCATTTTCGCTTTGCTGTCGCAGCCAGATGCCGTCGCTGAAGACCTTAACGAGGCTGCTCTCGCCGCCGCGTTTTTGCAGTTTCAATGCTTCCGCGTAGGAGAGCATGCGCGATGACAGCGGATCGACAACCGCGATGATAACGACCCCTGTGAGCGCCGCGATCAGGGCCGCCGGCCCCAGCAGCCGCCAGATCGACAGTCCGGCCGACCGCATCACCGAAAGTTCCGATCGCTTGTTGAGCTGATGGAACATCCAGATCGATCCGAACAGGAACACAAACGGGAACAGGGCCTGGGCGAGCGACGGCGCGCGCAGCAAGGTCAACGAGAGCGCGAGGCCAAATCCCGCGCCCTCGGTTTTTCCGACGAACCGAAGGTTCTCGATCAGGTCGACCAGTAGAATCAGGCAGGCGAGAATGAGCAGCAGCCCGCCAATGGCGTAGATCGACCGCGCCGCCATGTATCGGAACAATGTCGCCGGCGGGGTCATGCGGACCGCCGCTTTTTAAGGTGCAGCCGGCCGCTCTCCAGCGGCGGCGCATACAGCATGAAGGCGACAATGATGATTGCCTCAATGGGGATCGCGTAGAGCAGCCAGTAGCCGCCGTGTTCGGCGACCAGCCCCTGCGCCAGAAAGCCGCCGATCCGCAAAAGAAAGATCGCGACGCCCGCCGCCGCCATGCGCATAACATAGCCGCGCCGATTGTAAGGGCCGCCAATGAGCGCATAAAGGCCGATCAGGACGTAGGCGAACGCGTAAAGCGGTCCGGCGAACCGGGAGTGCCCCTCGGCAATCAGCTTGCCGGCGTTGGCGCGGTCATAGGGCTTTGACATGTCGGGGTTCAGGAGTTCGTGCGGATAGCGTTCCGTCAGCTCAAGGACGAGTTCGCGGGGAGCATCCTGGTAACTTGCGACGTTAACGGCAAGCTCCTCGAACGGCACGATGGCGACGCTTTCCTCCCCGGCCGATCGACGCTGAAGGTTGCCATTGCGCAGGAACAGCATCGGGCCGTTCGCGGTGTCCCGCAGGAGCGCACGCTCCGCCATGTACGTCTTTATGTCGTCAGGGTTGCGATAATCGTTGACGAGCAGGCCGGTAAACTGGCTGCCCGGCCGGGCGTCGTCGATATAGATCGTGAATCCGTCGACAAAGGTCGTGAATTCGCCGCTGCGCAGGATGGAGCTAGCGACATCGGCGCGGATGTTGGCGACTTCTTCCTTCAGCACGCGGTAACTGCGCGGCATCAGATCGACATTCACGTAGAGCGTCGCCAGCGCGCCAACCGCGGTCAGGGCGAGGATCGGCGCGGAGAGCCGCCAGCGGCTGACGCCGGCTGCAAACAGAACGGCGATTTCGCTGTCCGAGTGCAGCCTGTAGAGCGCGTAAACGGCTGCTCCATAGAGAGCGAAGGGGATGATCACGGCCAGCAGGCTGGGGATAATCAGAATCGACAGAAATCCGAAAAGGGCAAGCCCGGCCCCGTGCTCGACGACGATTTCGATCCGTTGCAGCGTCTGCGTCATCCAGACGATCAGCGTGACGGAGGCAAGGATCATGGCCAGCGGGGCCAGGCATTGCCGCAGGATGTATTTGTCGAGACTGCTCAGCAGGGCGGGTCTTCCCTTATGGATCGGCGCCGCTAGAGTGCGCCGTCAAAACCGACCCTGCCCGTAGCATAGATCGCCCGCCGCACAAATGAGCCGGATCCGGCGATGGCGTTGGCAGGCGAGCAACAACACGAACGACTGAGGAATACATGCAAATTACATTTTCCGCCGCCGCCCTGCCGAAAACGGGTGCGATTATTCTGCCCGTATTCGATGACGGCAAACCAACGGCCGCCTTCACGGCCGTTGACAAGGCGTCCGGCGGCGCCGTCGCGCGCGCGATGAAGGCGGCGGCGTTTGAAGGAAAAACCGGAAAAATTCTGGACATCGTTTCGCCCGGCGAACTTCCTAACGCGTATGTGTTCCTGATCGGCGCCGGGGCGAAAAAGAGCTTTGACGCCCTGGCGGCGCAGAATCTCGGCGGCGCGGGCGCCGGGCGCGCCCTGGCGACGCGGGAAAAGTCCGCGACCTTCGCCCTCGACGGTCTGTCCGGCGGAAAAATCTCCGGCGGCGCGTTGGCGGCGCGCGTCGCCCACGGCGCGCGGCTCAGAACGTACCGCTTCGACAAATACCGCACGAAAGAAGAAAAGAGCGACAAGCCGACCCTCGCAAAGATCGCCGTCAACACGCCGGCGAAAGATGCAAAAACGGAGTATGCGCCGCTCGGCAAGCAGGGCGACGGCGTTTTCCTGACGCGCGACCTTGTTTCCGAACCGGCAAACATTCTTTACCCGGAAGAATTTGCCAAGCGCTGCAAGAAGCTAGTGGACCTTGGCGTCAAGGTGAAGGTCCTTGGCGAGGCCGAAATGAAAAAGCTCGGCATGGGATCGCTCCTTGGCGTCGGCCAGGGGTCCGTGCGCGAGTCAAAGCTTGTCGCCATGGAATGGATGGGCGGCAAAAAAGCCGACGCCCCCGTCGCCATTGTCGGCAAGGGCGTTACCTTCGATACCGGCGGCATATCGCTGAAACCCGCGCCGGGCATGGAAGACATGAAATGGGATATGGGCGGCGCCGGCGCCGTCACCGGCGCCATGGCCGCCATCGCAGGCCGCAAGGCGAAAGCCAATGTGGTCGGGATCGTCGGGCTGGTTGAGAACATGCCTGACGGAAACGCACAGCGGCCGGGCGATGTCGTCAAATCCATGTCAGGACAGACCATCGAGGTTCTGAACACTGACGCCGAGGGCCGGCTCGTTCTTGCGGACGCCTTGTGGTGGGCGCAGGAAACCTACAAGTCGAAAACGGTGATCGATCTCGCGACGCTGACGGGCGCGATCATCATTTCCCTTGCTCATGAGTTCGGCGGCATGTTCACGAAAGACGACAGGCTCGCCAAGAAACTCGACGCCGCCGGCGAGACGACCGGCGACAAACTCTGGCGGATGCCGCTTACGAAAAAACATGACGAGATGATCAAGTCGGATATCGCCGACATGCAGAATATCGGCGGCAAGGGCGCCGGTTCGTCGACCGCGGCGGCTTTTCTCGGCCGATTTATCAAGGACGACGTGGCGTGGGCGCATCTCGACATTGCGGGCATGGCGTGGAACACGAAGGAAAAGCCGACCTGCCCGAAGGGCGGTTCCGGCTATGGTGTTGCGCTGCTTGATGAATTTATCCGCGAAAACTTTGAATAGGCATGAAAATGTTGTTCGGCATATTGCTCGGCGCGTTCGCCATCGGCGTGATGATATCCGGCTCCTTCTTCTTTCTCGGTCAGAAATCTCAGAACGGCGCCGCGCCGGGGCTCGTCGACGGCGTCCTTGCGCCCTGTCCGTCGTCGCCGAACTGTGTGGTCAGCGAAGCCCATGCCGATGACAAGCACCGCATTGATCCGCTTCCCTCGACGGCGTGGGAGAAAATCCCGGGCGCCGTTACGGCTGCGGGCGGCGAGGTCACGCAGCTTGACGACGCGTACATATCGGCGACTTTTGCGTCGAAGACGTTTGGCTTCGTTGACGATGTGGAGTTTCGTAAAGCCGAGGCGGAAGTGCATGTGCGCTCAGCCTCCCGCGTTGGCTACAGCGATCGCGGCGTCAATCGTGCGAGGGTTGAAGCGTTGCGGGCCGCGCTTGCGGAATGACCGAGGTTCTTTTCTATCACCTTGAGCGCGCGTCCCTTGAGAACGTGCTGCCGGGGCTGTTGGAAAAAACCTTGGAGCGAGATTGGCGCGCGGTGGTGCGTGCGGGAACCCGCGAACGGGTCGAGCGGATTGACGCTCATCTGTGGACCTATCGGGACGAGAGTTTTCTGCCCCACGGCGCCGGCGACGATGGCGTGGCGCAACCGATCTGGGTTACTGACAGCGATGAGACGCCGAACGATCCGCAAATCCTGTTTCTCGTTGACGGCGCCGCCGCAGACGCCGGCGGGCTCGGCGGCCTGGAGCGCTGCGTCATGATCTTTGACGGGCGCGACGACGACGCCGTCGCCGATGCGCGAAAATTCTGGACGTCTGTGAAAGACGCTGGCTGCGACGTAACCTACTGGAAGCAGTCGCCTGAAGGCCGCTGGGAAAAACAGGGTTAAGGCGGCCCCCGCGCCTGATTACCCAAGCGAAACGCAGCCACCTGCGGCGATGTCCATCGCGCCCTCCCGTATTCGTGCAAACTTTAGAATAATGAGCTGTAAGCAGCGTTTGGCAGGGCGGCTTGAATGATTTTTTATCCCCTCAATCTCGCAGCATCTTTCATTGCGTCCGTCTTGCGGTTCGGCGCCGGGGCGCCCGGCGCGCCCACAGAGGCTGCTGCGCCGCCGGTGCTTTACGAATTTGAAGGCTGTCCGTTTTGCCGGGTCGCGCGTGAAGCGGTTTCCGAGGCGGGCATCGCCGTTCTCGTGCGGCCGTGCCCGAAAGGCGGCACGCGATTTCGCCCGGACGTCGCGCGGCTCGGCGGCAAGGCGCAGTTCCCGTATCTTATCGATCCGAATACAGATCAAAAGATGTATGAGAGTGCTAACATTGCCCGTTATCTCACAAAAACCTATGGCGGCGCACGGCCGTTCATTCAGTGGACGGGCCCCGTCAATCTTTTCTCGTCGCAATTCAGCATGCTTGCGAGGGCGATGGCCGGAACATTCCGGACGAAGTCGAGGGCGCCGGAAAAGCCGCTGGAGTTTATCGGCGCCGAGCGTGATCCGCGCGCCCGACTCGTCAAGGAGCTGCTTTCCTCCATGGAGATCGAGTATCTGTGGCGTCCGCAAAGGGGCGCGCCGGTTCTGAACGATCCTAACACCGGCGCGTCCGTCGTCGGGGCAAGGGAAAGCCGCCGCTATCTGAAAGAGACGTATCGCTCATGAACGACACTGACATCGCGTTCTTCCGCGACCTGTTGATCAAGCGCCGCGCCGCACTGCAATCGGAATCCGGCGCCAGCGCTGAAAAGCGCAAGCCCGTCGAACTCGATCAGCAGTCGGTCGGGCGCCTGTCGCGGCAGAATGCGTTACAGCAACAGGCGATGCAGAACGCGCAGGAAGCGCGCCGTCACGCAGAGCTCAAGAAAGTCGATATGGCGCTCGGGCGCATCGAGGAAGACGAGTTTGGGTATTGTGCAGCGTGCGGCGAGGAAATCGCGCGGGCGCGCCTTGAGATTGACCCGACCATCGCCCGCTGCGTCGCTTGCGCCGCCTAGGACGGCGTGTGCAGTCGAAACCGGGCGACCGCGACCGGCGCCGCTTCATCCTGCTGCCACGCTTCCGCCTCCACAAAGGCGACGCGCCGGCCAAGCCGCGTGACCTTCGCCCGCGCATGCATATCCTCAGCGCGACTTGAACGCAGATAATCGATATCGGCATTGACCGTTTGCGGAAGCGTATCGGCGTCCGTCGCCGCGCTCAGCGCGCATTGCGCGGTAACTTCGAGGAACGCTTCGACAACGCCGCCATGGATCGCGCGGATAGCCGGATTGCCGATATGGCGCTCATGAAAACTCAGATGACAGGCGTCCTCGCCGTCGGCGGATACGTCGAGCCATTGGGCAATAGGAGAAGCGAGGAGGGCGTCGCGGGCCTTGCTCATAAGCGGGACCCGGCTGTTGCCCCGCGCGTGCCGACCATGAAAGCGCCGGACCCGACCGCGAGCAGGGCGTCGCCCTCTTCAAGGCGCAACTCGCCGCTGACGCGGGCAATCTCGTTGGAGACGTCTAAGCACGTCGCACTGAAGACTGCCCGTGCGCCGGCGTCCGCCGTGTTTAAATAATCGGTCCGCAGATTTACCGTTGCAATCGGGGTCAGTTTTTCCAGCGCGGTGAACACTGTAATCCCGAGCATGGAGTCGAGAATGATCGTCAGGAGCGTGCTATGCACCTTGCCGTCAGGGCCCGCAAAATCCGTCGGCAGATCGACGCCGAAACTGGTCTTGCCGCGGCCGATGAGCAGCGGCTCGATGTTCAGTGACGCAAAAAGAGAGTGTTCGTGCGCAAGAAAGTCTCGCGCCTGACGCATCATGGCGCCGATCGCCGGGTTGATGTCGCGAGAGGTGTGTTTTGACGCCATGGCCGCAATTATAAAGCCGCCGCAGCCGCATCGATACAGTTTCGCGCAGCTGGCGCAGTCCTATTTGCGGGCGGTCAGGAAGTGAGCCGTTATCGGCGCATTTAAGCTTCCGTTGTCCGCAATGTAATCGGAAAGATCGTCGTACATGTGGGCGATAATCGCCTCTATAACGGCGTCGCCCGCCGGGTCCGCCGGATCAATGGCGGGCGCGAGTTCACCATCAGGGGCGGGGCGCCCGAGAAACAGCACATCAAAGAGCACAAGCGTTTCAATCGACGGCAATTCAGCGGGCTTGGTTCGGCTTTCCAGCGTTTCAATATTGAGTGATGCGCCGTTGGCGAGTTCGCGCAGGCGATCGATCGGCCCGAACGCAAATGGGCCAAGCGGCAGCAAATCTTCGCCGAGGTGTTTTTCGATCGCCTTCGCAAAGGATGCGAAAACAGGGCAGCCCGTTTCCGCGGGCGCCCAGACGCTTGCGACGAACCTGCCGCCGGGCTTCAGAATGCGGCTGATTTCCGCAAAAGCGGCGGACGGGTCCGGAAAGAACTGCACGCCCTGCTGGCAGAAAACGAAATCGAACTGATCGTCGTCGAAGGGCGTTTCATGTGCGGGCGCAAGATGCAGCCGGGCATTGTCCGCGCCGACCGCGCGTCTCGCCACATCCAGCATCGGCGGGGCTACGTCTATGGCGCCTATCTCTATGTTGTCGCCAAAACGCTCAAGCAGTTTCCGCGTAACAATGCCCGTGCCGCAAGCGAGATCAAGGACATGGGCGCCGGCCCGTGCAAGCGCGACCATTTCCTCCGCCCACGGTGTAAAGAGGCCCGGAACGAGGTACTCTTCATAAAGCGCCGCCGGCGTCCGCCCGGCGCAGAAATCGCTGATTTTTGTCAAGACTACTTTTCCTTCAGGCGCTCTTCCTCATACTGAATGCCCCAGCCGATAATCATGCGCCAGAGTGCTTCGGCCATTTCCGCCGGCATGGCCGTGTCCTCGGCCCGGGCCTTTACCTTTTCGATCACATCGCGATTGCGCCACGGCACCGAGGCTTCGTCCGGCGAGCGCTTGAAGAACCACGCGCGATCCACATAACTCCATCTCTCGGCGAGGAGATCCACGAGGGCGCGGTCGACCCGGTCGATTTCTGCGCGCACCTCGTCCATGGTTTCGCAGTCTTGGGCTTTTTTCATCGGCGTGGGTCCTGATTGGCTTGGCGGTGCATGTTTCGCACACCGTATAACCAATTGTGGCGCCACGCGTCGAGGCCGGGGAGGCCGCCCTAAACGGGCGGGCCGGTGGCGAAGCTCTCCACAAGACTGCCCGCAAGCAGACGCCACCCGTCGATCAGCACGAAAAAGATCAGTTTGAAGGGCAGGGAGATAACAATGGGCGGCAGCATCAGCATGCCCATGGCCATGAGGATCGACGAGATCACCATGTCGATGATGAGGAACGGAATAAAGATCAGGAAGCCGATTTCGAAGGCTCGGCGAAGTTCGGATATCATGAATGCGGGGATCAGCACATGGAGCGGCGTCGCCTCCGGGCTTTCCGGCTCGACCTCCGCCATATCGAAGAACAGGCTCAGGTCTTTCTCGCGCACCTGCGACAGCATGAACGTTTTGACGGGCGCCGCGGTTTTCGGAAACGCTTCCTCCAGCGTGATTTCTTCGGCCATGAAGGGTTTGACGCCGGCGTTGTAAGCCTCCCCAAATGTCGGCGCCATGATGAACGCCGTGAGGAACAGGGCGAGCGAAATGATGACCGGGTTGGGCGGGCTCTGCTGAATGCCGATGGCCATGCGCAGGAGCGACAGGACGATGACGATGCGAATGAAGCTCGTCATCATGATCAGGATCGACGGCGCCAACGAAAGCACCGTCGTCAGGATGACAAGCTGAACAATACGCGCGGAAAGGCCCCCGCCTTCGCCGCCCATATCGACCGTAATCGACTGCGCCGCCGCATCGGCGTTGAGAATCAGCGACGCGATAAACGCCGCCAGAAAGATATGAACGAGCCGTTTCACGCGGCGTTCCGGTCTGCGTCCCTGTCAGGCGATTTTGCTGCGCCGAATGCGTTTCGTAATTCTGCGAACGGGTTGCTTCGCGGCGCGTCGTCGGTTGCTTCAATGACGGCGGCGTCAAACCCGCTGTCGACAATCGTTTCCGTTTGGGCTCCAAGAATAATCAGATGTTCGCGGTCGTCGCATCGTACAATCATCAGGCGCCGGCGCGCATCCAGCGGCAGGGACTCAGAAACGGCGAGGCGCCGTTTTCGCCCGACTGCCGCCGGCAACGTGACGACGCCGGCCTTGCGCGCAATGAGCGCCGCGACGCCGATCAGGCCGATAACCGCAACGAGTCCAAAAATGACACGGAAATAATCGTCTGGCGCCATAACGCGTGTTCTTTCGCATGCTACCCGGCAAAAAATACCGGCCTCATGCTTAAGGCGGCGTTAAGCGGCGATGTCTTTGCGGTCGTTATAGAGCGCGCCGAGTTCATCGAGAGAGATGAACGAACCGCCGACGGTATTTTGGAACCAGGACAGGTAATCCCGGGTAACCGTCAGTATACGGTCGACGCCGGCGGCGTCCGGCGCGTATGGATTGGCGCCCTTCGTTAAACTTGTTGAATGAAGGGTAAAGGTGAGAACGGGCGTCTTGTCCGCGATCAGTCTTCGCGTCAGCGCCATCAGCGTGTCGAGGCTTGTGCCTTCAGGCGTCAGGCGCGCCGGTTCGGTAAAGGGCCGCCGGCGGGGCGCGGCAAAACCCGGCGGCGCCGTTTCCTGGGAAAGAAATCTTTGCGTGTGCCGGATCGCCCGCGCCCCGGTGACGGGGGAAACATCGACCGCGCCGTCGGGCGTTACGATGCGATACGGGAAGTTTGAGTATCCGGTGAAGTCGCCGCCACCGGTTGACGAAAAATCAAATCCGGCGCTGGGGCTGAAATCATAGCGCACGCCGATCTCGGCCAGCATGGGGTAGCTGTCGCGGGCGACGCCATAGCGTCCCGCGCGGTGCGCGCTTGCCCGGCGGCCGAAGACGGATTTGTAGGCGTCGGCCAGCGCATGCTTCTTCTCGCGGCGCACGGTCGCCGGATAGTTCTTCTGGTAAGAGTAATATTCGCCGGTCAGCGCCTCATCGGGCGGCGTCACCCAGGGGTGCATGTGCAATCCGCAGTCGGCTAGCCCCCGATCGGCCTTCGCCCAGTAGTAACAGGCGACGTTCGGCGACTTCAGCAGGGGATATGTCATGAAATAGAGCGGCCGCGCGCCCATCTGTTCGCACAGGGATTGGAACCCGTCGATGTCGTCCGGCGCGGCCAGGCTGAACGCGCCGGTTGAGAAATCGCTCCAGTCGAAGATCTCTTCGGTATCGACGGTGACGATCAGTTTCGGCTGGCCGTTGAAATTCGTTCTTATGGGCGTCGATGCGATGCGACGCCCGCGTTTCGCTTTGCCGGCGAGTTCGGAAAAGATCCCGTGCATCCCGTAAACTGTCTCATTCCAGGAATGCGCTTCGGCGTGTGCGCGAACGGCGTTGCGCCGGGGCGGCGCCGCAAGCAGTCCCTTTACGGCGCCGGCGATTGCGCCGGCGCTGCGTTCCGGCGCCAGGGCGCCGGCGGCCGGCGACGAGATGACTTCCGCATTGCCCCAGACATTTGTGGCGACGCAAGGGGCGCCGCACGCCATGGCTTCGAGCAGTACGTTTGGCCAGCCTTCCCGCGACGATGCGAGCACGAGGGCGTCAGCGGCATTGTAAATATCGGAGAGTGCTTCATGAGGGACCGCGCCCAGAAACCGGACGCGGTCGGAAAGGCCAAGTCGTTTCGCCTGGGCGTTGAGGGCGCGCCGTTCCTCGCCGTCGCCGGCAATGAGCAGCGTCGCGTCGGGAATATCGGCAAGCGCGTCGATGACGAGGTGATGGCCCTTTCGTTCGATTAAGTGGCCGACGCTGGCGACAACGGGCCCTGAAAGATCCATGACTCGTCGGATGCGTTCGCGGTCTAAAGGGCGGAAGGTTTCAAGGTCGACGCCGTTGCGCAGGGTGGTGATTTTGTCGGCGGGCGCCCCCAGTTCGACGAGACGCGATTTTAACGCGTCGGCGACGGTAATTACGGCGTCCGCTTCGACAACGGCGTTAAGAATGCGCGCGCGGGGCTCGCTGAAGTCCGGGATATGACTGACATCGGAGCCGCGCGCCGTCAGCGCCAGAGGAGTGTTGCTTTCCCGCGCAACCGACGCGGCGGCGACGCCGTCCGGATACAGATAATGAGCATCGATGAGGTCGGGCGTCCACCCGTCGTCACGGAACTCTTCAAGCGTCCGGCGCAGCGTGGCGGCGAGGGAGTAAGGCGCGCGCCGCATCCCGATTTTCGGCGCCAACGCGTAGCGCGGATGATAAACGGGGACGCCGTCGCGCACTTCCTGTTCCGGGGCGCGCGCAAACACGGCGTAGCGTCCGAAAACGCCTTGCGAAAAAGGGAACCACGGCACCGGCGCGACGACGCGAATATCCGCATCGTATTTTTCCAGATAGGCGCGCAGACGGTTCTCCACGAAGACGCCATGGGTCGGCGCCGCGGCGTTGGGGAACAGCGTTGTGAAAACCAGTATTCGCATTGCCGGCCGGGATCGTCTGTCGCTTGCGGACGCATTATCCGTGAAAGATGTTAACGATCATCTTGCGGCGGCTCCGCCGGTCCCCGTTAATAATTTGTTCACGGACGGCGCTTAGCGAGTCCTCATGGCGACCACAGCGACACGGCGCGTACTCACTCCGACGGCTGCAAACGCAAATACGTCCGAGCGTTGGCCAGCGCCGCTGTGCTGGCTTTTCTGGGTCGCCTCGTCAGCCGCTTTGTGGTGCTTAATCCTTGCACCGTTTCTGCTCTGAGCCTTAGCGCGCCGGGGCTTTGGCGGCTGCGGCAAAACTCCCCGTCTACATCGTTAACAATCCGTTAGGCATGGTTCGTGCTTCCCGAACCGTTGCGATCCGGGGCGCCCAATGTCGGCGCCTGCACTTTGTCCGGGGTCGCGGCTGTTGCGAACACGGATGGTCGGTGAATCATGCTGGTTTATTTAGGGGCTGTGTCCATTGCTTTTTTTGTGGGCGCCGGCGCACATATTCTGCGGGCCGCCTACCAGGAAATCGAAAGCGCGCGGCGTGTGCCGGCTGTGAAGGCAAATGGCGCGGCCAGGGCCGGCAGCGCGCCGTCCCGCGACCATGAACGCCTTCGCCTCAGCGCCGTTGACGAACGCGAAATCGCGGCGTCAGCCGCCGCGATCAACAGCCGCGCAGGCGCGACCGTCAAACGTGCGCTCGATGTCGTCTTCAGCATTGGGCTGCTCGCATTTCTGGCGCCGCTGATCGCTGCGACGGCGATCGCAATCCGCGTCGACAGCGCGGGACCCGTCTTTTACCGACAGCGGCGCGTTGGCCGCGGCGGCGCTGAGTTCGATGTATTAAAGTTCCGCTCAATGGTGACCGACGCCGAAGCAGGCGGCCCGCGATACGCTGCGGTTGGCGACGATCGCATCACGCGGGTGGGCCACGTCATCCGGCGCCTTAGGATCGATGAAATCCCGCAAACGATTAACGTTTTGCGCGGCGAAATGAGTTTTGTCGGCCCGCGTCCTGAGCGTCCCGAATTCGTGGCGACGCTTGAGCGCGAAATTCCGCATTATCAAAGTCGTCATCTTGTTAAACCGGGCATTACCGGCTGGGCCCAGGTGAAGTACGAATATGCGGCCTCCGTTGCCGGCGCGCGCGAGAAGCTGCGTTACGATCTCTTTTACATTTCGCGCTACACACCACTGATGGACGTTGCGATCGTCATTTTAACAATTCGCGTTGCGCTGTTCGGGCTCGGCAGCCGATGACCCGCCGCGCATCGCAAATCGTGCGTCGATTCACGATGCACCCGCGGCGGCGCGTGCACGCGATTTCGCAGCCCCGCGAAAGCGCCGATCTTACGACCATCATTGCCGCCCGGCCCGGGCCGTCCGGCCGTGGTGGCAAAGAAATTGCGGAAACAACACACTGAACAAGCGCTTTTGCGGGCAAACGTCCGGTATTGGCGCATTTATGGACAAGACAGGATGTTAACCATGAATAAGCTCGTCGAACTAAGCAGAGTGGCGATTGCGGGCGCAGCGACAGTTCTTCTGGCCGCGTGCTCGGCGATTGGCGGGGAAGACCTGGCGGCGGCGCCGTCGACGGCGGCGTCAGCAGCCGAAGCCTCGCCCGATTATCTTATCGGGCCGCTCGACGAACTCGAAATATTCGTCTGGCGCGCGCCGGAGCTTTCAACCAACGTGACGGTGCGGCCGGACGGGCGCATTTCAACGCCGCTCGTGGAAGACATGGTGGCGTCGGGCAAGACGCCGTCGGAACTGTCGCGCGATCTGGAAGAGTCGCTGCGCCGCTATGTGAAGAAGCCGGAAGTCACCGTGATCGTTTCGAACTTCTCGTCGACCTTCGATCAGCAGGTGCGCGTCCTCGGCGAAGCCCAACAGCCGATCGCCCTGCCGTATCAGGCCGGCATGACGGTGCTTGACGTAATGGTCGCCGTTGGCGGGCTGACGGAATTCGCCGCCGGCAATCGGGCGGTTCTTATTCGCGGAAAAGGCGCAGAGCGTGAGTCCTACCGCGTGCGTCTCGACGACCTTCTGCGCAAGGGAAATATCTCGGCAAATGTGCCGGTGCTGCCGGGCGACGTCATTCTCGTTCCCGAGAGCGCATTTTAAAGCGTCTTAAAGGCGGATGATAAGTGAATATGGTGCGTAACTTTTTCAGAGTGGAAGACCTGCCGGCGCCGCTGATCCGTCATCTGAACGGATTGTGGCGCCGTCGCTGGACCGTGGTGATCGCCGCCTGGTGCGCCGCGTTGCTTGGCTGGTTCGGGGTCTGGCTGTTGCCGGACCAGTATGAATCCCGTGCGCAGGTATTTGTACAGACGGAGTCCATTCTGCAACCGGTGCTGGACGACGTCGTGGCCAGCCCTGACTACGCCGACCGTGTTGACGTCATGCGTTTGCAGCTTCTGGCCCGTCCCAACGTAGAAGAGATTATCTACCGCTCCGGACTCGATCGCACCATCGAAGCGTCGAATGACGTTGAACATCGCGCGGCGATGCAGGGACTCGTCGATGGCGTCGCCGGGAACATTAAGATCGAAAGTCCCCGCGATATGTATTTCATCATCAGCTACGCCAATGGCGATCCTGATGTTGCGATGCGGGTGACCGATGCGGTCCTGAACCTGATGATCGAGCAGGATATCGGCGCAAGCCTTTCGGAAAGCGGCGCCGCGCGGCGCCGGCTTGAACTGCAAATCGAAGAGTTTGAGGAACGCCTCAGCGCCAACGAGATGCGCGTTGCCGAGTTTCGCCGGGAACATGCGGTGGAACTTGCCGCAACCGAAGGCGTCGATCGGCGTCGCGGTCAAAAGGAGAGCGATCTTGAGCGCACCGCCGACGACATTAACGATCTGCGCGGCCGCATACTGACGCTTGAAAACCTGCTTTCGGCGACGCCGCGCGGCGCCTCGGGCGGCGAGCTTGAGCTGCTGCGCGTCGAACTCGCTGGCCTGCGCAGCAAGTATCAGGATTCTCACCCTGATATTATCGGCGTTCAGGCGCGCATCGCACAGCTTGAGAAAGCTGACGGCGGCCGCGCCGCCAACCCGGAGTTCATTCGCCTGCAATCGGAACTGCGCGTTGCGCGCAACGCCGCTGCGGCCCTTGAAGTGCGCGAACAGACGCAACGCGCCGAGCTGGAAGCGCTCGTCATCGCGGCGAGCCAGGCGCCGGCGGTGATCGCCGAGTTGCAACAGATCGAACGCCAGTACGAAACGACCAAGAAAACCTATGAAGACCTTCTTGAGCGGCGCGACCGTCTTCAGCTTACGGAAAATCTCGGGCCCGCCGGACGCGGCGTTGAGTATCAGGTCTTCGAGCGTCCGGAGCGCGCGATCAGGCCGGCGGCGCCGCCCCGTCAGCTGTTGATTTACACGGCGATCTTCGCCGCGCTGGTCGCAGGGATCGCCGTTGGCGTCCTCATCAACCTGATCGACCGCACCTACACGCAGTCGGAAGAACTGGAGAAAGCCTTCGGCCTGCCGGTGCTTGGCGCCTTTACCGAGACGCCTTCCGATGAAGTGCGCGAAACGCGCCGCCGTGACATTCTGCGGCTCGCGGGCGCCGGCGCCGCGCTGTTGGTGATGGGCGTTCTCTACAACTACCTGTCGGTCAGCCGCTTGCCGGCGGAACTCGAAGAAGAGGCGCGCGCGCCTTATTCAACGCCATACAAAGTGAGTGAGGCGGCGTGATGAACGTAGTCGAAAAAGCCGCAAGCCCTCTTGATGCGCTTGCCCGCAAAAAGCGGAAAAAAGAAAAGACCAAAGACGCTGGCGAGGCCAAGGCGCGAAAAGCGAAGCCGCGATCTTTCGAGATTGATTTCGAGCGGCTGGACGGGCTCGGTCATTTCAATCCGGACCATCTTGCAAGCCCCCTCGCCATGGAACTGCGCGCGGTGAAACGCCGCCTGCTGCGCCGGCTGGGGTTCCTGCGCGCCGCCGGAGACCGGCAGGCCTACCGCATGCCCGGCCGCCAGCGAAACCTCGTGCTGGTCACCTCAACGCAGGCTGGCGAGGGCAAGACGTTTTGCGCGGTCAACCTCGCGCTCAGTCTCGCACTGGAAGACCTTGTTCCAACGGTGCTCATCGACGCCGACATTCCACGACCGAAAGTGCGCGCCCGGTTCGGTCTTGATCGCGGCGCCGGGCTCACGGATTGCCTCACGGTACAAACGCCGTGGGAGAGCCTGTCGCACCGCGCCAAGGACGGACCGCTGACGATCCTCGGCGAGGGTCACAGCCGCAACCGCACGGCCGAACTGTTCGCGGGAGAAGCGTGTCAGCAATTGTTGACGGAGATATCGACATCCAGTCGCGACGGGCTCGTCTTCGTCGACGCGCCGCCCGCGCTCGCCATGACCGACGCCGCGGTGCTCGCAAAATATGTCGACGAAGTGATCTTTGTTGTCGAGGCCAATGAAACGCCGGAGCCGGCGATTGCAGCGGCGCTCGATGAACTGCTCGACGTCAATCCGAATGTGAGCCTTGTTTTGAACCGGTGCCTGATCGGCGCCACGGGCTCCAGCTACAGCTCATACGACTATTACGGACGCAGCGAAGAAGACGGCGGTGAAAAGCCCGCCGAGAGGGAACAGAAAAATGGGGATCCTTGATCGTTATTCGCGCGGCGGCCTTGCCGCCGCCCTTTGCGTCGGCGTCAGCGCCGGCGCCCTTGGCCACGCCGCCATCGCGCAGAGCCTGAACGCCGATCCGCCGCTCAGGCTTCAGACCGATTACTTCGGATACGCCGCCAGCGTCGCCGCACGCATCGGCTATACGGACAATATTCGTCTCGCCCCTGACGGCTTTGAAGAGGACGAGTTTATCGCCTCGACGGTTTTCTCCGGCGGCGCCATCACCAGCACCAACCGTTTTACCGGATTGATCCTTGGCGACCTTGATCTCTCCTACCTGATCGACGGCGAAGACTTTAACGTCAGTCAGAATGTGGCCGGCGTCGGCACGGCGACCGTCGCCGAGAACTGGCTTTACGTTGACATTTCCGGCCAGACGTCGCGCCAGCTTGTCGGCGACAATGCGCGCTTCGCAAGCAACATCAATTCCGCCCGCTCGCAGCAGGCGAACGTGCACTCCTACGGGGTGAGCCCGTATCTTTACCGCCTGCGCGCTGACAATTCCTCGGTGACGTTGCGTTACCGGTTCTCGCAAGTCTTCATTGACGACTCAGACAGCGTTTTCGGCGCCATTGACGAAAACTTCCTGAACGATTCGCGCTCCCATGAAGTGCTCGCCAGCTATGACAGCGGCAACATGCTCGACAAGGTGCGTTTCACCCTGTCCGCATACGGCAACGATACGACCGAAGACGGCTCCGGCGTTTTGCCGCGGTTCGGATATCAGCACGGCGCCGTGGAGGGCGAGGTAGAAGTGGCGCTGTCGCGCAAACTCGCCATCAGCGGCGCGGTCGGCTATGACGACCTTGAAACCGATGACGCGGCGTCGCTCTTTTTTGACGACGAGGAGCTTTCCGGCGTCTTCTGGCGCGCGGGCTTCACCGCGCGGCCGAACCGGCGGACAAGCATGCGCGTCGAGTATGGCGAACGCTTTGACGATGAATTCATCGACGCGGCGATCGCATACCGCGTTTCGCCGCGCCTCAACCTGACCGCGGGCGCGAACCGGTCGTTTACAAGCCGGGCCCGTTCGATTGATGCGCGGTTCCGTGAGACGCAACTGGCGACGCTGAAATACGCCGACCTTCTGCGCGACGGCGAAGCGCTGTCGCCGCGTCAGGTTATCAACAACGCCAATCAGTACTCGACGCTGTTCAGCGGTATTAACGCCCAGACCATTGGCGTCGGCGTTGTCGATTCCGCCTATGCCACGCTGGACGGCGATTTCGGACGCACCCGCATGACGCTGGGCGGGTTCTATTCCGACAGCGATTTCGGCTTCCGTGAGATCGAGGCGTTTGCGGCGAGGGCCAATATCAGCCGCCAGCTTACGCGACGGCTGACCGGCTATACGGGTCTCAGCTTCCGCCATGCGGACACGAGCGTCGACCAGGCGACCTGCGAGGCGAACCCGACGGTGTTCGGCCTCGATGCATTTGATCCGATGTTCGATCCGGTTGCGAGCTGCGCCGCCTTCATCGCCGCGAATGGCGTCACCAACACGCTGTCCGCCACGGTTGGCGGCGACTATCGGTTCTATGAGAATGTCTCGCTCTTCGCGGAATATTCCCATACGGAGCGCTGGTCCGAAGTCCCGACGCTGGAATACAGCGAAAACATCGTCTTTACAGGAATCCGATTGGACTTCTAAACATGTATGAGGAGCATTTCAGCCTTTCCGGAGCGCCGTTCAAGCTCAATCCCGACCCGAGGTTCTTTTTCGGGAGCCGGAGCCATAACAAGGCGATGGCGTATCTCCACTACGGGTTGAAACAGGCGGAAGGGTTCATTGTCATTACCGGGCCAATCGGCTCCGGGAAGACGATGGTGATCAGCCAGTTGCTCGATCAGCTGAGTTCCTCAAACGTGATCGCCGCCCAATTGCTGACATCGAACATCGCGCCGGAAGAGTTGCTCGACCACATTCTTTCCGCATTCCGGATTGAACCGGAGGGCGAGGGACGCACCGGGAAGCTCGAAGCGTTTGAGGACTATCTCTTCGATCAGCTCAATCGCGGGCGGCGCGTGCTGCTGATCATGGACGAGGCGCAGAACCTGCCTTTCCAGACGCTTGAAGAACTGCGCATGCTCTCCAATCTTGACTATGACGGGACGCCGCTGTTTCAGGTGTTCCTGGTCGGTCAGCCGGAATTTCGCGATGTGATGCAGTCGCAGCGTCTTGAGCAGCTGCGCCAGCGCGTCATCGCGTCCTATCATCTTGAAAATCTCAGTCTTGAAGAAACGCGGGAATATATTTTTCACCGCCTCGCCATTGCGGGCTGGAAGGAAGATCCGACATTTTCCGACGACGCCATGGAAGCGATTTTCGCGGAGACCGGCGGGCGTCCGCGCCGCATCAACACGGTCTGTAACCGGATCATGCTTTTCTGTTCGCTTGAAGACAAGCATGAGGTGACAGCGGAAATTGCACAATCCGTTATCGGCGAGTTGCACGCGGAAGAACTTGACGCGCGAGATGCGCCGCGCTCGGCCGACGATCTGAAGCCGGCGGAGGACCGCATGCCTGCGGTCAAGTCGATCGACGAAGAAGCGGAGGCGGAAGAACGCGCCGAGGCTATCGAGATGCGCCGTGTCTCCGGCGACGACGTGGTTGTCTCTCTCGATACAATGCGCGCCCGCAATAATGGCGACGATGCGCCGGAAGACGCCGTTCAAGCCGCGGCGGACGACGAGGCGGCTACGACGGCCGATGAGGCGGCCAATGAGGCGGAAGGGGACGAAGAGATGAGTGCTGACAACCCGGAAGACGCTTCGGAAGATAAACCGGAAGAAACGCCGCCTGCGGCCGAGGCCCATGCGGACGATGAGGCTGAGTCTGCCGAAGATCAGGACGGGCGCGATCAAGCGGCGGCGGGCGCGGAAGAGGAACCGGCGCCCGGCGCAGATGACAGCGAGGCGAAGGACGACGCGGCGTTTGTCGGTAAAGTAAAATCCGAAGGCGACGGCAGTGTTTTTGATCGCCTGCGCGCCAGGCGTTCGGTCGCCGCCGAAGACGCGCCGCCGGAGGCGACGCTGGAGGATGTGGCGACGGCGATCGCCAAGGCGAGCGCTGGCGAGACGGCGGAGGAGTTTGCGTCGGACGCGGCTGACGACGACGCAGCGGCCGCAATTGCGCCGCTGAAATCCGTGCAGTCGTCGGAATGGCGCAGACAGGTGCGCAATTCCATCGACGAGACCCGGGGCGAGTTAAAAGAAGCCCATGCAAGCGTGCGCCGCTTGAAGAAATCGCTTTCGGACCTGCAACGCCGGCGCAAAGACCGTCGCGACAAAATCGTCGCCAGCCTTCAGCGCGCGGAGACGCTTCTGGACGAAGTCCGCAAGGACTGGCCGAAACCGTAACGAGGCGTTCCCGTCCCATGGTCGCCGAACACATAGAAATCGAGAGCGCCGCCTCCGCCGCGCGGTTCGCCATGTCGGTCGACGTCGAAGACTATTTTCAGGTCTGGGCGTTTTCCGATGTTATCGCGCGCGCCAGTTGGGACGGTTTTGCGCCGCGGGTTGGCGATGCGACCCGGGCCTGTCTTGATCTCTTCGACAAACGCGGCGCCAGCGCGACGTTTTTTGTGCTCGGATGGGTCGCCGAGCGCGACCCGGCGCTGGTGCGCGAGATTGTCAGTCGCGGGCATGAGCTTGCAAGCCATGGTTACGAACACGCCAAGCCGACAACGCAAACGCCTCAAGAGTTTCGCGAGGACGTGCGGCGCAGCAAGGACATCCTCGAAGATATTGCCGGCGTTCCCGTGAACGGATATCGCGCCGCCGGGTTTTCTATCGACGGGACGACCCCCTGGGCGCATGAGATACTTGCGGAAGCCGGACACAGATACTCCTCCAGTTCCCACCCCATTTCACACGATCACTATGGCGACGCATCGGTGCCGCAGGCGCCCCACCGGCCCGTTCCCAATGGGGATTTCATCGAGGCGCCGGTGGCGACAACCGAATTATTCGGACGCCGCGTAAGCTGCGCCGGCGGCGGATGGTTTCGCGCATCGCCCTATGCGTTGTCTGAACGGTTGATTGCCCGTGCGGCGAGAACCCTCGACGGGCCGGTGATCTTCTACTTTCATCCCTGGGAGTTGGACGTCGATCAGCCGCGCATTGAATGCGCGTCGCGCAAATCGAAGCTGCGTCACTATCTCAATCTGAAATCCATGCCTGCAAAGCTCGATCGGTTGCTGGCGCGCTGGCCGTGGGGCCGGGTCGACGCCGCCCTTGGCATTGGCGGGGCGTCATGAGTGTCGCGGTCGCCACAGCGGCGTATGATGCGCCCGTAACCGTATGCCTTGCCCGCGACGTTGAGGCGTCGGCGGTCGCCGCCTATGTGAACGGTCATCCGGAGGGCGCGCTGTTTCATCGAAACGGATGGGCGTCGGCGGCGAAGGCTGCGTATGGATTTGAGGACGTTTCATTGGCGGCGTTTCGCGGCGAAAACATCGTCGGGCTGCTGCCGCTGATTGACGTGCGTGCGCCGTTGCTTGGGCGGTCATTGGTCTCGACGGCGTTTTCCGTCGGCGGCGGACCCATCGCTGACGATCCTGTCGCCATTGCCGCACTATGCGATGAAGCGGCGGCAATCGGCGCGGACCGGCGCGTGAATTACGTGGAGCTTCGCAGCGATGCAGCGCCCGGCGAAGACTGGCTTGAAAAAACCGGCGTTCACGCATCGTTCGAACTGCCCTTGCCGGCGGATGAGAATGAAAATCTCGCGATGATCCCGCGCAAAAGGCGCGCTGAAATTCGCAAGGCGATCAAAGCAGCCGACGCCGGCGACCTTGCCATTCGCATTGTGCGCGACACGGACGAATTTTACCGGCTTTACGCCACGTCTCTGCGCGATCACGGAACGCCGGTCTTTCCGAAAACGTATCTTGATACGCTGGTTCGCGCCTTTGCGGACTGCACGGAGATTTCAATCGCCGATTTCCGCAGTAAACCGGTGGCGGCGTTACTGAGTTTCTATGACAAGGACACGGTGCGGCCCTACTACATCGGCGCCTTGAAAGAGGCCCGCAATGCGCGGGCCGCGGAGTATCTTTACTGGTCGCAGATGCGCCGCGCCGCCGCGAAAGGGTGCGTGCGGTTCGATTTCGGACGCAGCAAGATCGGCTCCGGCCCCTATCACTTCAAGAAGCTCTGGGGC
The DNA here is from genome assembly GCA_028281665.1 of Hyphococcus sp. GTDB lineage: Bacteria > Pseudomonadota > Alphaproteobacteria > Caulobacterales > Parvularculaceae > Hyphococcus. The sequence goes on from JANQJK010000027.1 coordinate 67,083, forward strand.
GCCGAACCGAAACCGGTCGCGTACCGGTGCAAGCTGATCGGTGCCCGCGACCTGCCCGACGTCAATCCGAACAATCCGAAATTCGCCGCCTTCGTCGCCATGTGGCGGCGCCTGCCGGCGCCGGTCGCGAACAGGCTTGGGCCGGTCCTCGCCGTGAACTTCCCATGAGCGACAAACCCGAAATCTTGTTTCTCGCCCATCGGATTCCGTTCCCGCCGGACAAGGGGGACAAGATCCGGTCCTGGCGGCTGCTCGACTATCTTGCCGGGCGTTTTCGCGTGCATCTCGCCTGTTTCGTCGACGACCCGGCCGATTTCGCTCATGAGCCGCGCCTCCTGGAGGTCTGCGAGAGCGCGACGCTGATCCCGATCGAACGCCGCTCTGCGCTCGTGCGGAGCGCACGAGGGCTGGTGGATGGTGAGCCGCTGACCGTCGCCTATTTTCGCGATCCCGCCATGGCAAGCGCCGTTGACGCGTTGCGCGAGCGCCCGCTTGTCGCTGAAATCGTCTTTTCATCGACGATGGTTCAGTATGTGGAAACACCGGTAGAGGGGCGCCCGCGCATTGTCGATTTCTGCGATGCGGACTCGGACAAATTCACCAGCTACGCCGCCGATGCGATTTTTCCCATGAACTGGATTTTTACGAGGGAAGGCGCGCTTCTCGGCAATGCAGAGAACACTGCCGCCAACTGGGCTGACGCGAGTTTCGCCATCACGCCTGACGAGGCTGCGCTGTTCAACCGCCGTGAGGCAATCGTGCGCGAGGTCGGCTGCTGGTCCAATGGGGTGGATACGGATTATTTCGATCCGTCAGGGGATTTCCCGCTCGTCTCGGCGCCGGCGGATATCGTTTTCACCGGCGCCATGGACTATCGCGCCAACATTGACGCCGTTGAATTTTTCGTCCGGGAAATATGGCCCTTTGTCCGCGCCAAGGCGCCGGCGGCGACCTTTGCGATCGTCGGCGCGCGTCCGACGCGGCGCGTGAAAGCCCTTGCCCGGACCGCCGGCGTGCGGGTGACGGGCCGCGTCGACGACATACGCCCGTGGATCGCCGGGGCGAAAATTGCGGTAGCGCCGCTGCGTGTCGCCCGCGGGCTTCAGAACAAGGTGCTTGAGGGGATGGCGATGGCCAAACCGGTGGTCGCGACGACCGCAGCGGCGACAGGGGTGCTCGCAAAGCCGGGGGTCGAAATCGTCCTTGCCGATGCGCCTGCGGCGTTTGCTGCGGCGACGGTCGATCTGCTGATCCACGCCTCGCGCCGCGAACGAACGGGGGCCGCCGCCCGCGCGCGCGTTGTCGCTGATTATCAGTGGGATCGTCAGCTGTCTCGCTTCGGCGCCGCGCTTGATTCCGAACTGGCGTCTGACGAGGTCTCGCCGGTTGCGACGTCTCCTGCGGCCTGAGCGGTCTCGACGTCGAAGAAGCCGGCCCGTCCCGGCGACGGCCGGCGATCCACCGTAAAGTCAAAAACATCCGGACGCGAATAATGCCCGGCGATGTCGCATGCGGCCTTTGCCGCGCGTACTATGTCCAGGGATCCTTCGGCGATCAGGATGGTTTCCTCGGTATCGGCGGTGGCGATGATTTCGCCGCGCGGGTCGATGATGGCGGATTGCCCTGTATGTTCCCAGACGCCTAAGGGGCGCCAGCGTTCGGGGATGTCCTTTTCGAACCGCAAGCCCGCTGCGCAGATGACATAGCTTGCCGCCTGACTGGCGAACGCACGAGACAACAGGTGCTGACGCGCCCAGCAATACTCTCCGGGCCCCGGCGTTTTCTCCCAGCCGGGCCAGAGCGCCGCGTGCACTTGCGTTCCCTGAGCGGCGAGCGCGTAACCGGGCAGCATCATCTGATGCTCCCAGCAATTGAGCGCGCTGATGCGTCCATAGGGGCGGGCAACAGTTCGCAATCCGGCGCCGTCGCCATCGCCCCAGATAATGCGTTCGGCATGGGTGGGTTTCAGTTTCCGGTGACGGTTGAGGATCTTTCCTTCGCGCCCGATCATAAGCGCCGTGCAGTATGCGCTGCCCTCCGTAAACGGATCTTTTTCCGCCACGCCGATAACAACGTCGACGCCGCCGGCTTTGGCGGCGGCGCACAGGGCGCCCGTTTCGGGGCCCGGAACGTCGATTGCGTTTTCGAGATAGGCGGCGCTCGCTTCCCAGGTGAGATCGGTAATGGTTCCCTCGACCCAGAACGGATAGCCCGGCAGCCACGTCTCGCCGAAGACGGCGATATCGGCGCCCTTCGCGCCGGCGTCGCGGATCAGGCTGACGGCCTTTTCGGTCGATGCGGTTTTGTCGAACAGAACGGGCGCGGCCTGCACCGCCGCCATCCGGAAAACATCGGGTTTCGTCATTGCGCCTGTCTCCCAAAATCGTCGGCCAGCCTAGCGCGGGAGCAGCCTGCCGTCACGAAAATGAAGCAATATCACGGGTTCGGGACGGTTGGCTTGTCGCACCACAATCGGTAAACTCACCCTTCTGTTGTGCAGACAAGGGGTGATCAGGGGTTTCCTATGACAAGAATTCTGCTTCCGCTCGCGATTGTGGTCGTGATGTTTTACACGCCGCTCTTCGCGGTTGAGCAAAGCTCAAATGCGCTTGGCACCGACGTGACCGATGTCAACGGCAATTACTTCATCGGCAACGCCATCGGCTGCCTTACCAAAATCCAGGTTCCGCTTGGAGAAGAGTGCGCCTTTGACGGCGAGTTTTATGGCAGTCCGCTGGTCGGTCATGTGATGACGTGGACGGCGCTGCTTGCTATCGGCGCCGGGGTTCTGGGCGTTATCGGCCTGCTGCCCGTGATCGGGCGCCTGACCAGCATCGTGACCGTCCTGGCGGGCCTTGGCGCGCTGGGCGCCATGGGGCTTATGTCCTTGACGATGATGGGCACTGACGATGGGCTCGGCGCCATTCGCTGGGGCACGTACCTCACTGCGGGCTTCGGGCTTCTCACCGTGATATCGGGACTGGGCGGCATGCGCGGCGCGCGCTGACGCCAGGCCGGCGCAAAGTCCCGGACTGACAGACCAAAGAAAAAGGCCGCTCAATTGAGCGGCCTTTTTTTGAACTGCCGCAGCAGCCCTTCCCAGCCCCCGAGAAACTATCGAAGCGGTGAGCGGCCCTGGCTTAGGAAGGCCGGCGCCGCGTTGGCGTTGCCGTTCGCAGATTTCTGAACGTCTTCGTCGCCGCCTGTGTTGACCGGCCGCGGCGATGGCGCCGGCGTTGCCGCAGACGGGCGCGCACGGCGGAAATCATTGGCGGACGAGTCCGAAAGCGGATCGTCGGAATGACGGCAATTGCCTTCAAAATGGGCGCCGGTCTCGACCGAAAGCGAGCTATGGAGAATGTCGCCCTGGATGCGCGCCGTTGAGGCGAGGGAGACGGATTTGGCGCGAATGGCGCCTTCGACGCTGCCGCGCACGACTACTGTTTCGCAGACGATCTCGCCTTTGACGCTGGCCTTGTCGCCGATGATCAGCGAGCCGGCCTTCACGTCGCCTTCAAGGGCGCCGTCGAATTGAATTTCGCCGGCTGAATTGATGTTGCCGCGCATGACGACGTCCTGGGAAATAATCGACGGGACGTTCGATGGGTTCCGCGTCGCGTTGGAGCGCTTCAACGGCGACGGCGCCGGGGCGGCGGCGTCTTGGCGCGCGGCCGGGGCGTCTTTGGCGTCGGCGTTTTTGCCGGTCTTAGCTTTCGAAAACATATCTACCTGCCTCGATAAAGCGGCGCGGATTGAGCGGACGCTTCTTGTAATGAACTTCGTAGTGAACGTGTGGTCCCGTGGAGCGCCCGCTATTGCCAAGCTCGCCGACCTGATCGTGCAACTCGACCGTCTGACCCCGGCGAACCTTGATCCTGTTCATATGCGCGTAACGCGTTACAAAACCGTTGCCGTGGTCGATTTCAACGACGCGCCCGAAGCCGGCGCGGGTGCCTGCGAATTTTACGGTTCCGGCCGCGGTTGCCGTAACGGGTGAGGCCCAGGACGCGGCGAAGTCGACGCCGTGATGGCTTGCATGTTTGCCGTTGATCGGGTCGCGGCGAACGCCAAAGCCGCTGGTCATGCGTCGTGTTACCGTCAGCGGCGACGAAAGCGGCAGGTGCTTCAGGGCGGCCTGCAAGGCTTCGAGTTCGTCGACGGCGGCGGCGGCGCGGTTCGCGTGGCGGTAATAGCGGGTCGGATAGCTCGCCGCTGTTCCGGGCTCAATAAACGGCCCGCCCTGGGCGAGGGTAATGTTCGAGATTTTTGCCGGCGTAATAATCGCGTCCGGGTCGATCCCCGTTGAGTTAATCACCTGCCGCAGTTCTTCGATCTTGCGCGACGTCTTCTCCTCGACGGTCGCCATCAGCAGCACCTGTTCGGAGAAGAGGTCAGCGGCCGCCTCCTCCATGGACTCGATGGACTCCCCGGCGTTGCCGTTCTCCTGTGATCGTTCCCGGCGCAGTCTTGCTTCGTCAGCGGCTTCCTTGCGCAGGATCGAAACACGAGACTGCCGCGGCGTGGCTTCGCCCGGCGCAACGTCAATCATGACGCGATTACCGTTGACCGGCTTTTGCCCGTTTGGGCCCCCGGCGGCCGACAGACCTTCCGCCTGCAAATCAAGTTTCTGGTTAATCGACGATTTGCGATCGACCATGTTCGTCAGAACCCTGTGGCGGGCCCAGATATCGTCCATGGTTTCATCGAATTGACGCTTATAGGTGAAGTTCAGATAGGCGATGTCGTCGTAAGCGGCCTTCGCCTCATTGAGCCGTTTCGACAGATTCGTCTGCATAACGAGCCGTTCACGCTCTTTAGCGACAATAATCTGTTCTTTAAACACAACGTTTACGGATGCGTATGCTACCCAGAGCAGTGCACCGAGCGCGACCACCGCGAACGCGATCTGCGTCTGCGCCGACATCGAGATAAAGTGCACGACGCCGTCGCTGCGGTGATAGATCTGCCGTTCCTTAAAGAGACGGCTGAATACGCGTTTCATCCTGCCGGAACGACGGCTCATTCAACAAACGCCCCTTGGCCACATAACAATACTATTATGCGCTGCCACCCCTTAAGATATTGCAGCGCAAATCCGGACATTACGCAACAGTTATGTGATGGTGTAACGTAGATTTTCTAATTTCCTTAACGAATGTAAACCAAAATAGCCAGACTCTGCGACGGAATTGTTTCAAACCGGACCACTCGCGGCGTCTTCTTCATAGTAAGTCCGATCCATTCCCGCCGCGGCCCGCCCCGCATGATTGAACGGCGGCTTCAATCCGCCCGCGAAGTATTCCGCGCGAAGCGCCCGGAAGGTTGCCTTCGGTTCCCGCCCCGTCGCCATGCAAAAGGCGTGAAACCAGCGCTCGCCGCAGGCCACGTGGCCAATCTCGTCCTTGTAGATGATTTTGAGGATGTTTGCGCTTTTTTTGTCGCCCGCGCCGTTCAGCCGGTCGATCATGCCCGGCGTGACGTCCAGCCCGCGCGCCTCCAGCACCATCGGCGCTATGGCGAGGCGGGCGGCGGCGTCATGGGCCGTCGCCTCCGCCGCTTCCCACAGCCCGTCATGGGCGGGCAAATCGCCATAGGCGGCGCCGTAATCCCTAAGCCGCGCTTCGATGAGGCTGAAATGGCGGGCTTCCTCCTCGCCGATACGGAGCCAGTCTGCGAGGAAGACCTCCCCATCAAGGCCCGCCTCCGAAACGGTCTTGTAAAACCGAACCGCCATGTCGAAGGCGAGGTCGATGGCGTTGAACTCGATATGGGCGACCGCATGGAGGAGGGCGATCCGACCGTCGGCCGATCCAGGCCGGCGGCGCGGGACATTGCCCGGCGCCGTAAGGATCGGACGTTCAGGCCGCGCCGGACGGCGCGGCGGCTCGACGGCGGAAGGCGGTTGCGATGCGCTGTCGCCATCCAGCGCCGCAAGCGCAGCCCTGGCCGCCGCCACTTTGGCCGACGGCGCCGCCGCGTTGAGCACGGATATCGCGGCGTCTGCTGGATGGGGGGCCGGTGTCGTCAAGGCGTCCCTACTTGCCGAGGGTCTTTACGGCGGCGAGCACCGCCTCGGCATGGTCTTTCACTTTCACCTTGCGCCAGATTTCAGCGATTTTGCCCTTTTCGTCGATCAGAAAGGTGGACCGCTCGATCCCCATATATTCGCGGCCATACATGCTCTTTTTCACCCAGACGCCGTAGGCCTCGGTGGTTTTGCCGTCTTCGTCCGCCCCCAGAACGACCTTCAGGTCGTGCTTGTCCTTGAACTTTTTGTGCTTGACGGCGGTGTCGCGGGAAACGCCCACAACCGCGGCCCCGGCCCGTTTGAACTTCGCGATATCGGCGGAAAAGGCGATCGCCTCCTTGGTGCAGCCCGGCGTATCGTCCTTCGGATAGAAATAGAGAACCAGCTTCTTTCCCTTGAAATCCTTGAGCGCGATATTGTCGCCGCTGTCGGTCGGCATGGAAAAAGCCGGCGCTTTGTCGCCGGGTTTCAGGCTTGGCATTGATGCTCCCTTCTGCGTTGCACACTGAAAACGAACGCTTTCTATAGGCAATATGCCTCTCGTCCCGCAACGGCTCTTGCTCAGTGGCGCGCCGGGCGATACGCGTGTAGGCTCACGAATACCCCGGGGCGGGGCGCGAGTTCAGTATTTCAGGGCGGCCCGTTAAGGGCCTGATCGGGCATGACAAAGCGAGCGGCGAAAGCCGCAGTGCTGTTAGTTGAAATCTTCGCGATTGGCGTCGCCGTGTTTGCCGCGGGCGCGGCCTATCTGTTCATCCGCCTGCAACAGGGGCCCGTGGCGCTCGGCGCCTTCAAGCCCAGCGCTGCTTTTGCCATCGAGCAACGCCTGCCTAAGGGCTATGACGCCGCGATCGGCGATATGGACATCGTTAAAAACGAGGATCTCTTTCGTCTGCGGTTAAAAGACCTCGAAGTCTTCGATGCGGTTGGCGGGCGCGTCGGCGCGGCCGACCTCGTTGAGCTGGTTTTCGCCGCCGGGGACGTCTCCACCCGCAGTATCGGTCCGCGCACCGTCGAAGCGACGGGTGCGCGCTTTCGGATTGTGCGCAACACGGAGCAAACGTTGAAAGTCCCCGCGGCGCGCGGTCGCGGCGGCCAGTCGCTTTTTCCGTCCTCGGACAAGATGATTGGCGACGGCTTTTTACGCAGCGCCTTTCAGAAAGCTGAAATGCGGGACGCGGTGATAACCTTCGTCGACGAAGCGTCCGGGCGGACCTGGACGTCCGATAATGCCGGCGGCGTCATTGAACGCAACGAGGATGGACTCGCCGCGGCGGTCGCCGGCGATATCGACCTCGATGGCGATGCGCGCGCGCATCTGAAGGCGGATGCCCAGTTTGCAGAGGCGGACGGCGTTATCGCGCTCGACATTGCCGGTCATAACTTTCCCATCGGCGATATTTTGACGATGTTTTACGGCGACGCCGCCGCCGTTATCGACGCGCCGGCGTCGGGCGACGGCGCAATCGAGCTGACCCGCGACGGCAAGGTGCGCGCCTCAAATTTCAGGGCGAAAATCGGGGCGGGCGCTCTCAGGCTCGGCGGCGCCGACGCCCCCATCCGTTTCATCGAATGGCAGACCGGGTTCGACCCGGCCGCCAACCGGTTCACAGTCGATCGCTTCGCCTATGACGTCGCGGGCAATCAGGGCGAAGCGAAGGGAACGGTGGCGCTTGAGTTTGGCGATGACGTGCGAGACCCCCAGCGCGTCCTGTTCGATCTGGACGCAACCGATATGGTGGTCGCGCTGCCGGGCCGGCTGGCGGCGCCGATCCCGGTGACGGCGGCGCAGTTTGTCGGCGAGTATGACGTGGAAACGCGGCGGCTCGGTCTGTCGGACTTCTCAGTAAGCCTGCTCGATGTCGTGATTGGCGGCGGTTTCAGTTATGCGGCGCCGCGCGAGGAGAACGGCGTCCGTTCATCGCCCGGCGTTACCGCGGACATCGCCGTCGATGGCGCGCTTGACCCGCAGCGGCTGTTGCGCATCTGGCCTCTTGGCGTCGCCATGGGGGCCCGGGACTGGATTGAAGACCGCATGGAAACGGCGCGCATTGAGAACATCAAGGCGCTCATGGATCTTGCGCCGGGCGCCGTGGGAGACGACAGCCTGATGCCCGACGAGGCGCTCGCGGTTACCTTCGACGTTGCCGGCGGGAAGGCGTTCTATTCAAAGCAGATGACGCCGCTGACGGAGGCGTCGGGGTTGGGCGTCCTACGCGGCAACAGCTTTTCGATGAAGGTTGATTCAGCGCGCGTCGGCGACGTGCAGGTCTCTGAGGGGTCACTCGAAATTCCGGTGTTCATCCCGAAATGGGAGCCCACCTACTATCGCTTCCTGGCGGCCGGCAGGTCCGAGGATATTCTCGGTGTTCTCGACGAAGCGCCGCTTAATCTCCTTTCCAAAACCAATCTGTCTCCGGATCAATTTTCAGGCGACGCCGAGACGCGCATCGAAATCATGCGGCCGAACAAGCGAGAGGTCGCGCCGGACGAGTATGAGTATCGCGGCGAAGCAACCTTTGAAAACATGACGATTGCCGGCTTTGGCGCCGATGAGAGCGAGCTGACCGGCGGCAAGGGGACGGTGTCGCTGAAGCCGCGCTCGCTCACTGTGAAAGGCGATGCGTTTTTCGGGCAAACGCCGCTCAATCTGGTCTGGAAGAAAAACTTTTTTGCGCAGGACGGTCCTTCCGAGCTGACGCTCGCCGGGAATGTCGATCCGTCTGTCGGGGACTTTTTTGGATTGTCGTTGCGCAATCTTTTTGGCGGGACGGTCGACGCGACGGCGCGCATTGTCGGCGAGATCGGCAACTTCCGCAGCATGACAATCACGGGCGATTTCGCAAATGCGTGGGTCCGGCTTGGGTTGTTTGACTGGGAGAAACCGGTCGGTGCGCCGGCGACGGCTGAAATCGCCATGCAGCTTGGCGAAGACGGCGTTGCGTTCGAGCGTGTATTGGCTGAAGGCGAGGGCGTTTCCGTTTCCGGCGTCGCGACCTTTGCCGATGGCGTCCTGAACGAGGCGTCTTTTCCGAGGTTCTATCTGGACGGCGCGGCGGATCTGTCCCTGGCGGCGCGGCGCAACGCGCGGGGCGCGCTGGATGTGACGGCCACCGGCGCCTACGTCAACGCGGGGCCTGCCGTGTTGCAGTTCACGAAAGGCCAGGGCCGTTCGGAAGAAAGCGCGGAGACGTCAGATCCGTGGGGCGCCGGGATCGCGGCGACGGCGCGGGTCGATCAACTCGAACTCAGAAAGAAGGTTGTTTATCAGGACGCGTCCTTCGATCTTCGGCGCGGCGCCGACGCCCTTGAAGCGCTCAATTTTTCGGCCCTTAGCGCCAACGGTGCGCCGCTGCGCGTCGCCATGGCAGAGACCGGGAGCGAAACCGGCCCGGCGCAGCGGATTGACGTTCGATCGAGCGATCTTGGCGGTTTTTTGAAAGGGGTTTTCGGATTGACGTCGATGCAGGGCGGACAGGGCTCCATGGCGGTTTACTATGGCGGCGGCGCGCCGGGTTTCGTCGGCGAAATCGAGGCGCGCAACATGCATGTAGTCAACGCGCCGCTGCTGGCGCGGCTGTTCTCGGCGGGCTCGCTGGACGGGCTCGCTAACTTGATGCAGGGCGAGGGGATCGATCTTACATACGCATACGGAGAATTTGACTATGGCGCCGGCGCGCTTTCCTTGCGCGACTTCCGCGCGACGGGCCCCTCTGTGGGCATGACGGCGGAAGGCGAGGTGTCATTCGCACAGGACGGCGCGATTGCGCTTAACGGGGCCCTGGCGCCGCTCTATCAGTTGAACTCCGCGCTCGGCGCCGCTCCGATTATCGGCGATATTCTTGTCGGCAAAAAAGGCGAGGGCATTCTCGCGCTTTCCTATTCGGTCAGCGGCGAGCGGTCTGCTCCGAACGTAATCGTCAATCCATTGTCAGCGCTGACGCCCGGCATTTTCCGGCAGCTCTTTGAGCCGGCGAACGCCCTGCCGGAAACCGCCCCTGAGCCTAATCCAATTGTGCCAAATCCGATTGAGTCCGATTTAGTCGAACCTAGTCAATCCGAATAATCGCGTGCTTTTTCTTGCCGATGGAGATCTTCACGGCGCCGTCGATAATGTCGTTGGCGGCAATGTTTCGTTCCTCGCCCACCGGTTCGCCGTTCACCTTAAGCGCGCCGGCCTTGATGTGACGGCGCGCTTCGCTCTTTGAGGCGCACAGCCCCGCGGCGATGAACTGATCGATGAGCGGCGCCCCGGCGTCTATGTCTGCGCCGCCCAACGCAACCGTCGGCAGATCGCCGCCGAGCCCGCCCTGCTCGAAGGTCTTTTGCGCCGTTGCGGCGGCGCTCTTGGCCGCTTCCTCGCCATGCAGCAGCGTTGTTGCTTCGTTTGCGAGAATTTTCTTCGCTTCGTTGATTTCCGCGCCTTCAAGCGCGCCGAGACGGCGCACTTCATCCATGGGCAGCGTCGTGAAACGCGACAGCAACAGCGCCACGTCAGCGTCCTCGGCGTTGCGCCAATATTGCCAGTAGTCGTAGGGCGAAAACAGATCGGCGTTTAGCCAGACAGCGCCGTCCTCGGTCTTGCCCATCTTTTTGCCCGACGCGGTGGTCAGCAGCGGCGTCGTCAGTCCAAAGACTTCCGTTGCGTCCTTCCGGCGACACAGCTCGACGCCATTGACGATATTGCCCCATTGGTCGGTGCCGCCGAGCTGCAGCGTACAGCCGTAACGGCCGAGCAGCTCGTGAAAGTCGTAGGCCTGCATCAGCATGTAGTTGAATTCGAGAAACGTCATCGGGCTTTCGCGATCAAGGCGCAGTTTAACGCTGTCGAAGGTCAGCATGCGGTTGATCGTGAAATGAACGCCGTAGTCGCGCAGGAATTCGACATAGCCGAGTTCGGAGAGCCAGTCGTCATTGTTCACCATGACGGCGTCTGTCGGCCCGTCGCCGAAGCGCAGAAACTTCGCAAAGACGCCTTTGATGCTGTCGATATTCGCCTGGATATCCGCGTCGGTCAGGAGCTTTCTTTGCTCGTCCTTGCCGGTGGGGTCGCCGACCTTTGTCGTGCCCCCGCCCATCAGCGGCAGCGGCTTGTGGCCGGTCTGCTGCAACCAGTAGAGCAGCATGATCTGAATGAGGCTGCCGGCGTGGAGCGAGCGCGCCGTGGCGTCAAACCCGATATAGCCCGTGACGACGCCCTTGGCGCAGGCCGCATCAAGGCCCTCGATATTTGTGCCTTGCGCGATAAAGCCGCGCTCGTTGAGGACGTTCAGAAAGTCGGATTTGTAGGTCATCGGTCTAACATCTGGCTGAAGGGCGCGCGTTAGCACGAGCCGTTCAACAATCCAATCTCCGCCGTTGTAATTGACGGTCGTTAAGAACCGGCGGAGTTTGTCCGCCCAGCAGAGGTCGCCCCCCCTTGTCCGAAGCCCTTACCGCACTTGGCGTCGTCAGCCGGCCTTCCCTGGACGGGATCGACCTGGCGGTCGTCGATACTGACGGTGATGCGTTCATCAAGGACGGCCCCTGTCTGCATGTTCCCTACAGCCGCGACATGAAGATTTTTCTCCGTCGCGCCGTCAGGGCGGCGCAGGAGGGCCGGGATGGCGCGGCGGATATCGGCAAGGCGGCGGGCGAGGTCACGAGCGCCATCGTTGTCGCGGTGGAGCGGTTGCTGGAGTGCGAAAACATCAAGCGCAAGGATATCGATGTGATCGGCGTCGGGGGACACACATTGCTGCACCGTGTACCCGCCGGCGCCGATGCGCCGGGCCGAAGCTGGCAGATAGGCGACGGCAAAACCGTTGCAGAGGAAACCCGCATCGATGCGGTGAGCGATTTTCGCACAGCCGATATTGCCGCCGGCGGTTTTGGGGCGCCGCTTGATCCCGTCTATTTTCGTGCGCGGATCGCCGCCATGGCGGACCGGCCGGAATGCGCGGTTGGCGTGATCAACCTCAACGAGACCGTGCGCGTCGCTTATGTGCCTGAAACCGCCGATGCGGGCGATCTTCTGTCCTATGATAGCGGGCCGGGTCTCAGTCTCCTCGACGAATGGGCGTCCTTGCGCAACCTCGACGAAAAGGCGCAGCCGGGTGCGGTCAATGACGAAGCGCTGCGTATGATGGGCTTGCACTCCTATTTCCGTGCACCGCCGCCGAAATCGATGGAGCGCTACGCCTTCAGTCTCGATCACGTTCTGAAGCTGACGCCGGAAGATGGCGCGGCGACGCTGGCCGCCTTTATTGCCAACGGAATTGCGCGCGCTGAAAAATTTCTGCCGGAACCGCCGGGCGGGTACATTGTTGTCGGCGAAGGTGCGCGCCGCCCCGCGCTGATGACGAGCCTGCGCGACCGGCTCGAAGCCGAAATCGCGACCGCCGACGATGCGGGCTGGCGGACCGATGCTCTCGATGCGGAATGTTTCGCTTTCCTGGCGGTCAGAAGCCTGAAGAAACTGCCTCTGACATATCCGAAGACGACGCGCGTCGCCGTCCCCGTGTGCGGCGGCGTTTACTGGCGCGCGCCGGTTTGAGGGAACGCCGCCGCGCCATTGAACGCCGGCGCGACGGGTTCCCCCAAAACCGGTTATCGCTAGAGCCGCCCGCTGATCGAAAAGCGCGCGTTAATCGGCGCGGCCACCGTCGCCTGATGAGTGCTGTGCGCGTTCGGGAAGTAGAGTTCGTCGGTCAGGTTCTCGATATTGACCTGAAGACGGAGATTGTCAGACACGTCGTAATAGGCCGCCGCATCAAGTCGAACATAGCTCGGCAGGATCGCCGTGTTGCCGTTATTGATGAAACTCTCGTCCTGATAGGTGAGGCCGATCCCCAAACCCAATTTGTCCGTCGCCTGAAAGCTGTTCCAGATAGAGAACATATTTTCAGGAAGCTCTCGGACGCGATTGCCTTCGCTGCCGTCGGCGTTGACCTGATTGCCGTCAAGATAGCTGTAACCGGCGGAGACGTACCAGCGCTCCATCAGGTGCCCCTGAAGCTGCACTTCGAAGCCCTGGATTTTGGAGTCGATGATATCGAGCGTTGCCGGATCATTGTCTTCAGGTTGCGGCGAGCTTTGTTCAATCTCAAAAACGGCCGCAGTCAGGCTCAGCCCTTCATTGATGTCCCACTTGACCCCCGCCTCAAGGTTGGTGAATTCGTTGGGGTCAAGGGCGCGCGTCGTGTCGTTGATGCTTGCGAACTGCTCGCCGCTGCGCGGCAGGAACGATTCGCTATAGCTGCCGTAAATAGAAATGTTTTCCTGCGGCTTCAAAATAACGCCAAAGCGAGGCGAAATTTCTTCGTCCGTGCGTTCCCGGAAAACGGGGTTCATGGGATCGACAAGATCGGTTACGCTGATTTTAAACCTGTCAAAGCGAACGCCGGCGACGACATCAAGCCAGTCTGTAATTTCGATCTGGTCCTGAATATACGCGGAGAAGACGGTGATATCGGCTTCCGTGTCGTCGTTGATAATATCAGGGTTTGCAAACTCTGCGTTTGGAACGGTTAAGTCGCCATATATGTTCGTGGCGGTTCGGCCGTCAGCTAATACGCCAACGCCGCCGCGTATGTTGAGCGGGCGAGTTATATCAAAGTTGGCGATGTCAGTCCTTATGCTCGAAGTTCCATTCAAGTTGATATCAGCAGCGCGATCAGCGCCAAGTACGTCCCAGAAGGGGTTGAACCGGTCATTATTGTTGACGGTGTCGATATATTCGACGCCGGTCACGATCGTGTGGTTGAGCCGGCCGGTGGCGAACTCTCCGATCAGGTCGCCGGTGAGAGACAGATTCCGGCGCTGTGTCGTGTCAATATATCCGTCAAGCGTTACGATGTCGGGCGTCGCGGCCTGGTCGTAACCGGAAGCATAGAGGTTGACATACAGCTTGTCGTAATCGCCATAGAAGGCGCTGAAACGAGCCTTCAGGTTATCGTTAAGCCGATGTTGCAGTATGGCGCGAACCAGATGCGCTTCAAGCTCGTGAAAATTCTCCTCCGGATCGCCGAAAACAATATCTTTGAAGTCCTCAACCGGGCGGCCGTCCGAACCCGTTGGAATTCCGCGGTCAATAAAGCGCTCGTGATTTAAATACTCATAGGAAACGTCGAGCGTTGTCGCCGGGCTCAGTTCTACGTGGGCGGTCGGGTTAACGCTAAAACGATCACCATCATAGAAATCCCGGTGATTGTTCAGGTTTTCATACATGGCGTTAATACGGAACGCCGCGTTGTCGCTTGCCGAGAAGTTACTGTCGATCTCAAAACCAAACGCGCCAAACGTATCGGCGCTCGCCCGGAACCCGTTGAAGTTCTCGCCAATCACGCCTTTCTTCGCCACGCGATTGAGGATGCCGCCGGTGCCGCCGCGTCCGAACAAAAGAGCGTTCGGACCGCGCAGGATTTCCACCTGCTCCAGATTGTATAGGGGACGGTAATACTGAACATCGTCGCGAACGCCATCGATGAAGAAGTCTGCCGTCGAACGCACGCCTCGGAAAACAATGGCGTCGCGGTGGCCTTCCCCCTGTGACGTGTTTACGCCGGGCGTGTAGTTGATGATGTCGCCGATGCTTGTGAAACCACGTTGATTGATTTCGTCGGCTGTAACGATTGAAAGGCTTTGCGGAACGTCAATAATCGGCGTCGGCGTTTTGAGGGCGTTTACCTGGTCCGAGTAAAGAACCCTGCCGACGACGACGATTTCATCGGCTGCCGCGTATGCGAGTTCGATGTTTTCCACTGCGCTTTCGGCGCGAGCGTAAGAAGTGGCGGCCAATAACGCGGCGAGCGAGGCCGCGCTGGCGAGGTGTATACGTAACAACGAAAGATCCCCTTTTCCGTGCCCCTGACGTGTCAGCACGACGCCAGTTGCGAATGATTGTCAATAACGACTGGCTACGCTTCATAAGAATGATTGTCAATTGCAATTTGGTGCGGGCTGGCGCGACCTTTCGTCAAGCGATGACAGATGCGGCGGGAGGGCCTACATCCCGTTTCGCGTGGATTTGAAGAAAGGCGTTCGGATGGCGGCGAAACTCACACAGGCGGAGCGCGAGTTCTTCCTGAGCGAACACCCGGCCTGGCGCCCGGTCGAAGGGCGCGACGCGGTGAAGCGCAGCTTCCAGTTCGACGATTTCAACGAGGCGTTCGGGTTTATGACGCGGGTGGCGCTGGCTGCGGAAAAGGCCGACCACCATCCGGAGTGGTTTAACGTTTATAATAAGGTCGAAATCACGCTAACGACCCATGACGCAGACGGTCTGTCAAAGCGGGACGTGGCGCTGGCCGCCTTTATCGACGAAGCGGCGGACGGGTAACGCCGCGCCACGAAAACGCCACGGGCCGGCCTTCTCCGCGCCCGTCGCGCGGTCTACTAAAGGTTTGAAATTAAACGGGACAGAGAATAATGGCGATGATAGCCCTTGTTGATGACGATGAAAACATTCTGACGTCCGTATCCATCGCGCTGGAGGCGGAGGGCCACACGGTCAAGACCTTTGAGGACGGCGCCGCCGCGCTTGAATTCATTTCGGCGACGCCCCCGGACATGGTCGTTTCCGACATAAAGATGCCGACGATGGACGGTATGGAGCTGCTCCGCCGAATTCGCCAGAAATCCAGCCTGCCGCTGATTTTCCTGACCTCGAAGGACGAGGAAATCGACGAAGTGCTCGGGCTCACCATGGGCGCGGACGATTACGTCAAGAAACCGTTCTCGCAGCGCCTCCTGATGGAGCGGGTCAAAGCGGTGTTGCGGCGCGGACAGGCCGACGCCTCGCCGGACCCGGAAGACGAAAAGAAAATCCTGCGCCGGGAAAACCTGACGCTCGACCCTTTGCGTCACTCCTGTCTCTGGAAAGAAAAGCCGGTGGTGCTCACCGTTACGGAGTTTCTGATCCTCCACTCGCTGGCGCAGCGCCCCGGTTTCGTCAAAAGCCGCGATCAACTGATGGATGCGGCGTATGATGATCAGGTCTATGTGGATGATCGCACCATCGACAGCCACATCAAACGCATACGGAAGAAATTCCGACAGGTGGACGGAGAATTTGACTCAATCGAAACGCTTTACGGCGTCGGTTACAAATACAAGGAAGACTGACAGCCCATGACGGGAGAGGGGCCGGCGCCCCAAAGCGGGGAACTGGGGCGGCGCCGCCGAGCGCGCGTGGCGCTGTCGCGCCTGACGGTGACGATCGTCCTCGCCAATCTTATTGGCCTCGTTATCCTTCTGCTGGGTTCGTTCGCGCTCACCAACTACCGGGACGGGCTTATCGCGGCAAAGCTCGAAGGCGTGCGCGCCCAGGCGCAGATCATCGCCGACGTCCTCGCCCAGGTTGCGATTGACGAAACGTCCTGTCAGCCGGTCGAAGAGGCCGATGTGGAGCGCCTCGGGCAGGAAGTGGCGCTTTGTTCGCTGGCGCTCAACCAGACCGACGTGCGCGAGGTTTTCAACCGCGTCTGGGACAGTTTCGAAGGACGCGTACGCATTTTCAACGCGCCGCAGACTTTTCAGGTTCCACCCGTTTCCGACGCAAGCATCCTCCTCATCGAAGACATTGTTCTGCGAGAGGACAAAATCGAGGCGGAAAACCTGCCGCCCATCGACGACGAGGATGCGCGCGAGCCGTTCTCCCTCGACCGGGTGTGGAAAGGCGTCGTCGATTTCCTGTCCACTGATTATCATGCGGCGGCGGCGCGCCGATCACTGGAAGCGGAGCTGAACGAAGCGCTCGATTCGTCGCCCTTCGCGGAGGAGCGCGGCGCCGCGTCCGTGCGCCTTGATGAAGAGGGCGACCTCGTCGTTTCGGTGACGGTGCCGATCCGGCGCGTGCAGGCGATTTACGGCCTAGTGACGGCGGAATCCGGCGGCATTGACGATCTGGTCGAACGCGCGCGGCTCTCCATCCTTCCGTTTTTCGGGCTCGCCATGGCCGCCGCGATTTTGTCGTCACTATTGCTGACCGCCATGATCGCCCAGCCGATCCGGCAGCTTGCCATTGCCGCCGACAAGGTGCGCGAAGGCATTGCGGCGGCCGGGCGTGCACGGATCCCGGACTTTACGAACCGCAAGGACGAAATTGGCGAGCTCTCCGGATCGCTGAAATCCATGACGCAAGCGATCTATGCGCGCATCGACGCCATTGAGAGTTTTGCAGCGGATGTTTCCCACGAATTGAAAAATCCGCTGACGTCGATCCGAAGCGCGGCGGAAACCTTGCAGATCGCCAAGACGCCGGAGCAGCAGGAGAAACTGCTCGGCGTCATTCAGAAAGACGTCGCGCGCATGGACCGTCTGATCACGGACATATCCAACGCGTCGCGCCTTGACGCGGAACTTGCCCGGGAAAGCCGGGAGGCGGTCGACCTCGCCCAGCTCATCAAGGACATCGCGTCCATGTACGAACAGACGGCGAAGGACGGCGAGCCCAGGGTTGACTTCTCCGACCCGCTGCAAGGCGTCTACATTCTCGGCAATGCGGCGGCCCTTGGACAGGTCGTCCGCAACCTCATCGACAATGCGCGCTCCTTCAGCCCGCCTGGCGGGTCGGTGCGCGTCTATCTCGAAGCGCCGACCCAGCGGGCCGCCATTGCGCGCCTGGTCATTGAGGATGACGGGCCGGGCGTCCCGCCGGATAATCTCGAATCGATTTTCAACCGCTTCTATACGAAGCGCCCGGCGGGAACGTCGTTCGGGAACAACTCAGGTCTCGGGCTGGCGATATCCCGGCAGATTGTCGAGGCCCACGGGGGACGCGTTTATGCGGAGAACCGGCTCGAAAATCCGTCCGATCCCTCGGGCCCGCGGCGCGGCGCGCGATTTATTGTTGAACTGCCCGCCGATTAAGGCGACGATTCTGGTGGACTTTTGGATGTTGCGACGCAACATTGATCCACTGGGCCGGATTGCGGTCCGGTGGTACTGGAGCCTTTTGATGATCGGTCTTGTTGTCGTCACCCATGGCCGGCTTGCCGAGGAGTTTCTCTCTGCGGCTGAACATGTCGTCGGGCCGCAGGAGCAGATCCGTGCGGTTTCGATCGGGCCCGATGACGATATGGAAAAGCGCCGCGAAGACATTCTCGCAGCGGCGAAGGACGTGGACTCAGGCGACGGCGTCGTCATCCTGACCGACATGTTCGGCGGCACGCCGTCTAACCTCGCCATCGCGGTCATGGAGAAGGCCAATGCCGAGGTGGTTGCCGGGGTGAACCTGCCCATGCTGATCAAGCTGGCGACGGTGCGCGCCGACGGCGACTTGCCGGAGGCGGTAAAGGCCGCCCATGAGGCGGGCCGGAAATACATCAACGTCGCATCGTGGGTGCTGTCCGGCGAGGCGCCCGAATAGGGCTGCGCGGGCGATGACCGAAGTCCAACGCAAGGTCAGGATCGCCAACAAACTTGGCTTTCATATTCGCCCGTCGCGGCACTTCTCCGCGCTCGCGCGATCCTGGGATGCGGAAGTTACCGTACGAAACGAAGATCGCGCAGCGCTTGCAGATTCACAGCTCGACTTGCTGATGTTGTGCGCCGTTCAGGGCTCGGAACTGGAGATTATCGCAAAAGGTCCGCAGGCGGAAGAAGCTGTGGATGCTCTCGTCAAGCTTGTCGAGGACATGTTCGGAGAGAAGGAATAGGCGCCGGCTGCATCCGCGAAAACCGGATGAACATCGTGTTGCCGAACGACTTAAACGCGCCGCCGGCGCCTTGGGCCCGCCAGCGTCTCGGCGCCGACGGCCTTCGCTGAATACGAGCGGTTATCGCCCTAAGCAGACGGCTCCTCGGGCAGCGCGGACAGCGTCACGCTCTGGCCGTCGCGCAAGCGTTCGCCGCCGCGGATGACGACTTTGTCTCCGGGTTTGATGTCTCCGATCACTTCAATGTACTCGCCCTCCGCCGCACCAAGATCTACATCCACCTGACGGGCCGTACGGTCCTTGCCGACAACGAATACGCTGATCCGGTCGGCGCGCAGGACCAGTGCGTCGCGCGGCGCCGCGACGACACGGCGCGCTGTTTCAGCCGGTAATGCGACGCGCACGGCCGAGCCGATATACCAGTCCGCATCGGCAAGTTCGAGACGCAGCTCCAGCATGCGTGACAGGGAATCGCCGACCGGCACGATTGCGCGCACGATTGCTTCCTTCGTCTCCGCGCCGTTGGCGACGCGGATCGTGTCGCCGGCGCTGATATTGCGGGCGAGGCTTGCCGGCGCCCGCGCCGTCACCTCAAGCCGGTGGATGTCGACCAGACGAACGAGGCCAATGCCGGGGGTCGCATATTCGCCGACTTGCGCTTCCTGACTGACGACGCGGCCGGCAAAAGGCGCAAGCACTTCCGTGCGTTGAAGGTTGATCGCCGTGCGCTCATGAGCGACCTCGGCTTGTCGCAGCGCCTGTCGCGCCTCATCGCGATCGGCGCGCATCTGGTCCATCGCCGATTCCGATTCGCCGGCCTCGACGCCAAGTCCTTTGAAGCGGTCGTAAAGCCGCGCAAGGTATTCAGCGCGCGATTTCAGGCGCGCGACTTCCGCGCCGCTGTCCGAATAGGCCAGTTCCGCATCGCTTTTCTCGATCCGCGCGATGACGTCGCCTTCATCGACCTCGGCGCCGATCTCGGCCACCCACTCGATTTTCCCGGATGTCGCGGCGGCGACCAGACTGTCGCGGGTGGAGACCACGGATCCCGGCGTTTCGGCGTGGGGCGCCAACTCGCGTTCTTCTGCTTTAGCCACGGCGACAACCGCCGGCGGCGGACCGCTTTGTTGCTCCGTCGCGCCGGCGTCTGCATCGACGCCGGTCGCGTCGGCATAAAAATATGCTGTCGACCCTGCTGCAACGAGAATGACAGCGGCGGACGTTGCAAAGATAATGTTTCGGTTCATGCCCCGTATGATCCTTATTCAGCAGGCTGAGGAACGCTATCGCCGCGCGCCAGCGCCGGCATGGATTGCGCGCCGAGTTGCAAAAGCGCCGGCAAAAGCAGAAGCGTGAACAGCGTGGATACCGCCATGCCGCCGACGATGATGGTGGCGAGGCCGCGATAGATCACGCTGCCGGCGCCGGGGGAGAGAACAAGCGGCAGCATTCCCATGAGCGAGGTGGACGTCGACATGAAGATGGGACGAATGCGCAGGTTCAACGCATCGCGCACGGCGTCCGGCCGCGATTTGCCGGCGGCTTCGGAAGCGCGGGTCTGAGAGACCAGCAGAATTGCGTTGTTAACGACGAGCCCCAGGAGAATGATGAAGCCGATCATGCCGAGAAGATCCAGCGGCAACGGATTGATGAGGTCGAGCCCGCGGATGGCGAGAACGCCGCCGACCGTCGCCATGGGCAGCGTGACAATCACAAAGGCTGCATCTTTTACCGACTTAAAGAGCGCGGCCATGATCAGAAAGAGGATCGCGATGGCGAGGAAGAAATTCCCGCCAAGGTTTTTCACGGCGCGGGCGAGCGCATCCGCATCGCCTCCCCATTTCAACGATGCGCCGGCAGGCAGCGTTTCATAAAGGCGGGGCACGGCGTTCGACTGCAAGGCGTCAACCGCCGGCCCGAGCGCCATGCCTTCGGGCGGGGAAATGCCGAGCGTGATCGTTCTGCGTCCGTCGACCCGGCTTATCTGCTGTGGTCCGACGCTGCGGTCTGTGGTCACGAGTTCGCCCAGGGGAACCACGGCGCCGGTTGGCGTCGCGATCGGCGCGGAGTCGAGATATTCCGGCTCCGTCCATTCCTTCGCCTTCAAGATGATGTCGATGCGGCCGTCTTCATGGAAGAACTCTCCAAGCCAGGCGCCGTCGCCGAGGGCGCGCACGGCGCGGGCGACGCTTTCGCGGGTCATGCCGACTTCCGCGATGCGACGATCGTTCGGAATGAGCCGCAACTCCGGCGTCACGACTTGCGGGTCCGGGTTCGGCCAGACCTGTGCGCCGGGCAGCGCCTCCTGAATAATCTGCGTTGTTGCAGGGATCGATGCGGTCAGCGCTTCATAGTCGGCGGCCTGCACTTTGAGGCGAACCGATCCCTGACCGCCCCAGTTCCCGAAAAGATCCCCTTGCGCCGCGAAAACACGCGTATCGGGAAAACCCGAAAGGATTTCTTCGTTGACGAGGGCGACCATTTCGTCGATGCGCGACTGGTCCAGAACGCGGATGCCGACATTGCCGCCCCACGCCGCACTGAACAGATAGTAGTTCTTCAATGCCGGCTCTTTTTCGCCGTCCATATAGGGTTGCAGTCTTTCAACGACGACCTCGGCGAATTCTTCGCGGATCATATCGGCGCTGGCGCCAGACGGAAAATTGACAAACGCGTCCACGGCGTCGCGCTTCACCGGCGGCAGGTAATTCAATTGCGGCCAGAGCAGAAAGCCGACAATAATCGGCGCGCCCGTTAAGGCGGCGATAATGGCGATGCGGCGCGAATTGGTCGCCGTCGCGCGCATAATGAAATCAGCAATAGGTCCGGCGAAGTTCGCGCGCTTTGACGTAGCGGCGCTGTCGTCGTCTTTCAGCAGCAGTCGCGCGCCCGTCGGCAACAATGTCACGGCGACCACGAGGCTGAATGAGACCGCGATGGCGATTGTCAGCGCCAGGTCGGCGAAGAGCTGACCTTCCACGTCTTCAAAGAACATGATCGGAATAAAGATTGCGATGGTCGTCACCGTCGACGCAAAGAGCGCGCCGAATACCTGGCCGACGGCGGTCTCCGCGGCCTTCATCGGCGACCGGCCTTCCTCGCGCTGCCGCACAAAATTCTCAAGGACAACGATTGCGGCGTCCAGCACCATGCCGGTGGCGAAGGCAAGGCCGGCAAGAGAGATGACGTTGATCGACCGGCCGAAGAGATTGAGGATAATAATCGTCGCCATCAGCGAAATCGGGATCCCCGCGGCGATAATCAGGGTTGCCTTGGCGCGCCGCAGGAACAGCCAGAGGGAGCCGACGGCGAGGATGACGCCAAGCAGAAGATTATTTGTCAGCAGGCTGATGGCGCGTTTAATGAAGACCGACGGGTCGAAACTCTTTTGAATGGAGTAACCCATTTCGGCGAGCGGCCCGGCGTTCATTTCGTCGAGCACCGCGGTCAGCGCGTCGATTGACTCAAGGACATTGGCGCCGGGTTCTCGCATAACCCGCATGCCGATTGCCGGATTTCCGTTCTGGTAGACAACGCCGCCCTGCCAGTCCGGCGTCACGGTAACGTCGGCGACGTCCCCGAGCGTCACCGGCGCGCCATCGCGCCAGGCAAGGATGGTCTGTTCAAGTTGGTCGGCCTCGAAGCGTCCCTCAAACCGCATTGTGTAATTGCGCCGCCCGACCTCGACGCGCCCGCCGGTAACATCCGTTGAGCGGTTTACCGTCTGCGAAATCTCATCGAGCGTGACGCCGAGTTGCGCGGCGAGAAACGGATCGAATTCGACGCGGACAATTTCTTCGCCTTCGTCGGAGTTAATGTTGACCCCGCCGACCCCGGGAACGGCTTCGAGCGCCGGCAGGATCCGTTGTTCTGCGAAATCCCGGAGCCGCACGCCCTCCTGTGCGTTGCCGGGCAAGCGCTGCAAAAAGAGGAAGATGAGCGTCTCGCCGGCCTCCTGTCCGCCGCCCAGATTGATGCGCGGGCGTTCGGCTTCGGCGGGCAGGCCGCGAACGCGCTGCAAGCGCGCATTCACTTCCGTGAACGCCTGATCCATGTCTGCGCCGAGGTTGAATTCGAGCGAAATCCATCCGCCGCCGGTGTTTGACCAGGACTGCATGCTCCTCAGCCCGGGGATGCCGCGCAGTTCGCGCTCGATCGGCTCGACGATCTCGCTCTCGATTTCCCGGGGGGAAGCGGCGCGCCATCGGGTCTCAATGCCGATCTGCGGGCGCTCGATCTGGGGAAAAAGCTGCACCGGCAGTTGCGAAACGGAAAGCAGTCCGAGCAGCGTAATAACCGCCAGAACGACGCCGGCGGCGGCCGGATTCTGAAGGCAAATCCTTGTAAGGCCCATCGCGCGATGCTCCCAGCAACCTGGCGGATTTGTTGATGAGTCCCTTATGCGCCTTTCACCGACGCACGCATCCGCTAATCGATCAAACGCAGGGATGGTGCGGCGAACCGGGTTTACGGTCCGCTCTGTTTAGAGCTTTGAAGGAAGCTGTTAATCTTTCTTGCGTTTTTCCGCTTCGAGCTCGGCGCGCATCTGCTCAAGTTCCGCTCGTTCCCGGGCAATCCGGTCGGCGGCTTCGCGGAGCGCCTCTTCGCGCAATTTCAGCATTTCTTCCATGTGTTCGGCGCGGCTTTCCCGTTCGTCGTGGCGGCGCTCGCTTTCGCGATGCATCCGTTGAAAGGCCCGTTCGCGCGCGCGCTCGGCGCGCTCGATTTCGCGCATCATCCGTTCACGGTCTATTTCCGTCCGTTCCATTGCGCGTTGCGCCCGCTCCATCTGGCGTTCAGCGTCGCGGCGAGCCTTTTCCGCTGTCCGCTTCATTTTTTCGCGCGCGCGTTCGATGGCTTCGCGCTGTTCGTCGGACAGGTCGTCGCCATCGATCACGAATGCAAATTGCGAGAAGTTCTCTGCGAGATCCTCCCAGTTATCAAATTCAACGCCATAGTCATGCAGCGCTTGTTCGATGTCCTCGCTGTACTCCGCAATGTCGAATTCCATATCGCCGAAATGCGCCACCATGCCTTCGAGATCGTCGAGCATCGCAAAGCCTTCAAAGTTCTCAAAGCTCTCAAACCCCTCGAAGGTCTCGTCGAGATTGGCGCGCCATTCCCCGAAACGGCCGGCAAGGCGCATTTCGAGGCGCTCTCCGAGAGAAAGGCCGTCCGCAACCGGCGGCGCCGGAGCGACAGGCGCCGGGTCGGGCATGACGGAGACATCCGGCGCCGGCATGGGCGCGGGCGCCGGATCGATCGTGATGTCGATATCGGGCGCGGGCGCTGGCGCAGGAACGATGTCGATATCGACGTCAGGCGCAGGCGGTGCAGCAGGCGCAGGCGAGGCGGCCACGACGGCAGCCGGCGCGATCGGCGTCAGTTCGACCTTCCGCATCATGCGCGGTTGCGGCGGCATGGGCGTGTCGGGGTCCACAATGGGCGCCGGATCGATGTGCTCGCCATCGGCAAGAACTTCGAAGTGAAGGTGCGGGCCTGTCGCGCGACCTGTTGCGCCAACGGCGCCGATGGTGTCGCCGGCTTTGACGCTGTCGCCCCTGCGCACGATGTAGCTGTCGAGCTGGGCATAGCGGGTCACCAAGCCATGACCGTGATCGATTACGACGACATTGCCCCAGGCTTCCGAGCCGTTGTAGCGCGGCGTCGCGGCAACAACCTTGCCGTCCCCTGCGGCGCGCACCGGCGTGCCCGTGGCCGCCGCAATATCCATCCCTTTATGGAACTTCTTTTCCTTGCTGATCGGATCGAACCGCTCGCCGAATGTGGACGTGATCCGCCCCTCCACAGGAACAACCGTAAGCGCGTCTTTTGCCGGCGGCGGTGCAACCGCGAGAGCGGCCTGACCGAAGGCGAGGACGAGCGCCAGCAAGCCGCTGGCAATCAGTACGATCTTGCCCCCGAGGGTTATGAAGGGCGCCGCGGCCCGGCCGGAGAGAATCGCGTCAAGGCGTTCGCGGCGCGAGCGTTTGTCGAAGGGTGTGAACGACGGGACAAGCGCATGCTGAGGCGAAGAAAGGCCCGCCGTGATTTTGAGACTCTCTACGAAACAGCGCGCGTAGGATTTTCGATTGACGCCGCTGCGAATGACGAGAGCGTCCGCCGCCTGCTCGGCCGCAAGCTGCGCATGAGCGATAATGCGGCGCATGAAAGGATTGAACCAGAACAGCGCTTTTGCAAGGCCGCAAAATGCAAACAGCCAGGTGTCGCCGCGTTTGACATGGGCAAGCTCATGGGCGCCCATCAGGATGGCGTCGTCTGTTGAGACACGCTCCAGAAGGCTGGGCGGCATGAGCACGACGGGCCGGACAAATCCGTGTACGCACACAGACGTCACCGCATCGGAGTAGGCGAAGCGCACAGGGCCGCGCACGCCGATCAGCCGGCGCCAGTCGCGCAACCCGTCCATGAGACGCACATCGTCGATCGGGTAGCTGTATCGGACGCGATAAGAGAATCCGACAAGGCGTAGAATGCCAAGGGCGGCGAACAGGACGAAACCGTAAAAATACAAATCCGCAACGGCGTTCAGGACGGTCGCCATTTCAATAGCGGGCCCTTGCGGCGCGGCGGTGATCATTGATGCAGGCACGGCGATCATTGCCGTTTCAGGCGCCGCCATAGGCGGCAACGGTTTGGCGGCGCGAAGGGTAAGACCGAAGGCGGCGGCAAACGGCGCTGCAATCACGGGCAGGGCGGCGATGAGCAGTGCGGACGGCCAGACCGTCGCCTCCGCACCGCCGCCGGACCGGCGGTTCAGAAACGCTGCGCCAAGAAAAACAAGCGGCGCCCAGACAACGGACGCGGCGAGGCACAGATAGAATGCGTCGATGATTTCTGTTGTCGGGATCGCGCTCATGACTGATCCTCCGCTTTGCGCAACATGGTTTCAAGTTCGTCGAGTTCTGCCTCTGAAAGCAGCTTTGAGTCGGAGAAGAACGCCGCGGCCGGCGCCCGGTCGAGTTCCAGGACGCGGGTGGAAAAGTCAGAGATCATCCGGCCGAGAACCGACACCTTGGTGACTTTCGCTTCGTAATAATTGACCCCGTCCCGGCCGTGCTTCGAAATCAGTCCCTTTTCGCTCATCCGTTCGAGCACGGTGCGCACCGTCGAATAGGACCAGCCGAATTCATCGGCGATCTCGTCGTGAATGGTCCGGGCCGTGAGGTCGTCGCCGCGCCACAACAGTTTCAGGATCGCCAGTTCCGGCTTCGTGGGATTGTCGAAGGGTTTGCCGCTCATATCGTCCCGGCGAACGGGATTGCCCCCGCGCCGTTCCCTCAAATGGTGTTACAATTGTCGCGAGGCTAGCGGATTGCCACAGATGTCGCAACATGGAGCCCCCGTCCGGCGGGCGCTTTTGCGACGAACCGTTGAAATGATGCGCCGAGGCGGGCGGGCGGGGCCCTTGATCAGCCCCACAGGGCGTCGAGCGTTGCCTGAAGCCGCGCCAGATCGTCGGGCTCCGAAAGGCGGTGATCGCCGGATTTTTTCAGCGTGATCTCGACATCGTCGCTTTCAATGACATCGGCGAAATCGAGGGCGTGGCGCCAGGGCACGGCGTCGTCCCGCATGCCCTGAAGGATGCGCACGGGCCCCGTGATCGGCACGGCGTCAGTCATGACGAGGTGATTGCGCCCGTCCTCGATCAGCTTCAGCGTGATGATCTCCGGCTCCTCCGAATAGTCGGAAGGCTGTTCGAGACGTTCTGCGCGCATGATCGTTTTGCGCTGTTCGTCGGTAAAGGCCGGCCACATCAGGCGCTCGGTAAAGTCCGGCGCCGGCGCGATAAAAATGGCCCCGGCGACGCGATCCGGCCGCGCTTTGGCAAGGAGCGTCGCAATCCACCCGCCCATGGACGAGCCGATGAGAATCTGCGGGCCGTCCGTCAACGTGTCGAAGGCGGCCGTCGCGTCGGCCAGCCATTCGCCAATCGAACCGTCCTCGAAAACGCCGTCAGAGTCCCCGTGCCCGGAATAATCGAAGCGTAAGAACGCTGCGCCTCGGTGTTTCGCCCATTCGTCAAGAAAGGTCGCCTTCGTGCCGATCATGTCCGACCGGAAGCCGCCCAGCCAGACAACGCCGGGGCCTTTCCCGGCGCGCTGGCGATAGGCGATACGCCCGTGCGGGCCGTCGATGAAATCAGGCGGCGGATTTTCCATAAGAATTCATGTAGCATGGGCCGGACGCGCCGCCATTATCATTGTTACCGGGAATTCGGCCGAATGCGCGTATATGAAACAATGTGACCAGCTTTCCTTATACGATCCTACAGGTTGTCCCGCGGCTCGGTTCCGGCGGCGCGGAGCGCACGACCGCTGAAATGGCGGCGGCGATTGTCGAAGCCGGCGGTCGTGCGCTGGTGGCAAGCTATGGCGGACGGCTGGAGGCGGACATAACGAGGGCCGGCGGCGAATTCATCGAGGCGCCGGTGCACCGGAAAGATCCGGCCTCCATCCTGGCCAACGGTCGAATGCTGGCGCGCATTATTCGCAAGCGCGGCGTCGACCTTATTCATGCGCGCTCGCGCGGGCCGGCCTGGAGCGCGGCGGCGGCGGCGCGACGGACAGGGTTGCCCCTCGTGACCACGTTTCACGGGGCCCACTCGGCGGATAACGCCTTCAAGCGCTGGTACAATTCATCGCTCGTCAAAGGCGACGCCGTCATCGCCAATTCCCGCTTTACGGGCGAGCGGATTGCCGCCGACTACGGCGTCGGGCCCGATAGATTAAAAGTTATCCCCAGGGGTGCGGACCTGAAGGTCTTTAATCCACAGGCCGTCAGCGCGGACAGAGTCAAGGACATAGACGCGGCTTGGGGCGGCGATTCTAAAGGCGCGGCGCTCCGGTTCGTTCTGCCCGCGCGGCTGACGCCGTGGAAAGGCCAGTCCCTCGCGATTGAAGCGGCAGGGCTGTTGCAAGGGCAAGTAAGCGCTGGAAAAACGCCGTCTTTGCGGTTAGTTTTGTGTGGGGGCGCGCAAGGCGAGCAACGATACGAGGCCCGCTTGCGCGCGCAGATTGATGAGCGTGGGGTGCGCGACATGATTCAACTGGTCGGCGAATGCGCCGACATGCCGGCGGCGTTCGCCTGGTCGGACGCAGTGATTGCGCCGTCCTTGCGGCCGGAGCCGTTCGGCCGCGTGGCTGTCGAGGCCGGCGCCATGGGCAAGCCCGTCATCGCCGCCGCCCATGGCGGCTTCGCTGAGACCGTGGTCGACGACGAAACGGGCATCCTGTTTGAGCCGGGTTCGGCGACGGCGCTTGCCGGCGCAATCGCGAGGCTCGCCGGGGACGGCGCCCTTAGGGACAGGCTGGGCGACGCCGCGGCGGCGCGCGTCCGCGCCGTCTATTCAACGCAGGCTATGTGCGACGCGACCATAAACGTGTATAGAAGCCTTCTGGGGCGCGGGGCGTAATCGGGCGATGTTCGGGCGTAAAAAGTCAAATATCCTTGTTATCAAGACTGACAGTCTGGTCGGTTTCGTGTCGGCGGAGCCGGCCTTCGAGGCCATTCGCCAGGCTCACCCCGATGCGACCATCAGCCTGCTGACGATACCCTCGTTACAGCGCGTCGCGCGCGCCGCGCCATATTTTGATCAGGTTGCGGGCATGCCGAATTTCCGCGACACCGAAGCGCGCAAGGAATTCATCCGGCAATTGAAGAATGCGAAGTTCGAGCGGGTCTATGACCTGGCGGCGGACGATGTTTCGAGAAAGCTTCATTCGGCGCTTGGGCCGTTCCGGCCGAAATGGTTCGGCGCGGCGCCGGCTCCGAAGAAACGACGGGGGCGGGCGGACTGCGCTGCGGCGACGCCGGACGTGTCCCGCCTGATGTCGGATGCCGGCATTGAGGCCGGCGAACGCTTGCCTGATTTCCACTGGGCGCTCGACGCGCGCAAGGACTCGGCGAACATGAAACCGTCCTGGTACGGCATATCGGGTGCCTATGGGCTTTTGCTGCCGGGCGCGGCCGCCGACGGCCGGTGGACGGTGAGCGGATATGCAGGCCTCGCATCCATCATGGCGACGTCCGGCTTCATGCCGGTGTTGGCGGGGCCGAAGGGGCTGCATTCCTTTGGCGACGAAATCGCCGACGCGGCGCCGCAGCTTGTCGATCTCGCAGGCAAAACCGACCACCTCCAGCTGGCGGCGCTCGCCAGTGAGGCGGCGTTTTTTGTCTCCGATCATGCCGAGGAAATGCACCTCGCGGTCAGCGTCGGGTGCGAGGGCGTGCTGATCGCGTCCGGCGCCGCAGCAAACGCAGCCGCGCCCCATGGGCGTCACGTGGTTACCCTGACGTCGGCGACGGGGCCGGGATCCGTTGATTCCGCCTTTGTCTGGCGCACGCTTTCAAATATGGGTCTGATCAATGCCGGGAACGAGCCGCAGCGCGCGGCTCAGGCCGGTTGATCATGACCCGTTGATCCGTGAAAAGAATTCCCTATATATCCGTTCCCCCGGCGAGTTTTACGGCGTTTCTTAATCAGTTCGCCAGAAAATCGCCGGGTTTTGTTTGCCAGCAACCGAAGGAGAGAAGTTCATAGCACGCAAACCATTCGCCAACGTGGCGCCGAAGAATGAAGGCCCACGCATCAACGAGGAGATCAGCGTTCCGCAGATTCTGCTTATCGATCATCATGGTGACAAAAAAGGCGTCGTAAAGCTGGAAGATGCGCTTGCCATCGCCGCTGACGCCGGCCTTGACGTTGTCGAGGTGTCCCCAAACACACAGCCGCCTGTCTGTAAGATCATGGACTACGGCAAGTACAAATACCAACAGCAGAAGAAAAAAGCCGAGGCCAAGAAGAAGCAGAAGGTCGTCGAGATCAAAGAGATCAAGATGCGCCCGAACATCGACGACCATGATTATGATGTGAAGGTCAAAGCGATGAAGCGCTTTTTCGAGGAGGGCGACAAGGTGAAGGTGACGCTGCGCTTTCGCGGTCGCGAAATGGCGCACCAGGATCGCGGCGCGGATCTGTTAAGGCGCGTGCAGGATGACTTCGAAGAAATTGCCAAGGTTGAGCAGTATCCGAAGATGGAAGGCCGTCAGATCATGATGGTCATGGCGCCCCGATAGACGCGGCGCGCCCGCTCGATGAAAGCCGCCGCGACGAGGGTCGCCGGCGGCTTTTTCATTTTGGGACGGTCGCGGTCCGGTCTGGCCCGGCGATTGCTTCGAAAGCGCCAACGGGCGGGGCCCGTGTGCGCGCCGGCATATGATATGTGCCGTTTTGGCGCGCGCGCGATGCCGGCGCCGGGTGGAATAATGCGAGGGCGCATTGGCGGAAATATTTGAAAGCCCCTGGTTGGTTGCCGGCGTTGCATTCGTGCTTGGCCTTTTTGTCGGGTGGCTGGCATGGGGCGGGCCGTGGCGCGACAAGTCCGGGCGCGATGACCGCGGCGTTGACGCCGCCCGCAAAGTCTCGTTAGGCGCGCCGGCCGGTTCCGAGGGCGATCTTGGCGCGGTCCTCACGGAGATCGAAAAGGCGAAGGCGCTGCTCGACGGCGCCGACGATGTCGACGCGGCCATGGGCGAGGAACTCGACAGGCTTGATCAGGCGGTCAAGCGGGCCAATGGCCGTTTGAAGCTGATTCTGAAATCTGCCGATCGCGCAAAAGACGCCGACTGAACGCTTGCTTCAACGCGCAGCCGGATCGCCGCGCGGCCGGCTTATGCGGGCGAAGGCGACAAACAAAACCGCGATCGCAATGACTTCAATGAAAGCCGACACGACAAACGGCGCGCCCGGAAAGTAAAACGGGGCGCCGTTCGCAATCAGCGTGACGCCAAACGCCGTCACGGGTTCGCCGGGATCGGAGAAGGCTGCGAAAATCTGGGTCATGACCCATGGGCTGATGACCATGGAAATGCTCATGATCGCCGCAACGGCGCCTTGCAACTCGCCTTGCGCGTTTGCCGGCATGGTGCGGGACATGATGCCTTGCAGCGCGGGTTGAGCCAGGCCGCCGAGTGCTGAAAACGCAATGATTGCGTAAACCGCCCACCCTTTATCGGCGAAGGCGAAACCAAGGTAGGAAATGCACGTCACGCTCATGGCGATGAGCGCCGCCCGTTTTTCTCCAAGCTTCGGGATCGCGATGCGCGTCAGCCCCCCTTGAACGATCGCGGCCATCAATCCGACGAACATCAAGGATGCGCCGATCATCGCCGGCGACCACGCGAATTTCTCCTCCGCGTAGAACGACCAGACTGAGGGAAACGCCCAGTGTGCGAGCTGCGCGAGGAGCAACACCCCGGCGATCGGCACCATGACGGGATATTTTGCAAACTGTTTGAAGTTGCCGAAGGCGTTGGCGCGCGCCCACTCGAATTTGCGACGGTCTTCGGCGGCCAGGGTTTCGGGGAGGACAATGAGCCCGAACAGGAAATTCACGGCGCCAATTGCGGCGACAAAAAAGAACGGCGCCCGCGGCCCGTAATAGTCGCCGAGAATGCCGCCGATGCCCGGGCCGATAATGAAGCCGAGCCCGAACGCCGCGCCCATCAGGCCAAAGTTCGCCGCGCGTTTTTCCGGCGGCGATATGTCGGCGATGTAGGCGTTTGCGGTTGAAAACGTCGCTGCGAACATGCCGGCGAACATGCGGGCGATGGCGATAATGGCGATCGTCGGCGCCAGCGCCATGACAAGAAAATCGATCGAATAAGCGAGCAGCGAAACAAGCAACACCGGACGCCTGCCAAATCGGTCAGACAGGCCGCCCAGAATTGGCATCATGATGAACTGCATCAAGGCGTAGACGAAAGTGAGCAGCCCGCCCCATTTTGCGGCATGGGCGAGATCTTCGCCCGTCACTTCCATGATAAGCTGAGGCATGACCGGCATGATCACTCCGAAGCCGATCATGTTCAGCAGCACGGTGATGAAGATGAAAATCAGCGAACTCGCGCCGGCCCGTTGAGTCATGAAAGCAGAAACGTCCTGTTCAAGGCGTGCGGCGCTCAATCGGCGGCGGCAGGCGAGATTTCAGAGATTTTGATGGCGGTGATCTGATTGCGGCGGCGACGCAGGATCTGAAAGCGAAAGCCGTGAAAGGAAAATGTCTGTCCGACTTCCGGAATGGATTGCGATTCATGGATGACAAGACCGGCGACCGTCACTGCCTCGCCGTCCGGCAGGCTCCAGTCCATGGCGCGGTTGAGGTCGCGGATGGTGACGTCGCCGTCTACATTGAGCGATCCGTCTGCCTGCGGACGAACCCCCTGAACGGGGCTGTCATATTCATCCTCGATCTCGCCGACGATCTCCTCAAGAATGTCTTCCATCGTCACCAGGCCCTGAATGGCGCCGTATTCGTCGACGACCAGCGCGAAATGCTCCTGCTTGATCTTGAAGGCGTCAAGCTGTTCCTGCAGCGTTGTGGTCTCAGGCACAAAATAGGGCGTGCGTGCAATGGCGGTGAGATCGACGGCGTTCGCATCGGCTTCAACGTCCCAGAGGGCGCGTAACAGATCCTTTGCGTGCAATACGCCGACGATGTTGTCGGTGCTGTCCTGAAACACCGGCAGCCGCGTATGGGGGCTTTTCAGCGCCTTGCGGATGATTTCTTCGTTCGACTGGTCGAGGTCGAGCAGTTCGATGGATTTGCGGTGGATCATGATTTCCTCGACGCGTATTTCGTCGAGTTCAAGCGCGCCGCGAATGAAGTCGCGGGAATCCTTGTCGATGCCGCCTTCGGAATGATGAAGATCGACCGCGCCGCGAATTTCCTCGGTTGCGGAAAAAACGGCGCTGTCTTTTGAGATATCGAGGCCGAAGCCTTTCAAAAACCCACGCACGATAAGCTGCACGATCCGCGTGATTGGCGCGAAGAGAAAAACGACCCAGCGCATTATCGGCGCCACAAGCATGGCGAAGCCGTCAGGGCGCGCAATGGCAGCGGATTTTGGCGTGACTTCGGCGAACACCAGCACCAGGACGGTCATGGTTGCGGTTGCAACGACATTGGCGAGGCCCGTCGCGCCGAAAAGCGCGATGAAAACGCTGGTGGCGAGAGACGTGGCGAGGATATTGACGAGATTGTTGCCAAGAAGGATCGCGCCGATGAGACGCTCGCGGTCGCGGATAAGGAAGTTGACGCGGCGCGCGCGCAGGTCGCCTTCGGATTCCAGCCGGTGCATGCGGGCTTTGGAAACGGCTGTCAGCGCCGTTTCCGACCCCGAAAAAAACGCCGACAAGACGAGAAGCAGCGCGATAAAGCCGATCGGCGCGAGCAGCGCGGTGTCAAATTCGTTCATGGGTTTTTACGATCGCCTTGCCGCGGCGATTTTCTCCTTCAGGAAGGTTTCGATATCGGCGAGATCAGCATCTTTTACAATGCGGGAAGCGCCGATGGCGTCCGCGAGAATGAGCGTCAGTTTGCCGCCGACGACTTTCTTGTCCTGCATCATCAGTGCGGCGAGTTCGGCGGCGTCAATCTTCGGGTCCGCCGGCAGGTCCGCGATGTCGGCCGGGAGGGACGCCGCGCGCAAATGCGTCTTGAGGCGTTCTGCGTCCGCCGCCGGACACATCCCTTTTCGGGCGGAGTAGTCAAAGGCGAGAGCCATGCCGAGGGCGACCGCCTCGCCGTGCAGCAGGTCCGATGAGTAGCCATAGGCTGCTTCAAAGGCGTGCCCGAATGTGTGCCCCAGATTGAGCAGCGCGCGTTCGCCCGCTTCGCGTTCGTCGGCGGCGACGATGGCGGCTTTGGCTTCGCACGATTTTTTGACGGCGTAAGCCCGCGCGTCGGCGTTCCCTTGCAGCAGGGCGCCGGCGTTCTCTTCAAGCCACGCAAAGAAGGGTTCGTCGTTGATCGCGCCGTATTTGACCACCTCCGCATAGCCCGCGCGCATCTCGCGCGCCGGCAAACTGTCGAGGGCGTCGATATCGGCAATGACCATGACAGGCTGGTGAAAAGCGCCGATGAGGTTTTTGCCTTCCGGCACGTTGATTGCGGTCTTGCCGCCGACGGAGGAGTCCACCTGGGCAAGAAGCGTGGTCGGGATTTGCGCAAAACGGCACCCGCGCCGCAGGATCGCCGCAGCAAAGCCCGTAAGATCGCCGATAACGCCGCCGCCGAAGGCGATGATCGTGTCGCCGCGTTCGACGCCGTGATCGATCAGCCGGCGCGTCAGAAATTCAAGTTGCGCAAAGTTTTT
This sequence comes from Hyphococcus sp., assembly GCA_028281665.1. Classification (GTDB taxonomy): domain Bacteria; phylum Pseudomonadota; class Alphaproteobacteria; order Caulobacterales; family Parvularculaceae; genus Hyphococcus. The sequence goes on from JANQJK010000027.1 coordinate 100,929, forward strand.
CGTGGCTTCGCCAGCCGGCAGGACGACGGTTTCAAATTCGATGTTGCTACGCTCCAGTCCTGTCGCGAGCCGCGTTAGCTGGGCTTTGGCGACATTTTCATCGGTGACAATGACGACATTCGGGCGCGTCAATATCGGCGCCAGCGCCTCGCCGGCGCTTTCCAGCAACTGCGTGCCGATTTGGATCGGATAGCTGCGGGCGCCGAGATCGACGCATACGGATTGTTTCGTTTGGTTTTTGGTCATGGAGAGTCTGTCATCAGGCGTCTGCGTCCGATGCGCTTTGTGTTCCGCTGAGAAGATTCGCGATCTGCTCATAGATCAGCGACACGGTCTGATCGTGCGGCCCGGGCTGCGAATTGATGTGAATGTCCGCTTGTTCGTAAAACGCTGTGCGTTCCTCGGCGAGCTTCTTCAACGTCGCGACCGGGTCGCTTGAACGCAGCAGAGGGCGTGTGTCGCGGCGGGTCGCGCGTCTGGCGAGCATTTCGGTATCGGCGCGCAGCCAGACGGACAGAGCGCGCTCTTTAATGAGCGCGCGCGTATCGGGATGAATGACGGCGCCGCCGCCGGTCGCCAGCACATGCGGCGGCCCGGCGAGCAGGCGATTAATGACCCGCGCTTCGCCCTCGCGGAAACTCTTCTCGCCATGGGCCTCGAAAAGCTCCGAGACGGACATGCCCGCCGCCCGCTCGATCTCCGTATCGGAGTCGAAAAACGGCAGCCCCAGACGGGGCGCGAGACGCCGCCCAATGGTGGTTTTGCCGGCGCCCATCATGCCGACCAGAACCACGGGCTTCGGGCAGTAAAAATCAGGATGTTTGCCGGATCGGCTCATGACCGCTAGATGTAGGCGAGTGCGGCGTGCGGCGCCAGAGATGGTTTGCCGCGCACGCCCTGACGGGGATTTATGGCGCGGATCGCCGGTTGAGGTTGACGGCGGGAATTGCGGGGGCCAATCCGAAACTGGACGGGCGAAACAGCGGAGCGACACATTGCGATTCGTCATTATTCTCATTCTGGTCGCGCTGGCGGCGCTTGTGGGCCTTTTTGTGTATGGCCAGATGCTTGAGCCGGAGACCCGGACAATCACCCAGGAGGCCGAAAATGCGGATTAGGCGCATGGCGGGAAAGCTGAGCGCGTGCGCAGCAGCGCTTTTCGGCGTTGCGGTCGCGCAGGTCGCCCCGCCGGAAATCATTGAATCGGCGCCGCTGGCTCGGGATGCCTTTTCCACGGGCACGCTGACGCCGGCGACCGGCGCATTGCCGCCCGATTTGTGGCGCGGGGCGAAGCCAAGCACGCTCGAATTCCTGCTGGAAAACCTTCCCGCGCGCCCGGCGACGCCGGCGATCGGCGAAGCGATGCGGCGCACCCTTCTGTCTCCGGGTTCCGCGCCGGATGGCGCCGGCGCCGCGCTGGGCGGCAAGAAACTGCTCGCGCTCGCACGGGCCGGCTTTGTTGAAGAGGCGGCGACCATTGCGAGCATTTCAAGCGCCGGGCGCGGGGATCCATGGATCGGGCGCGCCGAAGCGGTTCGCGATCTTCTCAGCGGCAATGTTCAAAATGCCTGTCGGCGCGGCGAACGTCTGACCGACGGCCGCGAAGACCCCTTCTGGGTGAGGCTGCGCGTTCTTTGCTACGCCGCCGCCGATGAACGGGATGCTGCGGATTTGTCGCTTGGCATCCTGCGCGACCAGTACGGGCTTTCTTCGGTGGACGATGTTTTTCTGACCGCCGCTGCAACCGGCGCTGCGCCGAAATCGCCGCCTGCCGCTGAAACGCCGTTGCAATACGCGATTGCCCGTTGGCTTGAGCTGCCGGTGGCGCCGGGACTGCTGGCGTCGGCGGATGGCGGCGTTCTCGCCGCTGTTGCAGGCGACGCCACGGTTGATTCGTCGACGCGGGTCGCCGCGGGCCAGCGGGCCGTCGCCATGGGCGTTATGGCGCCGGCGCAATTCACCGCGATGATGGACAGCTTTGCCTTTGACGTGGTCGACGTGGGAACGGCGGGGGACGCCGCTCGGGACCGGCCGGACGACCCGTTGACGGACGCGCTTTTATATCAGTCCGTCAAGGAAATGAGCGCGCCGGAGTTTCTGCGCGACAAGGCGCAGCGCATCGCGCTCGCCCTTTCGCTGGCCGACACGTTTTATCGGTCCTATGCGCTTTCTGTTCTTTATGCGGATGAAATAGCGGCTCTTGAAGGAGTCATCCTTGCCCCTGGCGAAGCCTCGCGCTTTGCGCAGGCGCGCATGGCGGTCGGCGACAGCGTCGGCGCCGGGCAGTGGCTGGCGGCGATGACCGGGCCGGGCGCCAGTGTCGGCGCGTTGCCGGAAGGCGAGGCGATGGCGTTTATCGAACTCGTCAATCTTCTTTCCCTGCTCGATCCGCAGACCGCATCGCTGATTGCGCGCGCGGCTGACGTATCGTTGCTGAGCGGCGTTGACGTTCACGGGGCGTTGTCGCGGCCGGCGCGCGATCCGGTGGTCGCGGCGCACATTCTTGAGGCGGCTTTTGACGCGGCGCTTGATGAAAAAATCGGCCAGGCGGGGCTCGCCGCGCTTGCCGCGTCCGGCCCCGGCCGGGGCCCCGGCGAGGCGGTCATTGTCAGCCAGTCGTTGAAAGCGGCCGGCATGACGGATCTCCAACGACGCTATGTCTTCGAGCAAGCCTGGGCCGCGCGGTTTCCCGCGGCGGAGGGCGACGAGGCCGCACCGGTCGAGGCGGACGACGCCGGCGATCAGAGCTTCGCGCCGAGGGTAAAGCCGTCACCGGGGAATTGAGCCTTCCGCCTTAGGAAATCGACAGGAGAATCTGTCTACCCTCATGGGCGACTGACAAGAAAGCAGTGGAATATGCGAGCCTATCTCGATTTTGAAAAACCGATCGCCGAGCTGGAAGGGCGTATCGAGGATCTGCGCCGGGTCGATCAGGAAAACGGCGTCAATGTGGATGAAGAGGTCAGCCGTCTCCAGGCTAAGGCCGACGCGTTGCTGGCCGACGCATACGGGAAGTTGACCCGCTGGCAGAAAACGCAGGTCGCGCGCCACGCTGCGCGCCCGCATCTGTCGGATTATATCAATCACCTGTTCGACGATTTCACGCCGCTGGCTGGCGATCGCGCTTTCGGTGAAGACCACGCCATTGTCGGCGGGCCTGCGCGGTTTCGCGGGCGCTCTGTTGTGCTGATCGGCCATGAAAAAGGGTCGGACACGGCCGGCCGCGTCAAGCACAATTTCGGCATGGCCCGTCCGGAAGGCTATCGCAAGGCGATCCGCCTGATGGAACTGGCCGAGCGGTTTTCGCTGCCGGTGGTGACGCTGGTCGATACGCCGGGCGCCTATCCGGGGCGCGGCGCGGAGGAGCGGGGCCAGGCCGAAGCGATTGCAACGTGTACGGATAAATGCCTGACGCTCGAAACGCCGTTGATTTCGGTGATTGTCGGCGAGGGCGGGTCAGGGGGGGCCGTGGCGCTTGCGACGGCAAACAAGATTTTGATGCTTGAGCATTCCGTCTATTCGGTGATCTCGCCGGAAGGCTGCGCGTCGATCCTCTGGAAGGATGCGGCCGGCGCCGGTGAAACAAAAGCGCCGGACGCCGCCGAAGCGATGAAGATTTCCGCCCAGGACCTTCTGAAGTTCGGCGTCATCGACGCCATTATCGACGAGCCGATCGGGGGCGCCCATCGCGACCCGACGCGGACCATTGAACGGCTCGGCGATGCAGTGGAAAGCGCGATCCAGCAGTTTGAAGGCATGATGCCTGAAGAACTGAAGTTGCAGCGGCGCCGGAAGTTCCTCGCGATCGGGCGAACGGGACTCGCTTAGTAAGCGAGCGATATGAGGAAAATCAGAAGAACGAGGCCCGCGCCAAGGGCGGCGAGCGGCGCAATTTTCCTCAAGACGCCGCTGCTGCGATACTCAGCCGCCTCTTCTGACGGGTCGGGCTGTTCAAACGCCACGATGCGCGACTCCTGTTGATCGAACCCATCGTCGCAACAAAATTCCGAAAGCGCAAATCGCGAGGGCGCTGCGGCTCAATCGGGCTCAAGCACGCCGCCCAGGACGGGACTGCCGTTCTGGCGCACCTCGACCGATGCGCCGACCACGAGGTCGGGTACGGCGTCGCCCTTGCGCGTGTCCATGAAATCGTCGATGCGGCCATTGTCGAGGGTCACCGTTTTGACGCGCTCGCCATTGATATAGACGTCCGCCGTTGCGCCGGAGACGCCGCGCAGTTCGATCTCAAGTTGCTTCGAGCCGTCGCGCCAGGACGAAAACTCAATCTCTCCGCGACCAGAGCCGCCATTGACGGGCGCAAGACGCGCTTCGAGGTCCGATATCTTGCGGCCGATGGCGACGCGGTTTTCCCCGCCGCCGAACAGAAACTTAAACATCCGAGACTCCAGCCCCTTCACTGATGAGAAGCCGGCATAGTCGGGCGGATTCCTTAAGCGAACCTTTTTGAATTAGGTCCGATGCAATCGAAAATGTGCGGTGGGTTACGGCGCTTCGCCGTGATACTCGCCTTCGGGGCGGTCATGGGCGAGGCGACGGTCGAGATATTTCTCCGCATGGGCGATGAATTCTTCCATATGCGTTTCGAAGAAATGGTCGGCGCCGGGCACAACGTCGAATTCAACTTTTCGGCCCTTCTGCGTGCGCGTGCGCTCCACCATGCCTTTCGTCTCTTCGGGGGCGCAGATCTTGTCGAGTTCGCCGTGAATGACGACGCCCGATGACGGGCAGGGCGCCAGAAACGAAAAGTCGTAGAGATTGGCCGGTGTCGAGCCCGCGATAAAGCCGACGATTTCCGGACGGCGCATCAACAGCTGCATGGCGATCCATGATCCGAAAGAGAAACCGGCGACCCATGCGAAAGGTGAGTTCGGATTGATCTGCTGCATGTAATCAAGGGCGGTTGCGGCGTCGGCGAGTTCGCCCTGGCCTTGTTCGTATTCGCCCTGGCTCCGGCCGACGCCGCGAAAGTTAAAACGCATGGTCGAGAAACCGCGGCGAACGAACATCTGATAAAGTTCATATGTCGCGCGGTTGTTCATGGTGCCGCCGAACAGCGGGTGAGGATGAAGGACGAGCGCGACGGGCGGATTGTCGCCTTTCCCCTTTTGATAGCGCGCTTCCAGCCGGCCCTCGGGTCCCGTAAAAATGATCTCTGGCATTGTTGTCCTTTGTTCTCGTTGCCGCGCCCGGCGCCGACCCAACTAAATCCGTCAGCTTTTTGCGCGGATGGCGGCAAAAAGGCGCATCAAATTGCGGGTTTTTCCTGCGAATACCGCACAGATATTGTTGACTAAATTAGTCGGATTTCCTATTTCCCACCCGAACCCGGCGAACCGGCGGGCGGCTATAGCATGTTTTTGCGTCATGGCCAGCCGGTGCGCCGCTTTCGGAGCGCATAAGACGTGAAGCTGACGACAAAAGGCCGATATGCGGTGACGGCGATGGCGGACCTTGCTGCCCATGGGGGCGCTGGCCCTATTGCGCTGTCTGACATCGCGCTGCGTCAGGGTATATCGATTTCCTATCTTGAGCAGCTCTTCGCGAAGCTGCGCCGGGCGGGCCTCGTCGCCAGCGCACGGGGCGCGGGCGGCGGATACGCATTGGAAAATGCGCCGGGCGAAACGCGTATTGCCGACATTGTCGCGGCGGTGGACGAACAGATCCAAACGACGGCGTGCAATCCGGGTGCAATGGTCGGGTGCCAGGGGACGACCGCCCGTTGTCTCACCCACGACCTTTGGGACGAACTCGGCAGGCAGATCGACATCTTTTTGAACGCGGTAACGCTTGAGGACGTGCTGGCGAAACGCGTCGCCGGCATGGCGGCGGTGAACCCGCCCCACGCGCGCGAAGGCGCGCAAACCGAAACTATGCGCGAAGGCGCGCCGACTGCAACGCGGCGCGTTGAGGCGGCCGAGTAATGCGTCACTATCTCGACCATAACGCCACAGCGCCGGTTCGCCCGGAAGTCATTGAGGCCGTCGCCGAGGCGATGGCGCTCGACGGCAATTCAATGTCCGTACACGAAGAAGGGCGCAAGGCGCGCAAACTTGTGGAGGACGCGCGCGAGGCGGTGCGCGCGCTTGTTAACGCGCCGGTCAATGGCGTGGTCTTTACAAGCGGAGGCACGGAGTCGCTCCATTACGCCGTGCACGGCGCGATGGCGCCGCACAAGATCGAGCGCATTTTCGTCAGCGCCATCGAGCACTCCGCCGTTCTCGCGAATGCGGAAACAACGGGCGCCGAAATCGAGATCATTCCGGCATTGCCGTCCGGCGTTGTCGATATTGGCTGGTTGCAGGATCGTCTTGCCGCCTGTGATGCAGCGCGCGACGGCGCGTTTCTCGTCTGCGTCATGTACGCCAATAATGAGACCGGCGTTATTCAGCCCGTTCGCGAAATTTCGGACATCACGCACGATGCGGGCGGCCTTTATGTTTGCGACGCCGCGCAGGCCGTCGGCAAAATTCCCGTTAACTTTGTCATGTCCGGCGCCGATATGATGATTCTCACCGGTCATAAATTCGGCGGACCGCTGGGCGTCGGCGCGCTGGTGGCCGGGCCGAACCTGCCCCTTGAGCCGGTGATGCGCGGCGGCGGCCATGAAGAAAATCGCCGCGCGGGCACGCACAATGTTCCCGGTATCGCCGGCCTTGGCGTCGCCGCCCGCCTTGCGGAAGACAGCCCTGCGCGGGCGAATGAAATCGCAGCGTTGCGCGACCGGATGCAAACAGCGGCGGAAGCGGCGGGCGCCAAAATTTGGGGCGCTGATGCGGAGCGTTTGCCGGGGACTTTGTGTTTGTCAGCATCGGGCTTTCCCGGCGCGACTCAACTGATGACGATGGATCTCGCCGGCATTGCTATTTCCGCGGGCTCAGCCTGTTCATCGGGCAAAACAAAACCGAGCCATGTGTTGAAAGCCATGGGCGCCGGCGATGAGGATTCGCTTTGCGCCATCCGCGTTTCTGTCGGCTGGAATTCGACGGACGAAGACGCCGAGGCGTTCATTCGCGAGTGGCCGGCGGCCTATGAACGGATCAAGGCGAGGGCCGCATGACCGTATATGCCATTGCACTCATCAAAATAAAGGATCGCGATGAATACGAAAAATATTCGGCGCGATTCATGGAGTGGGCCACGTCGCCTGAATATCTTGAAATAGCGAAACACCGGGTGGCTGGCGCAGACGTTACCACGGTTCTTGCCGAAGCGATTGCAGGTTAGGTGTAATGTCCGAAGTCAAGGAATCGATCAGTAAAGAAACCGTCGAGACGGCGAAGTCGCTGGAGACCTACAAATACGGCTTCACCACCGATATCGAATCGGTGAAGGCGCCTAAGGGCCTCAGTGAAGACACGGTGCGTTTCATCTCGGCGAAAAAGGAGGAGCCCGAGTGGTTGCTTGAATGGCGCCTCGCAGCGTTCCGGCGCTGGCTGACCATGGAGGAGCCCACATGGGCCATGGTCGACTATCCCGAGATCGATTACCAGGACGCCTATTACTATGCGGAGCCGACAACCGGCGCGAAATATGAGTCGATTGACGACGTGCCGGAAGAAATCCTCGCCGACTTCGAAAAGCTCGGCATTCCCTTGCGCGAAGCGGAAGTCCTGCTGGGCGTCAAGGGCGCCGGCGACAGCCCCGGCGAAGCGCGAACGCACCCGGACGGCGGTTCCGGCGCGCCCAAAGTCGCCGTCGATGCGGTCTTTGATTCCGTTTCCGTCGCCACAACGTTTCAGAATGAACTGAAGAAGGCCGGCGTCATCTTCATGTCGATTTCAGAAGCCGTGCGCGAGCATCCGGACCTCGTCAGGAAATATCTCGGCACGGTGGTCCCGACGTCGGACAATTTCTTTGCGACGCTGAACTCCGCGGTCTTTTCCGACGGCACGTTCGTTTATGTGCCGGAGGGCGTTCGGTGCCCCATGGAGCTGTCGACCTATTTCCGCATCAATGAGGCGAATACCGGCCAGTTCGAGCGCACGCTGATTATTGCCGCGCCCGGTTCCTACGTCTCCTATCTCGAAGGGTGCACCGCGCCCATGCGCGACGAAAACCAGCTTCATGCGGCGGTGGTTGAGCTTGTCGTGGAGGACGACGCGGAGATCAAATACTCAACGGTGCAGAACTGGTATCCCGGCGACAAGGACGGCAAGGGCGGCATCTACAACTTCGTGACCAAACGCGCCGACTGTCGCGGCGTCAATTCGAAAGTCTCGTGGACGCAGGTCGAGACGGGCTCCGCCGTGACATGGAAATACCCCTCCTGCGTCTTGAAAGGCGACAACAGCCACGGTGAGTTTTATTCGATCGCCATCACCAATAACCACCAGCAGGCCGACACCGGCACGAAGATGATCCATCTGGGTAGGAACACGCGCTCGCGGATTATCTCCAAGGGCATTTCGGCAGGCAAATCGAACTCCACCTATCGGGGGCTCGTGAGCATTCACCGCAAGGCGGAAGGATCGCGCAACTTCACCCAGTGCGACTCGCTGCTGATCGGCAATAATTGCGGCGCTCACACGGTGCCCTACGTGGAATCGAAAAACCCGCAGGCGATCCTTGAGCATGAGGCGACGACCTCGCGCCTGTCCGAGGATCAACTCTTTTACTGCCAGCAGCGCGGTCTTTCCGAGGAAGAGGCGGTGGCGCTCCTCGTCAATGGTTTCTGTAAGGAAGTTCTTCAGGAGCTGCCCATGGAATTTGCCGTCGAGGCGCAGAAGCTCGTCTCTGTCAGCCTTGAAGGGAGCGTCGGGTGATGCGCCTAATCCTGTTACTATGTGCTTGTTTGGCGACGCCGGCGCTCGCCCAACCGCCGCAGGAAACGGATGATCGCTCGATTCCCAATTGGGGCGGCGCCATCAAGTTCGAGGGCGCCGATGCGCCAGTTTCGCCCGAACTGGCGGGCGCTCGCGTCTACTATCGTAATCCAGGTTTGCCGGAAACGTTTCCGTTCTCGTCCGCCGTCGTTGTGGGCGACACAATCTACCTGTCTGGCGAATTAGGCATTGATTATGAGACTTTCTCGCTCGTGGATGGCGGCGTCGCAGCCGAAACGCGTCAGATCTTTAAAAACTATGAGGCGACACTGGCGGCGCTCGGCGCCGATTTGTCGGATCTTGTGAAATGTACGGTCTTCCTCGGCGACATGGAAAACTATGCGGCGATGAACGCTGCCTATTCAGAATCTCTGCCGAACCCGAAACCGGCGCGCTCGACCTTCGGCGTTAATGGCCTCGCCCTTGGCGCGGCGCTTGAAATTGAATGTATTGCAGTCAGGAAAAACGATGCTGAAAATTGACGATCTTCACGTCGCCGTTGGCGATGCGGAAATCATTAAAGGGCTGACGCTGGAGGTTCCGGCGGGCGAAGTGCACGCGATCATGGGGCCCAACGGCTCCGGCAAATCGACGCTGTCTTACACGGTCGCCGGTCGCGACGGCTATGAGGCGACGGCGGGCGCGGTAACTCTTGAAGGCGACAATATAATCGATCTCGATCCCGATGAGCGTGCGGCGAAAGGGCTGTTCCTATCCTTTCAGCATCCAATGGAAATTCCCGGCGTGCAGACCATGAATTTCATCCGTACGGCAATGAATGCCCAGCGAAAGGCGCGCGATGAGGAGGAAATCTCCGCGGCGGACTTCATCAAGCTGGTGCGCGAAAAGGCGAAGCTTGTCGGCCTTGACGATGCGAAGCTGAAGCGTCCGTTTAATGTCGGTTTTTCCGGCGGCGAGAAGAAACGCATGGAAATGCTTCAGCTCGCCATGTTCGAGCCGCGCTTTGCGATTATGGATGAAACGGATTCCGGGCTCGACATCGACGCGCTGAAAATGGTCGGCGACGTCGTCAATGCACTGCGCGGGCCGGACCGGGGCTTTCTTGTCATCACGCACTATCAGCGCCTTCTGGAATATATCAGGCCGGATCGGGTGCACGTGCTTGCGGGCGGACGCATTGTGAAATCCGGCGGCCCCAGCCTCGCTGCTGAGCTTGAAAAGTCCGGATACGAACAGTTTATCGAGGCGGCATGACAAACGCGACCGGCGATACCAGCGCTTTTGCGAATGCGATTGAGACCGATTACCGGAACCGGTCGGCGACGAACGCCATGCAGTCGGCGGCGTTCGTCCGTTATGCGCGGCTTGGCCTGCCAAATCGCCGGGTCGAGGGCTGGAAATGGTCTGACTTTAATGCGGCCTTGCGCGGGCCTGCCGCGGCGAATGACGCGGCGGCGCCGGAAACCATACCGCCCTCGCCATTTGCCGCGCTTGAGCCGCTGGAGATTCAAATCGTCGATGGCCGCGTCCTGTCGCCGGACGCCGCAAAGCTCGATGGATTTGAGTTTGGCGTTATCGAGCCGGGCGGTTCCGATCCCGACTTTGACGGTCACAGTCTTGTAGCCCTCAACATTGCCTTAACCCGCCGGGCCTTCGGGTATCGTGTCGAGAAAGGCGCCAATATCGAGCGGCCAATTCTCATTCGGCATATCAACACGAAGCCAGGGCACGTCTTCTCGCAAGTCCTGGGGCGCGGTGATGAAGGCAGTCGCTCGACAATTATCGAGACGTTTGAAGGGCGCGCGGTGTTCCACTCAGCGGTGCATCATCTCAGCGTGTACAGGAACGCGGAGTTAAGCCGCTACGTTCTGAACGACACAGACGCCGGCGCCGTCACCCACGGTTTTTTCGGCGCTATGGTCGGCGAGGGCGCGCGCTTTCGTCAAACGAGCCTGTCGACCGGCGGACGCCTGTGCCGCCACGAAACGCACCTGCTTTATCCCGCTGCGGGTGGTTTCAGCGATGTCGCCAGCGCTGCCCTTGTCGCCGGCGATCGGCATAGCGATTTCACAACGCAGGTCCGCTTCCGTGCGCCCGGGGGCGAGGCGCGCCAGCTCCACAAAGGCGTCGCCAGCGGCAAGGCGCGCAATGTTTTTCAGGGCAAGTTCCATGTGGAGCGAGCGGCGCAGAAAACAGACGCAAAAATGACCGCCAATGCGCTGCTTCTCTCCGAAGGCGCCGAGGCCAATCACAAGCCGGAGCTGGAAATTTACGCCGACGACGTGGAATGCGCCCATGGCAGCACTGTTGGGGCGCTTGATGACGATGCGCTCTTTTACTTACGACAGCGCGGACTTTCGGCGAGCGCGGCGAGGGCGCTTCTCATAGAGGCGTTCGCCGGCGAGGTGGTCGACAGCATTGACAATGAAGGCGTGCGCAATGTGTTCGCAACCCGTGTGGCCGCATGGCTGGAGGATCAGCAATGAGCGCGGATGGCGCACAGGTTCCAACGCTTGACGTTGCGTCATTGCGCGCGGAGTTTCCCATTCTCTCGCGCGACGCTTACGGAAAGCCGCTCGTTTATCTCGACAATGCGGCGTCGTCGCAGAAGCCGCGGGCCGTCATTGATGCGATGAAAAATGCAATGGAACACTCCTATGCGAATGTTCATCGGGGCCTGCATCTTCTCTCGAACGAGGCGACGACCGCATTTGAAGAGGCGCGAAAGACAACGGCTGAGTTTTTAAACGCGCCAAGCGTCGACGATATCGTTTTCACGTCCGGCGGCACCGACGCGATCAATCTTGTTGCTTATGCGCTGGGCGAATCGGAAATCGGCGAGAGCGATGAAATTATCCTGTCGCTTGCCGAACACCATTCTAACATTGTGCCTTGGCATCTCCTGCGTGAGCGCAAGGGCGCGGTCCTGAAGTGGCTGGATCTCTCCGACGACGGCGAAATCGATCTCGATGCGTTCCGGGCGATGTTCACGCCGCGCGCGAAACTCGCGGCGGTCTCCCATATGTCGAACGTTCTTGGGGCGCTGACGCCGGCCAAGGAAATGGCGAAGATCGCCCATGACCACGGCGCGAAAATTCTGTTCGACGGTTGTCAGGCGAGTGTCCATGGCGCGGTCGATGTCGCGGACATTGACTGCGACTTTTATGCGATGACCGGTCACAAGCTGTACGGGCCGACGGGGATCGGCGTGCTCTACGGCCGGCGCGACGCGCTTTACGACCTGCCGCCGTTCAAGGGCGGTGGCGAAATGATCGATACGGTGACGACGGACGCCGTCACCTATAACGACCCGCCCCATCGGTTTGAGGCGGGAACGCCGCCGATCCTTGAGGCGATCGGTCTCGGCGCCGCGCTTCAGTGGATGAAGGGCAAGGGCCTCGACGCCATTGCGTCCCACGAAGCGGCGTTAACGACCCACGCGCTTGAGGAACTTTCCAAACTTAACTTTGTGCGCGTTTACGGCCGCGCGCCCGGCAAGGCGCCGATTATCGCGTTCTCCGTCGAGGGCGCGCACCCCCATGATGTGTCCGCCATACTCGACCGCACCGGCGTCGCCGTTCGCGCCGGGCATCACTGTGCGCAGCCTTTGATGAAACGGCTCGGCGTCGCCGCGACGGCGCGGGCGAGTTTCGCCGCCTACAACACGCACGAAGACGTGGAGGCGCTTATCCGGGGCCTTCAAAAAACCCATGAAATGCTTAGCTAGAGAGCCATGATGGATCAGCAACGCGACATCATTGACGTTAATCCCGCCGAAGAGGCGCCGACGCCCCAGGCCGAAACCACGGGCTCGTCGGCGATTCCGGAAGAGGAACTGACGCGGATTACCCAGGACGTCATCCGTTCCCTGAAGACTGTCTACGATCCGGAGATCCCGGTCGACATTTATGAGCTCGGTCTCATTTACAAGGTCGACCTTTCCGACGAGCGCCTCCTCACCGTCGACATGACCCTCACGGCGCCCGGTTGCCCGGTGGCGGGGGAAATGCCCGGCTGGGTCGAGGGCGCGGTGCGCGGCATCGATGGGGTTGAAGACGTGAAAGTGAACATGACGTTCGATCCGCCCTGGACGCCGGAGAAAATGTCCGACGAGGCGAAGCTGGAACTGGGGTGGTTGTGAGATGGATTTTGTCTTCGCCCTTCGAGACGCGTCTTCGGCGCTCCTCAGGGTGAAGACAAAGAGGAACCTTCATCCTGAGGAGATCGTGAAGCGATCGTCTCGAAGGATGGGCGATAGGAAAGAACAATGACCAACCGACCAAGACCTAAAGTCGTATCCCTCACCGACGCCGCTGCGGCGCGGATGGATGAGATCATGTCCGCGGCCGATGAGGATTTCATTGGGGTTCGGATCGGCGTCAAAAACGGCGGCTGCGCCGGCATGGAATACACGATGGATTATGCGACGGAAGTCGGCCCGCTCGACGAAGTTGCAGAAGAAAACGGCATCAAGGTGATCATCGATCCGAAAGCGATTCTGTTTCTCCTCGGTACGGAAATCGATTTCGTAACGGAAAAACTCTCCCAGCGTTTCGTCTTCAACAATCCCAACCAGACCGACGCCTGCGGCTGCGGCGAGAGCGTGACCATCGTGCCGCAGAAGATGGATGCATAGGCGAGTTTGCCGCCTATCCGGTCTCCCCGGCGAAAGCCGGGGTCCAGTCGGCAGGGACCGTATGTTGCTTTTCTGGGTTCCGGCTTTCGCCGGGAAAGGCGGAATATAGTAGTGGCGCCTTCCGCATCTCATCTCGATCACCTGAAAGACCTGTTCTCGCCCTTCGGCGTCATCACGATCCGCAAGATGTTCGGCGGCGCGGGGGTTTATTGCGACGGTAAGATCTTCGCCATCGCCGACGACGATGACGTCTGGCTGAAGGTCGATGACGTAAGCCGTGCGGAGTTCGAAGGGGCCGGTCTTAAACCCTTTGAAGTCGAAATGCAGGGCAAGAAGGGGACGATGTCCTACTACAAGCCGCCCGACGACATATATGACGATGAGGATGCGCTGCGCCACTGGGCCGGTCTTGCACTGGCTGCGGCGGCGCGCTCGAAGACGCCGGCGAAGAAGAGATCTTCTAAAAAGCCCACGAAAAAATCGACTGCAAAAAAGAAAGCGAAGGGCGCAAAGGCGCGCTAAGCTGAATTCCGTTCTCACGGGCGGACTTATTGCCGCCGAGTCTCTTTCGAGGAACAGAATTGTCGAAAATCCGCGTCTATCATTCCTTTCGCAGTCCGTATTCGCGCCTCGGCCTTCACAAGGTTTCGCGCGCCGGGCTGGACGTTGAACTCATTGCGTTTACCGGGCCGCCGGAAGGAACGCCGTTCGCGATGGCGAAAAGCGCAAAGTACTGGGGGCATGACCGGTTCGATCTGCTGATCGAGGACGTGACGTAGAGCTGTTACGCTGCGCCCGAGGACGTGGCCGGCGCGCCCAGGCTTTGTTCGTCCACAACCTGATTTCGCCCGGCGCCTTTCGCCGCATACAGGCATTCGTCCGCGCGTGCGATCAAGCTGTCGGCGCTATCGACATCGCGCATTTCGGCGACCCCGATCGACATGGTGATGGCGCCAAGATCCTGATCGGTCGTCCGCTTTTTCAGGCGCCGGCCCTCGACTGCGCTGCGTATGCGTTCGGCGAGTTCAACCGCGTTCTCAAGCTTGGCGCCTGGCAAAAGGATTGCGAATTCCTCGCCGCCATAGCGCGCCAGCGTATCGCTGTTGCGGACGTTGCCGGCCATGACTTCCGCAACGAGGCGCAACACCTGGTCGCCGGTTTGATGTCCCCATTGATCGTTAAAGCCTTTGAAATGATCGATGTCCGCAAGCAGGAGCGACAGTGGATTGTCGGCCGCCTTGGCGTCTGCCATACAAAGATAGATCGCTCGGTCGAATCGCGCACGATTCGCAACGCCCGTCAGCGGATCCTTCATCGCCTCCGCTTCAATAAATTCAACGCTTCGTTGCAGCGTTGTAATTTCGTCGGCCGATTCCGCGAGGCGGCTTTCCAGCTTTTCGTTCTGCGTATGCATGTTTTTCGCGACTTTGACGACGCTTTCGAGCAGCGCGCCGACGGCCGGATAGTCTTCCGTGGACTGACGCAGTTGCTCCGATAAGCCGCCCAGCGTCTTGCTGTTGCCGGTCGCGTTTTCGCCGGCGCTTTCGACAAGTTCGGAAAGGTCGGCGACTTCCGCGTTCATGCGCGTAATTACGTCGACGACATTGCTTGTGAGGTCGGCCCGCTGCAAGTGAGCGCGATAAAGCGCATCGGCATTGGCTTGCGTTACCTTGCCGAATGCGTCGGTGGCGATTTCGATGTCACGGGTAAGGGAGGGGTGCCGGCCGTCGAGATGGGCGAACCACAATTCGTAGTTGCGCGGCGTCGCCGGCAAGCCGGCGCGCTTCAAGCTTTCCAGCACGATGATGGCGAGCTTATGGGTAGATTCACCACCGCCAAACATATCAGGCGCTCTCAACTGGGCGCGCCGCGTATCACAGCGCGAGTTCTCTCTCGCGACACGCTATTCGGCGCCCCGTAAAGGAATGCCTAAGTGCGCGGGCAAATGCGCAGGCAATGCGCTGAATCTCAACGCATTCTTGCTTTCCCGTTAAGGCTGTCTTAACCGGCGACGGCGCGCGTCAGAAAATCGGGCACGTGATCTCCGAGACCGACGACCGGTTCCGCGCTCGTCTCGCGACGTTTTGATTTTGCGCCGCGCCGGCGGTCCTTCGCTTCGCTGGCGGGCTCGGCGCGGGATTCTTCGTCGGCTTTGCGGGCGCTTCGGCGGACCTTCTCGGCCGGGGCCTTCTTCCCGCGGCCTTTTTCGGCCTCTTCCTTGCCACGTCCTTTCCGTGGCGAGTAGGTCTTGAAGAATTCCGAAAAATCGAGCGCTTCGATTTCTTCCTTGCCGATTGTCTTCAGGATTGCGTCATATGCTTTGCCGTCCGCCGGCGTGATCAGCATCAGCGCCGCGCCCTTCTTGCCGGCGCGGCCGGTGCGGCCGATGCGGTGCACATAGTCGTCGGCGTGAATGGGCGCGTCGTAGTTGAAGACATGGCTTACATCGGGAATATCAAGCCCGCGCGCGGCGACATCGGAGGCGATCAGGAACTGGATCTCATCGGTACGGAACTTGTCGAGCGTCTCCATGCGAAAAGCCTGCGCCAGGTCGCCGTGAATCGGGCGCGCATTGAAGCCATGCTTTTGAAGCGACTTCGCCACGATATCGACTGTCGACTTGCGGTTGCAGAAGACGATCCCGTTTTTGACGTCTTTATGAGACATGACTTCGCGAAGCACGGCGCGCTTTGTCTTGTCGTCTTTTGTCGGGATGCGGACAATGCGCTGGGCGATCGTGTCAGCCGTCGTCGCGGGTTTGGCGACTTCGACGCGCACGGGCGCATGCAGGAACTGGTCGGTAATGCGCTGGATTTCCGGCGGCATGGTCGCGGAGAAAAACAGCGTCTGGCGGGTCATCGGCGTCAGCTTGAAGATGCGCTCAATGTCGGGAATGAAGCCCATATCGAGCATGCGGTCGGCTTCGTCCACAACCATCACTTCGATGCCGGTCAGCAAGAGGCGCCCGCGTTCGAAATGGTCGAGGAGCCGGCCCGGCGTTGCAATGAGAACATCGACCCCGCGGGTCAGCTTCGCGTCCTGATCGCCAAAGGAAACGCCGCCAATGAGAAGCGCCATGGTGAGCTTGTGATTGGCGCCGTATTTCTCGAAATTTTCCGAGACCTGCGCGGCGAGTTCCCGCGTTGGCGCCAGAACGAGGGAGCGCGGCATGCGCGCCCGCGCGCGGCCCTTCGCCAGGCGCTGGATCATGGGCAGGGTGAAGGATGCTGTTTTGCCCGTGCCCGTCTGGGCGATGCCCAGGACGTCCTTTCCGGCGAGCGCCGGCGGGATCGCCTCGGTCTGGATCGGTGTCGGGTTTTCGTATCCTGACGCCTTGATGGCGTCCAGAAGCTTCGGCTCAAGGCCGAGATCGTCAAACGACAATGCTAGGTCTCCGTATGTACTGGCCGGATATGTGTCCGGCGATGCGCAAGCGGCGGGTTGTTTCTTTCAACGCCCCGCCTATCCGCCGCCCTCTGACCGAGGGGTTCCAAGCGATGCGTCATCTTCGGCAATGGGCTTTGTGTTTTTCATCCGACTGGGCGGACGGCGCTGGCGACTTATGGTGGGGCGGCCCGGAAGGCGGGACGCCGATGGCGCGCGCTGCACTGCAACATTGCTGCGGGCCAAGTAGGCGTCTTCGGGCCGGAAGTCAACGTTTTGGCGCGGTTTTGTTGAAAGGCGTCCCGGCGCGCCCCATTTAACGAAAGCGTTAACTTTGAGGACCAGCCCATGGACAATGCGCGAAAGACGAAAATCGCCATGCTCGCCGCAACGTCGCTGATGACGGCGGCGGCCGCGCTCGCGCCGGCGAAGGCCGGCGATCTCGACCCTGCGGCTTTCCCAATGACCGTTGAGGCGCCGGCGGTCACGCATGCCGCCGACACGCTGGTTCAGTCGGACCATGGAACGAAGCCGGCGCAACGGGCGGCGCTGATCGCCGTGGCGCTGGGCGCCCTTGGCTGGCTGGTGAAATTGCTGGGGCCGAAGAAGGTCTTGCGGGCCGTCGAAAAGACCGCGCAGGCGACCGTAAACGCGTCGGCCGCGGCGGCGAAAACCGCGGTTCGCGCGGTGCGTTCGCCCCTGCGTTTCCTCGCCTGGACCGCCGGCCTTGTTCTTTTCGCCCTGACCGGCGTCGGCCTTTATGACGTGGAGTGGATTGGCGGCCTGATTGCGGGCGCCGGCCTTGCGGGGCTTGCGGCGTTTGGATCAATGCGTGCGCGTTCCGCATTCGCGCGCCGTCCGGCGCGGATCAGGCCGGCGCAACATGGTGAACGCAATTAACCAACAAAAACGACAGTTTACCAACTAACCTTGCATCGGCGTCTAAATTACGCCCCATTTGGTTTTTATAAAAAACTCACCCCCGGTTGGCGCCGATTTCGAATTCATGATTTCCGAAATTGTCCTGCGGCAATCCCTTGCATCGATCAAAAGCCCCGCCAGAACAGCGGGGCTTTTTCGTCGGGGCGATGCGGTTTTTTTAGAAGATTAGACCGGTAAATTTGTTGCGCAGGAGCGCCGCATCACGATACCCCGAACCTTATGGTTCGCGTACGCATTGCTCCGTCGATTCTGGCTTCCGATTTCGCCCGGCTGGGTGAGGAAATTGCGGCCGTCGCCGCCGCGGGCGCGGACTTCATCCACATTGACGTGATGGACGGTCATTTTGTGCCGAATTTGACCATCGGCGCGCCCGTCATAAAGTCGCTGCGCAAGACGACCGACCTTCCGTTCGACGTTCATCTGATGATCGCGCCCGTCGACCCGTTCATTGACGACTTCGCCGCCGCCGGCGCGAACATTCTGACCGTGCACCCGGAAGCGGGCCCGCATCTTCACAGAACCCTCCAGCGTATTCGCGCGGCCGGCATGAAGCCCGGCGTCGCGCTCAATCCGGCGACGCCGGCCAGCGTCGTCGAACCGGTTATCGACGATGTCGACCTGATACTCGTGATGTCGGTCAATCCCGGATTTGGCGGCCAGTCTTTTATTGGGTCGCAGCTTCGCAAGATTGAGCGCGTGCGGTCCATGATCGACGCGGCGGGTCGCGATATCATGCTGGAGGTTGACGGCGGCGTGGACGCGAAGACCGCGCCTAAGGCAATCGCAGCGGGGGCGGATGTCCTCGTTGCGGGGTCCGCCGTGTTCCGCGGGGGCGCCGGCGCCTATGGCGACAACATTGCGGCGCTTCGCGCGGGCGGTTGAACGACATGCTGACACGCATGCAACGGTTCTGGGGCGACAGCCCGTTTTACCAGGCGAAGCTAAGCGGTCCGGCGCCGGACCGGTTCTTTTTCAGGCCGGATGATCCGTTCACGCCTGATCGGGACGTTGCCCAGGCAATTCTGTCCGGCCGGCTCGCGGTCGGCGATGAAACGGTCGATTGCGACAACGATCTGGAAACCATTTGGGATCATGCAGCGCCCGGCGGCGCGGCCTATGCGTTTCTACAGGAATTTGCCTGGCTGCGTCATCTGGAAGCGCTTGGAACGGACGCGGCGCCCGCGGCGCGTGCATTAATGGAGGGCTGGCTCGACCGCTTTGAAAAATGGTCGCCTGAGGCGTGGAACCCCCATTTCGTATCGGAGCGCCTCGTACAGCTCTGCGCCCGCCATCCGTTGATTCTAAACGGCCGGGACGCGCTCTGGCGCAGCCGGGTTCTAAACTCCATGGCGCGCCAGACCCGTCATCTTGCCAACGCCGCCCATCGTGCTGAAATCGGCGTTGACCGGCTTATGATGGCGCTTGGCCTTTGCATTTCCGGTCACTGCCTGCCGGGGTGCGAGGCGGCGGCGGCGCGCGGACTTGAAATGGCGCGTCGCGAATTGCGGCTCCAGCTTCGGGCTGACGGGGGGCATGTGAGCCGCAATCCGTCAAGGCAGCTAAAGCTCGCCGTCCGTATCCAGACGGCCTTGCAGGTTGTGGAGGCGCGCGGAAACCAGCCCCCCGGTTTTCTGAAACACGCCATGGTTCGCGCCGGCGCGATGGCGGCGTTTTTTCGATGTGCAGACGGCAAGCTCGCCGTGTTCAATGGCGGCTATGAAGACGACCCGAAGGCGGTGCTGGCGATTGAAAAGTCGATCGATCCGGACAGCGCGCTCACAGGGTTTGCGCGCCATTCGGGCTATCACAAGCTGACGGCGGGGCGTGCGCTGCTGATCGCCGACACCGGTCCCGATCTCGGGCCTCAGCTGTTTCGCAGCGCCGGGTCGTTTCATTTCTCTTCCGGGCGAAGCCGCATCATCGGCAATTGCGGTAATGGCGGCCACCGCGCATCGGGGTGGCGCAGCGCGCTGATGCAGCGCGAAGCCCATTCGTCCTTTTCGTTTGACGACGGGCCGGGGCGGGCGCCGGCCTTCGGCGACATTTCCCATCGCCGCGCCGAAGATGCGCGCGGTTCGCTCGTGGAAATAGAGCGTGCGCTGCTGGCCGACACCGTCCCCGCCATGTGGACCCGGCGTCTGTTTCTGGCGCCGGGCGGCGCGGATCTGCGCGGGGAGGAGCGGCTCGACGATTTGCCTCCGGCGTTGTCGGTGCGGGGTGTCTGGCGCTTTCATCTTCACCCCAGCGTCAAGGCCTCCCTCGCCCGGGACAAACGCTCGGCGCTCCTGCTGTTGCCTAACAAGGAGGGCTGGCGCTTCAAGTCGAATGCGGCGGCGCTGGAACTTGAGAAATCCGTTTACTGCGGCAAGGGCGGCAGTCCGATTGCGGCTGAACAAATTGTCATGCGGGTGTCGGCGTTGCCGGCGGCCGAAGACGGCGCCGTGAACGCCCGGTGGGCCCTGAAACGGCTGGACGCGTCCTGACGATTGCGATCCGACTTTCATTGCGCCGCGTGACTTGCCGTTTGCCGAATATCCGCTAGCTTGCGTTTTTCCGGGCTGACTGTTGATGGCGTTTCAAACCAACATCTTTCGCAAACTCTTTGGCCGACGGCCGGCGCAGCCGGCGGTCGGCGACGACCTTTCGTTTCTGTTGCCGCGTGAGCCGCAAAAGATCGATCAGCGCGCGGCGCGCCGGCTGTTTCAGGGGCGCCGCGTCCTTGTCACCGGCGCCGGCGGCACCATCGGGGCGGAACTGTCGCGTCAGATTGCGGCGTTCGCGCCGACGCGGCTGACGCTGCTCGATAACTCCGAATATGCGCTCTACAAGATTATGCTGGAACTCAGCGAAGCCGGACGCCAGTCGATTATCGCGTCATCGCTGACGGATGTTTGCCGCGAGGCGCATTTGCGGCGCGTCTTCGAACGTGACCGGCCGGAAATTGTCGTGCATGCGGCCGCATTCAAACATGTGCCGATCGTAGAGGGCAATCGCTGCGCGGGCGCGATGACGAATTGCTATGGCGCCAAGCTCGTTATCGATATCGCGATGGAATTCGGCGTTGAGTCGGTCGTCTTTATTTCATCCGACAAGGCGGTCAATCCGACGAGTTTCATGGGTGCGACCAAGCGCATCGCGGAGCTTTACGCACAGGCCCAGGACGTCGCCCAGACCGAAACGCGTTTCGTCACCGTTCGGTTCGGCAATGTGCTCGCGTCAAGCGGATCGGTTGTGCCGCTGTTCAAACGGCAGATCGAAAATGGCGGGCCGGTCACAGTTACGCACCCGGAAATTATGCGCTACTTTATGACAACGCGCGAAGCGGTGCAGCTCGTCCTGCAGGCGGCCAGCCTCGACAATGCGGAGAATCCGATTGTCACCCATGACGGGCGCGTTTTCGTTCTTGATATGGGAGACCCGGTAAAGATCCTCGATCTCGCAAAACGCATGATCGAAGCTTACGGCCTGAAACCGGGCGAAGATATCGAAATCAAATTCAGCGGTCTGCGCCCCGGCGAAAAACTGTTCGAGGAAGTTTTTCTCGATACGGACAAACTCGTCAAAACGGGCGCCGACGGCGTCCTGCTCGCCTCGCCGGCGATGATTGACCTGCCGCTTCTCAATCCGCGCCTTGAGGACGTCATTCGCTCGGCGCTGGCGGCGGACCAGACGGCCCTTGACGAAGCCGTCCACCATCTCGTGCCGGAATTCCGCGCAACGCCCGCGACGGAAACCCGCGCCGGGCACGGCTCGGCGCGGTGATGCGAATCAGCGTTCAAGGCGCTGTAAATTTCGACACTCGAACAATCAGAGGACGCTAATAATGACTACTGCCGCCATTCGCCGGGCCCTCCTGTCGGTTTCGGACAAGTCCGGCGTTGAAGATTTTGCGCGCCGCCTTGCCGGCGCCGGCGCCGAACTCGTCTCCACAGGCGGCACGGCAAAGGCGATGCGCAGCGCCGGTCTCGATGTGCGCGACGTCTCCGATCTCACCGGCTTTCCGGAAATGATGGACGGTCGCATCAAGACGCTGCATCCGCGTGTCCACGGCGGGCTGCTCGCCCTGCGCGACAAGGACGATCATGTCGGGTCCATGAAGGAACACGACATTTCCGCAATCGACCTCCTTGTGGTCAATCTCTATCCGTTTGAAGAAACCGTTCGCGCCGGCGGCGATTTTGCGGCGTGTATTGAGAATATCGACATCGGCGGTCCGGCAATGATTCGCGCGGCGGCGAAAAATCACAAATTCGTCTGTGTGGTGACCGATCCGGCGGATTACGAACGGGTCGCGGCCGAGATAGAAGCAGGCGGCGTATCCGCTGAGACGCGGACGCAGCTTGCAGCGAAAGCGTTTGCGATGACCGCCGCATACGACACCGCGATTGCTGCATGGCTGCGCGCTGAAACCGGCGAGGGCGCGTCGCGACATTTTTCCGTCAGCGGGCGCCTGTCGCAGGAGCTTCGCTATGGCGAAAACCCTCACCAAAAGGCGTCGCTCTATCTTTCGGGCGCTGCGCGCCCGGGCGCGGCGACGGCGGAACTGGCGCAGGGGAAAGCCCTTTCCTACAATAACATCAACGACACCGACGCCGCCTATGAACTTGTTGGCGATTTGGGCGCCGCGCAGCCGGCCGTCGCCATCATCAAACACGCCAATCCGTGCGGCGTCGCGCTGGGGGACAGCCTCCTCGACGCATATGAAAAGGCCCTGCGCTGCGATCCCGTTTCCGCCTTCGGTGGAATCGTTGCGTTGAACGGACCGCTTGATGAGACGCTCGCCGCGAAAATCACGGAAGTCTTTACCGAAGTCGTGATCGCGCCCGGGGCGGACGATGGCGCCCGCGCCGTTTTCGCCAGAAAGAAAAACTTGCGTCTCCTGCTCACGGACGGTCTGCCCTCGCCCGATGAAAAGGGCGCGCTGGTCCGGCCTGTCGCCGGCGGCCTGCTCGTTCAATCCCGCGACAACAAGCTGGTTACGGCGGACGATCTTACGATTGTCACGAAACGAAAGCCCGATGCGGACGAAATCGCCGATATGCTGTTCGCATTCCGCGTCGCCAAACACGTCAAGTCGAACGCCATCGTTTACGTGAAAGACGGCGCTACGGTCGGCGTCGGCGCCGGGCAAATGAGCCGCCTCGATTCAAGCCGCATCGCCGCGCGCAAAGCCGTCGACGCGGCGGAAGCCTGCGGCGCAAAGGCGTCGCTCGCCGAGGGTTCGGTCGTCGCGTCCGACGCTTTCTTTCCGTTTGCGGACGGATTGCTCGCCGCGGCGGATGCAGGCGCCCGCGCCGTCATTCAGCCGGGCGGGTCGATCCGCGACGAGGAAGTCATCGCTGCGGCGGATGAAGCAGGGCTCGCCATGGCCTTCACCGGCGTTCGTCATTTCCGGCACTAAGCAAGCCGTCAAACGCGGCGGTCGTCGATCAGCCCGCTAACGCGTTTGGAAAAGAGTGCAAATTTGCCGACGCTTGCAGGCCCCGCAAGATCCAGTTCGCCGACGGCGCCGTGGAAGGCGCTGACGATGCCGTCCGAGCATTCATCCCAGCGCGCGATGACCGCGCCGGACCAGCTGCCGGGGTTCCCCTTCGGTTCGTTGCCGGCGAACGCGATGATCTTTTTTGTCAATGCGCGCTGGAGGGCGCCGAGGTCCTCTGCAAACTGACGAACGGATATGCGGTCGAAATGATCGGCGGGCGGATCGCGCCGCGCTTTGGCCCGCAAGGCGTCGAAATAATATTCACGACCGACGGCGAAATAGATCCCGGCGACCCCGGGATTGGACCAGCCTTCTTCGCTGCCGAGGTCAACAATATTGAATGCATGCTCAAGGAGGGGCAGCGATGCAGCTTCCTTGGCGAGCGCCGCGGTTGCGCCCTCAGCGCGCCACTCCTTGACGCGGGCGGCAAGCGCTGCGCTGTCTTCGGCGCCCAGAACGTCAGGCAGGGCCTTTTTCAGTTCGGTCACCGGCGCCCGATATTTCTGGATGATCGATTTCACCCCGTGCTTTTCAACGGTCGCTTCGAATTCAGGATCGTTGAGCAGGTGAAACACCTGCTCTCGCAGAAGATAGGATGCTTCGAGATAAAGCTCGGTCTGTAGTTTTGCGGACGCCTTGTTGTCGAGACTGTCGATGGCGTCAGCAAACGCGGCCAGTTCGTAAACCCCGCGCGCCGTTTCGTAGGCAAGAGCCATCGACGGGAAATCCCCGCCGGTCATCTCAATGGTGCGCTGAAGGAAGGCGACGCCGCAGGTATCCATGATTTCGTTCGACACGCGGGTCGCGATAATTTCCCGCCGCAGCTGATGCGATACGATCGGCTTGGTGAACTTCTTCAAGGCTTCGGGGAAATAGGCGAAAAGCTCCCGCTCATAGGTGGGATCGTCGGGCGCATTGGATTCAACAAGCGCGTCGAACACCCAGAGCTTGGCGTAGGCGAGGAGAACGGAAAGTTCCGGCCGGGTAAGGCCGAGGCCCTGCTGGCGCAGGGCGAACATTTCGTCGTTCGCCGGCAGGTTTTCGACCGCCCGGTCGAGCCGCCCGGCGCGCTCCATGGTCGACATCAGTCGCGTGTGAACATCGACGTCCCGCGCCGCCGTGCTCTCCATAAAGGTAATGGCGCGGGTCTGGTCGTAATTGTGGCGCAAGACATGATTTGCAACGTCGTTGGTCATCGATGCGAGAAGGTCGTTGCGCTCCTCCGGTTTCAGCTCGGCCTGCTCGATTGCCGAGGAGAGAAGGATCTTGATATTCACTTCGTGGTCGGAGGAATCGACGCCCGCGGAGTTGTCGATGGCGTCGGTATTGATGCGTCCGCCGGTGCGGGCGAATTCGATCCGCGCCAACTGCGTGAGGCCGAGATTGGCGCCTTCGCCGATGACTTTCGCTCCGGCCTCTTTCGCATCAATGCGCAACGGGTCGTTGGTCCGGTCGCCGACGCGCCAGTTTTCTTCCGTCTCCGCCTTGAAGTACGTGCCGATGCCGCCCAGCCAGAACAACTCTACCGGCGCTTTCAGGATCGCCTGGATAAGGTCGTTCGGCGCCAGTTTTTCATTCGTGATTTGCAGAAGTGCGCGCACCTCCGGCGTCGTCGAGATCGACTTCGAGGCGCGCGAAAAGACGCCGCCGCCCTTTGAAATCAGTTTTTTGTCGTAGTCGGCCCAGGAACTGCGCGGCATGTCGAAGAGGCGTTTGCGTTCCTTGTAGGATTTGGCCGGGTCCGGATCGGGGTCTATGAAAATATCGCGATGATCGAAGGCGGCGATCAGTTTGGTCTGCTCCGACAACAGCATGCCATTGCCGAAGACATCGCCGGACATGTCGCCGACGCCGGCGGCGGTAAAAGGCTCTGACTGTATGTCCTTGCCCATTTCCCGGAAATGGCGCTTCACCGCTTCCCAGGCGCCCCGGGCGGTGATGCCCATGACCTTGTGGTCGTAACCGGCTGAACCGCCGGATGCGAAAGCGTCGCCCAGCCAGAAGCCGTATTCGCCGGAGATCGCGTTCGCCGTATCGGAAAAGGCCGCCGTGCCTTTGTCGGCGGCGACCACAAGATAGGGGTCCGGGTCGTCCCAGAGAACCATCTTCGCCGGTCGTACGACTTCGCCCTTAACGATGTTGTCGGTCAGATCGAGCAGGCCGCGTATAAATAGTTTGTATGCTTCGCGCCCTTCTTCATAGACCGCGGCGCGGTCGTCGGTCTGCGGCAACTGCTTGGGATAAAACCCGCCCTTCGATCCGGTCGGCACGATGACCGCATTCTTGACGCGCTGGGCTTTGACGAGACCCAGGATTTCGGTCCGAAAGTCTTCGCGCCGGTCCGACCATCTGAGACCGCCTCGCGCCACAGGCCCGAACCGCAGATGTACGCCGTCCACCCGCGGGCCGCTGACGAAGATTTCGCGGTAGGGGCGCGGTTCGGGTAAATCGTCAATCAGCGCGCTGTCGATCTTGAAGGAGATGTAAGGCTTTTCCTCGCCATCCCCGGCGGACTGATAGAAGTTTGTGCGCAGGATCGATGAGAACAGATTCACGAACCGCCGGAATATCCGGTCTTCGGCGAGGCTTTGAACATCATTGAGCGCGTCGAGAACCTCCGTCGCCGCGGCGTCGGCGTCTTTTTCCCGATGCGCGGCGTCGTTGGCGCCGGCCGGATTGAACCGCGCATGAAACGCTCCGATCAGACCGCGCGCGATGGCGGGATGATTGAGCAGCGCGTCTTCCATGTAGCTTTGCGAATATGAAAAGCCCGCCTGCACGTGATACTTCGCGGCGGCGCGCAGGATCCAAGCCTCGCGCCAGGTGACGCCGGCAGTCAGAACGAGCGCGTTGAACCGGTCGTCTTCGGTCAGCCCGTCGAGCACCGCGAGCATGGCGCCCTCGAATCCCTGCCGAACATCGTCGAGTTCGACGGAATGAAGATTCTGCTGCTCCGTATGGAAATCATGGATCCACATGCGTTCATTGTCGGCGCCCGACGGTTCTACGTCGTGACCGGCCTCCTGAACGACGCTGAGGCCCATATTTTCGATAGTTGGAATCAGGCGCGACAGCGGGAAGGGGCCGCCGCGACGGTAAATCTTCAGGCGAACCGTGTGGGCGGGGTCGCCCGCCTTGCGATAGGCGCGGACAATGGCGGACCGATCGGCAAGCTGCTCCAGCGCGCCGATATCGCGCAACGTATCGGCGATCTCGGCGCGTTCGATGTAGCCGGCGCCGAAGGCGCGCTCGTATTTTTCGTATAGCGCGACCGGCAGCGCGCCGTCATGGGCGCGGCGCATGGCTTCGAGGAGGTCGTCGCTCCAGTTGCGGCAGATCTTGCGGACTTCTGCGGTCAGCGCCTGCGGGCCCGGCCCCTCCGGCGCGCCTGGCTCTATGCCGATGATGAAGTGCACGCGCACGAGCGCAGCGTCGCCGAAAAACGGCGCGAAACTGACAACGCGGCCCTGAAAGGTGTCCGACAGCAGGTCGCCGATCTGACTGCGGGTGTCGGAACTGAAGCGGTCGCGCGGGACGAATACGAGGGCCGATACGAAGCGGTCAAACCGGTCACGACGCAAAAACAGCTTTGCGCGCGGGCGTTTATACAACCGCAAAATGCCGAGGCAGGTGTCGCGCAACGTATCGGCGTCGGCCTGAAAGAGTTCGTCGCGCGGGTATGTTTCAAGGATGTTGCTGAGCGCTTTTTCGTTGTGTCCGCCCCGGTCGAACGCTGTTGAGTCCAGAACGGCATGGAGCTTCGCGCGGATCAGCGGGATATCCGTCGCCGGACGATTATAGGCGTCGGCGGTGAACAGGCCGACAAACAGTTCCTCGCCGATGACGTTGCCGTCAGGCGAGTACACTTTCACGCCGACGTAATCCATATAGACGCGCCGGTGCACCAGCGACATGGTGCTCGATTTCGTAATAACGATCGGCTCGTTTGATGTCAGGAATTCCTGAACCGCCGGCGCCAGATCGCCGCTGGAGGTAAATGTCGAGCGGAGCACTTTCCGCTCTGCATGCTTGAAAATACCGAGGTCCTTTCCCTCCTCGACTTCAAAGCGAACGCCGTCGTCATTGCTGTAGGCGAACGCGCGAACGCCGAGAAAGGCGAAACGGTTGTCCCAGAGCCATTTCAGGAAATCGATGGCCTCGCGTTGCTCCTCCCGGGCGACGCCGACGAGGCGCGTCTTCTCCAGTTGCGAGATGCATGCGCCAAGGCGTGCGCGCATCGGTTCCCAGTCGGCAACCGCGGCGCCGACATCTTCCAGAACGCGGTTTAGTTCATCCTTAAGCCGATCGATATCGGCGTCGGAAACCGGCGGGTCCATCTCCGCATGGATAAGAGACTCGCGGACGGTTTTGCTCTGACCGCCGAATTGGCGATTGCCTTTGGCGTCTCGACCAACGTCGATGACTGCGTTTGAGAAAAACGAAACAGGTTTTCCTGCGTCGGCGAGCGCCGCGGAAACGGAATCGACGAGAAACGGCTTGTCGTCCGTAACGATATCAAGCACGAGGCGGCGGTCGTTCCAGCCCTTGCCGTCCTCGACACGCAGGGCGATCTTGTTTTCGTTTGGTTTACGGTTTGCCGCATGCGCCCAGATGCAGCCGGCGCGCATCAGCAGCGAGGCCGGATCCTCCCAGATCGAGTCCTCGCCGGTTGCGTACCGCACCAATTGTTCGAGATAGCGCGCATAGGGTTTGACCGGCTGGCCGTCTTTGTCGAAGTCGCCGATTTTCTTGGTTTTTGCCGTTTCAATGACATTGACGAGAATCTCGTCATCGATCTCGGTCAGGAAGCCCTCTGGCATAGCCCCGCCTCGTCAGGAATAAATGTGGAATCCGTCGCCCTCATAGCGTGAACGCTGAGGATATGTCTAACGAATAAACAAGGAATTAGCGGCCCTGGAAAGGCCGCGTATCAAGCAGTCTGTCGGTCCGCCGCAGTTGCAGCATGGCTGTGTTCTGCACGCATGGCGTCACTGCGCAGCAAGGTTGTGCGCGGGTGCCGCAGGGCCAATCGGTTGGCGACGGCGTATCGCACGACGAGGATCAGCGCGACGCCTGTTGCGGCTGCGAAAGACGCGTAAAGTGCGGCGGCGGCGTCGCCGCTGCGCCATGCTGCGAGAAGGGGAAAGGCGGCGCCCGGCAGGCAGACGGCGGCCGCGCTGTTAAGATGGGCGCTGAAGAAAATCGCGGCGCAAAATGCGCCGCCCAGGGTCAGCGCGGCAGCCTGCGCGGCCAGTATCGGGGCTGCGTCAACCGGCGTCAGCAGGATGGGTGCGCTTGCAAAGGCGACGCCGAGAACACAGAGACAGGATGCAAACGACGCGCGCCAGCGAAACGGATGGGCGGCGATTTCTGCGCCCGCTCGAAATTTCAGTTGCAGCCGCCGACACACATATAACGCCGCAAGCAGCATGAGGGCCCAGGCGGCGGCGCGCGCCGGATAGGCGCGCCCGACGGTAATCGATAAATAGACCCCGATGCCGGCGATGACCGCCAGTCCGGCGCCGCTCCAGCGCGACAGAAGATCAATGGCTTCGAGCATGGCGGCGCGGGAGGGTTGTTTCTTGCGCGACCGCGCGTGCGCCGGCGCCGCCTGCGCCAGTTGTTGCAGTTCCTTGATCGTTTTGCCATTTGCCGCCGTGTCAGCCATGGTCGCAGATCCCGCCCAGCCTTTTGCGGATGATGAGAGGGGCCATTGCTTAACCAATGGTTAACGGCGTCTTTCCACGGAAACATTCCGGGCGGCGTGTGGATCGGGAGGCGGTGCGTCGCCGGCTATTGCTTGTCCGCGCCCAAGTCCGGCTGCTCGCGCAAGGACACGTCGATTGTCACGCCGGCGCGCTGGACGTCCCCGCGCAGCGTCAAGGCGTCGATATTTGTGGGCTCGATGCTGAGCGCGTTGACCACATCGACTGCCGCGCCTTCCGTGTCGCCGATGGCGAGCCGCGCGCGTCCGCGCAGGATATAACCGTCCGCAGAACCGATGTTCGCCTCTTCCGCGGTGGTGACAGCGGCGATCACGTGATGCCAGTCATCATTGGCGGCTTTGATTTTCGCTTCCGTAAGATAAAGTTCGCCCGCGCCCGGTGCGTATTCGAACGCCGTTGCAATCGCCGCCTCCGCATAATCGCTCTCGTTCGCTTCGAGCCATGCTTCGGCGGCCTGTGCGTAGAGCCGGGCGCGCACCAGGTCGTCGCCGGCGTCAGTTCTCTTGGCGATGTCTTCCAGGCGCGCGGCCCCGAGCTTGCCGAAGCCGGCGGCGATGTCCGCCATGGCGAGGCAGTGCTGCGCATTGGCGCCGCCGCCTTCCGACGCCCAGATCTGCGCCGCCCGTCGTCCGAGCTCGACGTCTTTTTCGATCAGCAGAAGACAGTCGAGATACCGGTCGGAGGCTTCGGCGGGAGCGAGTGCGAACGCGGAGAGGATGGCGACGAGGAACTGCATGCCGCCTCTCTTATCTGGGGAAATGGCGGCGCAAAAGTGGCGCCGCCAAAAAATGCCGGAAATCGGCGGTTTTGCTATTCGGCTGCGTGAGCCTGGGCGGTGGCGCGCCGGGTTCGCGCCTTGCGCTTGACGCGCTTGCGTTTCTTGGGCGCTTCGGCGCCCTCGGCGACGGGCTTGGCTGACGGCGCCGCCTCTGGGGTGGCGACGCTCTCCGGCAGGTAGCAGGTTACGCGCGCGCCCTGTCCTTCATTGGAATCGAGCCGGGTCCAGCCGCCGTGGAGGCGGGCGAAGCGGTCTACCAGGGACAGGCCGAGGCCGGCGCCGGCGCTGGGCCCGCGGCTTTCAAAGGCGTCAAAAATCTTCGCCTGGTCTTCCGGCGAAACGCCGCGGCCGGTGTCTTCGACCCAGATTTTGATGACGCCGTTTTCCCGGTGCGCGCCAAGCGTCACGGAACCGCCGGAGCCGGTGTAAGAGAACGCATTGGAGAGCAGGTTGAACAGCATCTGTTTGACGCGGCGTTCGTCGAGCGCGGCCTCGCCGATGTCCTTGGCGCAATCGACTTTCAGCGCGACTTGCGTGTCTTCCGCCTTGAGCGCTGAAAAAGTCGCCGCGCTTTCCAGAAGGGCGCGGATATTTGTCGGCCCGCGGTCGAGTTCCAGCTTGCCCGCGTCAATGGCGGCAAGGTCAATGATGTCGTTTATGAGGTCGCGCAAATGATAGGAGGCCGAAAGGACGCTAGCCACATAGTCTTTCTGGCGGTCGTTCAGTAGACCGAACATTTGGCCGTCCAGCATTTCGGAGAAGCCGATAATGGCCGAGAGCGGCGTGCGCAGCTGATAGGAAACGTGATCGACGAATTTCGATTTCAGGCGGTCCGCCTGTTCGAGAATGGCGTTTCGTTCCTTCAGTTCTTTCTCGCGCTCTTTGGAGTCCGTGATGTCAAGAAAATGGACGAGGGTCGCGCCATCGGGGAGCGGCTCGACGCCGTAGGAAACCGCGCGCCCGTCACGCATGGAGATTTCTACGCCCGCGACGGATTTGCGGTCTTCCGGCGACTTCGAAGTCGCGGCGCGCTTGATCGCGGCAATGCCGTCGCCGCCGCCGGCGGTCTTGGCGAGGAGATGGGCTGCTATATCATCAATATGGGGGCTCGATGCGAACCGCGCCGGCACGATGCGCCACAAATCCTCAAACGCTTTATTGTGCAGGCGCAGCGTGCCGTCCGCACTGAAGACGGCGACGGCTTCGGCGAGATTGTTGAGCGTTGCTTTCTGGACATTCAGTTGCGTATTGAACCGCGCCTCCAGCTCGATCTTTTCGGTGATGTCGTCGAAAGCGATGACAACGCCGCCGAGGGGGTGGCGCTCTTTTGAAAGGCGAATGGCGCGTCCGTCAGGAAGGTGCCAGATCTCGTCCGGCGCGCCGCCTTCCCGCGCCGAACCGGCGGGACCGACATTCTCCGTGTAAAGAGAGAGTTGTGCGTTCTTCCATGCGTCGTAGTCAGCGGGCTCGGGCAGCTTGCCGGCGAACCTCAGATCGTCAAGGATTTCGCCGTGATAGGTGCGCCCCGACAGGGCCGCATCGTCGAGGGCCCAGAGTTCCTGAAACGCCCGGTTGTGATAAACGAGATTCTGACTGGCGCCGAAAATGGCGACTGCCGTGGGGATCTGGTCGAGCGTGCGCTGGTTGGCTTCGATATGCTGTTTCAGATCCGACTTTGCCTTGTCGAGTTCCGACGCATCGATGGCGAGGCCGCCGAGCGCGGCGTCGCCGGAGCCATGGAGCGGCGTTTCGATCACGCGGAATACGCGTCGCTCGCCCTTCATGTTGATGATCACGCCGCCCTCGGCTGTTTTGCGCGAGGTCGACGCATCGCCGGCAAGCTTGCGCAGGGCCGGATCGAGCTCGATCTGCTGGCGCACGACGTCGGCTGCGCTTGCCGCTTCCACCGCCTCCACATAGGCGCGGTTGACCCAGACGAGCGCCAGGTCCGCGTTGCGCCGCCATGCGGGGGTCGGCGCGCGCTCAAGCAGGGCGTGGGCGCCATGAAGGTCGGTCGCGCGTTCGCGGATCGTGCCGACGATGGCGCCGTCCTCGGCCATGCGAACCGCCGGGTCGGTCATCCAGAGCGCCACCTGTCCGCCGGCGACGCGTCCGTCGACTTCGATCGAGCGCCCGTCCTGGGTGACGACGACGCCGGAAAAGGCAACGCCATGGCTGCGCAGATCGAGCACCTTCTCGCGAAGGGCGCCGGTCGGCGCGGCGTCGTCTTCGTCCACCGGCAGGTTGCCGAGAGTGCTCAGAAGGGTCTCAACGGGCGTTTTCGGCGCCTCCCCATCCTCGCCTGAGAAAGAGAGGAGGGAGGCGAGGGCGGCCGGCCCGCCGAGGATTTTCGGATCGCCCCAGCCCGATTCAATCGCTTCGTTATCGTCCTCCCAGACAAGCACCAGGCCGGGGTGGGCCGAGAGCACGGCGTCGGATTTCTCAAGACGCGCTTCCATTTCCGCTAGGCGTTTCGACCAGTGCAGGGACTGATGGCGGGTCGATGCCGAGACGCGATAGGCCCAAAGCATGGCGGCGCAGGCCAGCGCCACCGCGCCCGCCGCAGCGGCCACAAGGGGATCGACGGAAAAGCCCGGCGCCTCGGCGACTGGAGCATCCTGCGCCATGGCGCGGCTGGCGGCCAGAAACGCCGCCGAGACAGCCAAAAGGATATCGACCAATCGCCGCATACTGCGCCTCACCTCGCCTTTTCCCCCGAAAGACCCACCAAACCCAAATCCATCCGGATTCGCCCAGATTTAGTGCGCCCCAAGCACGAAAGCGCAATATGTACTTGTTCGGCGATGACTAGCTAGAGAAATTAGCGCGGAATCGGCGTTAACGCCCGTGAAGTTTTCAACAGATTGCGGGCGTTACTCCCCGGCAATCTCGAAGCTGAAACGCTCGACCAGGCCGTATCGCGGCGCCGCCTGGCCGCCACGGATGGCTGGCGGATACTTCCAGCCGGAGACCGCCTTCAGGACTGTCCGGTTAAAACTGTGAACTCAATTGGTCGCCGCAACACACTGATTAAATCTCTCGGCTGGCGTCTCAAATTGCAATGTCTTTCTTGGTCGCTCATTCAATTGGCGTGCG
>JANQJK010000024.1 GCA_028281665.1 Hyphococcus sp.
GCCGTAATTCGCGCCGGCCACGACGATATTGATCTCGTCGCCGCCTCTGGGCCCGTGTTCGTTCAGCCAGAAGACGCCGCGTTCGCTGTCATAAGCGAAGCCTTGCGCATTACGGTGACCCTTGCTGTACAATTCCGGCAAGGCGTCGGCGCCAAGGCTGGGATTGTCATCGGGGATGGACCCATCCTCATTGAGGCGGATAACGGCGCCGAAGCTGGACCCCATGTCCTGCGCCTTTTCCTTGTATCGCGACCCTTCCCCGATCGTGACGTAAAGCTTGTCGTCCGGGCCCCAGACAATGCGCCCGCCGAAATGATGCCCGGTATCTTTTGAAGGCTTAGCATCGTAAATCGGCTGTAATTGAAGGATTTCATCGCCGTCGAAGACCGCCCGCGCGACCCTCAGCGCATTATCGTCTCTTGTACCGTGCGCATAGGCGAGAAAGATCACCCGGTTTTCGCTGAATTCAGGATGCGGAAGAATATCGAACAACCCGCCCTGATTGAACGCCAGAACCTCCGGCGCGCCCGGAACCGGGTCCGGGGACATGACGCCGTCGCGGATAAGGCGCACGCGGCCCGGCCTTTCCGACACCAGCATGTCGCCGTCCGGCAGGAACGCGATCGACCAGGGATTTGAAAGCCCCTCCGCAACCGTTTCTACGGCCAACGCCTGCTCGCCCTCCGGCGCAGGGTCGGCGAGCTGTTTTTGCAGCGACTTGTCTCCGCCACCGCCGCCCGGCTGCAAGGCCGCGCCTGCCGGCGCCGCGTCGGCGGGTTGCGCGCTTGTCGATTGCCCGCACCCGACGGACAGGATGGCGATCGATGTTGCGCCGAGCATCAGTTTGACGAGTGAATGCTTCACGAGGCAAGCTCCGTTATCAGACCTGCTATAGGGTTCGCATGTTTTTGAGCATTGCGCAAAATCGGTCGGGATGCAGCCGGGAGTATCGAGATGAGCGTTGTAAAGACAGTCGTGGCGTTTCTTGGCGCGGTCGCCGTCGCCTACGGGCTTGCCTGCATATTCTATACAACCCGCGTCCTGGCGGGACAGGCGACGTTTGGCGCCGCATATACGCCGGCGCAACAGCTTGAAACCCACCTCGCCAATCTCGCCGGTCTGTGGATCTATGGCGCCATGATCGCGATTGCATTGCTCATTGGCTTTGCCGTCGCCTTCGCCGTGAAAAAGCTTCTGCCCCTACTGGCGCCCGTCGCATATCCGGTCGCCGGCGCCGCAGCGATTTTTACGCTGCTGACGCTTGTCGAAACGCAACTGGGCGGCGGCGCCGGGATCATCGGCGGGGCGCGGACCCCGCTTGGCGTTGCATTGCAATGCGCGGCCGGCTTTGCGGGCGGCGTCACCTTTGCACTGCTCCGGCCACACAGCCGATAACGCATCCGGTTTGAATTTCGGCGACCCGGCGCGTAGGAATGCGCCGATGCAGGAAGAAATCGCCGCCCTGATCAAGAACACCGCCCGGCAAGTGCGCGCGCGCGACTTCCTGTGGGCGGCGGGCATCAGCGCCGGTGTCGGGTTTGTTGTCCTGATCGGCGCGGGCGCAGACTGGCGCATCGTCATTTTTGCATGGGTATCGTTCCTGGCCGCACTTGCGGTCCGGTACAGATTGTCGACCGGGCGCGCCTGGGCGCAGCCGGTGCAGCATGTTGTGGATATGGAACTCGGCGCGCAGCAGGCGGAGCTGGCCAACCTGCGCATCGCCGGCGGTGTGGCGATGGCGCTGCCGGAGCCGCTGTTCATCCTCAATGCGGACGGGATTGTGGAGCACGCCAATCCCGCCGCCGAAACGCTGGCGGGCGCCAAGGACCTTGAGGGACGCCATTTCGCATCGGTGTTGCGCGCGCCGGAAGTCTTCGAGGCGGCCGAAGCCGTCATTGAAACGCGAGAGACGAAAACCGTCGATTTCGTCACCACCGGTTCGGTGGAGCTTTCCTGCCGGGCCTTTGTCGCGCCGCTCTGGACCGATGACGCCGATCCGCTGACGCCGGCCCGGCGCTCGCTGGTTTTTATTCGCGACCTGACAAGCGAGCGGCGCCTGGAACAGATGCGCGCCGATTTCATCGCCAGCGCCAGCCACGAATTGCGCACGCCCCTCGCCTCCCTGCTCGGGTTTATCGAAACACTGCGCGGACATGCGCGCACCGACCCGCAGGCGCAGGAGAAATTCCTGTCCATCATGCAGGCGCAGGCCGAACGGATGCAGCGTCTGGTCGCGGATCTGATGTCGCTGTCGCGCATTGAGCTGAACGAACATGTTCCGCCCAAAGATATTGTTGATCTACGCCAGATTGCGGGCGACGTGGTCGACAGCTTCGAGCCGATTTTCGAGCGGCGCGGCGCCATTGTCGATCTCGTGGCCGACGAAGATATCAGCGCCCGGATCGCCGGCGAACATGACGAAATTTTTCAGGCGATCCAGAATTTGCTGGATAACGCCATCAAGTATGGCGGCGACCCGGCGATGATCAAAGTACGCATCGGAAGCGGAACGGCGCCGGCCGTCGCCGGGGAGGGAGAACCGGGCCAGCGCGCCGGCGACTCCGCAAGCCAGATTGCCGCCCGGCTCGGATTATCCGTAGACGATCTGATTTACCTTCAGATCCGCGATTTCGGCCCCGGCATCGCCCGGGCGGACCTGCCGCGGCTCACGGAACGGTTTTACCGGGTCAATGTGGAGCGAAGCCGCAAAAGCGGCGGCACGGGCCTTGGCCTCGCCATCGTGAAACATATCATCAACCGCCATAAAGGCGGCTTTCAGATCGAAAGCATGATGGCGGGCGGCACCGCTTTTAACTGTTACTTCGCGCCGGCGCCCGCCCGATCCGCGCCCTGAAGCCAGGTTTTCCGCAGCGGCGCACAGAATGCGCAAATATTTTGCGTCGGACAAGAAACTGTCACAAAATGACAGCATGTAGCTGTCGTTTGACGCTCCCGTGACATTCAAAGGGTTCTATGGCCGCGCCTGCGCCGACATCGCCGAAATTCGAGTTTCCCCAACTGGAGGCGGAGCTTTCCCGCATGGCGGCGCTCGTGGAGAGCCAGCTTCAGGGGGCCATCACGGCCTTTGAGCGGCGCGATGTTGCGACCGCTGAGAGCCTGATCGGCAATGACGCGCGGATCGACGTCTTCGACCGGGACATCGAAACAAAGGTCATGGCGGCGCTTGCAAGCCAGAATCTTTCGATCGACGCGGTGCGCGAAGCGACGACCATCATGAAGCTCTCGGGCGAGCTGGAGCGGGTCGGCGATCTGGCGAAGAACGTCGCCAAGCGCACGCTTGTGATCAGCCGCGAAGCGCCAGCCCGGCCGATCCTCGGGGTCGTCCGGATGGGGCGCGCCAGCCTTCGTCAGTTCTCGGACATTCTGAACGCATACTCCGCGCGCAATCTCGATGCGGCGTTTGCGGTCTGGGGCGCAGACGACGAACTGGACGAGCTTTACAACTCGGTCTTTCAGGAGATTCTGGCCGCGATGATGGAAGACCCCATGCGCGTGAACGCCTGCACGCATCTTGTCTTTACGGCCAAGAATTTCGAACGGGTCGGCGATCACGCCACAAACATTGCGGAGGCAATCCACTTCCTCGTAACAGGATCGCCGATCATGGAAGAACGGCCGAAAGGCGACGAAACGGCGACGACCATCGTCACGCCGCCGCAGTCGTCCGGTTCCGTGAACTGAATTTTCGGAGCAAACCGATGGCCGGAACAAAAATACTGATCGTCGAGGATGAAGAGGCCCTGGCGACGCTGCTTGAGTATAATCTCGGCAAGGAGAATTTTGACGTCGCCCTCGCCGGCGACGGCGAAGAGGCCATGCTGAAAATCGAGGAAGAAGCGCCGGATTTGGTCATTCTCGACTGGATGCTGCCGAAGGTCTCAGGCATTGAAGTTTGCCGGCGCCTGCGCGCCAAGCCGGAAACGCGCAATCTTCCCATCATCATGCTGACGGCGCGGTCGGAGGAAACCGACAGAATTCGCGGACTGGAGACGGGCGCCGACGATTATCTGACAAAGCCTTTTTCAACCAACGAACTGATCGCCCGCGTGCGCGCGGTGTTGCGGCGCATCCGGCCCGGCCTCGCCGAGGACAAGGTGACAGTCGGGGATCTTCTGGTCGACCGCGTTTCGCACAAGGTGATGCGCGGCGAAAAAGAAATCCATCTTGGACCGACGGAGTTTCGCCTGCTCGATCATCTCATTCAGCATCCGGGCCGCGTCTTTTCCCGCGAGCAGTTGCTGAACGCCGTCTGGGGCTCTGACGTCTTCGTTGAGGTGCGGACGGTCGATGTGCATATCGGGCGGCTGCGCAAGGCGCTCAATAAACATAAACAGGGCGACCCGATCCGCACGGTGCGGTCGGCGGGCTACGCCCTGGAAACGGGACGATAACGCCTCCCGCTATTTCATCCGTGTAGAGATGTGCTTCCTAGCTCGCGGCGCGACGCTTGGCGGGGCCGGCGATCGACCGGCGCGGCGCAGGCCGGGCCTCGCGGCGCTGCGGGGGCTGAAACGCCATACGGGCATGATAGGCGCAATAGGATTTCCCGGACAGAGTCGGCTGACCGCAGAAGTGAAAATCATCGCTGGCGGGATCGCCGATCGGCCATTTGCACATGTTGTTCGCAATCGTCGCCACCGTCGCCGCGTCGCCGGATTCCAGCACCAAGGGAGCGATGAAATCCGGTTCGGGAATAACCGATTTCACCTCTTCCCGCGGAGCCTTTGCAGGAGCGTCCTCGCCTTTCTCAACGGGGGCCGGCGCACAGCCGCGCTGCGGCTTCGCGGGGGTTGCGCGTCCTGACAGTCCGAGACGGTGCACCTTGCCGATCACCGCATTCCGGGTGACGCCGCCGATCTTGTTGGCAATCTGCGCCGCAGAAAGCCCCTCGGCCCATAATTTCTTCAAGGTTTCAACACGTTCGTCGGTCCAGGCCATGCCGCCAGTCTCCCTTTCCCTGCGGAGCGCGCCGCTCACGGCGCGCAAAAATATCAATATTTAGTAGTAGCGTATCCATCGCACCGTCAGGCACCGAAATATAGTATCTCAGCAATTCAGAAACACAACATGGCGCCGCATCGTTTTTTTTCCCACTATATGTTGATAACACATGGGCGCTTGACCGCCGCCCCGCCGCGGGTCCAAACGGAGCGTCCCGCGCGGCTCGAAAAGGCATGAAAACATGGACGGCGCATCCGATATCGCAGCGCAACAAAGCGCCGGCCGTCACGCCGCCTTCGGCGCGCGGCGGTTCGGGGCGGTGAACTGGCTGGGCCTCTGGACCCTCTACGTCAAGGAAGTGCGCCGGTTCCTGAAAGTCATTACCCAGACCGTTATTGCGCCGGTGGTTTCGACGCTCCTTTTCCTCGTCGTCTTTACGCAGGCGTTCGGCGCGTCGCGCCCCGCGGTCGCGGGCGTTCCTTTTGTGGAGTTCCTCGCGCCGGGACTGATGATGATGGCGGTGCTGACCAACGCGTTTACGAACTCCTCCTCGTCCATCCTGATCGGCAAGGTGCAGGGCGCCATTGTCGACGTGCTGATGCCGCCGCTTTCCGCCGCCGAACTCACCGTCGCGTTTGTCGCCGGCGCGGCGACCCGGGGGCTTCTCGTCGGCTTCATCACAGGTGTCACCAGCGCCGGCTTTATGGCGGCGACCGGCGCGGAAATGCGCATTGAGACGGTCTGGCCGATTGTCTATTTCTCGTTCGCCGCGGCAATCATCTTCGGCATGCTCGGCGTTGTCGGGGGCGTGTGGGCGGAGAAATTCGACAACCTCGCCGCAGTCACCAACTTCGTCATCACCCCGCTGACGTTTCTGTCCGGCACCTTCTATTCGATCGAACGATTGCCGGAACCGTTTCGCGTCGCCAGCCAGTTCAATCCCGTGTTCTACTTCATCGACGGCTTCCGATCCGGCTTTACGGGCGTTGCAGAGTCCAATCTGACCATCGGCGTCCTCATGTCGTTTGGACTGATGGCCGCCCTCGCGGCGTGGTGTTACCTGCTCTTTCGCTCCGGCTATAATCTCAAAGACTGACGAGACAGGAGCCCGCGCCATGGCGACTGCCGGCGACATGCATGACGCAACCGATTTCGTGCTGCCGTTTCAGGTGGGCGAAAGCGCCGTGCGCGGACGCATCGTCCGGCTTTCCGGGTCGGTGGACGAAATCCTGTCACGCCATGGATTCCCGCACGGCGTCAGCACGTTTCTCGGAGAGGCGGTTGCACTTGTGGCGCTGATGGGCGCTGCGCTCAAATTCGACGGCAAACTGATTTTTCAGGCGCAGGGAGACGGCCCGGCGCCGATGATCGTCGCCGATTACACCGCAGGCGGCGCCCTGCGCGCGACGGCGAATGTTTCGGGCGATACGGCGAACGCCGCCGGAACCGCTCTGATCGG
Organism: Hyphococcus sp.; assembly: GCA_028281665.1. GTDB lineage: Bacteria > Pseudomonadota > Alphaproteobacteria > Caulobacterales > Parvularculaceae > Hyphococcus. The sequence goes on from JANQJK010000024.1 coordinate 6,422, forward strand.
CGCAGGGCACATCGTCATGACCATTGATCAGGGTCCGGACATGGAGCGCTATCAGGGCGTCACGCCACTCGACGGCGAACGCCTTGAGGAGGCGGCGGTTTCCTATTTCATGCAGTCCGAGCAGATCCCCACCGCGATCCGCCTCGCGGTCGGCCGGCTTTCCGCGCCGGGCGAACCGGAGCAGTGGCGCGCCGGCGGGATCATGACGCAATTCGTGCCCGGCGAAGGCGGCACCCGCGAGCGGGGCGCGGAAGTGCTGATGGACGCCGACGATCAGGAAAGCTGGGACCGCGCCGCCGCCTTTGTGCAATCCACCGAAGATGACGAATTGCTGGATCCGTCCATCGCGTCGGAAACCCTGCTCTACCGGCTTTTTCACGAAGACGGCGTGCGCATCTTCGACCGCCAGCCGGTGCGCGCGGAATGCAGCTGCAACGCCGGCAAGATCGAAACGGTCCTTCGCCGCTATGACGCGTCGGAACTCGCCGATATGGTCGAGGACGGCGCCATTACGGTGACGTGCGAATTCTGCCGGCGCGCCTATCGGTTTGACGCCGAAGGCGGACCGTTGCCGGCGTAAAGTTTTTCGAGCGGAGCCCAGATGTTTGACTTTGTGCGCAAAGACGCATTGTTCGCCGTCCTTGACCGCGGCCTGCCGAAAAAACTGAAAACCACCCCGCCCTTCAACATGAAAACGACGCAGGATTGCGTCGTGTACGGTTTTCTTGAAGACGCCCGCGACATGGACATTGCGGAAATCGGCGGCGGCAAGTCACGGCTGTTGAAAGCAATTTCAGCCGGAAACAGATGCGTCAATATTGAGCCGTTCGACGGCAGGGACGGCGGCCCGGCGAAGCCCGTAAGACTTGCGGGCGTAAAAAACATCCGCGCTTTGCTCGGCGAAAACAGCGCCGACATCGAGGACGAGAGTTTCGACATCGTGTTTTCGATATCCGTCGTGGAACATATCCCGCTGCAACAATTGGATGCGTTTTTTGACGACGGGATGCGGATCCTCCGTCCGGGCGGCCTGTGGCTGCACGCCATTGACGCCTATCTTGGAGACGAGCCCGACCGCACTGTCGATCAGCGGGTCAACATTTACCGGCAATGGGCGGCAGCGCCCGGCAGGACCGAACCCGTTGGCGAAATATTCGCCGGCCCGGCGGTGTTCTCCGCCGATATGGCGTCCAACCCGGACAATGTCATGCATGCCTGGACCGTCGCGGCGCCGCAGCTTGCCGGGTTGCGCAAGAACGCTCAGGGCGTCACAACCATCGTCGCATCGCGCAAAACGATGAGATGAAAGCGGGAGAAGGCTTGTGAAAAAGAAACGCTTCGAACGCGAACTGAAAGATCTCGAATTCGAACTCGCCAAGCTACAAGAAAGCGTGCACCGAAACGGCGCGAAAGTCGCCATCATTTTCGAGGGACGCGACGCAGCCGGCAAGGGCGGCGCCATCAAGACCATCATGCGCCGCATGAACGCCCGCATCTGGCGCATTGTCGCCCTGCCCAAACCGTCCGACCGGGAAACCACGCAGTGGTATTTCGAACGATATGTGGCGCATTTGCCGGCGGGCGGGGAAATCGTTCTCTTCGACCGCTCCTGGTATAATCGCGCCATCGTCGAACCGGTCATGGGATTTTGCACGCCGGAGGAACACGAAACGTTCATGCGCGAAGTTCCGCAATTTGAACGCATGCTGATCGATTCCGGCATGATTCTGCTTAAATTCTGGATCCATGTCAGCGCGGAAGAACAGGAGCAGCGTTTTCAGGACCGCGCATGCGATCCGCGCAAGCGCTGGAAACTGTCGCCGATCGACATTGAGGGGCGGAACCGTTGGGTGGAGGCAACGCGTTACCGCGACAAGATGTTCGCGCTCACCCATACGGACGAGGCGCCATGGCTCGTGGTTGACGGCAACGTCAAGGAACGGGCCCGCCTCAACATCATCCGCGCAATCCTCGATCGCGTGCCCTATGACTATAACGAAAAGGCGTTCGAGCCCGTCACATTGCCGCCGCGGTCGCGCCGGGAAGATCACGACTATGTGGAACCGTCCCTCGACGAGTTGAACATGATCAAGGACTATTATCCCGATTAGGCGCCTGCGCCGTTCTGACGCAAGCGCCTTCCGTTCGCGCTATCGGGCCGCCGTCACAAACAGCTTCGTTCCCTCGGCCCGCGCGACCACCACATTAACGCCGGCCTCGAAATCCTCGCCGCTTTCGCTTTCTGCAAGCCACAGCGTATCGCCGAGGCGCACCTTGCCGACGCCGTTCACAAAGGTTTCGTCAACAGCGGCGCGGCGGCCGACTTTCTGCGCGCCTCGTTCGTTGAGGAGCCGATGATCTTTCTGGGTTTTGTGAATCCACGGCTTCACATAACGCGGCGCAACGACCGACAGCGAAATCGTCAACACCGCGAAGGCCAGAAGCTGGCTCTGCCAGAACGCGCCCAGCGGACTGATGGAAATCAGGCCTGTCGCCGCGGCCGCAATCGCCGGCCAGAGGAAATAGGTGGAGCCCGTCGACAACTCGATAACCAGAAGCGCGACGGCGAACACCCACCAATACCAGAACGGCATTGTACTGATGAAATCGATGATGACCTGCATGGCTTTCCCCTTGTTTCCTGTCTCCGCCCATACCCGCCTGCGCGGGGACGAGCGGATGTAAGAGCCCCCTACTGCGCTGTCGGCGGCACGGACCCGTTCGGCCGCGCAGGACGTTCCTTACCGAAGGTCTCGCGGGCGATTTCGCCGACGCCGGCGATGGTGCCGATCAGCGCCGACATATCCGCCGGCAGGATAAGCGTTTTCTGCTGCGGCGAGATCGCGAGCTTTTCAAAGGCTTTCACATAATCCTGCGCAACGAAGTAGTTGATGGCCTGAACGTCGCCCGCGGCAATGGCGTCCGAAACCACTTGCGTCGCCTTGGCTTCGGCTTCCGCTTCGCGTTCGCGCGCCTCGGCGTCGCGGAACGCCGCTTCTTTCCGGCCTTCCGCTTCCAAGACGGTTGATTGTTTCTCCCCCTCGGCCCGCAGAATCGCGGACTGTTTTTCGCCCTCTGCGGTAAGAATTTCGGCGCGTTTCAGTCGCTCCGCTTTCATCTGGCGGGCCATCGCCTCGGTAATGTCGGCGGGCGGTTCAAGATCCTTGATCTCGACCCGCGTTACCTTGATGCCCCAGGGCTGCGTCGCCGCATCGATAACGCGCAACAGCCGTTCGTTGATGTCGTCGCGGTTCGAGAGCACCTCGTCGAGATCCAGCGAACCGATCACGGTACGGATGTTCGTCATGGAAAGGTTCGAGATTGCGCGGGTCAGGTTGTGCACTTCATAGGCGGCCGCGGCGGCGTCCATCACCTGGATAAAGGCGACGGCGTCTGTCGTGACCTGCGCATTATCGCGGGTGATGACTTCCTGCGCCGGAATATCGAGCACCTGTTCCATCATGTTCATCCTCTGCCCGATGCGGTCGACAAACGGCGTGATGAGATGAAGTCCCGGCTTGATGGTCTTGGTGTAGCGCCCGAAGCGCTCGACGGTGAATTCGTAGCCCTGTCCGACCACCTTGACCGCCGAAAACATGATGAAAAGCGCAAGGACGACGAGCCCCGCAAGGAATAATTCCAGCCCCATTTTATCTCCCTTCTGTTCCGGTCCCTCATCTAGATTGTGACGGAAATCGGGCGCCGCCAGTCTTGAAAACTCGATTTTTCTCACTAGCTCATTGAATTTCAGGGATTTTTCCCGTTTTCGGCATCTCCTGGACGACCGGCCGCGTGACGCGCGGCGGCGCGGGACGCCTTTTTTCGGCAAAGCGGCCACAAAAGGCCTACCGAGTCAGTTAACCCCGCGTTAAATTCACATGCATGGGGTATGTCGCGTTTAAAATGGCCATGATCGCCGCCGCCATTTGGGCGGCGCTTTTATGCGCGCCGGCGTCAGCCCAGGGCAAAATCCCGCCGGCGGTCAACACCGGCAAGGCCTGGGAAGTCTTCAAGGAGAGCTGGAGCGCGGAGGACGAGGCCGGTTACGGCGCGTTCGTGCAGATGATCGGCCGCTCCAAGTGCACCTCCCTTGAGTCCTGCCTCAAATCGGACGCCAACCCCTACCGGTCGTCGGTCGATCCGACCCTGCGCGGCGACTGCGCCGACATGGCTTATGTGTTGCGCGCCTATTACGCCTGGAAAAACGGCCTGCCCTTTTCCTATCAAAAATCCATGGCCCTCGCCGCGACGCGCCATGAGGACATTCGCTATTCAACCAGGGGCAATGTCGTCGCCGAACGCCGGCAGATTTTGAATTCCGTCGCCGATGCGCGGCCGTTTCTTCGCCGCATCGGGTGGGAAGTCTCAACCGCCATGTTTCGCACCCATCCGGTTACCGGGGGCGGGCGCGGCCATGACGACTTCTATCCGGTCAAAATCAGCCGCGAGACCGTGCGTCCCGGCGTCATCGCCTATGATATTTTCGGCCATGTGGGGATCGTTTACGACGTGCTCGATGATGGCCGCGTCATGGTGGTCGCCTCGCATCCCGACAATTCCGTATCGCGCTCCACATACGGGCCGAACTTCATGCGTTCCCAGCCGGCGCTTGGGGCGGGCCTGAAAGCCTGGCGCCCGATCCGGGTCGAGGGCGCGGAACGCTCCGCAGACGGATCGCTTCAGGGCGGCAAATTGCGCGCGACCGCCAATGACGCGCTGCCGGGCTTTTCCATGGAGCAGTATCTCGGCAATGTGCCGGCTTCTTCCGGCGTCTGGCATGAGGGTGCCTTCCGCTATCAGGACCGCACGCTCAGATATTACGACTATGTGCGCCGCGTTCTCGCCGCGCCGGACTTCGCCTATGATCCGGTCGCAGAGCTTCGCTACGGTCTTCAGACGATCTGTTCAGCCATCAAGACGCGCAAGGTTGCTGTCGACAAAGCGGTGCGGGCGCGTATTCACCTGAAGCCCCACCCTGAAAAACTGCCGCCCAACATTTACGGCGCCTATGGGGAGTGGGAGGAGTATTCCACGCCATCGCGAGACGCGCGCCTCAAGGTCAGCTTCATCGAGCTGCGCCGGGACGTGCAGCGCCTGGTTGAGGATGTTGAGGCAGGCGATCCGGGCGTTTCCTACAACGGGACAAACATTGCGGAGGATCTGACCCGCGCCTTTGAGGAAGAAAAAGAAGCCTGCACATTCACCTATTGGCGTTCGGACAAGACGCGCATGCAGCTTAACCTCGCCCATGTGATGGACCGATTGTTTGAACTGTCTTTCAATCCTTATCATTGCCCGGAACGGCGCTGGGGGGCGCAGGGGACGGAACTTGCAACGTGTACGGACGATAAGACAAAAACGCAATGGCACAACGCGCTTCGGTTTTTGCGTTATCAGGCCGAGCGGACTTACGACGTCCGCATGGACTTCGCGCTGAACGAATTGCAGCCGCCCATGGCGGCGGCGCCCGAAGAGGGCGGGCTCGGCGTCGAAGCGCCGGCGGACGCCGATATCCGCGCCTATCTGAACCGCCTCAACGGCGTCGTCACCGCGAGCGCCGAGGGCGCGCCCGCGCTGCTTCCGGTCGATTACGCCGGGGAGTAGCGGGCAAATGGCGACCCACCGGCGCCGCGCGACCGAGTGTCGCGATCTGCAACAGCGCCCGCGCCGTATAAATGTCTGGCGGCGCGGGGAGAGAGCGCCCATATTGCCCGCCAAAGGAACGACATCATGAGCAGCTTCTTATTCTTTCTCATCCCTATCGGGCTTTTCGCGACACTCGCCATTCTCGGCGTCGGCATTTACTCCCTCGCCAAGGGCGGCGCCTTCGCCAAGGAAAACTCAAACAAGCTGATGCGGCTCCGCGTCTTAGCCCAGGCGATCACCATCGCGGTGATGTTCCTGTTTCTCTTCCTGATCGGTCTGGGACCGTCCTGACCGGCGATCCCGCCGCCCCGTCGACGCCGAACTAGGCGCCCATTCCAATAATCTGATCCGCGGCGCCCAAGCGCATTGATGCCCCTTGACCCCGCGTCTATGGTGCGCTGCGAAATTCAAGAGGCGGCCGCCCCCGCCGCCCATTCACCCGCCAGGAGAAGCGCAATGAAGATCCTTGTGCCCGTCAAGCGCGTGATCGATTACAACGTCAAGGTCCGCGTCAAATCCGACGAGACCGGCGTCGATCTCGCGAATGTCAAAATGAGCATGAACCCGTTTGACGAGATCGCCGTCGAAGAAGCGATCCGGCTGAAAGAGGCCGGCGCCGCGGAAGAGATCGTCGCCGTCTCCATCGGCCCGGAAAAGGCCCAGGACCAGATCCGCCAGGCGCTCGCCATGGGCGCAGACCGCGGGCTGTTGATCAAGACGGATGACGTCATCGAACCGCTCGGCGTCGCAAAGCTCTTGCGAAAGGTCGTCGAAGAGGAAAACCCCGAGCTTGTCATTCTCGGCAAGCAGGCGATCGACGACGATTCGAACCAGACCGGCCAGATGCTTGCAGCGCTGCTCGACTGGCCGCAAGGCACGTTCGCTTCGAAGGTGGAGAAATCCGACGGCTCGCTCAACGTCACGCGCGAGATCGACGGCGGCCTGCAAACGATCAAGATCAACCTGCCGGCAGTTGTGACGACGGATCTGCGCCTCAACGAACCGCGCTACGCGTCGCTGCCGAACATCATGAAGGCGAAGAAGAAGCCGCTCGATGTGAAGGAAGTCAGCGACTATGGCGTGGATATCGCGCCGCGCCTTGAAGTCGTGAAAGTCACCGAACCGCCCAGGCGCGAGGCCGGCGTCAAGGTCGAAAGCGTTGAGGAACTCGTCGAGAAACTGAAAAACGAAGCGGGAGTAATCTAATGGCTGTACTGGTTGTCGCCGATGTCCACGGCAGTTCGATTGATGACTCCACGCATAAGACAGTGACCGCCGCGCTGGCGATTGGCGGCGATGTCGACATTCTGGTCGCCGGCGAAAACGCCGGCGACGCAGCCGCGGCGGCGGCGAAAATTTCCGGCGTCCGGAAAGTGCTGCATGCGGACGATGCGGCCTACGCCAACCGCCTCGCCGAACCCTTCGCCGACCTCATCGTCAACGTCGCCGGCGATTATGACGCGATTATGAAAGCCGCCGCGACAACGGGCAAGAATGTCATGCCCCGGGTCGCGGCAAAACTCGACGTGATGCAGATTTCCGAGATCGTCTCGGTCGACGCGCCGGACACGTTCACGCGCCCCATCTATGCGGGCAACGCCATGCAGACGGTGAAATCAAAAGATCCAAAGAAAGTCATCACCGTCCGCGCCACCTCATTCAAGGCCGCCGAAGAAGGCGGTTCCGCAAGCGTTGAAACGATCGGCGCGGCGGACAATCCGGGCCTTTCGGAATTCGTTGAAGAAAACCTCACCAAATCGGACCGGCCGGAACTTTCCGGCGCAAAGATCGTCGTTTCCGGCGGACGGGCGCTTGGCTCGTCGGACGCCTTTGAAGAATATATCTTTCCGCTCGCCGACAAGCTCGGCGCCGCGGTAGGCGCATCCCGCGCCGCCGTCGATGCGGGCTATGTCCCCAATGACTATCAGGTCGGCCAGACCGGCAAGGTCGTCGCCCCCGAGCTTTACATCGCCATCGGCATCTCCGGCGCCATCCAGCACCTCGCCGGCATGAAAGATTCCAAAGTCATCGTCGCCATCAACAAGGACGAGGAAGCGCCGATCTTCCAGGTCGCCGATTACGGCCTCGTCGCCGACCTCTTCAAGGCAGTGCCGGAACTGACCGGCGCGCTCGGATAGCAACGGCTAGGGCGACGTCAAAAAAGGCCCCGCGCAGGCGGGGCTTTTTTGTTGCTCCGCAGGCGCGGGCAGGAAAGCGTCGGCGCCGACGGGATGGGCGGCGATATCATCGTTAGATACGCTCGGCCATCCGCAACGCGATATTGCATTGCAACAAAAATGGCGCCTATCATTGCGGCAACGATCCGAGGAAGTTCGAAAAATGGCGGAAATTCAACAGATCGGCGTTATCGGCGCCGGGCAGATGGGCAACGGCATCGCCCACGTCTTCGGCGCGGCGGGCTGTGACGTCTTCCTGAACGACATCGATGAGGCGCGGATTGCCGCGGCGCTGGAAACGGTGGAGAAAAACCTGTCGCGTCAGGTTTCCAGGGGCGACCTCGCCCCGGAGGACGCTGCGGACGCCCTCGCCCGCATCAAGCCGACCCCCGCCTTGTCCGGGCTCGCCGATTGCGACCTCATTATTGAGTCCGCAAGCGAGATATTCGACCTCAAGAAAGAAATTTTCGAAGCCCTCATAAAAGTTGCAAAGCCCGAAGCGATCATGGCGTCGAACACGTCGTCCATGTCGATTACCGCGCTGGCCGCGGCGACCGACCGGCCGGAGCGCTTTATCGGCATTCATTTTATGAACCCGGCGCCGGTCATGCGTCTCGTGGAAGTGATCCGCGGCATCGCCACGTCTAAGGAAACTTTCGACGCAACGAAGGCGGTGATCGAACGGCTCGGCAAGACCATGGCGGTGTCGGAGGACTTCCCGGCCTTCATCGTCAACCGCGTGTTGATGCCCATGATCAATGAGGCGATCTACACGCTTTACGAAGGCGTCGGGTCCGTTGAAGCGATCGATACGGGCCTGAAGCTCGGCGCCAATCATCCGATGGGCCCGCTTGCCCTCGCTGACTTTGTCGGCCTCGATACATGTCTTGCGATTATGCAGGTGCTTTATGAAGGGCTCGCGGATTCGAAATATCGGCCCTGCCCGCTCCTCGTAAAATACGTCGAAGCCGGCTGGCTTGGCCGCAAGACCGGGCGCGGTTTTTACGACTATTCCGGCGAAACGCCCGCCCCGACCCGTTGACAAGACGCGTGAGCCGCAGCGATTGCCACGGGTCTAAAGACTTGATCTAATTCTCCTTTGGCGCCGCTGGCGCGCCGACAAACGGAGGATCACATATGACCGTCGCACGGGTCACAGAAATTATCTGCGGATCAAAAAAGAGCTTTCACGACGCCATTGAAAGCGGCATTGAGCGCGCCAACAAAACCTTGTCGAATGTGGAAGGCGCCTGGGTGAAGGACCAGTCGCTCATCCTCGATAACGGCAAGATCAAGGAATACCGCGTGATCCTGAAAATCACGTTTGTCCTGAAAGACTGATCCGCCAGACAAAAAAGGCCGCCCGGGGTTATGCTCCCCATGGGCGGCTTATGTTCTTTGTACGGATTTTTTTATTCCGTATGCGTAATGGTCAGATCAAGCACATCCGGAAGAGTCTGCGGCGCGGCGCCGATAACCTCAAGATCGGCGGCGCCGATCGGCTCCTCCGGCGACGCGGCGATTTCAAGCGCGCCGCCCTTTGAAACGAACGCCGCAACCGCGTTCAGGTAATCGTCGATGCGCGGGTTCATCTGCGCGAACTGCGCGCCCGAAAGCCGGATCAGCGCCGGCGCGGACTGACGCAGATCGTCGCCCGTGCCGCCCATTTGCAGCGCGGCCAGGTCGAAAATCGCATCCAGCGCTTTCTCATCGGCGATTTTCAGATTGAACGACTTGAGCTCGGCGTTTTTCGCAAAGGCGTTTTCCCGGTCTTCGCCTTCGGCGGCGGCGATGTCCTTCAAGGTCGCGCCGGTCATCTCAAACCCCATGGAGAGATCTGCAAGGCCGGGGCTGTTCGCCTCATACGTCAACGCACCGTCGCCCTTGTCGGGGTTCCAGTTCCATTCCGCGAAGCCGTCGCCTTCGACTTCGTCGAGCCCGTTTTCTTTCAGGATCGCGTAAGCCGGGCTTTCCGTATCCGGAATATAGGCCGTATAGTCGGAGACCGCGCCTTTCATATCCATCCTGAACTCGGACGGGATCATCCAGGCGAACTTCATTTTCGGAACGGAGACCTCTTCGATGGTCGCCAGCTCCCGGTCATTGATGAAACTCACCATGTCGGTGACTTTCATCGCCCCGAGGTCAATCAGATCACGTTCGCTGGCGGACGGCTCCTCGCCCTTGACGCCGTAAGCAAGAGCGCCTGAGAAATCGACGTCCCGCCATTCAAAGGCGCCGATGGTCGCGCGCTGGCTGTCCGGCGCGATGACGCCGCCGAGCGGTCCGTCCAAAAGGATCGCCCCTTGCGGCCCCATGGCTTCGCGCATGGTTTCCCGCACCTGCTCGCCCTGCTTGACGTCATAGGAGAGATCCCTGGCGACAATCGCGCCGACCTTGCCGCCGCCGATGCCGACAATGCGCAGATCCGGCGCCGCAAAGCTGAGGTCCTGAACGTCGTCAGCGGCGATACTGACATCGACGTCCTTAAAGTAGAGCCCGCCGAGGCTGACGGCGTTAAAGAAATTCGCCGCCTCGTCGCCGTCGGGATTGCCTTCCGGCCCGCCCTGGCGGACGGCGAGTTTGTCGAACTCAATGCCCGCAATAGACACATTCATCTCGCCGCCGCCGTCGGGGTCGCTCAGCCCTTCAACGGACATATTCAGCAGACGAACTTTTTCGAAGATTGTCTCGAAGGGCGCATCCGGGCCGGCGTCTTCCGCATTCTGGACCCGGTCAATCGCAGCCTGGTCGAGACCGTAGAACTCCGCCCTTTCGAAAACCACGGCTTCGCCGTCATCATCGTCTGCAAAACGCAAATCCGTCACGACCGTGGCGCCGAGCCCCTTATCGAAGGTGGCGCCTTCATAGGTCGGTCGGCTGTCGACCGGAAACATCGAGAAGAATTCGTCGATGTCCGCTTCTTCCGCGTCTTTCAGCGTGAATTTCTTCTCAAGCGGCGATTGCGCGCTCAACTTGGCCGCATCGCCCGAGGCGCCGCCCGCCGGCGCGCCGGCGTCTTCCCCGCCGCCGCAGGCGGCAAGCGCCAGCGCCGCCGCGCCCGCCAGCAAGATTTTCCGTGTCGTCATGAAAGCTTCTCCCTCTCGAAACACCCGCCGGGCCACGAGACCCCGCGCCGACCTCATAAGCGCGCCTGCGGGCGCAACGCAAGCAAGGCCGGCCGGCTAATTCGGGATCGCCGTTCCCACCAGGCGCAGCGCTTCCGCGCTCGACCAGTCGGCCTCTCCCACGAGCCGCCCGACCTCACGGCCCCTGGCGTCGTAAAGAATGCTGACCGGCAGGACGTCGGCGCCGCCGATGGACGTCGCCAAGGTCAGGCGCGGATCGGCGTAAAGGTCGAGATTTTCGATCTCCAGCCGGTCGAGAAACGCCTGCGCCGTCTCGGGGCCCCGCGGGTCTGCGGCAATCGCCACCACCTGAAACGTCCGCCCGCCGAGCCGCCCCTGCAACACGTCGAGAGAGGGCAGCTCCTTCAGGCACGGCGCGCACCAGGTAGCCCAGAAGTTCACCAGCACCGCCTTGCCGCGGAAATCGGCCAGGGAAACCGACGCACCCTCATGGAGAAAGGGGATTTGCGGCGCCCCGCGCGGCGGAAAAGCATACTCAAAATCCGCCATTTCGCCGACGAGGAGCGACCGATCCATGGTCAGAGCCGATGGCGGCGCATCGTCTCCCGGCTTTACGCTGGCGGCGATAATGACGTAGACGAGCGCCAGCGCGCCGACGCCGCCGACGATCAGCAACCACAGGCGCGGCTCGTTAAGGACTTTCATGCGACTTCGCGCCTTTCCATTCAACCGACAACGCCATGACAGATAAAACAAAAAAACGAGAAAACCAGATGTGGGGCGGCCGGTTTTCGGAAGGCCCCTCGGCGATCATGGAGGAGATCAACGCCTCTATTGACGTCGATCGGCGGTTGTGGCGCGAGGATATCGCAGGATCGAAGGCCCATGCGGACATGCTCGCCGCCTGCGGCGTGATATCGGGCGCCGACAACACGGCGATCCGCGATGGCCTCGACTCTGTCGCCGGCGAAATCGACCGCGGCGCCTTTCAGTACTCAAAGGCGCTTGAAGACATCCACATGAATATCGAAGCGCGGCTGAAAGAGCTGATCGGCGAGCCGGCCGGGCGGCTTCACACGGCCCGCTCGCGCAACGACCAGGTGGCGACCGATTTTCGCCTGTGGGTGCGAACGGCGTGCCGGGAGTCCGCTTCCGCCTTGCGCGAGCTCTGCCGGGTGCTGGCGACGCGCGCGCAGGAAAACGCCGACGCCGTTATGCCGGGCTTTACGCACCTTCAGACGGCGCAGCCGGTGACCTTTGGCCATCATCTTCTCGCCTATGCGGAAATGTTCGCCCGCGATGCCGGCCGCTTCGACGACGCCGCCCGGCGCATGAACGAGTGCCCGCTGGGGGCGGCGGCGCTCGCCGGAACGTCATTCCCCATCGACCGCGAACAGACGGCGAAGACGCTGGGCTTTGATCGTCCGTGTGCGAATTCCCTTGACGCCGTCTCGTCGCGCGACTTCGCGACGGAAGCCATGGCGGCGGCGGCGATTACGGCGACGCATCTTTCCCGGCTCGGCGAGGAGCTGGTGATCTGGACGTCAGCACAGTTCGGCTTTGTGCGGCTGTCCGATGCGTTCTCCACCGGCTCGTCCATCATGCCGCAGAAGCGCAACCCGGACGCCGCCGAGCTTGTGCGCGCCAAGACGGGCAGCATCGTCGGGTCATTGAACACGCTCCTGATGGTCATGAAGGGCCTCGCGCTCGCCTACGCCAAGGACATGCAGGAGGACAAGGCGACAACATTCCGATGCTTTGACGACCTTGCCCTTGCGCTCGCCGCGGCGACCGGCATGATCGGCGATCTGAAGGTCGACCGCGATGCGATGAAAAACGCCGCTGGCGGCGGCTATTCCACCGCCACCGATCTCGCCGACTGGCTCGTCCGCAAGCTGAACATGCCCTTCCGCGACGCCCATCATGTGACCGGTTCGGTGGTGGCGCTCGCCGAGAAAAAGGGCGCCGCCCTTGACGCGCTTTCCCTCAAAGACCTGCAAAGCGTCGAGCCACGCATAACCCGGGACGTGTTCGACGTATTGTCGGTCGACGCCTCCGTCGCCTCGCGCACGTCATTCGGCGGAACCGCGCCGGCAAACGTAAAGCGCGAAGCGGAGAAGTGGCTAACCCGCCTGTCAAAGGAATCGTAGAAAATGCGCGTACTACTAACCATGCTTGCTTTCGCCCTCTTTCTTTCCGCCTGCGGCAAGAAGGCGCCGCTGCGGCCCCCGGAAGACCCGAAAGAAGAGGCTGCGCTCCTCTGATGCACCACTTTGCCTATCGGGACGGGAAGCTCTTTGCCGAGGACGTCGATCTGACGGCGCTCGCCGACACGGTCGGAACGCCTGCGTATGTCTATTCGGAGGCAACGCTGCGCCGTCACTTACGCGTATTTGCGGACGCCTTTGCGGGCGCTGACGCCCTTGTGGCCTATTCGGTAAAAGCAAACTCAAACCTCGCCGTTTTGAAAACTCTCGCCAGCGAGGGCGCGGGCGCGGATGTGGTCTCGGGCGGCGAGTTGCAACGCGCAATCGCCGCCGGCGTCGCGCCGGAAAAAATCGTCTTCTCCGGCGTCGGCAAAACGGGCGATGAGATCGCCGCGGCCATCGACGCCGGCATCCTGCAATTCAATGTGGAATCCGCGGCGGAACTCGCCACCATCGATGCAATTGCGCAAAACCGCAAGCGACAGGCGCCGATTGCGCTGCGCGTGAACCCGGATGTCGCTGCCGGTGGTCATGAGAAAATTTCGACCGGCAAAAAGGAAGACAAGTTTGGCGTCGCCTGGGCCGACGCCCGCGACCTCTACGCCAAAGCGCGCGCCATGAAAGGGGTCGCGGTGAAGGGCGTCGATCTCCATATCGGATCGCAGATCGACGATCTCGCGCCCTTCGAAACGGCGTTTACGAAAATCGGCGGCCTGATCGCGGACCTCCGCTCCGACGGCTGCACCATCGAGACCCTCGACCTCGGCGGCGGCCTTGGCATTCCCTATGGAGAAGGCGCCGTTCCGCCGCACCCGGACGATTATGCGGAGATGATCAAACGCGTCACCGCGCCGTTAAACGTCAAACTGATCTTCGAGCCGGGCCGCATGATCGCCGGCAATGCAGGGATCCTGCTGTCGCGCGTTCTCTACGTGAAGGAAGGCGAGGAGAAAAAATTTCTCATCATCGACGCCGGCATGAACGACCTCGTGCGGCCGGCCATGTATGACGCGTTCCACGAAATCTGGCCCGTTGCGGAGAACAACGCAGAGAAAACGAAATACGACATCGTCGGACCGGTCTGTGAATCGAGCGATCGTTTCGCCAGAGACCGCGCGATGGCGCCGCTCAAAGCCGGCGATCTCGTCGCCATCATGTCCGCCGGCGCCTATGGCGCGGTGCAGTCGTCGCAATACAACACCCGCGCGCTGATCCCCGAAGTGCTCGTCAATGGCGGGCAGTTTGCAGTCATCCGCCGGCGCCCGACTTTTGAAGAAACGACGGCGCTTGAATCGTCGCCGGACTGGTTAGGTTAAACCAGCCCGGCAATCGAGAGATTGTTGTGAACGACGAATGCGTTGCCCGCGATCGCGAGGGAGAAGAACCCGATGACGATCCAGTGAGGAAACCACAACACCATGACGCTGATCACGGCTTGCAGGGCGAGTTTGCCAAGCACCCAGCCGTCGCCGGCATGTTCCATCATGGCGCGCACAATCGGATTGGCCTCCGTGCCGGCGCCGATATCGAGCGCGTAGATGGTCGAGTAGATGTCGGCGACGCCGACAAAATTGTAGATGATCACAATCGATGCGGCGACCCAGCGGCGCGCCCATGACGCCCGCGAATGGGCCGCGTCCCGCGCCAGTCGACGGCGGCGCGTTCCTGTCGCCAGTGACCAAACCAAGTCTTAACCCCGCCCCGTTAACCGTTAACCATTGGCAAGGCGCGCCCGCGCGAGCCCCGAATCCGACAATCCGAGCGCGCCGCACATCGACGGCGCGCCCCCGCGCAGGTATTGTGCAAGAAGTATGACGACCGAGTTGGCACATCATCCGCGCCGCAAGCCGGGCGCTTTGCGTATCCTTGCCGCGCGCCTTGTTCTTTACTGGGAGCGGATGGCGCCTGCAATGCTGCCGGCGCTGGGCGTCGTCGCGGCGTTCACGATTTTCGGACTGTTCGGGCTGTGGGCGAAAACGCCGGCCTGGCTTCATTGGGGCGCGCTTGCGCTCGGGGCGGGCGCGCTCGGCGTCTCTTTCTGGCGGGACGTGCGCCCCGTTCGCTGGCCGAGCCGGCGCGGCGCCCAGGCCCGCATTGAAGATGACGCACATCTCGCCCACGCGCCGCTTCAGTCCCTTGACGACGCCCCCAGCGACCCGGCCCTCGCCGCCAGTCCGCTGTGGCGCGCGCATCTTGACGCGAGCGCCGAGCGCGCACGCACGGCGCGGCTTCGCGCGCCCCGCGACACGCTTTCCGCGCGCGACCCTTACGGGCTTCGCTATCTGACCCTCGGGATCCTGGCGGTTGCGCTTGTCTCCGCCGGCGATCAGTGGCGCGCGCGTCTTGCCGGCGTCGTCGCGCCGGGCGCCGGCGCCTTCGGAACCGCCGTTGCCGATCTGTGGATCGAACCGCCCGCCTATACGGGCAAGGCGCCGATCTATCTGATGCGGGCCGGCGAGGAAAAATCCGGGCTCGCCGATCAGGTGAACGCACCGCAGGGCGCGCGCGTCGTTGCGCAAGTCAACGGCCGCGGCGGACGCGCATTGAAATTCACCGGCGAGGACAGCGAGACGCGCGCCGCATTCGCAACCGATAAACTCGCCGCCCGCGGCGAGCTTGCGCTGGAAGAAAGCGGCGTTCTCACCCTGAAACTAAACGGCGCGACGGCGCGCTGGCCCATCGGCGTTGTCGCCGATACGCCGCCGCTCGTTGCCTGGGGCGACGCACCCGCCGCCAATGACAACAGTCTTGTGGAATTCTCCTACATCGCCGAGGACGATTATGACCTGACGACGGCGCGCCTTGAAATGCGGCTCGACCCGGATCAGGAACGGCCGCTGGACTTTCCCGAATTCGACAGCGACTCCTTAACCGAAACCCGCATCGTCGATCTCGGCGGGCCGGGCGCCGGGGCCGGCGAGCGGTTCGTGACGCTCGACCTCCAGGCGGATCCATGGGCCGGCCTGACCGTCCTTGCACGGATTGTCGTCGAGGATGGGGCCGGCCAGACCGGCGTCTCCGAAGACAGCCTCATAACGCTGCCGACACGGCGGTTCTTTAACCCCCTCGCACGCGTCGTCGTTGAACAACGCCAGACCCTCGCCGTCGCCGCCGATGACTGGCGCCGCGCCGGACGCAGCTTCGACGCGATCACCATGGCGCCGGAAGTCTTTTTCGACCGCTCGACAAACTACCTTTTGCTGCGCACGGCGTTCTGGCGGGTCATGCGTCAGGACGGCGAAGGCTTTGACGACGCCGTGGAGAAATTCTGGCCTCTTGCGCTGCAACTTGAAGATGAGGCGCTGGAACTTGCCCGGCAACGACTTGAGGCGGCGCAGGAAGCCTTGCGCGAGGCGATTGAACGGGGCGCCGGCGACGAGGAGATTGCGAGACTGACCGAAGAGTTGCGCCAGGCCATGGACGATTATCTCGCAGCGCTGGCTCAATCCGGCCAGCAGAGCCAGCAGGCCGGCGGCGGCGGCGACAGCCAGCAGATCGAAAAATCGAGCCTCGACGACATGCTGAACTCCATTCGCGACCTTGCCCAGTCGGGCGCGGGCAATGCGGCGCGCCAGATGCTGTCGGAACTGGAAGACATCCTCAACAATCTGCGGCTGTCCCAGGGCGGCGGCGGTGGGTCCGGTCCGGGCGCGCCCGGCGACGCCGGCGCTTCCGGCGAGGCGGGGGACCTTATCGGGCGCCAGCGCGAACTGGCCGACGATGCTTTCGAGCGCGAACGCAATGGCGGCGACGAAGGAGAAGGCGAGACCGGCGCCGGAGACCTTGCCGAAGCGCAAGGAGCGCTCGGCTCCGACCTCGATGACCTCATCGACAAGTTACAGAGCGGCGGCGGCGAGCTGGACCCTGACGGCGACGCCGCCCGCGCCATGGGCCGGGCGCGCAATGAAATGCGCGACGCCGAGGACGCATTGCGCCAGGGCGATTTCGACGCCGCCGCCGACGCCATGGAACGGGCCATCGCCAATATGCGCGAGGGCGCGGAAGGCCTCGCCCAGGAAGAAATGCGCCAGGCCGGCGAAGGCCAAAGCGGCGAAGAGCGCGGCGCCGGCACGGACCCGCTCGGCCGACCAAGCGCCGACGCCTATGGCCGCGGCGTCGAAGTGCCGGAAGAAACCGACGCCGCCCGCACCCGCGCCATCATCGAACGGCTGCGCGAACGCCTCGGCGAACCGGGCCGCGACGACGAAGAGATCGATTATCTGGAGCGCCTGCTGGAGCGGTTTTAGCGCGCAATGATCCTGATGCTGAGTTTATAGTAGGGCGGTGCGGGTTGTCGGCTTGCTGGTCGCGTTTGCGGCGGTAACGCCGTCGCCTCAACCCGCTCCGATAAACGGAACGCCGCGTTTCCTTGCATCGTCGTCCATGCCGTAGCCGACGAGAAAGTCGTCAGGTCCGGCTTCGAAGCCGATGTAATCGCAATGAAGATCGTCCGCATGGCCGGTCAGTTTTTTGACGAGCACGCATAGCTTCACCGAGGCGGCGCCGCGATCCTCTATCATGCCCTTGCCGAAATGCAGCGACCGCCCGGTGTCGAGAACGTCGTCAACGAGCAAAACATGGCGGCCTTTCACGTCAACGGAAAAATCCTTGAGCAACGTGACGACGCCTGAAGACGACCGCGCGCCTCCATAAGAAGAAAGCTGCACGAAATCGACCAGCGGATCCGCGCCGTGGGCGTAGAGACTGCGCAACAGGTCCGCAGCAAAAACAAAGGCGCCGGTCAGCACCGGCGCCATTAAAAAATCCGTAGGAAGATCGTTTTTCATCTGGCGCGCCATCTCGTCGATACGCGCGGCGATGGCGGCTTCATCGTAAAGGGTGCGCATAAAGGCCCGTCCCGTCCATGGGTTGCGAAGGCCATTGTGATAATCGGGATTCGCCGGACAGGCCAGCGACGCCGGATTTTACTGGTGAGCGTAGGCGCTTTGCCCCGGAGCGAAGGAGAGCGCCACTTCCGCGACCCCTTCCGGCGCCGCATTGCGCGTCGTAAACGACACCACGTCGTTTCCACCGACACTCGGCTCCTCCGGCCTGAAGGTCCAGCGCGCGAGAAGCTCGCCGCGCGGCCCCAGCGCCTCCGCCTGCAAGAGCGGCGCGTCGATCGCGTCGCCGCCGCGGTTTCGCAGAGCGCCGGAAATCTCAATCATCGGCCCACCGGTCGACATGGCCAGGCGATGGCTCACATTCTCGATCTGAAGCCCGAAAGGATCTGTTTCGATGCCGACAACAGCATAGGCGTCCGCCGCGGTGGGCGCGGCTTTCACAATCTCATCGCGATAGGCGACAACCGCATAGGCGGCGCCGGCGACGGCGGCGACCCAGGCCGACCATCCGAAAGCGCGCCACGGGGTGAGCCGGTTTTTGTCGCGGGCTTCAGCCCGGCGGCGCGCCTTGCGCACGGCCTTTTCCAGTTCATGAGGCGTAACGCGCAGGGACCGGAAGAATTCGTCGTCAAGGGTGTCCGGCTCGAACCGGCGCACGTCTTCAAGACGCGCCAGCGCCGTCGCCCGGCGCCGCTCCTCGCGGATGCGACGGCCGAAACGCGGGCCTGTTCCATCGTCCACATCTTCCCAGTCGGCGTCGAGCACCGTGGCTTCGCCGGGCGTTATGACGTCGTCATAGTCGCGATTGTCGCGGTGATCGCGGTCGCGCGCCTCATAGCCGTCACGGTCGGCATACATGTCGCGATCATGATCGCGATCGCGCTCGTAATAGTCACGGCCGCCGCGGGCGCGATGGTCGTTCTCGTATCCGGCGTATGCTTCCCGGTCGTCCGCTTCCGCACGAAGCCGCGCGTCCCGGTGCGATTCCTGCTGGGCGCTGCGGGGCGCCTGGTGACGGGACCGCTCGCGATGCAGATCAGCTTCGTCGCCAAAGCGCATGGCGTCGCGCTGGGCGCCTGCATCTTCCTCGCGGTCGCGGCGAACCGAACGGGGGGCCGCTTCACCGCGTTTGTTTTTTGAAAAATGCTTGGCGAAAAACGGCCGCGGATCCTCCTCCGGCTCCTCGTCCGTATCCTCAACGTAGAACTGCTTGCCCTTGCGCCAGCCTTTGGGCGGCGTATCGTCTTCCGCTTCGCGCGCCGCATGGTTCCGCGGATCGTTTTCCCGCACACTCGAACGGGCCGCCGCAGGCGCCTCAAACAGGGTATCGTCTTCGTCGTCATCAAGGCGATCGGCGCCGCTCCCGGCCGACGCTTCGCGCGGCATGAACCGGCCTTTTTCGTCGCGCGGCGGCAGGAGGTCCTTTTCCTCCGAAACGATGGAGACCTCGGCCTCTTCCGGCTGGCCGGACCCGTCATACCCGTCATCGTCGAACCGAAACGCCGTCGCGGGCTCCGGTCGCCCGCCAACGGAGTTATCGGCGCGCAGGGGTTGATCGGCGCCCATCCGGGCGCCACGGTGATCGTCGCGGCGATCATCATCGGATCGGGCGTCTTCCTGCTCGAAGCGGTCCCGCGGGTAATCACGCTCCTCGTCGCGCGCATAAGCCTGATGCGGTTCGTGGCGCGGTTCTGGGCGCGGTTCTGGGCGCTCCTCCGGGTACGGCTCACGGCGCATATCCGGGCGGGGCTCGCGGTGCGGCTCGAACGCGTGACGCGGCGCCGGCTCCCGGCGAGACAGCGCCTCGATCGGCTCCGGCGCCGGCACGAACCAGCTTTCCCCACAAGCGGTGCACCGCACGGACCGGCCGTTCGGCAGAAACCGTTCATCTTCGAGATCATAGCGCGTCGCGCATTCTGGACAGGTAATTATCATGGCCCCAGAGAATCCTGTTACGAAAGGAGGGATCGACCCTCGACCTTGCCGCGAAAAGAGATAAACCTGCCGCCATGACGGCCAAGCAGCAGATCATTCGGTTTGAAAACGCCGGTCTTGCCTATAGCGAGGCCGGGGAAACCCTGAGCGACATCAACATCACGCTCGGCGAAGGCGAGTTCCGGTTTCTGACCGGACCTTCGGGCGCCGGGAAAACGTCGCTGTTGAAAATGATTTATCTGGCGATGCGGCCGACGCGCGGACGGCTTTTCCTGTTCGGCGAGGACACGGGCGACGCGCCGCGCGACGCACTGCCGATGCTGCGTCGGCGCATCGGCGTCGTCTTCCAGGAATTTCGTCTGCTCGACCATCTGACCGCTTTCGACAATGTCGCCCTGCCCATGAAGGTCGCGGGCGTTAACGTAAATCAATATCGGGAAGACGTAAGCGAACTCTTAAATTGGGTTGGATTGGGCGACCGTATGGAGGCGAAACCGCCCACATTGTCCGGGGGCGAACAACAGCGCGTCGCGCTCGCCCGCGCTCTCGTTTCGAAACCAGACCTGATCCTCGCCGACGAGCCGACGGGCAATGTTGACCCCGCTATGAGTGAACGAATTATGAAATTATTCGTTGAACTGAATAAATTGGGCGCCGCCGTCGTTGTCGCGACCCACGACCTGCATCTCGTGCAGTCGCTTGGTAAGCCTGTGTTAAGAATTGCTGACGGACGCGTAACGCGTTCTGCGGCGGCGGGCGGCGGCGGATGAGCGAAACGGCCTCCATCGAAGCCGCGCCGGTTCGAAGCGCGGCGCCGGCAAAACGCGGCCTACTTTCGCGTTGGCGCCGCGACCCTCTGTTGCCGGAAGCCGGCGCCGGCGGCGCGCCGCTGACCGCGGTGATCGCGGTGATGTCGTTTCTCGCCGTTCTCGCCATGGCGGCGGTTTTGATCATTCATCAGTCGGCCGGACGCTGGACCGCGGAATTGCAGTCGGAAATCACGGTACAGATCAAAGGCGCAGACGCGGCGGAGATCGCCGCCGGCGCATCGGCGGCGCTGCGCATTCTCAACGAAACCGAAGGCGTCGAAGAAGCGGCGCTGAAGAGCGATGAGGAAACGGCGGCCCTGCTTGAGCCATGGCTCGGCAAGGGGAATGCGCGCGCGTTCCTCACGATCCCCGCACTCATCGACGTCAGGGTGACGCCGGCGCTGCGCGCCGATCTCGGCCCGCTGCGCGCGCGCCTCGCCGTCGCCGCACCGGGGGCGACCCTTGACGATCATGCGGCCTGGCACAATCGGCTCGCCATGGCGGCGCAGTCCGGCCAGGCCCTCGCGGTCCTCGTCTTTGCCCTTGTCATGGGCGCGGCCTGTGCGGTGTCCATGTTCGCGGCGCGGGCCGGTCTCGCCGCCAATCATGAGATCGTTTCGGTTTTGCATCTTGTCGGCGCGACCGACAAGTTTATCGCCGCCGAAGTCCAGCGCCGGTTTTTCGTACTGGGATTCCGGGGCGCCCTCGCCGGCATGCTCGCCGCCTTCGGCGCCCTTGCGGGTGCAGCGTTTCTGCTGGAGCGGGGCGTCGGCGCCGACAGTTTTCTGCCGCAGTTCACCATCGGCGGCTGGCACGCTCTGTGGCTCTTTACCGTACCCCTCGCGACCTGCCTCGTGACTGCCTACACGGCCCGGCTTACGGTTTTGAAAGCCTTACGCAGCCAGTATTAGCCCTCTCGGCCGGCGGGCCGACTGGACCGGCAAAGGCGCGCCCGATAAACTCGCCGCACGTATTTGGCGCCGCGATAGGAGGATTTTTTGCGACGGCTCGTGTTCGGCCTCATCCTCGTCAGCATTGCCTGGCTGGTCGGCCTGGCGGCGTTCATTACGACGCTGCCGCGCGCAGGCCACGGCGCGCCGGCGCAAAGCGACGCTGTCGTCGTTTACACCGGCGGCGGCGGCGCGCGCATCACCGCCGGCATGACGCTCCTCGCCGACGGCGCTGCGGAGCGATTGCTGATTTCCGGCGTTAATCCCGACACCACGCGGGACAATGTGGCCGAACTGTGGACCGGCGCGCCAGAGCTTTTCGAATGCTGCGTCGACCTTGGCTGGGAGGCGCGCTCGACCATCGGCAATGCCGGCGAGGCGGCGCGCTGGGCGAAGAAACACAAAGCAACGCGCATTGTTCTGGTGACATCCGAATATCATATGCCCCGCGCGCTTGCCGAATCGCGCATCACCATGCCGAATGTTGAAATCACGCCGCACCCTGTGGCGTCCGGCTATCTTGACGGGGACGGCAAGCCGGCGTCGGTGCTGGCGTGGGAAAAACTTGCGGGCGAATACAACAAGTTCCTCCTCGCCAAAACCAAAGCGCTGTTTGCGTTCGCCCAGAATTAGCGCCCTGATGAACCGTATACGGTCTATCGTCTATACTGTCGTGATTGCGCTCGTCGCGGTCGTGCTGACGGTATTGCTGGCGCCGACGCTTTTCATGGGCGAAAGGATCGCGCGCAATACGATAAAATTGTGGGCGCGCTTCGCAATGTGGTTGATGCCCTTGCTCACCGGCGTCAGCTATCGGGTCGAGGGGCGCGAACATCTTCCCGAGGGCGGCGCCCTTATCGTCTCCAACCACCAGTCTTTGTGGGAGACCTTCGCGCTCCAGATTCTGTTGCCGCATCCGAGCGTTATTCTGAAAAAAGAACTCCTGCGCATCCCGGTCTATGGCTGGTGGGCGAAACGGTCCGGCAATATTGTCATTGACCGCGACGGCGGCGCGCGGGAGCTGCGCCGTCTGCGCGACGAGGCCGCCGCGCGCATCGCGGACGGCGCGCAGATCGTCGTGTTTCCCGAGGGCACCCGCGTCGCGCCCGGAGAAACGGCGCCTTACCAGCCGGGCGTTGCAGGAATCTACGCAGCCGCGGGCGCCCCTTGCATCCCTATCGCCCATGACAGCGGGAAGTTCTGGCGCAAGCTCGGCGGCGCCCTCAATCCCGGCGTCATCACCGTCCGGATACTCGAACCGATCCCCCCCGGCATCGATCGCCGCGAGTTCCAGCAACTGATCAGCGCGCGCATCAACGCGGCCCGGCCGGACCTTAACACGCGAGAAACAGCACCAGCGCCGGAATTATCCAATGTCGGATAAAATTCGCATAAGTCACCGATGGGTCGTCGGCCTTTGGATCGCGGCGGCGATGATTATGGCGGCGTATTATGTCCTGTGGCGCTATGGCGCCGGCGCCATGGAGACCGCCGTTAAGGACTGGGTCGCCGACCAGCGGGCCGCCGGCCTTGTTGTCGAGCATGGGCCAATAAAACGGGACGGGTTTCCTTTCTTCCTGCGCGTTCACATCGAGACGCCGCATATCGAATCGCCGGGCGCATTTTCCTGGCGCGCTGAAAGGCTGAGTCTCGATGCCCTTCCCTATGATCTGAACCGCCTGATTTTCAGCCCCAGCGGAGAACAGGCGTTTTCCGCCGACGCCGTCGGCGAATGGAAATACTCGGCCGAGGACATTCGCGCATCCATCGCCAACGACAAGGCCCGTGGCTGGGTGTTCTCGATGAACATCAAAAACGCCGTTGCGACCGACGCCAATGGCGGCGCGGCGCAGCTCGCAAGCCTGATCTACGATCTCGCGCCGGCCGCCGACGCGCCGACAAGCCTGACGCTGAACGCCGCCGGCGCGGGGTTCTCGTTTCGCGACGGGCAAAGCGATCTCGCGGTCGATGCGATGGAAAGCTCCATCTCGGTCAGCCAAGCACAATTCATCGCGGGCGCCGACGCCGCAACAAACTGGCGGAACGCAGGCGGTGCGGTTGAGATTTACGGGCTCAACGCCGTCGTCAACGAGGCGCGATTGTCGGTTTCAGGCTCCCTCGGCCTCGATGACCAGAACCGGCCCGAGGGCGCGCTGAAAACAATACTTGAAAAACCGGCCGGCCTCGCCGGGCCGCTCGCCGCCAGCGGCGTTCTCGATGCCGAAGAGGCTGATGCCGCTGTGGCGGGCCTTGCGCTCGCCGCCATGGCCCAGGGCGGCCGCATTGAGGCGCCGATCAACATGCACGCCGGCGCGGCGACGATCGCCGGCGTCAAGATCGCGGATCTGCCGGCGATCCCGTAATCTGTTGCCAGTGCGGCGCCAACGGCCCAGAGTGCCCGCTACCTTCGACAAACGAGGAACGCAGCATATGACATACGTAAGCGGATATCTGTTGGCCGTCCCGACGGAAAAAAAGGACGAATATCTGGCGCTTTCCCGAAGGGCGGGGCCCGTCTTCAAAAAGCACGGCGCAACGCGGGTCGTCGAAAACTGGGGCGCCGACGTCCCGGACGGCAAAGTGACATCGTTCCCCATGGCGACCAAGGCCGAGGAAGGCGAAACGGTGGTCTTTTCCTGGATGGAGTGGCCGTCAAAGGAAGTCGCCGACAAAGGGATCAAAAGCGCGATGGAAGATCCGGCTCTGGCCGAAGACGGCGACATGCCTTTCGACGGCATGCGCATGATGTGGGGCGGGTTTGAAATGATCTACGACGAATAAACCGTCAGCCGTACAGCGCTTTCATCGTCGGCGGCTCTTCATTGTGGATGGAGACGATGCGCGCGAACTCGTCCACATAGATCGCGCCTTCCGTTGTCTTCTGTACAAGGACGATCCGCTTGTCGCGCAGGTCGCGCACCCGCTTCACAAAGCCGAGGATGGAGAGCGCATCGAGGGCGCGCGATATGGCGGGCTTGGGAACGTTGAGGTCCCGCGCCAGCGCGCGCACCGTATGCGGACCGGGGTTCAGATAGACGGTGAGCAAAATCGCCCATTGACGCATGGAAAGATCGGGGCCGTCCGCGCGCACGGCGTCGCACATGACCTCTCGCCAACCTGTTAAAATGTCGATCGAAGCCATCGGACCGGACTGACTCGCCTCATACGCGCTGCGGTGACTACCATTGCAACTGTTCGCCCGTTGAGGGCAAGGCCCGGACCCGGGCCTGCCCGCCGATTTAATGTATTGGCGTCAGCGGCGCGGATACCGGTCGGCGAGAACGGCGAATATGGCGCGAATCGCCTGAACCTCCGCGCCGACCGGCCGGCCCGGCGCACGCTTCGGCCGCCAGGCGTAAAGATCGAAATGGAGGTAGGGCGCATCGCCCGCGAAGCGCTTGAGGAACAACGCGGCGATGACGGAGCCCGCAAAGGCGTTGCCGGAGATATGATTGAGATCGGCGACGCTCGACGACATCATCGCATTGTAGTTGCGCCATAAAGGCATGCGCCAGACGGGGTCGGCGGTTTCCGCCGAAGCCTCCCCCAGCGCCGCCGCCAGCCCATCGTCGTCCGTATAGAACGGCACCACATCCGGCCCCAGCGCAACGCGCGCCGCGCCGGTGAGCGTCGCCAGCGAGATCATCAGGTCAGGGTTGTCTTCGGCGCCGAGCGTGAGCCCGTCGCCAAGAATGAGCCGGCCTTCCGCATCGGTGTTGCCGATCTCCACGGTGAGCCCTTTGCGCGAGTACAGCACGTCGCCGGGCCGGAACGCATCGCCGGCAATGGCGTTTTCGACCGCCGGCAGGATGACGCGCAAGCGCACATCGAGCTTCGCATCCATGACCATCCGCGCCAGCGCCAGCGCATGGGCCGCGCCGCCCATGTCTTTCTTCATCAGCGCCATGCTGGTCGCGCCCTTGATATTCAGGCCGCCGGAATCGAACGACACGCCCTTGCCGACCAGCGTTACTTTCGGCGCGTCGGCGCGCCCCCAGCGCAGATCCGCAAGGCGCGGCGCAATGGCGGCGGCGCGCCCGACCGCATGCACCATGGGAAAATTTTCGGTGAGCAGATCATCGCCGGCGATAACGTCGATGTCGGCGCCATGATCGCCCGCCAGCGCCCGCGCCGCATCTTCAATTGCCGCCGGCGTCATGTCCGCGCCCGGCGTATTGATAAGATCGCGGCAAAGCGCGTCGGCGGCGCCGGCGCTGTGGACGGCGTCTACGTCAACGCCCTTCGGCGCGATCAATGTCGCCTCGCACGGTTTGGTTTTCTTGTATCGATCGAACCGATAGGCGCCGATAACCCAGGCCAGCGCCGCAAGCGTCGCGTCCTGCTCCGCCAAAGGCGTTGCAAATGTGTAAACGCCGGCAGGCAACTTTTCGGAAAGCGCCGCGGCGACGAGCGGGTCCGATCCGTCGCCGGCGCCGAGAAGAACGCCGTCGGGCCCCGCCAGTACGGCGCCGGCATCGCCGGAAAAACTATTCGCCGCCGCCAGAGATTTCAGGGCGTCCGGCGCATCGACGCGCTCAAGCCCGCCATCTTCGACGACATAAACCGGTATCGCACCGCCGGCGTCCCGATCGGCATATGGTTTCAATACGGAAAGCTTCATCAATGACCTGTTAATGGATGAATTCGATTGGACATTAAGCATGAGCTTAAGCCTTTTTTGAACTCCTTGTCCCATGGTTGCACGCGAAATTCATCTCGATAGAGGCAATTCCATGGTCAATCGCACTCTTCCGTCCGCGGCAAAGCTGGCGAGCATCTCCCTGGCGGCGTTCACCCTTGCCGCCTGCGGCAGCACCCAAACAGCCGACAGCGGCGGCGCAGCCGGCTTCGAAAGCGGCGGCAAGAACAAATATCGCGACGCAGTCGGCGTCTATTCCTCAGCAACGCCGGATCAGGGCATGGACCCGATCGCCGCGGCCGCATTCTGGGGCACGCGCTACAACACCGATCAGGCGGACCCGGCTGTCGCCGTGAAGTTCAGCCAGGCGCTGCGCAAGATCAATTCGACCAACGAAGCGGTCGGCGTCATGCAGAAGGCTGTCGGCATATCGCCCGATCACGCCGATGTCAGCCTCGAATATGGCAAGGTGCTCGTTGAAACCGGCCGCGCTTTCGAAGCGGTTCGTCATCTGGAAAACGCCGTTGCGGCGAGACCGACCGACTGGAACGCCCTCTCGGCCTACGGCGTTGCCCTTGACCAGATCGGCGAACATGAAGAAGCGCGCCACAAATATGATCGCGCGCTGACCTACGCCCCGGGCGCAGTTTCCATACTGAACAATAAAGGTCTTTCCTACGCGCTGGACGGCGACCTCGGCAAGGCCCGCCTGACGCTTCACGAAGCGGCAAGCCGCGCCGGCGGCGACGCCCGTATTCGTCAGAACCTCGCTCTGGTCCTTGCCCTTTCCGGCGACATGACCGGCGCCGAGCGCCTTGCGCGCTCAGACCTGCCGCCGAAGGTCGCCAACAACAACATCGATTTCTTCCGTCAGCTGATGAACCAGCCGGCCTATTGGGGCGAATATGCAGCGACCGACGCGGACACGCCGGATTTCGACGAGGCGCCCGCCGCACCGTTGAAACCGCAGCCGCTTCCGGAGCTGCGCGAGGAGCCGAAGCCGGAAGAGGAAGAGAAGGACGAAAATGCGCCGGTCGCACTGATGGGCGCCGATCCGCTCACCAATACCTCCGCGGAAGGCGCCGAAGCCAAAGAGCCGTCTGAAGAAGAATAACCCACTTGGGGGACTGTTGCGTGGAACGCCGCCGCGGGCTCGCCCGCGGCGGTTTTTCTTTTCGACTGTTCCGCGATAGTTTCCGGCCATGATTGCAGACGCATTTCGATGCTGAGCCGGTTGCGTTCGATCGGGCCGGGCGCCCTTACGGCCGCCGCCTTTATCGGACCCGGCACAGTCACAACCGCGACCGTCGCCGGCGCCAGCTTCGGCTATGCGCTCGCCTGGGCGCTTGTATTCGCGACCCTCGCGGCGATTGTCCTCCAGGAAATGGCCGCGCGCCTCGGGGTCGCCGGGCGGCTCGGTCTCGGCGAGGCCATTACGAAGGCCGCCGGCGCAGGGCCGGTCAGATGGATCGCCGTCGCGCTCATCGTCGCAGCGCTTGTCATCGGCAATGCGGCCTATGAAGGGGGCAATCTCGCCGGCGCCGTTCTCGGCGTTCAGGCGGCGTTGCCCGATGCGCCGAGGGTCGGCGTCGCCGCGGCCATCGCCGCGCTCGCCGGCGCCATCCTGTTCCTGGGCGGATACAAAGTGATCGAGCGGGTGCTGATCGGCGCCGTTCTTTTGATGACCTTCGCATTCGCCGCCGCGCTGTTCATCGTAGGCCCGGACTGGGGCGCGCTCGCGCGCGGCGTTTCCACGCCGACGCTGCCGCCCGCCGCCCTCCCGGTCGCAATCGGTCTGATCGGCACGACAATCGTTCCCTACAACCTGTTCCTCCACGCCGCCGCCGCGCGCAAGCGCTGGGCGAGCGCAGATGACTTGCCCGACGCCCGGTTCGATGCACGTCTTTCCATCGGCGTCGGCGGCGTCGTTTCCATCCTCGTTCTGTCGACGGCGGCGGCGAGCCTGTTCGGGTCCGGCCAGACGATTGCAAACGCCGCAGACATGGCGCGTCAGCTTGAACCGGCCTTCGGCGAGGGCGCCGTCTGGCTGCTTGGGCTCGGTCTGTTTGCGGCAGGGCTGTCCTCTGCCATTACCGCACCGCTCGCCACCGGGTTTGCCGCGGCGGAACTTTTCGGATTTGAGAGCGACCCGAAAGCGGCAAAGTTTCGCATGGTTGCAGGAGGCGTACTCCTCGCCGGCGCTGTCGTTTCGATCACGGGCGCGCGGCCTGTTGAAATCATTTTGTTCGCGCAGTTCGCCAACGGCTTGCTGTTGCCGATCGTTGCGGCGTTTCTTCTTATCGCCGTCAACCGCCGTGTCCTTCTCGGCGATCACGTGAACGGGCTTTTCACAAACATTGCCGGCGCCGTTGTGCTGGTCGTCACGACCGGTCTCGGCCTGCGCGCGATACTCCGCGCTACGGGCGTCTGGTGATGGCCCGTTCAATCGAC
The DNA here is from genome assembly GCA_028281665.1 of Hyphococcus sp. Lineage (GTDB taxonomy): Bacteria > Pseudomonadota > Alphaproteobacteria > Caulobacterales > Parvularculaceae > Hyphococcus. Next base: position 35,169 of record JANQJK010000024.1, read on the forward strand.
CTCAACGCCGATATGGGCGAGTACGCGGATGAAAACGCCGCACAGGTCGAAGCCGATTTGATGGCGCTGATCACGTCATGCTCTGTCGCCTGCGGCGGCCATGCGGGCGATAAGGAGTCCATGGGCCGGACAGTGCGTCTTGCAAAATCACACACTGTTCGCATTGGCGCGCACCCGGCCTATCCGGACCGGGAGGGGTTCGGACGGCGAAGCATGGATATCGATATTGATGCGCTCGGAATTTCGCTCCGTAAGCAGATCGATGATCTGCGAGCAGTGCTGGGAAGCGAAAACGCAGTGCTTAGCCATGTGAAGGCGCATGGCGCGTTATACAATGACACCGCGCGCGATGAGCGCCTTGCAGGCGTCGTTGCCGAAGCCGCAGCCGGCGCCTCGATTGTCGGCCCGCCGGGTTCGGCGCTGGAAAAAGCCGCGCGCGCAGCCGGCGCCGAATTCATCGCCGAAGGCTTCGTAGACCGGCTCTATCGAACCGACGGATCGCTGACGCCGCGCTCGCTCGCAGGAGCCGTCATTGCCGACATTGACGCCCGCGCCGCCCAGGCGGCGGCAATTGCCTCAGGGTCGGAATTCAGCGCCGCCGACGGGCCCATGACCCTTAACGCCGCAACGCTCTGCATCCACAGCGATTCGCCCAGCGCTGTCGAAACGGCGCGCGCGGTGCGCAAGGCGCTGGACGCCGCGGGCGTTTCCATTGCGGCTTTTTCGGCGGGCCGCCCATGACCGGGATGCGCGCTGATATTGTTCCCTATGGCGAGCGTGGATGGCTTGCGACATTCACCGGAACGGGCGACCCGGTCGCTTCCGGGCTTGCAGCCAACCATTGTGCGGATCTGCTCCGCGCTGCTGCGGGCATTGAAGACGCGGTTGCAGGCATCGATTCCGTCGCGATACGGTTCGATCCTGCACGGATTAATCCGGAAACGGCGCGCATGATG
>JANQJK010000028.1 GCA_028281665.1 Hyphococcus sp.
TTCGATGCCGCGCCAGTCCATGAAAATGAGCGCCAGGCCGCCTTCCATAAGGTGCTCGCTCGACGCGTTTATGAATGCGCGCAGAAACGCTTCAAACTCAGCCTCGGTCATTTCGCCGGAGGCCATCATGAATTCGGCGTGCGTCTTCGCGCCGAGACCCGATACATTTCCCTTAATTCGAACGTTGAAAGGCGGATCGCTTAAGAACAGGCGCGCGGGTTCGGTCACCAACTCTGCAAGGAGTGCTTTGTCCCGCGCGTCACCGCAGGCGATGAGATGATCACCAAGACGCCAATAATCACCCGGCTGCGACACTGGGCATTCAGGCGGCGATGGCGGCGTGTCGAGACTCGAACCTTGATCCGGCTCTTCGGCGACTTCATCGAGCAATATGATATCGACTTCTTGCGGTTCAAACCCGGCGATTTCGACATCGATCTCGAACTCAACCAGCTCGGCGAGCTCAAGGCGCAGTTCCTCAAGGTCCCATTCGCCTTTTTCGCCCAGACGATTGAGCGCAAGCCGAAGAAGTTTCAGCTCTTCTGGCTTCAAGTGCGAGACTACAACGCAAGGGACTTGCTTGAGTCCGAGCTCGCACGCGGCCTCCAGCTGCGCCAGGCCGTCAACGACGACACCATCCGCCCCGACGATCATCGGCTTACAGAAGCCGAGAGTCGCTATCGCGTCTCGCACCTCGGCGACGTGCGCCCGCGAAGCGCGACGCACGCGCCTGGCGGGACGTTTCAATTCGTCAATGGACCACAGCTCAAGCTTCAGCTTAGGTAGTAGATCGTTGCGCCGGCACGGATGCCGGTTGGCATGGGTCCTATCGTGCAGTTCGCTTCGACGTTTTTTCGACTTCTGGCCAAGGGCCGTTTTGAATTCTGTCGATGTTTTACGCATACCAACCTCCAAGACTCGCCGATCAGAAGGTTGCTGAAGCAAAACGCTCAAGAAGGAGCGCTGTGCCAGCATTCCTCCTTGAGCGGCAAAAATAGTAAGACAGATTTTCTACAAGACTAAAGACTCAACTGTTGAAAATTTGCAACACATTTTTTTGTGCAATTAATTGCACAGCAATTCGAACTTCGAATCGAATAGAAAAAGAAAAGCAATCTGCTTTGGGTACAGATCAATCACTCAGTTCCCAAATTTCCCTGCAATTCCCTGCGCCGATGAGTAGGGAATTTCCGAAATTTGCGGGCCTCAATCGCTGAGTTTCCGGGAGGAATCTGCCGTCGCATCACCGTCCAAATCGCGATTTTTGAAAATTTCGCTGCGAAATACGCTCCAAGCAGGGAAATCTAGCGAGAGACGCCGTTCGATCGCGCGCGCTTGCCGGACTCCTTGTGCAATTAATTGCACGGTCTCTCGGGGGAACACGGAACTGGAATTTGACCACCAGAGACAGAAGGGAATTCAGCCTTTAATTCACTGGTCTCTGAGTCTCCGGAATTCGCGATTTGCGGCGAACTATCGCCCTAACTCTTTGAATGTTGGCGGATCATTTAGGAGTCGCCCCGGAACCGGCGGTTCGAAAAGAATTGCTGGCGGTGGAAGCAATCGCGATCGAACGAGTCTCGCGCGGATTTCCCTGATAACCGGGAATTTACAGGGAATTTTCGCGATCATGGGCCTTCTTCGACGGATTAAGCGCCCGATAGCCGCAAGAATTCAGAGCGTTAAGCACGAATTCCCTACGCAAGTTAACAGGGAACTTTCGCGGCGTAACAGGGAAACCAGAATCGACAACAGGGAATAATTTTGTCAGTTCCGGTTTTCGGCAAGAATAACAATGTGGTACTGTTTTTCACCCGCTCCGGCGCGCCAATACATCGGAGCTTTATTGAGAAGCATTATATGACTTGATTTGTTGCGAAAACGCATAATTTTAGGCAGCATACTTCGCATAGCTATCCAAGGATATTTCTACTGTTGAGAAACGGTCCCTTCCCCAACAAAAAAATTGGACGTTTGCTTCTAATAATCAACGTGAGGCGTTTCGATCAGCAAAATCCAAATTAATGGCGAACCGTTCGCGCGACATTTTTTCCAACGCTTCGTAGTAAGGAATCGGCCCTCCACCATAGGGCGAATTCAGCACAAATTCCCTGGATGGTTTGCCTTCATTATTCAGATAGCTCGGCGTGCAGTTTTCCAGAAATTTTATTCGCGGCTCCGATAATTTCAGGCATAGATTAACCCACTCTTCGACCGCGCCCTCTGTCGGCTCCACACTTCCGAATTTCTTCTCCGTACAATAAGAAATGAGATCGGCGATATACGCCGACTGGGCGTCCGCAGTGTGCAGGTAGTTGAAAGAGACCCCGGACTGAACGAGCGTAAGCAAAAAGAAATTTGGAAATCCGTGAGTCTGCACGCCAAACAACGTTTTGGCGCCATCTTTCCAGTGCTCTTCCAACAATGCGCCGTCGCGCCCACGAATCGAAAGACCAGATTCGCGCGTATAGTTGGTCATAAAGTCAAAACCGGTCGCATAAATAATGCAATCAAGCTTATATTCCCTACCATCGACAACGAGACCGGTCGCCGTAACTTTTTCAACGCCCTTCCCGCCTGTATCGACGAGCGTCACATTCGGTCGGTTAAAGACTTGCAGGTAGTCGTCGCTGAAGCCCGGCCGCTTGCAGAAATAGTGGAAATAGGGTTTCAGCGCCTCTGCGGTTTCTTTGTCCTCGACGATTGAGTCTATGCGCTGACGCACTTTCTCCATCCGAGCGATTTCCGCTTTTTCATGCTCTCCCGAGTCAAGGCTCCCGAAACGTCCGCGCGTGTCGCCAGTGCTTTCGCGGAAGAGGTTGGTCATGCTGTCATTCACCATGTCCTCTTCTTGCGCCGTGCCTGACGTCAACGCCGTAAAATTCATCATGCGTTTGCGTTGCCATCCCGGCGGTTGAGAGGCGAACCAATCCACATCAGTGGGGCGATTACCGCGAACGTCAATTGAGGCCGGCGTCCGTTGAAAGAGAAAGAGCTGTTCTGCAAACTCCGCGACAAGCGGAACGCACTGGATGCCGGTGGAGCCAGTGCCGATAACACCAATCTTCTTCCCCGTGAGCCCGGTTAAATTGCCGTCAGCATCGCCGCCCGTGAATGCATAGTCCCAACGGCTTGTATGAAAACTCGGGCCTTCGAAGTTTTCGATCCCGGGAATACCAGGCAATTTTGGATTACTATAGTTGCCTGTGGCCGAAACAACGAAGCGGGCGTTGATTTTGTCGCCTCGGTTCGTGGTGACAGCCCAGCGCTGCACTTCTTCTCGCCAAACGAGTCGTTCAACCAATGTTTGAAATAGCGTGTCGTCATATAACGCGAACTTTTTAGCGATTAGACGACACTGTTCATATATTTCCGCGCCTTTTGCGTATTTTTCGCTCGGGATATACCCGGTATCTTCCAGCAAAGGCATATAGATGTACGATTCAACATCGCAGCGGATTCCCGGATAACGATTCCAATACCAGGTGCCGCCAAAGTCAGCACCCTTTTCGATAGTGACGATATCGTTCACGCCTCGGCTGCGTAAGTGTACTGCGGTCAGGAGGCCGCCGTAACCACCGCCGATAACCACCACGTCTTTGTCCCATTCGACAGGAGTGCGATCGAAACTCGGCGTCGCATTGGGGTCCTGATCAAAGGAAGCGAATTCTTCATTCAACGAATGATACTGCGCGTTTCCGTCGCCGCGTCGGCGCTTCTCGCGTTCGTCCGCATACTTTCGCGCCAGGGCGTCGAAGTCGAGACTTGGCTCTTGGTCGTCTTGTGAAGTCAATGTCCCATCCTTCGAGAAACCTATACTAGCGAACCGCCTGCGCCGCATGGACACAATGCTTAAGAGGAAGGAACCGCCCGCAGCAGCAGTCCCCTCTCCCGCTATCGACAGCGAACGATCCGCCGTTGAATAGGTTTATCACTCAGAAACGGAAGGTGCCGTTCAGCGACAACGAACGATATTCGTCCATCCAGTTCAACGTACGTGTTGTATCGGTAATTGAGCCCGGGAAACGGATTGCCGCTCCGCGCGTATGCTCGTCAGTCAAGTTACGTCCGACAAGCGCAATGTTCCAGCGGTCGTCGCTGGCGCCCAGTTGCACCCGAGCGTCAACCTTTGCCCAGCCGTCCTGTATCCCCCAAATGGGACTATAGCCGTCAGCGATGTAGTAGTCGGATCGGAATTGCGTGTTGGCGCTCGTGACAAGTTTGAGCGCGCCCAAATCGGCCTCATGACGAAAGCCGATATTGCCGCTCCATTTGGGCGCAAACATCAATGGCAGCCCAGCGATATTGTGGGCGGCTAAGCTGGCGGGGTCGGAAGAGTCGCATTCGGCCACCGTCTCGAAAGCCAAGCACGGCGCGCCCGGATAATCGATAAACCTGGCGTCGAGATAGGCGACATTCGCGTTTATCGACAGGCCGTCGGTCGGTATCAACTGGACTTCAAGTTCTACGCCTTCAGAGCGCGCTTCGGCGGCGTTACGCGTAAAGAAAGTGCGCCGGTCCGGGTCATAGGCCGATTGCTGAAGATCTTCGAAATCCATTCTGAAGATGGCCAGATTTACCGTCGCGAGACCGTCGCCAAATGTTGACTTGAGACCAAACTCGTAATTTGTCGATCGTTCGGGTGCAAATTGGAAACCGTCTTCAGCCACATTGTAAGTGTTCGACACGAAGCCGCCGGATTTCGATCCGCGGGCGATCGTACCATACATCATGATATCAGGAGTGACATCGAACTGTACGGTGCCGGATGGATCGACATAGTCCTCAGACAGGCTGCCGGCGCGGTCCGGACCAATCGGATTAAGCCCATCCCCCGAAACGGTATATTGAGTAAAGGTCGCATCCTTTTTCGTCTTGGAATAACGCATCCCAGCGATCAGGCGCAGCTCGTCTGTGAAATTTAACGTTCCCTGCCCAAACACCGACCAGGCGTCGCTATCTTGGAAAAAATCCGTTGACTGATGGCCGGTTAACGTAAAGACATCGCGGTAGTAGGTGTCCTGGTGCAGGTGGTAGTCGGATGTGTCGTAGTAAAAGCCGACAACATACTCCAGGTTCTGGCCCAGCGGAGACGCAAGGCGCGCTTCGACTGAGAACTGGTCAAAATCCTCAGGAAATCCGTTGCCAAACCGCGCGTTGCCGCCGTTTGGCGGGATCGTCCCATCCGGTGCGATCTCATCATAGGCGGTGAATCTCGTCGTTTTGAAATGCGAATAGCCCGCGACCAACGTCAAGGTATGATCGCCAACGCCAAAATCAGCGTTTAGCGATGTATTCCAAGTCTCGATACCGCTGGCTTCATCAAGACCGGCGCCGGCGTAATTGGAGGAGATATACCGGACATCGCCGAAATCACCGTCATAAACATCTTCGGTGAGCGAACCGGAAACTGTGACGCCACCTTTGAGCAGATGATCGCCATACTCGTTTTTAAGTGTGATATCGATGTCGCCGGTGGGTTGCCACCGAAACGTCAATCGGGCCATTTCATCGCGCAACACGGGCTCGTCGCGGTCGTTAAACAGGTTTTTTATGTATCCATCTTCATGCGTGATTTTCCCGGCAAAGCGTACGCCAAAAGTATCTGAAAGCGGTGCGCTGACGACGCCCGTTACGTTAAAACCATCTCTTTCAAAATCATAACCGGCGGTCAGGTATCCCTCAAAATCATTGCCAGGCTTGGCCGAAACCAAACTAATGGCGCCGGCAGCCGTATTGCGGCCAAACAATGCGCCCTGCGGACCACGAAGCACTTCCATACGTTCGAGATCAAAAAACGGCGCACTAAACTGCGCGCCGCGGCCGCCGTAAATGCCATCCAGGTAAACTGAAACCTCTTGGTCAAAGGCGACATTGTTCGGGCCGGAACCAAATCCGCGAATGAAGACGACCGGATTTACGCCGGAATTCAAAATGGCCAAGTTCGGCACATAACTCTGAATGCTGCGCAAGTCGGTGATCCGCATCTCTTCAAGACGCTCACCCGTGACCGCTGTAATGGAAACCGGGACGTCCTGCAGTCTTTGCGCCCGTTTCTGCGCCGTCACGACGATTTCACTTATCGACTGCGTGCGACCGTAGGATGGTCCAGCTTGATTTGCGGTCGCCGCGTCCTGAGCCATTGTCGCTGGCGCGCCAAGCACAGCCGTCGCCACCGCCAGGCCGGAAACCCTGCTCTTAAGCTTTGTCGAAATTCGCATCTTCCCTTCCCCTGTCACTTGGCCTCGATTGCGATGCCATTTTATAATTGCATGCAAATAATGCATCGCAACCGCATGTGCAAGCCAACAATTCCCGTTTCATGTCGGTTTTCTTGGCTGCATAGAGCGAGTTGCAAACCTTTTGCATGCAATCAGTCAGGATTGGATGGTTTTTGAGCGCGGTCCCGGCGGCGTTTATTGCCGGCGCCGCCGGACCTTAAGGGGATTGAGCGCGGCGCTAAGCAAACGCCGTCGCCGAATTGGACTCACCGTTCAGTGACAGTGCGAGACGCCGGCCCGGCTTTAATCCAATAAGAATCAGGACCGCCGCCAAGACGCCCGCTAAAAATGTCATCAACGCCAAGGCTTTGCCAATGCCAAGCTCTCCGCCAAATACGTTTTCCGCTAGCAATGCGGTAATCGTCGGCGCAATGCCGAATCCGGCGAGGTTGACGCACGCCCCGTAAACTGCCGCCATGATCCCCCGTAACCTATTCGGCGCAAGGGATTGCACCATCGAAATCTGGAGCCCGCCAATCACGCTGGCGACGGCCATTCCGATGCAAAAAAGCGTCGACGCAACCAGGACATCGCTTGCCAGATACGCCCCGATGAAAAGCGGCGTCTCAACAACAACCGTCGCCAATGAAACAAGGATGGGCGCATCAATGCGACCGCGCCTGACGAGATGGTCGGCAAACGCGCCGCCGGCCAGTAAGCCGATAGTGCCCCCAACGCCGTAGCCCAGACCAAGCAGCAACCCGACGTCGCTTGCCGCAAGTCCATGCAATCGCATGAAATGCACCGGGCCCCAAACCATGAATGAATATCCAATGACAGCAATGCAGGAGTAGCCCGCGAATAACGGCACAAAGCTGCGGGCGTTTTCGCCCATAAATCTCAACGCATCTCGGATTCCAGGGATTTCGGATTTTTCGCCCACTACCAATCGCCTGGGAGGTTCTTTTACGGATAAAGCTATAAGAAGCGCGACAAGAAGGCCCGGCAGGCCAATCGCGATGAACACGAATTGCCAAGGCGCTAAATCCGGCAGCAACGGCAGAGTGGGTCTATTCGCTTCAGCCCAGGCGATTAGCTGGCCGCCCAACATAATCGCAAGCCCGCCGCCGATTGTAGCACCGCAAGCGAAAATGGCTGTGGCGAGCCCTCTACGCGCCGGTTTGAAGTAATCTGCAATAATTGAATACCCAGCCGGGTTCAGACTTGCCTCTCCGACCCCAATTAGCGAACGAGCGATAAAAAGGCGCTGAAAATTCCCAGCCAGGCCGCACGCAGCCGTCGCCAGGCTCCACAATGAAATGCCAAGGACCAAAGCATTGCGCCGCCCATGCGTATCGACCCAGCGACCAAAAACAAACGCAAACCCAACATAGAAAACGGTGAACGCAGCTCCCGCCAGTAAGCTGACTTGCGTATCCGTCAGAGAAAGATCTTCCTTCACCGGATCGATCAACATGCTGAGCGCGAGCCGGTCGAGGAACGAAAAAGCGCTGGCCAACATCAGGCAGAAGACGACGTAATAAGGATAAACTTCGCGTAACTTCACAATAAACCTCAATCGCGCCGCGGAAGCGGCGCCGGTTCAGAATTCACGAACCGGTATTCCGCTGGCGACGGCATTTCGCGCACCCGTTCCTTGTAATCATCGTGCTCCAGGCGAAGCGCCCGAATCATTCCCGCATGCATCGCAAACATGGAGGCGATGTAAGTGAGCTCGACAATTTGCTCTTCGCTAAAGTGTTTCAATAACCCGTCAAACAACAGATCGGGCGTTCGTCCGTGATCAAACACAATGCAATCAGCGTAGGCCAACAAGATGCGTTCGGTCTCGGTAAATTGACTACTCGTTTGCCAGCTTTGAATTTCAATCAACGCATCTTCCGAATAACCCAGTCCACGCAAAATTTTGACATGTTCAGAGTACATCCACCGGCAAGAGCAACTCCAGCCGACACGTGTAATCGCAAGCTCCATATAGGTAAGCGGCAGCTTCCGCTGTTTGGACTGTTTGAGAAAAAACCCTCTCAATGCATGCTCAAGAACATCAGGCGAATGCGCGAAAACCGCTTCATAATTTCCCGGGGCGCCGGACGCCGTTTGCCCCTTTTCTGAAGCTGGGTCGCGTCCCGGAAATTTCTTGTCATAAATATACTCAACGAGCGGGTCATTAATGTCGGCGCGACTGACCATACTGAGCCTTGGCATATTATTCGCTCCCTAACATCGATATTCTTGTCGCGCTGTTTGCATCTGCTAATCGGCGCTGCGCGACAAAATCGAATTCGCCCCCGATAGAATTTATTCGCTCACGCCGACTATGTTCCGATCAACAAGGGCGGCAAACGCACCGTGGCTCAGGCCGGCTACCTCTGTCAGGACGTGCTCGCTATCGGCGCCGAGAACAGGCGCTGGCCGAACCGGCTTTCGAGCAAACGCCGGCAATGTCGCCATTGATCCAGGGGCCGGATAAGCCGCACCGCTCGGCTGTTTAACAGTCTCGAATAACGGATTGTCACGAACCATCGCGCGATCACGTACGGCTTCATCCATCTGTTTGTAAGGTCCCCAGCAACAGCCCTTGCGATCCAGCGCCGCCGCCAGCTCTTTGCTGTCGCGCGTTGCAACCACCCGTTCAACCAATGGATACAGGAGATCGCGATGGATAAACCGTTGGCCTTCATCATGCGCGAATGAAACGTTTCGCGCCCTTTCGATCTCCTTCACGTCCTCTTCAATATTCAATACCTCGACGAGTCCCCTCCATTGGCGCGGCGTAATCGCCATCAGCATAAACCTTTCGCCGTCAGCGGTTTTGAAATCCCTGCCAAACGCGCCGAACACATCGTTTCCGCATCTTTTGCGGTTGCCGGAATGCAGTGTCTCGGCGATCTGCCCTAAGTTGCCGATCGTTGCGATCCCGACATCGGCCAACGGAATTCGCACTTCCTGTCCTTGGCCTGTCTCATCGCGATGACGAATCGCGGCCAACGTTGCGAAAGCGGCGTAAGCGCCGGTCAGCAGATCCCAGGCCGGAAGCACAGCGTTTACCGGTTCATCATCAAGCGATTGAGGCCCGGTCATGAAGGGAATCCCGAGCGCGGAGGCAACGGTGTAATCCAACGCCGGACCGCCGTCGGCCCGGCCTATAATGCGCGTCAGTATGATATCATTGCGCTTTGCCGATAAATTTTCCCAGGACAAAAACCCATCTACCGGAAAATTTGTCAGAAAAACACCGCATTTTTTTCCGGGCGCGGCGGCGATTTGCACGAGGAGTTCGCGCCCCTCTCCTGTCGACAGGTCCAGAGCTACCGATAACTTACCCTTGTTGAGCCCCTCCCAGTAGAAACTATCGCCATTCTCTGCTTGCGGCCAACGACGATAGTCCGGTCCACCATTGATTTGATCGACACGAATAATCTCGGCGCCCATTTGCGAAAGGTAAAGCGTCGCCGTTGGACACGCGACGAAAGATGACGCTTCCACAATACGCAGGCCATCGAGCAGCGAATACATCTTCTTCACTCCTGAATAATTTATCAAAAACGCCGGAATTCATTTCATCACGACGCGTGCCGTCATCATTTGAATAAGCACCTAAAGCCCAACTATCGTAATGGCGGAAACATTCTGAATAGGCGCGCCGCCAAGATTGTGACTAAGCGCCAGTCGCGGCGCATCCGCCCGCTGTCGCTCGCCAGCGCGACCTTGCAGTTGCAAATAATTTTCATAGATCATGCGCAGCCCGGACGCGCCAATAGGATGGCCGAAGCATTTAAGCCCGCCGTCAATCTGACATGGCACTTGCCCATCGGAGTCGTAAAACCCGTCCAGAATATCTTTCCAGGCTTGTCCTTCCTTCGAAATGAAGAGATCTTCCATTGTCACCAATTCAGTTATCGAAAAGCAGTCATGGACCTCGATAAGATCGACCTCGCTCCGTGGATCAGATACGCCTGCTTCGGCATAGGCTTTTGTCGCGGCAATCCGAGTTGTGTGAAAATACGCGCCGTCCCAACCGCCGCCATGCTGCAACTCCCATCCGTTGGACGTGGAAAGCTGTATTGACTTGACCAATACAGGGCTTGTTTTTCCCAGCTCACAGGCGATTTCAGGGGTCGTCACGATCGCGCAGGCTGCGCCGTCCGATACGCCGCAACAATCATATAACCCCAACGGTTCAGCAACGATCGGGGCGTCCAGCACGGTGTCAATGTCAATCTCCCGACGCAAATGCGCTTTCGGGTTTTTGGCGCCGTTTGCATGACTCTTTACGGAAACATGCGCCATCGCACGTTTCAGATCGCCATGCGATACGCCATGCTTTGCCCGATAGGGCGCTGCAATTTGCGCAAAGTTTCCAGGCGCCGAACCGGTCACGCCGAGCATATCGAAATTCAGCCCGCGACTGCGCACGGGCAAGCCGCCGTAACCAGTGTCCTTCAGTTTCTCGACGCCCATTGCAAGCGCTATATCGGCTGCGCCGGCGGCGACAGCGTAGACCGCCCCGCGGAAGCTGTCGGTGCCTGTCGCACAATAGTTTTCAACCTTGCTGACGCCAACATTTGGCAAGCGAAGCGCCGTCGCCAGGGGAATGCCGGAGGGACCAGTGTTCTGGGTATCGAATCCGACGCCCAGCCACGCTGCATCGATCTGCGTTACGTCAACTTCAGCATCTGCGACGGCTTCATCAAAAGCTTCAACCATCAGGCTTTCGGCATCGTCTTCCCACCGTTCGCCGAAACGGGTACAGCCCATTCCGACAATCGCCACCTTGTCCTTTACGCCGCGAACCATCAGACTCTTCCCCCGTTTTCTGGAACAGCTTTCCAAAAGTACTTGATGAAATGCCGTTGTTCGTCCTCGGCCTTAATCCGAAAGACAAATCGCATTGGGCGACCGACTTCAACGTCATCGGCCGTCACATCCGCAAATTCGGTTGCGAGTCGGCCGCCGCCATCAATATCTAACGTTCCGTAAAAGGTCGGTGGATCGGGTGAATAGCTAAGAGCGTCGGCAGTGAATGAAACAATTCGGGCAGTGCGATCGGCCAGCGGATAGTCTTCCTGCGTTCCGATTGCACGAGAATTGGGATCGACAGAGATCTCGCTTTTAGGAAATTGCACCGTTCCCGTTTTCGAGCACCGGGAGCCCATCAACCCTAAAACGGCTGATCGTTTTCTGAATAGTGTTGTGCCCGGCTGCTTTTGATCGAGTTCGGCTCGGACACCGCGGTCTAACTTGACTAGCCCCCTATGCGATAGAAAGCGCATATAGTTCTCGTCCGCCACGCGGTTTTCGATCTGAGCGTCAAGGGAGAGATGCGGCTTGTAGTCAATGATTGCATCGGTCACTTCAAACAACAACACATCAGCCCCCTGCCCAAACCCCGCCAGGAGAATCCTTTCGCCCGGTTTTGCGCGTTCCAACGCATGAGTCAGCATAAGCAGCGGATGGCCAACGCCGATATCGCCAATTTGCGCGCCAAAATGATCGACGACATTTTCCTTTCGGATACCGATTTTTTTTGCAATCGCTTTTGCGACGCCGCCGGCGGCGACCGGAAAAACGACGTGTTCGATCTGGTCCGGCGCTGCTTCCGCCTTTTTCAGGAGAACACCGATAGCGTCAGCGAGGATATTCATGTGCCCCTGGTCGCGGACCCAACGGCTTTCCCAGCGATAGTCGAATTGCTCACCGGTCGCGCGAAAGTGGTCGACGAAATCGACAGTCACGGAATAAGAATCGACTAATTTCGCAATAGGCGCTCCCTCACCGACCAATATCGACGCCGCACCATCGCCTTGCAGTAATTCGCTTTCGGACGCAGGTCGTGACTTGCGCAAGTCAGCGCCAATACACAGACACCGTTGAGACCCCTCAAGAGCAATTCGCAGCGCTGTTGTGCCGGCCCGCATGCCGCCGCCAGCATCGCCTGCTGTTACGTCATCGCGAAGATTTAGAGCCTCTTTGACGACGCCGGCGTTTAAGCGATCTACGAATGGCAACGTTACGCTGGCAAGCGTGACGGCGTCGATATTTGCCCGGTCAAGATCGCCGAGACATGCGCGCGATGCTTCCACCGCCATCGTGATCGCATCCTCGTCCCAGTTTGCGACCGACCTTTCGCCCTTCGCCAGAGAGCGCAAACCAGGCGCAAACCACCGATTAGCGGCGAAGACGGATTGGCGCTGAAGCCGGCGACGCGGTAGATAAGCGCCATAGGAGAGAATTCCGGATTCGCTCATTTAAAACGCGCCTCGTGGATTCTCCGAGTACGATTCGGTTCTCTGGGAGCGCGCGTGGATTCGAGGTACAATAACTCCGCGGCAGCCAGTTCTGCATTCTGCGTCCGCCGCCCCGACGGCGCAGCCGCTCTTTTTTCTCATCAATGTACTCCGCACAATTACGCGCCTGTGAAATTCGGCTGTCGCCGTTCAAGGAATGCACTCACGGCTTCTTCGTGATCTTTTGTCTCGTGCAATGCAGCCTGCAGCGCGGCCGACAGGTTCAGCACCGTCGGCAATGCAGCGTCTTGCGCTTCGCGCAGGAGACGTTTGGTCATCCGCACGGCGCGGGGGGGATTCTCAGCGATTTCTTCAGCCACAGAACGGGCGACGGGAAGCAATTCTTCCGGTCGGACAACTTGCGTAACCAATCCGTATTCTAATGCTGCGTCTGCGTCGATCGTCCGCCCGGTTAGCGCCAACTCCGTCGCACGCGGCCATCCAATCACGCGAGGCAACAACCATGCGCCGCCATCTCCTGGAACGAGGCCAAGGCGCACGAAACTTTCCGCGAATTTGGCACCCGACGCGGCAATTCGTATATCGCACATGCACGCCAAATCGCAGCCAGCGCCAATCGCCGGCCCATTAATCGCAGCAATAACCGGAACCTCAAGGTTCTGAAACGTTAGCGGTAAGCGCTGGATACCATCACGGTAATTTCGCACTGTGCCTGCTGGATGATGAGCGCGCAGCCCCTTACCGGGCGCCATTTTTGAAAGGTCGCCGCCAGAAGAAAACGCCTTGCCCGTACCTGTTAAAATTACTGCGTGTACAGAGTGGTCACGATCGGCGTCCTCAATAGCGCCGACCAAGGCGTCAACCATTTCGCCGTCGGAGATAGGATTGCGGCGTTCGGGCAAGTTAAGCGTGATCGTTAAAATCGCGCCGTCGCGCTGAATCAGCAATGGGGCGGACATGCAGTTCCCTTCGACGTTCACTTAAGATCGATAAAGCTGTCTCTGGTTAGACTATTATTGCATGCAAATTGATAAGACAAGGCTGTTTGCATCCAGATCCAATCAGGGAAGACTGACGTAGGTCCGACACAATGTCACAAGCATTTAGCGCAGTTTTGATAACCTAATTCACATCCGGGCGACTAGCGACTGGACAGAACAATCAGGCTTCTTCATAATTTTGTATGCAATATGGAGCGAGATTTGTTTGAAACGATCAATTACGACGCACAAGACGGCATCGCCGTAATCCAGCTCAACCGGCCCGAAAATCACAACGCCTACAACACTCGGATGATGAACGAGTTCGTGGCGGCTTTCGATCGGGCTGACGGTGACGACGCCATAGGCGCGACAATTCTGACCGGCGCAGGAGATGTGTTTTGCGCCGGAGCCGATCTTTCGGGGCGCGCGCGCGCATTTGCTGACCTGTCGCTTGATCCCGAACGGGCGCAATTGCGCCATGGCGAACTGTGGCGTGACGGCGGCGGTATTGCGTCGTTGCGTATTTTTGAAAGTCGCAAGCCGGTTATCGCCGCGATAAACGGGCCGGCTGTCGGTGTTGGCGCGACGATGTTGCTCCCGTGCGATGTCCGGATCGCAGCGAAGACAGCGCGTTTCAGCTTTGTCTTTACAAAGAGAGGTCTGACGCCTGAGGCTGCATCGTCTTGGTTTTTGCCCCGCATTGTCGGCATTTCCCGCGCGCTGGAATGGACCATGGGCGCACGCACCATATCCGCCGACGAAGCGGTTGAGGCCGGTCTGGTACGCGAAACGTGCGCAGACGAAGCGCTAATGACGCGCGCAAAAGAACTGGCTGCAAGATTTATGGAAGGATCGCGCGTCGCAACGTCGCTGACGAGGCTGATGATGTGGCGCATGCTGGGCGCTTCACACCCGATGGAAGCTCATCGCGTCGATAGTCGCGCCATCGCAGCGCTGTGCAGCGCGCCAGACACGCTTGAAGCCGTCGCAGCCTTTTTGGAGAAACGCGACGCGAAATTCACGGGCACATTAGGAGACGGCGTTCCGGATATATGGCCGGACGGACGAAAGCCGAAGTTTTACTAAGCCGCCCCGAACAGCGAGACAACACGATGGATTTTAACTACTCTGCATCACAACAAAAATGGATTGACCGCTTGTCGCGGTTTTTCGATGCAAGCGTGACACCGGCAAAAGGCCACTTTGACGATCGGCAGGACGCAGACGCGCCGTGGCCATGGGCCAGCCCGCCAATTCTCGCCGAGCTGCAAGACAAAGCGAAAGCAGAGGGACTTTGGAACCTTTTCCTCCCGCCTGCAGCACTCGCCCATGCTGCGAACAACTTCGCATTTGACACGCCCCGCTTGACGAATCTCGAATATGCGCCGCTGGCTGAGTTAATGGGAAGGTATGAATTTTCCTCTCGCATTTTCAATTGCTCGCCCCCCGATACGGGTAATATGGAGCTCTTGTTGCGCTATGGCTCTCCCGAACAGCAGGAACGATGGCTTACGCCCTTGATGAATGGCGCGATCCGCTCGGCATTTCTGATGACGGAGCCGGGCGTTGCCAGCTCCGACGCTACCAATATTGAAACAAGCATTGAGCGCGACGGCGATTACTATGTGATCAATGGTCGGAAATGGTGGTCGACCGGCGTTGGCGACGCCAATTGCGAAGTGTTGATCGTGATGGGCAAAACCGACCCTGATGCGCCAACGCACAGGCAACAAAGTCAAATCCTGGTTCCTATCGACACGCCTGGCGTCAAGATCGAACGAATGCTCGATGTGTTCGGATTCGAAGATCAACCGGCGGGGCATGGCGAAGTCATCCTGCGGAATGTGCGAGTGCCTGCCGAGAATCTAATTTTGGGCGAGGGGCGCGGATTTGAAATTGCCCAAGGCAGGCTGGGCCCTGGCCGCATACACCATTGCATGCGTACAATCGGCGCCGCTGAACAGGCATTGGAGTTAATGTCACGGCGACTTAGCAGTCGCAAAGCATTCGGAAAAATGCTCGCCGAACGATCCATTTGGCAAGAACGATTAGCGTGGGCGCGCACCGAAATAGACATGGCGCGACTCATCACGCTACGCACCGCGCAACTTCTGGATGAAAATGACGCAAAAGACGTTCGCGCCGACATTTCAAAAATAAAACTGGCCGCGCCGCGCGCCGCACTGAATGTAATTGATAACGCAATTCAAGCGTTCGGCGGCGCTGGCGTGTGCAACGACCACGGACTTGCCCGCCTCTATGCGAAAACGCGCACAATGCGGCTAGTCGACGGTCCGGACGAAGTGCACGCGCGGGTTATCGCACGCGCAGAGCTAAAGGCGTATCGCCAAGCGAACTGACCCGCCCGAAGATCGCAGCGAAACACCTCTTCAACACAAGCCAACGGGTTGGGCGATTCTCGCTCGCATCTCAGCCAAGCATAACAACGGCGCCAGCAAACAAGGGCGACCGAACACGCAAGCGCTAACCGTCAATACACCCAAAACCCGTGAGAAAAGCGGAATTGCATGCTTTCATGGATGCAATCTTCCGCGGGCCCAGGCTCATTTTTGGTTGAGGGTTTAAATTTCTTATTGTTTTTATTGTATTTTTTTTATTTCTGGCACTCTAGGTTATGGAGATTCATCTTTCTCTAACCAATAACTTGCATGCAATTTATGAATTGGCTAGGCTGTGCCCACGAGAATCGGGCGCCCGCAGCAATGACCCGCACATAAGGGACCAGTTGATTATGCTTTTCTGTGGCGACCACACTGCATGCGCCGCTTGTGTCGCTGCCCAAGCTTCCAAAGCATCGGGAAAAGCCGATCCCGCCTTCGACTGGCCGCGTTTTTCGTTTCAGCGCCGGGCAGGATGATGCAGCGTTACGAAAACAAAGTAGCGGTTGTTACCGGCGCCGGAAGAACAGGCGGCATTGGCGAGGCGATCGCCCGTCGCATTGCTTCAGAAGGCGGTCGGGTCGCGGTACTGGATCTCTGCCGCGAAAAGCCAGAGGTTCCGAGAGAACAGTTTGGCAGCCTTGAATCTCTACAAAAGGTGGCTGCGTCGCTGAGCGAGGTTGGCGCCGCCGGAATTCCCGTACGATGCGACGTTACCGACGAGACCGAAGTTACATCTGCTATACGTTACGTTTGTGAAGAATTCGGCGGTATCGACGTTCTTTTCGCAAACGCTGGCGGCGGCGCCGGCGCCGGTCCGGTCGATCAAACGCCGGTTACAGATTTAAGTCGCGCGGACTGGGATTATACAGTCAACACCAGTTTAACTTCTGTGTATCTTTGCGCAAAGCACGCCATTCCCGAGATGCGCAAGCGCGGCGGCGGCGCAATCGTGTGCACGACTTCGATCAGCGCTTATCACGGCGTCGCCGGACTTTCTGCTTATTCAGCAGCGAAGTACGGCGTAAGCGCCCTCACCCGAAATCTCGCACTTGAAGTCGCAAACGATAACATCCGTGTCAACGCTTTTGCGCCGGGAATCACG
This sequence comes from Hyphococcus sp., assembly GCA_028281665.1. Taxonomy (GTDB): domain Bacteria; phylum Pseudomonadota; class Alphaproteobacteria; order Caulobacterales; family Parvularculaceae; genus Hyphococcus. Next base: position 16,978 of record JANQJK010000028.1, read on the forward strand.
CTTACACCGTATGTGCGCCAGCGTTTTGAAGCCGTCGCAAAACAGAATCCGGGCGCGTCCGAAACAGATCTCATGGCGCAATTCGTCTCCGCCAGGATTCCCCTCGGGCGCGCCGCAATGCCGGAAGAGATGGCGTCCGTTGCTGCATTTTTAGGCAGCTCCGACGCCAGTTTCATGACCGGCCAAACCTTATTCGTGGATGGGGGAATGCGAGTGTGACACAGCGAGTGTCCCATAATCATGCCGTCGAACCGCCAAGAAAATCAGCTTGGAAGATCATTAGATCAAACCAATCGAAACACCCTGCACTCCGCACTTGGCGGAGAGTTTATTGAGTTGAAGTTAAACGGCGCCGTAACGCCGAAAACCGGGAGGATGAAATGATCAATACGAGAATCCGCGCAACCTTACTTATTGGCGCGAGTCTGCTAGTCATATCAGGTGCTGCGCACGCACAATCGACAGACGACGCTGTCACCGAAGGGGCGAACGACCGCGAAGTCATAATCGTCACGGCGCAACGTCGCGAAGAACGGTTGCAGGATGTCCCGATTGCCATCTCCGTTATCGATGACGTCGCGTTTGAGGCGTCAAACTATACGACTATCGCTGATATTCAGTTTCTTTCGCCAGGCGTAAATTACAATTCAAATTTCGGCGGCGGCTTTAACGTTCGCGGCGTGGGCACCCAATCGCTTCTCATCACCGCGGAACAATCAGTCGCGCTCATCATCGACGGCGTCGTTATGGGCTTGCCGGAGGTTTCGTTCGCCGGGCCAAGCTACCAATCATTGTCCGACATCGAACGCATCGAGGTTCTCAAAGGCCCCCAAGGAACGCTATTTGGCAAGAACAGTTCAGCCGGCGTTATTCATATCGTCACCAAGAATCCGGAGCTTGGCGAAACGACAATAGACGCGTCGATGTCTTACGGTACAGACAACGAACTCCAGACAAACGCGACCGTTAATTTGCCCTTGGGCGAATGGGCCGCGTTACGTGTTAACGGGGGATTCCAGCGACGAGATGGTTTCGTCGAAAACAGGTTCACCGACGAGGATATCTGGGCGTATGAACGGTACAATTTCCGCGCCAAATTGCTCGCAGAACCAACCGAAAATCTTTCGCTCCTCTTAACGGGCGAATACAGAAGGCTTGAAGACGACGCAAACGGGCAATGGACGCTCCGAAATTGCGGCAGCGGTTTTCAAAGCTTTGTGCCGTGCGATGTGCTGGCGGAATATGGCGTTGTCGCGGGACCGGAGAATCTTGCCGGCGCGTGGGAAGGACAAAACTTCACTCGCCAGACCGCCAAACTCGTTTCGCTTGAGGCAACGCTTGACACCGATATAGGCACGTTCACATCGATTACTGCGCATCGCCATCTGCGACAGCCGATTGCAGTCGATACCGACAATACGCCCACCGCTGTTTACAGCTTCAACCACAACACTTCGGGCGGCACGCAATTTACGCAGGAGCTCCGCCTAAATGGCAGCCAAGGCATTCTGGATTATACCGCAGGTGGTTTCTACTATAATTCGAAACCGTTCCAAATCGGTACGAATGCCGGTACGCTAACGTTCTTACCGGACGACAGTCCGACGCTCCTCTCGACCACGGCGATCGGGCCAAACGCAGGAACGGGCTACGCCGTTGATGCACGAGCGAACATCAAGAGCTGGGCGCTATTCGGGCAACTAGAAGCGGAAGTCATGCCCGGGTTAACGCTGCTCGCCGGCGCTCGGTACACAAACGATAACGTTGAACAAACGATTAGCTATTTCGATGTGCCGTTTATTTGCGCCGCTGCATTTGCTTTCGGCGGGCCATGCCATCCGACACCGACGCCGCCGGCTCCCGATACGGCGGAGACAAGCGCGGATGACCTTACCTACAAGTTTACGGCTCAGTATTATTTGACGCCGGACATCAACGCCTATGTCACATACGCCCGCGGATATAAGGGACCAATGATTTCGTATCCGCGCGACCAACCTCAAGAACTCGTCTTGCCGGAAACATCCAAATCCTGGGAAATTGGCATTAAGTCCGTTCTGTTTGACGACACCCTCAACCTCAACCTCGCACTATTCAAGGCCGATTATGACGATTTCCAGGGTCAGCAACGCGTCGGTCAGGCGCCTGTATTCTACTACACAACGACTAACGCTGGCGGTCTGCAAACCAAGGGTGTAGAATTTGACGCCTCCTGGCGCCCAATTCCCGACCTCGAACTTGCGACGACCGTGGCTTATATCCCCACGGAATTTACAGAATTCGCGGTACAGTGCTTTGATCTGTATACGAACCCGGCGACGACGGTCGGTGAATGTAACTACATTCAACCAGGTTTGCCCGCCGACGCGCCGCCGGTTTTCAATGCGTCTGGCTTTCCGCTGATTTATTCGCCGGAGTGGACCTATACCTTCCGCGGCGATTACTCCGTCCCGGTCGGCGGCGGTAATACGCTTGATTTCCATGCCGACTGGAACTACCGGTCAAGCACATACGGCGTGGTCGCAGATCCGAATTCTATCAATGACGGATACGGATTGCTTAACGCCCAAGTGGCTTACGGCTCGGAAAACGGCGCCTGGAGCATCGCTGTCTTCACACGCAACCTGTTGGACAAGCATTTTGTGGCGGGCATTTTCCGCACGCCGTTTGACGCCGGCGGTTACGGAACAGATCCTTTGTCCACGCTTGGTTTCGCTAATATTCCAGCGGTTGATTCCAGCCGCACCGTAGGTGTGAAACTGAATGTCTCCTTCGGAGGCTGACGCGTCACCGATCGCCGCCGGTCCCCCTGGATCGGCGGCGTCAACGTCGCCACGCGGCGCTGCATATCGCACATGGATGGTCGGGTTGATGGCGGCCGCATATGCGCTAAACCTCCTTGATCGTCAAATCATCAACATTGTCGCCGAGCCGATTAAGCGAGACCTCGGTCTCTCCGATACACAGCTCGGCGCAATAACCGGACTTTCATTCGCGCTTCTGTATTCGATTGCCGGGTTGCCGATCGCCCGCCTTGCCGATCGCGGCGACCGCGTGCGCATCGTTGGCGTTGCAATCCTTGTATGGAGCGCATTTACAGCAGCGTGCGGCGCTGCAACGAACTTCTTGCAGTTGCTCGCGATGCGCATCGGCGTCGGGGTCGGCGAAGCTGGGTGCGCGCCGCCTGCCCAATCCCTTATCGCTGACGAATTTCCGCCAAACCGGCGCGCCGGCGCGCTGGCGATATTTGCGCTCGGCGCGCCGGTTGGCGCGGCGTTTGGACTGATTGCCGGCGGAATACTCGTTTCCAGTATCGGATGGCGCTGGACGATCGTGGCCGCGGGCACCCCCGGGATTATCATCGGGGCGCTTGTACTTAAAACACTACGCGACCCACGCATCACGGTAAAGGAACAACTATCTGCGCCGCCGCCGTTTAAGCTCGTGCTGCGACGCCTGCTGACGCGCCGTTCCCTTATTCTGGTAATGTTGGGTTGCGGCCTGCTCAGTTTTACCAACTATGCATCGATGGCCTTTGCCGCTTCGTTTTACCTGCGTATTCACGAAACACAGCTTGATGCATTCGGCGCCAGCCTAGGTCTTCAGCCGATTGCAATTATCGGCATTGGCCTCGGGCTGCTAGGCGGATCAGGCGGGGCGCTTGGCGCAATTGTCGGCGGCCATTTTGGCAACAGATATGGAGAACAGGACGCGCGCTGGCTGGTTTTCATTCCAGCCGCGGGTTCAGCGCTTTGCGCGACGTCGTATCTCGCAATGTTTTCTGTTCCCGACGCACTCGCGTCACTTTGCATATTTTTTGTCGTAAGCTTTTTTTCAACTTTGTGGTCCGGCCCGGGAACTCTGGTAATGCAGCGATTGGCTGAGGCGCCGACACGCGCAACGGCGCTGGCAATCAACCTTTTTGTCAACAGCGTGATCGGCCTCGGCTTGGGGCCGCTGTTCATCGGCATGCTGAGCGACCATTTCTCTGTTGTTTTGGGAGAAGCTGAAGGATTGCGCACGGCTTTGTTGGTAGCGCCGCTCGCCGGTCTACTTTCCGCCATATGCTATCTCGCCGCCAGCGTTGGATTGAAACGCCAAGTCAATGCTGCAGAAAATGGGGCGTGACGATGAAGCTGGATGGCGCGGTCGCGGTGATTGCAGGGGGCGCGTCAGGCCTTGGCGAAGAAACGGCGCGATACCTTTCGCAATGCGGAATGAAGGTTGGCGTAGTTGATATCCAGTCGTGCGGTACGACACCGTCGGTAAAGGTCGACATTACCGATGAGGCGCAGATCATTGCGGCATTTAGAGAATTGGCGAACCAACTCGGAACCCCGCGTTTGGTGCTGAACACAACAGGCGTCGGCGGCTCCGGCCTGACCGTCGGACCTAGCGCCAGCGTCGATGCGGCGACATTTCGCCGTGTTCTTGAGGTCAATACGCTGGGTGCCTTCAATTTGGTCAGGGCAGCCGCAATGCTCATGATTAATAGCGCCGCTGACGATCAGGGCGAACGCGGCGTCATTATCAACACCTCCTCCATCGTGGCGATGGAAGGTCAAATCGGCACAGCCGCTTACGCCGCCGCCAAAGGAGGCGTCAATGCAATGACTCTACCCTTGGCGAGAGAACTCGCGCGTTATGGCGTCCGCGTCATGACCGTCGCGCCCGGCATTTTCGAGACGCCTATGTTCTCCAATGCGCGCGGCCCAATGGTGGATTGGCTGCGCGATCAGGTCGTTTATCCCGACCGTCCGGGCAATGCGGTTGAGTTTGCCGAGATGATAGAGCATATCGGATGCAATCGCATGCTGAACGGGAGTGTGATTCGTTTGGACGGCGCCTACCGGGTGCCGCCAGGAAAGCATGAATGGTGGGAAAACTGACTTCTATGGATCACCGCGAAAGCGCGGACGCAAAAATAAAGGCTGAGAATCTTGGTGAAAGCGGTCGATATTGCGTATGAAACGATAAGGGATGGCATTCGCAGCGGGAAATATCCCCCGGGCACCCATCTGACGGCGCAAGCCCTGGCGGAAGCATCAGGCTTCAGTCGCACCCCGGTCCGGGAAGCTATGCGGCGCCTTCACGCAGAAGCGCTTATCCAGTTCATTCCGAATCGCGGCGCGTTTGTCGCGACATGGAGCAAGCGCGAGATCGAGCAGATTTACGATTTGCGTATTTTGCTTGAGAGTTTCGCTGCTCGCGAGGCCGCCAGCCATATTTCGGAACAACAACTTTCAGACTTGCGGAAGATCGCCGACGAAATGATCTCGGTCACGCAGGCAACGAACCCAAATCTTGAACAAGTCACGACCCTGAATGATGAGTTTCACAAACTTGTCTTGATGGCTAGCGGAAACAGTCGCCTACGGAGCTTGTTAGGCAGCATCGTTGAAGTGCCGCTCGTTCTTAACACCTTCAGGTCTTATTCTATTGAACAACTGCGCAGGTCAGCGGCGCAGCACGTGGAACTCGTTAACGCTTTTGAAGCAGGAGAGCCCGATTGGGCTAGTGCAATCATGACGTCGCATATCCTATCGGCGCGCCACACGCTGATGTCGACGGCGGAAAACGCAAGGTTTAACCCAGACCTGAACAATATCGATTTAGATGGTGACGCGCCAGCCGACTAGCTAGTGCTTAACTTGTTGACCAGTCGATTTTCTCAGCGTTGTGAGCCATGCTGCCAGTTGCAGCGGAATCGTGATAGGCATTCATTCGCGTTATGCGACCGTCTTCAACGATGCAGATACAACAACAAATATCGCGGATTAGTCGCCCGTCTGATGTTCTCACGATCAACGTGTGCTCCTGCACAAAACCATCGTTTGTGGGCCGGCGCTTGATATCGCTGTAGTGAAACTCTTGTGCGCTGCTTCGTATAATTTCCAGATTTCGGATTGTGGTCGGAATATCCGTCAGCAACTCATCCGTATTATGCCATACCATCGCGCCGGGCGCGAATATCTCATGCAATTCATCAAGGTCACCGTTTTCGACGGTATCGAAAAGCCGGCGACCCGCCTCTATCGCCGAGTCGTTTTCAAACACTTCCCTGTCACCTCCCATGGCTTTTTTCGTTTGCGATCGTAAATGGTGCATGATGCGCGTTGTTGACTCATTGGCGGCGGCGCGTGTTTTGCCTGAAGACGATCAAGAAAAATTGGCGAGCAAATCATCACGCAGTTTTCCTTTTACAACCTTACCAGCGGCATTACGCGGCAATGCGTCTTGTCCAATCCATAGCGCCTCTGGAATTTTAAACGCGGGCAATTCGGCCGCCAGTCGGTTTTTGACATCAAGCGCCGTTAACGCCCCTTCTGTGCGCACAACCACCGCGCCCGCAACAATCTCTCCCATGACCCGGTCCGGCATTCCGAACACCGCACATTCAATGACGCCGGGAATGCGGCCTATGGCGTCTTCAATTTCAGCGCAATAAATGTTCTCACCGCCGCGGATGACCATATCTTTCTTACGGTCTTTAACGTAGATAAATCCCTCTTCGTCGACCGTCACAATATCGCCGGTCCGATACCAACCAGCGCGTTTCACTGCCCGCGTCGCCTCATCCCGACGCCAGTACGTCTGAAAAACTTGCGGGCCGCGCACCCACAACTCACCTGCTTCACCGGGCACAACATCGTTGTCGTTTTCATCAACAACCCTGATATCGCAACACGGAACCGCAACGCCCACACTATCGGGCCGTGCGATCAATTCTTCGTGACTGTTCGATGCAACGAGCGATGTGGTTTCTGTTGCGCCATAGCCTTGCGCCGGCACCGCGCCTGGAAATCGTGATTGCACTTTTTCGGCGAGGTCCGCCGACGCGGGCGACCCGCCATATGTAACGGTGTGCACGCTTCTAAGCGCCGGACATCCCCCTTCAGGTATGCGTTCCAGAAGGGGGACGACAAGGGCCGGCACAAGTACAAGAATGTTGACCCGTTCCTTTTCAATCAACGACAGCGCGGTTTCCAGTTCCCACCGATACATCAAGACCAATCGCATGCCCCGCGCCAGTGAGGGGACAAGCCCGGAAAGTAATCCCGTTGCATGAAATAGAGGCAGCGGCATCAACATGACCTGGGCTGTGTCAGCCGGCGGCGGTGGCCAAGATTCGCCCCGGCGAATTGCGGCGCGCGCGACGCGATACTGTGTGTTGACGAGATTCGTCATTATCGCGCGATGGGTGCACAGCGCGCCTTTGGGCGCACCCGTTGTGCCCGATGTAAACATGATCATCGCAGGATCGTCAGGCGCGAGATTGCAGTCCGGACCAGATTGTTCAGGAAGATTTGACCATTCGCTCGCAGGCGCAACGAGATGTTCGAAACTGTTCGGGCCACCATCATCACGCACGCTAACTAACGCCGAGCCATGTCCCTGGCCGCCCAAACGCTCGCGACGCTCGCTGTCAACGACGGTCACGACAGCCTCGCAATCGATTATCATACGCGCAAGCGTTTCACTGGTTTCCCAGGCGTTGAGCGGTACGACAATTGCGCCGATCGCCCATGCGCCAAATGCGCAAACCGACCATTCAGGGAAATTTCTCATTGCGAGCGCAACGCGATCGCCTTTTTTTACGCTATATTTGTCGGTCAAAACCCGACCGAAGACATTCGCAGCCCGCCAGTGATCCTCGAAAGTGATGCGTTCTTCTTCATAAACAAGGAATATCTGGTCTGCGAAAGAACGGCTTTCATCCAATAAAGTGCGCAAGCCGGGTTTTGCGTGGACGTATGTGCGAAAAGTCTCCTCTCGAATACGCTCTTCACGCATTTCAAAAGGCGCGCCCCGCGCCGTCAAAACGGCGCGCGCTTGGGCCACGCTCATTACCGGCCAATTCACGCCGGCGCGCCCGCCTCACGCGCGTTATCCCAAGCGGCAAGAGCCAATGGACTGACCCGTTCTTGCGCCATCAATGCGCGTTCATTGTTTGCTTGTCCTTTCGCGGCGCGGCCGGCGACACCCTGAAGAATCGCCGCGAGCCGGAACAGATTGAATGCGATGTACCAGTATATCGGCCTTTCAAGCACGCGGCCCGAGCGGGAAAGGTATCTATCCAGAGCATCATCCATTGTCGGAATTCCGGACGTGTCGAAATCGACTGCGTGCAGCGAAATCCGCTCGCCAGCGGGCGCGCGCCACATCATTAGAAAATACGTCAAATCCGCAATTGGATCGCCAAGCGTCGATAACTCCCAGTCCAGAACCGCAACGACTTCCGGCGCATCTTTTTTCAGAACCATATTATCAATACGAAAATCGCCGTGAACAATGCATGGTTTGGTTTCCGGCGGAACCGTATCGGCCAACCAGACCATGAGCTTTTCCATTTTTTCGTCAGCAGGGGGATTCGACGCACGATATTGTTTCGACCAGCGAGCGATCTGGCGTGCGAAGTAGTTTCCGGGTCGGCCGAACTCGGATAAGCCGGCGCTAACTGGATCAATCCTATGGAGTGCGGCGAGAGTATCGATTTGCGCGTCATATATAGCGCGTCGCTCTGACGGCGTCATTTCAGGAAAAGTAGGATCCCACAAAATACGACCTTCAACCAATTCCATTAAAAAGAATGGCGAGCCGATAACGGATGTATCTTCGCAAATGCCGAATGTTTTCGGAACGGGAAATCCAAGCGGTCCGAGCGCGGCCATCACCTGGTATTCCCTTTCGATGGCGTGCGCGGAGCGCAACAATTTCCCAGGTGGTTTGCGTCGTAACACATAGTTCCGTCGCGGCGTTTCCAACCGAAACGTGGGATTGGATTGTCCGCCGGGAAAGCGATCAACCCATACCGGCCCGGCGTGATCAGGTATCTCTCGCATCATCCACCGCTCCAACTGACGGGCGGACCCAAGGTCAATATCGCCCCCTCTCCTTGGAGACGCGTTCTCGGCGGGTGTTGGCTCGGACATACGCTCCGGCCTCCTTTTTTTGGCCTCAAAGCCGGCTTTTTGATCAACCGCAGGAACATATTTCTTGCAATTTGTATGCAATTTAGTCAACATTAGGGAAAGCGCAAAGAAGCTCTTAGGGCAAAATCTTCTTATCGCCCGGGCCGCAACGGGAGGGGGCAGCATGACAATAACCGCTGATAATTCCCCATCTATCTACGTTTCCGGCCGCTGGATCACGGCAGAGCAACGCGAGAGTGAAGCGGTGATCGACCCCGCGAGCGGCGGGGAGATTTCGAAGGTTCCGCACGCAACTGCATCCGATCTGGATCATGCCCTTGAATCCGCCGATATTGGCTTCAAGGAGTGGCGCAGCACGCCCGGCGACCAACGCGGCGCTGTTTTGCATCGCGCGGCGGCGCTTATTCGTGAACGGGCGGATAGTCTTGCCGCCATCGCTACGCGCGAGCAGGGAAAACCGCTCGCGGAGGCTAAGGGCGAAATCATCGGCGCTGCGATGATATTGGAATTCCATGCCGGCGAGGCCATGCGAATTTATGGCCGCGTACTTCCCAGGCCGGCTGGCTCCCGCAGCCTTGTGCTTAAGCAACCTGTCGGACCTGTCGCCGCATTTTGCGCGTGGAACTTTCCGATCATCAATGTCGTGCGGAAAATATCTCCCGCAATCGCCGCCGGTTGTTCAATAATTCTAAAACCGAGCGAAGAGACGCCAGCTAGCGCCGTTGCGGTGATGCACTGCTTCGTTGACGCAGGTCTGCCGCCTAACGTCGCACAACTTGTATTCGGCGTCCCCGACGATATCTCGCGTCATCTCCTTAGCGCGCCTCAAACCCGCAAGTTAAGCTTTACCGGCTCAGTACCCGTTGGCAAACATCTCTTTTCGCTAGCAGCAAAAACAGTCATGAAAATGACGCTGGAGCTCGGCGGACATGCGCCCGTGATCATATTCGACGATTGCGACCTCGACGCGACAATCGACACGCTCGTTGGACACAAATTCAGGAATGCCGGACAAGTTTGTATCTCGCCGACGCGCTTTTACGTTCAAGAAGGAATATACGACGAATTCGCCAAGCGCTTTGCAGCACAGACCAAAGCGCTGAAAGTTGGGCCCGGGGTGGATCCGGAAACCAAGATGGGGCCGATGGCGAATTCTCGACGGCCTGACGCCATTGAGGCGATGGTGGAAAACGCGACCGACAAGGGCGCGCGGCTGCTCGCCGGCGGGCGCAGACTGGCCGGCGACGGATTTTTCTTTCAACCAACCGTTATCGCTGATGCACCGCTGGACTCACTGGCGATGAACGAGGAACCGTTTGGACCGCTGGCGCTATTGCGCCCCTTCGGAAAGATTGAAGAAGCAATTGAACACGCAAATCGCCTTCCCTACGGCCTTGCGGCGTACTGTTTTACGCAAGACGCGCGCCGGCAGGCGGTTTTGGGCGAGCAGATCGAAACCGGAATGGTTTGTATCAACAATGTGCGAACCTCATGGCCTGATGCGCCGTTCGGAGGGATCAAGGAATCTGGTTTTGGGTCGGAAGACGGACCGGAAGGAATTGATGCGCATCTGATCACAAAGGCAGTACATTCAAATTGACAGAATCTACTGAAAAGAAAGGTGCGCTTTCCGGCTTGCGGGTCATTGAACTTGGCCAGCTAATCGCGGGCCCGTTTTGTGGGCAATTGCTTGGCGATATGGGCGCCGAAGTTGTTAAAGTTGAACCGCCTGGCGCCGGCGACCCGATGCGTGTCTGGGGTCAGGGCGACAAACCGACCTGGTGGCAGGTTATTGCGCGCAATAAGTACTCTGTCGCTGCAGATCTAAAAACGCCGGACGGGCAGGATTTTGTACGTAAGCTGATTTCCAGGGCTGACATTCTGATCGAGAATTTCCGCCCGGGTACGCTTGAACGTTGGTCTTTGGCCCCAAGCGACCTCCTAAAAATTAACGACCGACTTATTATCGTAAGAGTGTCCGGATATGGGCAGACAGGACCATACGCCTCGCGCGCCGGCTTCGGCGGGATAGCCGAAGCAATGGGCGGCTTACGGAAAATCGTTGGCGAACCGGATCGGCCACCTGCTCGAGTGGGAATATCAATCGGCGATTCGCTCGCGGCTACTTACGGTTGTATGGGTGCGCTGGCTGCGTTGCACGATCGGAAAACCAGCGGCAAAGGCCAGATTGTTGACGTAGCGCTTTATGAGTCAGTGCTTCAGGTCATGGAAGGGCTCATCCCGGAGTGGTCAGTCACCGGGCACAAGCGGACGCGCACCGGTTCGAAACTACCGGGCATTGCACCGTCAAATGTCTATCGCTGCAGTGATGGGGAATATCTGATCGGCGCGAACCAGGACGGTGTTTTTGCACGCTTATGCAAGGCGATGGCTCGCCCAGAGCTATCCAGGGACCCCCGATTCTCCAACCATATCGCACGCGGGCGCAATCAGGATGAACTCGATGAAATGATCAATGCCTGGACCGAAAGACTCACTGTCGATGAGCTCGAAGCAATAACAATTGAGCATAATGTGCCCGCCGGGCGTATATTCGACGCCGAAGATATGCTTTCCGACCCGCATTTCAAAGCACGCGACGCCATTGTAACGCTAAACGATCCTGAACTTGGACCGGTTCCAATGCAGGGCGCCTTCCCAAAATTATCGCGAACGCCATCAAACGTTCGCCGGAATGCGCCGCTGCGCGTCGGGCAGGACACTGATGAAATCAAAATGCGCTGGCTCGGTGAATAGTATTCCACCGGTCCCTGATACTTCATTAGATTATGCCATTACGAGTTGCGCAGCGATTTTGAGTTATTATCTGCCGGCGAGCATGCCCGCAACGTGGCACTGATATGCGTTCGCGAAAGTTTTTCATTTAACCAGTGCGCAGTCTTGATAACTTCGTTAAGGTCTAAAGCAAGCTCCCCATCTAAAGCATAGACAAGATCTTCAGTTGCGAGGTTGCCGGCCGCGCCCGGAGCAAACGGACAGCCGCCTGTTCCGCCGATCGCCGCATCCAAGGCGTCGGCGCCGCCGCGTAACGCCGCCATTGCATTGGCGACACCCATGCCGCGAGTGTCGTGAAGATGCACGCGGACCGGTATCGGCGCCACCGCCTTCCGCACGCGTTGCGTAAGCGCTTCGACTTCTCCGGGTTTTGCTACCCCAATTGTATCAGCAAGGCCAATCTCGATACTTCCATATTCGGCGAGCGCGTCAGCCATCGCCACGACCCGGTCCGGCGGGGTCGGTCCTTCGAACGGGCAGCCCCATGCAACCGCAATCATGGCGTGGGTGTCGCGCCCCTCGCCCTTTGTGATACGCATCACGTCACGCGCCTCAGCCAACGACTGATCACTTGTCTGACCTTGATTGCGAAGCCCAAAAACGTCGCTGGCGATGCAAACAAAACCGATTTGATCGACCTGCGTTTCCAACGCGCGAAATGCGCCACGTTTGTTGAGAACTAGGCCGATATAAGTTGCCGCGCCCGGCGCCAGTTTTGCGACGACCTCTTCAGCGCCCGCCATTTGCGGAACTGCATCGGGCCTGACAAAACTGGCCACTTCCAGTCGTCGCGCTCCCGCAGCGATCGCGCGCTCTATCAACGCTACTTTTGTATCAACTGAAAGGCTTATCTGTTCGTTTTGCAGACCATCCCGTGGGGAAACTTCAACAAATCCAACCATCGAGTTTCTTCCCTATTCAACGTAGACCAATCTGACGCGCGATAATCCCGCGCAATATTTCGCGCGTGCCCCCGCGTAAGGAAAAAGCCGGCGCCGCCATCATGGTGTAGGCCAGGACAGCGGCAAAATCGTTTTTCGCATGGATGTCGGGCGCTTCATCAACCAGGCCGCGCGCAATTTCCGGTAACTCCTGTTCGAAGCTAGCCCCTAAGTCTTTAACAATCGCAGCATGCGTCGCCGGATTTTCGCCGGCCTCCAACAAGGCGGCGACGCCGCGCGACATATGGCGCAGTGTTACGAGGTGAGCAAACAGCCGACCAATTGCCGTCTGCGCAGCAGTACATTCACGACTTTGCAGAACGCCAACAAGTTCAATCAATAATTGAATGGAAGACAAAAATCGTTCCGGTCCGGAGCGTTCATAAGCAAGCTCGCCCATGACTTGCTTCCAGCCCTGTCCCTCTTCACCCAGGAGCGCGCTATCAGGAAGCTTGACGTCTTCGAAATGAACCTCATTGAAATGGTGCTGATCCATCAAATCGAAAATAGGACGTATACTGATACCGGACACTTTCTTCAGATCTATCAGTAATTGGCTTACGCCGTTGTGACGATCAGATGTGTCGCCCGACGTACGACAGAGCAAAATCATATAATCAGCTTCATGGGCGTAGGTAGTCCACAACTTCGTCCCATTAAGCACCCACGATCCGTCGCCTTGGCGTTCGGCGCGCGTGCGGATGGACGCGAGGTCTGAACCCGCATCGGGTTCGCTCATGCCGATACAGAATACGCACTCGCCCGCTGCGATACGCGGCAGTATTTCTCGCTTCTGCGACTCGGAGCCATAGCGTAGAAGCGTCGGACCGCTTTGTCGGTCGGCTATCCAGTGGGCGGCGACCGGCGCGCCCGCCGCCAGCGTTTCCTCGACAACTACGTAACGTTCAAATGCGCTGCGCTCATGCCCGCCATACTCTTTAGGCCATGTCATGCCCAACCAACCGCGCCGGCCCAATGCGCGGCTGAATTTGCGATCGAAACCGTTCCAGCTTTCGGCGCGCACCAGCGGCGCTCTATCGGCAATTGCGGCGACCAAAAAAGCACGCACTTCCGCGCGCAACTTTTCGGCCACTTCGCTCTCCACCGGCGCCGGGAAGGTAATCCGCGTCATGCGGCAGTCACCATCGGCCAAAGACTATCGCGCCCTTTCGCCAGAACCATGCGCCCAATCAATCTCGTCCATGACGCCTGCGATCCAAACTCGTCGCGCCATTTCCACAACGCAGTCGTATAGAGTTGAAGGCGGTGTTCGCGCGCATACCCAATAGCGCCATGCATCTGGTGAGCGGTAGACGCCGCCATCGAGCATGCCTCGCCAATGCGGGTGCGAGCAATGGCGGTTGCCATAAGCGACGCATCGCCGCCTTCGGCGAGTTTACTCACCGCGTGATCTCCCGCCGCCGCCGCGGCGGCGACTTCGCCTGCTAAGCGCGCAAGCGAATGCTGGATGACTTGAAACTTCGCCAGCGGGCGACCGAACTGGCAACGGTCTTGGACATGCTCGACTGTCATGGAGAGAATCGTTTCGAGCGCACCCGTCATTTGCACCGCCCGCCCAAGCGCCGCAAATTCCCTCTGCCTTTCCGATAGGTCGCGCAGTTCACTTACAGCGTCGCAATTGGGTTTCGTTCCGGCGTCAGCCGCGAACCGATTAGAAAGCATGGTCTCCACAATCGGAAAGGGAGTGACATGCCGACCGCATACTCGGATAAGTTCAAAGGCGTCACGGGGTTCAAGACCAATGCCCCCGCGTTCGGTATCGACGAGCGCAAGCGGCAAACCCATTTCCTCAATTTTCCGCCAGTTCAACAAATATTGTGTCTCGTCGGGAGCACTTTCCGCTGAAAGATCAATCAAAAGGCGCTCGGCGGCGTCAAACAGCAATGAGGATATATCGTCCATTCGGCGGGCGGAGTTCTTTAACCCGCGAGCGCAGCCAGAGCTGCTTTAGCGACAGCCATATCCTGCTCGTAATGGCCGCCGCTTACGCCAATGCCGCCGATGACTTGGTCGTTCTCGCTCACCGGATACCCACCGCCAAAAACAACCAGCCTCGGCGTATGGACAATTCCGTGAAGCAGCGGCGGGTCTTCCTTTATGAAGTCAAACCAACCATGGGTCGGAATGCCAAAACTGACGGCAGTATAAGCTTTGTTGGTTGCAATATCGACCGATAGCAACGCTGCGCCGTCCATCCGGCGAAACGCTTTTAGAGTCCCGGATTCGTCGACGACCGAAATCGCCATCGGCACGCCGATCTCAACCGCCTTTGCGGTTGCTGCGTCGATCAATTGATCGCTCGCGGATTGCGTAATGGAAAGACGGCTAACTGTGTTTGCCATATTCGTATGCTCCTTTATTTTTATTCCGTGATAATTGCGGTGCATCCCGCTCAATTGCCCAGCGGATCGTCAGTAATGAATTCAACGTCGCGCACCTCCGCAATTTAGGTCAAACGATTTTATAAACAGCGTTCAGGATTCGCTCCTTGCTTGCAAAAAGCTTCTTCTCCAATGCAGCGCTGTAAGGAACGTGGACCTGCGGCGCGCATACGCGCTGGATCGGTTTACACAGACTTTCAAACGCTTCTTCGCTTACGACCGCGGCGATCTCGGATGCGACGCTGCCGACTTTGTGCGAATTGTCGGCAATGACCAGGGACCCCGTTTTAGCGACGGAAGAAATGATGGTTTCCTTGTCCATGGGCACAATCGTACGCAAGTCTATGACTTCGGCATTGATCCCGTCTTTCTCAAGCGCAACAGCGGCTGATTTTGCATGGGGCAAGCATCCGGCAATGGAGACAATCGTTACATCGGACCCTTCGCGTACAATCGACGCCTTCCCGATCGGAATGAGGCCGTCGTCGCCAACAGGGACTTCCTCTTTCTTGCCCCACAGATTGATATCCTCAAAGAAAATCACAGGATCGTCATCGCGGACCGCCGATTTGAGCAAACCTTTTGCATCTGTTGCGTTGGCCGGCGCGAGCACCTTGAGACCCGGCGTGTTCATGAAAAGCGGATAGGGCCGGTCCGCATGTTGAGCCGCGGTACGGTTATTATAAAAGGTGCTTGTTCGCACGACGAGCGGCACCTTTAGTTGTGCGCCGGTCATAAAACGCAGCTTGGCCGCCTGATTGATAATCTGATCGGACGCAAGATAACAGAAACTGGCAATGGTGAGGTCGACAATCGGTCGTAACCCCGTCAGCGCCGCGCCGACGCCAACGCCGACAAAACTGTTTTCCGAAATCGGCGTATTACGCAAACGAGTTTCGTCAAACTCATCAAATAGAGATTGCGCGCCGTAAACAGCGATGTCCTCACCCATAAGGATCACACGCTCATCGCGGCGCATCTCCTCACGCTGTGCTTCAACAATCGCCTGCAAGTAGGAGAGCTTTTGAGTTGAATTGCGGATCATTCCGGTAACCCTTTGTCGCCCGCCGGCGCAATTGGATTACTGAACAGACAGTCCCACAGATCCGACATTTCCGGCTCCGGGCTTTGTTTGGCAAACTCGACAGCCTCATCTACCGCATTGTTTACTTGCTCTTCGATTCGCTCGACGTCGACGCGAAGATCACGCGACAGAAGAACGTTGCGATAAAGCGTAATGGGATCGCGTTCGTTACGATAATGCTCGACTTCCTCTTTGCTCCTGTACTCGATCGGGATTGCAAGCCGGTTAGAGTGTTCGTCAAACCGATAGGTTTTCGCCTCGATCAATGTCGGCCCCTCTCCGGAGCGAGCGCGGTTAACGGCCTCCAGGGTCACGGCATGCACGGCTTCCGCGTCCTGACCGTCAACGACAACGCCCGGGATGCCGTATCCGTCAGCGCGTCGATAAATATCCGGTTGGCCATGAGATTTCTCGACCGACGTGGTCACAGCATAACCGTTGTTTTCACAAAAATAGATCACGGGCAGCTTCCAAATCGCCGCCATGTTGACGCTTTCGCCGAAGGTGCCCTGATTAGTCGCCCCGTCGCCGAAGAAGCACAGGCTGACCTGATCGGCGCCCCGCACTTGAATACTCAGTCCGGCGCCGGTCGCAAGCGGCAGCCCGCCGCCAACAATCGCGGACTCCCCGATGAGCCCCATGCTCGTATCCGTCAGGTGCATGGATCCGCCGAGACCCTTGCAGATACCCGTTCGCTTTCCGAATATTTCTGCCATCAACGGATTGATGTCGGCGCCCTTCCCGATCGGGTGCCCGTGTGAACGGTGCGTTCCGGTTACAAAGTCATCATCCCGCAAGGCCATACACGCCCCGGCTATGGTGCCTTCCTGGCCAATGCTAAGATGACCCACCGGGTTGTGGGCAATCAGGGCTTCCTCGAATTTGCGGATTCGCAGCATTCGAGTGAAAAGTTTCAGTTGCTGGTCTCGGTCTAGCTGCATTTTAACTCAGATCGATGACGGCGATTTCCGCGCCGACTTCAACCTCTTCGTCTACGTCCGCTGTAATTTGCGCAAGCGTTCCGGAAGCCGGAGATTCGATTTCTATTGTCGACTTCGCGGTTTCGATCTCGACGATCATTTCGCCCGCCTCAACACTGTCGCCGACATTCTTCAACCATTTTACAATCGTCGCCTCCGTCACGCCCATACTGACTTCCGGAAGTTTAACGCGTACCGCCATTCAATTCGTCTCCACTCAAAACTCGCTAGCGCGCCACGCTCTCATGGACGCGCGATCGCCAGTCGATCACGATCAGGACCGATAGAAAAAGTCCTCTGGATTAAAATACATCCAGTACCGCTGGATCAGCCCCTCATCGTTAAATTCGAACTGGGAGCACCCCGGCGCGCAAACCTTCCGCTCGTCAAATGTGCCATGGATTGTCCAGCCAATACTTGCGAGCGGCGGGTCGATGATCGTCTTTTCTATTACTCGATTGTAGTCGGTCAATGTGCCAAAAGCCTTGCGCTCGACAGCCCGCTCCGTTTCTCGGTCCGGTACATGTACGCCGTTTCGCCAACCTTCAACATCAGACGCCATTAATTCATCTATCGCGGCGCTGATTTTCTCAACCGTCGTATTGGGACGTTCATTTTCAGCTTTGTTTAAAGATTGCAGCGCGTTTGCAATCTGGGCGCGATCAACCATGCTCTTCTCCTTAACGGCAAAAAATCATATGACCGCGGCTTCTGTCGCAGACGATGAAAGCGTCTTCTTTTCAAAATCCTGCATTCGTGGCGCCTTGGTCTCTTCGACGAAACGGTCAAACGTGAATGTCCAGGATGCAGGCACGCCCTGCTTGTCGAGATACCAGCTATTGCACCCTGTAACCCAGACTGTTTTCTTGGCGGCCTCACATCGCTCTTTTTCAAATTCGCGCATTGCTTCTTCGGTGGCACTCACTTCGGTGTAGTCGCCTTGGCGAATTCCTTCGATCAACTGCAGGATGTATTCGATCTGATGCTGAGCAACTTCAACCAAAGAGAAATTGCCGACTGGGCTGTTGGGCCCATTGAGGAAAAAGAAATTGGGGAAGTTGGGGACGCTCATAGAAAGATAGGCTTGCGGACCATCCGCCCAGACATCATCAAGATCAACACCGTCGCGCCCAATCACTTTTGTTGGCCGTATGAAACGATCCACCAAGAAACCGGTCGCAAGGACCAGCACATCCAGTTCATGCAAAACGCCGTCAGCAGTACGCACGCCGTCGGGCTCCACATTTTTGATCGGCGACGTCACGAGCACTGCATTCGGGTGTTGGATCGCCTCGTAGAAATCAGGTGAGATTACAAGCCTCTTGCAGGCGACGCGATAATCAGGCGTTAACCGGCGGCGCAAATCCGGATCACGGACCGTCGCGAGGTTTTCATGACATAGCTTCTCGATTTCCTTGTATTCCGGCGAGCCAACTTGAATAACGGCGTTGGCAAAGCCATTAATCGTCTTGTCCCTTAGCTGCTCAACCAGTTCTTCCAGCGCTGCTGGGTCTTCTCTGAATTTTGCTTTTTCTTCCTCTGTATACGGCACATTTTCGCGAGACAAAACCCACTGCGCAGTTCGCTGGAAGAGATGGAAACGCTCCGATTTAGCGACAAGCGCAGATGTCAACTGAGCAGCGGTCGAGCCTGTCCCGATGACGCCAATTCGTTTGCCATCCAGCTCAACATCGTGATCCCAACGCACAGAGTGAAACGCCGCGCCTTTGAAGTTTTTAATTCCGGGAAAATCGGGGATGTTCGGATGGTGCAGCACGCCAGTCGCTGCAATCACGAAATCGAACCAGTCCGCATGCCCGCTCGCCGTTCGCAAATCCCAACCGCCATTTTCGTAAGTAAGATTGACGACCTCGTCGTTGAACCGAATGAGCGGCCCCACCCCGAAGTCGCGCGCGACGCGTTCAAAATAGTCCCGGATGTCCTCACCCTTCGCCATCAGGGAATTCCAATCAGGATTGCGAGCGAACGCATAAGTATACCAATGCGCAGCAACATCGCAGGCGAGACCGGGATAGGTGTTTTCTCGCCAGGTGCCGCCTACGCTGTCGCGCTTTTCATAAACCTGGCAGGCAATGTTCCGCTCACGCAGCTTTATCGCAGCGAGAATGCCGGCCATGCCAGCACCGATAACCGCGACGCGGATTGGCCTGCCCGGCCGTCGGCGTTCCTCGCTCGTTTCGATATCGGCGACCTTAATCATTTGTTCTCCCGAGATTATTTTTGTCGGCGACGCTCAGTAGAAGCCGCAATAATCGTCCGGATCATATTGCATGCAATTATTCTCGTTTCAAGCTCTTTTATCCACCTGGCGTCACAGCGAAGTGCAGAAAAATGATGCAAACGACAGGGGCGCCCTCTCCAAAGCAGATAAATTGCATACAAATTTCTTGCACTTATGAAGCCGGTCCCGTAGGCACGATGTGCGGTAAAAATTCTGGAGGAATTCATGGCGAAAAAGCGCGCTGCAGGGGAGTTGGCGGCCGCGGCATTGGCCGGGCTCGACGTGACAGAAATATTCTCGCTGCATGGGAGCCATCTCGATCCCCTTTTTATGGCGTGCGCCGAATTCGGGATTCGATTGACAGACACTAGGCATGAGGCGTCAGCCGGACACGCCGCTGACGCCTATGCCCGCTCAAGCAACGGTAAATTAGGCGTATGTGCGGTGACTGCCGGCCCTGGATTTACCAACGCGCTTACCGCGATTGCCAATGCTTATCTGGACCGTATCCCGACATTGTTTATCGCCGGCGCCGCCCCCTCCCGCGACGCAGAAGCCAACACGCTTCAGGGCGGTTTTGATGCAGTCGCCATGGCGCAGCCGGTTACGAAATGGGCCCAGCGGGTTACCGAGCCCGATCGGATAGTCGAATTTGTGCGGCGCGCTGGTGAAATCGCTCTTAGCGGCGCGCCGGGACCTGTATTTCTCGAAATTCCCATCGACGTGATGTTCTGGCCTACCGATGCGCCGCCGCCCGAAACAGAAAAATGGGAACGCCCGGGCCGTCCGGCTCCCCGGGCCGACGAAATCGCCACCGTTATTGATAGACTTCGCAATGCAGAACGCCCGGTTATCATCGCTGGCGGCGGCGTTATGCTCACCAATTCCGGCGCCCAGCTTGGCGAACTGGCAAAACAACTGGGAGCACCGGTTATTGCAAGTCAGAAAGCGCTGGGCGTGCTTCCCGACGATCACCCTTATTACGGCGGCGCCGCGGCGGCGCTTGCCGCAGCAGCGGCGTCTGGGTCGCCAGTGGACTTTGTGCTGCTTCTCGGCGCAAGAATGGGCATGTTTTTGGGCGGCGCCATGGGCGCAATCATTCCGGCGGATGCCTATGTCGCGCAAGTCGAGGTCAACGCGGAGGAAATCGGGCGCGTGCACATGGCTGACTTGCCGATCCTCGCCGATGCAGGCGTCACCATCGAAACCATGCTCGACGCGATTGAAGGTGAAGAATTTCCAGCGCGCAATGACTGGGCGGAAACATTGCGCGGCTCCAGATCGGTGGCGAGACTCGCCTTCGCCGATGAACCAAAGAATACGAAGCCGGGCATAGTCCATCCGGGTCATGCGGTGACTGCGGTGATGGACGCCCTGCCCGACGGAACGGCTGTTATCGCCGATGGGGGGGAAGCCGGAAACTGGGTCGGCGATCTCGTTCGGTCGCCGGGCGCCGGGCAGCATTTGCGTTGCGGCTATCTCGGATGTCTTGGAATCTCACCCGGCTTCGCCATTGGCGCCGCCCGCGCGAACCCGGATCGACCGGTCGTCTGCTTCGCCGGCGACGGCGGCGCGGGCTTTAACATTCAGGAATTTGACACAATGGCGCGCCACGGATTGCCGATCGTGACCGTTATTCTCAACAACGCCGAATGGGGCATGTCGCGTAATGCGCAGAAACTACTCTACGGAGGAAATCGCGAAGCGATCGTAGCGTTGGAAGATACACGTTATGACATCGTCGCCAAAGGGTTTGGCGCTGAAGGCATACGCATCGATAACTACGAAGACATCGCAGGGGCCGTCAAAGAAGCGTTTGCATCGGGTAAACCTTGCTGCATCAACATCATTACGGACCCGGCGGTGATGCATCCGCGGACGAAAATGATGGTCGGCACCGGCGCTGATAAAGATGATGTACCAATACCTTACTACGCGAACATAAAGATATAGTGCATGTAAATTTTTGAGCTTTGACCTTAAAACTCGCGACGGGCAGATCGCTCAAGCGCAATAAAATAATGGCTTGGAAATCGCCGAAGCAGTGAAATCAAATACGAATCGGCATGCCACTAGCTTGAGCATTTTGCGTTTAGTCACCACCGCCTCCCGGATTTTTGCAACCAGTTTTGGATGTGGGTGGCCGCCCCTTACCGGTTGGCATCTCCGCCGAGAGATGGCTTAGCCCCTATTCGCGCCAGACAACTTGGTTTTACGCGTCACCCATGGTTGGTCAGATTGCTCGAACGCAAACCAACGAAAGTCGCCGTCATCGCATTGGCTAATAAAATCGCTCGCATGATCTGGGCGTTGATGATGAAGAATGAACGCTTCGATCCGAACAAGCTGATGCCAGCGGAATCTGAAAACGCCGCTTGAACAGGCCGCACAGATGCCCGCTAACGGCCAAACTGCATTGACCAAAAAAATCTCTTGCCAAAGGCGCGCCGTCCACAGAGGCGCGCGAAGTCGAAATCGCAATGAACCTGCTTATCAACCGCGGCTCGTTATCGAATTAACAATATTCGCAGAATCGGCACCGATTGCTTCGCAAATTTCTATGAATTCGATGACATCAAGGCGGCGTTCGCCACCCTCAATTTTTGCGATATAGGATTGCGGTTTGCCAATTCGGTCGGCGATACCTTGCTGTGTATAACCAGCATCGATGCGGGCTTCGATAAGTAGCTCGCATAATCTCTCATGACGGCGTGAATATATCGATTTCGCCATTTTCCGCGCATCGGTCTGATTTCCGTGGCGAAAGGCGGTAATCCCATTATTGAATTATCCCATATTAGGATATAATTAGAACTTCCATGGCGTGATGACAGCGCGTCCAATCTTCCCGGACCCGCTTTATCGGGAGTTTGCCATGAGTAGCAAAAATTTAACTACCCTGGCGACCGTGGTGATCGCCGCCGCTGGGCTGACCGCTGCTTTCTTTTTGATAAGCCCTAATGCCGACCACAGTCAGTTAGCCCCCGAGAACCCGATGAAATTGGGACTTTCCGCAAATCATGAGATTCGCAATTCTTATGGCGAAGGAATTGCCCTCGCCTGCCAACATGGCCGCCCGACAGTGGTGCTTATCTTTGACAGTCGATTGCGCACCAGAAACGGAGAATACATCTTTGTCGATATCGATGATCGGCGTCGGGATAATGAACGGTCAAAAAACAAAGACTTGAAGGTCTATGTGCCGGTTATTTCAAATGGCGAAGACGGAAATGGCGTGATCCTGAGAGCCGAACATCAAGGTGCTGCCAAGCTAGTCAAATTCGTGTCGGAAAGCGCTAAATTGCATTTTAGTATCGATGAGAAATACGGTTTCCTTGTGAATTCCGAATTTCAACTGACCCGTGATGATCAGCTGGGCGCGGAAAAAGTCCTGCAGTCTTGCCCGGTGAAAATGCCAAAGCCGGGAATACTGACGCAGTGAAACTCGCGTATGCCAAGTGAAACCGACGTTTAAAAAATGCCGAATTTTCCGCTGTAAATAAGAACTGATACTCAATTAATGAACTTGAATTTCGACCGAAATGAGCGCCCTTCACTCGGAGGCGGAATTTTTTTCATACGGCATGGGCATATATGGGCATGTGAAGACCGAATGTGCCGGGTAACAACAATACTCCCTACAAAGAGCATTAACGCGCCATATCTTTTCATAACATATTGAAGTCGCTGTTATTTTTTCGGCAGCGCTGGAAATTATCGCGCATCGCATGGAATTTCTTTGCAAAAAACTACGTCGTCTAGGCGCTTGATATTCCGATTAATTTTCTTTCGCTCAACAAATTCACACATCAAACCATTCGACTTTAGAGGCAATGGCATTGACAGCTGTGACCAAACCCACCGACTTTTTTTAAGGCCTTGCACAAATCAAAAACGTTTTTTGATGGAGGAAACCGTGCACAGCCGACAACTAGAGTTCATACCAGTTTCGAAAATAAAACCCCATCCGAATAACGCGAAGAAACACCCTAAGAAACAGATTCGAAAACTCAAAAAAAGCATCGACAATTACGGCTTTACTCGACCGATTCTTGTCGACGAGAGAAACGTCATCATCGCGGGGCATGGAGCATTTGAGGCCGCAACGGCAGCGGACCTCAAGGAGGTTCCTTGTCTGCGCTTAGTTGGTTTCAGTGAAGCAAAAAAACGCGCTTACAGGCTCGCCGACAACAAGTTGGCCGAAGATTCTTCATGGGATGAGGAAATTCTTTCACAGGAACTTCAGACCTTACTCGAAGTTGATCTTGATTTTGACATAACTGCAACAGGCTTTGAGCCCGCTGAAATCGACCTCATCATTGGTGACGCAAACCCGAAAAAAGAACACGACGCCTCCGAAGAAAATTTGGAGACGCTGGGTGGGCCGCTCGTTACATCCCCTGGCGATCTCTGGATTCTGGGCGATCACAAAATCTTCTGCGGCGACGCCCTAGATTCTGTTTCTTATGACGCCCTTCTTCCTACAGAACGCGCCTGTGCAGTATTTGCTGACCCACCCTACAACCTTCAGGTTGAAGGCCTCGTATCAGGCAAAGGCGCCGTCAAACACAAAGAATTCGCCATGGCTTCTGGCGAAATGACACCATCCGCATTTCGACACTTTCTAGAGCGTGCTTGCTCACGACTCGTTTCGTACACTACTGACGGCTCGATCCATTTTATTTGTATGGATTGGCGCCATTGCGGCGATTTGCAACAAGCGGCGCAAACCGCCTACGCCGAACTTAAAAACATCTGCATATGGAACAAAAACAATTCCGGAATGGGTTCTCTTTACCGTTCCAAACACGAGTTCATTTTTGTATTTAAGAATGGTACTGCTCCACACATCAACAATATTGCCCTCGGAAAATACGGGCGCAATCGATCGAATATTTGGAATTACGCTGGAGCAAATAGCTTCGGCGCTGATCGCCTAAGTGATCTCGCCGCACATCCGACCGTAAAACCTGTTGCCATGATCGCCGACGCACTCCTCGATGTCACTTGTCGGCGCGACGTCATCCTTGATCCGTTTTCAGGATATGGGTCGACCCTGATCGCCGCAGAGCGAACGAAGCGAAAAGCACGACTTATCGAAATCGAGCCTATCTACGTCGATCGCACGATCAGGCGGTGGCAAAGATTCGCAAAAGATGACGCCATTCACGCCGTGACCGGTGAGTCTTTTGACACCAAGGCTTTGCGGTTGCAGTCGGAGCCGGAATGAGTTGCGCCGGCGTCAGGCCGCGCACCATCCAAAATATCTTGTTCAATGTGCTCACACCAAAGGAGAGTGTACTGTGAGTAATAAAAACGATGATGGATACGAAGTCGGTTACGGGCGTCCGCCGAAACACACTCGGTTCGCAAAAGGTAGGTCTGGAAACCCCAAAGGTCGACCGCGCGGATCGAACAACTTTGAGACGGATGTCCGCAATACGCTGAATATGCCGGTGCCTGTAACCGAAAACGGCCGACGACGAAAAATCTCGACTCAAAAAGCTAACCTTCTGCTCTTTCGCGAAAAAGCGTTGAAGGGTGACGCAAAGGCAATGGCCGAATTACTGAATCTAGCAAAAATGTTCAACAGCGAAGATCTGTTGGAAGATATCGGCGCACCGCTCTCAGTTGAAGATCAAGCAATCCTGGACGCATTCCTCAAGAAGAACAAAGTTAAACTAGATCCTTCAAATTAAGGCGCCCAATAATGAACCAAACACGTATTCTGCAAGCAATTCTTCGCGACGAGTTGGTATTTTTTATCGAGAAGTGTTTCGGAACAATCTCTAAAGGCGACCGCTTCATCAGAAACTGGCATATTGACGCCATTGCCCATGAATTGAGTTCATGTCGTCACGGCACACAGAACCGATTGCTTGTCACGCAACCACCGCGTTCGTTGAAGTCGATTAGTACGTCTGTTGCCTACGTCGCATGGATGCTCGGGCACAATCCTGCGTTGCGATTTATCTGCGTTAGCTACAGCCAGGATTTGGCCCTAGAACTTTCACGCCAATTTCGCTTGGTTGTCGACGCAGGCTGGTACAAAGACCTGTTTCCCAACATGCGCCTGAAACGCGATTCAGGTAACGAGTGCATCACGGCTGCCGGCGGCGGACGCCTTGCGACGTCAATCGGCGGTACTCTGACCGGACGTGGGGCAGATTGCATTATCGTTGATGACCCGATGAAGGCTGAAGAATCACTGTCAGAATCTGCGCGAAAGCGGGTTATTGATTGGTATACTGGCACGCTCGCCACCAGGCTTAA
The DNA here is from genome assembly GCA_028281665.1 of Hyphococcus sp. Classification (GTDB taxonomy): domain Bacteria; phylum Pseudomonadota; class Alphaproteobacteria; order Caulobacterales; family Parvularculaceae; genus Hyphococcus. The sequence continues at coordinate 42,629 of JANQJK010000028.1, forward strand.
TGACAAGAAGAAGGGGGTTATCATTGTCGTCATGCAACGCCTGCATGAAGAAGACCTTGCAGGCTATGTTCTTGAACGAGGTGGGTGGAAGCACCTAAACTTGCCGGCAATTGCCGAGGAGGACGAGCGGATTGAGGTCGGATCTCAAATTTTTCACGTGCGGAAAAAAGGAGACGTGCTTCAACCCGTGCGAGAACCGATGGAAGTCCTGAAGCAACAACGTAGTTCGCTCGGTTCGTTGGCGTTTTCTGCTCAGTATCAACAACGCCCAGTCCCGCAGGAAGGCAATATTGTCAAACGCGAATGGCTGATGACGTATGCATCCATACCGGATGAAAAACGCATCCGTTTTGTTCAAAGCTGGGATATAGCAACGAGCACAAAGGCTACAGCCGACTATTCAGCATGTGTTACCGCTGCGATCTGGAAAAACCAATATTATGTGGTCGACGTCTGGCGCGGGCGGCTCGACTATCCGAGTATTAAAAAGAAGATCATAAGCCACGCACAACGGTATAAAGCAAACAGCGTTTTGATTGAGCGAGCTGGACCGGGTCTTCAGCTGATCCAAGAGTTCCGGCGACGGCATTATCAAGGATTGCCAACGCCCATCTCGATACGACCGCATGCAGATAAGGCGGTTCGGCTAGAAGCGACGTCCGCGGTGATTGAAAGCGGATCCGTGTTCTTGCCGGAAGACGCTCCATGGATAGGTAGTTTCTTGAACGAACTGCTCGCATTTCCCAATGGCCGAAATGACGACCAGGTGGATGCCTTCTCACAACTCATCAATTGGCGAGAAAAACGCTCGTCAACGCCAAGAGTTTCACCGCCAATAATTGTAAGACGGTATGGTTAATGGGGATTATTTAAAGTCCGCCCATCTAAAACATCCGCTTAGAGACAATTTTTGACTGGATTTCCGTGCGCATTCGAGCGGTAGTGCGCATCACAAAATAGAGCCTCCCGCCCGACCGCCCTTGGCGCCGGGCTTGTCGCAGTGCAACGTCACGATGAGGAGGCATGTAGTGAAGAAACACATTTCCCAACCAATTGTGGCAATGCCGTTGGCCGACGCCGGCTCAATGGAACGTTGGCGCCGAGCGTTTGGTGAACCACCTCCGATAATCGCGGAACCGCGGCTCTTGGCGACGATCATTGATGAGTATGCGCCTCGACCAACCTATGGACGGAAAAACGAAGAACCACGCCATGGATCTCGCTGACGAAATCGAAGCGCTCAATGCGGCGCCCGTGAATGAGCTCAAAGCACGATGGCGGCGACGGCATTGGCGGGAGCCGCCCGCAGGCCTGCCTCCGAAGCTCATGCGTGAGGCCTTCATTTACGCATTACAGAAAGACCGCTTCGGCGGCCTATCGGGGAAGGCCCGCCGACGCCTTGATGTGCTGGCGGCTAAGATTGACACCGATCCGAAGACGCCTGTGTGCGGCGACGGCGCGTTGCGTCCCGGCGCGCGGCTGGTTCGAGAATGGCGAGGGCAGCGGTTTGAAGTCGAAGTGCTTGAAAGCGGCTTCGGCATGAATGGCGAAACCTATTCAAGCCTTTCCGAAATTGCACTTGTAATCACCGGGACCAAGTGGTCGGGGCCCCGATTCTTCGGCCTTAATAAGCGTTCAGCTAAATGACTAAAAAAACCATCCGATGCGCCATCTACACGCGGAAGTCTGCGGAAGAGGGATTGGAACAAGAATATAACTCTCTTGACGCCTGCCGCTCCTACATTGAAAGCCAGAAAGCTGAAGGCTGGGTGGTGTATCCCGGCGCTTTCGATGATGGCGGCATATCTGGCGGGACCATGGAACGACCAGCACTTAAGAAACTGCTGGCGTTGATCGAGGCGGGTAAGGTCCAGGTCATTGTTGTTTACAAGATTGATCGACTGACGCGGTCCCTGCCCGATTTCGCTCGCATTGTCGAAATCCTCGACAAGCAGAATGCATCCTTTGTGTCGGTCACTCAGCAGTTCAACACGACGACATCCATGGGCCGTTTGACGCTGAATGTACTTTTGTCCTTCGCCCAGTTCGAGCGCGAAGTGACGTCGGAGCGCATTCGCGACAAGATTGCTGCCTCCAAGAAAAAAGGCATTTGGATGGGCGGCTATCCGCCCCTAGGCTACGACATCAACAATCGTAGGCTCGTTCCGAACAGGTCTGAAGCCCGCACCGTCAATCGCATCTTTGAAATCGCTCTTGAAACGTCTTCCCTGACCGATCTCGAACGAAGACTGGCTAAAGAAGGTATTCGCGCAAAAGCCTGGCGCAGCCAGAACGGGCGAAAGTGTGGCGGAGGACCGCTCACCCGGAGCGCTTTGGGACGCATACTGCGCAATCCGGTTTACATCGGAAAGATCCGTCACGGTGAGAAAGAATACGACGGCGAACAATCCGCAATTATCGATAATGAGCTTTGGACCGGCGTCCAATCAGCGCTCGATGGACGCGCTCATGAACGAGAGGCAAAGGTCAACACGACTTTTGAGGCGCCTCTTCGCAATCTCGTCTTCGATGATCGCGGCAATCGCATGGTCGCTACCTATGTCAAAAAGAAGAACCGCATCTCCTATCGCTACTACGCCAGCGCCCCAGCCATTCGTGGGCAAAAGGCAGGAACAATATCCCGCATCAACGCAGCCTGGCTTGAGAACAAGATTGAGAAAACCATTGAAGAACCGGATGCGATCGATCGCATCCGGCGGATCGAGCTCCGCCCCCGCGAAATTATTGTCGAGACGCGCAAGCCCAGCGGCGAGAGAGACCAAATCCGCATTCCGGCCACGCTCGAGACACCAAAACAGTCAAGAAAAGTCTTCGCCTCTGGCGGGCGCCGTCATCACAACGAAGGGCTGATCAAGGCAGCAGCGCAAGCCTATGGCTGGCGCAAGGCGCTCGAGGCCGGCGCTTATGCGACGGTCAAAGACCTCGCTAAAGAAAAGCAGCTCTCCGAACGCTATGTCTGGAAGATCCTACGGCTTGCATACCTATCGCCCGCCATTGTCGAAGCGATCCTCGATGGGCGGCAACCGCCCGCCCTCAGTCTCAGGCAAATCAACGAGACCCAATTGTCTCCCGATTGGCGTTTGCAATCCCACGCGCTCGGGTTCGATGTTGCACTCTAAACCGTCTCTCAGCGCCTAACTGAACCACTCAAATACATGCAGAGACTCTCGGTCAGGGCGACCGTCTGGGCGACACGGAGAGACTCGTTCATCCGCATCTGCCACCCGTAACGCATTGAAATTACCCGGCACCTATGATCGCGCTTTGGAACACGTATATTTGGTCAGAGCGGCTGGCGGACAGGGTGGGATTGGGAAAGTATAGTTAATTCAGTCATATATTGAGACTAACTCTTGAAATTCTGTTCACTGATTTCCAATAGATATTTTGTAGATTGACTAACAATTGGCAAGCAAAGAGCGTCCAGAAATTGAATCGCTATGAGTATTTGAGATGATCGAGGACAAGGAAATTGCCAACGAAATTCGACGGATTAGAAAATTTCATACTGCGTTGTGGGAGCGCGCAGAACAGTTAGGTATTGACCTAGGGGAACTTTTTGGAAGCCCGGCTACTTATGACGCGCCTAACGCTATTCAGGAACATGTTCGCGCATTAATTCCTGATGCAGAGTTAGGGCACAAAGTACGATCTTCAGAAAATACGACAAACGAACAACGCCGTGCTAACGCAGAACACAGGCGACACTTGATCGTGTCCACAACCGACAAGATCCTCAAAGACTTAGAGGCGAAAGCGGAAGCCAAAGGGCGGACCAAACACGGGTTAAAAAGTTTGGCGTTTCGTTTGGCAAGCTCGGCAATAAACAGGCAGAAAAGTGCGATGGGTCGACCCGCGCACGAACAGGAATCACCGGACTCAGTAAAGAAGATATATTATCGTTCAAAACGCAACCATCAAAAGGAAATCAACCAGGAGTAACAATTATGGAACTATCTGACTACGCAGAAATTTCAGACGGCGAGTTTCGTTATCATGTACGTGATGACGTAGACCCAGAAAAATTTGCTGACTGGATCCAACTCACCGCCCATCGAGAGGTTAGCCGGATTAGCCGACTTCGAGCGCTCGCAGTTGAACTCGCCAAGAAGTCAAAGGAAACAGCATTGCGCATTGCCCGACTACATGACCACAAAGGCTTATTAACAGTAATTTGGGCCGAAGAGCCCAGAGGCGATGACACATGGGAAGTTGAAAAGCTGTGGTCTGAATTGGGTGAGACCCACGAGAATGTCGGACATTATGTTCCCAAATTCAACAAAGGCGAAGATTTCGGCAGTTGGGACGTCACGGGCAAATAGGACCGTACCCCCACCAAGTTTTCCTTTAAGCCATGCAAATTCGGGCTTGCTGTTTTTGGAGCGGCCCGTTGCGTTTCACATTTTTTCAATCACCACTCGACCGATCCGCATCAACCCATACCACAACGTGGCCGGACTTATGCGCTTGGATCGAGAAACCGCCAGAGTTTCGATCTAAACCGGAATGTCCGATGATCAAGCTGGGGGTGTTTGGCAACACGCCCAGCGACAAAGGAATGATGCGCCATGATGCAAATTTAATCGCAATTACTGGCATCGAAGCTGATTACGACGGCGAGATCGTGTCTGTCGACGAAGCCGCTGAGAAACTCCGCACCGCTGGCGTTCGTTGCCTGATCTACACTAGCGCCTCGCATCATCCAGATAAGCCGCGGTGGCGCGTTTTTATGCCCCTGACTGTCGAGTATCTGCCGCAGTATCGTAAGGGTTTTCTGGACTATCTGAACGCGACGCTGGGTGGTGTGATCGCGCGTGAATCGTGGGCACTCAGTCAAGCGTATTTCTGCGGCCGCGTGGCCGGTGTTCAGTATGAAACACGCGTTCTGGAAGGAAAGTGCATCGACGAACTCGCCGAGCCTGTCGCGTCTCCCATCGTACCCAAGGACGTTGATGAATTACCCGAATGGCGACACGTCGATATCAATAACCTTCCTATCTCTGATGACACAAAGTCACTTATTCGCGATGGAGCCGACAAGGGCGAACGGTCTGAAGCACTAATGACGGCAGCGAATGCCCTTGCAGCCGCCCGTGTTAAACGAGACGACATACTCTGTGTCCTGTCCGACCCGTCATACGCTATCAGCGCCAAAGCTTTGGAAGGGCGTCAACAGACCGCAGCGATGCGGTGGTTGGCAAGGCACACAGTTCGCAAAGCCCTGGAACGTCATCCACCGCCAGACGTATTTTTCGCCGAACCTATTGCTCCGGGAGTGGCACAAACGTCTCGAAAACTGTTGGCATCCGCTGGCGAACTGATCGCGCGAAATGAACCAATCGAGTATCAGATTGATGGCGTCCTTGAACGCGGCGTTCTCGGTATGGTTTTTGGCGACCCAGGCGGCGGTAAAAGCTACGCAATGATCGACTGGGCCTGTTCGATCGCAACAGGCACGCCTTGGACCGACCGATCTGTTTCGAATGGGGCGGTTGTCTACGTCGCCGGGGAGGGATTCGGAGGTTTGAATCGCCGCCTACGTGCATGGTCACAGCACCGAAACGTATCTCTCAATGAAGCCCCGCTTCACGTCACCCAAAGAGCGGTAAATTTTGGCGATGCTCAAGCACTCGGCGAGCTAGTCGGCGAGATAACCACCCTACCCGATAAACCCAGCCTCATCGTGGTTGATACGTTGGCGCGAGCAACGCCCGGAATGGATGAAAATTCGGCTAAGGAAGTCAGCGCATTCATCGCCGCCTGTGATCGATTGCGAGAACTGTTCGACTGCACCGTTTTGATCGTACATCACAGTGGCCACGGCGATAAAGCACGCGCGAAGGGCTCAATAGCCCTGAAAGGTGCGGTTGATTTCGAAGCACGAGTAGCAATCGGAAAACAGTCCGGAACACTCGTGATCGAATGCACAAAGATGAAGGACGGCGATCCGTTCGAACCAATCTATCTAAAATTCGAAACCGTAGCGCTTATTCCGGTAGGCGATTTCGCCGTGGAACGGTCATCGGTACTGGTCAAGACTGACAAGCCGGTTCAAACACAAGCAGTTTCGAAGGCAGACTTGTTGTTATCGAAGATCGTTGGCAGTGGGATCGAGAATAAGGATGAAGTCCACAGACAATTTCTTGCGGAATATGAAGGATCGGACGAAGCGAAACGGTCGGCCTGGAGGCGAGCAAGTAACAAGGCAGGTCACTGGTCGGTCTCGGTCGACGACCGGTCATGACCACGAGCCAGTCAAAACGGTTTCTGGTCGGTCGTGGTCCCCTGCCTATAAAAGGCAGGGACCGACCGCCAACCGATGACCCCGTTATTCTTATTCGCGTGGTTTTATTCCGTCAAAAAGCGCATTCATTTCGCGTCTGGCTGCAATGAGCATCATATCGGCGTATCCCAAGCAGATCATGATGCCGTGTTCTTCACGGTGGTCGTGAAGGCCCCGGCCCGAAACGCTTTGTTCCATATTATAAAATGAATATGGCAGCGTGTGGACGTGGTTTGACAAGATAATATTCATTCTTCGCCAGATGTTTTTTTCCATTCCTGTATCTTCGGCAATTTCCTCCAAGCTTTTAAGGTATGCTTCGCGGCCTTTAAGTAGGGACTTTTGACGCTTGCCTTTCAGACCTGAAAAGAAAGCATTTTCCCGAAGCCTTTTGCGAAGCTTATCAGCTTGGTCGTCAAACGGCTTAAGAATTTCTTCTTCGGATGTACGTTCGGCCGCAATGCGACGCCTGGTAACGCAGTCATGCAAATTGAAGATGTTCCAACGACTTCTCCACTCGCTTTCCTCACATTGTTCGACACAAAGATAATGCAGCGCTAACCGAGTCTCGACCAACGAACGAACGAGGATTGCAATAGAGCGATAGTCCCAGTGGTCAATTAATTGATCTGACCAAATGCTTTTCGGAAGAAGCATCGCAATCGACATGCCGCGGGTGCACATAGTCGTGAAGAGCGCCGACGAGTAAAAGTGTTGGGTCGTTGGGCTCGGAATTCCGCTTAGCTCTTTCGATAAAGATACGGAATCAAACAGTGACGAGCCGTAAGCAGTAATCGCTTCGTGATAAGCTTCACTCGGCTTTGATATTGGTAAGCCGATCTTATCCGACAGTGACTTGCGCGACCGCCTCTGCCGCAACTTCTTACTTACTTTACTCATCAACTTTTGCCGATCATGAATGCGGGGTTTTTTGCTAACCTGAGTCGGCGAAACCGGCTGCCAAGCAAAATTTTTTCGCGCGCAGGTTGTAAGAACAAAAATAGAACATTATTTGTTTTCAATAGCTTAGATATTACCTGAAACTAGGACCGTACCCCCACCAAATCAATCTCATTCTGACGTTTCCTTGGCCGCGACAGCCGCAATCCCGCGGCAAACACCAAGGAATACAACGATGAAGATTCACGACTTACAGGAGCGGCGGACAAAGCTTGTCGCGGAATGCCGTTCACTTATCTCCGCCTCTCATGACGCGGGCAAGATCGATCTGGACGACGAAGCCCGCAAAAAATTCGACGCCAACGAAGCGGAAATTCGAAAACTGGACGAACAAATCGCCCGCGAATCCCGCCTCGCTGAAATGGAACGACAATCCGAAGCAGCCGAAACTCTGAACGGTGGGACGCCTGACTTCGATCGCGAATGTCGTGCCCCCGGATTGTTCCTGGACGCTATCGCCGCATCCGCCGGCATTGCCGGCCGTGACACAGGCCGCGTTCTGGAAGTCTCCGCAGAACTACAGAAACGGACAGGACGAACCGCTCAAGGCGTGATGATCCCTGAATCGATTTTCCGTCAGCAGGAACAACGTGTCGTGCTTTCGTCGACTACCGGTGCCGGCGCAATCGGAACAGAACACAAGGCGGATCAATTGATCGATCCGCTTCGGGCCGCTTCCGTCGTCAACGCTCTTGGCGCAACCACCCTGTCCGGTCTTGTTGGCAATTGTTCAATCCCCGCGATCGACACGGGCTTCACCGCGGCGTGGATCGCGGAAAACGGGGCATTGTCCGCTGACGACTGGGACATTAACGCACGAACCCTTAGCTCGAAGCATGTCGGTGCATTGACCGAGTTCAGCCGGAACATGGTCCTACAATCTGACCCGTCTGTGGATGCCATGGCGACCCGTGACGGCGCTCGCGCCCTTGCTTCGGCTCTGGACGCCGCGGCGCTTGTCGGTGGCGGCTCGAACGAACCGTCCGGTATCTTGGACACCATCACGCCCGGAACGTTCGCGACGCCGACTTGGTCGGAAGGTCTCGAACTGATTTCATCCATCGCAACCGCGAACGCCCTGACTGGACGTCTCGGCTGGGCCGGCCATCCGCAGGTGACAAAGAAACTTCGTTCAACCGTCCGCGTTGGTTCGACGGACTCGCGTTTCATCATGGAAGATCCGAACTCGCTTTATGGTTTTCCTTATTTCGACACAACGGCTCTCGTCGGCGGCGGTTCACCCGCGGACCGTGCGATCGTCTTCGGCGACTTTTCATCGCTCGTGATTGGAACTTGGTCCGGCGTCGATATCCTCGCCAACCCTTACGAAAGCACCGCGTATTCCAAAGGGAATATTCAGGTCCGTGCACTGATGAGCGCCGACATTGTCATCCGCCACAACGAATCCTTCGCCGGCGCAAACGACATGAACACCGCCTGATAATCAATCGCCGGGGTTTTTCCTACCCGGCGTAGCGCGCGCCCCTTGGTCGCGAGCCGGGCGGCGATGTTGTGGGTGTTTTCGCTTTCTCCACCTGCGTTACGGACGTCGCCGCCCGCTTTTTTTGAGGATGATTAAATGAGAGACATAGAACGACGTTCAGCGGAATTAGAAATCCGCGCCAGCGGGAGACGGCTGGAAGGTTATGCAGCAATTTTTGGCGTTCGCGCAAAGATCGCTGATTTTGAAGAAGAGATACGAAGCGGCGCATTCGCCGCGTCATTGGCGGACGGTGACAAGCTTGCCCTTGTAGATCACGACCCGACAAAAGTTCTGGGTCGAACCCGAAACAGTTCGCTTCGGCTTTCGGAAGACAGTCGCGGCTTACACTTCGCCGTCGATCTCCCAAAGACTTCCCTTGCGAATGACATCCTGGCCCTTGCCGAATCTGACAGTCTTGGCGGCGCATCGTTCGGATTTATCGCAAAACGCGACACCTGGACGGGTACGCTGCGGACGCTTCATGAAATTGATCTGCGTGAAGTCAGCATCGTATCCGCATGGCCCGCATACCCGGAAACGACGGTCAGCGCCCGATCGCTGCAAGCGGTCGATCGATCGATTTATCAACGACGCCTGTCACTTATTGAATTGGGGGCGCTGTGATGTTCGATCGTATTCTGTCAGCACTCGGCTACGAAAAGCGGGTCACCGACTACAGCCCGTTTTCGCCAGACGTTTGGGGACGCGCATTCCATCCTGGTATCGGTCACGTCAGCTCTACGAAGGTACTTAGCAACCTCGCGGTTGCGGTTCGCTGCGTATCGCTGCGGTCCGAATTGCTGTCTTCTGTCCCGCTAAAGGTTTTCCGACGTCTTGAAAATGGCGATCGCGAACGCGTCGACGGAACGCCTCTGACGGACGTCCTTAGCGATCTCGCCAATCCGCTGATGACGTCGTTCGAGCTTCGGGAATTTCTGATCCGTTCGCTTGATACGGCCGGGAACGCCTATGCCCGGATCGATCGAAACGGGCGCGGACAAGTCACAGCCCTGTGGCCACTGACGCCTGGGTCCGTCGCTGTGGAGCGGATGGAAAGCGGACGGCTTCGCTACCGAGTAACGCTTCCAGGTCAATCGCCGACCCGATTGCTTCAGGAAGAAGTCCTGCACATTCGCGCGTCGACGGAAGACGGACTGATCGGCCGTTCGCCCATCACCATCGCCCGCGGTTCTCTGGGTATGGCAATCGCTCAGAATGAAACGGCGGAAAACCTCGCGGCGAATGGACTACGACCGGCTGCGGCCTTCACACATCCCGGCAAACTAAGCTCGGAAGCAATCGAGAACATCCGCAGTGCATACATCGAAACGAACGGCGGTCCTCACAATGCGGGCAAACCCATAGTTCTTCAGGAAGGTATGACGCTGTCACATGCGTCGTTCAGCGCCGAAGACGCGGAGTTATTGGAATCCCGCAAACTGTCCAACGAAGACGTCGCGCGGATCTTCGGCGTCCCACCTGCGTCCGTCGGTATCTCCACCAGCGTCAGTTACGGATCGGCTCAGCAGGCCGCCCAGGACCTTGTAAGCAACGCCCTCTCGCCCCTCGCCGCCCGTGTGGAGCAAGCCATGCAGCGTTGTCTCTTATCCACTGAAGGGCGTCGCACGATGTTTATTGAACATGACCTATCGGGGCTTCTCCGCGGCGATGCGTCCACACGGTGGGCGACCTACCGGACAGGCCGTCAAATTGGCGCGCTGTCGAACAACGAAATCCGGCGATTTGAAAACATGCCGGCATACGAAGGCGGCGATGACCGTACGCCGTTGTCCAATCAAACCCAATCAAACGATCCTGTAGCGTCAGAAAGGTAACACCATGCATAGAGATTTCGGTGAGGACACCGCCATCAAAATCATGAATACGAAGCTCCAAGGCAAACCCCGCGACGCTGTGTACAAACTCACAGATGCGGAATTAGCGATCCTCAAAAACACATTCACGGCCTGGACCGTTTGTCTATCGCAGATCCTGGCGAACCGTATCGGCGCGGACCAAACGAAACGGATGATCCAGCAAGTTGTGGTACTTCCGGAAAACCAACGCGTTGCGATGGCGCAATCGGCAGGTAAGGCGCTCGACAACGAAGAAGTTCCAGACGAAGCGGACTTTGCTGCGTACATCCTCTGCAATCACACCGACCAATTATTGATCGAATCGGAAATCCAGCGACGGGAGACTCTCAATTGAACGCCGAGTTTCGCAAAGCATACCGAACCGCCTGTCGTAATTTAAAGCAAGCAATTGAACGAGACGATGATTGTCCTGGAGAAACCGAGATACGAAACGAGCGGCCAGACGGCAAACAGATTGGCGGTGACGATCCAACGTTTTTGGAAAGATCTCGGTCACAACGTGGACGTCAGAGTTAGGGAAACGACGGTGAATGGTAGGCCGGTGCATGTACTTGAATCAGATTTAGTGAATGGCTTGCCGCCTGGTTACGCTGGTTCGCTTCGTCATCTTCCGGTTATCCGCGAACGACCTGTACCACCCGACACGTCCGCCGTTCGTGATTGCATGACCTGCGGCAAGTCGTTCAAATCGGAGGGTATCGATAACCGGATGTGTGATTACTGTCGGTCCAAATGACTCGGTCATATCCGTTCGATTGCCCCCGCGGGATGAACCGTGTGGAAGCGGCGCGTTACATCGGCGTGTCGCCCTCAAAGTTCGACGAATTGGTGAAATCGGGTTCGATGCCTCAACCTAAACGGGTAGGCAAACGAAAGATATATGACCGGGCCGCCTTGGATACTGCTTTCGACTTGCTTGCTGGAGTCGACGATGGTGATGATGAAGGGAACGATTGGGATGCTTAACCATGGCCACGATCAAACTTCCTTACGTCCACACATACACAGACGTTCGCGGTAAGAGGCGGTGTTATTATCGTCGTAAGGGGCGTCGTTACCCCCTGCCCGGCTCGCCTGGAAGCACCGAATTTATGACGGCCTATGTGGACGCAGAGGCATGTTTCGGTGAGGGACCGATTGTCGAACGCAAACCCAGAGCCGGTACACTCGAAGCAGTAATTCAAAGCTATTACGCTTCGTCTGGTTATCTGTCGCTGCGTCCGGCGACGAAAAACACATATCGCGGAATCATTGAACGAGTTCGCGCCGAGCATGGATCAAAACGCGTCGCCCACCTGGAACGCAGACATGTGGCCGATATTGTAGCGGCAAAGTTCAAAGATGGCGGACCAAGTGCCGCAAACAACTTTCTCCGCGTCCTTCGGATGCTCTGTAATCATGCCATCGAAGTCGGCGAACTTGATCACAACCCGACATTTAACGTTCGAAAAATTCGGTCCGGCTCCGAAGGCTTCGTAACGTGGGATGAGGATGCAATCGCACGGTATGAAAAGCGTTGGCCGATCGGCACCCGTGAGCGTCTAGCATTCGCATTATTGCTTTACACCGGGCAGCGCCGCGGCGACGTTGTCACGATGGGTCGGCAGCATGTAGCCGATGGCGTGCTTACGATTTCCCAAAGCAAGACGGGCGCAACTGTCAGCATTCCATTGCACTCGGAATTGAAGAAAGCCATCGACCAGACGCCGAATGAACAACTCACGTTCATTGTAACGAAGCATGGAGCACCGTACACGCCAAGCGGGTTCGGCAACGCGTTTAGGGATTGGTGTAATCAAGCTGGCATTACGAAGTTGACCGCTCACGGGTTACGAAAAGCGGCTGCAAGACGTCTCGCCGAAGCGGGCTGTTCAGTTCACCAGATCGCGGCGATTACCGGCCACCGCACCCTGAAAGAAGTTGAAAGGTACGCCGCGAAAGCCGATCAGATTCGGCTCGCCCGCGACGCCATGAAAACATTGAGCGAACGCGAAGTGGCTAACATGCCAAAAAAGAGTGGCTAACATCGTCGTATCGTATTGAAACAGAGGGCGTTTATTTTGGAGTGGCGGACAGGGTGGGATTCGAACCCACGAGACGGTTGCCCGCCTACACGCGTTCCAGGCGTGCGCCTTCGACCACTCGGCCACCTGTCCGTTCGCGGGCGGGATGCGGCGTTAACCATCCCGCCTACGGCAAAAGAGCGCCGGTTATAGCCGCGCCGCCCAATGGCGCAAGACCCGAAAGCGGCGGCGCCGCCGGCGTTTGCAGGCGGTGCAGGCGCGGCGATTGCCGATACGGGCGCTGCGGGCTAAAGTGGCGCGGGGTACAGTTGCATTAACCATTGTTTTGAGGGGGCCAGAATGGCGGCGTTTCGATTTATTGCCTGGGTGTTGGTTGCGCTTGCGGTGGCGCTTTTGGGCGCTGACGGCGTGTCGTCCCTCGAAAGCGGCGAACCGGTCATGCGATCAACCGCCGACATCCTCGCCATGTTTGGCCTTGACGGCGCAAACCTCGTCGAAAATTCGCCGGGCGGCGTCAGCCAGGCGCTGGGCGCTGTCCTCGGCCTGCCTCTTTGGGGCGTCCTCGGCGTCATCGGCGTCGTCCTGACGCTGATTTTCCGCCCCCTCGAATAGCCCCCCGGCGTATTCCAAAAAAAAGCGGCGCCGTCAGCGAGGCCTGACCGCCGCGACGGTTAGTGCGCGGGCGCGGCCTCGCCATGTTCGGCCGCCCGCAAGGCTTCAAGCTTGTTGCGGTAGCGCGTCTGCACCGTCGACACGACGACCATAACAAAAATCACGAAGTAAAAGCTCGCCTTCGACATCGCTTCGACCTTGTAATTGAAAAGCTCCATATGGGCGAGATGCCCGCCTTTCGACACAAGCAGAATGCCGACGATGAACAGAATGAAGAGACCGATCACCTCGAACATCCGGTTCTTTTTCAGAAACACGGAGACCTGATCCGCGAGCGCAATCATCATCGCGCCGCTGATGATGATGGCCGCAGCGATAACCCAGACCACGTGGGTCAGCGCAATCGCGGACAAAAGCGAGTCGAAGGAAAAGATGAGGTTCATGAAGACGATCAATCCGATCGCGCTGCCGACGCTTTTCTTCCCGCGCGGCTCATTCAGTTTTTCAATGTGGTCAACCGCGAGGAGATGCATAATCTCCTTGGTCGCCGTCCACATGATGAAGCCGCCGCCGAGGATCGAGACCACCGCGTGAAAGGTGAAGGAGCCTTCAAAGACGCCGTTCCAGTTGATGGAAAACATGGGCTGCGCGAAGCGGGCGATCAGCCCGAGGACCAGGAACATCAACACGAGACGAAGGAGGGTCGCCAGCGCAATCCCCGCGCGGCGCACCAGTTGCTGCTTTGCGGGCGCAACGCGGCTCGACTCGATCGATATGTACAGAAGATTGTCAAAGCCCAAGACGACCCGCAGCATGATGAGCATCATCAGCGTGAACCAGTTGTCGAGCGCCAGCAGTCCGTCCATTGCCGGTCTCCGTTTTTGATTCCGAAGCGCGCAACGGGCCATTGTTCGCACCGCAGGATCAACGCCCGGCGACAGGACGATTGCCGGGGGCGACGAAGCGAAACGTTAATTTTTGCGATGCGCCGAAACGCTTTTCCGATGCGATGAATCGCAGGCGCGCGGCCTTTTCCGGCGCAGGGGAAGGATCTATCTGACCCGCATCAGAACAATAAAAGGAGAGACCCCAATGGCAAAAGCAATTTCACTGCTGACGATCGCCGCCGTCATCGGCGCCGCGCTCGCCCCGGCCGCTTACACGTACCTCGCCCTCGCTTAATGCGCAGGGGACGCAAACTCCGCCGGCGCGGCAATGGCGCCCGCTGCGCCGGTTCATCTTTTTGTTTGAAACGAAATGAGGGCGCCAAGCCCCGCGGCGACCGCGTACCCTGACGCGGCGCCGACGCCGTTGACTGCCGCATCCACAATGTCCGCCGTTCGCCCCGCAAGAAAATACTGAACGCCTTCGAGACCGGCGCCGTAAAGCGCCAGCAACGCCGGCGCCGCCCAGAACGGCCGGCGCGCAATCGCGGCGAAATACGCCGCCGCCCCCAAAGCAGAGTACGCCATGAAGTGACCGACCTTGTCGGCGTGCGCCGCATCGCCAAGCAGAAGCGTCGCGATCATGCGCGTCAGGGCGTTTCCGGGCGCGGCGCCCGACGGGAAGGACGCGAGCGAAAGCACTGTCACGACCCCGAGCAACAGGACAAAACCGACGCGCATGATCGCCCGTCCAGGCGTTTTCACTGCCGCCATCAACCGGGCTTGCTTTGGGAAAGCGCGCGCTCCCACTCAATTGCCGTTTCGACAATAAAGTCGAGATCGTCAAACCGGGGACGCCAGTCGAGAACGGTGCGGACGGCTGCATTGTCGGCAATCAGCTGGGCGGGATCGCCCGCCCGCCGGGCCGCAATTTCGTGGGGCAGCGGCGCCCCCGTTACGCGGGCGAACGCTTCCATCACTTCGTAGACCGAGTAACCGCGTCCGTAGCCGACATTCAGCGTCGTCGATGCGCCCCCGTCGCGAAGCCGCTTGAGCGCTTTCAAATGCGCCTGGGCGAGATCGGCCACATGTACGTAATCGCGGATCGCGGTTCCGTCCGGGGTCGGATAATCGGCGCCGAACACCTGGAGTTTTTCTTTTCGTGCGCCGACGGCGATCTGCGCGGCGACCTTGACGAGGTGCGTCGGCTTGCCGACCTCGCCCGCCCGCCCTTCCGGGTCCGCGCCGGCCACATTGAAATAGCGCAGCGTCATATAGGAAAAGCCGTGAGCGGTCGCCGCGTCTTCCACAATGCGCTCGCTCATGGACATGGAGGCGCCATAGGGCGTGATCGAGTTGACGGGCGCCTGTTCGGATATCGGCACGCGATCCGGCGTTCCGTAGACCGACGCGGTCGACGAGAAAATGAACCGCGGGATCTTCGCTTCAACGCATGCGCAGAGCAGCATCAGCGTATTCGCCGTGTTGTTGGTGTAATAGGCGAGCGGATGGCGGATCGATTCCGGCACCAGGATCGATCCGGCAAAATGAATGACGTCCGTGATCTCATGCTCGTCAAAAATGCGGGCAAGAGCCTCGCCGTCTCCGACGTCAGCCTCGACGAAATCCGCCCCGTCCGGAACAAGGCTGCGCATGCCGGTCGAAAGATTGTCGAGCGCGACCGCCTTTTCGCCGGCGTCAAGAAGCGCCAGCAGCATATGCGAGCCGATATAGCCCGCTCCGCCGGTAACGAGCACGCTCAAACCCAAAACTCCCTATATTGCATGCCGGTCTTTCCGCGAATCGCCTGCGAGACTACCATAAAAATTGTGACGCGCGCGTGATTCGCCGGCCCCGCACCGCATAATGAGGCGGCAAGCACAGACAGGAGCACATCTTGCGATTGTTCGGAAAACCGGGAAAAGGCGCGAAAACGCCGGACGGAGAGCGGATCTACGCCATTGGCGACATTCACGGCGCGGCGGACGCCCTTGATCGCCTGCTCGAAAAAATCGATGGAGACGCCGGAGGATTTGACGGCGCGCGGCTGGTTTTTCTCGGCGACTATGTGGACCGCGGGCCGGACTCCAAAGGGGTGATCGACCGGCTGATATCGCTCCGAAAAGAATTGCCTGAGACGGTCTTCCTCAAGGGCAACCATGAAGCGGTGATGCTGGATTTCCTGTCGGATCCCGAACGGGCGCTCGAATGGCTCGAATGGGGCGGCGACCAGACGCTTCGAAGCTATGGCATCGCCGGCGCCCTTACGAAATCGGGCGATGCGCTTTCCACCGCGCTCGCCGACGCCCTGCCGAACGCTCATCGCAACTTTCTGAGCGATCTTTCTCTGATGCACAGGGCCGGCGATTATCTTTTCGTGCATGCGGGCTTGCGTCCGGGCATTGCCGTTGAGGATCAGGACGAGGAGGATCTTTTGTGGATCCGAAAGCCCTTTCACGAAACGCCGGCAAACAAACGGCCGGACGTTACCGTTGTCCACGGACATCATCCAACGAAAAAGCCGGTGGATGCGGGATGGCGCATCGGCGTCGATACGGGCGCGTGCTGGTCAGGCGTCCTCACCGCCGTTTGCCTTACCGGCGACAAGCGGAAATTCGTGTCGTCCGCCTGACTTCGAAACGGCAGCTATGCGGACTTTGCGTCCTTGTTTTCAGCGATAACCCGCAACCCCCCGGCCGCCGCCAGAATGGAGCGAAGCGTTTCCGTACCGCCCGCGGTGTCGCCCGCGGCAATCGTCTTGCCGTATTCGCTGTTGTAGTTCGATGCGGTGACGATATGCGGCAGCGGCGTTGCAAACACCATTTTCGCGCCAAGAAGAATGGTCTCGCGCCAGCGCTCAAGCATCTCGCGTTTATATCGGGCCGGCGCGATGACGTAATCGGGTTCGGCGGCGCGCGAGTCCGTGTCTGAGATGATCGGCAGGCCGGTTTCGCCGAGGGTGTCGCGTTCGCGGGCGGCGTGAGTATCGACAACAGCAGTCACCGGCTTTGCGGCTGGCCCCATAAACGCAAGCAACGCTTCGGTCTGTGCGTCGGCGCCAAGGATATGAACATTCTCGCCGCGCCCGGCGATCTTTCCGAAAAGAACCGACAGGGCGTGCCGGATCTCCACGGCGCGGCGTTCGAATGACTGGAACGGCTGCAGCGCGCGCATGGCAAGCGCGTTTTCTTCATCCCATAGTTTTGCAAGACGCTCGTTCCATGGGTCGAAGTCGAATTCCGCATTGTTCTCATGGGTGATGAACAGGCGTATCGATCCGCCCTCTTTCGGCGTGAGGGCGCCTTTGACGACCTTCATGCCGGCGGAGCGGATCATCCATTCAAGAACGGACAGGGAATAAACGGCCGAGACACCGGCCTGGAAAACGTCAATTGCGTTGCGGGACAGGATCGTCGGCGCATAAAGCGTTTCCAGGGCAAAAACCCCGTCATCGGTGAGCCGCGATTTAACGGCGTTCAGAAACGCTCGCGGCTCGTCAATATGTTCGAACACGGACGACGCGGAAATGATGTCAAACTTTTTCTCGCCAAAGGCCTTGTCGAGTTCCGCGCTTGGGAATGACGCTCTCGCAGACCACGCCCATTTGCCGACCTCTTCCACATGCTCGGAAGGATCGACGCCGAAACGCTCGACCCATCGGGGGTAATAAGACAGGAGAGATCCGTCGTTGCACCCGACATCAAGCGCGGAGCAGTCGCGGCCCGACAGCAATTCGAGCGCCTCTGTCGCAAGCGCGCGCAGATTTTCACGGTTCGACGCATGGCGCGCCGAAGCGCCGGGCGCGTGTGAGGCGTCGGGAGTCGCGGCTTGCAACAACCCGCAGGCGCGCGCGTGGCGCGACGGATCGCACAGAACGTAACCTGTTTTCTGCGAGCGGCTGTTGAAGACGCCGGCAACCGGCGGCGCGTCCATTTCAAAAACGGGCGTTAAGGTTTGCGACCCACACGCCCGACACTGAGTAACCTTTTTCACGGTAACGACGCCCCGGTTGACACAACTGTTTTCAGAGCGGCAACCCTCGCAGACGCGAGTAAAGACCACGTAAAGAGCGGCGGAAGCGTTTTTGCAAACGATCCGTTTACGTACTTTACGGGAGTATTGGCAAGCGCGCGGTATTAAGGAATTGAAGCGTTATTGTTTATCGGCCGGTAAGAAAGATTACCGCAATGCGCTATGGTCACGCCGCCATACGGCCGATCAGCCGCCGGATGAAGTCCGTTCCAAGCCGGATTTGCTCAAGGGTGATGAACTCATTGGCCTGGTGCGCCTGATCGATCGAGCCGGGTCCGCAGATCACGGTCGAAAATCCCGCCTCCTGAAACTGGCCGGCTTCCGCTGCGTAGGCCACAACATCGGTCGCATTGCGACCGGTGATCGACTTGGCGAGGTCGGCGGCGGCGTTGTCGTCGCGCGGCGCGAAGGCCGGCGCATTGGTCATCTGCTCGATTGCGATGCGACACGACGGCGCCCGGCGGCGCATTTCGGTTTCAACGCCTTTGGCGAAGTCCGCGAACTCCTCGGCGATATCGACGACGGAGTCTCCCGGCAGCGCGCGCAAGTCCCAGTCGAAGGTCGCCTCCCCGGCCATGATGTTGAGCTGCGTGCCGCCGCGCACGACGTTGACGGTCATGGTGGAGTAAGGGGGCTCGAACGGGCTTTCCGGGTCCGCGTCGCGGGCCCGCGCGGCGCGCATGTCGGCGATTTTCGCGATCAGCCTCGCCGCCGCTTCAACGGCCGACACGCCGCGGTCGGTCTGACTGGAATGGGTCGTGTAGCCGGTGACGTGCACGCGAAACGACGCGATGCCTTTGTGGCCATTGATCACATTCATGTTGGTCGGCTCGCCCACAATGACGGCCGACGGCGCCGGCGCCTTTTCGGCGATTTCCGCAATCATGCTCGGCGCCCCGAGGCAGCCGACCTCTTCGTCATAAGACAGTGCGAAAATCAACGGGCGTTTCAGGTCCGCCTTCAGCATTTCCGGCACGAGAGACAGCCCGATCGCGGAGAAGCTTTTCATGTCGCAGGTTCCGCGCCCGTAAAGCTTGCCGTCTTTCTCCGTTGCAACCCAGGGGTCGGTGTCCCAGTCCTGGCCTTCCACCGGCACGACATCCGTATGTCCGGAGAGGATGACGCCGCCCGGCGCGCTGGGGCCGACGACGGCGTAAAGGTTGGACTTGGTTCCATCGTCATTCTGGACGCGAAAGGTCTCAACGCCCAACTCGCCGAGATAAGCCTCAACGTCTTCGATGAGATTGAGGTTCGAGCGCGACGACGTCGTATCGTGGGCGATCAGCCGCGCGATCCAGTCGAGTTGATGGGAAAGGTCTTTCATATTGTCGACTGTGTGCGCGAATTGCCCCCGACGCAACCGGGGGCGATGCAACCGGGCGGCGCTTACGCCGCAAAAGCCTCCAAGCCGGAAAGACGCATTTTCGCGTCCCGGTTCGGAATGCTCCGCGGGCTTACGCCATCGACGGCGTCGGCAAACGCCTCGATATGAGCCGGCGTTGTGCCGCAACACCCGCCGACAAGATTAAGCAGACCCGACCGGGCCCATTCGCTCAAATGCTCGGTCATGGATTCCGGCGTTTCGTCGTAGCCGCCGAAGGCGTTGGGCAGACCGGCGTTCGGGTATGCGGAAACATAGCAATCCGCCACCGTTGCAAGTTCTTCCACATAAGGGCGCATCAGGTCCGGCCCGAGGGCGCAGTTGACGCCGACCGTGAGCGGCTTTGCATGACGCACCGCGTTCCAGAAGGCTTCCGGCGTCTGCCCCGACAGGGTGCGGCCCGATTGGTCCGTGATCGTCACCGACAGCATGACCGGCACGTCAAACCCGAGATCGTCGAACAGGTTTTGCACCGCGTATACCGCCGCCTTGGCGTTCAGCGTGTCGAAGATGGTTTCAATCAGCAATGTGTCGGCGCCGCCTTCGATCAGACCGCGCGCCGCATCGCCATAGGCGCGCGCAAGCTCATCGAAATCGGTGTTGCGCTTGCCCGGGTCATTAACGTCCGGCGATATCGACGCGGTGCGGTTTGTCGGCCCGATGGCGCCGGCGACAAAGCGCGGTCGGTCCGGCGTCGCCGCCCCGTCCGCCTCGGCCCGCGCCAGCCGCGCCCCTTCAACATTCAACTCGTAAGCGAGATCCTCCATGGCGTAATCGGCCTGGGCGATTGTGGTCGCCGAGAATGTGTTGGTCTCAATGATGTCGGCGCCGGCCGCGAGATAGGCCCGATGCATGTCGGCGACGATGTCTGGCCGCGACAGGATGAGAATGTCGTTATTGCCTTTGATGTCCTGGGCCCAGTCGGCGAAACGCGTCGCGCGATAACCCGCCTCGTCGAGTTCGTAGCCCTGGATAAAGGTGCCCGCGGCGCCGTCGAGCACGAGAATGCGCTGCGTCAGTGCTTCTTTAAGCGCCGCAATGCGCTGCGGCCGGCCGTCAAATGGATCGCTCATAATGCCCTCTCGGGAATCATATAAAGATATCTTTATATGATGTGCAAGCCCTCGCGGCCCCGTCAAGGCGCAAAAAAAGCCCCGGCCGCATTCTGCTGGCCGGGGCTTTTGGATCGTTTTGCCTGGAACCGGTCAGGCCGCTTTGCGGCGAACCGTCCTGCGCTTTGCGGCCGGCCTTTTCTTTGCCGGGCGGCCCACAGTTTTTTTAGCGGCAGTCTTTTTCACCGCTTTTTTCGCCGCCGTTTTTTTGGCGGTCGTTTTTTTTGCCGTGGTCTTTTTCTTCACGGCTTTTTTCTTGGCAGCCGGGCGCGCAACTTTTTTCGCCGCCGGCTTACGCGTTACTTTGAGTTTCTTTTTGGCGGCCTTGCGTTTGGCCGGCGCCTTGCGGACCGTCTTCTTTGCGGTCTTCTTTTTTGCAGCCGTTTTTTTCCCTGCCGGGCGGCCAACTTTTTTTGTCGCTTTTCTCATCGTTGAAAAGTCCCCTATTGAACTGGCCCATCGCCAGCCATGGGCCGTTACGTCAAAATCAGTTAACAAGTCTTAAACGCGGAACACGCACGCAAACGAAAAGCGCCCCTGCGTTTCACCGCAAGAGCGCTTTTGAACTTCGTATGGGATCTGTTACTCGGCAGCTCCCCCTTCGGATCGTTCGGTGACTTCGAGCAATTCCACTTCAAAGATCAGCGCTTCGTTCGGCCCGATGGAACCGCCGCCGCGCACGCCATAGCCAAGCTCCGGCGGAATAAAGAAACGGTACTTGTCGCCGACGCTCATCAGTTGAACGCCCTCCGTCCAGCCGTCGATCACCCGGTTCAACGGGAAAACCGCAGGCTGCCCGCGCGCAACGGATGAATCGAACTCCGTGCCGTTGATAAGCGTGCCCACATAGTCGACCTTGACGACATCATCCTCGTCAGGGCTGGCGCCGCCTTCCTCGCCTTCGGTGATCACCTGATACTGAAGGCCGGAACCGGTCGTCTGAACGCCGTCTTTTTTGGCGTTTTCCGCAAGAAAGTCCTGGGCGGCTTTCAGATTGCGTTCCGGACTTTGCACCTTGATCAGCTCAACCTCGAAAATCAGCGCTTCGTTCGGCCCGATGGGACCGCCCGGGGTTCCGCTTTCGCCATAAGCGAGATCCGGCGGGAGAAAGAACCGGAACTGATCGCCTTCGTTCATGAGCTGGACGCCTTCGGTCCATCCGGCAATCACCTGATTGAGCGGAAAGGTCGCCGCGGCGCCGCGGGCGCGCGATGAGTCAAACTCAACACCGTCTCTCAGCGTGCCGACATAATGGACCTGAACGATGTCGGTGGACACGGGCGCGGCGCCGTCAGCCGGGCCTTCCTCGATAACCATGTATTGCAGGCCGCTCGCGGTGGTCGTGACGCCCTCGCGCTGCGCGTTCTCTTCCAGAAACGCCAGTGACGCCGCAAGATTTTCAGCAGCGAGTTTGTCCGCCTCCGCAGCGCCGGGCGTTTCATCGGAATCGCCTTCAGCGTCCGTCGCCGCCCCTTCGTTTTCCGTTATCTCTTCGGCGACCGCCACATCCTCGTCGGCGCCCTGCCCGCAAGACGCAGCAAAAGCCGCAGCGCCGGCCGCCAGTAAAACCCTAGAAAGCAAGATATTTCTCCCTCAACTCTGCTCTGATCGCGGCGCACCCTAGACGAGCCCGCCTGTCAAACCAACGCCAATCCGCTTTGTTGCAAAACCGTTAGAAGCCGGACGGCGCGATCGGAGAGACATGCAACGACGATACCGAACGCGGCTCGCAATCTGGGCCGAAGCCGCAGCGAACATTAATCTTGGGAAAACAATGCCCGGCGCCATTAACCCAAAATTTGCCGCCGGCCGGGAAAATCTCCCCGCGCGGGCGCCGCATGAACACGCATTGGAGCCGCGGGACGCCCGCCCGCAGTGAGGTTCGTCGGGAATGCCCGGATTTTTTCGTCGGTCAGGCGGCGCTGTAAGCGACGCCGCACGCAAACGGATGGCGGCGCTGAAGCCCCATCCGACGCTGGATATGTGGCGCAATCCCGTAACGCGCGGGATTGCCCGCCGGCTGCAAAACGAAGATGCGCGCCGGCTGCTGGGCGAAATCGATTTCGAATACCGTATGACGGAGGACACAGCCGGCGGCGTCGAGGGCGTCTATTACGAAACGGAAAACGCAACCGACGGCGCACCGATTATCCTTTATGTGCACGGGGGCGGTTTCGTGGCCGGCGGCCCGTCGGACAACGCCGCCGGCGTTCTGCCGACCTGTTACCTCAGCGGATGCAACGGCTTCGGCCCGGACTACGCCCTGTTGCCGGACGCTTTCTACCCGACGCAGATCGAAGAAATAAACGCCGTCTATCATGCGTTATGCGCCGGCCAACCGGGCGCCCGCATCGTTCTCTTCGGCGAGTCCACCGGCGCCGCCATCGCCCTGTCGGCAATGATGCAGTGGCGGGACGAAGGCGCGCCCCTGCCGGTCGGCGCCGTATTCGTGTCGCCCTGCGTTGACGGCATGGGCGCAAGCGACACGCAGATCACGCTCGACAGGCGCGATCCCGTAATCCGATCCTTGCGCGGATCATATATGCGAAACCTGTTTCGGTTCTATGCGCCGGACGCCGCGCTCGACGATCCGCGCGTATCGCCGCTTTATGGCGACTTCGAGGGTCTGCCGCCCATCTTGACGCAAACGGGCGGCCGCGAGGTTTTGCTCGGCGACGCCGCGCGTCTCACGCAGGCGGCAAGCCGGGCCGGGGTCGATGCGCGCCTTCAGGTGTTCGACGGCATGTATCACCGGTTTCACGCACACTGGTCCCTGGACGAGGCCCGCGACGCCCATCGCGATATCGCCGAGTTTATCGGCGCCCTTTAGGCGAACGCGAATTTCAGGCGGTGCGCCGAATGCGGTAGACGGCGCAGGCGACAATATAGACAAGCGCCAGCCCGAATGTCCTGTCGAGAGAGCCAGGCGTCCGGAACGGGCTCTGCTCGATCGCCAGAACATAAAATCGCGAAGCTGACCCGCCGAACGGCAGGCCGGCATAGTCGAGAGACGGACATCTTTTCGGAAAACGCAATTGTGTTCCACATAGCGGGAACACCCGATTAAAAGTGTGCTAGTCATACGTCGCTGCAACCATAGGACGAACAGACGCGAGCGCCACGCCTCGTTTCCCGCATGGCGGGAAGTCCGCACAGGCGCCGCAAGACTGGGGAGTTTCCATTGGGGCATTACGAAGACGCATACGCCGCCCGCATCGCCCGCAATATGTGGCGCGTGGCGAAGCGGCGCGCGGCGGAGATATCGAGTTTTCAGATGGCGCCGGAACGCCTTACTTCCGGCGTTCAACAAATCCCCATGACTGATAATATAGTTCCGTCGCAAGCTGTGCGCCGCGATCAATTGCTCTCGGCGGCGGAACAGGATCCGCGCACTCTCGCAGAATTTCTTCAAGCACTGGCCGAAGAGCTTGCGTCAGACGAGCCTGCCCCTGACGGGTCGTGACCGGGCTGAGGGCTGCGAAGGTATTCGAGACCGCTTCCGCCGCAATGACGATCGACCGATCCGGCGGGTCGGGCGCGTCCTGGGCGGTGAGGTGATTGAAAACAATCGCCAGGGCAAGCTTCAACCGGTGGTTGTCCAGCTCCGCGTCGCGGCCGCCCCCGGGCATCGGCAGGATTGTCGCCTGCCCGTCGCCGGACACCAACAGATCGTTCAGCGACACCGCGCCGCCGGTCGCTTCCACAATCCGCCGGGCAAGAGCCGGTTTCGGCGACTGACGGCCATTAATGATGCGGTATAGGGTCTGCCGGGAAGCGCCGACCCGGGCGCTGAAATCAGCGACCGATTCCTGGAGATCCGACAGGTACTTTTTCAACGGATGCATGACCGATTGCGCCCCTGCGAATGGTGCGCCGCGCGCAACACATTCGAAATCTGTCACGCAGCACGCAACAATTCGTTAAAGTCTCCGACCGGTGCAAAATGTTTTGCACCCGCAGCACAAGCCCCGGTAAATATGGCCGATGAGCGCGCTGATCCTTTCTCTGTCTGATATCGCATTAACCTTCGGCGGCGAGCCTCTTTTCGAGAATGCCGCCCTTGAAGTTGCGCCTGGCGCGCGCATTGCGCTGGTGGGCAGAAACGGTTCCGGCAAATCCACATTGCTTAAGATCGCCGCGGGGCTTGTGACGCCCGACGCCGGCGAACGCTTCGTCCATCCGGGAAGCGCAGTCTGTTATCTGCCGCAGGAGCCCGAATTCGGCGCCCACGAAACGGCGGAGGACTATGTCGTCGCCGCGCTGAACGACGAAGGCGAGGCTCATGTGGCTGAACGGGCCCTTGCGGAATGCGGCATCGACGCCGGGGCAAGTCTTGCAAAAGTCTCGGGCGGAGAAGCAAAACGCGTCGCCCTCGCCGCCGCCTTTGCCGCGCGGCCGGACATCGTCCTGATGGACGAGCCGACCAACCATCTCGACATCGCCGCCATCGCGCAACTGGAAGAGAAGATTGCCGGCTCAACCGCCGCCTTCGTCGTCATCAGTCACGACCGCCGCTTTCTCGAAACCCTGACGACGGAAACGGTCTGGATTGACCGAGGCGCAACGCACTATCTCTCGCGCGGCTTTTCCGCCTTCGAAGAATGGCGCGACAAGAAACTGGAAGAGGAAAAAACCGCTCGCCATAAGCTTGGCCGAAAGATCGCGGCCGAAGAAGACTGGGTGCGCTACGGCGTGACCGCCCGGCGCAAACGCAATGTGCGGCGCATGGCGGAACTGAAGGATATGCGCAAAGCGCTCCGCGAGGCGCCGCGCGCCGTTGGCGCGGTAAAATTCGCCGCAACCGACGCCGAACGGTCGAGCAAGCGCATGATCGTCGCCGAAAAAATTTCAAAGCGTTTCGACGATCGCGCTATCGTCGAGAGTTTTTCGATTGAGATCGCCCGCGGCGACAAGATCGGGATCGTTGCACCGAACGGCGCCGGCAAAACGACGTTGCTGAATATGCTGATCGGAACGCTCGCACCGGACGCAGGAACGGTCACGACAAGCGACAACCTAGAACTCGTGACGCTGGATCAGCAACGGGCACGGCTTAAGCCGGATCACCGCCTTGCCGATGCGATTACCGACGATCGCGGCGACTGGGTCACCGTTGGCGGCGCAAAAAAACACGTCGCGACCTATTTGCAGGACTTTCTTTTTGCGCCCGAGCAATGGCGCGCGCCCGTTTCGTCGCTGTCGGGCGGCGAGCGCGGGCGCCTCGCCCTCGCCGCGGCCCTTGCCTATCCGTCGAACATCCTCGCGCTCGACGAGCCGACCAACGATCTTGACCTTGAAACCCTCGATCTGTTGCAGGACTTTCTCGCGGACTACAAAGGCGCGGTCCTTCTGATCAGTCATGATCGAAGTTTTCTCGACGGCGTTGTGACCAGCATTGTCACGACGGATCCCGATACGCCCGGCGCGTGGCGTCGGTATCCCGGCGGCTATGACGATATGGTCGCGCAGCGCGGGCGCCCGCCGGGAGTGAAAGCCGCCTCCGCAAAACGCGCACGGAAAACAGGCGGCGCGCCCGCCGGCGCAACCGCGTCCAAAACCACATCGGCGAAACTAACGTATAAAGAGCAATATGCGTTGAAGACGCTCCCGGGCAAAATTGCAGATCTCGAACAAGAAATCGCCGAACTGAATGAAACACTGGCCGATCCCGCACTTTTTGAACGGGACGCCGACAAATTCGCCGTAACGGCGAGCAAGCTGGAGAAAGCGAAAGCGGCGCTCGATGAAGCGGAAGAAGAATGGCTGACAATAACGCTTAAACAGGAAAGCCTTGGCGCAGCGCGCTGACCTCGCATAAGGCCTGTCAGACAAGACCCGAGACGTTCCGCGAACCGCCGTTCGAGCCGATCATATCTATCGACCAACAAAGAAGTCAGCTCACAGAAAAATCGCAACGCTCTGTCTGCCGGCGACGACCAGCTCAAGATCGCTGTTCCAGATCAGCATGTCCTGACTCGAATAGCCGTTGCGCGCATGTTCGGCGCGGCTTTGCAGGAGCCACCACCCGTCGCGGCTCGCCGGCGCGTCCGTGAGGAAGTTCATGTGCCACGTCATCGAACTGATGGGCTTGAAATACGGGAACATCGGCATCACCGCCGGCGGCGGCATGTCGGCGAGGGCCACGAGCGCAACGGCGCCGGTCGCTTCCTTGTCTTCATGACGCACCCAGATGAAATGATCGAACTGGTCGGAATTGGTCGCCGGACGCGCGCCCTTTGCGAGCCGCGTGTCAAAGTGCGCCGCGAAGTTCGGGCCGAGACCTCTCGGAATAAACGGCTCGCACTCGTCCGGCCCCGGCATTTCAGGCGGGGGCGTAAAGGTGCGATCGAAGACAGACTCCCGTGCGACGCCAAACGCAAAAACGCCCTTCGTCGCAAGACCGTCCTCGGTCGAAAGCTCCGCTTCAACAAAGCTGACGGACTTGCCGGCCCGCAAAAGCCGGGCCCGCCCTTCGACAGCGCCGCCTGCGGGGCCGATGAAAACGATATTGGCGCTCCTGAGCGGCGGCGCATCGGGAAAGGCCCGCACCGCCGCTTCGAGGCACAAGGCTGCGGACATGCCGCCATAGGTCGTGCGCCCCTGCATCCAGGAGTCCGGGATGGTGAGGCGCAGCGCGCCATCGTCGGCGGCGGCGCCTGCGAGAAGCGCGTTAAAGGAACTGGGCATCGTTCAACCGGCTGTCACTGCCGGATCAACGAACGCTGCACTGCCGCAAAAGACAAGCATCTCCTACAGCTCGCGCCAGCCAATCGCAGTTGTCCCGGAAAACCCCTTTGATTTGTCCGGTTTAGGCGAAAACCCCGAAGGATTAACGCCAGCCCCGTTTTGGTTTATCGTGGGCGGTAATTCGGGCGGACCTAGCGGGGGCGCGCCGCCCGGGTAAATTCCGTGGGGATCCGGTCGTGGCGAAAAAACGAAACAGCGGCGATTACTATCAGGCCTTGCGCGCACGCTTCGCTGGCGAGGCGGACGCCGTCGAGGACGCCCGTTTCCAGCCGCCGACCGACCCCACGGACCGTTTTTTCGGCGCAGCGCCGACAGCGGAGGAGGCCTCCGCGCCCCGGCTGTTCGACCCCGCCGGCGTCCGGCCGCTGGCCGACGGGCTGGGTCAGCGCATCAGCGCCCACGGCGCGGCGAAGACCACCCTCCTGACGCAGGGGCTGCGGCTCCTGGTCGGCGTTTTCTGGCTGGGCCTCGCCGGGTGGTATCTGACAGTCGATGGGACCGACGGCGGATTGGCGCTGGCGAAACTGTTTGCGATCATCGCCGGCGCGGGCGTTGCGGCGGCGATCTGCGGCTTCCTGATCACTCTTGCAACGGGCAAGACCAGCCTCAATCGGACCCGCGAAGAAGCAGTGCTCCTCGGACAGCGCCTCGCCCTTGAGACCCATTCCCTCGATGACGCTCTGGGGCGGGCCGGCGGTCGCGGCGTCGACACCGTCTCCGCAGACGCATTCCTAAAGTCGGTGTCGTTCGCCGGCGACGGCGACGCGCAGACCTTCAGCGCCTATTTAAAGCGCGGCGGCGCGACGGGGCGGAAACGGGGCGGCGCCCATCTCTTCCTGATCGCCCTCGCCGCGGCGGTCGTTATAGCCGGCGCGCTTGGGCTTGGCGCCGATACATCAGCCCTGCCCCTTGCGGGCTATCCGGTTGCGCTTGCCGCTGTGCTGATCGGCGCGGCGCTTTACGCCGGCGCCGGCCTTATCGCAGCCCTTTGCGGCGGCGGCTGGCGCGCCCGGCGGGAGACCCATGCTGAAACCGCCGCCTTCACGGCCATGCGGTCTGCATTTTCCACAGCCCGGGGCGTCGCGCCGGCGGATCTTTCGGCGCGACTTTACGGCAGGGAGTCCACGTCCACGCACATGGCCAAACGTTCACTGGACGAAACGCGCGAATACGAATCAGCGCCGGCGCCGGATTCGCGCAATTGGGCCGGCGATTCGCGCCCGACCTTCGTCGAAACCGGGTTTCAGGCGGCGCCGAAACCGTTCCGGACCGACGCATTCGAAAAAAAATTTCGTCCCTGAGGGCGCGAAGACCGGTTTCGAAACAAGCCTGCAACACGCTTGAAATCCGTCGTCGGCCTTAACGCTTAATGCGCACTCATTGCGCTGCGTTAAGGGCTCCTTAACCAAAAACTTTTGCCCACGCGGCAACTTCATGTTGACGTAACCGGACAGGTTACGCACTATATCTTGTGTCGACGCGGGGCGCCGACGATTCATAACAGAACAGCAGAACCTCGCCGGTCTGCGCGCACTGGGTGCAACCGGCGCACAAGATTCTGCACGCCTTTTTTAGGGCAAAAACGAAGGACGGGAGTAAAGATGTCGTTGTCTGAAGCCGCGAAAGAGTTTGAAACCCGCGCCGCCGACGCCGAGCCGGCGATGACCCCGCCAGAAGCGACAAAAGACGCGGCGAAACCCGACCTGAAAGTGGTCCGCGACATCACGATCGACCGATCCCGGGACGCGCTGCTCACCGATTTCGGCAAGAAAACCATGGAGGACCGCTACCTCCTCCCCGGCGAGAGCTTTCAGGACATGTTCGCCCGCGTGGCGCGCACCTATGGCGACGACGCCGACCACGCCCAGCGCATTTACGACTATATCTCAAAGCTCTGGTTCATGCCGGCGACGCCGGTTCTCTCCAATGGCGGCGCCCAGCGGGGCCTGCCGATCTCGTGCTTTCTGAACGGCGTCGGCGACAGCCTCGACGACATTGTCGGCACATGGAACGAAAACGTAGCGCTTGCCTCCAACGGCGGCGGCATCGGCACCTATTGGGGCGGCGTGCGCTCAATCGGCGAAAAAGTGAAACACGCCGGCGCCACCTCCGGCATCATTCCGTTCATTCGCGTCATGGATTCATTGACGCTGGCGATTTCGCAGGGCTCGCTCCGCCGCGGCAGCGCCGCCTGTTATCTCGACGTCCATCATCCGGAAATCGAGGAGTTCCTCGAAATCCGCAAACCGTCCGGCGACTTCAACCGCAAGTCCCTGAACCTCCATCACGGCATCAACATCACCGACGCATTCATGGAAGCGGTCGCAAAAGACGAAGAGTTCGGCCTCAAGTCGCCGAAGACCGGCGAAGTCCTCCGTACCGTGAACGCCCGCAAGCTGTGGCAGAAAATCCTTGAGATTCGTCTCGCAACGGGCGAACCCTATCTCCTCTTCACCGACACCGTGAACCGGCAGATGGCGAAGCACCAGCGCGATCTCGGCCTCAAAGTCTCAACGTCCAACCTCTGCTCCGAGATCATGCTGCACACGGGCAAGGATCACCATGGCGAAGACCGCACGGCCGTCTGCTGCCTTTCCTCCATCAACGCGGAAAAATACTGGGAGTGGAAAGACGAGCCGCAATTCGTCGAAGACGTCATGCGCTTCCTCGACAATGTGCTCGAAGATTTCATCGCCAACGCGCCGGCGTCCATGGCGAAAGCGAAATACTCCGCCATGCGCGAGCGCTCCGTCGGCCTCGGGCTCATGGGCTTCCACTCCTTCCTGCAATCGCAAGGCGTGCCCTTTGAAAGCGCCATGGCGAAATCGTGGAATACGCGCCTCTTCAAACATATCCGCATGGGCGCGGATGCAGCGTCGGTGAAGCTTGCCGAAGAACGCGGGCCCTGCCCGGACGCGGAGGAGCAGGGCATCAAGCAGCGCTTCAGCCACAAGATGGCGATCGCGCCCACGGCCTCGATCTCCATCATCTGCGGCGGCGCCTCCCCTTGCATCGAGCCGATCCCGGCCAATGTCTACACCCACAAGACGCTCTCCGGCTCTTTCACGGTGAAGAATGTCGCCTTACAGGAGCGGCTCGCGGAGAAAGGTCAGGACACGGATGAAGTCTGGGCCTCGATCCTGGAGCATGAAGGCTCGGTGCAGCATCTGGATTGCCTCACCGCGGACGAGAAGGACATCTTCAAGACCGCCTTCGAGATCGACCAGCGCTGGGTCATCGAACTCGCGGCGGACCGCAGCCCTTACATCTGCCAGGGCCAGTCGGTGAACGTCTTCCTCCCTGGCGACATCGACAAATGGGACCTCCACATGCTGCACTGGAGCGCGTGGGAGAAAGGCGTCAAATCGCTTTACTACTGCCGCTCCAAATCCATCCAGCGCGCGTCATACGCAGGCGGCGACAAAGCCGCCCCCGCCAATGACGACGGCTCGAAAGATGGCGCGACGTCGGAAGCAGACGGCCTGTTGGAGATGATGCAGGCCGCGGCGAAGACGGACTATGACGAGTGTCTCGCCTGTCAGTGATCATTGAAAACGTATTAAGTTTGGTCACGGCTATCGTATGGAACTAGATTGCATCGCAGCGGATATGTGCGATAACCGTGTTTCCTGATATTCCGTCAGCCATTCCTGGACCCCGGCTTTCGCCGGGGACATCGGGTTAAGAGATTCAGGAATATACTCTCCTCCCCGCTCTTTCCGGCGAAAGCCGGAATCCAGGGGCGTTGGTCTTCTTGACCGCTCTCATAGTTTGTACTGAACGCTGAACACGTGACGCCGCGCCCCCTCCGGTCGCTTCGCGACCACCTCCCCCGTAAACGGGGGAGGAAAGCGCTCAACCGCGCAACGTGCGCTCTTTCTTCCCCCGCCCCCGCGGGGGAAGTGTCGGCGGAGCCGACGAAGGGGGTTATGATCCGCCGTCCTCCGACTGTTGCGCCCTCACACTGTTCTCAGCAGCGTCAAGGATCACTTCGAGAACGCTATCGATTTCTTCGTACACGGCGTTATTCCAGAATCGCAGCACCTCAAAACCCTGCTCGCGCAGGTAAGCGTCCCGCTTCGCATCCCGGGACGGCGCATTACCGCGCCCGTGCTGGTCGCCATCAAGCTCAACAATGAGTTTTGCTTCAAGGCAGGCAAAGTCAGCGATATAGGGCCCAACCGTGTGCTGGCGGCGAAAGCGGAAACCGCCGAGCTGTTTTCTCCGGATGCGCGCCCAGAGCCGTTGCTCGCCGGGCGGCATTTCTTTTCGGAGTTTCTTCGCGGCCGGGTGGGGTTTTCTCATGCAGCGACCGTACCCCCTCCGTCCCTTCGGGACACCACCCCCGCAAACGGGGAGGAAAGGCGCCGTTGTAACGCCGCGCGTTACAAATCACTAAACTTATCAACGGGCGTTTTGAGCGCCGGCGGGGGGTTCGGCGGATTTTGCCGTGCGCGGCCGCTCGCGCAGGCGGTTTTTTTTGGCGCCCTCCGTGGGCGCCCTAAACTCGCGTCATGAAAACTTGCATCACCCTCTCGCCGCGCCTCACCGCCGGTTCAGCAGCAGCCAGAAGGCGGCGACGCTGATGGCGCCATTGACGGCGACAAAAACGATCAACAGAAACTCAACGAACCCCATGGCTCTCTCCCGAATACGCAACGTCCCCAGGAAAAGCCCCGCCCGCGGCGGGATTAAGGCCCTTTCGGCGCAATTTTTTGAAAGGCGCCCGCCCCTTCACATATGGACGGCGAACCGGGCTATAGTGAGGGCGGAGACAACGGCAGGGGGCCAGCCATGAAACGCCGTCACGATCGATACGCCGCGAGACTTCGCATCCTGCCGGCGGCGCTTGCCGCCGCGATCGCCTTGAGCGCCTGCGGCGGCGACCAGTCGGCGAAAGACGCCGAAAAGCTCGACGGCATGGACCTCTCCTCCGATCAACGGGCGGTTGCCGAAGCGCTGATCGACGGGTTCAAAAGCGAGACCGGAACCAACGCGGTGACCGACGCCGAACTGGAGCGGGCCGCCTGTTACGCGAAGAACGTCGACATGCCCGACGCGTTCGCCGACGTGCACAAGCTTTACCTGGCCGACTATGCGGCGATCGACGAGGACTTTTATCCGTGGTTTGAAGAGAACGGCGTCTCCATGGACGACGCATGGGATATCGCGGAACGAGTGAAGGAAGGCTTCGAGGCTTGCTCCGTCGGCTGATCACCCGGCCCGATGCGCGCGCATGCCGCAAGGACCGGCGAAACAGCCTAGCGGCGCAGGGTTATCGCCGCCGCAACCGCGAGGGCGCCCCACCCGGCCCAGACCGCCACGGATGCAATGCTCGCCGCGCCGAGACCGGCTGACAGCCACAGATAAAGCCCGGCGCCGGCATTGACGAACAGCGCGGCCAGAAACGCCGCCGGCAGCCACAAAGACAGGCCGTGTCGTTTCACGAACGCCGCGTCGGCGGCTTCCGGATAGGGAGTGTTCACTGGCTCGGGCCCGACTGGCCGGGGCCCCTGCCGACCAGGAAAAGGCCCGCCGCAGCGATGACCGCGTTCAGACCCAGAAAGGCAACCAGCGCCATTTCAACCGCACCCATGAGGTTTCTCCTCTTTTTGTTTTTTCGTTTCAGCGGAGCGCTCTCGGCCACGCTCAATTGCGGCGGAAATAAGGCTCGCCGGCCTGTCTTTAAAGGGATGGGGCGTTCACAAACGCGCGCGATGCGCCCGCCCGGTCGGGGCGCGCGACGAACCGCGGCAGGAAATGGGGTTTGGGCCGATCAGGTCCGGTTGTCGCCAAGCGAGCCGGCGGGCGTCGACACGGCGGCGGCGACCGGCCCCGGCTCCGACTTGCGTTCGGGCGCCGGCGTCGATGCAGGCGGCGTCGTCTTCGGACGGGCGTTCTCCCCGGCGCCGGGCTTCACTTCGATGCGGCCCATGATCTGCGCGCCTTCGGCGATGGAGAGGCTGGGCGTTTTGATGTCGCCGTCGATAAGCGCCGTCGACCCAAGGGTCACGCGACCCGCCGCGCTGACATTGCCGATAACGCGGCCGCTGATGGACGCTTCGCGGACATTGACGTCCGCCGTCACGACCGCGCCGTCGTCTATGGCGACGAGGCCATCGCCTGAGATTTCGCCCTTAACGGAGCCGCTGAGGCGGGCCGCCCCCTTACAGACAAGACGACCTTCAACGATGCATCCTGCGCCGAGAAATGTCTCGAACTGGGACGTTTCGGACGCCTCGGCCGGCGCGGGCGCTGCCGGTTCCACGGTGGATTCATCGACCATTTCGTCAGCCGTTTTTCGTTCTTCGCCTGAAGTTTCGCCCTCAGCGCCGAAAATTTTGCTGAATTGCGCAGCCATGAAACGCCCCCATTACATAGTCGTAACAAATATGCCGATCCGGGACCGTCCGTGCAATCGCCGGGCCGCGAAAACCGGCCGATTTTCGGACGTTGTTTCAGCCTTTCGAAACCGCGCTCAGGCACAATCCCCTTTTCCGGAAGCGCAGAAGACGCTGCGCCGAAGAAGGGGACGAAACGATGCCGCAAGTCTTACGCAAGCGCGCGCGCCGCGAGGAAGAAGCCAAGTTCGCCGAGTTGCAGGCCCGCGCCATCGCACGGCTTGCCCGCATCGCCGCGCCCGCCCAGCAGACCGCAGAGGTCGCCAAGGCCCTGGAGGAGTTCGACAGCCGGATGCGCGCCCGCATCGTCGCGGATTATCCGGCGCTGGTGATTTGCGAGGAGGACGAGGATACCCCGGCCACGGTCGTCGACATGTCCGAAGACGGGCTCCGCCTTCGCTTCGCGCGGCCGCACTACCTCCCGGCGAGCATCCTGATCGACTCGCCGGCCTTCAAGGGATTTGTGGTCGCGGAGGTGAAATGGCAAAGCGGCGTTGAAGCCGGCGTCGCCTTCGATCATCTGTGGACGCAACGGCTCGCCGCCCCGCTGCGCAAGGTCTAGGCGCGGCCTGGCGGTTTGGCATGCTGAAATAGCCGTAAAGGCTGATAATGGCGATGACGATAATGGCAAGAAGGGCGATCGACCCGGCCATGCTCAACTCTCCCCGTTTGAGCGATTTTTCTGACCGATGAAGTATGAGGCAGCGCCGCCGGTTCAAGGGCGCGAATAAGGTCATTTCAGGGCGAAGACCGCACCCAACGCGCCGACCCCGGGCGGTATTGCGACCAGCCGGTTCTCCGATGCGGCGGGCGGCGTTTCACGTCATTGTATTTTTCGTCGGTCGTCGGAATATCGGAAAGTGTTACCGGAGGATGGGGAGTTTCATGACACATACGACCAAACAGGTGATACGCGCAGCAATCTCCGCAGTGATGTTATTGCCAGCAGCCGCCTTCGCCGAGGGCGCTGAAATGCAGAACGCAGGGCTCGCCGACGAAACATGGGCAATGTCCGCAATTGAAACGGATCAGGGCGATGCCTGGGGCTATGCGCTCATCACAACGAGCAAAAACGGCAAGGATGTCGGCTTTCGTTGCTGGAACGGCAATCTCCTCGCTGCCTTCGGATTGGAATCCGGCGACCTGATGAGCGCGTTCAAAGATGCGGGACCGCAAAAACCCGTGCGCATCAGGGTCTCGGTAAACGGCGGCGAACCGGAAATGCAAAACTGGGCGCTGCTAAAGCGCCACCGCGTCGTCGCCATGGCGGATCAAAAAATGACCCGCGCATTGTATAATGCAGCAGTGAGAGGCGAAACGGTTACGATCGATCCGCGCCGTCACGGCGACGGCGAAATGGAGTATGAACTCCCGGCGCCAAATGCGTCGGCGTTTGCGGCGTTTATGGAATCGTGCGGGTTTTCTTCGAGGGAAAGCTGACACGGTCGTGCCTGCCGCCGCGCTTATCCGAAAAGATCGCGCGGCATTTTCTCCGTAATAACCATAACGGGCCGCCCTTCAAAGAAGACCCGATAGACACGCGCCAGGAACTGAAGATCCTTCCTGTTTGGAAAACAAGGCGCATACGGAGCGCCGTCTTCAAAGAAGTAGCCGACAAGATCGCGGTAAATCGACAGGCGGTAGTCGACAAAAAGGCGCCCTATCCCGGCCGGCGAGGCTTCGAGATCGTCGGCAAGCGCTTTGGGCAACCGTGCGGCGTCAACATAGCTGTGCGCAAAAACATACGCCTCGCCGGTATCGGCGCCGCGCAGCAATACCTTCCGTTCCCAGACAATGTCGCCGCTCCTTGATTTCATCACCTCAGCCGCGACGCCCGTAATCGGCCGTCGCGCATAACTCAGAATTTCAACCTCAATCAGCTCCCGGACATAGGCCTCAAGCTGGAACGTAAATGTCCCGTCGCAGGCGAGCATAATGCGCTCAAGATCGGAAACATCGGCGAGATTGAGGTGCGCGCCAAGGATCGGCCTGATGTTGTCGGGCAGCGCACAATCGGGCAGTGCGGGATAACCCGTTACTGTTTCCGGCGTGACGGACTTCATCGCATTGCAGCGCGCATGGCGGACGGCTTTGACATGTCCGCAAGAATAACGCCGCACAGATGCTTCGCAACGTCCAAGATGACACAGACCGGCGCCCGCGCCGGGTCCGCGCAGGACGCGCCTTATTTCGTACCGGCCTCGGTGGCCTTCAGGATCACACGGCCGAAGTCGCCGAGCATGACAAAAACGCCGATGGCGACGCCGCGGTGGAGTTGACCCGTAAACTGGTACTGATTCCACGCCCAAAGGGCCGCGGCAACGATGATAACGATCCGGGCAATGATTGTCGCGGTGAAGTTTGCCGTCTTGGCGGCAAGACGGCGTTTTCGCTGGTCGGGACTTTCTTCGAGCTGGCGAGGCCGGATACGAGAAGGATCCGGCCGCACCTCATCTCTGCGTCGCGGCGCAGACGACGACGCGGCGGCGTCCGCGGGCGGCGCTGCAAATGATGATGAACCCGCCACCGCGGCGAGACGGTCCACGCCCGCCGCTGCGGTTTGAACGTTTTTTGCGCCAAAGCCCATCGCCGAGCCCTCGCCTCCCATTGCCAGTGTTTAAAAACAGCAAAGGGTGCTTACGATGAGCTAAAACAGACCCGTAAAATTTTCCCGGTTTCATTTACGACATACGCAAAAAAAGAACGGGCGGCCGTAGCGGCCGCCCGAACCCTGGTCCCCTCCGACGCCCCTGGCGCTAGAACGATTTCCGAACAGTAATGCCGTAGGTCCGCGGCTCATTGGTGTAGCCGCTGAAACTGTCGACCGTGCCGCCGGCCCAATCCGGACGCGGATCAGACTGAGCAACGGACGGGAAACCGCTAAGCAGGAACTCGTTGTTATTGAGGTTGCGGCCCCAGACGCTGACCGAGAACCCGTTTTCCATTTCGTACCCGATGCTCGCATTGATCAAGCTGACGCGCCGCGATGCGATTTCAGGGGGGATATTGTCGAGAGCCTGCACGTCGCTTTCATACAAGTATTCGATACGCGCGAAGCCTTGTGCGCCGGACGCGAAATCATGCGTGTAGGTTGCAGAAGTCGACAGGCTGATTTCGTGAATGCCCGCCGGCGTTAACCCGGAACCGTCGAAGAAGTCCGGCGTGAAGCCGGTTACCGGATCCGCAGCGCATCCCGGAGGGCGGAAACCTGCGAAGGACGTACACGGCGCTTGCGTAAACACGTCAAACTCCGGATCAAGGTATGTCAGGCCGAAGGTCAGTTGCAGCGGGTCGATCGGGCTATAGGCAGACTCGATTTCGAAGCCGCGAACAGACTGTTCCTCCGCATTCGCAAGAACAAAGCCCGTTCCGATAAACAGGTTCGACTGGAAGTCTTCAATTGTCTGGTCAAATACTGCGATGTTTACAAAACCGCCATCGAAATTCGCCTTCAACCCGATCTCGTAAAGCGTCACGTCCTCCGGACGAGCCGTCCGGCCAAAGCCGGTGGCGTCCGGCGGGCGCGAATCAGAGGAGAGATTGACGGCACCGGCTTTCCAGCCCGTCGAGTAGGTGAAGTAGACGTTTATGCTGTCGGTAACGTCGTAAGCGACACGCGCGGTGTAGGTAATCTTGTCGTCCGACAGCCGGCCATTATCCAGCGGATCCAGCGGGTTCGGAAAATTCACCTGCGGCTGGAAGAACTGGAACGGCGCCAATGCCAGTGCGGAATTGCAAAGCAGCGCCGGACTTGGAAGGTAGCAATCGGCGGCGGCAATCGCCGTCGCGACGCTTCCGATCGTCTGTGGATCGGTCAATGGTGCGCCGGTCGCCGGATCGATTGCGAAGCCGCCCATCAAGGCTGCAAGCGGCAGCGGCGTCGCCAGCGTCGCATCAATAACGGGCTGAGGCGCCGTCAAGATATCGACCGCCCCGCTCGTAAGCGTCAACACAGCGCCGCGGAACCCAAGCGCCGTCAAATCAACGTTAGAGATTACGTCGGTGAGCGTGCTTGTTCCGGTGGCGATTTTGCGGTCGTTGATATACGAAACGCCGCCGCTAATCGTAAGGCGGTCTGTGAGGTTGAAGTCAGCCTGACCGAAAAACGAATAGGACCGGTTGTCCAGCGTGTAGTCGCCAAACACGCCGCCCCCGGGCGCGAAAAACGTGCCGAAGGGAAGGCTAAGACCGGTTGGCGGCGGGGCCGTTTCAAAGCCTGTCAATGCAACCGGGGAGCCTGTGGCGAGAAACGCGAGCGAGTCCGCAAATGCGCGCGTGTCCGGGCCCCAAATCACGTCGCGCTCGAAGTCAATATTTTCGTCGAAGAAGTATCCGCCAATCAACCAGTCCAGTCGATTGTCACCGGTCGACGCGATCCGTATCTCCTGGGTGAACGTCTCATACGACCGCGT
The DNA here is from genome assembly GCA_028281665.1 of Hyphococcus sp. Taxonomy (GTDB): domain Bacteria; phylum Pseudomonadota; class Alphaproteobacteria; order Caulobacterales; family Parvularculaceae; genus Hyphococcus. Next base: position 80,858 of record JANQJK010000028.1, read on the forward strand.
CTGCGGATTCCGGATGGCGGCAAGCGACGAGAAATCGGCATCAGTTTCCGTGTTGTCGTCCTGTTCGCGATAGGATGTGATCGACGTCACCGCAGCAAAACCGACATCCCAATCGGCCTGAAGCGATACGCCCTTGCCGGTAAGCTCGTTTGTCGGGTCGAGATCGTAGGTCACTTCACGCGCAAAGGGATCGTTTGCATTGCCGATCGCGGCGCCAAGTCCGGGGATCGGGACCGATACTGTCGCAGCGTCGATTTGCGCCTGGGTGTAAATCGGCACGCCGTTGACCAGGCTCCCCGGCATCATCCCGCCGAGAATGATCGGGCTCACGATATCAACCACCGTACCCGGGCCAATCGCCTCGGTCGCCGGTCCGTTGAAGATCTGCACTGCGCCGCAGCAAACTTCGTCAATCTTGTTATACTCGCCAATGGCTCTGAACGAGAGCGTGTCCGTCGGCTCCCAAAGGAGTTGGGCGCGCGCCGCCCAGCGGGACCGTTCGTTCACTTTGGTGTCGTTGACGATATTGTCGTAATAGCCGTTGCGCTCGTTAATACTGCCTGAAACGCGAAACGCCAGCGTATCGCTGAGAGGGCCGGTAAGCGTTCCCTTGAAAAGCACCTGATTGAAGTTCCCGTAGGAAGCCTCAACACCGCCGCCCCAATCGAAGTCCGGCGATTTCGTGGTAATCGAGATAGCGCCGGCGGAAACGTTCTTGCCGAAAAGCGTAGATTGCGGTCCGCGAAGGACTTCGACCCGTTCCAGCGTCGGCAAATCGAGGATCGCAGCGGCGGAACGCGAGCGGTACACGCCATCAATGAACACGCCGACCGATCCTTCAATGCCCGGATTGTTGGCGCCGTTGCCGAAACCACGGATCAGGAAATTCGTCTGCGATGAGTTCTGAAGCTGCGTTACCCGCAGCGAGGGCACCGACGCCTGCAGGTCGAAAAGATCCTGAATAAACGCCTTTTCCACCACGTCAGCGTCAACGACGCTAACGGCGACCGGCACTTCCTGGAGCGTCTGCGGGCGTTTCGTTGCTGTAACGATAATCTGGTCTGTTTGCGCCAACGCCCCGCTGGCGGCGATCGCGGCGACGGCGGCCCCAGACAACATGCTCTTGGCGAGAACGGATTTTTTTAGTCGTAATATCATGTTCGTAGCCCCTTGAATGCCCCTCCCTGGGGCGTTTTCGGCGTCGTTAACCAAAGCGCCAGATCGTTAGTTTTACTCCGCCGTAATATCCCGTCCAGCATTCGATGCTGTAACGCCGGGTTATGGCGGTCTGGCGTTACCGGATTACCACAATCGCTATTCGCAAATGCAGCATCGGCACGGAAATTAAGGTGAATGAGTAGTGTAAAAGTTTAATTAAAGTCGCATCCCGGGAGGCTGTGCGGGCGAAACCTTTTGTGAGGCAACCCCGCATGGCGGAGGCTTGGGCGCGGCAGCCTTCGCCAAACCAACGGCAGCGAGATCAGAGCGCTTTGCAATAGCCGCCCATGGTGGGCGCGGCTGGGATTGAACCAGCGACCCCTACGGTGTGAACGTAGTGCTCTCCCACTGAGCTACGCGCCCCAAGGCCAGGAAGGCAATATGTTCTCTTGCCATCCGAAGGTAAGGCCATACCGCTCCGCGCTGCTCCGCTCAAGGCGACCTTTGCGCAGCGGATCTTCAGGCCGCGGATTTGTTTGAAGTCGCCGAAACGCCAACCCGTTCGGCCGGCAATACAATGACGGCGCGCGTCCCCTCGCCGACCGTGGAGTGAAGCAGGAATTGCGCGCCATGGGCGGCGGCAATGGCCTTCGTCATCGGAAGACCGAGACCCAACCCTTCCTTCGACCTTTTTAGTGACATGTCAGACTGGGTAAACGGCGCGCTCATTTCGTCGAGTTTGGCTTTCGGAATACCAGGACCGTCGTCTTTAACAACGAATGCAAGCTCCCCGGACTTTGTGAGAGCGGCCCCGATCGTGATGGCAACACCGCCGGGAGAAAACCTCATCGCGTTCTCTAATAGTTTTGACAGAGCCTTCGATATCAGCACTCGATCACAGCATATCTCGAGGTCCGGATCCTGCAGCTTCACATCGATGCTGGCCTCAACCGAACCGCTTGGCGCTCGCGTTTGATTTTTTGCGCTCTCTACGACTTCAGAGACGGTAGTATCGGTTTCGTTGATCGAAATAGGACCGGATCGTGCATCGGAAGCAAGCAACATATCCGACACGGTGTTCAACAGCCTCTTGCCGCCGTCAACGATATACTCCGCATATTCGCGGTGCAGCGGATCATTCTGCTTCTCAAACTGCTCACCGAGGAGTTGTCCAAATCCAATGATCGCGTTCAACGGCGTCCGGAGCTCATGACTCATCACAGACAACAAAGCGTCCTTGAACTTCGCGCCAGCCTCAGCCTGATCACGAGCGGCGCGCAAGTCTTTTTGCGCATTGCTCGCTCGCAACACGAACATTACCGCCTGACTAAACAGGGTCCAGTTGATCGGCTTGGCGAGGAACGACGTCGCACCTTTGGCAAATACGCGATCGACGTCCTCCGGATTGTCGCTTGCCGTTATCACGATAATTGGCACGTCGGAAACGGAACGGTCGCTGCGGATATTCCGGGTTAACTCGAAGCCGTCCATTACCGGCATTTCGATATCCGAAATCACGAGGTCGATCGGGTTCGAGCGTACTTTCGCCAGTGCGTCGGCGCCATTTTCAGCGACAATCGGGTCGTACCCAGCATCAGCCAGTTTTGCAGACGCCAGTTCACGCATGACTGGATCGTCATCGACCAACAGTATCTTAGCACCGGCTGACATCGTGTTCTGCACGTCCCTAACGCGTAAGAATTTCTTACACGCGCCAATTTGTGAAGAAATTCTTTGCAGCAAATTTGTTAAAAAGTGTTTTCGTCTCGGTCTATAGAAATCGAATTGAAATCTATTTGCATCACAATACTGGCGTTAAGAATGTGTTAATCCGGCGGACAAGCTTTGGAAGCCTTTACAAAAAACCATACGTCTCTGCGCAGTCGCCTGACGACACTCGTGATCGTCGCGATTTTTGGCGCGGTCACCATTGTTACGATTTCGTCTGTATGGCGTGAAATCATACAGTATCGAGAGGGCAAGTTTGCGGAGTTGAATGCAACCGCCAACGTCTTTGCGTCCGCCATCGGCAATCACGTCGCGCAAGGAAACAGGCAGGAAACACTGAACTCGCTTCGCGGCATCGCCCGAATTCCCTCTACGGAGCACATAAAAGTCGAGGATTCTACCGGCGCCCTGTTCGCAGAACTCGGCGGCGCCGTAATTGTCAGCGACGACCCAGACCAGCAGAGGGCGCTGGGCGCAATAACCGCCGCATTCGGCGACAGATATGAAATTGTTCAGGCGCCTATCCTGGACGGCGGCGAGCAAGTTGGAATGCTCACAATTCACGCGGATACCGGAACTCTTTATCATCGTATCGGCACGATGATTTATGACGCTCTCGTAGCAGCCATATTTGCCGCAGGCATCGGATTGCTGATTGCATTGAAGATGCAGCGCTCAATCACTGACCCCATTTTGAACCTGTCTGGCGTCATGGGGCGCGTGCGCGAAACCGGCAACTTCTCCATGCGAGCCCGCGCCCCGGATACCAACGACGAAACCGGTCAACTCGTCCTGGCCTTCAATGATATGCTCGACCAACTGCAGGAGCGAGACGACCGGCTGCAGGCGCATCAACGCGACCTGAAAAAGATTGTTCACCGACGAACAAGAGAGCTGCAGGGGGCAAAGGAAACTGCCGAGGCGGCCAACATTGCGAAGTCAGAATTCCTCGCGACTATGAGCCATGAGATTCGCACGCCAATGAACGGGATGATGGTGATGGCGGAGCTTCTCAGCAAAACCCATCTGCCACCACGCCAAAAACGATATGCAGACGTTATCGCTAAGTCCGGCAGAAGCCTTCTCGCCATCATTAATGACATACTGGACTTCTCGAAAATCGAGGCAGGACGGCTGGATCTCGAAGAGATTCCCGTTCGCCCGGCGGAGATCATTGATGACATTGTGAGCTTGTTCTGGGAGCGCGCTGCATCGCGGGGCCTTGATCTCGCAGCTTACGTAGCTCCCGATGTGCCTGATGAGATCGAAGGCGATCCCGTGCGGATAAGTCAGGTCATATCGAACCTCGTCAATAACGCTCTGAAATTCACTGAACACGGGCACGTCATTGTCAGCGTCGCCCAAAAGGCAACGCGAGATGGCGGGTGCATCATCGAGTTTAGCGTCGCCGATACCGGCGTGGGCATATCGAATGAAAAGCAGGCGACAATCTTCGAGGCGTTCTCCCAGGCCGACCAAACGACGACCCGACGGTTTGGCGGGACCGGTCTCGGGCTGGCAATCAGCCGACGCCTTGTCGAAGCGATGAAGGGCGAAATCAGCGTTTCAAGTCGTGAGTCCAAAGGCTCCCGGTTTAAGTTTTCATTTCCGACGCGAGTCCTGAAACCGGCGTTCAAACCAAGAGAGACTCAACACGAGAAAAAGGCGATTATCGCAATCGAGGGCACCGCAACGCCGCGAATGTTGGCGAAGTACCTGTCCGAAACAGGAATATCACCGCTGATTGTAAACAAACAAAGCGAAATCGGGCCGCAAATTGTCTATGCGGACGTTATCTTTGCGACGCCGGAGTTTCTTGATTCGATGCGAAGCGCCGTGAAGGGCGATCCAAATCAATGGGTGCCGGCGCGAATATGCATAAGTGAACTTGGCGACGCAGCGCCCGACCGCCTCCTGGAAACCGGCGTTGCGGAAGACTTATTGATTGCACCGCTTTCGCGCCGCGACGTAATGGAACAGATTGGCCGCATCCTGGACGGAAAACTTCGCGGCAAAGCGGCGTTGGCGTATGTCGGCAAGCCGACCGACGATAGCGTAAGTTTTGACGGGCAGCGCATTCTGGCGGCGGACGACAGCGTCGTGAATCGAGAGGTCGTTCGAGAGGCCCTTGAGCGGCTTAACCTGGCGCCAACGCTTGTTGCGAACGGGAAAGAGGCTGTTAAAGCTGCGTATAATGACAAATACGATCTGATCTTGATGGATTGTTCGATGCCGGAAATGGACGGTTTCGAGGCTACGCGCGCGATCCGGCATATAGAAAGGAAGCTCGGGCAGAACGAGACGCCGGTCGTCGCCCTCACAGCGCATGTCGCCGGTGATGATGACTCTTGGCGCAAAGCGGGAATGACCGATTATCTCACGAAGCCATTCACTATAGATTCACTCGTGCGCGTGCTGAGCCAACACCTCGAGTTTGCGACCCCATCGAAGCTGACTGACGATCTGTCCGGCGACACAAAACCGCGAAATGAGGTCGTCCGGAGAACCAAGAGCCCCGACGCGCCCGCAACGCAAGATTTAAGCCTCGACTCCGATAAGGCGGACGTAATCGACGTCAACGTGCTGGCGCAACTTGCAAAAATGCAAACCGGCTCCTCCAATCTGCCTGTGAAGGCGCTGAATTTATTTCAGGAACACTCAAAGACGACAATGGCGCGCCTTCTTGAATGCTCGAAGGGACATCGTCCCGAAGACTTGGCCAAAGCAGCCCACGCGTTGAAGTCGACAAGCGTGAATGTCGGCGCCGTTCAGCTCGGGGCGATCTGTACGGAAATCGAAACGCGGGCGAAAGCCGGTACGTCCGTAAGCGACTTAACTCATCTCATTGACAGAGCCGTCCTGGCGTTTGAGGAGACTGAAAAAGCGCTGCCCGGCCTGATCGCTCATTTCCAACAGAGCGCAGCATAACCGCAAGCGGGCCCGATATTAGTGAAACTGAATAGACACGCGCACGCACCCAATAATTTCAACGTCGTTGTCTATATCAATCGTATCAAACGTCGCGCGCGATGGCGAAGCCTCAAGACGCGACGGGTTTCGCCGAATGCGGCGCACGATTGGTTTTCCGCCAACCGCTGAGAGGCAGTAGTTCCCGTCCGCCGGCCACTTGTCGCCATAATCGATAACGACGAGGGAGCCCTTGGGAAAGGCCAGATCTACTGCCGCATCATCCAGAAAGAGCGCAAACAAGAGTGACGCGCTCGCCGAGACGGAGATGTAGTCTTCCGCCATTTGATGGGGGTCCGCATTCGGATCGGCCGCGAACATCGCCGCGGAATCAAAGCTGATGACCGGCACATGGCGAAGGGGCCGCCGCAGATACGCCGCAGCCGCTTGCGAATCGACCTCGGAACGGGATCGGGCGCCCGCTGTAAGCCACTCGTGAGAAATCGACAGGGCGTCGGCAAGTTTGGCCATCACGACGCGCCTCGGATCGTGAACACCACTTTCCCAGGTTGCAATAGCGGGTTGGCTCACGCCGATACGCTCGGCCAGATCTGCCTGGCTGAGGCCCGCGGCCTTTCGCGCCTGACGCACGCGCTCGCCAATCGAGCCCGTATTCTCAATTTCCGACCGCCTATTCATCATGGACCAGAATATTAGTTATTCTGATAAAAGCAACACTGGGCCGGCTGGCACAAGGCGCAGCCCCACCGTTTTCCTGTATTTTTTTGTCGATTTGGTAAACTACAGCGTGCATTTGTTTACGTGACCCGGTTGATTAAATCAGATTTTCTTATATTCTGCGACCAGAACCCGACAAAGTCTGTGAGATGGAGTTTGTATGGCTGATCTTTGCAACCGCGACGGCGCAGACCGGCTGGCGGCGAAAATCCAGGAATTCTGGCGAAAACGAGGATTCGACGTCGTTGTCGAAATGCGCGACGAAGGATTTGTTTCAACGATGCGCTCATCGCGAACCGATGTTCGCTCAGACATGATAAATGGCATGCCCACCCGGCAGCTGGTCGCCGAGGCGGGATAAGCCCGGCAGCGCTCAAAGCGCTGCAGAGCGCAGAGGTCAACACGGACCAGCGCGCGGTTTTTTTGGTGGGATTACCCCAAGGTATTTTTGCGGGCCCGTGTCGCGCTGGCCATATGATCGTTGGTGCGCACATCACCCCCAATAATCTGACATTATGATGAGATCTTGATTCGGTTTCATCGAATCGCCGCATCACGTAGGCATAGACATCAGCGCGTTTTGGTCGGGCGACGGTATTTGAGAATTGAGGGGTAACCGCATGAGCGGAATTGCGGTTTCAACGATAATCCTGGCGGCAGGTTTCGGCACACGCATGAAATCGTCGCGCGCAAAGGTTCTGCATGAAATCGGCGGTCGCGCAATGCTCGGTCACGTCCTGGACGCAGCCGCCGCCCTCACCCCCCATTCAACATCGATCGTAATAGGCGACCACGCGCCGGAAACCGGCGACTATGCTGCGTCAATCACCCACGGGATAAACATATTCGTGCAGGCGCCGCCACGCGGGACGGGCGACGCCGTCAAACAGGCGCTCCCGGCTATTGACGGTTTCGAGGGCGCAGTATTGGTTCTGTTCGCGGATACGCCGCTCATCACGCCAGATACGCTGAAGGCTCTTGTCGCGAAAATCGAACAGGGCGCAACCGTTGCGGTCCTTGGTTTTGAACCGCTCGGCGCCGGGCAGTATGGCAGACTTAAGACCGACGCCACCGGCAATCTGGAAGCAATCGTGGAAGCGGCGGACGCAACGGATGAAGAACGCGAAATCTCTTTGTGCAATTCCGGTGTCATGGCGCTCAACGCCACATTTCTGAAAGAAAGAATCGGCGATGTTGGAAATGAGAATGCGAAAGGCGAGTACTACCTGACCGATCTGGTCGCGATTGCTCGCCGCGCCGGTCAGCGCTGCGCGATCTCGGCTGCCGACGCCGACGAAGTGATGGGCGTAAATTCAAGAGGCGAGCTTGCGGCCGCGGAAAGACTGTTTCAGCAGCGGATGCGCAGCGAGGCGATGGTCAATGGCGCCACGCTACTGGACCCCGATACGGTCTACTTCTCCTACGACACAAAACTCGGACAAGACGTCACGGTCGGCCAGCATGTCGTCTTTGGCGTTGGCGTCGAAATCGCCGACAACGTCACTATCAAGCCATACACCCACTTGGAAGGCGCAACGATATCGTCACACGCATCGGTCGGCCCCTTTGCGAGACTAAGGCCCGGCGCCGATATTCGCGCAGGCGCGCACGTCGGCAACTTCGTCGAAGTCAAGAAAGCGCAAATCGGCGAGAACGCTAAAGTCAGCCATCTTTCCTATATCGGCGATGCGGAAATTGGCGCCGCCGCCAATATCGGCGCCGGCACAATTACGTGCAACTACGATGGCTACAGCAAACACAAAACTATCATCGGGGAACGGGCGTTTATCGGGTCGAATTCAGCGCTGGTGGCGCCGGTCAGTATCGGCGACGAAGCATATGTCGGCTCCGGATCGGTCATCACGAAGGACGTTCAACCCGGCGACCTCGCCGTCGCCCGAGGCCGGCAAGCGGCCATAAAGGGGTGGGCGTCCAGGTTTCGCGCCGCACACGCCGCAAAGAGAACAGAATGAACAACTTACCAGACGCCGGCAAAAAAAGCGCCGCACAAGAGGCGGCGAGACTTGTTGAAGACGGGATGACTCTCGGCATCGGCACCGGATCGACTGCGCGGCACTTCATAGACGAGCTCACAAAAAAAATTGCCGCCGGCTTCTCGCTTTATGGCGTTCCGACTTCCGACGAGACAGAAGCACTTGCAAATGCCGCCGGCGTCGAAATCATCGTTCCCGATGACGATACGATTATTGATCTCGCCGTCGATGGCGCCGACGAGGTCGATCCGCGATTGAACCTTATCAAAGGCGGCGGCGGCGCCCTGCTCCGCGAAAAAATTGTCGCCAACGCCGCCAAAAAATTTGTCGTGATCGCCGATGCCTCAAAGCGTGTCGCATCGCTCGGCGCGTTTCCTCTCCCGATCGAGATTGAGGCCTTTGCCCGGGCGCTGACGCTGCGTGACATTCGGGAAACAATCGACTCGCTGGGGTTTCGACCTCATCGATCTGCGTTGCGCGAGCGTAATGGGGAATTGTTCAAGTCCGACGGCGGTAATCTGATTGTCGATTACGCCATGGGCGCAATTGCGGACCCAGCCCCGCTGGAAGCCCGACTTCGGGAGATCCCCGGCGTTATTGAATGCGGCCTGTTTTGCGGCATGACCGACATAGTCATATTTGGCGACGGCGAGGAAACATCAATCCAGACCGCGTGATGTCGGAAAGTTGATACAATGCGCGCACGCCCGCTTTGCAACGGGCCCGCCGTCACGGTACCTTCATTCTCCGATAAATCAGGATCAGCAAACATGGCAGACGACGGCGGCCGCAGCCGGTTTGAAGAACTCCAGGCGGCCATAAAAAAATACGGCGCCGCGGCCTTCGAGAATCTTATTCGTTGTAAGGGCTTTGCGGATACCGTCGTACAAACCTTTCCGGAATATATCGGTTGCGACGCGGACTGCGTGAAGGCTGTACCGCCCACGGGACCTTTTGACCCACGGCAGAACTATGGCGATCAGGCCTTCTCATACGCGCATCGCCAGGTCATCGCGCTTGAACCGATTCAGTTCGGCATCGCATTGACTGTAAAAAATTTCGAGGATTCCGGCTCGCTTTGGCTTCGAACCGCTATCGCCATCGAGATTACCGGCGACACGTTCGACGTGTTTGTCGCCCAGCAACCGGTCATCCATGTTCCGTTTGACTATGACGACAGGCTACAACCGACACTTGAGGCGATTTATCAGGAATTCCTCCAGACATTTCGCGTTCAGGTCATGGCTTTCAACGACAAGCGGTTCGAAACTGGAATAGGGTTTATCCCGTAATGAGGTCAAAATAGTGTCCGACTTTGATTATGATCTTTTTACCATTGGCGCAGGCTCAGGCGGCGTCAGGGCGTCGCGGCTGGCCGCGCAGTACGGCGCCAAGGTTGGCGTTGCCGAGGAATATCGCGTCGGCGGCACCTGCGTTATCCGCGGCTGCGTCCCCAAAAAGTTTCTCGTCTACGCCAGCGAGTTCGGGCACGCGTTTGACGACGCCAAAGGATATGGCTGGTCTGCAGAGAACATCTCATTCGACTGGATGAAACTGATCGAGAACAAAGACGATGAAATCGATCGGCTGAATGGCATCTATATCCGCAATCTGAAAAACGCCGGCGCCGATATCTTCCAAAGCCGCGCCACCTTGAAAGACAAGCACACGGTTCACCTTCACGCCGAGAACCGGGACGTCACAGCGAAGACAATTCTGATCGCCACCGGCGGCGCGCCGTGGATAGACGAATCCGTTCCCGGTCACGAACTTGGCGTTTCTTCAAACGAGGCCTTTCACCTCAAAAAATTGCCGAAACATGTCGTCGTCGCCGGCGGCGGTTACATTGCAATTGAATTTGCCTGTATCTTCAAAGGCCTCGGGTGCGATGTCTGCCTGGTTTATCGCGGCGAAGACATACTCCGCTACTTTGACCGGGATATCTCCGTTCAGGTGCATTCGGAGCTGAAACGCCGGGGCATACGCGTTATTACCCAGTCCGTTTTTGAAAAGATCGAACAATGCGAAGGCGACCAGAAGCGGATCTACCTTTCAAACGGCGCCGAGGTGGATGCGGATCTGGTCTTCTGGGCCGTCGGACGGAAGCCGGCGACCGCCGGGCTTGGGCTTGAAGAATCCGGCGTCGAACTCAACAAAAATGGCGCTGTCGTCGTCGATGAATACTCGCGATCGTCCGTCGACAGTATATTTGCGGTCGGCGATGTGACGGACCGCGTAAACCTGACGCCGGTCGCAATTCGCGAGGGCGCGGCGTTTGCGGAATCAGAGTTCAATAACAACCCTTCGAAAGTGGATTACCGCTTCATACCGAAGGCCGTCTTTTCGCAGCCGCCTGTCGGCACGGTCGGGTATGCGGAGCACGAAGCGCGAAACGAATACAAGAACGTCGATATCTACAAAACAAACTTCCGCCCAATGAAGAACATGCTGACCGGGTCAGAAGAGCGCGTGTTGATGAAACTTGTCGTAGACGCGCAGACCGACCGCGTCCTTGGCTGCCACATTGTCGGCCCGGATGCGCCGGAGATGATTCAATGCATTGCAATCGCGGTGAAAGCAGGCGTCAATAAAGCCGACTTCGATCAGACCGTGGCGCTGCACCCAACCGCGGCCGAGGAACTCGTCACCATGCGGGAGAAGTACAAGGCGCCGATTTAATCGGCAGGCCCTAGTTGCACTCACGCTTTACGCGATCGAGCGCCGCCGTCACGCCGCGCAGGGACACGATGTAACTCGTCGCCGTGCCGCGCTTCGATACGGCGCTGACCCGCATATCGGCGCCGCGACGCATCGCCCGCAGGAGGCGCTGTTCTTCGTCGCTTGATTCGATGAACGCTTCGTTCTCCGACGAATACATGTCCCACTTGTCCGATCCAATTCGGATATTGGGCTCCGGTTTCTCGTCAATGGCGTATCCCGTCATCAGGCTCGGCTGTTCGCTGGCGGCGCCGGATTTCCATGTCGCGACAAGAAAGAAAACATCGCCATGGTTGACGGATTTCGGCGATTTGTCGGAGGCCTCAGCGGCGGCGAAGCAGATCTTTTCACCGTCGATATCCCTGACGAACACGCTCCAGTCTTTGTAGGTCGCGACCGCCCGCGGCTCCTGCGCGAAACCGGCGCCCGTCGACAACACGGCAGATATTACGGCCGCAAGCGTTAAATTCCGGAACATCGGTCGCATTCTCCTATGACACGCCATCACACTGAAAAACGGCCCCATATCATAATTCGAATTATGTCGCGAGCATGACTGAGCGAAGAATTGCGCCACGCCCAACCTTGCGCCATAAGGGCCCCGAAAATCCGATAGTTACCTACCTGAATGGAGACGCCGAATGATCCCGGGCCATGATTCGCTGAACACGAAAAAGTCGATTTCCGCGGGCGGCCGCACCTATCATTATTACAGCCTGGAGGCGGCGAGTGCCGCGATCGGCGACGTCTCTCGCCTGCCGTTTTCCCTGAAAGTCCTGCTGGAGAACCTCCTGCGGTTTGAAGACGGCCGTTCAGTCACGGTAGACGATATCCGGGCTTTCTCGGCCTGGCTCGAAGCCGGGAAGTCAACGCGGGAGATCGCCTACCGTCCCGCCCGGGTGCTGATGCAGGACTTCACCGGCGTGCCGGCGGTCGTCGACCTCGCGGCGATGCGCGACGCCATGCGCGCCCTCGGCGAGGATCCGGAAAAGATCAATCCGCTGGCGCCGGTCGATCTGGTGATCGACCACTCGGTCATGGTCGATTATTTCGGCGGTCCGGACGCGTTCGAGAAAAACGTCGCGCGCGAATATGAGCGCAACGGCGAGCGCTACAAATTCCTGAAATGGGGTCAGGGCGCATTCGATAATTTCCGCGTTGTGCCACCGGGCACGGGCATCTGTCACCAGGTCAATCTCGAATATCTCGCCCAGACGGTCTGGACCGCCGACCATCAAGGCGAGACCTTCGCGTACCCCGATACGCTGGTCGGGACCGACAGTCACACGACCATGGTCAACGGTTTGTCCGTTCTCGGCTGGGGCGTCGGTGGCATCGAGGCGGAAGCGGCGATGCTTGGCCAGCCGATCTCGATGCTGATCCCGGAAGTGGTCGGCTTTAAAATGACCGGGAAGTTGCCGGAAGGGGCAACAGCAACCGACCTTGTGCTGACGGTGACTCAGATGCTTCGGCAGAAAGGCGTTGTCGGCAAGTTCGTGGAGTTCTTTGGCTCCGGCCTCGATCATCTGGCGCTCGAAGACCAGGCGACGATCGCCAACATGGCGCCGGAATATGGGGCGACCTGCGGTTTCTTCCCCATAGACGGCGAAACCCTGCGCTATCTGAAAGCGACGGGCCGCGAGGACGACCGCATCGCGCTCGTCGAAGCTTACGCAAAGGCGCAAGGAATGTGGCGGGACAAGGACACGCCGGATCCGGTCTTTACCGATACGCTCGAACTCGACCTTTCGACCGTCACGGCATCGCTCGCCGGACCGAAACGGCCCCAGGACCGGATCGAACTGAAGAACGCGCCGCAAGGTTTCGCCAATGCTCTCGACAAGGAATACGGAAAGGCCGACGAAGCGGATAAGCGCGTTAAGGTCGAAGGCGAAGACTTCGATCTCGGCCATGGCGACGTCACCATCGCCGCGATTACGTCGTGCACAAACACATCGAATCCGGCAATCCTGATCGCGGCGGGTCTTGTGGCGCGCAACGCCCGTGCGCGCGGGCTGACGGTCAAACCGTGGGTTAAGACGTCTCTCGCGCCGGGCAGTCAGGTCGTCACGGATTATCTGGACGCTGCGGGCCTTAGCGATGATCTCGACGCGCTCGGCTTCAATCTCGTCGGCTATGGCTGCACGACCTGTATCGGCAATTCCGGCCCGCTGCCGGAGCCGATTTCAAATGCGGTGCATGCGGGCGACCTTGCCGTGGCGTCGGTCCTGTCCGGAAACCGGAATTTTGAGGGACGTATCTCGCCGGACGTGCGCGCGAACTTCCTGGCCTCTCCGCCGCTGGTCGTCGCTTATGCGCTCGCGGGTTCCATGAACATCAACCTGACCTCGGACCCCGTCGGCAAGGACAAAGACGGAAAAGACGTCTTCCTGAAAGATATCTGGCCCTCGAACCAAGAGATCGCCGAAGTCGTTCGCGAACACGTTACGACGCAAATGTTCGCCTCGCGCTACGCCGACGTCTTCAAGGGCGACGACAAATGGCGCGCCATCGACGCCGGCGACGGGCAGACCTATCAGTGGCCGCCGTCAACTTATGTCGCCAACCCGCCCTATTTCGAAGGGATGACGAAAGAGCCGGCGCCCGTTGCGCCGATCGACGGCGCCCGCGTGCTGGCGCTGTTCGGAGACTCGATTACGACGGACCACATTTCACCGGCGGGATCGATCAAGGAAGACGGGCCGGCAGGCGAGTACCTGAAATCGCATCAGGTGCCGGTTGAGGAATTCAATTCCTTTGGATCGCGTCGCGGCAATCATGAAATCATGATGCGCGGCACATTCGCGAACATCCGCATCAAGAACCAGATGGTTCCAGGCGCCGAAGGCGGCGTCACCAAATATGCCGGGAGCAGCGACGTTATTCCGATCTACGACGCTGCCATGAAATACAAGTCCGAAGGCACGCCGCTCGTCGTCCTTGCCGGCGAGCAATATGGAACGGGCTCGTCCCGCGACTGGGCGGCGAAAGGCACCATTCTTCTCGGCGTCCGCGCCGTCATTGCGAAAAGCTACGAGCGCATTCACCGCTCGAACCTGATCGGCATGGGCGTCTTCCCGTTGCAGTTCAAGGATGGCGAGGGTTGGGACACGCTTGGACTGACGGGCGATGAATCCATCACGATCCACAATATCGATCAGCTTGGGCCGCGCGACATGGCGAAAGTGACAGTCGCTTTCGCCAATGGCGACACAAAGGATTTCGAAGCGCTTGTCAGGATCGATACGGCGGACGAACTGGAATATGTCCGGCACGGCGGTATCCTGCACTACGTAATCCGCAAACTCGCCGCCTGATTGCCGACGACAAAGTGTTTAACAATCTAAGATTGCAATACTCAAGTATTGCAATCTTAGTGGCGTAGCACAGTCTAACATTCATCGCTAAGCTTCTTCCCATGATTGTTGGGGGGAGCAATGGCGCGGTGGTCGCGGGCGGACGAGTATTTGCGCGGACACGCGGACCATTTGCACTGCTCGCCGCCGCCATGGCGGCTTCAACTTTCAGCCAACAGGCTTATGCGTCGGCATGGTCGCGCGACGATGGCGAGCTTATGATCATCAGCCGCGCGGACTACTTCAAATCCGACCTGATGAATGTCAGCGTCGGCGGAACGGAAGTAGAGAGTAAATTCGAGCGCATCGAATCGAACAATTACTTCGAGTACGGCGTTACGAGTGGGCTGACTGTCGGCGGAAAAGTTTTCTACGGAACAAGCTGGCTGACCCGCGGCTCGAACGTTGAAACGGCGAGCGGCTTTACCGAATTCGAAGCCTTTGTGCAGCAGCAGGTATTTCGCAATGAACGCCACGCCGGCGCCGTTAAGGTAGCGGCCGGCGCCCCATCGGGATTTGAGTCCGGCGCGCGCGCCGGGCTGGAAAGCGAAGGCGCCGATCTTGAATTCTCCCTGCTTTATGGCCGAAGCCTGACATTCGAACCCGTAAAAACATTCGCCGCGGCCGAGGTCGGGTTTCGCAAACGGTTCGGAGAATCCGCCGACCGGATGCGATTTCTCACCACAATCGGCCTGGCGCCGAACGATCGGTGGGACCTGCTCTTCGATACATATTCCGTGAAATCCTTGCGAAATGAGGGAACCGGCGGCGCGGACTTTGATGTTATCAAAATCCAGCCCTCTGTCGTCTGGCGCGCTACCCGCCGTTTCTCCTTTCAGGTCGGCCTTTCTGAAGAAATTGCAGGCCGCAACCTCGCTCTTGGCACGACTTACTTTGTCGGCCTGAGGTCGCGCTTCTAGATGTTCGACGCCTTGCCGAGACCACGGGACGACGGCGGCGCGCTTCATGGATTTACCGATGCAGAGTGCGATCACGCTGCCAACCATCTAAAGCGCCAGACCCCGGAACACTCCGCCGCCGGCGTGTTGTCGGCGCCCCAACGCATCATCCTCATTGTCGGCGCCACATGCATTGCCGCCGCAGTTTTTATGGCGCCCATAACAACGTTCATTGCCTTGAACGCTTTTTTTGCGACCTACTTTATCGTCGCCGTCATTTACCGCGTGTTCCTGATGATATTGGGTCGAGGAGCGAAAATCACGGAACGATCCTTTCAAAAGCAGGGCAATGCCGACGCACTGCCGACGATTACGATACTGGCGCCGCTTTATCGCGACGCGGAGGCTCTTTCCGGGCTGGCGCATGCGATCGATGCTCTCGACTACCCCCCTGAAAAGAAGGACGTGAAGCTTCTCCTGGAAGAGGACGACGACGCCACCATCGCCGAAGCGCGCCGGCTTAACCTGTATGATCACTATGACGTCATTGTCGTACCCGACACTGGCCCGCGGACGAAACCGAAGGCGTGCAATTTCGGACTGTTGCGGGCGCGGGGCGAGCTGATCGTCATCTACGACGCGGAAGATCAACCGGAAACGGATCAACTGGTCAAAGCCGCGGGGGCGTTTGCAACAGGCGACGCAAAGCTTGCCTGCATGCAGGCGCGCCTCAACTACTATAACGCCGACGAGAACTGGCTGACGCGCCTGTTCACCCTTGAATACACCCTTTGGTTTGACTGGCTGTTGCCCGCGCTGCAAAAACTGAAAGCGCCAATCCCGCTTGGCGGCACATCGAACTTCTTCAAAACGGACATCTTGCGCGCCGTCGGCGGATGGGACCCGTTTAACGTCACCGAAGACGCGGATCTCGGACTGCGCCTTGCAAGGCTCGGATATCGGGTGGAGATGTTGAACTCGACAACGTTCGAAGAGGCGAATTGCAGGCTGGGAAACTGGATCCGGCAACGTTCGCGCTGGATAAAGGGACATCTGCAAACCTGGCTGGTGCATATGCGCCAACCGGGCGCATTCGTTGATATGAATGGCTGGCATGGACTCTTTTCGATACAGTTTTTCCTCGCCGGAAACGTCGCCGGCGCGTTGCTGAATCCTGTCCTTTGGGGCGCATTTTTCTACCTGAACACTCTCGGCCTTTCGACGCTTGAAACAGCGATGCCGAAAATGCTGCACCAGTTGACCCTGACAGCGCTGATCGCCGGCAATGTCTGTTTCATCCTGTGCGCCGTCATCGCGCCGCTGAAGCGCGGCTGGCGCCATCTTTGTCTGTTTGGCCTGACGGCGCCGGCATACTGGCTGCTGACCTCCATCGCCGCATATAAAGCGCTCTGGCAGATCGTCTTCCGTCCTTATTACTGGGAGAAGACCGACCACATGATCAGCGCGATGGCGGCGCGGCGGCGTTTGCCACGGGCAACGAGCGCGCCGGCGCAATAATGTTGCATCCGGCGGCGGGCATCTTGTATGCCCGGTAGCGCTTTGGTTGGAACGTCTGCCCGATGAGTACATTAGCCGGCCGGCCCTATCGCCTGATGAACGGGCTCGGCAACAATTTCGTTATCTTCGATCTTCGCGGATCGCCGGCGCGGCTCAGCGAAGCCGATGCCGCGCGCGTGGCCGATCCGTCGACGGGCCCGGGCTGCGACCAGGTGATTACCATCGAGGAGCGAGACGGTCTCTTCATGGGCGTCTGGAACGCCGATGGCGGCGAAGTCGAGGCTTGCGGCAATGCGGCGCGCTGCGTCGCCCGGCTGTTGATGGACGAACTGGATCGCGACGATATCGAGTTCTCGACCGCCTCCGAGGCCCTGAAGGCGTGGCGCGTCGGCGATGCGCGCGTTGCGGTAGACATGGGCGAGCCTAAGTTTCACTGGCGCGATATTCCCCTTGCGGAGCAAATGGACGATACGCGGTATATCGACGTCAAGCTGGGTCCGATCGACAATCCCGTACTGTGGGGGCCGTCCGCCGTGAATGTCGGCAATCCTCATTGCGTCTTCTTCGTGCCGGACGCGGAAGCGCAGGCGATTGAGCGCTTCGGCCCGCTTGTCGAAAACCACCCCTTGTTTCCCGAGAGAGCAAATGTATCGGTCGCGGAAGTCAAAAGTCGCCACGCCATCCGGCTCCGTGTTTGGGAGCGCGGCGTCGGCATCACGCAGGCCTGCGGCACCGCCGCCTGCGCGGCGCTCGTATGCGCGCATCGACGCCGCCTCACCGACCGCAAGGCAACCGTCACGCTCGATGGCGGCGATCTCGCGGTTGAATGGCGCGACGACAATCGCATCATCATGACGGGGCCGGTCGGGTTTGACGGCGAAGGCGTTCTGCCGGACGACTTCTGATCGATGGCGAAACTCTACTTCCAATATGCGGCCATGAACGCCGGCAAGTCGACGACGCTGTTGCAGGCGAGCTTTAACTATCGCGAACGGGGCATGGAAACGGCGCTCTTTACCGCCGCCATCGACACGCGGCGCGCAAAAGGCGCCATCGCATCGCGTATCGGCCTTACGGCGGACGCCCATATATTTGCAGACGATACTGACCTCTTTCTTGCGATAAAAAACATTCTGGAACGTCAGAATGTCGATTGCGTGCTGGTCGATGAAGCGCAGTTTCTTTCTGTCGAGCAGGTCGCAGGTCTTGCGCGCGTTGTCGACGAGCTTGACCTGCCGGTTATGTGCTTCGGTCTTCGCACCGACTTCCGCGGCGCGCTGTTTCCGGGAAGCGCACAGCTTCTCGCCATCGCGGACGACATTCGCGAGCTGAAAACCATCTGCCATTGCGGTCGCAAGGCAACCATGAATCTGCGCATCGACGGCGACGGCAACGCGATCAGGGAGGGCGATCAGATCGAAGTCGGCGGCAACGAACGATACATCGCGCTCTGCCGAAAGCACTTTTACGAGAAGTTCAGGAAATAATCTTTTTGCTGACTTATCCGTAAGCGCGATAGTGATTTGCAATCGCCGCGCCGATACGGGTCAGGACCGTATCGATCTCCAGCAGCGGTTTTATGATCTCCTTGTGAATCTCGGGATAGGCGCCGCCATGGGCCTCGCCCTTGTCGACATCTTCCTTGAGGCCGGCGAGCGCGGCCCCGGCGGGACTGTCTTTCGGAAAGATTTTTTCGATGATCGCGGCCGCCTCTTTCAGCCGGACCTCCAGCGCCAGCTCGATAATATCGTTTCGGTTGACGTCATGGCGACGCGAAAACGCCGGCGCGCGCGCCGCCAGCGCCGCCGCCCGCGCGATCAAAGCCTGACGCATGGCGTGGAGGACGCCGAGATCGGCGTCGATCCCGGCGCCGTTAACGCCGCGATCCGTCTCTTTCATTTCATCGCGCACGGCGTCATAGGCGCGCAGATCCCGTGCAAGAAAATCCGCAAGGCCGGACAGGGAGCGCGAGATGTTCTCCTGCTGGAGAACCTGCAAGACGGATTCATAATGCTCCGCGCGTTCGGACCGGCGCGCCATGCCGGCGAGCGACGACCAGTATGCGGGCGAGAACAGTCCGGCGTAGGCCCGGAGGATCGAAACGCTGGTCAGGTCTCGCGCCCGGCCGGTCATCTTCAATATGCCTTGCATGCGCGGCGAGCCCGCGGCGTGCTCAATAAAGCGATCGAGTTCGCGGCCGCTCGCGGCGCCGACGCCGCCGGCGACATTCACCGGCAGGGCAAGCTGCTGTAAAATCGCATTGTGGGGGATGGCGCGGATCGAACGGATTTCCGGGGGCCCGGCGCCGCGGGTCGCCCGCTTCACTTCCCGCGAGCCGGTTTTGTAAAGGAGGTTCTGCGCGAAGGAAAAAATGACGTCGCGATAGTCGTCGCGACCATAAAGCGCTTCCTGCCAGGACTTCAGCGCCCGGTAGACATCCCACGAATAGTTGATGTCGTCGTAATAGCGGTCCGAAAAATCGGGCGGCGGCGGCTCCACCGCCAGCGACCAGAGAGACGTCACGGCGCCGCGGGCAAGATCAAGCGTCTGAAAATGAACGTAGCCCTCGCCGCCCTGAAAACTGAACTCCGCGGCGAGGTTGATCCCCTCGCGCCGAAAGCGACTGCGCACCCAGGGCGTCGACAGATGCGCCATGCGCTCTCGATATCCGCCCGGAAAGGCGCCCCGACCCATGGATTCCCCGTGGGTGTTAAAGATCAACGCCTCAACGTCCGGCAGGCGCGCCTTGCCCAGCGCGCGGGCAAAAAGCACCTGCAACCGCTCGGCGCCCAGCGAAGCGGGCGCCTGGCCCATGAACCGTCCGGAATCGGAGTACCCGATCTGGATCGACATGCGCCCGCGTTTCTTGACGTAGGCCTGGTATTCGGGCTCTGCGAGAAGGCGCTCGATGAAGCGGCCGCCACGCTCCAGCGCCTGCGGCGTTTCGAACAATGGCGAGATGTCGAGCTTTTCTTCAACGCCGTATAACCGCGCGAGATAAATGGCGCCCATCACGGTCGCCGGCGCTTCGCACTCTGCAATCAGAAAACGCAGCGGCGTATCTGAGTCGATGTGTTTCAGAATTTGCGCGCACAGCATGAACTGCCGGCGCGCCGTCATCTGTTCGAGAAACACCGACCCGAAGTTCACCGCCCGCGCCGCCGTCGCCTGGGCCTTGGTCGATGCGATATCGAGGGCCGACCGGCCCTGAAAGTCCTTGTCCGGATCAAGGCCGAGATCGGACCGGAGCGCCGAGCGGACCTGTGCGGCGTTGACGCGCAGATGAATGCGGGCGACGCCCAGGCCGAACGCCGTCATTTCCGAGCGCAACAGCGACAATCGCAGCGCCGTCTCGTCGTCGGTCTCGGCGGCAATCGCCGCATTGATCGTCTCGATAGCCGGGCCAAGGGTGGTGAGGCGCCCTTCGCGATCGTCGGTCAGCGCATTCGCCGCGGCGACCACCACGTCCGGATCGGCGAGGTTGCCTTTAAACAATGACGCATGACGGCGCGTCGCCTCCGCGGCGCCGGCAAGCTGGCCGCGCAGGCCGGCGATGGGCCCATCCTTCGAAACGCCAATGGCGTCGATCAGTTCGACATATCGATCAAGCTGTATGGCCTTTTCGTCAAGACGAATAGCGACCGTCTTTCCCCACTGAATATCGGTCCGGCCGTCAAGATCGTATCCGACCCAGCTGGCGATGCTGACGGGCGCCGGGGCAATCTCGCGCCAGCGGTCGGGAAAGCGCTTCCTCGCAAGCTCCAGAATACGCCGGTTGAGGTCCGCCGCCGCTTCCCGGGCGAAGGCGATTGCTTTCAACACTTCGTCATGTTCGTCATCAAGAGAGATGGACGCCGGCGCCCCGGGCTGGGTTTCTGCAACGCGGGCGCGCCAGCTCTTTTTCTCCGTAGACGGATACTCCGCAATCAGCGCCCGGCGCTCAGGCGTCAGCGCGAATGTGGGATGGGCGGTAAAAACGACGCCGACCGGCGTTTTCTCAACGCGCGCGCGAAACGCATCGAAGTCGAGATCGCTAAGCACCGCAAAAGCCGCGTCGTCAGCGGCCGCGTCCACACGGTTTGCGTGGAATGCATCCGCACGCGCCTCAAAGCTGTCGCGCTCAAATTCATCGACCGCCGCGGCGAAGGCGGAAACATCCGCCCCTTCGTCCTCAAGGGCGAGGAACAATCGGGAGGCCAGGGACCGCACAGGATTGACCAGCGGATCGGCGGACGCTTCGGCGCCGGCGTCGAGGAATGCCGCGCGCAGATCGCCGGCGGTTGTTTTAGCGCTGTGAGGATTTTTCATGGAGCAGTCATTTTATGTTGCGCCGCACAATACACAACATCGTGCTGGAAAGCCAGCGTCATAGGGTATTTCGCAACTGAATACATGGGCTTAGCGGGCGGGATCGACGAATGACGGCGCGGCTGTCCTGCGGGAGCGCAGCCCGCCGTCGCAAGGCGTCGGCATGCGCAAATGCACCGTCCTTGGGTGTCGGATTGGCGAGAAAAGTTCATCACCGCCATTATAGGCGAGGACCGAAAGACGTTGATACGTATCTACCAAATGCGGGTTTTATGCAGATTTTCCCGCTATACGGGCAAAGATTCGCTCTTACAACCGAATTTCGGCGCGTTTACGCGCCTTCCCTGTCCTTCACCCAGACCTCGACCGGCCCTTTGAGGAGGATCGTCAGCGGGTCGCCCTTGCGATCCACCGCCTTGCCCGCCGCAACGCGGATCCACCCCTCGGACACGCAGTACTCCTCGACATTGGTTTTTTCCTCGCCGCGAAACCGCACGCCGATTTCACGTTCGAGAAGCTCCTCATCGTAAAACGGACTCTTCGGGTTCACGCTGAGACGGTCGGGAAGCTGATCGGTCATGTTTTTAAAACCTTCGGTTAAACGCCCGGCGCCCAGACGCCATGAAAGCCGGCGGGAACGCGCTGGGGCAGCTTGATCCGCGCCAGCGGCGGCGCCGTCAAGTTCCGCGCGTCGATAATATGCGCTTGCGACGCGCCGCCAAGATCGGTCGTGAACGTAATCAGATAGCCGTCATCTTCGCCTTGCGCATCGGCTTTCGGCGCAAACGCCGGTTCCGATCCGTAAACGCCCGCCGGGAAATCATGGCGCGCCGAAGCGCCAGTCTCTAGGTCGTATTTTACAAGGCCGGAAAAGCGCTGCTCGATGCAATCGTCAAATATGACGTGATAGGAGTATTTTGTTTTTCGCCCGGCAAGGGCGTTGTTCACCACCGGGAACTCCGACAGGGCATCGTCAATCTGTTCCTCGCGCCCCTCTCCGGTCTTCATGTTCATGCGCCACAAATACGGCTGCGCGCGCAGGGCGAGGACATCGGCCATCGCCGCATAAGGCCCGTATTTCGGATCGGGCTCCAGGCCGTTGGGGACCATCTTGCAGGCGGCCATGACGACTTCGTCGCCCTCTTCCCAGGCATTGATGACATGATAGACGTAGCAGGTCGGGAACTCGAACCACTTCGGTTCCCCGCCCTTTCGCGGCACAACGCCGAACCGCGTCGGCTGATCGGCCACGTGAATCTGCCACATGCGGTTGCGGATCGCCTGTTCGGAAAAGATCACGGGCAGATCGTGCAGGATGACGTAGTTCTCCGTCATGCCCATGTCGTGGGGGAGCCGCGGTCCCGGCAGGTCGACTTCCTGAAACTGCGTCAGCTCGCCGGTCGCCGACACGGTTCCGGTCCACATTTTCGGCTCGTAAAGCGCATAGTCGAAAAACACCAGCTCGCCGGTTTCGGGATCGACTTTCGAATGGGCGGAGACATTGTTCGGCAGGCCCCCGCCAAACGTCTCTGCACGAATGGTTTCGAGGGTTGACGCATCAACGGCGACGGGCTGACCGGAAATATACCAGAGCGCCAGCAATCGGCCGCCGTGAAACACGAGGTCGGTATTGGCGGTGTCGCGGTAATGAACCTTGCGGCCCGGCGCATCTTGAGAGGGCTCGAAGATGCCGCCCAAAGACGAAGCGCCGTTCTCTAAAAAATCCCGCGAGCGGACATAGCGATTGGCGTAGCGCGCCCTGTCGTTTTCGAACCAGATCCCGTGGATCATCCCGTCGCCGTCGAACCAGTGATGCATGCCCGCCGGCGGCGTTTTGGGATTGGGCCCGTTGCGGAAATAGCCGCCATGGAGGTCGCGCGGTATCTCGCCGCTCACTTCAAGAGCATCGGCGGAGAGTTCTTTTTGCACGGGCGCGTAAAGGCCATGGAGATAGGGGTTCAACGCATTGAGGGCTGTTGTGCTCATGAATTCAATATAACATACAACGCGCCGCGACAGCGAGCACGATCAACAGTCCGTCACGTCAATTGGGAGAGGCGAGATGAGTTCAGTGAATGCACCGGTCCGGGAAGGCGACCGGTTTGATTTTCTCGACATCCTCCGCGGGTTTGCCGTCATGGCGATCTTCGTCGTGAACATTCGCGCGATGTTCGCGTCCTTTCCCTATTACAATAACCCGACGCTCTGGACCGGCGACTATGACATCATGGTCGCGGGGTTTCAGGCGTTTCTCGTCGAAGACAAATGGCGCACCGTCTTCACGGCGCTTTTCGGCGCCGGCCTTGCGCTCATCGCCGAGCGCGCCACGGCGCGCGGCGCCGGTTCGCTGGGGCTGCTCTCGCGGCGCTTGTTCTTCCTGCTGATCTTCGGACTCATTCACCTGCTCCTCATCTGGAGCGGCGACATCCTCACCGCTTACGCCATCGCCGGCTTTCTGGCGGTCTGGTTTCGCAATGCCGGCAGGCGCGTCTTGTTTTGGGCCGCAACGATCGCGCTGCTGATCGCGGTCCCATGGAATACGCTTTTCAGCCTCGGTCCGGTTTTTGTTCCCGAAGTGCGCGCGGAAGTGGAGCCCTTCCTGTGGGGGACGGACCCCGCTTATCTGGAAGAACAAACCGCCATCGCCCTCGGCCCCATAGGCGACCAGATCGCCGCCCGCATCGTCAGCGCTCAGGAATTCATGCTGCTCTACTACGCCGCCGGCGGACACTTCCTCGAAACCTTCGCGGTGATGCTGTTCGGCATGTGGCTCTATCGTATTGGTTTCCTCACCGGCGCTCTGCGGGCCGGCGTTTATCTGAAGGTTGCGCTCATCGGCGTCGGGCTCGCCGTGATACTCGACAGCGCAAGATGGTTCCTGCTCGTCTCGTCCGGCTGGACGTTTGAGGCGTACTCTTTCGGGCAGATATTGAATCAGCTTGACGGTTATGCAGGCGGCGTCGGATATGCGGCCCTTGTCGGCCTTATCGTCTGCGCCGGCGCAAAGCTGCGTCCCGTCGCCGCCGTCGGACGCATGGCGTTCACCAACTACATCGCCTGCTCGCTCATCGGCGCCACCCTTGCCTATGGCCATGGGGGCGCATTGTTCGGCACGCTGACGAATCTGCAATTGATGGGGGTCGTCGGCGCGGTGTGGCTCGCCATGCTGATCTGGTCGCCGCTGTGGCTCGCCCTATTCCGGTTCGGGCCGCTCGAATGGCTGTGGCGGTCATTGACCTACGGAAAGGTCCAGCCCTTTCGCCGCTAACGCCGCGCGATCCGCATGGGCACATCGGTGGACGGCTGCACGGTGATGCGCATGATCGGTTGCGGTTCGCGGGCGCCCGCATGGTCGAAATCGACCGCGCGCAGGATTTCCGCAACGGCGATGATCATTTCCTGCATGGAAAAACTTGCGCCGATGCAGATGCGCGGCCCCGCGCCGAACGGCATGTAGGCGTAACGCGGGATCGCCTCGCCCCGGGCGCCGAGAAACCGGTCCGGATCGAAGTCATTCGGCCGCTCCCAGAGCTTGTTGTGCCGGTGCAGCACCCATGGCGCGGTGACGACTTCCGTGCCCGCCTTGACCGCAACGCCGCCCAGCGTGTCATCATTGAGCGCTAGTCGCGACAGCATGGCGGCTGCCGGATAGAGCCGCATGCTTTCCTTGATCACCGCGGCGACAAACGGCAGCGCCTCGCCCCAGTCCGCCGGGTCTATAGCGTCGATATCAGCGTTTTCGAGTTCTTCACGCGCCCGCGCCGTCGCTGACGGCGATTTCGCCAACAGGTAAAATGTCCAGGTGAGCGTGCGCGCCGTGGTTTCATGGCCGGCGGCGAGAAACGTGATCAAATTGTCGACGATCTCCTTGTCGGAGAGCGACTCCCCTTCGTCGATGCCCGCATTCATCAGAAGGCGGACGAAATCCTTGGCGCCGTCATCTGCGGCTTCGCGGGCCCGGCGCGCCGCCAGCAGGGCGCCGACCTGGCCGCGTATCTCGGCGACGATCCT
>JANQJK010000013.1 GCA_028281665.1 Hyphococcus sp.
TTGCAGGCGGCCGTTTTTTTGGAAACCCATGTTGCTGTATTTCTTTCTCGTACTGGGCGGCCTTGTGGTGCTCATGGTGTCGGCCGACTGTCTGATCGACGGCGCCGAACGCTTTGCCTGTCGCCTGAGCATTCCGCCGGCCGTGGTTGGACTAACCGTCGTCGCGTTCGGAACGTCGCTGCCCGAACTCGTCGTTGCCGTACGCGCCACATTGGGCGGGGCAGGGGGGCTCGCCCTTGGCAACATCATCGGGTCGAACACGGCAAACGTCTTTTTTGTGCTTGGGGCGGCGGCGCTCGTGACGCCCTTTGCACTGACGCGTCAAGGCCAGGGCGGTGCGATCATCGTGCTTGTGGTTGCTTTCGTGTTTCTTCTTTTCTTTGCGGCGTATCTCGCCATGATTGCCGTGACGGCAAAGGGATAAAGACAGCATGCCCGGCGGGAACGCGGCAAAGGCTGGAAAACGAACGTCCCTCATCGATACGCATGCGCATTTTGTCGATCCGACGCGCCCCGAAGGCGTCGTGTGGCCGGATAAGGACGCCCCGTTTTACGGTCGCAAGCGCGTTGAGGAATACGCGCGTGAAATGACAAATCCGGACCTCGCCGGCGTGATTGCCGTGGAAACGAGCCGGCGTGAATGCGACGATGATTACCTTCTGAAAATCAGTCAGCGGAGTGATTTAATCGCCGGATATGTGGCGAACCTGGCGCCGGGCGACGCCTCGTTTGAACGGCGCC
This sequence comes from Hyphococcus sp., assembly GCA_028281665.1. Lineage (GTDB taxonomy): Bacteria > Pseudomonadota > Alphaproteobacteria > Caulobacterales > Parvularculaceae > Hyphococcus. The sequence continues at coordinate 742 of JANQJK010000013.1, forward strand.
TCGCGAAATACAGCCTGGAGCGCAAGTTCAAAGGGATCAGGCTGCGGCCGATCGGCCGATATGACCTCGCAAGCGATGAGGTCGCTTCAATCTGCAAACTGGTCGCCCGCTACGGTAAGATTGTGGAGCTGGGCGTTGGATCCCATGAGCGCCTGCCGCAGTTCTTCGAACTGGCCCGCCGGGTTCCTGAAGTGTGGTTTGTTCTGGTTCACGCCGGTCATCCGATGATGGACAACGGTCGGCGCGGTCCGGGCTGGAAGACGGCGCTCTTGCGCAGTGCCCCGCCGGACAATGTTTGGTGTAAAATCACGACAAATTTCAGCGTTCACATTCCGTCTACACGCTCGGAAGAAACAAGAGCTGCAATTGCTTCATGCATCGATGGGATAATGGAAGCATTCTCCGTCAACAGATTGCTGTGGGGGTCGAACTGGCCGGTCTCAAACCCGCAACAGACAAATGACATGATGGAAATCATCGACGCGCATATGGACCGGGGCGCCGCGCAACGGGTTTTGAGCGAGAACGCAAAAGACCTTTATGCGTTGCAGTAATTACTGCCGCAGATGCTCCGCTTCGGAAACCCTCACGTCGCTTCCATCAGCTTTGAAAGCAGCGCTGAAAGCGCTTTCTGTTCGTTCCGCGACAGCGCGGCTTTCAGCACCCCTTCAACGGCCCGGACGCCTTTGGCCATCGAATGATATACGCGCGTTCCTTTTGCAGTCAGAAAAAGACGCCCGATGCGACCGTCGTCCTTTGAAGCTTTGCGTACGATCAGCTTCATGTCGATCAGGCTTTTCACGGCCCGGCTGACGATGCCCTTGTCCATGGGCGTTATGGCGACAACGTCGTTGGCGGTTCGTCCCGGCGCTTCTGCAATCGCCGCCAGCACCCGCCAATGCGAGAGGTTGAGGCCATTATGCTGTTTCGCCACCGCCGCGGTCTGCCGCGAGATCCGATCCGCCAGCAGGCTGAACTGGTAGGGCAGAAAGGCGTTCAGCTCTATCGGCTCCACGCTCCGTTTGACATCCATGCCGCAATTCCTTATGGTTGCGATTGCAACTAGTTGTGTTTCAAACAAAATGGCCTGAAACGGACGGCAGTTCAAGAGCTGCGACTGTTTTGGCGCCGGAGTGCGAAACACGCGCGAAGCAGATGGAGGTTCGGGAAATGGGCGTCAATTTGAAACGTATTCACCACGTGGCCTATCGCTGCAAAGACGCAAAGGAAACGGTGGAGTTCTACCGCCGCGTTCTCGACATGGACTTTGTGCTGGCAATCGCCGAGGACGAAGTGCCGTCTACCAAGGAGCCCGACCCGTATATGCATGTCTTTCTCGATGCGGGCATGGGCAATGTTCTCGCGTTTTTTGAACTGCCCACAAGGGAGCCCATGGATCGCGACCGCAACACGCCGGAATGGGTGCAGCATATCGCATTTGAGGTGGAAGACCTCGACGCGTTGATGGCGGCAAAGCGCAAGGTCGAGGCGGAAGGCCTGGACGTTATCGGCCCGACGGATCACGGCATCTTCAAGTCAATTTATTTCTTCGATCCGAACGGGCACCGGCTCGAACTGGCCGCCAATACGGCGACGCCGGAACAGATGAAACAGCTGCATGATGTCGCGCCGGCAATGCTTGAAGAGTGGTCGCGGACAAAGCGCGCGCCGCGACACGCTGCGTGGCTCCACGAGAACGCATAGTTACAAAAGCTGCGAGGCCGGACCTTTGCCGGCTAGTATAGCAGGTGCTGCTTTCGCGTGTCGTTCCAGTTTTCCTCATCGGCTGACGCCTGTCTGTCCAGGTCGGCGGGCAGGGCGTTTGCGTCGTCGACCCATTCGCGCAATGACGGGCCGCCGTTGATTACGTCAATGGGCAGTTTACCGAATTCGTATTCATACGGAAAATCCCGCCAGATTTCATAATCGGGATAGAGCAGTCGGACAGCCTTGAACGCCAGCGCGACGAGACGCCATGGTTTGAACGCGTCGTGATCATATGCCGGGTCGTCCGTGTGAATCTGAATGCCGTGACACAGCGTTCCCACATGTTTGTGAAATGTCGGTTCGAACCAGCATTCGCGTAGGCGGCACCCTTGCAGCCATTCCGGCGCCAGCGCCTGCATCCTGCTCAGAACCGCGCGCGCGTCGATGTCAGGCGCGCCGAACAGTTCCAGCGGCCGGGTGACGCCGCGGCCTTCGGAAAGGGTCGCGCCCTCCAGCATCACCGTTCCGGCATAGGCGCGCGCCATGGAAAGCGTCGGCGCGTTGGGGCTCGGGTTCACCCATGAGCGTTCATGGAGCGGCCAGCCAAATCCCGGCGCGTCGTCAGGGCGCCAGCCTTCCATTTTTATGACGCGATAATCGACGTCGAGGTTGAAATGGCTGACAAACCACAGGCCCATTTCGCCCAGCGTCAGTCCGTGGCGCATGGGCATCGGTCCGGCGCCGACAAAACTCTCCCATTCCGGTTGCAGGGTAAGTCCTTCGACGGGCCGCCCGGCGGGGTTCGGGCGGTCCAGCACCCAAACCGCTTTGTTGTGTTTGGCCGCAGCCTCAAGAACATAAAGAAGCGTCGTGATGAACGTATAGATCCGGCAGCCGAGATCCTGCATGTCGATCAGCATGACGTCGAAGCTGTCCATCATCTCGTCTGTGGGCCGGCGAACCTCCCCATACAGACTGAATACGGGAACGCCGTGAACCGGATCCTTATAGTCCGGCGACTCAATCATGTTGTCCTGCTTGTCGCCGCGCAGGCCGTGCTGCGGGCCGAATGCGGAGGAAAGCGTAACGTCCCCGCAGTCGGCGAGGGCGTCCAGCGTATGAACAAGAGACGACGTTACGGAGGCCGGATGCGCGAGCAACGCAATGCGTTTGCCTGCGAGCGGCGCCCGCAGACCTTTGTCTTCCAGCAATCGGTCAACGCCAAACTTCATTGGGTTGCATTCTCCGCAATCGTTCCGGCGAAACATCGTCGGTGATGAAAATCCGGCGCGCCGGGCGGGTGCGCCAGCGCCCAGAAAGACTTTGCGCCTGTTCTGTCCTCGATAACAGCAGAAAACCCGACTTCCAGCTCTCCGAGGGCTATGCCGGCGAACATGGGAATATTCAAACTTGCCGCGAGTGAATAGGCCGAATCATCCCGGTCGGATTCGATTTGCGTGACGGACGCCGTCTCGTCGTTTCGCTGACCCGCACGATAGTTGTCCAGCCTGTAGACGGCCCAGTCGGCGGACGGGGAGATATTGACCTCCGTATAGGCTGCGTTGCCGCGCCGCCGGACGAACATTTCAAAGCATGTATGTCGCCAAAGCTGATCGCCCCGGCCGCTCCGCCCCTGGGGCGGCAGCGCGAGGCCGGTGATGTCGCCCGTCGCCTTAAACGCGAGCCTGAAAACGCCGGGGCCGGATGCATTGGCGCATGCGGACACCGATTCCAAACTCCGCTCCTTGCTCTCCTCGTGGCGCAACAGGGGTTGGAATTCCGGGTCCATCATCAACTTTATGCGGTTGTTGTTCGTCGCGGCGCGCGCCGAACAATGACAAGACGGCGGTGCGCCGCGCCTTGAGCGGTAGGCGAGATGTTTCCGGTTGGCAAGACGGCGCCTAAGGGGCTCCGAGGATCAGATCCGAGGCCATGTTGGCGAGCCCGTCGCGGGTGACGGCGCCTTTCGGATTGAACCAGGTGTGCGTCCAGTTGAGCATGCCGAAATAGAGCATTGTCTTGGCGCGCAGCGCTGCGCGGTTTTTTCCGAAGGACGGTCTTGCCGCGGTGAGGATTTCCTCAACGCGGCGGATGATCCTGCGTTGCTTGGAAACGATCTCCGACTTGCTTTCGCGCGGAAGGGAATCGAGCTCGTAAAGCAGCACCTTCTGTTTGTCGGCGGCGCCGACATAGTGTTGCAAGAGATCCCTCGTCAATTCATGAAACGATTGCTCCGGCTTTGTTTCGTGGATCGCGACGGATCCGACGACTTCAAGCAGCTCGTCGATATGCTCGTTCATCACATCGAAAAGGATCACCTCCTTCGAGGCGTAGTAGTGATAGATCAGCGATTTGGAGACCTTGCAGCGCTCGGCAAGATCTGAAAGGGACGCGGCGGCGAAACCCTTGCGCGCAAAAAGGCGCGCCGCGTGATGGGTAATGGCGTCGCGCTTTGCGTCATAGTCAGCCGCCTGCGTACGCGCCATGACAAGCTCCCAGTCTTCTTTCGTGACCTAACCGGTGATTGCATTCATGGTCAGCAATTCGTAGGTCGCGGCGACTTCGTCGTCCTGATTGGTGACGTTTACGTCCCATCTGACCTCGCCATATTCGTCGTTGCGTTTCTTTTTCGACTTTGCCGTCAGGCGCACCTTAATTGAGTCGCCCGGCGATACAGGTTTCAGGAACCGCAATTCGTCGAGTCCGTAATTGGCGAGGACCGGCCCCGGCGCCGGATCGACAAACAGCCCGGCGGCGAAGGACAGAATGAGATAGCCATGGGCGACGCGGCCCGGGAAGAACGGATTTGCCGCCGCCGCGTCTTCATCCATATGGGCGTAAAACGTGTCGCCGGTAAATTCCGCAAAATGTTCAATGTCCTGAAGCGAAATCTCCCGCGGCGCCGTTTCGATGGTTTTGCCGATTTCCAGTTCGTTGAAGGAGTATCGGAATGGATGCGGCGCGTCCGCCTCGACCGGGGCGCCGTTTTGCCAGACGCCGGTGACGCCCGCGAGAATTTCCGGCGAGCCCTGCACGGCGGTGCGCTGCATGTAATGTTTGACGCCCCTGACGCCGCCCATCTCCTCGCCGCCGCCGGCGCGCCCCGGTCCCCCATGAACAAGAACGGGAAGAGGGCTGCCGTGCCCTGTCGATTCCTTCGCGCTGTCGCGATTGATGATGGCGATCCGCCCGTGATAGGCGCCGGTATTGCGCACAACCTCCCGCGCAATCTGCGGATCATGGGTGAACAGCGACATGACCAGCGAGCCGCCGCCGCGGTTGCAGAGATCGATCGCGTCTTCGAAATTCTTGTAGGGCATAAGGGTCGACACCGGCCCGAAGGCTTCCACCTCATGCACCGCTTTCGCCGACCACGGATCATCGCAGCGCAAGAGCACCGGCGACAGGAAGGCGCCGCCCTGGGCGTTGTCGCCAAGAATCTCCGCCGCTTCCGGATCGCCGAAGACGACTTTCGCCTCGGCCGACAGCGTCGCCACCTTGTCGCGCACGTCCGCACGTTGCGACTGGGAAACAACCGCGCCCATGCGAACATCGTCAAGCGCAGGGTCGCCGACCGTGGTTTTTGCAAGCCGGGCGGAAAGCGCTTTCTGCGCGGCGTCGAGCATGGCCGCCGGAACCAGCGCGCGGCGAATGGCGGTGCATTTCTGGCCCGCCTTCACGGTCATCTCGTTTGCCACTTCCTTGACGAAGAGTTCGAACTCAGGGGAGTCTTCGGTGGCGTCGGGTCCGAGCATCGATGCATTCAGGGAGTCCTGTTCTGCGACGAAGCGCACGGACTCGCGTATGATCGTTGGGTGACTTTTGAGTTTCGCCGCCGTCTGCGCAGAGCCGGTGAACGATACGACGTCCTGTCCGCCAAGATGATCGAGCAGGTCGCCGGTGGAGCCGACAACCAGTTGAACCGCGCCTTTCGGAAGCAGTCCCGTTTCGATCATGATGCGGAAGGCCGCTTCGGCGAGGTAAGATGTCGCCGTCGCCGGTTTGACAATGGCGGGGAGCCCCGCGATGAGTGTCGGGGCGAGCTTCTCCATCATGCCCCAGACCGGAAAGTTAAATGCATTGATGTGAACGGCGACGCCGCGCATGGACGTGTAGACATGCTGCGCCATGAACGTGCCGGTCCTGGATATCTGTTCCAGGGCGCCGTCGAGAATAATCGTATCGTTCGGCAATTCGCGTTTCGATTTCGACGCAATTGACAGAAACGTGCCCGCGCCGCCCTCAATGTCGATCCAGCCGTCCCGCCGTGTCGCGCCTGTGTGATTGTTGAGGGCGTAAAGCTCCTCCTTGCGCTCCATGATGGCGAGGCCGAGGGCCTTTACCATGCCTGCGCGCTCCGGAAACGTCATCTTGCGCAAGGCCGGCCCGCCGACATTGCGGGCATGCCCGGCCATGGCCTTGAAATCAAGGCCGCCGGACGAGGTCGTCGCAACGATATCGTTGGTGATGGCGGAGGGGATCTCCGCAAGGGCGCCGTCGCCCTTCACCCATTTGTCGAATGCGTAGTTTTCGAGTTGTCGAGCGGACATTAAAGCCTCCTGAAAATTTATTGGCCTTTGAAATTCGGTTTGCGTTTGTTCATGAAAGCGTCGACGCCTTCTCTGTAGTCTTCGCTTCGTCCGAGCGCGCGCATCTGGTCGCGCTCAAGGTCGAGCTGCTCGTCGAGGGGCCGGGCGAACGCAGTGCGGATCAGCTTTTTTGTTTCCGCAAGACCGCGGGTCGGCGCTGCGGCGAACTTCGCAACAAGCGAATTTGTTTCTTCCTCAAGCTGATCGTCGTCGACGCATTTCCAGACGAGCCCCCAGTCGGCGGCCTGATCCGCCGTTACCGGATCGCCGGTGAGCGCCATACCGAGCGCGCGCGCCTGTCCGACGAGGCGCGGCATCGCCCACGATCCGCCGGAGTCCGGCACAAGGCCGATATTTGCAAATGACATGATGAACTTCGCTGACTTCGCGGCAATCATAATGTCGCTGGCGAATGCGATGGAGGCGCCGGCGCCCGCGGCGACGCCGTTAACCGCGCAAACGACCGGCATCGGCAAGGACGTCAGGGTGCGGATCAGCGGATTGTAGCGCTTCTCAACGGACTCGCCGAGATCGACCGCGTCGCCGCCCGGCGCAACGGCCCGGTCCGACAGATCCTGTCCGGCGCAAAAGCCGCGCCCTGCGCCGGTGAGCAGGAGCGTGCGCACCGATTTGTCCGCTTCGAGCCTGTCGAGCGCATCGCGAACCTCTTCATGCATTTCCACTGTAAAGCTGTTCAGCCGGTCGGGGCGGTTCAGCGTCAGGCGCGCCGCGCCTTCGGCGATTTCGAACTGAATGGTGTTGTAGGTCATAGGCTTGGCGCGGCTCTCTGATTTTGCGTTGTCGAACAGGATTGAATGCGACGCGCCGGTCATATAATTGAATGGCCGGTCGGTCAATTATGCCGTGGCCGGATGAGGAATTCGATGTCTGACGCATTGGCAAAGAGAATAGCCGAGCATATGCACGGCGCAGAGAAGACCTCGGCGGCGTGGGGGCTTGAGTTTCTGGATGCCGGCGAGGGGTGGGCGCGCGCTTCCATGAAAGTCCGCGACGATATGCTGAACGGTCACGGGGTTGCTCATGGCGGGATGATCTTTGCGCTCGCTGACACGGCGTTCGCCTGGGCCTGCACGGCGCCAATGTGGTAACGTTCGCACAGAATGCGACGATTTCGTTCCTGTCGAAAGTTGAGCTCGGGGAAACGCTGGTCGCCGAGGCGCGCAAAGCCGGCGTCGCCGGACGCGCCGGCGTTTATGACGTGCGTGTCACGGCGGAGGACGGCCGCGTTGTCGCGGTGTTTCAGGGACTGTCCCGCACCGCCGGCGGCAAAGTGATTGAAGAAGAGGAATAGAGAATGACTGACGCTTTTATCTGCGACGCGGTGCGCACGCCCATTGGCCGTTATGGCGGCGCGCTTTCATCTGTGCGCGCTGACGACCTTGCCGCGATTCCCTTGCGCGCTTTGAAAGAGCGCAATGGGGGCGTGGATTGGGACGCGGTTGAAGACGTCATACTTGGTTGCGCCAATCAGGCAGGCGAGGACAACCGCAATGTTGCGCGCATGGCCGCCCTGCTTGCCGGTCTCGGTGAAGGAACCCCGGGCGCCACGGTTAATCGGCTATGCGGTTCCGGCATGGATGCGGTTGTCATGGCGGCGCGCGCCATCAAGGCCGGGGAAGCAAAGCTGATGATCGCCGGCGGGGTCGAATCCATGTCCCGAGCGCCCTTTGTTATGGGTAAGGCGGAGGCGGCGTTTTCGCGGAGCGCCGAAATCTTCGACACCACAATCGGCTGGCGTTTCGTCAATCCGGTCCTGAAGGCGCAGTATGGAATCGATTCCATGCCGGAAACGGCGGAGAATGTCGCGGAGGATTTCGCCGTCTCCCGCGAGGATCAGGACGCGTTCGCCTTTCGCTCCCAGCAGCGCGCGGCGGCTGCGCAGAAGAACGGGCGGTTCGCCGCGGAAATTACGCCGGTAACAATCCCCCAGCGCAAGGGCGATCCGAAAATTGTCGATACGGACGAGCACCCTCGCGAAACGACGCTGGAAAAACTCGCCGCGTTGAAAGCGTTTGTAAAAAAGGACGGCGTGATCACGGCCGGCAACGCATCGGGCGTGAATGACGGCGCCGCGGCGGCGATCGTTGCGTCGGAAGAAGCGGTGAAGAAACACGGGCTGACGCCGCGGGCGCGGTTCGTCGCCGGGACCGTGGTCGGCGTCGCCCCGCGTATCATGGGGATCGGTCCGGCGCCGGCGTCGAAGGCGGTGTTGGCGAAGGCCGGCCTGTCGGTGGGCGACATGGACGTTATTGAAATCAACGAAGCCTTCGCGTCTCAATCGCTGGCGACATTGCGCGAACTTGGTCTTCCCGATGATGCGGAGCATGTGAACCCCAATGGCGGCGCCATTGCGCTCGGCCACCCGCTCGGCATGTCCGGCGCGCGGCTTTTGCAGACCGCGACGGAAGAACTGCACCGGCGCGGCGGACGCTACGCGCTCTGCGCCATGTGCATCGGCGTCGGGCAGGGGATCGCGAGCGTGATCGAGCGGGTATGATAGCGACCTGAATATTTTCAATAGGACGGGTCTTCAGAAATATTTGCCAGATCTGAACACTCGGCGGAGGTTTTCCGCCGCACCGCCTTCATTAGGCCGGGTGCGGTAAAGGAAATACGGGCGCTAACGGGAACGCCCGCTGTTTGTAACCGTTTCGCCGCCCAGTGGTTGCACATGTTGAACAAATGAAAATTCCCGCGCGCCGCGACAAACGCGCTCTCGTTTGCGATGCGGCCTTGCGAAAGTACGATCGGCGCGCCGTTCTCATCTGTGCGGATATAGCGCCCGATGCTCGCCGCAAGGTTGTCGGCGCCCCTTTCAGAGATCGCCACGGTGAGAACTTCGGAGCCTCGCCAGATCGTCTCTTCCACCGGCGCGTCGTGGGCGATCACCTGCATGACTGCCGGGCCGGGGGGCAGCGCTGCCGCGACGCCTTGCCAGAAGCTCGCGTCTTCCGCCATGTAGAAGCCGCGCTCGCCCCAGCCGACCAGAAAATGGCGTGCGTCTGGAAAAAGCGCGCGAACCGGATGATCGGCGCCGAAATGTTCAGCCCGCATGGCTAAATTGACATGCCAGCCATTTGACCAAACGCGTATCGTCGTGCAGTCACCCGCGTTCGGCGGCGGCGCTTTGGGCGATGCGCAGGCGCTTAACGCGGTCGCTGCGATCAGAGCCAGGACTCGGGCAAAAGCTTTTCGCATTCGCATGAACGCCTTTCTGCCGGCGCCGGAAAACTCCGAACAATCAGCGATCGTCGCCACTATCATATAGATCGTGGCGCGGTCTTAGTGTCCGGCCAGAAGTTAACAGGTTTCTCGCCGTAAATTGCGGCCCGTCGCGTCGGCTCTGAGGTATGACGACCTGCCCTGTAGGGCGGGGCCACTTATTCATTGACCGACCGGTCGGTTTATTATATGATGCCGTGGACAGCCGCATTCCGCGTTGGATTCCGGCCTTTCGGCGCAGCATAATCCGGCCCCAAAGGAGGCCTTTCCATGTACGCACAGGAAGTGAAGTCCACCGGCCAGGGCGTTAAATCTCTTGACGAAATGGAGCCTGATGAACGGGCTTTTCAGGAGAAGATCAACGCGGACGTCAAGATTGAGCCCAAGGACTGGATGCCCGAAGGGTATCGCAAGACGCTGATCCGTCAGATCTCCCAGCACGCCCATTCGGAGATTGTCGGCCAGCTCCCCGAAGGCAACTGGATCACTCGCGCGCCGACCCTTGAGCGCAAGGCGATCCTCCTCGCCAAGGTGCAGGACGAGGCGGGCCACGGGCTTTATCTTTACTGCGCGGCGGAAACACTTGGGGTCAGCCGCGATCAGATGACGGAGCAGTTGCTCTCCGGCAAGGCGAAATATTCCTCGATCTTCAATTACCCGACGCTCACCTGGGCGGATATCGGCGCCATCGGCTGGCTCGTTGACGGCGCGGCGATCATGAATCAGGTGCCGCTTCAGCGCTGTTCCTACGGACCCTATTCGCGGGCGATGATCCGTGTCTGCAAGGAAGAAAGTTTCCACCAGCGCCAGGGCTACGACATCATGATGAAGCTTTGTGAGGGAGCGCCCGAGCAGAAGGACATGGCGCAGGATGCGCTGAACCGCTGGTGGCAACCGTCCCTGATGATGTTCGGCCCGCCCGATGGAGATTCCGTGCACTCGGCGCAATCCATGGCCTGGGGCATCAAGCAGAACACCAATGACGAGCTGCGCCAGAAGTTTGTCGATGAGACCGTTCCGCAGGCGGAGTATCTTGGCCTTACTGTGCCGGACCCGGACGTTAAATGGAATGAAGCCCGCGGCCATTACGATTTCGGCGAGCTTGACTGGGATGAGTTTTACGAAGTCCTGAAAGGCAATGGTCCCTGCAACAAGGAACGCCTTGGCGCGAGGCAGAAAGCATGGACCGACGGCGCGTGGTTCCGCGAAGGCCTGATGGCCCACGCCAAGAAGCGCGACGCCCGCAAGATGGCCGCCGAGTAGAGGAGAAGCGACGATGTCAAACGAATGGCCGCTTTGGGAAGTTTTTATTCGCGGGCAGCACGGGCTTTCCCACCGTCATGTGGGGTCGTTGCATGCGCCGGATCAGGAAATCGCCATCAAGAACGCGCGCGACGTCTACACGCGCCGCAATGAAGGCGTTTCGATCTGGGTCGTGCAGTCGAAAGACATCGCCGCCTCGTCGCCCGGCGACAAGGAGCCGCTCTACGAGCCGTCGAATTCCAAGGTTTATCGTCATCCGACATTTTTCGACATTCCCGACGAAGTGGGAAAAATGTGATGGCAGGCGATACTGACAAACTTGTCTGCGAACTTGCGCTACGCATGGGCGATAACGCGCTGATCCTCGGCCAGCGCGTCTCGGCCTGGTGCGGTCATGCGCCGGTCCTTGAAGAAGACATCGCCCTCGCCAATGTGGCGCTGGATCTTATCGGTCAGACAAAACTCTGGCTTGGTCTCGCGGCCGAGCTTGGCGCCGGCGACAATGCCGACGATGTGGCGTTCCTGCGCGACGCGCGGGGCTTTCGGAACAGCCTGCTCGTCGAACAGCCGAACGGCGATTATGGTCACACGCTGATGCGCCAGTTTCTGTTCGACGCCTGGCACTATCCGATGTTGCAGGGGCTGAAGGAAAGCGCAGACATTCGCATTGCGGAGATTGCCGAGAAATCCGCCAAGGAAGCGGCCTATCATCTTGAGCGATCGTCAGACTTTGTCGTCCGCCTCGGCGACGGGTCCGACGAAAGCCACGACCGCATGCAGGCCGCGCTTAACGCGCTTTATCCCTTTGCAGGCGAGCTGACGGCGCCGGACGAAACCGATGAGGCGCTGGCCGCGGCGGGGCTCGCGCCGGATCTCAATGTGCTGCGCCAGCAATATGACGACTATGTTTCGCGGATCTTCGCGGAGGCGACATTGACTGTGCCCGAAGGGGCTGTGCGCAAAGGCGGCAAAGCCGGTCTTCATACGGAGGAAATGGGTTACATCCTTGCCGACATGCAGTGGCTCCAACGCGCCTATCCGGGAGCGACGTGGTGACGGCGGCGCTGGTCAAACCGGCGACGGACGATGTCTGGCGCTGGCTCGAAGACGTGCCGGACCCCGAGATTCCCGTCATCTCGGTTGTCGATCTGGGCATTGTCCGCGACGTTGAATGGAAAGGCGAGGTCTTGGTCGTCACCGTCACGCCGACCTATTCCGGTTGTCCGGCGACGGCTGTGATTTCAATGGAAATCGAAGAAGCGGTCCGGCGCAGGGGCGTTGAGGACGTTCGCATCGAAACGCAGATTTCCCCCGCCTGGACGACGGACTGGATTACGGACGCGGCGAAGGAAAAGCTGAGAGCCTATGGCATCGCGCCGCCATCGGGCGCGTCCTGCGCCGGAATGATAAAGGCGCCCGCGGAGGTCGAATGCCCCCGTTGCGGATCGCCCGATACATCCGAGATCAGCCGTTTCGGCTCGACGCCGTGCAAGGCGAGCTGGCGCTGCAACGCCTGTCTTGAACCCTTCGACTATTTCAAGAGTTTCTAGCCCATGGCGCAGTTTTATCCGCTCCGCGTTACTGACGTGAAACGCGACACGCGCGACTCGGTTATCCTGACCCTGGCGCCGCCCGCCGGCGACGAGGATGCGTTTAACTTTATCCAGGGACAATATCTCACATTTCGCCGGACCTTTGACGGCGAGGAAATGCGTCGGTCCTATTCAATTTGCGCCGGCGTTAATGACGGGGTGCTTCGTGTGGGGATCAAGAAGGTCGATGGGGGCTGGTTTTCAAGCTGGGCCAATGACGAACTTGAAACCGGCGAAACGATCGAAGCCATGGCGCCCATGGGCAATTTTCATGCGGCGCTGAACCCCGATGAGGCGCGTCACTATCTGGGCTTTGCCGGCGGCTCCGGCATCACGCCCATGATCAGCCTCATTAAGACGGTGTTGGACGCCGAACCGCACTCGAAATTCACGCTGATTTACGGCAATCGCTCAACGAACGCGATTATGTTCCGCGAGGAGCTTGAGGATCTGAAGAACATTCATATGGGCCGTTTCACGGTGGTTCATGTGCTCGAAAGCGAAGCCGATATCGATCTCTTTTCCGGCCGCCTGACCCGCGAGAAATGTGACGCTTTGTTCGAGCGTTGGGTCGATGTGTGCAGCGCCGATCTCGCCTTTATCTGCGGGCCGGAACCGATGATGCTCGGCGTTTCCGACGCGCTGAAAGCCCACGGCATGGACGAGCGAGCGATCAAGTTCGAACTCTTTGCGAGCGCACAGCCGGGCCGCGCGAAGAAACGCGCCGAAAGCGCCAGCGCGGACGGCGGGGCGCAGACCAAGGCAACCATCGTCCTCGATGGCGCGGTGCGCGAATGCGATATCGACAAGGGCGCCCAGTCGGTGCTGGAAGCGGCGCTTGCCGCCGATATCGATGCGCCCTTTGCCTGCAAGGCGGGCGTTTGCTCCACCTGCCGTGCGAAGATCGTCGAGGGCGAAGTCGACATGGAAGCGAACTATGCGCTTGAGGATTACGAGGTGGAACGCGGATACATTCTGACCTGTCAGAGTTATCCGCGAACGGATAAAATTGTTATCGACTACGACCAATAGGCGCGAAGCGTGAACGAAAACACCGACATTACGAGCTATCTCGCCGAGGGCGGAAAGCTCTCCGCGCCGGGCAATGCGCCGCCGCGCTACCGGGCGGAGTTGATGCGCATGATGGCGAGCTTCGTCGATTCCGAACTGGCCGGCGCCGCGGGCTTTGCGGACTGCATCAATATGGGCCCCGGCGTCAAAGAGCGGATCGCGGCGTCGCGCATCGTTCTTGAAAAACACGACCACGCAGAACGCGTCCTGAAAATCATGGGGGAGTTCGGCGCCAATACCGACCGCTACATGCAAGTCCACCCGTGGACGGAGCGCGTCGCGCGCGAGGAGGATGTCGGTGCGGAACGGCGCGGCGGCGACATGCGCCTGAACGTCTTCTGGTATCCCATCGAAAACTGGGCGGACGCGGTCGTCATGAACGTGATGATGGGCAAGGCGACAATCATTCAGCTCGAAGAACTTGCGCGCTGCTCGTACCAGCCCCTTGCCGAAGCGTTCCGCGAAATCCTTCCACGCGAACGCAGACATATGGAACTCGGCGAGGAAGGGCTCGCCGGGCTTCGGGCGAGCGACGCAGGCGCGGTGCTGGCGTCGATGGATTACTGGCGCCCGCGGGTCGCGGCGAGTTTCGGCGGGCGGGATTCGGAGCGCTTTGCGATGCTGAAAAAGCTCGGGCTGCGCCACCGGACCAACGCGGATCTGCTGACGGAATGGGACGCGGCGGTGGACGCCGTTGCAAAATCCCTGGCTGCATAGGCGTGCCTCGCGCCAAAGGCGCGGCGCGCTCAGGCGACCTTCGCGACGCTCTGCGCATTCTCAAACGCATCCATCAGCGCCGGCAGGTTCGCTTCCGCCTCTTCGACGGATTGCTCCTTCACCGGTCCGTAGCCGCGAATGCCGTCGGGCAGGGCGGCGACAGCCAGCGCGGCTTCGGCGTTTTTCGATGAGATGTTTCCGGCAATGGCGCTGATGCGCGCGCGATATTCCGCGATCAGCCGGCGTTCCATTTTTCGCTCCGCCGTTTGCCCGAAGGGATCAAACGCCGTGCCCCGCAGAAATTTCAGTTTCGACAGCATGCTGAAAGCCGTCATCATCCACGGGCCGAACTCCTTTTTCTTCGGCCGGCCTTCGGCGTCAGTCTCACTGTTCAGGATTGGCGGCGCCAGGTGGAATTTCAGGCGGTAGTTCCCGGTAAACGTTTTTGCGATGTTCTTTTTAAACGGTCCGTCCGAATAGAGCCGCGCGACTTCGTATTCGTCCTTATACGCCATCAGTTTGAAGAGATACCGCGCGACGGCGCGAGCGAACTCCTCGCCGCCGGCGACCGTCGACGTTTTGTCCCGGATTTCCTCGACGAATGCGCGGTAGTCGCTCGCATAGGCGGCGTTCTGATAGCCCGTCAGGAAGTCGGCGCGCTGATTGATAAATTCATCAAGCGTTTCCTGCGGTGCTTCCTGATCAGCGAGACCGGCGGCCCTGTGAACGACGTCGCCATTCACGGCGGCGGCGCGGCCAAGGGCAAAGGCGCGCTTGTTCTTCTCAACGGCGACGCCGTTCAACTCAATCGCCCGTTCGATAGCGGCGAGCGACAGGGGCGCGAGGCCCTTCTGCCAGGCAAAGCCGAAAAGCAGCATGTTTGAAAAGACGAGATCGCCCATCAGACGCCCGGCAAGGGCGTTCGCGTCCACATGATCGACGTTTTCCGCGCTGCATGCTTTTTCGATCGTTCGCAGGCGCAGACGCGACTGAAAATCGACATTGCGGTCGCGGATAAAGTCCGCCGTCGGAATGATATCCATATTGGCGATGGCGCGGGTTTTCCCGTGTTTCATGACGCGCAAGGCGCGCGGATCCGTGCCGACGACGAGATCGCAGGCGATGACCGCTTCCGCCTCGCCGATATCGACGCGCACCTGGTTGAGGTGGTCCGGCGTTTCGCCAAGCCGGACATAGCTGAGGACCGTGCCGCCCTTTTGTGCAAAGCCCATAAAGTCGAGAACGCTTGCGCCTTTGCCTTCGAGATGGGCGGCCATGGTGGCGATGGCGCCGATGGTGACAACGCCCGTGCCGCCGACGCCGCCGATCAGCATGTCATAGGCGCGGTCGATTGTCGGCGTGGACGGCGAGGGCAGGTCCGCGATCAGGGTTTCGAGCGCGTCGCCAAATGCACGCGGCTCGGGCTTTTTAAGCTCGCCGCCCTCGACGGTGACAAAGCTCGGGCAGAAGCCTTTGACGCAGGAATAGTCCTTGTTGCAGGAGGATTGATCGATCATCCGTTTGCGGCCGAACTTCGTTTCCTTCGGCACGATGGAGAGGCAGTTCGATTGTTTCGAGCAGTCGCCGCAGCCTTCGCAGACGAGGTCGTTGATGAAAACGCGCTTGGCGGGATCCGGATAAGTCCCGCGTTTGCGCCGCCTGCGTTTTTCCGCGGCGCAGGTTTGATCATAGATAAGCGCCGTGACGCCGTTGATATCGCGAAGCTCGCGCTGCACGGCGTCAAGTTCGTCCCGGTGCTGAATGTGAACGCCCGGCGGATAGGCGCCGTAGGCTAGCGTCCGGTCCGGGTCGTCGGAGAGAACGGCGACTTTTTGAACGCCTTCGGCGACGAGTTGCGCGGCGATCTGCGGTACTGTCAGGCGCCCGTCGACGGGCTGTCCGCCGGTCATGGCGACGGCGTCGTTATACAGAATCTTGTATGTGATGTGGGCGCCCGCCGCGACGGCCTGGCGGATCGCCATGTAGCCGGAGTGGTAATACGTGCCGTCGCCGAGGTTCTGGAAGATGTGTTTGTCCGTGAGGAACATGGACTTCGACGCCCAGTTAACCCCTTCGCCGCCCATCTGGATGAGATCCGACGTTTTCCGGTCCATCCACGACGCCATGAAATGACAGCCGATGCCGGCCAGCGCCCGGCTGCCTTCCGGCACTTTCGTGGACGTATTGTGCGGGCAGCCGGAGCAGAAATAGGGCACGCGGCTCGCACCGCCCGGCGCGCCGACAATATCTGCTTCCGCGCGGGCAATCGCCGCCAGCCGATCGCCGAAGTCCAGCCTCGAAAAGGTGCGTTTGAGCCGGCGGGCAAGGATCGGCGCGAGCATCGACGGCGTTAACTCGTCCACCCATGAAATCAGGTGTTCGCCGTCTTCATCATGCTTGCCGAGAATGAGTTTCGGCTTCCTGACGGCGCGGTCATAGATATATTCTTTAAGCTGACTTTCGATAATGCCGCGCTTTTCCTCAATAACGAGCACTTCGTCCTTGCCCGCCATGAAGCGTTCGGCGCCGTCCGTTTCCAGCGGCCAGACGAGGCCGACCTTGTAGATCTCAATGCCGATTTTCCGGGCGCGTTCTTCATCGATACCGAGGCGGGCAAGAGCCTCCATGACATCGAAGTGCGCCTTGCCCGTGGTAACGATGCCGAATTTCGCTTTGGAATTGCGCCATATCACCTTGTCGATCGGGTTGGCGCGGGCGAAGGCGCGAATGGCGTTTTTCTTTTCGCGCATGCGGGTTTCGATCTGCATGCCCGGCAGGTCGGGCCAGCGAAAATTCAGACCCCCGGCCGGCGGCGCGTAATCGTCCGGCGCGTGAAATACCGGAAGCGGCGGCAGCTCCATGGACGCGGCGCTTTCCACCGCTTCGGATATCGCCTTGAAGCCGACCCACATGCCGGAGTAGCGCGACGCCGCGTAGCCCCACAATCCGAATTCAATGTACTCGCCGATACTCGCCGGATTGATGGTCGGCATATAGAAAGACATGAAGGCGACGTCGGACTGATGCGACATCGACGAAGAGACGCAGCCATGGTCGTCGCCTGCGACCACAAGCACGCCGCCATGGGGCGACGATCCGTATGCGTTGCCATGTTTCAGGGCGTCGCCCGCGCGGTCGACGCCGGGGCCCTTGCCGTACCACATGGAAAAGACGCCATCGACGGTTTTGGTTTCTTCGACTTCCACCTGCTGCGTGCCGAGTACGGCGGTGGCGGCGAGATCTTCGTTGATCGCCGGCAGGAAGCGGATGTCGGCGTCTTTAAGGAAACCCTTCGCGCTCCACATGGCCTGATCGACGGCGCCGAGCGGCGAGCCGCGATAGCCGGACACGAAGCCGGCCGTGTTCAGGCCGGCGCGCTGGTCCATGCGCCGCTGCATGAGCATGATGGCGACGAGGGCCTGCGTGCCCGTCAGGAATACGCGCCCCGCCTTGCGCCGATAGCGGTCGTTCAGTTCGTAATCGTCGAGGCTGGGGACGGCGGATTCGGCGAGAACGGCAGCGGACATAGAGATTCCCTGATTTTTGCGGAATTTACCGCAGAATCGCGACGTTTTGTTTCAATTGGCGCGGCCTCTCGGCGCAATTTGATATATTTATTGCATATTATCGAAATTAGCGGTATTTCTATATCATATCGGTTTTATGTGCAGGGCGGATGGATATGAGCGGCGGCCTTGATGATGTGGATCGGCGCATTTTGCGCGCGGTCCAGGAAAAGGGAAAGCTATCGGCGCAGGAGCTTGCCGACGCCACGGGGCATGCGTCCTCGGCGACCTGCTGGCGGCGTCTGAAAAGCCTTGAAGAGACCGGCTATATCGAAGGCTATCGCGCGGCGATCAACCGGCGGAAGCTTGGATATCATGTCTGCGCCTTCGTGCATATCTCGATTGAACGTCAGTATAAGGATATAATCGAGAAGATCGAAAAGAAGATCATGAACCGGCCGGAGGTGCTCGATTGTTACATGACCACCGGCGATTCCGATTTTACGCTGCGCGTCGTCGCCAAGGATATTGACGACTATGAGCGGTTCATTCAGACTTTTCTCTTCGAACTGCCGGGCGTCAGCCATGTGCGCTCATCGATTGCGCTTCGCGAAGTGAAACAGACGAATGCGGTTCCGGTTTAACAGCGGGACGCTAAGGGAAACGCCATGAAAGTCGCCGCCTACGCCGCACAAAGCGCCGAGGACCGCCTCGCGTCCTTCGCCATTGAACGCCGCGCCGTCGGCCCTGAGGATGTCGCCATCGACATCGAATATTGCGGCGTCTGCCACAGCGACATTCACACGGCGCGCAATGAATGGGGCCGGGCGAAATACCCTTGCGTGCCGGGCCATGAAATTATCGGCCGTGTCACGGAGGTCGGCGCCGGCGTTGCCGGGTTTGCCAAGGGCGATCTCGTCGGCGTCGGCTGCATGGTGGACGCATGCCTTGGGTGCGCCGCCTGCAAGGACGGCGACGAACAATATTGCGAAAAGGGCGCGCTGATGACCTATGGCGGCACGGATCCGCATCTCGGCGGGCCGACCCATGGGGGCTACTCCAAACGCATTATCGTGCGGGACAAATTCGTTCTGCGCATCCCGGGGACTCTGGATGTAAAAGCGGTGGCGCCGCTTCTTTGCGCGGGCATTACGGTGTGGTCCCCGCTGGCCCACTGGAAGATCGGGAAGGGCCATAAGGTCGGCGTCATCGGCCTCGGCGGTCTCGGCCATATGGGGGTTAAGCTTGCCAATGCGCTCGGCGCCCATGTGACGATGATTACGACTTCTCCCGAGAAGGGCGAGGATGCCAAAACCCTCGGCGCCCATGATGTCTTGCTGTCGACGGAGCGCGATCAGATGAAAGCGGCGCGATCGCGTTTTGATTTTCTGTTAAACACGGTGCCTGTCGCCCATGAGATGAACCCCTATATCGGATTGCTGGCGCGCAACGGAACCATGGTCATGGTCGGCGCCATTGAACCGATGCCGGGAATTCATGGCGGGCTGCTGCTGGCGAACCGCCGACGCGTTGCGGGCTCCGGCATTGGCGGCATCAGGGAAACGCAGGAGATGCTCGATTTCTGCGGTGAGCATAACATTGTCGCCGATGTGGAAATGATCGACATGCAGGATATCAACGAGGCCTGGGACCGTGTCGTGAAAGCGAATGTGAAGTACCGGTTTGTGATCGATATGAGCACGCTACCGGACGCCGCCTGACCTTTCCGCCAGGGCGATAATTTTCCGCGCCTGCACCAGATGCGGCATGTCCACCATGCGGCCTTCATAGGAGAGGGCGCCGGCGCCCGGATTGGCGGCGAAGAGATCAATAATGGCGCGCGCCTCGTCGATTTCCGCGGCGCCTGGCGTAAAGGCGGCGTTGATGGTTTCGGCCTGACCCGGATGGATCGCGAGTTTGCCCGTAAAGCCGTCGCGGCGGGCGCGGGCGGCGGAGGCGGCAAGGCCCTCGCGGTCGCGAAAATCAGCATACAGCGTATCGATTGCCGGCGCGCCCGCTGCGGACGCCGCGAAGAGACACAGCGCGCGGGCAAGCTCGAACGGATTGCTCCATTCCGATGTCTCGCCGGCCTTGCTCATGGCGCCGACCGCGGCGCCAAGGTCTTCCGCGCCCCATGTCAGCCCCGCAAGGCGGCTTGCCGCGTGGCGATATTCGCCGAGCGTAAAGAGCGCCGCCGGCGTTTCCGTCGCCACGGGCAGAATGCGCGTTGAGCCGCCCGGCAGTGCGTGTTTCGCTTCGGCGTCGTCCAGCAGTTTTTCCAGCGTTTGGATGTCGTGAGGCGCATGGGCCTTCGGCAGGACAATCCCGTCCGGCGCGCCCTCCATCACGACGCCGAGATCCTTCGTCGCGTCTTCCGTATCGAGGGGATTGATCCGGACATAGAGCGCGGCCGTCCGTTCGCGCCGGCCGCTGAGATACTCTTTGACGCGCCGCCGCGCCTCAGGCCGCGCTTCCGCAGCCACGGCGTCTTCAAGGTCGAAGATAATCAGGTCCGCCGGAACGGTTTCTGACTTTGCGATCTTCTTGTCGCTGTCGCCGGGAACAAAAAGCAGGGAGCGATACATGAATTACGCTTTCGGTTTGCGCATCATCAGCGCCGAGCGCTTGCAGATCCCCACCAGCGTTTCGTCCTGATTGTAGGCGCGGTGTTCGAAAATGACGATGCCGTTGTCGGGACGCGACTTGCTCTCGCGTATCTCCTTGACTTCCGTCTCGATGCGGATGGTGTCGCCGTGAAAGAGGGGATGCGGAAACTTGACCTCATCCCAGCCGAGATTGGCCACTGTCGTTCCGAGCGTCGTGTCGCCGACGCTGATCCCGACCATAAAGCCCAGCGTAAGGCAGCTGTTCACGACGCGGGTTTTGAACTGCGAGTGCTCCCGGCAATATT
The DNA here is from genome assembly GCA_028281665.1 of Hyphococcus sp. Classification (GTDB taxonomy): domain Bacteria; phylum Pseudomonadota; class Alphaproteobacteria; order Caulobacterales; family Parvularculaceae; genus Hyphococcus. The sequence goes on from JANQJK010000013.1 coordinate 21,341, forward strand.
CCTCGTCGAGATGCAGCGCCGCGGGGTTGTGGGTCATCGCGGAAAAGAACGTGTTGTCCGCCTCGGTAATGGTTCGATGGAGGGCGTGTTTGAACACGCGCCCGACCTCAAATTCTTCAAAGTAAAGTCCCGGCAAGTCGCCTCTCCACTGCTCGTTTGCATTGCGTCCGGAATAGCGGTTCGTGTACATCAATCGCACGGCAAAGCCCAGACGTCGGTCTGGCATTGGCGCATCCGAGCGGAGGTCCCATGTCCGAACAATACGGCGCAAGCGCTGACGAGATGGCCGGGTTGCTGAAGACGCAAAAAGCCGCGCAATTGCGCGATGGGCCGCCCGGCGTTGCGGAGCGCGCCGACCGCCTTGATCGCGCCATTGGCGCGCTTGTGAAACACCGCCGCGCAATTAACGATGCCGTCGCCGCGGATTTCGGACACCGGTCGAAGGACACGACGGACGTCGCCGACATTGCCGTTTCCATTTCCGCGCTGAAGCACGCAAAGAAGAATCTGTCCCGGTGGATGCGGTCAGAACGGCGCGGCGTTGAGTTTCCGATGGGTCTCCTGGGCGGGTCGGCGCGGGTCGATTATCAGCCCAAAGGCGTCGTCGGCCTCATCGCCCCGTGGAATTTTCCCGTGGGCTTGGTGTTTTCGCCCCTTGCCGGCGTTCTCGCCGCCGGCAATCGCGTGATGATCAAACCATCGGAGTTTACCGAACGGACATCGGCATTGCTTCAGGACATTTTTGCCGAGACGTTCGATCCCGAAGAAGCGACGGTCGTCACCGGCGGCCCGGAAACCGGCGCTGCTTTCACAAAGCTTCCGTTCGATCACATCATCTTCACCGGCGCGGGGTCAATCGCCAAGCACACCATGCGCGCCGCCGCGGAAAATCTCGTGCCGCTGACGCTGGAACTCGGCGGAAAATCGCCGGTGATTCTCGGCGCGTCGGCTGATTTCGCAAAGGCCGCCGCGCGCATCTTGGCCGGCAAGACCCTGAATGCTGGACAGATCTGCCTTGCGCCGGATTATGTCATGTCTCCGGAAGACAAGATCGACGATTTCGTGGGCGCGTCGCGGGCGGCCGTCGCCGCGATGTATCCCGATGGCCTGAAAGACAATGACGACTACACGTCGATTATCAATCAGCGGCACTATGACCGTTTGCAGGGATATCTCGACGACGCGCGGTCGAAGGGCGCGGAACTCGTTGAGCTTAATCCGAAATCCGAGGATTTTTCACAGCAGCCCCACCGTAAAATGGCGCCGACCATCGTGCTCAATCCGTCCGCGGATATGGATGTGATGAAAGACGAGATCTTCGGGCCGATCCTTCCGGTGAAGCCCTATCGGTCAATCGACGACGCCGTCGACTATGTGAACCAGAATGACCGGCCGCTCGGGCTCTACTATTTCGGGTCGGACCGGGCCGAAGAGGAAAAAGTCATATCGTCAACGACGTCGGGCGGCGTTACCGTCAACGACGTCATCTTTCACAACGCGCAGGAAGATCTGCCCTTTGGCGGCATCGGCCCATCGGGGATGGGGGCCTATCACGGCCGCGACGGGTTCCTTGAATTCAGCCATAAAAAAGCGGTCTACCGGCAGACCGGCAGCGAGATCATCAAGATCTTGCGACCGCCCTATAGCGACACGTTCCGTAAGCAGATGGATTCGCGCATCAAGTAGCGGGCGCGGCCGGCCTCTCTGTGCGGGCGACCCGGTACAGAACATAAACGCCGATTGCCGTGATCGGCCACAACAGCGCGGGCGTTATCGGCGAACCGCCGATAAAGGGTGCAATGGGTGCAAACCAGAGCGCCGCCAGCGCATAGGCATGCGCGGACTTAAAGGACGGCGCTTGCGTCGCGGCGATGAGGATCGCGGCGTTGTAGATAAAGAAGTCGTAGACAAACAGATACGGGCAGACGAGGGCGCTCGCCGCCAGCGCATAGGCGATGAGGAGCGGTCGCGGCGCATGCTTCGCCAGCGTGAATAAGCCCGCGGCGGCGAGGGCGACGAGCGGTCCATACAGCGCCCAGGCCGGCGGCGCCGTGAGCCCCGCGGCCTTTATGGCGTCCGACAGCGTGATCCGGCCGGGGTGGCCGCCCGACTGGTAGTAGGCGGCGTGGACGCCGTTCAGGAGCGAGTCAAAAAAGTCGCGCCACATATCTGCGCCGTATGCCGCCGCCGATGCAACTATCATCAGTAGACTGAATAGTGTCGCGGCCAGCATCGCTTTCCAGGCGCGTATGGCGAACAGATACGGAATGACGAGGACGCCGTATTGGGGCTTCAGCGTCAGAAGCGCGAAACAGGCGCCGGCGACGACGGGTCGTTTTTCCGCGAGCAGCATGCCCGCCGTCAGCAGCAGGGCGAAAAACGCGCTGACCTGCCCGACAAAGAGGGTCGCAAAGGCCGCCGGGCTGATGGCGGTCATAAGGCCCCAGGCGCGGGCGCCTGAGGCAAGCCGCCCGATCCCGTAGGCGCAGGCAATCGTTGCAACAACCCAGAGGGTTTTCGCGAGACCGTATGAGGCGAGGCCGAAGGGCGCGAGGAGAAACAGCATTGGCGGCGGATAAAGCCACAAAAGCGTTGTCTTGGCGCCGATCGCTTCCTGAAAGACAGCCGGGTCGTAAAGATTGTCCGCGGCGCCCGACAGCGCGAATTTAGCTGCGCCGTAAAAGGCGGCGTAATCCTGCTGGCTGTCTCCCGCGCTGAGGTCAGCCGGCAGGAACAGCCGTACGAAATGGATAATCATGAATACAAGCAGCACGGCTGAAGCCAGCAAGGCGGCGCGTAACCGACTGTCGGCAATGGCGTTCAGCGCTTCCGTGAATTTTCCGACAGTTTTCTCAAGCAAGGGTCGTTTAGCCTTTTTTGTACTGCTAGAATCGCGTGTTGTGAGAGCAAGCCACAATTGAACAGCGATTCTCATGCGCAATCCTTTACGGGCGGTTGCGCTGCGAATCGGAAAAAGTGTCGGGGGAACGCCATGATGACTCTACGAACCATGCTTGCCGCAACGGGCGCGCTAACCTTCCTCGCCGGCTGCGGGGCGGAAACCGGGCCGTCCGGCGAAGCGGCGAAGCCTGAGACCGCGCAGGAGCGCGTTGCGCTGAAACGGGTGCGCATGGCTGACCCCGAGCGGGGCCGGACGCTGTTTGTGGAAAAGGGCTGCGTCATTTGTCATGCGGTCAATGGGACCGGCGGCAAAGCGGCGCCGCCACTTGATGCAGCGATCGGAGAGCCCGCTGTCGATCCCCTGGATTTCGCCGCCCGGATGTGGCTCGGGGCGCCGGCGATGATCGAACTCCAGTCGGTCGAACTTGGCTATACGATTGACCTTTCCGCCTATGAGATCGCCGATCTTGCGGCTTTCGCGGTGGACCGGCAGGCGCAGAAGGTTCTGACGCCGGAATCCCTGCCGGAATCGGTGCGCGCCGGCCTCCTCGACCAGCGGTTCTGGGAGATGGAAGACTGGGAAGAATTTCTGCGGTCCGGCCGGGAGGGCTATGCCCCCGCCGAGGACGGCGTCGAATTCGAGGAGCTGCCGGTCGATCCGGACTAGACGGGCCTCTTTCTTATAATCGCTGACTTTTTCGCCCTGCGCGACGCTGAATCGCGTTGCCTTTGGCCGCGCAGCTTTCTAGGGTCCGCGCCAATTTCAAGCGTGTCGGCGCAAGGGTCGCCGCGAGAAGGAGTGCTCCCCCGTGGCAAGTGCGGATTTTCTGCTCGACTGGCTGCCAATTCTTGTTTTTCTGGGAATATCGACAGCGCTCGGCGTCCTGTTTCTGCTGATGCCGGCGGTGATCGCGCCGGCGGACCCGGACCCGGAGAAAGTCTCCACTTATGAGTGCGGGTTCAACGCCTTTGACGATTCCCGCATGAAGTTTGACGTCCAGTTCTATATCGTCGCGATCCTTTTCATCATCGTCGATCTCGACGTGGCGTTTCTTTTTCCCTGGGCTGTGATGCTGTTCAACCCGGAACTGGGGCAGGATCGCGGTTTCCAGATTTTCGCCTTCTGGTCGATGTTCGTATTTCTGGCGGTTTTCACCATCGGCTTCCTATATGAATGGAAGAAAGGAGCGCTCGAATGGCGGTAGATCAGAAATCCGCGCCGACGCTCGCTTATGGCGAGGCCGCCCGTGTCGGCCCGGAGGGGTACAACCCGACAGATAAGGATCCGTTTTTCGGCGAGCTTTCCGATCAGCTCGCCGACCGCGGCTTTTTCACCGCGCCGGCGGACGCGCTGATCAACTGGGCCCGCACCGGCTCGCTCATGTGGATGACCTTCGGGCTCGCCTGCTGCGCCGTGGAAATGATGCAGGCGTCGATGCCGCGCTACGACCTTGAGCGGTTCGGCTTTGCGCCGCGGGCTAGCCCTCGCCAGTCCGACGTGATGATTGTCGCCGGCACCCTGACGAACAAGATGGCGCCGGCGCTTCGCAAGGTCTTCGACCAGATGCCGAACCCGCGCTACGTCATCTCCATGGGCTCCTGCGCCAATGGCGGCGGTTACTATCACTATTCCTATGCGGTGGTGCGCGGCTGCGACCGGGTCGTACCCGTCGACATCTATGTGCCGGGATGCCCGCCGACGGCGGAAGCGCTCGTCTACGGCGTCCTGCAATTGCAGAAAAAGATCCGCCGTGAAGGATCGATCATTCGGTAGGGAACATGACCGAAGAACTTCGAGAACTGGGCGAACACATCGCCGCCAATATCGACAGCGACGTCCATGGCGCGTCGGTGGAGCATGGCGAGCTGAATATCTCCGCGCGCGCCGACCGCATCGTGCAGGTGTTGCAGTTTCTGCGCGACGATCCCTTGTGCAAATTCTCGGTGCTGATCGATCTGTGCGGCGTTGATTATCCCGCGCGCGGGAAACGCTTTGACGTTGTTTATCACCTCCTGTCCATGCACAATAACATGCGCATCCGCGTCAGGACGGCGATTGCCGAGGACGCGACCATTCCCACCGTCACCGGCGTTTATCCGGCGGCCGACTGGTTCGAGCGTGAGGCGTTCGACATGTACGGGATCGTGTTTTCCGGCCACCCGGATCTGCGCCGCATTCTCACCGACTACAATTTCGAAGGCTATCCGCTGCGTAAGGACTTCCCGCTCACGGGCCATGTGGAGGTGCGCTATGATGATGAACAAAAGCGCGTCGTCTATGAGCCGGTGAGCCTCGTCCAGGAGTATCGGAACTTCGACTACCTCTCCCCGTGGGAAGGCGCGCAATATGTGTTGCCGGGCGATGAGAAGGCCGAGGGCGGTAAGGAGTAGCCGCGATGGGCGAAAAGACGGGCCAGTGCCTCTGCGGCGCGGTAAAATTCAGGGCGACGCCCAAATCCGGCGATGTCGGCGTTTGCCATTGCGGCATGTGCCAGCGCTGGAGTGGCGGGGTCTTCATGGCGGTTTCCTGTGGCGATCGGGTGGAGATCGAGGACGAAACCCATCTTGGGGTCTATGTCTCCTCTGAATGGGGCGATCGCTGCTTCTGCGATGTATGCGGGTCAACCTTGTTCTGGCGCATGCGCGACGGGACGAATGTTGCGGTCGCTGCGCCGGCGTTTGACGACATGGCTGACCTTACATTCACCGAAGAAATTTTCATCGACGAAAAGCCGATGATGTACGCGTTCGTCAATGAAACGATAAAGCGCACGGGCGCTGAAATGCGGGCGCAATTGGAAGCGCATCTCAAAAAGGAGAATGCGTCATGACGGAAAAGACGGGCCAGTGCCTCTGCGGGGCGGTGAAATTCAGGGCGACGCCGAAAGCAAATGAAGTCACCATTTGTCATTGCGGAATGTGTCGTCGGCAAATGGCGGGACCGTTTTTCGCTATCGAATGCGGCGACTCATTTCGGGCCGAAGATTCGCCATCTCTTGGCGTCTATTCAGCGTCTGACTATGGCGAGCGAGTTTTTTGCAAAGATTGCGGAACGTCAATTGCGTGGCGGACCAGGGACAATACGTTTTCGGAAGTGTCGGTCAACGCCCTGAACGATATCGGCGATCTTGAATTGAAACAGGAAATTTTTGTGGACGACAAGCCAGATTACTATTCCTTTGCCCAGCAAACAAGAAAGCTTACGGGCGCTGAAGTTTGGGAAGAATTCGAAGCGGCGCAAGGCGAAAGCTAATGGCTGACGGTCATCGCATCCCCGAAGACTCTGCGTCCGACAAATCGTCGGAACGCGAATTCACGATCAATTTCGGCCCGCAGCACCCTGCGGCCCACGGCGTGCTGCGCCTCGTGCTGGAGCTTGACGGTGAGGTTGTCGAGCGCGTCGACCCTCATATCGGGCTTCTCCATCGGGGCACCGAGAAACTGATCGAGCATAAAACCTATCTACAGGCGATCCCCTATTTCGATCGGCTCGATTATGTGGCGCCCATGAACCAGGAGCATGCATTCTGCCTCGCGGCGGAAAAGCTCCTTCAGATCGACGTGCCCAAACGCGCGCAGCACATCCGCGTGCTGTATTCGGAAATCGGGCGCATCCTTTCCCATCTCCTCAACATCACGACCCAGGCGATGGATGTCGGTGCGCTGACGCCGCCGCTTTGGGGTTTTGAGGAACGCGAAAAGCTCATGGTGTTTTATGAGCGCGCCAGCGGCAGCCGCATGCACGCGGCCTATTTCCGTGTCGGCGGCGTGCATCAGGATCTGCCGCCGGACCTGATCGACGATCTCGACGGCTGGTGCGATCAGTTCCCGGAAAAACTCGACGACATCGAAACGCTGATCACCAACAACCGCATTTTTAAACAGCGCAACGTGGATATTGGCGTCGTTACTGCGGAAGAAGCGCTCGCCTGGGGCTTTTCCGGCGTGATGGTGCGCGGCTCGGGCATGGCGTGGGATTTGCGCCGGGCCCAGCCCTATGAGTCCTATGCAGAGTATGATTTCAAAGTGCCGGTGGGTAAAAACGGCGACTGTTACGACCGCTACATCATTCGCGTTGAGGAAATGCGCCAGTCGGTTTCAATCATGAAACAGGCGATTGCGAAGCTGCGCGAAACGCCGGGGCCGGTGATGACGACCGACGGCAAGGTCGCCCCGCCCAAGCGCGAGAAGATGAAAGGGAACATGGAGTCCCTCATTCATCACTTCAAGCTCTATACGGAGGGCTTTCACGTGCCGAAAGGCGAGGTCTATACCGCCGTCGAGGCGCCAAAAGGCGAGTTCGGCGTTTATCTCGTTTCCGACGGCACGAACAAACCCTATCGCTGCAAGATCCGTGCGCCCGGCTATCCGCATCTTCAGGCCATGGACTGGATCAACCGCGGACACCTGCTCGCCGATGTCTCCGCGATCCTCGGTTCGCTGGATATCGTGTTTGGCGAGATTGATCGGTGAAGGCAGCGCTTTCTGCCTGCGCCTTGGTGCTGATGGCTTTAGGGCCTAGCCCGCTCGCTGCTAACGACGCCGAGGCGCTGGATGAAGAGCGACGCGAATACATGTCGTCCAAACAATATGAGCGACAATGTCGGCAAATCCGAAAGAAGTTTCCGGATGTGCAAAGCGAAAATGCGGAACGCGGTGAGGAGCCCAAGCTGCTTTGCCGCATGCCCCCAAGCTTTCCTGACAGCTGTCAATCGACGGCTAATCGACGACAGAGTGTAGACTTGGTGTACGACGTAACTGCCGACGGTTATACGACCAACATTCGTCTTTCAAAGACCGACAACGAGTGCTTTGTTTCAGCCGCTGTACGGTCATTAATGCTCTGGCGTTATGAGGCCTCCGAAAACGGAGCGACCGATCTGGAGACGACAATCGTCTTCGAATTTGTCGGGTGAGGTTTCCGCTTTCGCCGCCGATCTGTCGGTGATATTTCGGTCCCATGACCCGCCAGGAAACAGGCGACTTCTGCTACGACTTCGCGCGCGACGATGACGGCGCCGTTGCATTCCGTTGCAGCGACGATGCGGAAAAGTGGCCGTGGCTGAAGCTCCACCCGGCGAACAACATCGCCGTTCAGGCCACCAACTATTATGCGCTTACGGGGGTTTCGCATTTTGCCGGCCGCATGGACGGATCGAAATGGTCGGCGCTCACGAAGTTTGAGTGGCGGACCCATCAAACCGGCGCTGACGCGCAGCACCCGGCAACGGGGCGGGCCACCCATGAAGACGACGGCCTCGGATACGCCTGCTCGTTTTCCGACAAAGAGGGCCGGCCCGTCTACGATGTTTCCGGCGCCGGCGTTGTCTTTAAGACGCGCGATTTCGAGGGGTGGCGCGCGAAAGCCAAGGAAAAGGTCAGGGCGTTGGCTGTGCCGGATGACTTTTCATTCGCGCGGCCCGAGGCGGTTGGCGTTCAAACTCAAGGCGAAGTCTTTGTTGCACCGCTGAGCGAGGACGAGGCCGGCCTTCACGCCCATGCGCTGTTGCTCGCGGAGACCGCATTTCTGCCCGTGCATCCTTACCATGGTGGTTCGGGCGATCATGTGAATTCCAGCCAGCTATGCGATGCCGTGCAGCAGACGGCGCACCTTATTGGAGGGCGCGGATTTACGAGCGGCGGCTCGGCGATCTTTTCACGCTATGTTGAACTTGACCGGCCGTTTCGCGTAAGGCTCGTCTCCAACGCTGACGACAGGCGCCGCATGGCTTTTGCGGTGGAACAGGCGGACGCCAAATGTGCGGAAATCGAGTTTCGGTACGATGATTAATCAGGTTCCATCTGTTACCTGCGGGACCCATGGCGAGCAGCCTCAGACATTCGTGTGCGTCCATATCATCGAGTCGCTGAAGACCGGCGATCCGAAAGGGTTCTGGTGGTCGCGGGGCGAGGACGGCGTATGGGACGCCGTTTGCACCGACTGCAACAATCTCAGCCAGGCCGAATTCGACGCCCTGGGCGCCGATAACATCAAGGTCGTCTGTCTGGGTTGCTACGAAGACGCCGCCGCCCTCAACGAGGTCGAAATCGACTAGCCGCCGGTTTGTTGCGCGCGGCGTTACAAATCCCCGTTTTTATCCGCGTTTCCCGCCGCGGCGGCCCTATGATGGGCCGTCGCCCGCCTGCGATCGTGGGCGCACCGGGTTCGGGCAGGACGCCATGCAGGAGCCCGCGGCGGAAAACGGGTCCGGAAATGCGCCCGAAGCCCGATGATCGTATAGATCGTCGAGGTCAGCGCCCGGCCGGGCAGGGACGTTTCGGCCCCTTTCCATTCGCCGCCAATCAAGTAAGACAAGGCGCGAAAATCCGACTGTCGAGGAGAGCCCGATGGCGCACCGCCGCCCCGCCAAGGACCAGCCCCAATCGTTCCAGTGGACGACCGAGAACCAGGACTGGTGCGAGGCGCAGATCAAGAAATATCCGGATGGCCGGCAGGCCTCCTGCATCATCCCGTTCCTGTGGCGCGGCCAGAAACAGGAAGGCTGGGTGTCGATCCCGATGATGGAGGCGATCGCCCGTCAGCTCGATATGCCCTATATCCGCGTCTACGAGGTCGCGACGTTCTACACGATGTTCAACCTTGCCCCGGTCGGCGAGTACTTCGTCCAGCTCTGCGGCACGACGCCGTGCATGCTGCGCGGCGCCCAGGATTTGCGCGAGGTTTGCAAATCCGAGATCGGCCCGGAAATGCAGATCAGCGAAGACGGCAAGCTGTCATGGCTCGAAGTCGAATGCCTCGGCGCCTGCTGCAACGCGCCCATGGCGCAGATCTCCACAAAAGACGGGGACCACTATTACGAAGACCTGACGCCGGAGAACTTCAAACAGCTCCTCAGCGATCTCCGCGCCGGCAAGGACGTCAAAACCGGAACGCAGAACCCGAAACGTCACACGTCCGATCCGGAGGGCGAAAACACAACGCTTACCGATCCGTCGCTCTACGACGGCTCGGCGGCGAAGCCACTGGACCAGATCCCGAACAGCCAGCCGGCGCCGGCGGAGTAAGTCTTGAAGCGATTAATCGTCATGGCCGCCGTTCTCATGCTCGCCGCATGTTCTCATGCGCCGGAAAGCGATGCGGCGTAGTGGGGCCGGGCCGCGACCATAAGAGCGAAGCCATTCGGGGGCTGATCAGGATCGCCTTCTGGGAAGGGCTCGTGCTTGTTGTCGTTATCGCGTCCTATTTTGCGACCGGCAGCATCGCCGTGCTGATCGCCGGCCTTGTTGCGTCGGCGGCGCTGTTCGCGCCCATGTTCCTGCGCTGGGCGAAAGAGCACGGAAAAGCTGCAATATTGAAACCGAATTCAGTAGAAGAGAAACAGGGCTGATCAATGCTCGAAGATAAAGACCGGATATTCACGAACCTCTATGGCTTGCATGACTGGCGGCTGGAAGAGGCCAAGAAGCGCGGCGCCTGGAACGGCACGGCCGATTTCATCCGTATGGGTCATGACTGGATCATCCAGCAGGTGAAGGATTCCGGTCTCCGCGGTCGCGGCGGTGCGGGCTTTCCGACAGGGCTCAAATGGTCGTTTATGCCCAAGGAAATTGGCGAGCGCCCGCACTACCTCGTGGTCAATGCGGACGAGTCCGAACCGGGCACATGCAAGGACCGGGAGATGATGCGGCACGATCCGCATCTCTTTATCGAGGGCTGCCTGATTGCGTCTTACGCCATGAAGGCGAATGCCTGTTACGTCTACATTCGCGGCGAATATGTGGACGAACGCAACAACCTTCAGGCCGCCGTCGATGAGGCCTATGCCGCTGGTTTGCTTGGCAAAAACGCCGCCGGATCGGGCTGGGATTTTGACCTTTACGTCCATCACGGGGCGGGCGCCTATATCTGCGGCGAGGAGACGGCGCTGCTTGAGAGCCTCGAAGGCAAGAAAGGTCAGCCGCGCCTCAAACCGCCGTTTCCGGCGGGCGCCGGGCTCTATGGCTGTCCGACGACGGTCAACAATGTTGAATCCATTGCGGTGGTCCCGACCATCCTGCGTCGCGGCGCAGACTGGTTTACGAAATTTGGCCGGGAGAATAATCACGGCACGAAGGTTTTCTGCGTGTCCGGACATGTGGAGCGGCCGTGCAACGTCGAGGAGGCGATGTCCATCCCGCTCAAGAAACTGATCAACGAACATTGCGGCGGCGTTCGTGGCGGCTGGGACAATCTGAAAGCCGTCATACCGGGCGGCTCGTCCGTGCCGCTCATTCCGCGCGAGATCTGCGACGACGTCCTGATGGATTTTGACGCGCTGAAAGACGTGAAGTCGGGGCTTGGCACGGCGGCCGTTATCGTCATGGACAAGTCGACAGACATCGTTCGCGCGATTTCGCGGATCTCATATTTCTACAAGCACGAATCCTGCGGTCAGTGCACGCCCTGCCGCGAAGGCACGGGCTGGATGTGGCGCGTGCTGGAACGCATGGCGGAAGGCAATTCGACCACGGATGAAATCGACAAGCTGCTGGACGTCGCCGGTCAGGTCGAAGGCCACACGATCTGCGCCCTGGGCGACGCTGCGGCGTGGCCGGTGCAGGGGCTTATCAGGCACTTCCGCGGCGAAATTGAGGAGCGCATAAACGCCTATCGCAGCGATCGCGGCGCGGTTTCCATGGCTGGCGTTGCTGCGGAATAACGCCTGTGTGAAAGTTGGCCGCGACAGTTGCTATTCGTCGTGAATCGCAAAAAGCCTTGTATTGCAGCGAATCTCGTGATTTCACTGCATTTCGCTTCCACTGATTCGCAAAGGAAATTTTCTAAATGGCTGTGAAAAGAAAGACCGCAAAGCGCAAGGCGCCGGCAAAAAAGAAGACCGCCCGCAAAGCGCCGGCAAAACGTAAAGCCCCTGCGAAACGCAAGGCGCCGGCAAAACGCAAAGCCCCCGCGCGCAAAACTGCGGCGAAGAAGAAAACAGCAAAGAAGGCGCTGCCTGATACGCTGACCCTGAAACACCTCGCGGCGGAGCTCTCCGAGGCCCATGAGATCCCCAAAAAGCAGGCTGAAGAGTTGCTGGGCGATTTTATCGATTCCATCGGCGGCTGGCTGAAAAAGGGCAAGCGCATCCGCATTCCGGGCTTCGGCATCCTACAGGTTCGTCACCGCGCCGCGCGCTGGGGGCGTAACCCGGCCACCGGCGAAAGGATCCGCATCAAGGCTTCCAAGAAGGTGGCCTTCCGCGTTGCCAAGGACCTCAAAGAGCGCGTTCTCTAACAGCGCGACTGCCAATCGCAATTGCATCGAGCGCCCGCGGCTTTTACCGTCGGGCGCTCGTTTTGTTTCGAGGTGTATAGTGACCGAAAGGCCCGGAGAATTGCGGATTGACGGCCCGGCGCCGTCGGCGTCGGCCGCGGAATTGTCCCATCTCGGCAAAGAGACGTTTATTCAGTCCTTTGGTCATCTTTATGAGGCTTCGGATCTCGAACAGTTTCTGTCCGAGAAACACGGGCCCGATATGTATCAATACCTGCTTGACGATCCGGACTGCGCCGTCTGGGTCGCGGTTAACGATACCGGGAAGCCCGTGGGTTATCTGGTCGCCGGTCCGTGCGACCTGCCGGTCGACAACATGCCGCCCGGCGCCGGCGAGCTGATGCGCTTTTATATCTTACAGGAATCTCAGGGCGGCGGCCTCGGCAGGCGCATGCTCGCCCTTGCATTGCCATGGTTAAATGAGCACTTCGAACATACATATCTCAGTGTGTACCAGGAGAACTTTGGGGCGCAGAGATTGTATGAACGGTATGGCTTTGAAACGGTTCAGAAGTACTTTTTCATGGTTGGCGATCACGCCGATCCGGAATTTATCATGAAACGCAAGGCGCAGATGGTTTCCTGACCGGGCGTCTGCGGCGGCGCTGCAATCGGTAAATCGCCTCGGCGACGCTTTAACCGGAGGATTTCACGGCATGTCAAATGACAACGCGGCGCTCTCGGAAAAGCTCGACAGGATAGAGGCGGTCGTTTCCGACCTTGCGTCTTCGACCTTGGCCATCGCCGATCAACAATCGCTCCTTCAGCAGGAATTCGCGCGCAGCGCCGCTCAGCTTCAGCGGGTCGGGCTCAACCAGGAATCGTTCAAGCTCGCGGGCCAGCGGCGCGACAAGTCGCTGGCGGAAATCGCCGATGCGCTCCGCGCGATCCGGCGGGCGCTCGAAAACGCGGAAAAATGACCGCCCTCTGACCGGCTGTCTGACCGGTCGGGCGCGACGCGGGCGCGCACTGGCGCAGCGTGAAAAAGCCGTTTAAACCAGCCCGAAATCTGTGAGACGGAAGAAGACGAAAGGGCCCATCGATGAGCGAAAACCGCGTCATCAAGGTCAACGGCCGGGAGGTGGAAGTCGCCTCCGATCTGACGCTGTTGCAGGCGTGCGAAGCGGCGGGGGAGGAGATCCCGCGGTTCTGCTATCATGAGCGCCTGTCTGTCGCCGGCAATTGCCGCATGTGCCTGATCGAGGTCAAAGGCGGCCCGCCCAAGCCCGTTGCCTCCTGCGCCCAGAATGTTCGCGATTTGCGTCCGGGCCCCGAGGGCGCGCCGCCGGAGCTTTTCACCAACACGCCCATGGTGAAAAAGGCGCGCGAAGGCGTCATGGAATTTCTGTTGATCAACCATCCCCTCGACTGTCCGATCTGCGATCAGGGCGGCGAATGCGACCTTCAGGATCAGGCCGTTGCATATGGCCGCGACGGCTCGCGCTACGAGGAAAACAAGCGCGCGGTCGAAGAGAAACATATGGGTCCGTTGATCAAGACGATCATGACCCGTTGCATTCAATGCACCCGCTGCGTGCGCTTCGCGACGGAGATTGCCGGCGTCGACGATCTCGGTCTCGTCAATCGCGGCGAAGACGCTGAAATCACCACGTATCTTGAAAAGACCGTCGAGAGCGAGCTGACCGGCAATCTGATCGACGTGTGTCCTGTCGGTGCGCTGACGTCGAAACCCTATGCGTTTAATGCGCGGCCATGGGAATTGCGCAAAACGGAAACCATCGACGCCATGGACGCGGTCGGGTCGAACATTCGCGTCGACGCCCGCGGCCGGGAAGTGCTGCGGATTCTGCCGGTCGTCCATGAAGACGTGAATGAGGAATGGATTGCCGACAAAAGCCGTTTCATCTGGGACGGCCTGCGCCGCCAGCGGCTCGACAAATCCTATATCCGCAAAGACGGCACGTTGCAGGCGGCAAGCTGGGACGAGGCGCTGTCGCTCGCCGGCGAAAAGCTCAAGTCGACCGCCAAAGATCGCGTGGCCGCGATTGTCGGCGATCTTGCGCCGGCGGAAGCGGTCAAAGCGCTGAAAGACATGATGACGGGGCTTGGCGTCGCCAATCTCGATTGTCGTCAGGACGGCGCGAAGATCGGCGCCGCTGAAAACGGAACGGTCGATCGGCGCAGCTATCTCTTCAACACGGGCATCGCCGGCCTTGAAAACGCCGACGCCATCCTGCTGGTCGGCGCCAATCCGCGCCGCGAGGCGCCGATGATCAACGCCCGCATCCGAAAGACGTGGATGCGCCAGCTCGATCTCAAAATCGGCGTGATCGGCGAGCAGGCCGATCTCTCTTACGAGTACGATTATCTCGGCGCGGGGCCGGAAACACTGTCGGCGCTGGCGTCCGGCAAAGGCGAATTCTTCGACGCACTGAAGCAGGCGCGCCGGCCGGCGATCATTATCGGCATGGGCGCGCTGACGCGACGGGACGGCGCCGCCATTCTCGCGGAAACGGCGAAACTCGCGAAGGCCGTGGGCGCGGTCACCGATGGGTGGAACGGATTCAATGTCCTTCACACGGCGGCCGCTCGCGTCGGCGCCCTTGATCTTGGCTTTCTGCCGCAGGCGGGCGGACGCGATTTTGAGAGCATTCTCGCGGGCTGCGAGGCGCGTGAAATTGACGTCGTCTATAACCTTGGCGCCGACGAATTCGACCCCAAGCGCCTTGGCGGCGCGTTTGTCATTTATCAGGGCCATCATGGAGACGTCGGCGCGCGCCACGCGGATATCATTCTCCCGGGCGCGGCGTATACGGAGCAATCCGGCGTTTATGCCAATACCGAGGGGCGCGCGCAGATGGGCGCGCGGGCGCTGTTCCCGCCGGGAGACGCCCGTGAAGACTGGGCGATCCTGCGCGCTTTGTCCGCCCATGCCGGCAAGACGCTGCCCTATGACGATCTTTTCGCCTTGCGTCAGGCGATGATTGAAGACGCCCCCGCGCTCGGCCGCCTCGATCAGTTGCACGAGCATGAGACGCCGTTCGATCTGACGCAGGTCGGCGCTGCGGGCGATTTGGAGCCGGCGCCGTTCGTGTCCGCCGTCAGCGATTACTATCTGACCAATTCAGTCGCGCGGGCGTCGAAGACCATGGCGGAATGTTCAGCGGCTATGTCGGGTGCGGCGAAACTTGCGGCGGAATAGGAACGCGCCGTCGACCGCCGAAGCGAATGAAGCGCTGATCGAGCAGATTCGCGCCAATGTGGCGTTCGAGCACATTGTCGTTTCCGTGCTGGCCGGCGCCGGCGTTTGCAGCGCCATTCTGTTGACGCTGCGCGTTGGCGCATTGCTCATCACCGGATCCTTGTCGGTTTCGACATTGCTGTCGGCGCTTTTCGCTTCCGTTGTGTTCCTGTTCCTTTTCTTTCTCGTGGGCTTTGCGGCCGGCGCGGCGATTGTGACGCCGTTGTTCCGCGCGCTTGAAAAATCCCGCCGCCGGTCCGGTTGGCCCTATGGCGCAGCGGCGCTGGGCGTCGCCGCGGCGTCGCTTATCGCGGCGACCGCAGTGCCCGCCGCGCAGGGTCCGAGCCTTGCCGCCGTCGTTTCGGTGATTGCCGCGAGCATCGTGACGTCCATCATTTTTGCTCGGCGCATGGCGCCCCACTGGGCGGCGGCGGAAGCGGCCGAGCGGGAGGCCGCGGCCGCGCCGCTCGGCTTTCGCCTTCCTCAACGGTAAGGCTTGCGACTAGCGGACGGGCGCGTGCGGCGGGGCGACTTTTCGTTGGGCGGCTGCGCTGCTACGAAAGTCGCAAATCTGGAGGCTCCAATGAAATACATCCTGATGAGCGCCGCCGCCGCTGCATTGACCGCCACGCCGGCCATGGCCGGCGACGACAAGGGGCGCGTGTCCAAGACACTCGACCTTGCGGATTTCGAACGCATTTCCATTTCCGGCGTGTACGACCTTTCCGTTAAGGTGGGCGACGCCTATTCGGTTACGATTGCCGGACCCGCCGACGAGATCGGGCGCGTCAAGGCGACGGTCTCCGACGGCGTTCTCAATCTCGACCAGAAAGAGCGAAAGCGCGGCTGGGGACGCAAGCGTCACGGCGTCGACGCGGAGATCACCCTGCCGGTCCTGAACGGCCTTGACGTTTCCGGCGTGGTCGACGGGGAGATCGCGGACATTGACGCCGATGCGTTTCGTCTCGCCATTTCCGGCGTCGGCGACATCACGCTGTCCGGGCGTTGCGACGCGCTGGACGCGAGAGTATCGGGCGTCGGCGACCTCGACGCCGACAAGCTTGAATGCCGCGTCGTGGACGTCACGGTTTCCGGCGTCGGCGACGCCTCCGTGTACGCCAGCGAGGAAGTGGACGCGACGGTGTCCGGCATGGGCGATATCGACGTTTACGGCGGACCGGAGCGAGTGTCGAAAAGCGATTCCATGTTCGCCGATGTGACCGTGCATTAGGGTTTCGCGCGCCGGCCGAAGGGCCGCGACGGAATCGCCCGAATTGCCCCCGTGACTAGCGGCTCGATCCGCATTATGACCCGGGGCCATGAGCGAAATCTGGACTAATCTGACAACGCGTCCTGTCGACCTCCCATGGTGGTGGTTCGGATCCGTGGTCGCGGGCTCGCTGGCGATTCTGCTGACGCTGCTGCTGGCTCAGGCCTTTCTGATGTATTTCGACCGCAAGGTCTGGGCCGCCGTGCAGATGCGCAAGGGTCCCAATGTGGTCGGGCCCTTCGGCCTGCTTCAGTCCTTCGCGGACCTCCTGAAATTCATCTTCAAGGAAATTGTCATTCCGGCCGGCGCCAACAAGGTGGTGTTCGTGCTGGCCCCGCTCGTCACCTTTGTGCTGGCGCTGGTGGGCTGGGCGGTGATCCCCGTCGCGCCGGGGCTGGTCGTTTCCGACATCAATGTCGGCATTCTTTATCTGTTCGCGATCTCCTCTCTCGGCGTTTACGGCGTCATCATGGGCGGGTGGGCGTCGAACTCGAAATATCCGTTTCTGGGCTCCCTGCGGTCCGCGGCGCAAATGGTCTCCTATGAGGTCTCGCTCGGGTTCGTGATCATTTCGGTCCTTTTGCTCGTCGGCTCGGTGAACCTGACGGAGATCGTCGAGAGCCAGGGCAGGGGCGGCGGCTTCCTCACCTGGCATTTCATTCCGCTGTTCCCGATGTTCGTGGTGTTCTTCATTTCGGCGCTGGCCGAAACCAACAGGCCGCCTTTCGATCTGCCGGAAGCGGAATCGGAACTCGTCGCCGGCTATCAGGTCGAATATTCCTCGACGCTGTTTCTGTTGTTCATGATCGGCGAGCTTGCCAACATCGTCCTCATGTGCGCGATGCTGACCATCCTCTTTTTCGGCGGCTGGCATTCGCCGATTCCCGCCGCATGGGCGCCATGGCTGGAAGCGGGGCCGATGCCCGTATTCTGGTTCTGCGCCAAGATTATTTTCTTCTTTTTCCTGTTCGCCATGGTGAAAGCGATCGTGCCGCGTTATCGCTATGATCAGCTCATGCGCATCGGATGGAAGATTTTCCTGCCCCTGTCGCTTTCCTGGGTCGTGCTGGTCGCCGGCGTCCTGATCATGTTCCCGGACCTCGCTGCGCACTTCCAGAGCTGGAGGAACTAGATGGCCCGCATCGCTCAGGCGCTCCAGGGTTTCATGTTGTGGGACTTCGTGAAGGCCTTTGGTCTTGCCATGAAGTATTACTTCCGGCCCAAGGCGACGCTGAACTATCCGTTTGAAAAAGGGCCGCTGTCGCCTCGTTTCCGGGGCGAGCATGCGCTGCGCCGCTATCCGAACGGCGAGGAGCGCTGTATCGCCTGCAAGCTGTGCGAGGCTATCTGTCCCGCACAGGCGATCACCATTGAAGCCGAACCGCGCGATGACGGTTCGCGCCGCACGACCCGCTACGACATCGACATGACGAAATGCATCTATTGCGGGTTCTGTCAGGAAGCCTGCCCGGTCGACGCGATCGTCGAGGGCCCGAACTTCGAGTTTGCCACCGAGACCCGCGAGGAGCTGTTTTACGACAAGGACCGGCTGCTCGCGAACGGAGACCGCTGGGAGCGGGAGATCGCGCGCAATCTTGAGATCGACGCGCCTTACAGATAGCAGGGTCGGCCGCCCCCTATCGCCGTGCCGCCGCCGGCCGTCATCGCGCCGGTAAGGCGGGACTTCCAGACAGCGTTCATCAACCTGCGCTCGCGACGAGCCTCGGAACTCGCGAGGTCAGACGCCGTCGATTTGTTTATGACAGAGACAAGAAAAAACCGCGCCAAATCCGGACGCGGTTTTCATTTGGCGGCGCAGGCCTGAAGCGGTCCCCGGCGGGCGAGGGCTGTGTCAGTGCGCGTCGGACCAGATCTTGCGATAGGACCAGTAAAGCAGGCCGGCGAGGACCAGGAGATAGATAATCGCGACGACGCCCAGCGCTTTTCGCTCTTCCATCTTCGGTTCGGCGGCCCACATCAGAAATTCGGTAACGTCGGCGGAATATTGCTCGACCGTTTGCGGCGACCCGTCGACGTATTCGATCATGCCGTCGGCGAGGGGCGGGGCCATGGCGAGCACGCCGCCAAGGGGCACTTCGACGCCCTCCTGCGGGTAACCCTTCTCGTCCACATATTCCGGCTTCAGGTTCTGGGACATGTCGCCCGGGAAATAGGGATTGTAGTAGAGGCCCGGCGCGACCTCGACCGTTGAGGGGGCGTCTTCGTAACCCTTGAGCAGGCTGTAAAGATAATCCGGCCCGTGATGGCGCGCCTTGGTGATCAGCGAGAGATCCGGCGGCAACGCATTGTTGTTCGCAAGGCGTGCGATCTGTTCGTTGGGATAGGGCCCTGGAATGCGATCGGACGGCAGGGCGGGGCGCTCAAACATCTCGCCGAATTCGTCCGGCCCGTCGGAAACCTGGAACTTGTAGTTGGAGGCGATCGCCTTCACGACGGGGTTTTCATTCGGATTCGCGCAATCGATCGTTTCCGGGATGCCGGCCGGACAGCTGTCGAGGTAAAACGGTCCGCCTTTCTGTCCGAGATTGCGGAACGACAGGAGTTCAACGCCGTGACAGCTTGAACAGACGGCTTCGTAGACCTGGAAGCCTCGTTGCAGCGCGTCCTGGTCAAACGTTCCGAACGGGCCGGAGAAATGCCAGTGGTGATGTTCGACTTTTTTCGCCTTGCCGCCGGCGGCATCCGCGGCGCCGACGGCCGCGAAAGACGCGAACAGGGAAAGGGCGATCAGGCGGGCGTTTTTCATCTTGGTGCTCATCGCGATTATTCCGCTGGAACGGCGCCGGCGGGCGGCGTTGACGCTTCTGTCGGTTTTGGTTTGGTCACTACTGCCTCGGCGATGGATCGCGGCATGGGTTTCGGCGTTTCCATAATGCCCAGCAAGGGCAGGATGATCAGGAAGAATGCGAAGTAATAGGCGGTGAAGATCTGCGCCCACATCACGTAGACGCCTTCCGCCGGTTTCGCGCCCAGCCAGCCAAGAGCGATGCACGCGACAACGAAGAGGAAGAACCACAGGCGCGCCACAGGACGATAGCGCATGGAGCGCACTTTCGACGTATCGAGCCAGGGAAGGACGAACAGCACCAGAATCGAGCCGAACATGGCGATGACGCCGCCAAGCTTTGCTGAGATCGGGCCGAGATCAAACGTAACCGCCCGCAGGATCGCGTAGAACGGCAGGAAGTACCATTCCGGCACGATCGACGCCGGCGTCACGAGCGGGTTTGCCTCGATATAGTTGTCCGCGTGACCGAGCGCGTTCGGATTAAAGAAGACGAACGAGGCGAAAAGAACGAAGAACAGGGCGACCGCGAAACCGTCTTTCACCGTGAAATAAGGATGAAAGGGCAGCGTGTCTTTCTTCACGTCCTTCACGTCAACGCCGGTGGGGTTGTTGTTGCCGGAGGTGTGGAACGCCCAGATGTGCAGCGCCACCACGCCGAAGATTGCGAACGGCAACAGATAGTGAAGCGAGAAGAACCGGTTGAGCGTCGGGTTGTCGACCGAGAAGCCGCCCCAGAGCAGCGTGCGGATGCTGTCGCCCACAAGCGGGATCGCCGAGAACAGGTTGGTAATCACGGTCGCGGCCCAATAAGACATCTGACCCCAGGGCAGGACGTAACCCATAAACGCCGTCGCCATCATCAGGAGGAAGATCACGACGCCGAGAATCCAGCTCATCTCCCGCGGCGCCTTGTAAGAGCCGTAATAGAGACCGCGGAACATGTGGATATAGACCGCGAGGAAGAACATCGACGCGCCGTTCAGGTGAACGTAACGGATCAGCCACCCGTAGTTGACGTCGCGCATGATGTGTTCAACCGATGCGAAAGCGTAGTCCACATGGGGCGTGTAATGCATCGCAAGCACCACGCCGGTGATGATCTGCACGACGAGCATCACGACGAGGATGGCGCCGAAGGTCCACCAGTAGTTGAGGTTCTTCGGCGTCGGAAAGTCCATGAAGTCCGCGCTGAAGCGAACGATCGGCAGGCGCTTGTCCAGCCATTTTTCGAATCCGGTGGAGGGATTGTATGTAGACGGATGACCGCTCATCTGTTGTTTTCCTGCTAGCCGATGCGCACGACGGTGTCGGACACGAACTGGAACGGCGGGATGGGAAGGTTTTCCGGCGCCGGTCCTTTGCGGATGCGCCCGGCCGTGTCGTAATGCGAGCCGTGGCACGGGCAGAACCAGCCGCCATATTCGCCCTTGTTCTCACCCGCCGTGGTGCCTAGGGGGATGCAACCCAGATGCGTGCAGACGCCGACCAGAACGAGCCATTCCGGCTTCGCTTCGCCGTCGGCGCTCGTTGTGCGCGCGCTGTCGCTGGCGTCGGCGCCGGAGATGTTGGCGTTGCGGGCGTTGTCGTCGACAAGCGCCGATAACGGCGTTGCTTCCGACTCTTCGATTTCAGCAGGGGTGCGGCGGCGGATGAACACCGGCTTGCCTTGCCAGAACACCTTGATGGCCTGACCGACCTCGACGGCGGAAAGGTCAACTTCCGTCGTGGACAGCGCCAGCACGGAGGCGTCGGGGTTCATCTGATGCACCAGCGGCCAGACCACCGTGGCGGCGCCGGCGGCCGTCGCGGTCGTTGCGATTATGTGGATAAAGTCCCGGCGGGTTGGTTCGCCTGATTGCGTTGGATCGCTGGTCGTCATTGCAAATGTCGCCCCTGACAAGTTATCGCGCTGCATTCTCGGCGAAAATGCGCGCGCGTGTTTTGCATGTCCTATGTACTAAGTCTA
The DNA here is from genome assembly GCA_028281665.1 of Hyphococcus sp. GTDB lineage: Bacteria > Pseudomonadota > Alphaproteobacteria > Caulobacterales > Parvularculaceae > Hyphococcus. Next base: position 42,763 of record JANQJK010000013.1, read on the forward strand.
GGCGGTCGGGGACTGCGGCCTAGCGTCGCTCACCCGGCGGCGTTTCCGCGCAAAAGGCAAAGGATTAGGCGGCGTTGCGACTTGTTCTCTATCAACCTGACATTCCCCAGAACGCCGGCGCGGCGATTCGGGCGGCGGCCTGTTTCGGGGCGTCGCTGGAGATCGTCGAGCCCTGCGGCTTTCCCCTGAACGCCCGCGAGCTGCGCCGGGTCGCCATGGATTACGGGGCGCTCGCCGCGCCGGTCGCCCATGCCAGCTGGGGAAAGTTTCTCGAAACGGTCGGCGGCGCGCGTCTCGCCCTGTTGACCACCTCGGCCGAGACGTCCTTGTGGTCGTTCCGCTTTCGGGCGGACGACATACTCATGCTGGGTCGCGAGAGCAGCGGCGTGCCCGATGAGGTCCATCAGGCCGCCGCCGCGCGCATCCGCATTCCCATGAGCGGAAAAGCCCGCTCCCTGAATGTCGCCACCGCTGGTGCGATCGTGCTGGCTGAGGCCTCGCGGCAGCTTGGCGCCGACTAAAGTCCCCAGCTGCCCGGATTTTCGATGGGTTCGCCCTTGGACAGCGCCTGCATGCCTTTGACGACCCGGACGATGTACCAGATCAGTACGAGGACAATCAGCACAAATCCAATCAGGACAATCATTAACACACAACTGATCAGACCATACAGAAGACCCTTCCAGAAGATATTGATCTGATTGTAATAATGGCTTTTCAGCCAGTCCGGCGCCTCGTCCTTGGCCATATACGCCATGACGACCCCGACGATGGAGGTCACGCCGACGACGAACGCGACGAGGTAAAGAATGTAGATCAGATTGGCGTTGCCGCGCTCGCTGGGATTCGTCGAGATCGGCGGTTCCTGGCTCGGCGTCGGTTGCGACTCGGACATCTTGTCGGCTCCTCGATTGGTTGCGGCGACTGAGGCCGGACGATGCGGCGTTTCGGCGCTGTTCGCAAATGCGGCGCAAATGCTTGTCGCCGGCGACGCGCATTGATAGGAACCCCGCCGAATCACCAGTTTTCACCCGTAAGGACATTTATCATGGCGCTCGAACGCACCTTTTCGATCATCAAACCCGACGCGACCCGCCGCAACATCACCGGCAAGGTGATCGCCAAGCTGGAAGAGGGCGGCCTGCGCGTCGTTGCGCAAAAGCGCATCCACATGACCCGCGAGCAGGCGGAAGGGTTTTACGCCGTCCACAGGGAACGCCCGTTTTTCGGCGAACTTGTGGATTTCATGATGTCCGGTCCGGTGGTCGTGCAGGTTCTTGAGGGCGAGGACGCCATCAAGCGCAATCGCGAGATCATGGGCGACACGAATCCGAAGGACGCGAGCCCCGGCACAATCCGCGCCGAGTTTGCCGAATCGATCGGCGAAAACACCGTTCACGGATCGGATGCGCCAGAAACGGCGGCGGTCGAGATCAAGTTCTTTTTCACGGACGCCGAAATCGTCGGGTAGCGGCGATCGGGCATCCGCAATTGTTAAAAGCCCCGCTCCATGGCGGGGCTTTTCTTTTGCGGACCAACGTTAAGTAAGTCCGTCGATAACGTTGTTGCTGAGTCGGCGCCGCAATGACTGGATCAAGTCCAGAAAATGAGTTCAGCTTGATTTCTTGAAGAACAATTCTGGATCATCAACATCCAACCCATGCAGTTCTCCGCAGAAATCCCAGCCTTCTTTCTTCAACAAACTGCGCATGGCTGAGTTTGATCTATTGGTTGATGTCCATATTTCCGGGCGATCTCCGGCGACGGCTCTGAGCAACGCGCGCCCGAATCCCCGTTGCCGTGCTTTCTCTTCTATTATGAGTAGAGAAATAAAAGGCTTTTCAAAGAAATAACTGCGATCATAACAACAAAATCCAACGACCTTTCCTTGTTCAAACGCCAAGGTCAAACCACCTTGTTCCGCAATGGTTGCGATGTACTTGGCTCTATCGCACAAGCCAGTTGCGAATTCGTCGATAGCAATCGCTGAGTTGATTTCATCATCGGTTGTGCCGGCTCGAACCTGCATATCGTCAGCGTAACATGTATAGTGCTCAAAGGCACTTTCGTTTGATTCGGCGGTCGTTGTGCCGGCGCCGCGCAAGCCCCGATAGGCCAGACTCGAGTACCACATGCGCGACCGGTATGCGCCGCGCCCTGGCGCGTTCGGAAATTGACCTTGATCATATTTCGGACTGCGAAACGCGTGGGATCTTGTTGAATGGGCAAGAAAGCGCCATATCTCAATTCAGCAGTTTGAGTAATCTTTACAGGACATAAACAAGCGGGGAGCTTATGGATCGGAAAATCAAGATCGAACAGCATGGCGGGCTCGGCGTCCTGTGGATGATCGGCTGGCTTTTCACCATCGGTTTTTTGAAGTTCGGTTTCTGGAAGGGCGCGCTGGCGCTAATCGTGTGGCCGTATTTCCTCGGCGCCCATTTCGCAGCGATCACCGGGTGAGCATGACGTGCATTGCAAGTGCTGAGCGTCGTTCCGTGAACTGAATGACCGGGAACCTGCTTCTCGATTCGGCAATTTCCATCGGCGCCATTGCGCTGATGGTGTTTATCGCATGGCTGGCGTTCAAGGCCCCGCCGGCAAAGGTCGATGAGGCCGCCGCCGCTTCGCGTCTCGCTTTCGACGAACCGGACTTTTTACCAATCTCCTGGGTTTTTGATCGGGACGGCCGGGCGGCGGTGGCCGAAGGCGCGCGCGGCGATTTCGCCCTTGTGTCCCGCCTCGGTGCGGATCTCGTGACCCGACGCTTTCCGGCCGGCGGCGCAACGGTCATGGCCGAAAAGGGCGCGCTGATCATCCGTCCGGCGGACCCCGGATCCCGCCCGGTGACGCTCTCCTGCGCAGATGCTGCTGACTGGGCTCGCAAGATCGCCGGCGAGTGATATCAATAGACCATGGAGTTTCCGGATATCATCGGCTGGGCCGTGCCGGCCTTTGCAATTCTCGTCCTGGCGGAGATCGTCACGGCGCGGATCATCGGCAAGGGCCGCTACGAGGCGCGCGATTCCGCCGCGAGCCTGATTATGGGATTCGGCAGCGAGCTTGCGCCCCTGTTGGGCGGCGCCGCTGTTGTTGGCTCGGTTTTCTACGCCGCGTATGAGTTTCGCCTGACAGACATTCCCAATACATGGTGGGCGGTCGTCCTGTGCTTCGTGCTGGATGATTTGCGTTATTACTGGTGGCACCGGATCAGTCATGAACGCCGCTGGTTCTGGGCGAGCCACGTGGTTCATCATTCCTCACAGCATTACAATCTGACGACGGCGTTGCGGCAGACATGGACCGGACAGATTCTCGGGCAGGTGCTGTTTAAAACCCCGCTGGTCTTTCTCGGTTTCCATCCGGCGATGGTCCTGTTCGTCGGCGCGGTGAACCTGATCTACCAGTTCTGGATTCACACCGAACTGATCCGGCGCATGGGGCCGTTCGAGTGGATCTTTAACACGCCGAGCCATCACCGCGTTCACCACGCAACCAACCCGCGATATCTCGACGCCAATTATGCGGGCACGCTGATTATCTGGGACCGGATGTTCGGGACATTTATTCCTGAAACCGATGAGGAGAAACCGCGCTACGGGATCGTCAAAAATCTGGGCACCTTCAATCCGCTGGTGATTTCGTTTCACGAATGGATCGGCATGGCGAAGGACGTCATCGCTGCGAAAAGCTGGCGCGACCGGATGGGCTTTCTCTTCGGGCCGCCAGGCTGGTCGCCGGACGGCTCGCGCATGACGTCGGCCATGATCAAGGCGCGCTGGGCGAGGATTCATGCGGAAAACGCGCCGGATAGCGGTCCGATTGCGGCGGAATAGGGGCCGAAACCGCCGGAAATTTCACGAAATTTCCCAATCCGCCCGAGAAACATCACGAAGTCTCCGCGCCTTGGACGCGTTCGCCGGTCACAGTTTCTCCCGATGACGAAGGAGAGAGCGTGATGATTTCCGTTGCAATGAAAACCGCCGCCGCCGCAATCGCCGCCGCGGGCCTTGCCTATACCTCCGCGGAGGAGGCGCTTTCCGGTCCCGCATATGGCGATGACGACCGGCTGACCGCGTTGACCGAAGAGGCGCTGGCGGAGCACGCCACGGCCGTGTTCACCCGCGCCGACCGCGACCGGAGCGGCGCCCTCAACAGCGATGAGTATGCTGCGCTGTCGATCGTCTCGGCAGAGCTGGCCCGGCTGAACGGGTTTGTGGTTATCGAGAGCGAGAACGGCCACGGCACGCTGGCGCTCGCCGGTCTTACGCCGTCGGCGCTCAGCCAGTCCGAGCACGTGCGGGTCGACGCCGTCGCGCGCTCGGCGTTTTACCGGCATGCGGGCAATGACGGTCTTATGGATGCGCAAGAATACGCCAACGCCCAGCAGGCGATGTTCGAGGTTGCCGATTTCAACCGGAATGGCGTTCTGAAAAGGGGCGAGCTGAAAGCGTTCGCGAACAAACAGGCGCTCGTCTCCGCCGGCGTCTGACGCGGGGCGCCCATGAAAAAAAGGGCCGCCGGCAATATTGCCGGCGCCCCTTTTCGCGTCCCCGCGTCCAGTGCAAAGAGGACTTCTGCTATAATTAGCGCCGTGATCGCAGCTTCAATCAAGACGCAGAGCGGCGATTTGACGGCATCTGCGCTGAAACTGCGCGGAATTGGATTATCCTGCTAAAGCGTGGGCAAATCCTGCGATTTTCTTCGCGTCGATATCATGCTTGCGGACGATGCCGCGGAGCTGGTCGTAGCTGAGGCCCAGGCGGTCCGCGGCGCGCTTCTGGCTGCCGCCGGCGGCGGCGAGGGCGTCTGTGACCAGACGCTTCTCAATATTGTCGAGATGGGTGCGGAGGTCTCCGGCAAGGGCGGCCGGCGCGCGCGCGGGCGTCGCTGTTTCCGGGATCTGCGGGGACGGCGAACCCGCCGGAGTATTGCCGATCGATGCGCCAATCGGCGCGCCCGCCTGTTCGAAGGGATCGATGGTCACGCTTTCGATCTGTCCGGCGGCGTCGTCTCGGGACCAGTGAAACATCGCCCGTTCCGCTGCATTTTTCAGTTCACGGACATTGCCCGGCCAGTGATGGCCCTGCAAGGCGGCGACGGCGGCCGGGGCGAGACCGGGAAATGCGACGCCAAGCTCCGCCGCCATGGCGGCGGCGAAATGCGCCGCGAGCAAAGGAATATCCTCACGCCGGTTCCGCAGGGGCGGCGCGATCACAACGTCAAAGGCCAGCCTGTCGAGCAAATCGGCGCGAAAGGCGCCGCTCGCCGCCCGGGCCCGCAGATCCACGTTGGCGGCGGCGACAATGCGCACATCGGCGACGCGAGCCTCTTCGCCGCCGACGCGCTCATACTCGCCATATTCAATAACGCGTAAGAGTTTCTCCTGAACGCGGCCGCTCGCCGACGCGATTTCGTCAAGGAACAGCGTGCCCCCTTCCGCCCGTTCAAAACGGCCCCGATGTTTTTTCGTGGCGCCGGTGAAGGCGCCCGCCTCATGGCCGAACAATTCGCTTTCGAGCAGCTCCTCGTTCATGGCCGCGCAGTTCAGTTTTACCAGCGGCGCTTCCCACCGGGCCGACAGGAAATGCAGCCGCGCCGCCAGCAGCTCCTTGCCCGTGCCCCGTTCGCCGAGAATCAGCACCGGACGGTCAACGCCCGCCACATCGGATGCGTGGGCGAGGGCGTCGAGGAAGACCGGGCTCTGGCCGATGAGTTCAGGGGCGGTTGGCTGGGTTTCCACGAGTGAAAAATACCATTTATGCTGGCGAAATTATCCGGAAGATAGGTAAATTTTACGCGAATTTCAATGGTGCAAATCACACTCTACAAATAATATCTTTTTAAATCAGTACCTTATGGAAATTCACCAAAGTTGGCACGGCTTTCGCAATGGTTAAGGCCAGACGGGAAATTCAACCCCGCAAAAAGGAGATCAGAATGAGCCGTTACCGATATGACGACCGCCGCTGGGACAGCCGACTGGAGCGCGCCGTAACCGGCCGCGCCGGCTTCGCCTGGGGCGCCTTTTTTATTGGATTCATCCTTGGCGGGATCATTTTTTAAGGAGGCCATGACTCATGGGTGTTTTTTCCAGACTGAGCGACATCGTGAACTCGAACATCAACTCCATGCTCGATCGCGCCGAAGATCCTGAAAAGATCGTGCGCCTGATCATCCAGGAGATGGAGGACACGTTGGTTGAAGTGCGCGCCAACGCAGCGCGCGCCATTGCGGACAAGAAGGAAATCACGCGCAAGCGCGATGAATTCAAACGCCGCTCGACCGAGTGGGAAACCAAGGCGGAACTGGCCATCGGCAAGGGCCGCGAGGATCTGGCGAGAGGCGCGATCGGCGCAAAACGCAAGGCCGAGGAAATGATCGGCCTGCTCGACAAAGAGCTGACGGCGATCGACGAGACGGTCGACAAAACCAATGACGATCTCAGCAAATTGCAGGGCAAGCTGAAAGAAGCGCGCGCCAAGCAGCGGTCTCTCGAAGTGCGCCGCAATGCAGCGTCCGACGCCGTGCGCATCAGCCGGCAGGTTCATGACGGCCGGATCGACGAAGCGCTTGCGCGGTTCGAGCGATACGAACGGCGGGTCGACGAACTGGAGGCCGAAGCGGAAAGCTGGGTGCTCGGTCGTCCGCGTACGCTTGAAGACGAATTTGCCGAGCTGGAATCGGAAGATGCGGTAAAAGCTGAGCTTGACGCCTTGAAAGCGCGCCTTGCAGCCCGCACATCACAAAGTTGAGGGCATTAGGGAAGGTATTGGGCGATGGCGGATTTTATCTGGGTTGTGGCGATTGTCGCAATTATCTTTGTGGCCTGTCCGGCGGTGTTTCTGCACTACCAGACAGAGCTTCGGAAAACGAAGTCGATCTCGGCGGACGACGAACGGCTTGTCGATGATCTGTGGCGAACGGCGCAGCGTCTGGAACGCCGCGTTGAAGCGCTCGAAACGATCCTCGACAAGGAAGCGCCGGACTGGCGCGACGATTATCCGGAGCGTCCCAATGCCTGAGCATCATCACCATCACCACCATCATCACTGGCGCGATCGGTCCGGCTACGCCCATCGCGCCGGCGATCCGGGGCCGGGCCCCAATCGACATCGTCTGTATCGGGATAAAGAGCGCGGCATGCTTGCGGGCGTCTGCGCAGGGATCGCCAACTATTACGGTTGGCCGGTCGAAGTGCTGCGCATTGCAGTACTCGGATCGTTCTTTTTCTTCGGGCCGTTCACCATCATCGCTTATGTGGTCGCGGCGTTCGTCATCAAGACCGCCCCGGCGATCCCCGAATATGAATCGCGCGAGGAAGAGAGGTTCTGGCGTACATTTTCTACGCGGCCGCGCGCCACCTTCTCGGAACTGAAACACCGGTTCCGCGCGCTGGACGCCCGCATTGTCGATCTTGAGACGGCGGTGACGTCTAACGAATACGGCCTGCGCAAGGCGTTTCGCGACCTCGAACGCGGTGTCTGACCAACAACGACTGAACTGAGATTTTGAGCGCTTCCGAGCGGGCGGACGGGAGGACTCCGTTCTGCGCCGGGCGCCGAAGAGACCGGATGGGAGAGAGTAGATGACCATATTGCTGATTATCGGGAAGGCGCTGGGGCTGATCGTCCTCGCCGCATTGCTTTTCCTCGGCTTTGCCGAGGCGCTGGACGCAAGAATGGTCGGCGTTCCTTCCCCACAGGAACTCTGCGCCGGTCAGCCGATCACCCGCTGTTTCTGGGCGATCATATAAGGCGCGCTTGCCGCGCAGGCTGGCGGCGCATATCCTCGCAACCCTATGCCGCCGGCAAGACCCCGTGCGGCGCCAGCGAGGACGCAGAGTTAAGTGGACAAAGGGGACGGGAGCGGCGCAACCGGCGGCGCTTGCGATAAAAACAAGCAAAGCAAGAGCGGAAAGACCAGGCGGGCGCCGCGGTGCCGGCTGCGTTTTGCAGCCCTTGATCTCGGCACCAATAACTGTCGCCTGTTAATTGCAGCGCCGCATGGGCGGTCGTTGCGGATTGTCGACGCATTTTCGCGCATCGTGCGTCTTGGCGAGGGCGTCTCGTCAAACGGCGTGCTCTCCGAGGCGGCGATGGACCGCGCCATCGATGCGTTGAAGGTCTGCGCCCGGAAGATGACCCAGCGCGGCGTTACCCATCAGCGATGCATCGCGACGCAGGCCTGTCGTTCGGCGAAGAACGGCGGCGCGTTTCTTGAGCGCGTCAAAAGCGAAGCCGGCCTCGACTTTGATATCATTACCACCGAAGAGGAGGCGCGCCTCGCCGTTGACGGCTGCGCCGATCTCATTGACCCGAAAGCGGGCGCCGCCCTCATTTTCGATATTGGCGGCGGCTCCACCGAATTGTCATGGATGAAACGGGTCGATGACGGCGGATTCGAACCGGCGGCCTGGACGTCGATTCCTTTCGGCGTCGTCAGTCTCTCAGAAAAATATGACGGCGCCGCGCTGACCAGCGACGCTTATGAAAGTGCGATTGAGGACGTGCGCGCCGCGCTTGTGGCGTTCGGCGATCCGGCGCAGCTCGCCAATGTCTTCAAAGCGGGCGATGCGCATTTCCTCGGCACGTCCGGCACCGTGACATCAATCGCCGGGGTGCATCTGAAACTGCCGAGATATCGCCGCGACAAGGTCGACGGGCTATGGCTGACGACGGAGGAAGCCGGCGCCGTTACGGAGCGCCTGAGCGCCATGTCCCTTGCGGAACGGGCGGAACAGCCCTGCATTGGACCGGAACGCGCAGACCTTGTGGTTTGCGGCTGCGCCATCCTCGACGCGTTGACCCGTGAATGGCCGGTAACGCGCATTCGCGTCGCTGATCGGGGCCTGCGCGAGGGGCTGCTCGCCGATCTTGCAAAACAGGCGCGCAAGGAAAGCCGACGCAAGGCGTAAACAAATCTGTCGGTTTGAAGACGTGTCTCGGCGACGGTTATTGCAACGGCGTCGGACAAAGCATCCTGATCGGACAGCGGCGACAGACCGGAACGCCGGATCGGCAGATGGTCTGGCCGAGTTTCTTCATAAGCTGATGGTGTTCGTCAAAGTCTGATGCGGTCCACGCCGAGGGTAGCGAAGGCGCGATGGAATCATAGGCTTGCGCGAAATTGGCTTTCGTCCCCACGAGCTTCAGACGACGCAATATGCGCAGATGGTGCGTGTCGATCACCAGCGCGCGTTTGCGCAGGGTGCTGAAGTTCAAGGTCGCGGCGGCGATTTTGCGACCCACGCCCGGCAAGCGTTCCAGCCGCGTAATGGCTTCCTCCGTAGGCAGAGGTTTTAGACCCTTAAGCGTTGGCTCGCCGCCATCCTTGCTGATGGCGCTGAGCGCCGCTTTGAGGCGCGTCGCCTTCACGCCGGCGAACGTGACCGCGCGAATTCTGTCACGGATGTCCGCCGCCGGCGCATCCCGGACAGCGGACCATGCCGTGTAACGCCGGGTCAGCGCCTCGAAGGCGGCCCTCGACGTTTCGCTCCGGGTTCGCCCGCCGATCATGCCCATGGCGAGCTGACTGACGGGGGACAGTTGCCTGAACGGGCCTTGCGGGCCGAAGCGCGCCGCCAGCCGCCTGTGGATTTCTAAAACTGTGGCGGCGCGACCGTCGAAATTGAGCGGAAGCTGCATAGCCGTCGAATGCTATGCCGCGAATAAGAACAAATAAAGAACATTTTTCGCCGGCGCGTCTACAGAGTTGGCGTCAGCACCGATTTGAAGCCCGCCGGTTTCACGACAAAAATCGAACACGCAACGCGGTCGATAATACCCTCGGCCGTGTTGCCGATGAACAATCCCGGCACGCCGCTTCGGTTGGCGCTGCCAATGACAAGCAGATCGGCCTCAAGCTGTTTGACCGCGGCGGGAATGGCGGTGATGGCCTCGCCCATGATCGGCTTCGGCCGGAAAGAAACGCCGGATCGCGCATACCGCTCATTGGCGTCGTCGACGAATGCGTTCAGCCATTTGACGGTTATGTCTTTCCATTCGCTCACATACTCCTCGATGTCGGCGTCAGAGAGCCCCGATCGCGGATGCTTCAGGAAACCGAGACCATGCGGCGTCCAGGCGTGAACGATGTCGACTTCCGGAACGTCGAACCGCCGGGCGAGGTCGGCGCTCTGCTTGAGGAGCGACTCAGCCAGCAATTCCGCCTCTGCCCTTTTCACCGCCCCATCCGGATTATCGACGGCGACGGCAATGCGCCCCGGCGCATTCTTTTGCTCCGTGCGCACGATCCAAACCGGCGCCGGGCATTTGCGGATCAGCTTTTTCTCGACCGCGCCGAATAATGGCGACTTTTCCCCGGCCGCCCTGTCGGCGGACTTCATGACAAAGTCCGCCTTGTTCAGAACGGCGGCCTTGATGATTTCATCGGCGGCCCGGCCCGACAGCATATGCAGGTCCACCTCGGCGTCGATATCGGCGCCGAGATGCTCAAGCCGGTCCTTCAGATCGTTCAGCATCATGCCCTCGGCGTCTTTGGCGAGGGACACGACTTTGGGATTGGTCATGGCTGCGCTGAGGGCTGGCGTTACCCCGACGATAGTCAGGTGAGACTCCCCGCCGCCCGCCCAGGCGTCGGCGACAGTTTTCAGACAGGCGACCTCATCGTCGTGATCGACGGCGATCAGGGCGTGCGTGGCCGGCATTTTGATCTCCTTGGGTTGCGAAGCTGCTCTGCAAGGCGCTTTCGCGCCGGGCGACGAGCCGTCTCGGGGGCGCCCGTCGGCGCCGCGGTTCGTCATGGGTCAGGTACGCATGGGAGCCGCGCGTGCAAGGCGACTGCGACAAATGGTTTGATCGAAAACCTCTATGGTCGTCAGGCGCATATCTGAGCGCGTTCGGGGCGCCGACAATTGCGGGGTGAGGGCGGCCCCCACAAACTGGTGCGCCGCACGCGACAAATCGAAAATCGACCGACGCGTTTTTCGCGCAACGGTTGTAACCGGCGCAACAAATCAAGGCATTAGCCCGACTTCCTCAGATTTGTTGCGAAATTCGGCGAAATCGAAACGGCGCCGCGTCGGGCGGCGTTACTATACCTTCGCCGGCTCTCAGCTTGCGCCGGCTCAAACAGAAAGGCGGTCCCGATCCTCCTCTCAAACTCAACGATGTTCCGGGCGGAAGCCCATGACGCCCGTGCGAAATTGCGTCCTGATCGGCGCCGAACGCCGCCGGTGCAGCACGGCTGCGGCCGATGCGGCGCAGGCCCGTTGTGGGCTCGCCGCTCTTGCCCCTGGCGTCCGCCTCAGTTAAAGCCCCACGGCTTCGGCGCCGGCGTCTTGTGCGAGCCGGCCCGGACGCCCATCTCCCGACCGGGACATCGTATCCGACAGACAGAAGAGCACCATGAGCGCCATCATCCTCACCGCCCACACCCTGATCGTTCTGGGCCTTATTGTCGTCGTGCTGCTTCAGCGTTCCGATGGCGGGGCCCTCGGCATTGGCGGCGGCGGCGGTGGCGGCGGCGGCTTCATGACGGGACGGGGCGCGGCGAACGCGCTGACCCGCACCACGTCTTTCCTGGCGGCGTTGTTTTTCGCCACATCCCTTGGCCTCGCCATTCTCGCCGGAAACAACAATGTGGACGAATCGATCATCGAGGAACTGACGGGCCAGGCGGCGCCGACATCTTCCGATCCCGATTCGCTGACGGCGGACGACCTGCTCGGCACCCTTGGCGCCGGCGAGGAGCCGGGTGATGCGGCGCCAGCGGAAGACGCGGCGCCCGATCTCGACGCGGTGCTTGATTCGCTCGGAACCGAGGATGGGGCCGCAGTTCCCGCGCCCGCTGAAGAGGCGGCAGGCGAGGAAACCGAGGAAGAGGCCCCGCAATAGTGACGCAATCGGGCGCGGGCTGAAAAACCCATTTGATTGCGCGGCGATAAACGCTAAGACGGACTTCCATGGCGCGGTATATTTTCATTACCGGCGGCGTGGTGTCGTCTCTCGGAAAAGGGGTCGCTTCGGCGGCGTTGGGCGCGCTTCTTCAGGCGCGGGGCTATAAAGTGCGTTTGCGCAAGCTCGACCCTTATCTGAACGTAGATCCGGGCACCATGTCGCCCTACCAGCACGGCGAGGTTTTCGTCACCGACGACGGGGCGGAGACCGATCTCGACCTTGGACACTATGAACGCTTTACGGGCGTCTCGGCGTCGAAAAGCGACAACGTTACGACCGGGCAGATTTATTCGAAGATCATCGAGCGCGAACGGCGCGGCGACTATCTCGGCGCGACGGTTCAGGTGATCCCCCATGTGACAGACGCCATCAAGGCGTTCGTTCTCTCCGATGCGGGCGATGCGGATTTTGTGTTGTGCGAAATCGGCGGGACGGTCGGCGATATTGAGGCGCTGCCGTTCTTCGAAGCCATTCGTCAGCTCGGCAATGAGTTGCCTCGCGGCGATGCGGTCTACGTGCATCTGACGCTGATGCCGTTTATTCCGTCCGCGGGCGAGTTGAAAACCAAGCCGACGCAACACTCTGTGCGCGAACTGAGAGCAATCGGCATTCAGCCCGACGTCTTGCTGGTGCGGGCGGACCGTGAAATCCCCGAGAGCGAACGCAAGAAAATTGCGCTGTTCTGTAATGTGCGCCCCTCTGCGGTGGTGCAGGCCCTTGACTGCCGCACGATCTATGAAGTGCCGCTGGCTTATCATCGCGAGGGTTTCGACAATGAAGTGATTGAGGCGTTCGGCATCGAAGAACCCCGAGACCCTGATCTCGCCGGCTGGGAAAATATCGTCGAACGCATCACCGCGCCAGACGGCGAGGTCACAATCGCCATTGTCGGCAAATACACTGTCCTGAAGGACGCCTACAAATCGCTTATCGAAGCGATTGCCCACGGAGGCATTGCCAACAATGTCCGCGTCAACATCGAGTGGGTGGAGGCGAGCGCCTTTGACGACGAGGCAACGATCCGCGCCGAGTTGCAGGACGTCCACGGCATCATCGTGCCCGGCGCCTTCGGCGAGCGCGGCGCCGACGGCAAGATCAACGCCGTTCGCTTCGCACGGGAGAACGACGTTCCGTTTTTCGGCATCTGTTACGGCATGCAGATGGCGGTGATCGAAGCGGCGCGCAATTTGCTTGGCGTTGCTGACGCCACGTCATCGGAATTCGAGGGGGACGGGCGCTCCGTCGTCGGACTGATGACCGAATGGACGCGGGGCAACGCCCGCGAGACGCGGGCGCGTGACGGCGACCTCGGCGGCACCATGCGCCTCGGGGCCTACCCCGCGGCGCTGAAAGAAGGCAGCCGCGTCGCGGATGTTTACGGCGCGCCGGAGATATCCGAGCGCCACCGCCACCGCTACGAAATCGATATCGCGCTGGGCGCGAGGCTCGCCGAACACGGGCTGATCTTTTCCGGCACGTCGCCTGACGGGGCGCTGCCGGAAATTCTCGAAATCCCCGATCATCCCTGGTTCATCGGCGTGCAGTACCATCCGGAACTGAAATCGCGACCGTTCGATCCGCATCCGTTGTTCGCGTCCTTCATCGATGCGGCGGTGAAACGGTCGAGACTGGTCTAGAGATGCATCAATCCATTCTCATTACCGGCGCGTCGAGCGGGATTGGCGAGGCGTGCGCCGTGCATCTGGCCCATAAGGGCTTTCGCGTTTACGCCGCAGCGCGCAGGGCGGAGAAACTGCGTGAGCTGGAAGGTCTTGCCGGAGGGCGCATCACTCCCGTTGCGCTCGATGTGACGGACGACGCTGCGATCGAGAAAGCAATGGCGCGCATCGCCGAAGACGGCGCGACGCTGTTCGGCCTTGTGAATAACGCCGGCGTTTCGGTCATGGGGCCGGTCGAAGACACGCCGATTGACGAATGGCGCCGCCAATATGAAACCAACGTTTTCGGCGTCGTGCGCATGACGCAGGCCGTGCTGCCGCAGATGCGCGAGGCGGGACGCGGGCGCATCGTCAATATCGGTTCCGTCGCCGGCCGCATCGCCACGCCGTTTCACGGCGTATACGCATCGTCGAAGCACGCGCTGGAGGGGCTGACGGATTCCCTGCGCCGGGAAGTCGAACCGTTTGGGTTGAAAGCTTCTCTCGTTCGTCCCGGTTTTATCAATACGCCATTCGGCAATCAGGAGCAGGAACAGCTTCAGGCCCATGTGGATGCGGGCGGGCCGTATGCGGACGCCGTGCGCGCATACAAACTCTGGCACGCAAAAGGGCATCCGACGGCGCCGGGCCCGAACGTCGTTGTCGACGCCGTACACGCGGCGCTGACAGCGGAACGCCCGCATTCGCGCTACACGGCGCCGGCGAGCAATATCGGCTCGCTGCTGCTGCGTAATCTGCTGCCCTCGGCGGTGATGGACCGTTTTTTAAAACGCATCACGGAACTGAAATAGGAGCGTCACTGGATGAACGCATATGTAGACCCCACGCGGGAGCAATTCGGCGCCATGATGAAGCTCGCCGACGATGGGCCGATCCACATGCTGAATCTGGTCCGTCTGCGCGAGAAGGCGGTCTATGAGGACGGCCGCGACGCCACGGGCGCGGAGGCCTATGCGGCCTATGGCAGGGAAAGCGGTCCGATCTTCGCGCGGGTCGGCGGGCGCATCGCCCATTCCTGGGATCCGAAGCTGACCCTGATCGGTCCGGCCGACGAGGGGTGGGACGTCGCCTTCATCGCCGAGTATCCGAGCGCCGCGGCCTTTGGCGAAATGGTGAAGGATCCCGCCTATCAGGCGATTGTTTTTCATCGGCAGGCAGCAGTGGCGGATTCCCGTTTGATCCGGCTGCATCCGCGCGAGAGCGGCTCGGTATTCGGCGGTTAATACGCTACATCCATAGAGTGGATGCAGCGGGCTTGTTCCCCGCCGGTCTTTCCGGCTAGGTAGGGCGATCCGAGAGAGAATAGAGAATTTTCATGCCAACGCCGGTGCTGATGCCCGCCCTGTCTCCCACCATGGAGGAGGGCACCCTGGCCAAATGGATGGTCAAGGAAGGAGATACGGTTTCGTCGGGTGATGTCATTGCCGAGATTGAAACCGACAAGGCGACGATGGAAGTCGAAGCGGTCGATGATGGCGTGATCGGCAA
This sequence comes from Hyphococcus sp., assembly GCA_028281665.1. Taxonomy (GTDB): domain Bacteria; phylum Pseudomonadota; class Alphaproteobacteria; order Caulobacterales; family Parvularculaceae; genus Hyphococcus. The sequence continues at coordinate 57,851 of JANQJK010000013.1, forward strand.
AATCCTGATTTCCGAGGGCTCCGAAAACGTCAAGGTGAACGAACCGATTGCGGTGATCGTCAATGACGGCGAGAGCGCCGACGATATCGACATGGCGAAGCTGAACGGCGCCGGCGGCGCCCCAGGCGCATCCGAACCCGCGCCGGCGCAACCATCGGCGGCGCCTGAGCCGGCAGTTCCGGCGACGCCGGCGGCGCCCGCGGATCCAGAGCTTCCCGACGGCGTTCAGATGGTCGAGACGACCATCCGCGATGCGCTTCGCGATGCGATGGCCGAAGAAATGCGCCGCGACGAAGATGTTTTCCTGATGGGCGAAGAGGTCGCCGAATATCAGGGCGCCTACAAGGTTTCGCGCGGGCTTCTTGAAGAGTTCGGCGAGCGGCGCGTCGTCGATACGCCGATTACCGAACATGGCTTCGCAGGGCTGGGCGTCGGCGCGGCGTTTGCGGGACTGAAACCGATCGTCGAATTCATGACCTGGAATTTCGCCATGCAGGCGATCGACCACATCATCAATTCCGCGGCGAAAACCCGTTACATGTCCGGCGGGCAAATGTCCTCGCCCATCGTTTTTCGCGGGCCGAACGCCGCCGCCTCTCGTGTCGCCGCGCAGCATTCCCAGGATTATGCGGGGTGGTACTCCAACGTGCCGGGCCTCGTTGTGATCTCGCCTTACTCCGCCTCGGACGCCAAAGGACTCTTGAAGGCCGCGATCCGGGATCCCAATCCGGTCGTGTTCCTCGAACATGAACTGCTCTACGGCGACAAGATGGATGTCCCCGACGTTGAGGACTGGATCGTCCCCATCGGCAGGGCGAAGGTCGCGCGGGAAGGAACGGACGTCACCCTCGTTTCCTATTCCCGCGGCGTGAAATTCGCGCTCGAAGCCGCCGAGACGCTGGCCGGCGAAGGCGTATCCGCCGAGGTCGTCGATCTGAGAACGCTTCGCCCGATGGATGCCGCGACGGTGATCGAGTCCGTGAAGAAGACCAACCGCATCGTGACGGTGGAAGAGGGCTGGGCGCCGTGCGGCGTCGGCGCGGAAGTCGCCTGGCAGGTGACGCAGCATGCGTTCGATTATCTCGATGCGCCGCCGGCGCGCGTCACGCAAGAAGACACGCCGCTCCCCTATGCAGCGAATCTGGAAGCGCTAAGTCTTCCGAATGCGGAGAAGATTGTAAAAGCGGCGAAGCAAGTAATGTATCGCGACTGACAGCATGGTTTTTTCCGGACAATGTCATTGCGGGAAAGTGAAAGTGTCTTTTAAATCGCAGAAGACGCCGCAAGAGCTTGGCGTGCGGACATGCCAGTGCGCGTTCTGCCGGGCCCACGGCGCGGTGAACATTTCCGATCCGGCTGGGCAGGCGATAATTGAATGCGCGGCGGACGATGTAAGCCGTTATACGTTTGCGTTGCGCACCGCCGATTTCCTGATCTGCAAGACCTGCGGCGTCTATATCGCTGCGGTGATGGGCGAGGGCGACAGAGTCGTGTCGACCCTTAATGTCGTCGGTCTTCGCATGAAGGAATTTCAAGACATTGAAGAAGCGCCGATGGTGTTTGAGGAGGAGACGACCGAGTCCCGCATCGAACGGCGATTCGCAAAATGGACGCCGACCGCTTTCGCCGACGCCGCGCTGGCGGCTTCCTATTTCGGCCCGCACTAGACGGATAATCTTATGCCCACGCCAATCTTAATGCCCGCGCTGTCGCCGACCATGGAGGAAGGCACGCTCGCGAAATGGAACGTCAAGGAGGGCGACAATGTTTCGTCCGGCGACGTGATCGCCGAAATCGAGACCGACAAGGCGACCATGGAAGTCGAAGCGATCGACGAAGGCGTTGTCGGAAAGATCCTGGTTCAGGAAGGCGCTGAAAACGTAAAGGTGAACGTGCCGATCGCCGTGCTCCTTGAAGATGGCGAAAGCGCTGATGACATCGATGTAGGCGCCCTTGGCGCCGGTGCGGCGACGGACGCCGCGGAGACGCCGGCCAAGCCCGCAGCAAAAGAACCGGCGCCGGCGGCGCCGGCGAAAACAAATGGCACCGCCGCGCCCATTGAGACTGCGGCGCCCGTCAAGACTGCCGGGACCGTGGTGAGCACCGGCGGCGCCCCGCCACGTGTTCTCGCCTCGCCCCTTGCCAAGCGTCTCGCAGAGCAGAACGGACTGAACCTCTCCGCGGTCGCCGGGTCAGGCCCGCGCGGGCGCATCGTCAAGCGCGACATCGAAAAGGCCCTGAAGGAAGGAACGGGTAAGTCGGTCGGAACGACCGACGCCCCTGCGGCGGCGCCGGCCATTGCGCCGGCCTCCTTCGATGCGCGGCTCTACCCGCCGGAAAGCTATGAGGCGGTCAAACTCGACGGCATGCGCAAGGTGATCGCCAGACGCCTGACCCAGAGTTTCAACCAGGAAGTGCCGCATTTCCCGCTCAACATCGATTGCGAGCTGGACAATCTTCTGGCGGCGCGCGCGCGCATCAACGCGACCTCGCCGAAAGAAGGCGACGGCGCGTTCAAGCTGTCGGTCAACGATTTCGTCATCAAGGCCTCGGCCATGGCGCTTAAAGCCGTTCCGGGCGCGAACGCCACCTACACCGATGAGGCGATCCTGCTGCACAGGCATGCGGATATCGGCGTCGCCGTCGCCATTGACGGCGGCCTGATCACGCCGATTGTCTGGAAGGCGGAGGAGAAGGGGCTGAAACAGATCAGCGCCGAAGTGAAGGACATGGCGTCCCGCGCCAAGGCGCGAAAACTGAAGCCCGACGAATATCAGGGCGGGACTTTCTCCGTTTCCAATCTCGGCATGTTCGGGATTACCTCTTTCGCATCTATCGTGAACCAGCCTCAGGGGGCGATCATGTCCGTTGGCGCCGGCGAACAGCGGGTCGTGGTCAAAGACGGAAAAATGGAGATCGCGACAATGATGACGGTGACTCTCACCTGCGATCACCGTGTGGTCGATGGAGCGGTCGGCGCCCAGTTCCTTGGGGCGTTCAAATCCTTCATCGAAGAACCGGCGGCGATGCTGCTTTAGAACGCGATTTGCGTTAAGCCGCCAAAAAGCGCGGGAGCTGTCATTCCGCGGTTGTTGTTTGGGTGATTTGGAGTCGTAATGTCGAAGTTCGATAAGGCAAGCCGGTCGGAATTGCGCGCGATTGCCGAGAAATCGAAATGGTTTCACGCCATTGACTTCGGGGACTTTGCGTCGAGCGGCCGCTTTCCCAAGGGCGAGCCGCAGAACATAACCCTTTTCGGCGCCATGGACTTGCTCGGCTCGATTGATCTTAAAGGATGCCGCGTTCTCGATATTGGGTCCGCCGACGGTCTTGCGTCATTCGGCATGAAGGAACTCGGCGCCCGGGAAGTCGTCTCGATCGATTCCTACGACGTCCCGACTTATCGGATCGCGCGCAAACTCTTGAACGTTGAGACGGACTACCGCCCGAACGTGCAGATCAAGGACGCGGTTTCGGAACTCGGCTGGAAGCAGTTCGACGTCATTCTCTGCGCCGGCGTGATCTACCATATGCTCAATCCGATGAGCGCCTTCATCGAATGCCGGAAGCTGCTGAAAGACAACGGCTTGCTGATTATGGAATCCCCGGTCGGCGCGAAGCTGAAAGACCCGGTGCTGGCGCTCAATACCGAGCTCGACGATTTCATGCCGGAGCCGAGCACATACTGGATCCCGTCGAAATCGGCGATGACCGGCATGATGAAGCTCATGGGCTTCGATGTCTGCGCCACGCGATACCTGAAGGCGCCCACGCGACTGACCGTGCTCGGCCGGGCCGCGCCGCCGGCCGAGATTCGTGACCGCAATGCGCTCCTGCAACAGGTCCATGAAATCGACTTTTGCGACTTTGAGTTCCGGTGGAGCGAGCTTGCAAAACACGCCGGCGCCAGCGACGTCTCATATGAAGTTGACGAGTTCCACCGGGACATCACGGCGGCCGGGGAGAGCCCGGCGTTCCCCTTCCAGCCGCAACCCCGTGAGGACGCCGTAGGGTCCACCCGGTGGGCCAGCGCAGGGGGAAATTTCCTTCAAAAATAGACTATTGCGGGTTTCCATTAAGGTGTTGTCGAGGGGCTGAACCCCTCGGATTCGTGATCCGGCAACATGTTTTGGCCCCCTTTTGGCCGCGAGAAAATTTCAATTGATTACAATATTCTACTCGTCGCGGGCAGGTTGCGTTTAGCCCGCGGTCGACGAGGCGGCTAAGCGCTTTCTCTCTCCCGTGCTGATTGCCGTCTCGTCTTTTTCTCGGGAAATTCGCGCTATACGGGTATTCCACATCATGCCGGCAAGCGCTTGATCTCATGGGAATGTAAGTTTATAACATAACCAACGCATCGGAGTCGGTGCGGATAGTTTTCGTATCAGTTGCGTATTTTCTGGTTGCGTTTGTTGATTATCAAGGCGCGGGCGTCGTCATATCCCCCATAGGCGACGCCCGCTCTCATTTTAACCTCGGAAAATCAGGGAATTGGGCTTGTTCCTAAGGCGCTTGTCCGCTAGAGGAGCGCCCTCTCGCGGGAGGCGTACCGGCAAAGACCAGCCGGCGTCGTTACCGCGGATCCTTCATCCTGCCGTCAGCGTCATGCGCCGGTGGCGCCAAACACTGGAAGGTCAGAAATGGCGAAGAAAATTGCAGGCTACCTGAAACTTCAGGTGCCGGCGGGCGGGGCGTCTCCGTCTCCCCCCATCGGCCCGGCGCTTGGCCAGCGCGGTCTCAACATCATGGAATTCTGCAAGGCGTTTAACGCCAAGACGCAGGAGATGGAAAAGGGCATGCCGGTCCCGACGATCATTACGATCTATGCGGACAAGTCGTTTACCTTTGAAACAAAGACGCCGCCGGCGGCATATTACCTGAAGAAAGCGGCGAAGCTTCCCAAGGGCGGCTCAACGCCGGGCCGCGAAGTCGCGGGCTCCGTCACGACTGCTCAATGCCGTGAAATCGCCGAAGCGAAAATGCCTGATCTCAACGCCAACGATCTCGACGCGGCGACCAAGATCATCATGGGTTCTGCACGCGCCATGGGCCTCGAGGTAAGGGGTTAATCATGCCAAAGCTTGGAAAACGCATCCGCGCAGCGCGCGAAGCATCAGACAATCTCAAGGCGCATTCGGTCGAAGAAGCTGCAAAGTCGGTAAAAGCCAATGCGACGGCGAAGTTCGACGAAACCATCGAAATCGCCATGAATCTCGGCATCGACACCCGCCATGCAGACCAACAGGTCCGCGGTGTCGTATCGCTGCCGAACGGCACCGGCCGCAATGTGCGGGTCGCTGTTTTTGCAAAAGACGCGAAAGCGGAAGAAGCGACAGCAGCGGGCGCTGATATTGTCGGTGCGGAAGACCTCATGGAAAAAATCCAGGGCGGTTTCATGGATTTTGATCGGGTCATCGCAACGCCGGACATGATGGCCGTCGTCGGTCGTCTCGGCAAAGTGCTTGGGCCGCGCGGCCTGATGCCGAACCCGAAAGTCGGAACGGTGACGCCGGACGTGACGAAAGCCGTCAAAGACGCAAAAGGCGGCGCCGTTCAGTTCAAAGCCGAGAAAGCGGGCGTCATTCACGCTGGCGTCGGCAAGGCGAGCTTTGACGAAAAGGCGATCGCAGAAAACGTGCAGGCGTTCATTGACGCGGTGGCGAAAGCCAAGCCGTCCGGCGCGAAAGGCACATACATCAAGAAGATTGCGATCTCTTCGACCATGGGGCCGGGGATCAAGATCGACACAGGCGCCGCCAGCGCATAGGGACGCCGCAACAAGAAAATCTGAAAACGGCCTCGCAAGAGGCCGTTTTTTTATGCCCCGAAATTGGCGCTCAGATATTGGACGATCTCTTCAACGTCCTCTTCAGGCGGCGGCGCCATGCCCTGTTTGTCGACCATCCATTGCATGAGTTCGCGCCAGCGCGCCTCGGACGCGCGCTGCCGGTCATCTTTGCGCCGTCATGAACGCGGTCGCGCAAGGTGATCTTCGTCAGCCATTTCTGCGAGCACGACCCCGGCCAGCCTGGAACCACGAGCCGCAGGGGCGCGCCGTTCATGGCCGGCATAGCCTTGCCGTTCATCGCCCAGGCAATCAGATTGTGCGGCTCCATGGCTTTGGCGACTGGAATGCCGCGAGAGATCGTGTCTTTCTCCTGATCGCCCGACAAATGCGTATCGGCGCCGTAATGGGCGGTGTAAACGGCGCTGTCCTTGACGCCCGCAGCATTGATAACGTCGCGCAGTCGGACGCCGGTCCACGCCGCGCATCCAACCGCGCCGAACGACCACTGATTGCCTGATGCGCCGGGCGAGAAAAACTTGCGGCCATTGCCGCCGCATTCGAGTTGCAGTTGCAGCGTAAAGGGTTCGAATTGCGATTTCAGGTCGGCGATCGAAAGGCGTGTCGGGTTATCGACCTCGCCGTCGACGGTCAGCGACCAGCTGTCGTCCGTCGCCGTCGAGACGTCCGGCGGCAGGCCGTTATTGCGCACGAAGAACCGGCTCGCCGGCGTTACCCTGTCATTGAGAAGATGCGGCGGGGTTTCCATGTTGAGGGGCCGGTCGCTGAGAATGGTAAGGCCGTCTTTGCCGAACCGAGCGGTGTCATCGGCGGGTTGCGCGAGGGCTATCGGCGTCAGTCCGGCGGGGAGGAGCCTGGCGAACGGAATCGGCGCGCCGAGTGCTGCTGCAAACGACGCGGCCCTGAGGAGGGTTCGCCGGGTCGGTTCAGCCGCCGCCACTGCCGGCCTCATCTTCCGTCCTATTCCCTGCTTGCGACTCGCGCCGGGCCAGCCGTCTTTTGAGATCGCGTCCTCGCCGCCAGATGGCGAAGGCAAGTCCGGCGATGACAATCGCGGAAACGGCGTATGCCGGCCAGACGTAAGCGGCGTAGCCGCCCATGGCGAAAAATTCGGACATGGCGCGCCTTATGGCGCAGCCTCCGGCCGCCGTCAAAATCTCGCAGTGCCTTGGCGCTGTAATTGCGCTAAAGAAACGCAATGATCCCGGAACTCGGCAATTTTGCGTTAATCATCGCGCTAATGGTGGCGCTCTGGCAGGCGGTGTTTCCGCTTATTGGCGCAGTCCGGCAAGATCGGGCGCTTGCGGCGGGCGCCGCCAACTCCGCGCTGGCGCAACTGGTGCTGATTGCGTTCTCCTTCGGGTGTCTGACGATTCTCTACGCGCAGTCGGACTTCTCGGTCGTGAACGTCGTTCAGAATTCTCACTCCGCCAAGCCGTTCATCTACAAACTGACTGGCGTCTGGGGCAATCACGAAGGGTCGATGTTGCTCTGGATACTGATCCTTGCGGCGTTCGGCGCTGCTGTTGCCATGACGCGCGCCGGCGAACTCAAAGCCGTAACGCTCTCAGCGCAAGGGGCGGTTGCAGCGGCGTTTATCGCCTTCACCCTCTTCACGTCGAACCCGTTTGCGCGCATCTTGCCGGCGGCGCAGGACGGTATGGATCTCAACCCGCTTTTGCAGGATCCGGGCCTGATCATTCATCCGCCGTTTCTGTATCTCGGCTATGTCGGATATTCCGTAACGTTTGCCTATGCAATTGCCGGGTTGATCCGGGGACGGATCGACGCCGACTGGGCGCGCGCGGTCCGGCCGTTTGCGCTGGCGGCCTGGGTGTTCCTGACCATCGGCATCGCCATCGGTAGCTGGTGGGCCTATTATGAGCTTGGCTGGGGCGGCTTCTGGGCCTGGGATCCGGTTGAAAACGCGTCCTTCATGCCCTGGCTTGCGGGCACGGCGTTTCTGCACTCGGTGCGAGTCGTCGAAAAGCGCGGCGCGTTGAAAGTCTGGACGGTGCTTCTCGCCATCCTCGCATTCTCTCTCAGTCTCGTCGGCACGTTCCTCGTGCGCTCCGGAATTCTGACATCCGTGCACGCATTCGCGGTCGATCCCGAGCGCGGCATGTTCATTCTTGCGATCCTGGCCCTGGCTATCGGCGGGGCGCTGACCCTGTTCGCCATACGCGCCGGCAAGTTGCAGGCGGAGGGTGCGTTTCAGCCGGCCAGCCGGGAGGGCGCGCTGATTGTCAACAACGTGCTGCTCGTCACCATGACGGCGACGGTTTTTATCGGCACATTTTACCCGCTTTTTGTCGACGTCTTGACTGGCGAACGCCTGACCGTGGGCGCGCCTTATTTTAACGCCGTCTTCGCGCCGCTGACCGGGCTGCTGCTTTTCGTCATGGCGCCGGGCGCGGTGCTTGCGTGGAAGAAAGGCCGTCTCGGCGCCGCGTTCAGGCAGGCGGCGCCAGCGGCCGGCGCGGCCGCGGTTGTGATCGTCATCGCCCTGTGGATGACCTGGCCGAAAAGCGTTGCAGCTGCTGCTGTGGCCGGGCTCGCCGTGTGGGCGGGCGGCGGCGCGCTGATCGAACTTGCGCGGCGCATCAGCCTGTTCTCGTCGCCGCGGCGCGCGCCGGCGCGCTTTGCAGGGCTTCCGCGGTCGTTTATCGGCATGACCATCGCCCATGTTGGCATGGCCGTGGTGATTATCGGCGCCATGGGCGCCGGCGTCTGGCGGACCGAAGCGATCCGTCTGATGAATATCGGCGACGTCATCAGCGTTGGCGGATATGAAGCGACTCTCAAAAGCGTTGATGAAGTGCAGGGGCCGAACTTTGTTTCGGAAACGGCGACGTTTGAGATCTCGCGCAACGGAAATCGTCTCGACACGTTTGCAGCCGAACGGCGCTATTATCCGGTGCGCCAGATGCAGACAACGGAAGCGGCAATCCGCACGACCGTTCTGGGCGACTTTTACGTGTCGGTGGGCGAGCGCCAGGCCGACGCCGGTTGGGCCGTCAAGGCCTGGTATAACCCGCTCGTTTTCTGGCTCTGGTTCGGTTCCGGTCTCCTGGCGCTGGGAGGCGGCGTCGCGGCGATGCCTGCGCCGGCGCGCGCAAAAGCATCCGCGCCCGCAATCGAAGGCGCGCCGGCATGAGCCGGCTGTTTCTTTATCTTCCGCTCGTTATCTTTGCGCTGCTCGCGCTATGGTTCGCCGTCGGCCTTCGGCATGACCCTTCGCGCATTCCCTCGGTCCTGATCGATCAACCCCTGCCGGAATTTTCTCTCCCCGCTATTGAGGGACACGACAATCCGTTTTCGTCGGCGGATATCATCGGCGAGGTTGCGCTGGTCAATGTGTTTGCGAGCTGGTGCATCCCTTGCGCCATCGAGCATCCGCAATTGATAAAAATCGCGGCGGAGGAAGACATCGTCATTGCCGGCCTTAACTGGAAAGAAAGACCCGGAGACGGCGCGGCGTGGTTGCGCCGGCTCGGCGATCCTTATGATTACATTGGCGATGACGCAGACGGCCGCGTCGCCATTGACTTCGGCGTTACCGGCGCCCCGGAGACCTTCGTGGTCGATCGCGAGGGCCGCATTCGCTACAAACAGGTCGGCCCGATCACCGAGCAGATATGGACGGCAGATATCAAGCCGGTTGTCGATCGGTTGCGGGCGGAGGCGATGCAATGAAGCACCTCGTGCTGTGCCTTGTGCTTCTCGTCGGTTCGATCGCGCATGCCGTCGAGCCAGACGAAGTACTCGACGATCCCACGCTTGAGCGCCGCGCCGTCGACATCAGCCGGAATCTTCGATGCGTCGTCTGTCAAAGCCAGTCGATCAACGATTCGAATGCCCCGCTTGCAAAAGACATGCGCGTCATCGTGCGTGAACGCATTGTCGCCGGCGACGGCGATGCGGAGATTTATGCGTTTCTTGTCAATCGGTATGGCGATTATGTCCTGCTGAAGCCCCCGGTACAGCCGAATACCGCGGTATTGTGGGCGGCGCCGGCGCTGCTGCTCGCGGCGGCGGGGCTCGGCGCATGGTTTTTCCTGATACGGATGAAAAAGGCCGATGATGCAGCCGGCGCCGATTCGACAAGCGATAACCCGACGCCCGGCCTGTGACCGCATTCATCCTGTTCTGCCTTGTTCTGTCCCTGGCGACAGTCGCGTTCATCGGCCTGCCTCTGGTGAAAGGCGCCGCGCGCCGCGCCGATGGCGGGCCAAGGCCGGCTTTGCGCTTCATCGGGCTTGCGGCGCTAGGCCTTGCGCCGGTTGCTGCGGCGCTGACATATCTCCAGATTGGCGCGCCCGCTGGGCTTAATCCGGCCGCGTGGACGGCGCCGGCGGATCCGTCGGCGGAAATTGCTGCGATGGATCCGGAAGCGCGCAACGCCATGATCGAAAACATGGTTGAGGGGCTCGCCGCGCGCCTCGCGATTGACAACAATGACCTCGGCGGGTGGCGCATGCTGGCGCGGTCTTACGATGTCCTCGGCCGGCACGACGACGCTGCTAACGCGTGGCGCGAGGCGCTGGTCTTGTCCGAGGGCGCCGTCGACGACTGGCGCGGTCTCGCAATGTCGCTAATCAATACGCGCGACGAGAGCGCCGCGCCGGCGGTGAAGGAAGCGTTTGAAGAAGTGCTATTGCAGTCGCCGGAGGATCCGTTGGCGCTTTACTTCCTCGGTCATGCGGCAATGTCTGACGGGGATGCGGTGCGGGCGAAAGAGCTGTGGACGAGCTTGCGTGCACAAACGCCTGACGATGCGCCGTTGGCGCAAGAGCTTGAGTCTTTGCTGGCGGAGACGGGCGGCGACGACCAGCGTTCAGGCGGGGCAGAATAAAACCCTGCGGCGGCGGCGTTTCGCAACTAAGACGCGCGCCCTTTAACTTCCCGTCTCGTCCTCTTTCCAAACGCCTTGTTCTTTCAGCGCCTCAGCGACTTCCTTCGGCATGTAGTTTTCGTCGTGCTTGGCAAGGACATTGTCGGCGGTCATGACGCCGTCGCCGGTCATGCGGCCCTGGACCACGACGCCCTGGCCTTCCCGAAAGAGATCGGGGAGGAGCCCGGCGAAATTGACGCGCACGACAGCCGCGCCGCCATCCTCCACGGTGAAGGAGACAACATCGCCGGTTTCCGCCCGGTCATATTCAACGCTTTCGTAGGCAACGAGACCGCCGAGGCGGATCGGGCTCGTCGGCGTTTCGTCGAGTAAAGCCAGTTCTGACGGCGTATAGAAATAGGTGATTGAGCCGCGCAGGGCGTAAAGGGTCAGGGCGACGGCGCCGGCGGCGGCGAGAAAGATCCCGCCAAACAGGATGAGACGCTGTTGTTTCTTCGGATTCATCGTTCCACCAGGCTTGCGGGCGACGGCGCGCTGGCGCTTTCCATCCGGGCAAGGCGTCGCGCCATCAGTTCGTTACGCATGGATGCGAGCAGTAACGCCACATAGCCGAACACATAAGCGCCAATCGTAAAAAACAAAGGGGTCAGCATGTCGGCGTGTATCGACGGGCCGCCGGCGCGCAGAACGCTCGCCGGCTGGTGCAGGCTGTTCCACCAGTCGACGGAGAACTTGATGATGGGCACGTTCACAAATCCGACGATTGCGAGGATCGCGGCCAGTTTGGCGGCGCGCGTCTTGTCGGGAATGGCGCGCCACAGGGCCATGTAGCCGAGATAGAGAAAGAACAGGATCAACACGCTCGTCAGCCGCGCATCCCACGCCCACCAGGCGCCCCACATGGGCTTGCCCCATAGCGACCCGGTGAACAGGGCGAGGAAGGTAAACGCCGCGCCGATTGGCGCTGTTTCCTTGGCGGCGACATCGGCCAGCGGATGTTTCCAGACAAAGCCCGCGATGGACGATATGGCCATCGCCGAATAGCAGAACATCGCCATCCAGGCGGCGGGAACGTGAACATACATGATGCGCACGGTCTCGCCCTGCTGGTAGTCCGCAGGCGAATTAAAAAGCGCAAAGTACAGCCCGAATGCGCCGAGGAGCGCCGCAGCGATGAGCGATACCGGAAACGCACGCGCCGCAATGCGTTCGAAGCGCACGGGATTGGCGAGTTCATATAGGCTGGTTGCGGCCATATCAGTCTAGGTTGAAGCGGAGTGCGGCGGCGCTGGCAAGGGGAGAAAAGATCGCAGCAAAAAGGCTCGACGCGCCGAGGAGCGCAAGGTTGGCGCCGTATTGCGGATCGCCCGCCGCGCCGGCGCTCGCTGCGCCCGCGCCGAAAATCAGGATCGGCGCGTAAAGCGGGCTGACGATAATGGCGATCAGCAGCCCGGCGCGAGGGAGCGCCGCGGTGAGCGCCGCGGCAAACGAGCCGATGAGGGAGAGCCCCGGCGCGCCGATCAGCAGCGACAGGAGGAGCGGCCAGAGCGCCGGGCCCTCGATATTGAAAAGCAGCGCAAGGATCGGTGTTGCGGCGGTGAGCAACAGACCGGTCGATATCCAGTGCGCCGTCGCCTTGGCGAAAGCCGTGAGCGCCAGCACGTCGCTCGTTTCGGCGAGTACGTCGAGGGAGCCGTCTTCGCGGTCGGGCCGGTAGACCTGTTCCAGCGATATCAGCGTTGCAAGCAGGGCCGATGTCCACAGGACCGGCGCGGCGATGTCAGACATGAGGGCGAGGTCCGGGCCGACAGCCAGCGCAAAGAGAACAATCGTCAGGGCAAAGAAGGAAACCGCTTGCAAGGCCCCGCCGCCGGCGCGAAACGCCAGCGCGACGTCCCTTGCGATGATCGCGAAGAATGCGCTCATGGTTGCAGCTCCAGCGTCCGCGCGCCCGGCGCATCGAGCGGTTCATGGGTCGCAATGATCGCGGCGCCGCCGCGGGCGCGATGTTCGGCAAGCAACCGTTCGAACGCTGTTGTCGATGCTGCATCAAGGCCCGCGGTCGGTTCATCGACGATCCAGATCGCCCGCCCCGAAAGGACAAGCCGCGCAAGGCCGAGCCGGCGTTGATAGCCTGTGGAGAGTTCGCGCATGGGCCGGTGTTCGACCGGCTCCAGCCCCAGTGCGGCGCGGGCGGCGGCGACGCGGGCGCCGTAAAGGGCCGCCCAGAAGCGCAAATTCTCATTCACGGTAAGGGTGGGTTTGCCCGCGTTCAGCACGCCGCAGAAAACCCGTTGACGGTCGTCGCTGACGACGACTTCTCCGCCCGCCGGCGTCAGCAGTCCCGCGAAGGCGCGCAAAAGCGTTGTCTTGCCGGCGCCGTTGGGGCCGCGAATGACAACCGCATCGCCGGGTTCGATCGCCAGATTGACCCCATCGACAATGACGCGCCCGCCGCGCGCGACCGCAAGGTCGCAGGCGGCAAGCGTTACAGTGTATCGGGCAGCGTCGGGCATGGCGGCGGACCATAGGCGCGCTCGCCCACGGCGTCGATGCGGAAAAGCGGCGCGGCGCCTTAGGGTTCAAAGCGTCTCCGCCGCCTGCTAACCAAGTTGCAGCGACAAACCGGGAGGGAGCTATGAAAACCAGAGCCGCCATCGCCGTCGAACCGAACAAGCCGCTTGTCATCGAGGAAGTGGACCTCGAAGGACCCAGGGCAGGCGAGGTGCTGGTGGAGATCATGGCGACGGGCATTTGTCATACGGATGCGTACACGCTTGAGGGGAAGGACTCCGAGGGAATTTTTCCTTCTATCCTTGGCCATGAGGGCGCGGGGGTCGTTCGCGAAGTCGGCGCCGGCGTCACATCTGTTCAGCCCGGCGATCATGTGATTCCGCTTTACACAGCCGAATGCCGGCAGTGCAAAACCTGTCTCTCCCAGAAATCCAACCTTTGTACCTCAGTGCGCGCGACGCAGGGCAAAGGCGTCATGCCTGACGGAACGAGCCGGTTTTCATGGAAGGGCGAGACGCTTGCGCACTATATGGGCTGCTCGACCTTTTCGAACTTCACGGTGTTGTCGGAATACTCCGTTGCGAAAATTCGCAAAGACGCGCCCTTTGACAAAGCCTGCTACATCGGTTGCGGCGTGACGACCGGCGTCGGCGCCGTGGTCTGGACCGCCGGCGTGGAGCCTGGCGCCAATGTCGCCATCTTCGGTTTGGGCGGTATTGGGCTGAACGTCATTCAGGGTGCGAAGATGGTGGGCGCCGACAAGATCATCGGCGTCGACATCAATCCCGGACGCGAACAGATTGCACGCGAATTCGGAATGACGGATTTCATCAACGCCAGGGATGTGGGCGCGTCGAATGTTGTCGATGCGGTAATCGGCCTCACCGACGGCGGCGCGGACTACTCGTTCGACTGCACCGGCAATACCGACGTCATGCGTCAGGCGCTGGAATGCTGTCATCGCGGCTGGGGCCAGTCGATCATCATTGGCGTCGCCGAAGCGGGCAAGGAAATCTCAACGCGTCCGTTCCAGCTTGTCACGGGCCGGGTCTGGAAGGGCACTGCCTTTGGCGGCGCACGGGGACGCACGGACACCCCAAAAGTCGTCGACTGGTACATGGACGACAAGATTCAAATCGACCCACTCATCACACATACGATGCCGCTTGAAGACATCAACAAGGCTTTTGACCTGATGCATGCGGGTGAGAGCATTCGATCCGTTGTTGTCTACTGAATTATTCAGCACAAAGGAAAAACTCATGACCATCTTCACTCACATCATGGTCGGCTCGAACGACAAGGAAAAATCGAAGGCGTTTTACGACGCCGCATTAACGCCTCTCGGCATCAAGAATATGGGGACCTTCGGCGATACCGGGACGTTGCTTTACGGCGCCGAACAGCCGGAGTTTTGGGTGACGTCCCCGCGCGACGGCAACACCGCGACCCATGCCAATGGCGGCACAATCGGCTTTATCGCACCGTCGCGCAAAGCCGTTGATGAATTCCACACCGGCGGCGTCGCCAACGGCGGAACCTGCGAGGGCGAACCGGGCCCGCGCGATTTTTCACCGACCGCCTATGCCGCTTATATGCGCGACCCTGATGGCAACAAAATCTGCGCCTATTGCATGAAGGCTGAGTAATGCGCGAAGTCTCTGCCGCGAAGTGTTTCGGCGGAACACAGGCCGTTTACGCGCACGCTTCGGCGTCGACGGGCGCCGAAATGAAATTTTCGGTGTTCACGCCGCCGGAGGATATTTACGGCGGAGGACCGTTCCCGACGCTTTACTGGCTATCGGGGCTCACCTGCACGGAAGAGAATTTCATCATCAAATCAGGCTTCCAGCGTTATGCCGCGGAGCTTGGGCTGATGGTCGTCGGTCCGGATACGTCGCCGCGGGGAGAGGGCGTGCCCGACGATCCGGAAGGCGCTTATGATTTTGGGCTCGCGGCGGGATTTTATTGTAACGCCACCGAGGAGCCGTGGGCACAGCATTATCAAATGTACGACTACGTGACGAAAGAGCTGCCGGCTCTGGTCAGCAGGGAATTTCCGACGGACGAAGCGCGCGTCGGCGTGTTTGGGCACTCCATGGGCGGGCATGGAGCGCTGACGGTGCATCTGAAGAACCCGGATCAGTTTAAAACGTGTTCGGCCTTCGCGCCGATCGTGGCGCCGTCGCAGGTTCCGTGGGGGCGTAAAGCATTTACGCATTATCTGGGTTCGGACGAATCCCGCTGGGCTGACTATGACGCTGCACAGCTTGTTGCGAACCGTCCAAGCGGTGCGGAAATCCTGATCGATCAAGGGACGGCGGACGCTTTCCTTGAAGAACAGTTGAAGCCTGAACTTTTCGCTGCCGCCGCCCAGGCCGCGGGCCAGAAAGCAACCGTTCGAATGCAGGACGGTTACGATCACTCCTTCTATTTCATTGCAACATTTATTGAAGACCACCTGCGTTGGCACAAAGAGCGGCTCTAGATAGGGATTGATCCGGGCGGGAGGGTGTTTGACTTCGGAGAACGCCATGACGAGACCGGCTGTCCTGTTACCCGCCATTCTGTTTTTTCAATCCTGTGCGTCCGGCGCCTGGGATGCCGCGGTGACCGGCATGTGCATCGCCGCGGAGGCGAATTGCATGAAAGACTGTTATCGCGACGACGAAGGCCGTTACGGCGGCGGCTATGGAGCGAAGGCCTGCGAAGCGAGTTGTTCGAGCGGCTGCGCCTTTTCGTACTGAAGCTGGCTTACAGTCCGAACGGGTCGAAGGTTGCCGCGGTTACGGATACGTCAACGCCGGCGCACTGCGTGAAGCCTTGCGCCGGCGCGTCCGCCATCTGTTTAGTCGTTATCCGTTTCGGGACGTTTCCTCCGCAGACGGCGGAAATTCCGAAAACGAGTGTATGACAAAAATACTGCAAGGTCATTTTGCAGATGCGAAGAGACGGTTTTCGGAGCGCGCGACTGACCCCGCCGGGCGGCGACGGCGTTATTTCAGCGTCGCGGTCTGTTTTTTGAGCATTTCCGCAAAAAGGGCGCGGTCGTCGCCGGGAACGTATGGCGCAATCATCATCATCGTCGAATGGACGCCATTGTTGATGACGCTGCTGTTGTCGCCTTTCTCACCGGCAAGGCTAACAAATTGAAGCCAGAATGTCAGATGCGCTGCGAACCGGGCGGCGAGCGCGGCCCGTTCGGCGCCGGAGCACTCAATCGCCCCTTCGCCGGCGAGCGCGGAGAGGATCGACGCGGCCGTTTCTTCCTTGAGACGGAGTATCCTTGCAAAGCGAGGGCGCAGATCTGGGCAGCGCTCAAGGATGCCGGTGAGGTTGTTATAGAAAAACCGGAAGTCGTTGATCTCTTCAAAGACGATGTAAATGTATATCCAGTTATCCTCTATCGACAGCGCCCGTTTAATTGGCGCACTGAGGACCTGGCGAATTTCTTCCTCGAAGTCGTCGAACAACGCTTCGATGATC
This sequence comes from Hyphococcus sp., assembly GCA_028281665.1. Taxonomy (GTDB): domain Bacteria; phylum Pseudomonadota; class Alphaproteobacteria; order Caulobacterales; family Parvularculaceae; genus Hyphococcus. The sequence continues at coordinate 74,512 of JANQJK010000013.1, forward strand.
GCTTCCTTGCCTTTGAAGTGATAGTAGAGATTGCCGGGGCTGATATCGAGGACGCCGGCGATTTCAACGGTCGAGACCTGCGCCTCGCCTTCCTCGTTAAACAGCGCGAGCGCCGTTTTGAGAATACGGTCGCGGGTTTTGACCTTGCGGGCCATTGCCGCTCGTCAACCCGACTGCTTCTTTGCCGTTTTTCGCTTCGCCGGTTTCTTCTTAGCCGGCGCGGCGCCGATGAGCATGTCGAGCTTGTCCTCGATCGCCGTCAGTCGCGCTTCGATTGCGTCGAGACGGCTTTCGCCGCCGACCGCGCCGAGTTTCAGCCTTTCACGCATGTCTCGGATGCGGTCTTCCATGGAAAAACTGGACGGCGCGACGCGCCTGGCGATCTCGCGGCCGCGGGTTTCGACGGCGTCTTCTATTTCTTCGCCGCGCTCGACGAGATCTTCAAAATACTTGCTGGTCTCGTCCGATACTTTGGCGATCGATTCCTGAGCGTCCGAAAACGCCCGGCCATATGCGCCGATGCCGGCGAGCCAGATTTTGCGCGCCATGTCGCCGGCAGGGCCCGGCGGTGTTTTTTTCTTGGCCATGGAAAACTCCTGTTCTGCGGCGCGGGCGCCACTATGGCGGCTTTCATTCCGTAAGCAAATCCGGCGCTTACGAGAAAAAGGGGCGCTCCCTCGCGGGAACGCCCCTGATACGCAACTGAAAAAGCGGTCTTACGCAGCTTTTTTCGTGGCACGCTTGGACGCTTTCTTTTTCGTCAGCGCCGTAAGTTTTTTGTTCAGTGCAGCGACTTCCGCTTCGAGTTCATCGATGCGGCCCTGGTTGCCTTTTGCGGTCGGGAAAAAACGACGCAGGCCTTCAAAGGTGAAACGGTCGCCGTACATTTCATTCGTGCGTTCGCGAACATCAGCGAATGCGTCTTGTGCGCGGGTTTCAACCTTTTCGCCTTTCTCGACGAATTCGTCGAAGATCTCAGCGCCTTTGCCCGTCAGGATGGCTTCAGCGCGCTCGTAGGCGGCGCCGTAAACGCCGAGATGGGCGAGCCAGCCTTTGCGGATTGCGTCACGCGGGGTGAGGGCGGTTTCAGTTTTCTTGGCCATTTCTAGTTCCTTTCAAATGTCGGGCCCGCCGGCGCTTTGGGGTGCGGGATTGGGGCGAGGCGCCAGCGAGCCAATTCCTTGGCTTCGGGAGCAAGGTAGGGAGAGAATTTAGAATGTTCGCCCAAATTTTGTGCGCCGCACAAAAAAACTTGCCAATTGCGCCGCCGGGATAAGAACATATAGTGAACATCTGTAGGATGAGTTTGCAGTCCCGGGCGGGGGCGCCGCCCAAATCACTGGGAGAATGCGGATGTTTTTAAAACTGAGGCTTCTCCTCCGGAAAGCAAAAAGGCGGATCGAGCTGCAACTCAAAATCCGCCTTAAACTCTTCTAGAGGCCGAGGGGGGCGGGGAAACCCGCTCCCTGAGGCCCGGTGAACATAGCGTGCCACCTATCCGGTTACAATAACGCTAAGGGTTTCTCATGGGCGTGAAGGCGCCGCCAAATCTGCCGCTATTTAAAGGCGCGGGGCTTGCCCGCTCCCGAACCCATGAGGCGTTCGGCGCCGGCGCGCGCACTTTTGCAGCCATGGTGGCCGGGTGCGCCGGCGCGTTGGAAAGGGATGCCGTGGTGTGGGTGCGACGGGTCCATGACCGCCGCCAGCTCAATCCCTTGGGGCTTGCTGAGTTCGTGGATCCGGCGCGTATCCTCCTGGCTGAATGCGAGCGCCCGGTCGATATTCTCTGGACCATGGAGGAGGCCATGCGGCTCGGCTCAGCCGGGGTCGTCATTGCCGAACTCAGCAAGCCGCCGGACCTCAAAGTCAGCCGCCGGCTCCAGCTTGCGGCGGAAGCGGGCGACGCCATCGGCCTCTGTCTGGTTGACGATACGCCGGTCGGCAACGCCGCCGAAACCCGCTGGTTCTGCGCCCCCTCTCCAAGCGTCGACGACCTCGACTCGACTCGCTGGCGTCTTTCCCGCATAAAGAACAAAAAGGGAACATTGGGGGCGTGGGAGATCGAATGGGATGCAGAAGCGGGTTCTATCGCTGTGGTTTCCAGGATTGCCGGCGGACCGGATGGCGCGGTCGGCGGGGTTTTCGGATCTCATGGGGCCGTTCGCCGTGGTCGCGGAGGAGAAAAACGCGCTTCGGCTCTTTTCCCTGAATGAGGCGGCGATCAAGGCGGGCCTGACCGAAGGGGTGGCGCTGACCGACGCCCGCGCGGTGTTGCCGATATTGAAGACAAAAGTCGCCGAGCCGGAGCGGGACGCCGCCTTCCTCGCGGCGTTGCATCGCTGGGCCGGTCGTTTTTCACCATTCGTTGCAAAAGACGGCTTCCCGGGCGCTCCCCAAGACGGGCTTTGTCTCGATATTACAGGTTGCGCTCATCTCTTTGGCGGCGAACAGGCCATGCTTGAAGAAATGAGCAGCGAGCTTGCGCGATTGGGCGTGCGCAACGCTTGCGCTGTCGCTGATACGAAAGGCGCTGCTTTCGCGTTGGCGCGGCAGGTCAAGTCTGCCGTCGTCGCTCCGTCAGGGAAAACGCGTGAAGCCCTTGCGGATTTGCCTTTGTTCGGTCTGCGGATCGACCGTGAAACGGTTGCGGGTTTAAACCGTCTTGGTCTTGCGACCATTGGCGCGCTTTATGACGTGCCGAGAGCATCGCTGGCGAGGCGGTTTGGTCTCACTCTCGTCACGCGGCTTGATCAGGCGCTGGGGTTTGTCAGCGAACCAGTGGCGCCGGCTGCGCCGGTTAAAATTTTTGCCGCGCGCATGACCCTGCCGGAACCGATCGGGCTTGTGGACGATGTGAAGGAAGCGCTGCGTCGCCTCCTTGCGCAACTCTGCATGGGGCTTGAAGAAGCGGGCGCCGGCATGCGCGCCGTGCGCCTTACCGTGCGCCGCACCGACAATAGCGAGGAGCCGGTTGATATCGGGCTCGCAAAGCCCTCACGGGACGGGACAATGATCCTGCGGCTGTTCGAGCGAGAGCTCGATGCGCTCGACGCCGGCTTCGGGATTGAATTTTTGCGACTGCAGGCGCGGGGCGTCGAACCCTTGTCGCCGCGCCAGCTTTCCGGCGATCCTTCGAAACAGAACGAGGGCGCGCTTGACGAACTCATTGCGCGCCTGGGCAACCGCATTGGTTTCGATCAGGTCAAGCGCTTCATACCGCAGGAAAGCCACATTCCCGAGCGGGCCTTTCTGCGCGGTGCAGCAATCCGCATGCGGACTGAAAAGGTTGAATGGGCGCGCGCCGGCCCCCGCCGGCCGCTGACGCTGTTCCCGCCCGAACCGGTGCAGCAGATCCTGCCCGGCAGGCCGCCAAAGGCGATTTCCTGGCGGGGGCGAAAAATTGATATCGCAAAGGCGGCCGGCCCTGAGCGTATTGCGCCGGAATGGTGGCGGAAAAATCCGGGCTGGGCCGGCAAGCCGAAAGATTACTGGCGTGTTGAAGGAACGGGCGGGGAACGGCTGTGGCTCGCAGAAGACCATGAAGCCAGGAAGGAAGGCGCGGACTGGAAAGTCTGCGGCGAATTCCCGTGAGCTACGCTGAGCTGTGCGCGACATCCAACTTTACTTTCCTCACCGGCGCATCGCATCCGGAAGAGCTGGCGGCGCGTGCAAAGGGTCTGGGGCTCAAGGCGCTCGCCGTCACAGACCGCAACAGCCTTGCAGGCATTGTGCGCGCCCATGCAGCGGCGAAGGAGGAGGGCCTGAAATACATTGTCGGCGCACGCATCGCCCTGGAGGACGGCGCGGAATTTTTGATGTTTCCCGAAGACAGAACGGCCTATGGCCGTCTCTGCCGGCTCCTTACGACCGGCAAGCGCCGGGCGGAAAAGGGAAGTTGCAGCCTTCAGCTTGCAGACCTTCTTGAATGGGCTGAAGGCTCAGTATTGGTGGGGTTGCCGCCCGATGTAATGGAAGAAGAACCGAAGCTTTTCCTCTTGCATATCCAAACCCTCAAACGAAAATATCCAACCTCAACTTATCTCGCCGCCTATCCCCGTTATGACGGAAGGGATCAGGCGCGGTTTGCCCGCCTGAAAGACATTGCCGACGCTCAGCAAACGCCGATGGTTGCGGTTGGCGACGCGCTTATGCATGACAGCGCGCGGCGCCCCCTGGCCGATGTCCTCTCCTGCATCCGAGAGAAGACAACCATCGATCAGCTTGGCCGTCATGCGCAGCCGAATGCCGAGCGCCGTCTTAAAAGCCCGTTTGAAATGCGTCGCCTCTTCGCCGGTCATGAAGACGCGTTGGCCCGCACGCTTGAGATCGTCGAACGCTGCACATTCTCGCTTGATGAGTTGCGTTACGAGTATCCGGACGAGGTGAGCAATGGCGAGGAGCCTTTCGATCGGCTGACGCGGCTGACCGAAGAGGGCTTGCGCGAAAAATATCCGGACGGCGCGCCGCTTCCCGTTCGCGCCACCGTCGAAAAGGAATTCCGCCTTATCCGCGAGCTGGATTATGCGCGTTATTTCCTCACCGTGCATGACATTGTCCTCTTCGCCCGTGAGCGTGGCATTCTTTGTCAGGGGCGCGGTTCGGCGGCCAATTCCATTGTCTGTTACGCTCTCGGCATCACCTCCATCGCTCCCGACCTTATCTCCATGGTCTTTGAGCGCTTTGTTTCTGCGGCTCGCAACGAGCCGCCGGATATCGACGTCGATTTCGAACATGAGCGGCGTGAGGAGGTGATCCAGCATATCTATGAGAAATATACTCGCGATCGCGCTGGGATTTGCGCCACCGTCTGTCATTTTCGCTCCCGCGCAGCGATCCGCGAAGTGGGTAAAGCGATGGGATTGTCCGCAGACGTTGTGTCGGCGCTGGCGAGTCAGGTCTGGGGCTGGTCCTCGGAAGGCGTGAGCGAGGATCGCGCCAGACAGGCGGGGTTGTCGACCGCCGATCCGCGTCTCAAGCAGACCCTGGCGCTGACCAGGGAGCTGATCGGTTTTCCTCGGCATCTTTCGCAGCATGTGGGCGGCTTCGTTATCACCCGAGGGCGTCTTGATGAATTCTGCGCTATTGAAAACGCGGCCATGGATGACCGCACGGTGATCGAGTGGGACAAGGACGATATTGACGTTCTCGGCATGCTGAAAGTGGATGTTCTGTCCCTCGGCATGCTCACCTGTATCCGCAAGGCGTTCGATTTGCTGAGCCAGCATGAAGGCGTGAACTATGCTCTGGAGACTCTCCCGGCAGAGGATCCGACTGTTTACGACATGTTGTGCGAAGGTGATTCCGTCGGCCTCTTCCAGGTGGAAAGCCGGGCGCAGATGAACTTTCTGCCGCGCATGCGGCCGCGCAACTTTTACGATCTTGTCATTGAAGTCGCGATCGTCCGCCCCGGCCCCATTCAGGGCGATATGGTCCACCCTTATCTGAAACGCCGGCGTGGCGAGGAGAAGGTGACCTTTCCTTCTGACGATCTGCGCGATGTTCTCAACAAGACGCTCGGTGTGCCGTTGTTTCAGGAACAGGCGATGCAGGTTGCTGTAGTGGTGGCGGGATTTGACCCCAGCGAGGCGGATGCTCTGCGCCGGTCGCTCGGCGCTTTCCGCGGGCCAGGCACGGTGTCCAAGTTTAAGGAAAGATTTTTAACAGGGTCGGTCGAACGCGGGTACGACCTTGATTTTGCCGAGCGCTGTTTTTCTCAGCTTGAAGGTTTTTCCGGTTACGGATTTCCTGAAAGCCACGCGGCGAGTTTTGCGCTCCTTGTTTATGCGTCCGCCTGGCTGAAGAAGCATCACCCGGCGGTTTTCTGTTGTGCGATCCTGAATTCCCAGCCCATGGGGTTTTACGCTCCCGCCCAGCTTGTTCGCGATGCGCGAGAGCATGGGGTTGAAGTCCGGCCCATTTCCATCAACGCGAGCTACTGGGAGAATACGCTTGAACCGGACGGTTTTGGCGAACATGCGGTGCGGCTCGGGTTTAGGCAGCTTAAAGGCTTTAAGGAAGAAGATGCGGCCTGGCTGACGGCTGCTCGCGGCAATGGCTACCGTTCGGTTGAAGCGGTCTGGCGATGCGCTGGCGTTGGTCCTGCAGCGCTGGCCACACTCGCCGAAGCCGATGCTTTTGCGGAGTTAGACTTGTCGCGGCGTGAAGCGTTATGGGCTGCGAAAGCGATCCGCAGCGAAGAACCGATGCCGCTGTTCCAGCAGGAGGAAGATGATGCGCTGACGGAAGAACCGGCGCGGCTGCCGGCTATGTCGCTGGGGGAGGAGGTGTTTGAGGATTATGTGGCGACGCGTTTGTCGCTGCGCGCCCATCCGGTTGAGTTGTTGCGCGAAAGGCTGGGCGGTCTCAAAGCCGAAGACCAGATGAAACCCGCCGATGGCGAACGGGTGAGTGTCAGCGGTCTTGTCATTACCCGCCAGCGGCCGGGTACGGCGAGCGGCGTTATCTTTATCACCCTTGAAGACGAAACCGGCGTCATCAATGTCATCGTCTGGCCGAAAACCTTTGAGCGCTATCGCAAGGTGGTGATGCAGGGGAGGCTCCTGCGCGTCACCGGCAAACTCCAGCGGGAAGGCTCCGTCATGCATATCGTTTCATGGAAGATCGAGGACTGTTCTTATATGCTCGACGAACTGGGCCGCGCCGGCGCTGCGGGCCGTACGCTTGAGCAGGAGGTTGGCCGTTCGGATGAAGCCAAACATCCGGTCTCCCGCGTCGATCACGGTCCCGCTTCCAAGCGTCAACCTTCACACATACCGCGCCCGCGCCACCCACGCGAACAGGCCAAGGTTTTATTCCCAAGCAGGGACTTTCATTGACACCGGCGCTCTGAAGCGTGCGTCGGCGTCGCATTGACCGAACGGCGGTTCCGGTTCATCCAGCACCTATGGAAAATCTCGACGAAAAGAAATCCCGCGCAAAGGCCTGGTTCGAAAAGCTGCGCGACGAAATCATCGCGGCGTTCGAGGCGCTCGAAGACAAGGCCGGCGATCTCTACGCCGATATGGCGCCGGGGCGCTTTGAGCGCACGCCATGGACGCGCGGCGATGGATCTGAAGACCAGGGCGGCGGCGTTATGTCGATGATCAATGGCCGCGTCTTCGAAAAGGCAGGTGTCCACACGTCCACAGTCTACGGAGAATTTTCCGAAGAGTTTCGCAAGCAGATCCCCGGCGCAGAAGAAGATCCGCGATTCTGGGCGAGCGGGATTTCGCTCATCGCCCACACTCGCAATCCGCACGCGCCGGCGGCGCATATGAATACGCGCATGCTGGTGACGACGAAATGCTGGTTCGGCGGCGGCGGGGATTTGAACCCCATGCATCCCGCATACCGCAGCGACGACCACGAAGATACGCAGGTCTTTCTCGCGGCAATGCAGTCAGCCTGCGACGTTCATGACGCGACGTATTTTCCGAAATTTAAAAAATGGTGCGACGACTATTTCTGGTTGCCGCACCGCAATGAGCCGCGCGGCGTCGGCGGAATATTTTACGACCGCCACGATAGCGGCGACTGGGAAGCAGACTTTGCCTTCACCATGGATGTCGGCAAGGCGTTTCGCGATATCTACCCCGTGCTCGTCGCCAAACGCATGGATCAGCCATGGTCGGCGGACGACCGCGAAAAGCAGCTTGTGCAGCGCGGGCGCTATGCAGAATTCAACCTGCTTTACGACCGTGGGACGACCTTCGGCCTGAAAACCGGCGGCAATGTCAATTCGATCCTGTCTTCGCTTCCGCCGGAAGCCAAGTGGCCCTAGCGCCTGCTCCGGCGTGATAATATCCGGCGCCGGCGGCAATTCCATTGACCGGAAGAACGGTTTAGGTTGCGCGCGTCTCCCGCGCAAGATGAGCCTATGTCCGACTTTGAAACGCCGTTCATCCTAGCCATTGATCAGGGCACGACCTCCAGTCGCGCCATCGTGTTTGATCGCGCCGGCCGCATCGTCGCTGACGCGCAGGAAGAATTTCAGCAGCATTACCCCGAGGATGGGTGGGTCGAGCACGATCCGGAGGATATCTGGCGAACGACCCTCGACACCGCGCGTAAGGCTTTTCAGGAAGCCGAAAAGCTCGGCGAAGTCGCCGCCATCGGCGTCACCAATCAACGCGAAACGACAACGATCTGGGACCGGGCGGACGGCAAACCGATTTACAACGCCATTGTCTGGCAGGATCGGCGCACCGCGGACCGATGCGCCGCACTTAAAACGGACGGACGGGAAGCGCATGTGGCGGCGCGCACTGGCCTTGTTCTCGATCCCTATTTCTCGGCGACCAAAGCCGCTTGGATTCTGGATCATGTGGATGGCGCGCGCGGTCGCGCCGACGCCGGCGATCTCGCATTCGGCACCATCGATTCGTTTTTGATATGGCGTCTCACCGGCGGCAAGGTTCACGCGACCGACGTCACCAATGCAAGCCGCACCAGTCTTTACAACATTCACGAGAATGCGTGGGACGATGCGCTGCTCGATATCTTTGGCGTGCCGGCCGCAATTCTTCCGCATGTTCACGACAGCGCGGCGATGTTCGGTGAAACAGATCCGGATATTTTTGGCCGGCCGGTGCCGATTTGCGGCGTCGCTGGCGATCAGCAGGCGGCTGCGTTCGGACAGGCCTGTTTCTCAACAGGCGACGTAAAAAGCACGTATGGCACCGGGTGTTTCGTGCTGGCCAACACCGGCGATAAGGTCGTCGAATCGAAAAACAATCTGTTGTCGACAATCGCCTGGCGTATCGGCGGTGAGACGACATACGCCCTTGAGGGCTCCATTTTTATTGCCGGCGCGGCCGTTCAATGGCTGCGCGACGAGCTGAAGATCATCAAGGACTCCGCGGAGACGCAGGCGCTCGCCGAAAGCATTGAGACCAATAACGGCGTTTACATGGTGCCCGCTTTTACCGGCCTCGGGGCGCCCCATTGGGCGCCTGAGGCGCGAGGCGGGGTATACGGATTAACGCGGGGCGTGGGGCGGGCCGAGCTAGCCCGGGCGGCGCTCGAGTCCGTCGCATATCAGACTGCCGATTTGATGACGGCGATGGCCGCTGACGGCGCGGCGCCGCAATCATTGCGGGTCGATGGCGGCATGGTTGCGAATGACTGGGTGATGCAGTTTCTCTCGGACATACTGGACGTGACGGTGGAGCGACCCAAGGTTCTGGAAACGACGGCGCTGGGCGCTGCGTATCTCGCCGGGTTGCAGGCCGGAATTTATAAGGACACTGAAGAAATTGCAGAGAGCCGGCGCATAGATGCGCGCTTTCAGCCTGCCATGGCCCCGGAAACGCGAAACGCCGCGCTGGCCGGATGGGCGAAAGCGCTGGAGCGCACGTTACTGCCATAACGCGGGACAATCAGTTGAGCGAACAAAAACGAGTGGTCGGGTTCATCGGCGGATCCGGCGTTTATCGCGCCGACGCGCTTCAGAATGCGGAACGCATTGAAATTGAAACGCCCTGGGGCGCGCCATCAGACGCCTTGACGCTCGGAGAGATCGGCGGCGTTGACGTTGTCTTTCTGGCCCGCCACGGCGCCGGCCATCGCCTGCCGCCGAGCGCCATCAATTATCGCGCCAACATTGACGCGATGAAGCGCGCCGGGGTTACGGATTTGATTTCTCTATCGGCATGCGGATCGTTTCGCGAAGGTCTGCGGCCGGGAACGTTTGTTCTGGTTGATCAGTTCATCGACCGCACGAGCGGCCGTGAGAACACGTTTTTCGGGCCGGGTTTCGTCGCCCATGTGTCGATGGCGCACCCGGTTTGTCCGGCGCTCGCCGGCGCGGCGGCGGCGTCATGCGACGCCCTCGACATTCCTTACGCCGCGGGCGGAACCTATCTCGTCATGAACGGGCCGCAGTTTTCATCCCTGGCGGAGTCCAATCTTTATCGGTCCTGGGGCTGCGACGTCATCGGCATGACGAACATGCCCGAAGCAAAGCTCGCCCGCGAGGCGGAGTTGCCCTACGCCACCATCGCCATGGTGACGGATTACGATTGCTGGCACGAGGAGGAGGGGCCCGTGGAGGTCTCCAAGGTTCTTGCGGTGATGGCCGAGAACACGAAGAACGCCGCCCGCCTGATCGAAGACCTGACGTCCCGACTTGGTCCGATGCGCGAGCTTTCGCCGCTCGCAATTGAAACGACCCTGGACATGGCGGTGATTACATCGCCGGAAGCGCGCGATCCGGCAACTGTCGCGAGGCTTGACGCCGTTGCCGGCCGCTTCCTCAAGTCCTGCTGAGACTTAAAAGTTGGACGTGGCGCAGGCGCGCGTTACTCGGGTTTATGTGTTGAACCGGAAATGCATCACGTCGCCTTCCGCGACAACGTAGTCTTTCCCTTCGAGGCGCATTCTCCCGGCTTCCTTCGCCCCTTGCTCGCCATTATGGGTGACGTAGTCATCGAACGAGATGGTTTCCGCCCGGATGAAACCTTTTTCGAAATCCGTATGGATAACGCCGGCCGCCTGCGGCGCCGTTGCGCCGCGCGGGATCGTCCATGCGCGCGCCTCCTTGGGGCCGGCGGTAAAATAGGTGCGCAGATCAAGAAGGTCGTAACCCGCGTGAATGAGCCGGTTAAGGCCCGGTTCTTCGAGGCCGAGCGTTTCAAGATATTCGACCTGTTCTTCGTCGTCGAGCTGGGCGAGTTCTGATTCGATCTTTGCCGATATTACCACGGCGACGGCGTTCTCTTTTGCTGCGTGAGATTCAACGGCGCGCGAGTATGCATTGCCGTCTGCGGCGGCGGCTTCCTCCACATTGGCGACAAAAAGCACCGGCTTGGAGGTCAGGAGTTGCAGGGCGAGCCAGTCCTTGCGCTCATCGTCGCTGATTTCGACGGTGCGGGCAGGGCGGCCTTCGCGCAAAACGTCGAGCGCCTTGTCCACAAGGACCAAGGCCGCCTTTGCTTCCTTGTCCTGGCCCTTTGCCTTTTTCTCAAGATTGACCCGGCGTTTTTCAAGGCTTTCCAGATCCGCAAGCATCAGTTCCGTTTCGACCACCTCAAAGTCCGCAATCGGATCAATCTTGTTCGAAACATGGGTGACGTCGTCATCGTCGAAACACCGCAACACATAGGCGATCGCGTCCACTTCTCTGATGTTGGCCAGAAACTGGTTCCCGAGGCCTTCGCCTTTCGATGCGCCCTTTACGAGACCGGCAATGTCAACGAACTGCATTCTGGCGGGAATGATCTCCGCCGACTTGGCGATTTCGGCGAGCTTTTTAAGACGCGTTTCCGGCACTGCGACATCGCCCACATTGGGTTCGATCGTACAGAACGGGTAATTCGCCGCCTGCGCCGCCGCCGTCTTCGTCAGCGCGTTAAAGAGCGTTGATTTGCCGACATTCGGCAATCCGACAATGCCACACTTAAATCCCATTTATCGAATTCCTGCTGTTATCGGCCGAGGAGTTTCCGAAACGCCTCGGTGAACGGATTGCCATCCGCGTCGTCGTTCGGTTCCGCCGTTTTCCGTTCTGTAGTCTGCTCCGGCGTTTTTGGCGCGGGCTTCGGCGCTTGCTCTTTGCGCGCCGGCGCTATGCGTTGCGCCACATCGGCGGCGAAGCGCTGGTCTTCGTCCTCGGCCAGAAATGGCGCGGCTTTTGTGATCGCGTCCAGCACCGGATCGAGCCATTCACGATCGGCCTTCGAAAAGTTGCCGAGGACATGGTTGGTGACCTTGGACTTGTCCCCCGGATGTCCGATGCCGATGCGCACACGGCGAAAAGCGTTGCCGAGATGGCTGTCGATGGATCGGATGCCGTTATGCCCGGCTGCGCCGCCGCCGGTTTTCACCCGCAGTTTGCCCGGCGCGAGATCGAGCTCGTCGTAGAAAACGACGAAATCATCGGCGCTGAGTTTATAAAAATCCGCCGCGGCGCGTAGCGACCGTCCGGAATCGTTCATGTGCGTCAAGGGCTTTAGAACGATGGCCTTTTGACGTCCGGTGCGCGTATCGAGAAAGCCTTCGCGGCATTGACCGTGAAACTTTTCGCGCGGCGCGGAGAAGCCATGGGCGTCCGCAATCGCGTCAACCGCCATGAAACCGACATTGTGGCGGTGGCGCGAATATTTCTCGCCAGGATTACCGAGGCCAGCCAGCACGATCATGCATCAGGACTCCAAAAAAAAGGCGCCGGCGCGAAAAGCGCTCGGCGCCAAATGTTTACCGCAAAGATGCGGGTTATTCTTTGCCGGCGTCGCCGCCTTCTTCGCCGCCCTCGGCTTCGCCTTCAGCGGCTTCGCCCTCGGCGCCCTCGGCGGCAGCTTCGGCGTCTTCCTCGTCATCTGCTGCGGAGCGAACTGATGACGGCGCCGCGATCGTCGCGATCGTATAGTCGCGGTCGGTCGTCACAAGCGTTACGCCCTCCGGCAATGTAACTACTGAGACGTGCGCCGCATCGCCAATATCAAGCTCGCCCACGTCAACGTCGAAATGATCGGGAATTGCCGTCGCCGGCGCATAGACGTCGATCACGTGTCGAACGACGTTCAACACGCCGCCGCGTTTCAGTCCCGGTGATTCTTCCTCATTGATAAAGCGAACCGGCACTTCGACGTCGATGCGCGTTTTGTCGTCGACGCGAAGGAAGTCCACATGAACGGGCATGCCCTTCACGGGGTGAATCTGAACGTCACGGGGGATCACCGGCTGCTGGCCGTCCTCGCCCGGAACGTCGATTTTCGCCAGTTGCGGGCGCAGGCGGCCGCGCAGATAGGCGTTGTTGATTTCGTTCGCTTTGAGCCGGATCGCCACCGGTTCGGCATTGCCCCCATAGAGCACGCCCGGGATCCAGCCGTCGCGGCGGGTCTGGCGGGCGCCGCCTGTGCCTGTCGCGGCGCGCGGTTCGCAGTGAAATACGTCTGCTTCGGCCATGTCTTTCATGCGTCCTTCACGCAAAATCGACCGCTTCGGCGGATAAAGCATTATCCGCGGAACGGCCCGAAATTCCTGAATGAGCGCGGGTCTATAGAGGAAAGGGAATTCCTTCGCAAGCGCCGAAATGGATGGATCTGAAGCCCTGAGAGGGTGGCGGGGCGTCCGACTCGGTAGCCCTCTCCATGTGCGCACCCATTGCGTTTTGCGTCTGGCGAGCTCCTGCGACACAAAAACCGTTAAAAAAGTACGAACGCGGGCGCTGAGGCGTTTGCACTGGCCCGACGTCAGGAAAATCGGCACGGCCTCAAAGAGATAGGCGGATAAACACGCAACAGGTGCGCTGGCGCACCTGTTGCGTGCGTCACAAAAGCTAAAAATTTCCGTCACACCGCATTCACAACCGGGACGTATGGGCCGCCGCGCGTGACCGGCGATGTCGTGGGTCGCCGTCTGTTTTTTTGCGCCAGCAACTTCTTGGGGAATATCACTATGGGAATGGCATCTAAGGCCCGTTCGCTTCTGCTTGCGGGCAGCGCGATCTTTCTTATCGCAGCATGTACGCAGGGCGAAGAAATCGCCTCGCCGGGGGCAATGAATCCCGGCAGCGGCGGAGGCGGCGGCGGTGGTGGCGGAGGCGGCGGCGGCGGTACGACCGCCGACACTTGCCCGTCCGGTTTTACGACGCTTGATCCGGTCGACCTTCCGGGCACGACGACCGACCAGACGGTGTGCTCCGTATCTGGTACGATTCTTTCGGACCTGACCTTGCCATTCGTCGATAACAATAATGACGGGCTCGGCGTTGCTTATCGCATTGACGGTCGCGTCAATGTCGGCGTCGATATCGGTTTTGACGGCACCGCTCCGGGCGGCGATGCAGCGACGCTGATCATCGAGCCGGGCGTGATCCTGTTCGGCGAGTCCGGGAGCGACTACGTTGTCGTCAATCGGGGCTCACGGATTGTCGCCGACGGCGACGTCAATGCGCCGATTATCATGACCAGCCGCGCCGATCTGGAATCCGGTCAGGTCGACCGGCCGAACTCCATCGGCGAGTGGGGCGGGCTCGTTGTTCTCGGTCGCGCGCCGATCAGCGAATGCATGACTGGCGCCTTCGGCACACCGTCATGCTCGAACGAGATCGAAGGCGTCACCGCGCCTGCGGCGAGCTTCGGCGGCGGCATCGTCGGCGACTCAAGCGGCATCCTCCGATACTTCCAGGTCCGTTACGCCGGCAATCCGATTTCCGCCGATAATGAGCTGAACGGCATTACGTTCGGCGGCGCCGGCTCGGGCACCATCGTTGACTTCGTACAGGTCCATAATAATTCGGACGATGGCATTGAGATGTTCGGCGGCACGGCGAACCTCAAGCATATTGTGCTGACCGGCAACGATGACGACTCCCTCGACACTGACTTTGGCTGGAACGGCAACGTTCAGTTCCTCGTTGTCGTTCAGCGGGACGGCCGCGGCGACAACGGTTTTGAAATGTCGAACGCGGGCGATTCGGCGTTGCCCACCGATCCGACCATCGCGAACTTCACGATTGTCTCGACGACCCGCGCTGCGTCCCCGGGCCGCGGCATTCGCCTCAATACCGGCCACGTCGGCCGCTTCTACAATGGCGTGATTGAAGATTCGACGGAAGAGTGCCTGCGCTGGGACAGCACGGCGGGCGACGGCGACGGAACTTATGACGGCTACCCGGACGACCCGGCATTCTTCTCTGTGTCGTTCGACTGTCCGACCCTGGCGACCGATCCACTCGGCGATGCGGCGATTGCGGCAGACGTCAACAACCAGACCGGCGGGAACTCCATCACGTCGAATTTCCAGAGCGGCGCCATGGAGGAAACACCCTTCGCGACGCCCTTTGCAGTTGAAACACTGGATCCCTTCTTCGAAGAGGCCGACTATCTCGGCGCGTTCGGGCCGGACGATACGGAGACCAATAACTGGGCGACCGGGTGGACCTTTGCATTGTTCACCGATCCGGGATGCCCGGCCGGCACCAACACAACCTCCATTACGCTTGCCGGCAAGAATGTCTGTGAAATCCCGAGCGGCGCCAAAACGACAGACCTGACGCTGACGCGGAACAATCACTACGAACTTCTCGGCCGCATCGATATTGGCGTTGATGTTGGATTTGACGGCTCTGCGGTTGGCGGCGCATCGGTTGATCTGACCATCGAGCCGGGCACGACGATCTTCGGCAATAACGGCAGCGATTATCTCATCGTCAATCGCGGGTCGCGCATTTTCGCCAACGGCACGGTCAACAACCCGGTCGTCATGACGTCCGAACAGGACCTCGACACCCCGCAGAACCTGAAAGATACGCGCCTCGATAGCATCGGCGAATGGGGCGGGCTCGTTATTCTGGGTCAGGCGCCGATCAGCGAATGCATGACCGGAACGTTCGGCACGCCGTCCTGCTCAAACGAAATCGAGGGCGTCACGGCGCCGGCGGCGAGCTTTGGCGGCGGCGACGGGATGGATGACAGCGGCAGGCTCACCTATCTCCAGGTGAAATTCGCCGGCAACCCGATCTCCGCCGACAACGAACTGAACGGCATCACGTTCGGCGGCGTCGGCTCAACGACGCTGGTCGACTTCGTTCAGGTCCACAACAATTCGGACGATGGCATTGAGATGTTCGGCGGGACCGCCGACCTCAAACATATCGTGCTGACCGGCAACGACGACGACTCGCTCGACACCGACTTCGGCTGGAACGGCGACGTCCAGTTTGTTATCGTCAAGCAACGGGACGGCCGCGGCGACAACGGCTTCGAGATGTCGAACGCTGGTGACTCCGCGCTGCCGACTGATCCGACCATCGCGAACTTCACGATTGTCTCCACGACCCGCGCTGCGTCCCCGGGCCGTGGCATCCGCCTTAACACGGGCCATGTCGGTCAGTTCATCAACGGTGTCATCACCGACACGACTGAAGAGTGTATCCGCTGGGACAGCACCGCCGGCGACGGCGACGGAACCTATGACGGCTACCCGGATGATCCTGCGTTCGAAAACTCGCTGTTCGATTGCCCGGCATTGGCGACCGATCCGCTTGGTGACGCGGCCGTTGCGGCGGGTACGGACAATACGTCGACGGTCGATGTCACCCTGATCAACGATTTCATCAACGACGCGGCCGCCGCAGGACGACCGGCGTTTACCGACCTGAGCGGCACGTTCGGAACGTTCTTCACCAACACCGGTTACATCGGCGCCGTGGAGAATTCGAGCGATGACTGGTGGGTCGGCTGGTCCTGCGGCTTGGACGCGGACGACTGCTAGCAGTGACGCGGGCGGCGCTTTCGAAAGGAGGCGCCGCTCTCACTCTTTTGCAAACAGATTGTAAGGTTGATGAAATCATGAAGTCCCAACTCAAATTAATCGGCGCGCTCCTGGCGACGACCATGCTTGCTCCGGCAAGCATCGCGTTCGCCCAGGAAGAGTCGTCCGACGAAGCGCCCTCCGGCCTGAATATACCGGGCCCGAACTATGTGATCACGGATGAAATTATCGTACGCGGCAGCAACATCCCTGATCCGCAGCGAGCAACGTCCCAGGTCGCCACATTCCTCAGTGCGGATGACTTGGCGCGTCAGGGCGACGATAACGCCGCTGAAGCGCTGAAGCGCTTGAGCGGCCTTAGCGTTATTGGCGGCAAGTTCGCATATGTCCGCGGGCTTGGCGACCGATATTCGGCGGCGCGCCTTAACGGATCGCCCTTGCCGAGCCCGGAACCGCTCCGGCGGACGGTGCCGCTCGATCTCTTTCCTTCAAACGTTTTGAATGGCGCCGCCGTTCAGAAGACCTATTCGCCGAACTATCCCGGCGAATTTGGCGGCGGCATTATTGATCTTGAGACACTGCGCACGCCTAACGAGAACTTCCTCAATGCAAAAATTGGCGTCGGCGCCAATCTGGTCACGACGGCGTCGACGGGCATTTTTGTCGGTGGCGGCGATCTTGACTGGCTCGGATATGACGACGGCCTGCGCAGCATTCCGGGGCCACTTCAATCGGTCATCAACAGTGGGCAGCGGCTGGAAGACCTTGACGACGATCAATTGGAGATTGTCGGCGAAAGCCTCGTCAACTCCCCGCTCTCCGTCATTCAGCAGGGCAGTCTTGGTCCGAATTTCGAAGGTTCCGTTGATGGCGGGATGATCCGCGATTTTGACAATGGCATGTCCTGGGGCCTCTCCGGCGTTATCGGATACAAGCAGGACTGGACAACTGAAAACGCCATTCGTCAGATTGCGGACGGTCAGCAGATCGGTTTCGACGGCGAACAGCTCGAAACCAGTCTGGATGTCACGGTCAACGGGCTTCTTACGAGCGCGCTGGAGTGGCAGGACAACGCCGTCACCGTGACGGGCCTTTATATTCATACGACCACGAAAGAAGCGCAGATAACGGTAGCCGAGACTCAGAGTTTCGAGGACGGGATTTACAGCGAATCGAACTCATGGCTGGAACGCGGCCTCATCATGGGTCAGGCGACTGGCGAGCACGGTATCGGCGATCAGTTTGCAGTGAACTGGCGCGGCGCCTATGCCCGTTCGACGCGGGACTCCCCGTATGAACGCGCGTTCAATGGCCGTGTTCTCGACGCATCGCCGACGCCAACGCCGTTGCCGTTCGACTCCGACTTCACCGGCAACCCGATTTACGGACCCCTGGCCACCACGGAATACAGCATCAATTTCTCCGAATTGACCGATGATCTGTGGAGCGGTGGCGTTGATCTTTTCTGGTTTATCCCGGTCTCGGGCGCCAGAGAAGCAACGTTGAGCGCGGGCTACGAATA
Source organism: Hyphococcus sp. (assembly GCA_028281665.1). Lineage (GTDB taxonomy): Bacteria > Pseudomonadota > Alphaproteobacteria > Caulobacterales > Parvularculaceae > Hyphococcus. The sequence continues at coordinate 92,249 of JANQJK010000013.1, forward strand.
TTACGACAATGATCGGGAATTCTTTTCGAACCCGTTCCGCTTTACGACAACGACCGCTGTTCCGGCTGACATTGCCGGCGCGCGCACCGATTTCATCTTTTCACCTGACAATATCGGCGGGCCGAATTTCAATTTCGATCTGGTCGACGCCGGCGACCGGTTTGTCTCGTCCTATAACGGTGAATTGCTGATCCACGCCTTCTACGCGCAGATCGATGCGGAACTCATCCCGACCGTCAGAACGACCGTCGGCGTTCGCTATGAGGACAGCGATCAAGTCGTCGATACGTTTGACCGGACCTGTTTTGTGGATCCGGTCCCGTCATGCGACGCTTTTGACACGCCGCCATTGGCCTCCGATTACTGGCTGCCGTCGGCGACGGTGACCTGGAACTTCACGGACGACATGCAGTTGCGGTTGGGGTATTCGCACACCATCGCGCGTCCGCAGTTTCGCGAACTCGCGCCATCGGCATTCTTCGATCCGGCGACGGACCGACGATACATCGGCAACCCGTTTCTCCAGAACAGCGAATTCCGCAACTACGATGTGCGGTATGAGTTTTATCTCGGCCGCAACCAATTCGTGACCATTGGCGGATTCTACAAAGAGATCGAAAGGCCGATTGAGGAGATCCAGTTCGCCACCGGCGACTTCGGGTTTGGTTCGACATTTATCAATACACCGAATGCAGACCTTTACGGTGGCGAATTCGAATTTCGAAGCAATTTCGAAATTCCGTGGAATGACTGGTTCCTCGACAAGAACTGGTTGTTCACACTCAACTACACCTTCACCGAGTCGGAGATTTCGGCGACGGCGAATGACGTCATCATTCAGAGCCAGGGCGGTCAGCCGATTTCGGTTCCGGCTGACCAGTTTGGTCTCGACGGGTCTGCCCTGGTCGGCACGCCAAAACATATCGTCAATTCCCAGTTCGGCTGGGAGGGCGAGAGCACGCAGTTCACCGTACTCCTTGGCTGGGTCAGCGAACGGCTTCTCGCACGAGGCGAGCCCCAGACGGCGGACAACGCCTTGCTGGACGTGTTCGAAAAACCGGGCGTACAGCTGGACGCGGTCTTCCGTCAGGATGTGAATATCCGCGGCACGGACTTCACCATCGGCCTGTCCGCCCGAAACCTGCTTGGAACCCGCCATATTGAGTTCCAGGAAGGCACCACGGATCCGCGCGCGGTTAATGGGCGCGTCGATTTTAACACCTATGACCGGGGTCGTTCGCTGAGCGCCAGCCTGACGGCGAAATTCTAACCTTCCCGGTTAAAACTGGAGAAATATTCATATTTTTCCATCGGATAGGCCGGCGGCCGTCTCCTTTTTGGTAGGCGGCCGCGGGTCATTTTGTTAAGGGTGCTGTGCTGCTGTCGGTTTCATGCCGCGGCGCCGAAGAACTGAGCACGCTTAATGGCGACGACAACACCAAAACAGGGCGCAGGCGCTTCCGCCGCCGATGTACTGCGCAGCCTCGCCGACAAGGCGTCAGGCAAGCGCGCCCGGGCCGTCGCCGGCATAGCGCCTATTGTTGCGGAGTTCGCGCTGGCTGCTGCGATTGGCGTCATTGCAGCCAAGCTTGTCTTTGCGCTTTTTGCGCCGTCGCCGACGCCTGAGACCTTGCCGACCTGGACCGGAGCGCAGACTGCTGGATCGGCGCCGGTGAGCCTCGAATACACGCCGTTTCGGATTGCGGCGGTGGAGGCGACAGCGCCGCCGCCGGACGAAACGGCCGCCTACGAAGAGACCCAGCTCGATCTGACCTTGCACGGCGTATTTGTTTTCGAAGGCGTACCGACCGCCATAATCTCTACGCCGGACGGCAAGCAGGGAAGCTTCGGCCTTGGCGAAACGATCTGGAGCGAGGCGACGCTTGAGCGGATTGTTTCGTCAGTGCAGGTCGTGATCATGGTTTCCGGCGCGCGCGAGACGCTCACCCTGAAAAACCGCGATCCGAAACGCGCCGCCCGGGATGCGCGGCCATCCGGGCCGAGCCCCGCCGCGGCGCCGCCGGCCGCAACCATCAGCCGCGGAACCCTTCCGATCGGCGATGTGGCGCGACTTTCACTGGCGCCTTCGCAGAACGGCCCGAGAGTGGTAGTCCAACCCGGCCCGAATCGCGGCGCCTTCAACGCATCCGGGCTGAAGCCGGGGGATTTGCTGATATCGGTTAACAACCGCCGGATTGGCGCTGATCTTGCCTCGGAATCGCAGCGATTTGCGAATATGGCGCAGACTGGCAGGATTAGTTTATTGGTTGAGCGAAACGGAATGCCGGTGCCTGTTGAGATAGACCTGACTGGAAACGGCCGATGAATATATCGCTTTTAGGTAGCGCGCATCGCCGTGCGTTAACGAACACAGCCGCGGCGTTCGCCGCGGTTGTTGCTATATCGCTTGGCGATGTGTTGGCGCAGGAAGAGGCGTGCGCCGGTTCCGTTAACTTTGAAGAAGCCGATATCCGCGCGGTGATCACGGAGTTTGCGTCGCGCACTGGCCACAAATACGTCATCGATCCGCGGGTGAACGGAACCGTCACCATCAAATCGGGCCCCAATGGCGGCTTGTGCGCCGATGAAGCCTGGGAGCTTTTTCAGGCCGCATTGCGGGTCAGCGGCTTTACCGCCGCGCCGATTAACGGCGACAGCTACAAAATCATTCCGATTCAGGACGGCGCCCGTGCGGCGGGGCCAGTCGGCGAGGCGGCTCGTGGCAACTATGTGACGCAGATTGTCCGGCTTAGTTATATCGACGCCCGGGAAGCGGCGGCGACGCTGACCCAGATCGTGTCCGAGCGCGGCGTCGTATCGCCTGTGCGGACCGGGAATGCCGTTATCCTTGTGGACGACGCCGCCAACATCGCGCGCCTTACGCAGGTTCTTGAGAGTATCGACAAAGACACGACTGTTTTCAGGACGATATCGCTTCAAAATATGTCGGCGGTCGAAGCGGCGCGGATCGTCAACGATCTGGCCAAGGAAATGTCTGAGGAAAGCGCCGGCCAGCGCTCGTCCCTTCAGGTTCTTCCTGTTGAAGCGTCGAACAGCATACTCGTGCGCGCTGAGCCGCAAGTGCTGGCGCGGGTCACCCGGGTCATCTCCGAGCTTGATCGCGTTGGCGCGAAGAAGGCGGGTCTTTCGGTTGTGACGCTGCGACATGCAAACGCGGAAGAAATGGTCGAACTCCTGCGGGAGATCGCAGGCGCGCAGCCCGATCTCAATGCGGAGGGCGGCCAGACCCTTTCGCTTGGTCCCCGGACAAACATCAGCGTCGACGCGGCGACGAATTCGATCATTATCTCCGGCGACGCCGGCATTCAGCAGACCCTGAAAGATGTCATCGAACAGCTCGACCGCCGGCGGGCCCAGGTGCTGGTCGAGGCGATTATCGTAGAGGTCTCCGACAACACGGCCCGTGAGCTGGGCTTGCAGTACTTCCTTGCCGGCGACGGATCGGAAAACGGCAGGGTGCCCTTTGCGGCGACAAACTTTCAGAGCGCGCAACCCAATATTCTCGCTTCGGCCGGCGCATTCTTGCTGAATGACAGCCCGCTATTCGGTGGCGACGGCGATGGCGACAACACCGATGACGGCGCCGGCGCGCTGGCGAACACGGCGATTTCCTCATTGTTGAGCACCAACGGCCTTTTGCTCGGCGGCGCCGGTGCGCTCAGCGACGGGTCCGTATTCGGCGCCGTGCTGACGGCGTTGCAGGAGGACGACGAATCCCGCGTTCTGTCGCTGCCGTCGGTGCTGACGCTGGACAACCAGCTGGCGACATTGTCGGTGGGTCAGGAAATTCCGATCACCACGGGCGAGGCGGTTGGCGACAACTTCTCCGGCGGCGCATTCCGTACGGTCTCGCGCGAAGAGGTGGGCATCATTCTTGAAGTCACGCCCCGCATTACCGACGGCGACACGGTCACGCTGGAAGTCCGCCAGGAATCTTCAAGCGTCGCCGGGCAGATCCTGTCTTCGTCGACCGACCTGATCACGAACAAAAGCGAATTTGAGACCGTCGCGCTTGTCGATGACGGCGATGTTCTTGTGCTGGGCGGCCTTATCGACCAGACGCAGCAATATTTCGACTCGCAGGTGCCGTTGCTCGGCGATATTCCGGTCGTTGGCAATCTCTTCAAGACGCAGGGTCAATCGACCGACAGGCGCAATCTGATGCTGTTTATCAAGCCTACAATTATACGTGATCGTAATACCGCGCGCTCGGCGACATCGAAAAAACTGGATTATATTCGGGCTCGCGAGCTGCTAAGCTCCGACCAGCCGAAATCGGAACTTGATCGCCTTATTGAACAGGCGACGGGCCTTGCCGATCAGTAATGCGCCGGCGCCGATTGCGAGCTAAAAAAGCGTAGAACCCCAGGGCCAAAGCCGACCGATCACCTATGAGCGAAGCTGAGCCAAGCGGCGATATTCGATTCACCTATGCGTTCGCCAAAGAGCGCGGCCTTGTCGTGCTTAACGGTGACGACGAGTCGGCCGTGATCGGCGCCCGCGGCGAGCCGGACCCATGGGCGCTGATCGAGGCGCGCCGGGTTGTCGGCAAACCGATCGCCATTGAGAAGATGCCGGGCGAAGCCTTTGAGCGACGGCTTTCCGAGATCTACTCCGCGCAAGGGATCGACGCCGACAGCCTGACGCTTGGGGACGAGGACAGCGACCTCGCCGCGCTTGCCGAAGGGTTGCCGACGACCGCCGATCTTCTCGACTCCGAAGACGATGCGCCGATGATCCTGCTCATCAATCGTATTATCGCCGAGGCGGTGAAGCTGAAAGCCTCGGACATCCACGTTGAACCCTATGAGAGCAACCTTTCGATCCGTTTACGAATAGATGGCGTGCTGCGCGAAGTGCTCTCTCTGCCGGCCCGTGCGACGGCGGCGCTTGTCAGCCGCATAAAAGTCATGGCGCGGCTCGATATCGCCGAGCGCCGCGTGCCGCAGGACGGCCGGATCTCGCTCGCCCTTGGCGGCAAGACCGTCGACGTCAGGGTGTCGACTCTGCCGGCGCGGTTCGGCGAGCGCGTCGTTATGCGCATTCTCGACAAGGACGAAGCCCGGCTCAGCCTTGATGTGCTGGGCATGCCGCCGGATATGCTGACGCGTTTCCGAACCGCGCTGGCGCGTCCCAATGGCGTCATTCTGGTGACGGGGCCGACCGGGTCCGGCAAGACGACGACACTCTACGGCGCGTTGACGGAGCTTAACGATCCAAGCCGCAACATTCTGACCGTCGAGGATCCGGTTGAGTACGCCGTCGACGGGGTCGGCCAGACGCAGATCAACCCGAAAGTCGGCATGACTTTCGCCACGGGTCTGCGCGCCATACTTCGTCAGGATCCGGACATTGTCATGGTCGGCGAGATACGCGATGTGGAAACGGCGGAGATCGCCATTCAGGCGGCGCTGACCGGCCACCTCGTTCTCTCAACCGTGCACACAAATTCCGCCGTCGGCGCCGTAACGCGGCTGCGCGATATGGGCGCCGAACCATTTTTGTTGTCGTCGACCATTACCGCCGTTATTGCGCAACGCCTGGTTCGGCGGCTTTGCCCGGCGTGCAAGGAACCCTATGCGCCGGACAGCGCGGAGCGGCGCCTGCTGGAGCTTGAGGAGGGCGCCGAAGCAACGATTTATCGCGCGAAGGGATGCGCCCGGTGCGCTGGCGCAGGTTATGAGGGGCGCCTTGGCGTCTATGAACTTGTGCTGGTCGACGAACCGATGCGCCGGATGATTCACAGCGACGCAGGCGAGCAGGATCTCGCCGATCATGCGTTCCGAAAACATGACACGCTGGCGCGATGCGGTTTCCGTCACGTCCTCGACGGCGCAACGTCAATCGAAGAAGTTCTGCGTGTCGTAAGGCAGGAAGACGACGATGCCGACCTTTGAATATGAGGCGCTCGACGGCGCCGGGCGTTCAAAGCGCGGCGTAGTTACGGCGGAAACCGCGCGCCGCGCGCGCATGGAGTTGCGACGCCTCAAGCTGACGCCGGTGTCGATCAGCGCGGCCAGCGAGGGCGCCGGGCTGGCGGGCCGCAAACCGCGCGCCCCGCGCGTCAGCCAGAGCGAATTGCCGGCGGTGACGCGTCAGCTATCGGTTTTGCTGGGCGCCGGCACGCCGCTGGAGGAGGCGCTTGGCGCGATTGCTCTGCAATCGGATAATCAGCGCGTTCGGGCGCGTCTTCTCGGGGTTCGCGAACGCGTGACGGAGGGCCGCCGGTTTGCCGACGCGCTTGCAGAAGATCCAAAATCATTCCCGGATCTCTACCGCGCCGTCGTGGCGGCCGGCGAAACATCCGGCGATCTCGGGCCCGTCCTGTCACGGCTCGCGACGATGCTCGAAAAAAACCGGTCCATGCGTTCAAAAGCGTTCGGATCACTCATGTATCCTGCGGCGCTTGTCGTTTTTGCAGGCGGCATCATTACGGCGCTCATGACCATGGTTGTGCCGCGCATTGTTGCGCAGTTTGAAGCGTTCGACGCGCAACTGCCCCTCGTGACGCGGATCGTTATCGGCGTCTCCGGTTTTCTCGGCGCTTACGGGTTGTACATCCTTCTCGCGGCGGTCATCGGCGCGGTCGCTTTCTGGCAGGGCATGCGCAATCCGGCCTTCAAGCGCGAGGTCGACCGCATCGTCTTGGGGCTGCCGATCCTTGGCAAACTTTTGCGCGGCCTCGATGGCGCGCGCTTTGCGCGCACCCTGGCAACGCTGGTGGCCGGTGGTGCGCCCCTGCTCGACAGTCTCGCCGGCGCCAAGCGCACGATTATGAACGCCTTTATGCGGGAGCGTCTCGACGGCGCGGTCACGCAGGTGCGCGAAGGCGCCTCGCTGGCGGCGTCGTTCAAGCGCGCCGGCGTGCTGCCGCCGATGATGATGCATATGGTCGCCGCCGGGGAGCGCGCCGGCGAATTGCCGCAATTGCTGGATAAAGCTGCGGAACAGCTGGAAGAGGAATTCGATACGGCGTCTAATGTCACTTTGCGCCTGCTGGAGCCGACGATCATTTTCTTTATGGGCGGCGTGGTGGCGATGATCGTCGTGTCGATCATGCTGCCCATGCTTCAACTGAACCGGCTTGCCGCCGGCTAACGAACGGAACGATGAGATGATGATAAGCGAACTTGACCGGCGCCTGGCGCACCATGCCGCACGGCGGCGTCAGCGCGGCGTCACCCTGATTGAGCTGCTGGTCGTGCTTGCGATTCTGGCGCTGATCTCGGCGATTGTGGTCATTAACATCCTGCCTGAGCGCGATCGCGCCGCGGTGCGGAAAGCCGAGATCGATATTCGCACCATAGAAACAGCGCTCGATCAATACCGGCTCGACATGTTCAACTATCCGACAACGCAGCAAGGGCTCGATGCGCTTGTCGCTGTTCCGGACGACGCGGGACGAAAGTCCGACTATCGTCCCGGCGGGTATCTGCGCGGCGGCGCGCCGCTCGATCCATGGGGTAACGCGTATCAATATCGCTTCCCCGGGGAAAACGGCGTTGTTGACATTTATTCCTTCGGCGCCGATGGCGAACCGGGCGGCGAAGGGCTTGATGCGGATATCGGAAATTGGACCGACGACAACCGATAAGACGGCCTCAGTCAGTAAACGGACAAACCGGTCTCACGCTCATTGAGCTGCTGGTCGTCATGGGGATTCTCGCGCTCGCGGCGACGATCGTCTTAATCAATGCGCCGCCGCGGCAGAGCGCCGCGCGCGCCGCCGCTAGCGACTTCGCCGATGCCTTGCGCGCTGCGGTCGATGATGCAGTTGTCGCCGGCGGCGTTCACCGTCTCGAAGTAACGCCCGAAAGCTGGCGGATCTCTGAATTTGAAGACCGGGACTGGACACCGTTTCGGGAAGGGATCGACGCGCGCGGCCTTTCGCTGTCCGTCGATATTGAAGAGGTCGCGAAGTCGAACCTGTCCGCGCTCACCGGCGAACGCGGCGAACAGCGCGACCGGGACGCGCCGATCATTGTCGGCGTCGATCCTTTCGGCGATGCGCCGCTCTTTAAGCTGAGATTTCGAGACGATCGCGAAAGCTGGATCGTTCGAGGCGGCGAGAATGGCGACATTCGCGTCGAGCGCGAATGAAAATGCGGCGCGCCAACAGCCGGCGACAACGCGGCATGACCCTGATCGAGGTTTTGGTCGCTTTTGCAATCCTGTCAGGGATTGCGCTAAGCGTTCTGATCCTCGTCGGTCAGAACGCGCGGTATATGTTGACGGCGGAGGAGAAACTTCTGGCGTCGATTGCTGCCGACAATCTGCTCGCGAACGATCTGGCGCGGCAGGAAACGCCGTCAGCCGGTGAATCCGTGGGATCAATCGCGATCGCCGAACGTCCCTTCGCGTTCCGCCGGGTTGTTGTCGAGATCGGCGAGCGCGCTGTGATGATCGACTACGAGATTCGACGCGAGGGCGGGGAGCAGGTCCTGTCGCGCGCTTCGGCCCTGAAAGAAACGCCATGAGCGCGCGGCGTCGTCAACAACGCGGTCTGACGCTGCCGGAATTACTGGTGGCGCTTTTTGTCTTTGCGCTGATCTCAAGCGTCGGCGTTTACGTTTTGCGGCTGGCGGTTGAAGGCCGCGAGCAGTTAACCGATACCGACGCGTCCCTTCGCGAGTGGCAGCTCGCTCGCATCATCATGCGTCAGGATTTGATGCAGCTCGTCGACCGCACCGTGCGCGATGAGTTTGGCGAGCCCCAACCGGGTCCGATGATCGGCGGTCTCGGTTTTTCCGGCCGAACCCCGGAGGCCGGCGAAACGCCGCTTGTCGGATTTGTCCGGGGCGGGTGGGCGAACTACGACGCCGCGACGCCACGCTCAACGCTCCAATATGTGGAGTATCTCCTGAAAGACGACGATATCGTTCGGCGCACGCGGCCATATCTCGACGATGCGAGAGACCTGCCGGAACGGGACCGCGCCCTGTTTTTGAATGTCGAGGACGTTTCGTTCGAGTTCTTGCTTGGCGAGACATCGCGCGGCCTTGACTGGTCGGAGGACTGGCCGGCGGGCGCCACCGCGGCGCCGCGGGCACTACGGCTGCGTTTTAAGTCGGAAAAGTTTGGCGAGATTGAGCAACTTTTCTGGATTGGCGCCGTGGGCGGGGCCGTCCAATGACCGTTGCATCAAGGAACCAGCGCGGGGCGGCGCTCATTATCGTACTGTTGCTCGCCGCAACGCTGTCGTTTCTTGTGCTCACACTCGTGGCGGCGACGACGCAATCCGTGCGTCGCAGCGGCGGCGCGGCGATACGCGGCGAACTTCTATGGCGCGCTTCCAGCGCAGAGATCATTGCCCGAGCGGCGATCAACGAAGCGCTGAGTGCGGCTGAGCGGGGCGGGCCGGCGCTGACCCGCGCGCATCCCTTGTTCTCGCAACAGCTCGATATTCCGTTTACGAACGGCGCCGGCGCCATCATTTTTGCCGACGCCAGCCGCTGTTTTAATCTCAACAGCCTTGGGGGCGGCGGCGACGGCGCGGGCGAGACGGGCGCGGGCGCTGAATTTGTCTTTCTGTTGACGGGCGTCGGGTTGTCCGACGCTGATGCGCAGTCTCTCGCCGGTGTTGTTACGGACTGGATCGATGAGGACAGCACGCAGGAGATCGGCGGGGCCGAGGACGGTTTCTACGCCAGCCTGCCGACGCCTTATCGCACCGGCGGCGGCCCGATAGCGTCCGTCTCCGAGATGCGCGCCATGAAGGGCGTTTCCGGCGTGCTGTACAGCGCAATCAGCCCATATCTTTGCGCGTTGCCGTCAAGCGATGGCGCGATCCTGAATGTTAACGCCTTGCGGCCGGAAGACGCGGCCCTGTTGACAGCGGTAACGACCGGCGCTCTTGATCCGTCAACGGGCGCCGACCTTCTGGAGAATCGCCCTCCGGGCGGGTGGACAAGTGTCGAGCAGTTTCTCGCCTTGCCGCCTTTTCAGGATGAAGACTTTGACACGCAGGGGCTGTCGGCGCGAATTTCCGTTACGCCCCAATATGTTGAGGCATTGGCGGGCGCGACGGTGAACGATATTGATATGAATGTCCGCCTGCTGTTTGCAGCGCCCGACAGCGGCAATGTTAAACTGATATCGCGCATCTTGGGATCTGAAGCATGAGCGAGACGGTCATTATCAGGCTGGGGCGAGACGCCGACGATCCGCTCCCCTGGGCGACCTATGCGGACGGCGCCATTACGGATACTGGGCGTGCGGCCAGTCTCAGCGCCTTGTCGGCGATGCGCATTTTTGCGCGCGACGATGTCACTGTCGCAGCGATCCTGCCCGGCGAGGTTGCGGCTTATCGCGTCCTTCCGGCGCCGCCGCGGCAACAGTCCAAACTCGTTTCTGCTGCGCAACTGTTGCTGGAAGACGAACTGGCCGCGCCGATTGAGGATCATCATGTGGCCGTCCAACGGGACGAGGCGTCAGCGCAAATCTTCGCAATCGATCGTTCGATCATCGCCGGGCATATCGACCGGCTTCGGGAGAAGGGCGTTACGCTCAATTACCTGACGGTCGATTTCGCCTGTCTGGGCGGCAGCGAAGAAAGGGCGATCCTTTTTGCGGAACCGAACCGGCTCGTCGCCGATTTCGGTTCCCACGCCTTCGCCGCCGAACTTGATATTGCAAAGTTCGCGCTTGCCGATCGGCTTGCCGCGCTTCCGGAGGCGACGGTTGGGGTTTATGCGGGCGGCGGATCGTTCTCCGACCATTCCCGATATGAGCGCCTCGGCGACGGGAATGACGAGGCCCTGTTCAGGCTTGCCGGCGAGGCGATCGCAGAACGGCGCGCGATCAATCTGCTTCAGGGAAGCTTTCGAGCGCCGCGCAAGAACGTCATTGACGTTGCGCGCTGGCGCCGTCCTGCCATGCTTGCCGCGTCGCTGGCCGCTGTCTGGATGGCCGGCGTTATCGCGGACGGCTATCGCGCATCGCGCATCGCCGCCCACTACGAAAGCGAAGCCGCCCGCATTCATCGCGACTCTTTCCCCGGCGCGGCCAATGTCGATATTCGCGCCCATGCGCGCGGGGTTCTGGGGGCCGGGGGCGATGCGTCATTCCTGCTGATCGCCGACACGCTCGGAAAAGCGCTCGTTCAGCATGAAAATGTTGCGATTGATCGTATACGGTTTGACCGCACGCGAAACATGTTCGTGTTTTCGGTTAGGAGTACGTCCGACGGTGAGATCTCCATGTTTCAGGAGACGCTGGCCTCGATGGGCGCGACGTCTGCGGAGACCGGCGGTTATCGCCGGTCCGGCGCCTATTGGGTGGGCGAAATGACGGTGACGATCTGATGGTTGAGTTCTGGCGAAATCTCTCAGGTCGCGAACAGGTGCTGATCGTTGTCGGCGGCGCGCTTGCTGTCCTCTTTGTTGGGCTTCAGCTCATTCTGTCGCCGGCGCTTTCCTGGCGCGAAGATCAGCGCCGCGATATGGCGAGCGCGCGCGGTCTTTACGAACTGGTTGCGGAAGCGGCGCCGCTTGGCGCGGCGGCGTCGGCAAGTTCGTCGACGGGCGCAGGGCCGGCGCGCAACATCGTTTCGCAGACGGCAAACGGCGCCGGGGTGTCCATTGTTTTTATCAATGCCCGCGGCGACCGCGCCGTTGACGTGAACATCGCCTCGGCGTCTCCGGACGCGCTGTTTCAGTGGCTCGCGCTATTGCGGTCCGACTATAACATCGTTGTCGATACGGCCGATATTGCGCGCGAGACCGGAAATCCGCAGACCATTCGCGCGCAGATATCCATGTCGCAGCGAGGCGGGTCATGACTGCGCCGGCGAGGCCAACCGGCCCGCGCCGCGGCGCGCTGCTGCTTTTGGGGATCGTGTCCTTTCTCGCGGCGGCGATCGTTATGGCGCCGGCGAGCCTGATCACCCCGTTCCTGAATAGCGGCGGGGCGAATATTCAGTACAGGGACGTGACGGGATCCCTCTGGAAGGGCGAGATCCGGGGCGTGTCGACCGGCGACGTCTATCTCGGCGATGTCGGTTATCGCCTTCGCCCTATGGCGCTCCTTGCCGGCGCGCTGTCCGCCGATCTTACGGCGATGGACGGGGCGGCGATCGGCGCCGGCCGGGTAAACGTCCATCTCATTTCGCAACGCGTATCGGTGGAGGATGCGAACTTCGCCTTCGATCTATCCGCCGTGCGGCGCTATTCTCTGTTCGGCATCCCTTATCAGGGGCGCATCGAAACGCGCGGAGCCGGCCTTGTCTGGTCGCGGGATGGATGTTCTTCGGCGTCGGGAGAAATCTGGACCGACGTTCTCGACGCGTCGTCGAAGACGCTCGTTGGAGAGAGTCTCCTGCTGGCCGGTCCCGCTTCCTGCGACGGCGGACAAATCCATATCACGCTGAAAGGCGGCAATCGCGAGGGGGTCGCGGAGTTCAAGATTTCCATCGATCAGTCCATGACGTATCGCGTCATGGCGAGCGTTGATCTTGGCCGCGCCGACCTTGAAAATAACCTCCGGCGCCTCGGCTTTGAAGACGGGGACGGCGTTCTCGTCTATGATGTCGTCGGCGCATTGAAGGGAGTCGGCTCATGATGATGAGGGGCGCGATTATCGCCGCCGCCGCGACGGCGCTTTGGGCCTGCTCGACGGCGGGCGACAAGACGGCCTATGTCCCGCCAGCGAATGACGACGGGTCGTTTGCGCTCACGGGGCTGGACGAGGCAGCCCTACCGGCCGGAAAATGCGGGATGATCCTGTGGACGCTCGACGCAAACGCGCCGACCCGCATCCTCCGGTATGTATCCGGCGAAACCGCCATTATCGCCGTCAATGGCGCGCCGGTTACGCTTTCGCTGGCTGAGACGTCGGGCGGCAGCAACTATGGCGTTTTCGAGCGCCAGGTCTTCGTCGGCGGCGCTGGATATGACGCCAGCGTGGACATCCATTTCGGCCTTGGCTTTGACGGCGGCGCTTATCTTGAGCGCGGTCTCGTAACCGTGCGCTCGGCCAGCGGCTGGGAAATCGTTGCGCCCGCGGCGGGCATAGCCGGGTGTCGCAAGAAATAGGCGACAAGCCCCGGCGACGGCTTCAGCCGCCTCCGTACCCCGCATTCATACCCCTGAAAAATATAGTAAATTTTTCCGCTGGGCGCTGCGGCGCGCGCCTGATCCAGCTATCGACCTGTTTTTAAACAACTTTCTGAAAGGCGTAATATTTGCGCAAAAAGCGCAAAAAATGCGTTTTTTTAACTTGACCTCGTTTCCGAACATGACAGAATGATGACACTTTTATTTCACTAATATGACGTCAGATGAACCAGTCAGACGGCGTCGAATAGGAGGTCAAAAATGACAAATATAAAAAAATGCCTCACTGGAGTTTTTGCCGCGGGGATTATGCTCTCAGGCGCGCTTGCGCAGGATTTCGGCCCCCAGCCGGCCGATTATCGATACGCTGCCGAAGACTATGTGGAGAGCCGTCTCTCTAACTCCCGCGGCGCGCGAATCAGCATCGAGAGCAGGCCCTATCCCGTCTATGCGGATTTCGGCCGGCATGGCGAAATCGCTGCATGGGCGGTCGACATCAGCGTTCGATCCCATGTGAACAGCCGCCGGCACGACGGGTACATGCAATACACCGTGATTTTTGTTGATGGCGAGCCGGTCGCTTTCGAGGACGACATTCGCGGCGTCGAGGTCGCGCGTTCCTCGCGCTATGCGTCCAATCGCTGATAATCTGCCGCCAGTTCACGACTGAACCCACGCGGGGCTTTCGGGCCCCGCATTTTTATGAAAGAAGCGGGCCGGCGAGAAAAACCAGATAGCCGCCGAGGGCGAGGCCCGGACCAAAGGGAACAGCGTCGCCGGCGCCGATGCGGGCGCCGCGCAGGTTCGACAGCGCGACACCTGCAAGGCTCGCCAGCGATCCGGTGAGGACAATAATCGGCAGTGCTTCCCAGCCCATCCAGGCGCCCAGCGCGCCGAGCAGTTTTGCATCGCCAAGTCCCAACGCCTCGACGCCGCGCCAGCGACGCCATGCTGCGCCAATTGCCCAGAACACAATCACGCCCGCCGCGGTGCCGATCATCGCGGCCGGCAGGGGCGCGAATGTCGATAGCGTGTTAGCGGCAATACCGGCTAGCGCCAGCGTTCCGGTCAGCCAGTCGGGCAGGTACCCGGTTTCCCAGTCGACGACGGCAAGCGCCAGGAGAATCCACCCGAACAGCGCGGCGAAGGCGGCGGCTATTGTCGGGCCGAATATGGTGAGAACGGCAATTGCGTGCAGCGCGGCGGCGATCTCAACCAGCGGATAGCGGAGGGGGATCCGCGCGCCGCAATCGGCGCAGCGTCCGCGAAGGACGAAAAAGCTGACGATCGGTATGAGATGCAGATATCTGATCGGCGCGCGGCAGCTCGGGCAATAGGATCGCGGCCACAGGAGATCGCCATGCCCGTCGTCCGGTGCGTCAACCAGCCCCCACAGACTGGGGCCGCGGTGAATGACGACATTGAGAAAGCTGCCCGCAAGGGCCCCTGCGGTCAGCGCCGAAAGGAATAGGCCGATATCGTACAAAATGGCGTTACGCTGCGCTGCGTCGGGAACATTATTAAGGCGCGTCGCGGCAAATGCGAACGCAATGTAGGGCGATCACTTCCCCTGGAATTTTGCCGCCCGCTTTTCAAGAAAAGCCATGACGCCCTCAACCATGTCGTCGGTCCGTCCGGCGTCGCGTTGCCACGCCCGTTCCCTGTCGAGTTGATCGTCCAGAGACGATTCAAGAGCCGCCCACGCCGACTGCCGTATGAGGCCGAGCGCCCTGGTCGGGCCCGCGGCAAGCCGCCGGGCGTATTCAAGCGCCGTTTCGTCGAGGGCGTCGTCTTCCACAAGGCGGGTTACGAGCCCCTCAGCAAAAGCGCGTTCCGCCGGATAGCGTTCGCCCAGAAGCATCATCTCCATGGCACGGACGCGCCCAATCGTGCGCGCCAAAATGTAAGGGGAGCCGCCGTCCGGAATGAGACCGATATTGCAGAACGCCTGCAGGAAGTAGGCGCCTTTTGCGGCGACGATGACGTCGCCCATTAACGCGATCGAGCAGCCGACCCCGGCCGCCGGTCCGCGCACGGCGGTGACGATCGGGATCGGCAAATCGCGGATCTGGCGTATGAACGGGTTGAACACATTGTCGAGCTGCGCGCCGAGATCGCGTTCCGGATTGGCGATATCGCTGCCGCCGCCCGCAAGATTGGCGCCGGAGCTGAAAGCGCGGCCGCGGCCTGACAGCAACACGGCGCGGGCTTCACCCGCCGCCCGATCCAACGCGTCGATCAGCGCCTGCATCAGAGGCTCAGAAAGCGCGTTCAACGTTTTCGGATCATTCAGATGGATGAGGGCGACATCGCTGTCTATCGCGTAGTCGACAAGATCCCGGTCGCTCATGGTGCGTTCCTTGTGCAGCGGCGTAGATGGTTTTCTGCCCTGCCGAAAAAAAACAGTCTAACGATTTCTGCAGTTTACTCACGGAACGGCCCGAGCCGCGGTGATCTGGCCTTTTACCAGCGCGCCCGGGCAGTACTCGCTGAAAGGCCAGCGCCGAGGCAACCAGTTTCACGTCGACATCGCAAATGCGATTGCGTCCCGAAATCCGACCTTGGCGGAGTAGCTTATGCGGACACATGTCCTGGCTGCGCCCGAGGTGTATCGGGACGGCCATATGCCGGAGCAGCTTCCGCCTGACGGCGAGCAAGCGCTTTAGGGATGGCGGGCCATAACAATGAAGAAGCACATCAACCGAAGCGTTGATGCTTGCGCGCCGGGCGACCAAAAAAGGCTGTCGGCTGATGATCGGGAATATGTCCTGCACGTCTTTGAGCATGGCGCCGTCATTCGTAGTCGCCCAGCTTTGCGACCTTGTTGATATTGATGGTCCGCTCTTACTTAAAGAAGATCGTGCGGAGGGCCTTACCTATGATGGCGGCGTCGTCTCAGGACTAACGTCGGCGCTATGGGGATGAGTAAGGTGCGTCAACGTAGTGTTGCGCCGCCCGGTCAACGCCAGCGTCTGAGCCAGCGTCTGATTTTCTAGCGGAAACTCGCATGAGAGCTGGCCCGTTGTTGGATTGCTCCGACGACGCTCCGATTGTCACAAAGTGCATTTGTGACTGGGCTGCGCGCGTTACTTCTCAGCAGCGCGCCTTCGATTGCACCGAATGGACCGATGCGGAAACCGGCTATGTGTCCGCGCCGGGCGGCTCCGCACGGCCGGGCGAACACAATGCGTGCATTGTTCGTATTAGTAGCAACTTGCCGACGGGCACTCGCCCATAGGTTGAATAAGCAGAAAGTATCGAAGGATTTAAGGGCGTTAACCTTGAAAACGCATTGACCAGTTTACGCATTCGATGGATGATGAATTATCCGTAAGCGAAATAAGAAAAATTCGGACTCGGGGAAAACGCAACTTGATTGGGAGCGGAATGAATTGACTTGAATTGGGGGTAGAGTGTTGTGGGGGAAGTTAATAAGTTGGCGCCAAACGTCTCGATCGTGCGGCGCATCGCCCGAACGATTTTTCGTGGCGAGCGGACAGCGTCTGGGAGTCCGGCAGGTATAGTAGCGGACGCTAACGATGCTGTGCTCAATGGACGATCTGTTGCATCGACGGATACGGCGTCACTAAAGTCAATAAACTCATCGGTTGCGTGCAGAGCGGCGACATCGCTCGATGACGCTGACCGTCAATTAGTGGATGTGTCCTTAGAAAAAGCGCCGCGCGATGTGACGGCCGATAGCGCGCACCGGCGAAAGCCGAGTGCGCAGCACGCATTTTCCAAAGCGCCTAAAACTCAAGCGAGCGTTTCGTCGGAGGACGCGGCGCCGCCAAAACAGAGGCTTCTTCCGCTCACCGTCGCACAGCGAGGAATATGGATCGCCGCAAAGGTCTCCGACGCCAGCGCAGTTTTCAATATTGCTGAAGCGGTTGAGATCAAAGGCGCTGTTGACCCTTCAGTTTTTATCGAGTCGCTCCGGCAGATAACCGACGAAGCTGAGACGACGCGCGTAAACATCGTTGAAGATGCGGAGGGGCCGCACCAGTTGGTTCATCCCGTCTATCAAGGCGATACGCCGTTTCTTGATTTTTCTGAACGTGCTGACCCAAGGTCCGCGGCATTCGACTGGATGAACACTGAGCTAAAGCAGCGGTCCGCCATCGACCGGGACGCGCTCTGGTTTTGCGCGTTGATCAAATTATCCGCTGAGAACTACATCTGGTATCATCGCGCGCATCATATCGTATACGACGGTTTCTCCGGCGGCCTTGTTGCGCGGCGCCTTGCAGAGATCTATGCGGCCAAGATTGCGGGGCAGGATCCGGGTCCAACGCCCTTTAAAAGCATTTCGGTGCTTCTGGAGCAGGAGGAGCATTACCGCTCCTCCAAACAAATCGAAAAAGATCGCGCCTATTGGATAGAGCGGACCGAAGGCCTTCCAGAGCCTGTATCGTTAGCACAGGGACGATGGCCGACAGACAGCGGTCTGTTACGCAACACCGTTCAACTGAGCGAAAAAGAGACGCAAGAGGTCAAATCGCTGGCGCGCGAACTGGGCTGCACGGCGCCTCAGCTACTGATCGCGCTCGCCGTCAGTTTTATTTACCGGACCACAGGTGAGGACGATCTAATTCTGGGGTTGCCGGTGACCGCGCGACCGAAAAAGATCAGGGTCGTTCCCGGCATGGTCGCGAACGCGGCGATCATGCGCTTCGAAATGCATGAGTGTTCGACGTTGGCCGATCTTGTGCGTCTGGTGTCCCGGGAAGTGCGACACTGTATTCGACACCAGCAATACCGCTATGAAGACTTGCGTAAGGATCTCGGGCTCACCGGCCGATATCAGCATGTGGCGCGCACGGCGATCAACATCGAACCTTTCGATTACGATCTCCGTTTCGGCGAAGGTAAGACCGTCATTCACAATTTATCCAATTCGTCGCCCGGCGATCTTATTCTTTTCATTTACGACCGGGATGACGGGAACGGGCTCAGAATTGACCTTGATGCAAATCCCACTCTTTACACGGAAGAGGAGATGCAGCGGCATGCGGACCGGCTGCGATATCTGATAAAGTGCGTCCTGCAAAACCCCGAAATTGAGCTTGGGGACATCGACCTCCTGACGGCGGAGGAGAAAAAACTGGTGTTGGAGGACTGGCAGGGCGTCGACAGGCCGCTGCCGGATCGTTCAGTTTCCGACCTGATTCTTGAAAATGCGAAGGCGGACCCCGACCGGATCGCCGTTGTCGCCGGGGCGACGGCCGTTACATACGCAGAGCTTGCTAGCCGTGCGCAGGGCCTGGCGAATGCATTGAAGGCGAGGGGCGTCAGGCGCGGTGACAACGTTGCCGTTGCGCTGCCGAGAGATGAGACAATCGTCGTCGGATTCCTCGGCGTCCTGCTGGCGGGCGCGGCAATCCTGCCGCTGGATTCCGACGCGCCTGAAAGCCGGCTTAATCTGATTATCGAAGACGCCGGGCCAAAGCTTCTTCTTACCGACAGCAATGTGTCGCAAGCGCTTGAGGCGAAATCCGTCAACGTGTCCAGGCTGCTGATAGATGAAGACGTTCCGATCTCTGACGGCGTTTCGAACGCCGCGAATGATGCGCTTCCGCAGGTATCAAAGGCTGACCCGGCATATGTAATCTACACGTCAGGGTCGACCGGCCGGCCGAACGGCGTTGTTGTTTCCAACGGCAACCTTCTTAACCTCGTTGTAGCGACCAAAGAGCTTTTCAGTCTTGACGGGGAGTCGCGGCTCCTCGCCGTGGCGCCGGCGACGTTTGATCCGTTCATGATGGAAGTCTTTTCGTCGCTGTTTGCGGGCGGGCGCGTTGTCGTTCCGGCAATGAACGAAATCAGGGATCCTGTATCGGTCTCGAGATTGCTGCGCGCGGAGGGGATTACCGTACTGGCCGGCTCGACGGCGCTCTGGACCGCATTGATTGAGCGGCGCGAGGCCTATGTAAACGGTCTGACCGCGGGGGTGGGCGGCGATAAGCTTACGTCGCGTCTGGCGCGAACGCTTGGCGATCTCGGCGCCGACGTTATCAACCTCTATGGCCCCACGGAAACAACGGTCCAGGCAAGCGCCCATCGCATTGGCGAAAGCGTCCGGGAGGCGCCGCCTATCGGCCGACCGCTTCCCAATACGCAGATCTATGTTCTCGATGGGGCGATGGCGCCGGTGCCGATCGGTATTGCCGGCGAATTATATATTGGGGGCGCCGGCGTCGCGTCAGGTTATCTCAACCGGCCGGAACTGAGCGCCGAGCGGTTCGTCCCGGATAGAATCGGTGGGGGGGAACGCCTGTTCAGGACCGGCGATCTTGCGCGATGGCGGCACGACGGAACCCTCGAATTTCTTGGTCGAACGGACACGCAGGTTAAAATCCGAGGCTTCCGGATTGAGTTGGGTGAGATTGAAACTGCGCTGGAACAAATTGACGGCGTTGCCGAGGCGTTGGCCATCACATGGGAAGACGAATTTCGACAGACCGAGAAGAAACTGATCGCTTACGTCACGTCCGACTCTCAACCGCCGCTTGAGGAAGTCTCGCTGCAACAAGAGTTAAGCACTCGGCTCCCCTCCTATATGACGCCGTCACGGATCATCGTGGTCGATAAATTTCCAATGACGCGCAACGGCAAGATTGACCGAAACGCGCTCCCCCCTCCATCGTCTAATGCAAAAGGAACATACGTCGCGCCGACCTCGGAGACCGAGCAGAAGCTGGTCGCCATCATTTGCGATGTCCTCGATCTTGATCGCATCGGCATTGAAGACAGCCTGTTTGAACTTGGATGCGACTCGCTGACCGCGGTACAGCTGCTGGTTGAGATTGAGACACAATTCTCAACGCAACTTTCGCTGTTTTCGCTCCTTGAGAAGCCGACGATCAGCAATCTGGCGTCGCAGATCGACAATCAAACCGAAACCGACCCGTTTGCTCCGGTCTTTTCGTTCCGCGCAGAGGCCACGGGGCTGCCACTCTTTTGTATTCACCCGCTGATCGGCGTCAGTTGGGTCTACGCAAACCTGTTGCGCTTCATCGGAACGGAAACGCCCGTCTACGGGCTGCAATCGGACGGTCTCAACGGTGATGCCGGGCTGCCAGCGTCGCTCGAAGCCATGGCGCGGACTTATGTCGAACGGATAAGAGCCATTCAGCCGACAGGGCCTTACAATCTGCTCGGCTGGTCGTTCGGCGGCCTCGTTGCTCAGGAGATGGCGGCGCAGCTTGAGGCGGCAGGTGAGACAGTCGCTACCCTGACGCTGATCGACGCTTATCCGCTAAGGCGTGGAACGATGACGTCCGGCGCCGTCAATAAACTCTGGGTCAGCGCGGCTCAGGCCTATATCGGCGTCGATAGCAATTTCGAGATCGACCCCGAGAAAACCAGCCAGCTGGAAATCGCCGAGAAGATTTTCAGTGAATTCGACATGACCTCAATGCCAATCATGCGAAAGGCGAAACTTGACGACAAGGAGTTGCAGCGTTCCGTCCTGAAAGTCGTCGGCAACAATCTCTCGTTGATTGAAACGCACAGCCCGAAAGTTCTCGCGGCAGACATCACCGTTTATCGCGCCGCCGGCGACAAGAACGGCACCGTGAATATGATGATCGATCATGCTCCGGGCGTCTGGAAAAAATTCACGAAAGGCGTCGTCGAAGAATATGAATTCGATGAGCATCACTACGGCATTATGTCTGTCGATCCGTTACGGGAAATTGGACAGCGGTTGGCGCGAAAGATAGCCGGAGTTGTCTAGGATGACGCAATCGCGCCTCCCTCTGGAAGCCGACCGGAGTGTCGTGTCCCTCGCAAAGCTGACAGTCATTGCCGGCGTCATGTGCCTGATGGCGGCGTGCTCGGGCTCGGGCGACAGCAACGCCGGCGCCGTCGCGCCCAATAACCCGCCGACCGCGAATGC
Source organism: Hyphococcus sp. (assembly GCA_028281665.1). Taxonomy (GTDB): domain Bacteria; phylum Pseudomonadota; class Alphaproteobacteria; order Caulobacterales; family Parvularculaceae; genus Hyphococcus. The sequence continues at coordinate 113,222 of JANQJK010000013.1, forward strand.
CGGCGCCGACATATCCGGCGCCGAGGGCGAGATCGTCTCGCTGGACGGATCCATGAGCGCCGATCCGGATGGCGCGACGTTGAGCTACCGATGGCGGCAGACAAGTGGCGCAACAGTCGCATTGCAGAATGCAACGAGCCAGACGGCGCAGTTTCAGGCGCCGGACGTTGAGGCGGCGGCAACGCTTACCTTTGAACTCACGGTCACCGACAGCGCGGGCGCCGGGGATACCGATCAGGTAACGGTTACGGTTAATCCCGTCGCGGCGCGTGTTGAGACGAAATCCGGGTTTGTTCAGGGCATGGAACTTGCCAGCGGCGTCGCCGCCTTTCTTGGCGTGCCTTACGCCGCTCCGCCGACCGGGGAGAACCGCTGGAAGGCGCCGCTGGAGCCGACGCCATGGACGGACGTTCAGGATGCGACGTCCTTCGGCTTCGCCTGCCCTCAGATACAAAGCAATTTTGCCGTTGGCGGCGCCCTTGCTGCGGCGCTGACGCGAGAAGACTGTCTGACAATAAATGTCTGGTCGCCGGCAACCGCGGCGAGCGCCAGCCTTCCCGTGCTGTTCTGGATCCATGGAGGCGGATTTAACACAGGGGCGAACTCGATCGTTCTGTACGATGGCGAAGCTCTGGCCAATACCGAGAACCTCGTCGTCGTCTCCGTAAATTACCGCCTTGGTCCGCTGGGCTTTTTGTCGTTGCCGGCGCTGAATGGGGAGTCGTCGGCAAACGCGTCCGGCAATTACGGATTGATGGATCTCGTTCATGCGCTGAGATGGGTTGAGGACAATATTGCAGCGTTTGGCGGCGACCCGAACGCGGTCACGATTTTTGGCGAGTCGGCGGGGGCGCAGGCCGTATGTATGCTGATTGTATCTCCCGACGCTGATGGTCTCATTGACCGGGCCGTCATGCAGAGCGGCAATTGTCCGGGCGATCTTCGCGAACTCAATGCATCGGGTTCAACGTTTCCGGACTCCGCAATTGACCAGGGAAACCGGGCCGCCCAGGCGCTCGGTTGCGCTGGCGCCGCTGATACACTCGCCTGTCTTCGCAATTTGTCCGCCCAGGATATCCTGAACGGGTTGAATCCGGCGGCGACGGTCGTTTTTTCAACGGGCGAGAATTATCAGCCCATCGTTGATGGAGATGTCCTTCCGTCGCAACCGGGTGATCTCGTTGCGAGCGGCGATGCTTCTGTTTCGGCGATCATTATCGGGTCGACCCGGAATGAAATTGCGCTCTGGCGTTCGGCTTACGCATCCGATGTTGAGACCGTCGCAGAATATCAGGCGGCGCTTGAAGTGTTCGATAATGACGCGAACGCAATTCTAGACGGGCCATCTGCAATGCTCCGTGCGGCGTATCCGGTTGCTCAGGATAGCGACGCGCTCGGCATGTATGAACGCTTATTGACGGACTTGATATTCACCTGCGAGGTCAGACGATCGACGCGCGCCCTTTCAAATGGCGGGCTCATGGTGTTCCAGTACGAATTCGCCCGTGTCGCGCCGCTGCTTGCCGGGACCGGCGCACTCCATGGTTCCGATATTCCCTATGTGTTCGGGAACATCCCCCTCGTCGGCTACAATAATGACGACCGCATGCTGGCTGATGACGTGACGTCATACCTGGCGTCCTTTGCGCGTATGGGCGCGCCCGCGGCGAGTGGCGCTCCGGCCTGGCCCGCATACGACACTGCAAGCGAAAACTATCTCGAGCTGAATGCGCCGATTTCCGCGGCGTCCGGTCTTCGCGAAGCACAGTGTGACTTGCTTGACCAGTTATTTTGAGGGCGGGGGAAATGGAAGACTTTGTTGTGTTGGAGCGGATTTCGCAAAAAGAGGAAACGCGTGCGGACGCATCTGCGTTATTCAAAGCTTCGGACAATACCTGGTCTGCCTTCTGGGACCACTGGCGTGAAGGCGTTTCCGCGTGCGTCCCAGTAATCCATCCGGAATATCTGAAAGGCTTTGACAAACTCGAATTCAGCGACAGTCGCTTTCCTACGATCGAACACATAGAGTCGAAGTTGGAGGAGATCGGTTGGTCCTTGATCCTTGTCGATGGAGTTGTCGAGGACGCTCTGTTTTGTAAGTGCGTTCATAACAAAGTGTTCCCGATTTCCATGCGGGTTCGATCATATGAACAGATTCTTCATGCACCCGAGCCCGACGCCATTCACGATATATTCGGCCATATCCCATGGTTGTTCTGGCCTGAGTATCGACGGTGCCTCGCGTTGATCGCGTCTTCTGCGGTAAGCGCGCAGGAGGGGCGCGCTTCAGATAAAATTACGACAGTGCGTCAGCTTCGATGGAGCCGCATATTCTTGTGGACCATCGAATTTGGACTGATCGGTTCGAGAGATGATCCCAAAATCATCGGCGCCGCGATTATGTCCTCGCCACGGGAGATGGAAAGGATTATGAAGGGAGTTCCGGCCATTCGGCCGCTTGATCTGTCGGCCTATTCTGTCGACATTCTTTATAGCGACCCGCAACCGTTCCTTTATCAGGCGGCGGATCTCGACGATGTCGGCGTGCTGCTGGAAGACCTCGATGGGGGCAATAGGAAACCGTTGCTTGCGATGATGGCGAGCGCCGTTTCCTCGTGGCGAAACCACGCGCGCGCGAAGAGTCGTCCCTCAACCGGTTGATCAGTATAATGGACGCTGGCGAGGCATCGATCGGCCGGCGCAGCCAACCCCAATACTTGTTTTCATGGTTCTTTTGACGAAGCGATATCGCTAGGGATTCTCCGTCCGTTCAGGAACGCGCCGATCACTGAATTTCGTACAAACAGCCGGTAGGTTAGAAGGCCCAGCGCTGTTGTTGCGATGACCGTGAAAGCAAACTTTGCCCAGGCGAAACCCTGTTCCTCGGCAAGCAGCGTCTGAAAAAAGACGACGACCGGCAGATGGATGAGATAGAGCCAGAAGGATGCGTCCGCGACATACCGAACCTTGCGGTTCTCAATGTTCAGGTACTGCCGACCGAAGGAGAGGGCGAGATATACAAGCAGCGATGTTGCGCAGGCGCCCGCGAGGCTGAGCAGCAGCCGCTCGGACGGCGCCGGCTCCAATGGCGGAAAAGTAAACTCGGGCAAATTAAAATAATAGAACGCAAATACCGCGGTCGCGAGTGCGGCGATTTTCGTGCGGTGCGCGTCAATCCTGCCTAGCGCGCGTTCGTTGCCGAATAAGAGCCATCCAAGACCAAAAAATACGCCAAAATACCCGAAGGGCCACAACATCGGTGCGAGGCGGTCCGGTGAAGGGACAGGATGTCCGGCCTGATAAAGCGCCGGTGCAATAATGATAGGCGTAATGACGAACAACCATCCGCCAACCGCCAGTTTATCCAAGCGTCGTTCGAGAGCGGGCGAGCGGTAACGGTGAAGAAGGGCCGCGAAACCGCCAAAAAACAAAAGATAGTAGAGAAACCACAGATGCAGCGTTCCAATGTCGCCCGCGTTGCCTGAGTTATTGTCGGCTTGTTCCAATAGATATTGGAGAAGCGGCGGCGTTTCGTCGAGGTAGCTGATCGCAAAGAGCAAGACGCCAAAAGAGAGTACCGCCAGGATCGGCCAGAACGCGATGAACGGCAGAAAAATTCGGGAGAATCGGTTTTTCAGAAATTGGCTCGTGCCGCGCTTTTCGATTAATAGCCTTGAAAAGTATCCGGAGACAAAGAAAAAGAGCGGCATGCGGAATGAGTGCAGGAATATAGCGACAAAGTTCAGCAACCCGGATGAGCTTTGATCGCGCACGAACCAGAAATCCTGGATCGGTGCGGCATAGGCGAGGGCCCCATGAAACACAATTCCAAGCAGCATCGCGCCTCCGCGCAAATGATCCATATAGTGCAGTCGTTTTTCCATCAGTTTCCAAGACCGCCTGCTAGCGTATGATCACTTGTTGCTGTGGCGCGCCACAGCGTTTGGCTGAAACCAAAGGCCGGGGCGCGATGTTGTTAAAACGCCTTGCACGAGAAATGCCGTTTCTGTACGTGCGGGGTCTTGCATCACGGGTTTCACTCAGCTTTGCTCGTCGAGCGATTTGGCCACGACCACTTATTCTGCCGGGCGGTGAAGCGGTTGGTGCTGCGCTTCCGCGGCGGCGTCGGAAGCTGTGCGGGCCTCTCCAATGTTGGATTCCATCGGACGCCCCTGACCCAGGGGCGGTTGTTTCTCGCCGGTCCAGGCAAAGCGGTAATATCGTGCGATGTCGGCGCCCACGGCGTACATCGCCGGTACGAACAACAGTGTGACCGCGGTTGCGAATACGATTCCGAAGGCCAGCGAGACGATTGTCGGCTTGAGGAACTGCGCGTCGGTGGACCGTTCGAACATGATCGGCAGAAGGCCGATAAAGGTGGTGAACGATGTCAGCATGATCGGACGGAAACGCCCGACGCCGGCGGTGACGAGGGCCCCGAAGGCGCCCATGCCCTGTTTGCGCAGGCGATTGACATAATCGATCAGGACGAGGTTGTCGTTGACGACAACGCCCGCCGCCGCCGCGACGCCAAAGAAAGAGAACAGCGCAAAGTCGAGGCCGAACAGCGCGTGTCCGAATGCGGCGCCCATGAACCCGAAGGGGATCGCCGTCATGATGAGGGCAGGCTGCCAGTACGACCCGAAGGCCACCGCCAGCAGCGTGTATATTGCGAACAGCGCCACCAGAAACAGTGGAAAGATGTCTCTCACGAACTCAGCCTGTTCTTCGGCGTCGCCGCGTTGCACGATCGTCACGTCCGGATGCCGGCGCTGCAATTCGGGGGCGAATTCCTGGCGATAGGTTTCGATCAACAGGTTGCGGTCGACATCGTCGGCGATTGCCGCCGTCACGCGCGCCGAGCGTCGCCGGTCGCGTCGGTCGATCTGTTTATAGCTCGGTGCGAAAACAGCATCGGCAACGACGGCGAGCGGCACTTCGCGCCCGTCCGATGTGCGGATACGCATGGTTTCGATTGAAGTTAAAGACTCACGCGCCGCCTTTGGATAGCGAACCATGACGCGCACGTCCTGACCGTCGCGGGGGAGGCGCTGGACTTCCTCGCCATAGAACGCCTGTCGGACCTGACGCGACACGTCCGCCAGCGTCAGACCGAAGCGCTCGGCATCCGGCTTCAGTTCGATCTGTAGTTCCGGCGTCGCCGACTGTAGATTGTTGCGAACGTCGAAGACGCCGGGCAGCGTGCGCAAATAATTTTGCAGGTCGACCGCTGAAAATCGCAAATCCTCTAATTCATCGCTTTCAATACCGAAGGATAAGTCCGGCCCACGGTTGTTCTGTGTGAAGCCAACGTTAATTTCCTCTGCATCGGGAATGATGCCGAGGCGATCGCGGAGCATATCGGCGATTTCTTTGGTTGATTCCTTGCGGTTCGATGCTTCCGTAACCGTGACATAGGAAACGATTTCGCTCTCGTCGCCGGCGACATAGACGGACTTAATGTAAGCTTCGCCGTCTCTTGCATCGCCCAGATCGGCTTTGAGCTTGTTGGCCGTGCTGAGGATCTCGTTGTAAATCTGTTCGGTGCGGTTAAAGGATGAACCCTCGGGCAGCCGAATATTCAACGAAATATATGTGCCGTGAATCTCCGGTATGAACTTAAAGCCGATCCAGCCCTGCACGACTAACGCGACGGAAAAGGCGAAGGCGACGACAAACGATACGACGGTTACGTAGCGGAACCGCAACGCCATTTTAACAATCGGCTGATACACATTGCGCGCGAAGTCGACGATGCCTTCTGAGAACACGCGCTGCACTCGATAATATACTCCGTCCTTGTTTTGCGGTTTCATACGCGACAGGTGCGCCGGCAGAATAAAAAACGCCTCGATCAGCGAAAAGACAAGTGCGAATGAAACTGTGAAGCTGATTTGCCGGGTATATTGCGCGGCGCCGCCGCCCACAAATATCCACGGGGCGAATGCGATGATCGTGGTCAGGACGGCGAAAAACACCGGCTTAACGACCAGCTGTGTTCCGATGATCGCGGAGTCCGGGCCGCCCTTTCCGTCCTCTTCTACTCTGTTGTGAATGCTTTCCCCGACAATAATCGCGTCATCGACGACCACGCCGATGACGAGCAGGAAACCGAATATCGAAAGGAAGTTCAGCGAAACCCCCGCCATGGGCATAAAGATGAACGCCCCGGCAAAGGCCGTCGCAATTCCGACCGCAACCCAGAAGGCGACCGCCGGCCGCAGGAACAGCATCAGGATAATCAGGACCAGCACCAGGCCGATGATTGCGTTCGAGGCCACGAGGTTAAGCTGCGCATTAAAGGGATCGGCGCCGTCGAACCAGATAAGTATCTCGGCCTTGCCGTCCAGCTTTCTGTTTTTCTCTTCAGTCCACTCCTTCAGGGTTTTCGAAAGTTCGCTGATGTTTGAGACTTCAGGCGCCAGTATTCCGATCGCGATAGCCGGCTTGCCGTCGACGGTCCTGATCCGTTTCCGGTCTTCGAATCCGTCGATCACATTGGCGACGTCGCCGATGCGAATAATGGACCCGTCCTGCGCCTGCCGGACGACAATCCGCTCGAATTCCTCCTCGCTGTCGGCGAGCGCGCGCGCCGCGATCTGCAGATTGCCGGTCTCGGTGCGCACCTGTCCGCCGGCGAGGTTAAGCGACGATCCGCGAACGGCTTGGGCTACATCGTCAAACGTAAAACCGTAGCGCCGCAGCGATTCCTCTGAGACTTCGATAGAGACTTCTTCGCGTTCTTCGCCCCATAGATTGACGAGCGGCGATCCGCCGGGAAGCTGCGACAGTTCAATGCGGATTTCTCTCGCCAGCCGGTTCAGTTCGCGCTTATCGAGATCACCGTAAAGGGCGAGGAATGCGCCGGGCGAATAGCTTTTCCACTGCGAAACAACCGGTGAGAAGGCATCGTTGGGCAGCGTCGAGATGCCGTCGACCCGGTTTTTGATTTCGTTGAGGAACTTGTTGGCGTCCATGTCCTGGTCGCCTTCAATGTCGATGGTCGCGATGCCTTCCTGCGCGGTCGAAGCGATGTGCTCGATGCCGTCGATGCCCGCGACGGCCTCTTCAATGCGTAGAATGATCTGTTCTTCAATTTCGCGCGGGTTGGCGCCTTGCCAAACCACAGAGATCGTCGCCCCGGTGAAATCAGCGGCTGGGTCGAGTTCACGCTCCAGACTCGTAAAAGCAAGCACGCCTGAAACAAGGCATGTAATCATCAAGAGGTTTGCGGCGACAGTGTTGCGCGTCCACCACGTGATCAAGCCGGTCACTGGTCGGGTCCCGCAGTCGTACCGGCATTGGCGTCCGTTGCTGGATCGGCAACGTCCGGCTCGCCTGTGCTCGGCGGCTCCGCAGGCGTCACCGTGTCGCCATCGCCGGCGCCGCGAAGCGGCGAGGTGACAATGCGTTCCCCGGGAGTAAGACCCGAGGCGACTGTGAAAGTATCCTTGTCGCTCGAAACGATCTGCACCTGGCGCCGCTTGATGACATTGTCTTCTTCAATGACGTAAACGGCGTCGCGGCCGTGTAACGCCGCGCGCGGCAATATGATTGCATTGTCCAGTCGGCTGCCCTCAATCTTTGCGTCGACGAAGAGGCCCATTGTGAGCGGCGCTCCGTTGGCGGAGGCGCCCACGCCATAGGGGTCGTCCACGACGGCGATTGCAGAAATCTGGCGCGTTGTCGGATCGATCGCGCCGTTGGTGCGCGTCATCCGCGCCGACCACTCATGCGGCTGGCCGGCGATAAAAGCAGAGAGCGTCGCTGACGGGCCCGGGTTTTCCCTCGTTTCAATAAAAACGACAGGCAAGCCGAGTTTTGCGAGATCGGTATCGGTGAGCGGCAACTGGATCTCCGCCACATCGGTGGAGAAGATGCGCCCGAGCTGGGCGCCCGGCGTAACATACTGTCCTTCGCCGACGGTGCGTTCGCGCACACGGCCTTTGAAGTTGGCGCGAATGGTCGTTCGCTCAAGGTCGAGTCGCGCGGCCCGGTATTCGGCGCGGGCCTGTTCAAGTTGCGGTTTCCGGAGCGCCAGCTCCGTGGGCCCTTCCGCGCGCGCAAGATCTTCATAGTCTCTGCGCGCGAGCGTTGCTTCGGCTTCCTCCTGCGCGAGGCGCGCCTGCGCCGCCGCTGCGGTGGCGCGGTAAGGCGCGTCCTCGATTTTAATGAGTACATCGCCTTTTTCAAAGGCGCCGCCGTTTACGAAGGCGTCGGACATAGAGACAATCTGACCGGCGACTTGCGCCGTCAGGCTGATATCCGTTCGCGGACGAACCTCGCCTTGCGCGTAGACATCGAGCGTAGCCGGGCCGGCGGTCGCTACAGTGAAGAACACAGAAGGCGGATCGGATTCGAAAGCGGTGCGTTCGATCGTCGGCTTCAGTGAATTCATCACGGCAATTGCGCCGGCGCCTGCGGCCAGTATGCCGAGCGGGGCGGCAATGGTAATCAGTTTACGAAGCATCGGGCTTACTCGCTGTTTTCGAGGATTAATAATCCGATGCGGTCGGCGGGCAGAAAATCGCCGCCGATGGCGAGGTATAGCTGGACGCGGTTTGAGACGCGTTGCTGCTTGGCCTGGATGTATTGTCCTTCCGCCGAAATGCGACGGGT
>JANQJK010000014.1 GCA_028281665.1 Hyphococcus sp.
TCTGTTCGCTGGTGAAATATATCCGATGCCGTCGTTTCATGATCACACTCCATCTTTCCAACAAAGATTAAAGTGTTGCGACGATCAGTTGAGCGCGCCACAACTATCCGACGATTCGATAATGACCGGATTGACGACGCTCCCATCCGCGGCGACGTCGAACTGGACGAGCACGGTCCCTTCGGCGCCGCGAGACCGGCATCGTTCCGGATAGGCGGGCGCAACGCGGATAAGGGGCGCGGCGATCAGACCTGCGCCGTCGCCAGGTCCGGTCTCAACTGGCGTGTGAGCAGGCGGATCCACCGGAACCGGCGGCCTGGCGCCGGCGATGGTTTTCCGGATTTCGATCGGCGGCTGCTTTTCCTCTATCGGCTTGACCGGTTTCGGTGGAAGCACCGGGCTTTCGATAATCTGCGCCGTGATCACGATCCGCGGCGTCGGTTTCGGCGTCGTCCAGCCGTCATCGGGCTGGCTTATCATGGCCGCCATCAGCGCAAAAAGCGCTGCGGTGACAAGGGCTGCTATCGGCGTTCCGGCGATCCATCTTACAAACAACACTGTCGGCCTCCTGAACATTTCGCGCACGTTCTCGCCTGCGCGTAAGTCGGCGCCGCTTGCGAATGGTAGTTCGCATGCAGAATAAAAGTCGCACCCCGAACTCGCGGTGCGAATTGGTCAATTCACACCGCCGCTCATTCCGGCGAAAGCCGGAATCTCAGGCCCAAAGCACAGAAACTTTTGCCATAGATCCCGGCTTTCGTCGGGATGAGCGGTTGAACGAGGCGATGCGTATCATCGCCAAGCTTAAAATGGTTGCGACATATGTAGCATCATGGCGCAGAAAGAAACGCGGCGCAAGGGAAAACTTGGGCCGCGGACGGGAATTTACTGGATTATATCTTCCGCTCTCCCCGGCGAAAGCCGGGGTCCAAAGATGCGAGCGTCGGCGCTTGTGGTTCCGGATCCCGGCTTTCGCCGGGATGATCGGTGTTAGGTTTTAGTTCGTGTGCGTTGGAAAATCCTAGTACCGATAGTGATCGGTTTTATACGGGCCCGCCACGTCGACGCCGATATAGTCCGCCTGTTCTTCGGAGAGCTTGGTCAGCTGCGCGCCGATCTTGTCGAGGTGCAGTTTCGCGACCTTTTCGTCGAGATGCTTCGGCAGAATGTAAACTTCATTCTTATACTGATCGCCTTTGGTCCAGAGTTCGATCTGCGCCAGCGTCTGGTTCGTAAACGACGCTGACATAACGAACGACGGATGGCCGGTGGCGTTGCCGAGGTTCAAGAGGCGGCCCTGTGACAGAAGCAACATGCGATTGCCCTCCGGGAAGGTAATCATGTCGACCTGGTCTTTGACATTCGCCCATTTGAAATTCTTGAGGCCCTCGACCTGAATTTCATTATCGAAATGGCCGATATTGCCGACGATCGCCATGTCTTTCAGAGACCGCATGTGATCGACGGTGAGAACGTCCTTGTTGCCCGTCGCGGTGATGATGATGTCGGCGCGCGGCGCGCCTTCTTCCATGGTGACGACTTCATAGCCGTCCATCGCCGCCTGCAACGCGCAGATGGGGTCTATTTCCGTCACCATGACGCGGGCGCCGGCGCCTTGCAGCGAGGCGGCGGAACCTTTGCCCACATCGCCATAGCCTGCGACGAGCGCAACCTTGCCGGCCATCATCACATCGGTGCCGCGGCGGATGCCGTCCACGAGCGACTCTTTACAGCCATATTTGTTGTCGAACTTCGATTTGGTGACGGAGTCGTTGACGTTGATCGCCGGGAAGGGGAGCGTGCCTTTCTTCTGGCGCTGGTAAAGCCGCAACACGCCGGTCGTCGTTTCTTCGGTGACGCCTTTAATGTTGGCTTTGACTTTCGAATACCAGTCCGGCTGTTTGGCGAGACGGCGCTTGATCGTTTCGAACAGCGCGGTCTCTTCCTCATTGGACGGATGATCGAGGATCGACGGGTCTTTCTCCGCGTCGGCGCCGAGGAGGATAAGCAGCGTTGCGTCGCCCCCGTCGTCGAGGATCATGTTGGCGGTTTCGCCGCCATTTTTATCTGAAGGGGGCCATTCAAAGATCTTGTCCGCAAGGTCCCAGTACTCTTCCAGCGTCTCGCCCTTGAACGCGAAGACCGGCGTGCCGGCGGCGGCGATGGCGGCGGCGGCGTGGTCCTGGGTCGAGTAGATGTTGCACGACGCCCAGCGAACGTCTGCGCCGAGGGCTTGCAGGGTTTCGATGAGCACGGCGGTCTGGATGGTCATATGCAGGGAGCCGGCGATGCGCGCGCCCTTCAGGGGCTGGCTGGCGCCGTACTCTTCGCGGGTCGCCATAAGGCCCGGCATTTCCGTTTCCGCGATCTCGATCTCGCGGCGGCCGAAATCGGCGAGGTTGATGTCTTTGACATGATAGTCGTGATGGGCGGGCGCGGTCATAGCGGCGATCCTTTTGTTCTGTCGTGGATTTGAGCCGCCTATACCAGCGCCGCGCGGCCCTGCCAAGAGACATATAAAGATTTCTTTATATCATTTTCGTGAAGTCGCAAACCGGCGGGGATGTTCACAAAAGCCAGCTCCCGTGTGAACATCCTGTCGGCGGGCGAGGCCGCCCGCACGGGAAAAGGCGGGCGCAAAACGGAGACGGGTATGACCAAAAAGGCTTTTCTGTTTGCAGCCGTCGCGGCGCTTGGCGCGGCGGCGTGTGAGACGCCGGCGTCGAACCAAGCCGGCGCCGATGCGGGCCCAACCGCGCTTCAAAAAGCCGATCCGCGGCTTGGCGCCGAGGTCAATCGTATCTGCTTCCAGCGAAGTATTAACAGCTGGCGCACGATTGACGGCGACGATGACGCCATTCTTTTGCGCCGCGGCGTCAACGATTTGTACCGGGTCGAATATACGGGGAATTGCCGGTCGTCGGACTTTCGGTTCGCCCAGACCATCGGCATCGTCGGCCGTCCCGCCGGGGGGTGTCTGACCCCGGGCGACCGGCTGCTGGTGGAAGGCCCCGGCGATTTCGTGAACCGGTGCCTCATTACGCAAATCAACGAATGGGATGAGGACGCCGGCGAGGAAGACGCGGCGGACGAAGAGGGCGAGAGCGAGAACGAAGACTAGGCGCCGCGCTCGCCGGCAAGGATCGCCTTTAGCCCTTCACGATAGGTCGGGTAGCGAAGCGTAACGCCCAGCGCATTTTTCATGCGCTCGTTCGAGACGCGTTTATTGTCCGCGTAGAAACTTTTCGCCATCTCCGACAGCGCTGCTTCCTCAATCGGAACCAGCGGCGGCGGCTCGACGCCCAGGAGTTTGCATGCATATTCGATGACGTCCTGGGGCGGCGCGGGTTCGTCATCGGCGAGGTTGAAAAGGTCGCCGGCGGCGGGATCGGCGATGCTTGCGGCAAGCGCGGCGGCGATATCGTCCACATGCATGCGCGAGAAGACCTGGCCCTTCTTGTATATGCGTCGCGCCTTTCCGGCCCGTACGGTCTCGATGGCGGAGCGTTCGGGGCCGTAAATGCCGGGCAGACGAAAAATCGCCAGCGGGATTGAATGAGCCAGCGCAAAGGCGCGCCACGCGTCTTCCGCCGCGATGCGCCGCATCGCCCGCGCCGAACGCCCGCGCAACTCGGACGCTTCATCGACCCAGTCGCCGTTATGATCGCCATAGACCCCGTTGGTCGACAGATAGCCAATCCACTGAATATCGCTCGCCCGCGCGGCAATCGCGGTCGAGCCGGCGTTCAGTGCAGGACAGGCGTCCTCACTGGGCGGGGTTGAAACGAGGATATGCGTGGCGCCGTCAAGCGTTTGCGCGTCGAAGTCGTCGCGCCAGATGACTGCGCTGACGTCCTGTGATCCCAGCTGCTCTGATTTATCCGGGGATCGCGTCGTGCCTGCAAAGGACCAGCCGGGCGCCGCGCGCAGCCTTTTCACAAGCGCCGCGCCGGTGTAGCCGTAGCCGAAAACAAAGAGCCTTCTTTCTGACATCAGCCCTATTCGTCCCATCTAAAGTCCGAACACTAAACCATGTCACGCCTCTTCGTCGCCCTCTCTCTTTCTGAAATTGTCGCCGACGCGCTCTCCGTTCTTCAATACGGTGTTGAGGGCGCGCGCTGGCGCCCGGTTGAGAACTTTCACCTGACGCTCGCTTTTATTGGAGAGGCGGATCGCCACGGCTTCGGCGCCGCCGTCGACGTCCTGTCGACGATTGAGGCGCCGGCGTTCGACATGCGCCTGAAGGGCGCGGGGTTTTTCGGCGACAAGCGCCCGACATCTTTGTGGGCCGGCGTGGAACAGAACGACGCCCTTGCCCATCTGCAGGGGAAGGTCGAAGCGGCCTTGCGCCGGGCTGGCTTCGAGCTGGAGCGGCGGAAATTCACGCCGCATGTAACGCTCGCCTACCTCAGGAATACCCAGCAGGATGCGGCGGCGCGATATTGCGCGGAACACGGATTATTTTCCTGCGGGCCGTTTCCCGTCGAAGCGTTTCACCTCTATTCGTCCCAGCTTGGGGGCGAAGCCAGTCACTATGAAATCGAGGCGAGTTACTCGCTTTCGTCTTCAAGATAATCGAGGAACGCCTCTGCGCCTTCTTCGATCAGATCCAGAACGCGCTCGAATCCCTGGTCGCCGCCATAATAGGGGTCGGGCGTCTCGCGGGTATCGCAGTCGGCAAAATCAAGAAACAGGCGGATGTCGCATTCGCGATTGGGCGGCGCCATTTCCAGAAGACTGGTTTGGTTGGAGAGGTCCATGGAGAGGAGATAATCGAATTCAAAAAAATCGGCGTCAGTGACTTTCCGCGCGCGCTGATAAGAAAGGTCGTAGCCGCGCCGGCCCGCTGCGCGGATCATCCGCGCGTCGGGCGGATCGCCTGCGTGCCAGCCGCCTGTGCCTGCCGATTCAATATAGAGCTTCATGTCGCGATCGCGGGCTTTGTTGCGCAGAATGCCTTCTGCCGCCGGCGAACGGCAGATATTGCCAAGGCACACAAATAGAATGCGTTTCATCTGGCGCTGCGCTCGAATTTGAAAAGATGTGTCATTGCCGGGCTTGTTCCCGTAATCCGGCTCATTACGTTCAGCGGTGTTTTATGCATCATGGATCGCCGGAACAAGTCCGGCGATGAAAACCTTTGGGAATAACTGATGACCAATACCATTTCGTCGAGCCTCAACGCCGCTGTTGGCCAGATGTTCACTGCTCTGGACGGCATTCTAGAAAAGGCTGCCGCCCATGCGGCCGCGAACGAAACTGATGAAACCGTATATCTGAACTGGCGTCTTGCGCCTGACATGCTGCCTTTGTTGCGGCAGGTCAGGATTGCGACGGAACTGCCCGCCCGCGCCATGTCGCGCCTGGCCGGCGGGGACATGCCGACTTTTACCGATGACGAAGAAACCATCCCGCAATTGCGCGACCGTATAAAAAAAGCCCATGCGCACATTAAATCGCTGCCCGCCAACGCCCTCGATACTGACCCGGGCGAACCGATTTCGTTTCCTGCGGGCCCCGGAACGGAAATGACGTTGCCGCGGCTCGCCTATGCGCAGAACTTTATTCTGCCTAATCTCTATTTCCATGTAACGACGGCGTATGCGATCCTGCGCAGTATCGGCGTTGATATCGGCAAGCGTGATTTCCTTGCCGCACAGCAAAGCTAAGTGACCGCGAAGACAGAAAACATCGTCATCCTTACTGGTTCCGGCGTATCTGCGGAGTCGGGCGTCGCGACGTTTCGCGATAAGGACGGGATCTGGGCGAAATATGATTACCGCGACGTGGCGACGCCGGAGGGCTTTGCCGCCAATCCGGACCTTGTCCATTCATTCTACAACGATCGGCGGCGGAAACTGCCGTCGGTCGAACCGAACGCCGCCCATATTGCGCTGGCGGAACTTGAGGCCGGATTGGCGGCGCGCGGCGGCGGCCTGACGCTCGTTACGCAGAATGTCGATGACCTCCATGAGCGCGCCGGGTCGAAAAACATTCTGCACATGCATGGCGAACTCGGCAAAGCAACCTGCGCCCGGTGCGGCGCTGTTTGCGATTGTGTCGAGGATCTGTCCGTCGATCATGGCTGTTCTGTATGCAGACAAAATGGCGGCATGAGGCCCTATGTGGTCTGGTTCGGAGAAATGCCGCGCTTCATGGACGAGGCGATGGACGCCATCCTTCGCGCCGACCTTTTTGTTTCCATCGGCACGTCCGGTTCCGTTTACCCGGCCGCCGGCTTTGCGGGGGAAGCGCGCGCAGCCGGCGTGAGGGCTATGGAGCTGAACCTTGAGCCGTCCGAAAACGCATATGTTTTTGAAGACAGCCGCTACGGCCCGGCGACGAAAGTCGTCCCTGACTGGGTTCGCGAAATTCTCGGATAACCGGCTGGGAACGTCTGCAACCGTCAGGAACAACGTCGCAGACCGCTAGTCGCCGCCATCGAACATGGCGCGAAGATCAACCGAAGACTCCACGCCGATTTTGTCGTAGTTCCGGTCGATCCACGTTGTCGCGATGGCGCGGCCTTTGTCTCGCAGCTCGGTCAGAAACGGCCAGTCCGTTCGGAACTTCGAGGAAATGTCATAATCGACGAGCGCTTTGTCCGAGCGAACCGAATGAATGCGTATGTCGCGCAGGCGGTCGCGATATTCATCCTTCAGCCAGCCGTCGTCCAGCAGCCTGTGCACGAATGAGATCGCACGTAATTCGCGCAGCAGCGATGAGTTGAAGCTGATTTCGTTGACCCGGTTCATGATTTCGGGCGCCGTTGTCGGCGTCTCGTCGCGTTCGAGCGGATTGACGTGAACGATAACAATGTCCGATGACGGCGCGTCGTAGAAAAACGGGTAGAGCACCGGATTGCCCATATAGCCGCCGTCCCAATAGTGCTCGCCGTCAATCTCGACAGCCTTAAAAAGAAACGGCAGGCAGGTTGATGCGCATATTGCGTCGACGGAAACGTCCTTGGTCTCGAATACGTGCACCTTGCCGTTTCGCACATTGGTGGCGGCGACAAATAGCTGCGTTTTCCGGCACTGCCGCAGGCTCTCGAAGTCGATGCACCGGTTCAAGACATCTTTCAGCGGGTTAAAGTCGAAAGGGTTGAGCTGATAGGGCGAGAACGTCCGGGTGATCGCGTCGAACACTTGATAGGACAGCGCGTTGACGACATCGGTCCCGCCAAAAAAAAGCGCGAACGGATTGCCGCGGACAGGGCTGTATATCTCGCCGGCGTCCGAGACCGCGCGCCAGAGCTTCTCAAGCGTTTCGCGCGCGCCGTCCGCGCCGCCCTTATGCAGGCCGTAGGCGAGGGCGACAGCGTTCACTGCGCCCGCGCTCGCGCCGGAAATGGCGGCGACGTCTATGCGCGGGTCTTCAAGAATTTTGTCGGCGACGCCCCACGAAACCGCGCCGTGGGCGCCTCCGCCCTGAAGGGCGAGGTTTACTTTTTTGTCTTCAGCCATCGCGGAGCATCCCTTGGTCCGCCTTTGGACTAATGCGCAACCCAGCCGCCGTCGATTTGCAGCGCCGCGCCGGTGATGGAAGCGGCGCCGTCCGTACACAGAAAACACGCAAGGGCGCCGACTTCCGCAACTTCGACAAACCTCTTCGTTGGCTGCGGCCCGAGCATCACGTTCTTGATCACGTCTTCCTCCGAGATGCCGCGTTCTCTCGCCGTATCGGGGATCTGTTTTTCGACCAGCGGCGTTTTCACATAGCCGGGACAGATGGCGTTTGCCGTGACACCGAATTCGGCGCCTTCAAGGGCGACGGTTTTTGTCATGCCGACAATACCGTGCTTTGCGGCCACATAGGCCGATTTGAACGGCGAGGCGACGAGGCCATGGGCGGAAGCGACATTGATGATGCGTCCGAAACCGCGCTGCTTCATCCCGGCCATGGCGGCTTTGGTCGTGTGAAAAGCGGAGACGAGATTGATGGCGATAATCGCGTCGAATTTTTCTTCCGGAAACTCCTCGATCTTCGACACATGCTGGATGCCGGCATTGTTGACGAGCACGTCCACCTGACCGAAGGCCGTTTCCGCCTCGCTCATGAGCGCGCGGATTTCTTCCGGTTTCGTCATGTCCGCGCCGTTGTAGCGCACCGCGACGTCGTGCTTTTTCTCCAGTCCCGCCCGCGTCGCCTCGATTTCGTCAGCGTCTCCGAACCCGTTGAGCATCACATTCATGCCGTTTTCGGCGAAAGCGGCGGCAATGCCGAGGCCGATGCCGGAGGTTGAGCCGGTGACGACGGCGTTAAGGGGCGCAGGCATGGAATCTCCTCTGTGTCGAAGGTTTCGGATTTGGCGCGACCATATTTGTTGCAGCGCAAAACGCAAATCACGAGTGCCAGCGCCGGGCTTTTTGCGCTAGGCTGACATCGTCATGATCCGGTACCTCCACTTTTTCGTCACGCTGGCGGTTGCCCTGCCGTTGTTCTTTGGGGGCGCCGCGGCGCAGTTGTCCATCACAACGATCGGCGCCACCGACGCTTCAGCATGTTACAAGAATGCGCAGGATCAATTCGCCGAAAGGACTGACCCGTGCGATGCAGCGCTTGACGATCGCAACACGTCGCGGACCGACCGCAAGAAGACGTTCGTCAATCGCGGCATCATCTACAACCGCCGCGGCGACTACAATGAGGCGCTCGCCGATTTCAATGCCGCCATCGCAATCGATACGGACTTGGCGGAGGCGTATCTTAATCGGGGCAACACGTGGTTTTACGCGGGCCGTCACGACGACGCCATGGCCGACTACGAAAAAGCCCTGGCCCTTGACGTCGCGAAACCATGGGCGGCGTGGTATAATATCGGTCTCGTGCACGATGCGCGCGATGAGGCGCAAAAGGCGCAGGCGGCCTATCGTAAATCGCTTGAACTCAATCCTGACTTTTATCTTGCGCAGCAAAAGGTCAGTGATTGACCTTCGCCACCCATCTTGAATGCTCCTATACCGGCGAACGGTACGAGCCGGGTGTTCCGCACGGGCTCTCGCGCGCCGGCAAGCCCTTGCTCGTCCGCTATGACCTTGAGGCTGTCGGCAAGGCGATTTCGAAGGAAGTATTGGCTACGCGCACGGAAGGGTTCTGGCGTTACCGGGAATTCCTGCCGGTGCGCCATGCGGAGAACCGCATTTCGCTGGGTGAGGTCGTGACGCCGCTTCTTCGCCTTCCCCATGCGGAGAAAAAACTGGGTGCCGCGGAAATCATCGTAAAAGACGAAGGCCGCCTGCCCACCGGATCGTTTAAGGCGAGGGGCCTCGCGCTCGCCGTTTCCATGGCGAAAGAATTTGGAATCGATCACCTCGCCATGCCGACCAACGGCAATGCGGGCGCCGCGATGGCTGCATATGCAACCTGCGCCGGAATCAAAACGACGATCTTCTGTCCTGACGATACGCCGGCGGTGAATGTGGAAGAGATCGCGCTGCAGGGCGGCGACGTCTATCGCGTCAACGGGCTGATCAATGACTGCGGAAAGATCGTTGGCGACGGGAAAGAGAAGGCGGGTTGGTTCGACGTTTCGACTCTGAAGGAGCCCTATCGGATTGAGGGCAAGAAAACGATGGGTCTTGAACTCGCCGAGCAGCTCGGCTGGGCGTTGCCCGACACAATTTTCTACCCCACCGGCGGCGGCACCGGGCTCATCGGCATGTGGAAAGCCTTCGACGAGCTCGAAGCCATAGGCTGGATCGATTCGAGGCGACCCAAAATGATCGCCGTGCAGGCGGCCGGCTGCGCGCCGATTGTCAAAGCCTTTGAAAGCGGCGAGGAGCATGCGCCGCTTTGGGAAAATGCATGGACGGCCGCGGCCGGCATTCGCGTGCCGGTCGCGGTCGGCGACTTCCTGATCCTGCGCGCCGTGCGCGCATCGGGCGGCTTCGCGGTTGCCGTAGAAGAAACAGACATATTTGAAGCGCGCGACCGGATCGCCCGCCAGGAGGGCGTCCTGCTTTGTCCCGAGGGCGCGGCGACTTACACCGCCTACGAACAATCGCTGAAAAACGGCCTTATCGGCAAAGGCGACCGGGTTGTTCTCTTTAACTGCGCCACGGGACTGAAATATCCGATGCCGCCGGTCGAGAAGACGTTGGATCGAACAAAGCCCGTAGATTACTCGGTGTTTGGATGAGACGACTTTTCGTCCTTTGTGGTGTTGTCTCATCGCCGCTGCAGCAGGCGCTTTGCTCGTTGTGCGTATGAACGTGATCGATCCCGCGGGCGACTGTTTGGATATGGGAGGGTGTTGGGATTACGAAGCGAAGGGTTGCCGAAGGGATGAAGGCAATGCGCAGGTTTTGTGCGATCGGAGTAACCCGTATAAGCTCGACCTCCCCGGCGAAAGCCGGGGTCCGGAATAGGGAGCGTGGATTCCGGCTTTCGCCGGAATGAACGGGGGAGAGGGAACCAGGAATGCGGATTGTCGTCGCGACTATCGCCATTCTGCTTATCGCCGCTGTGGGCGCGTTTTACCTGCTCCGCGACCGCGACTATGTTTTCCGTTTCTCCGAACCGGAGCTGCGCGGCAAACTCGACGAACAACTGCCGTGGTCGGAGCGTTATCTCTTCATCTTCGAGGTTACGCTCGACAACCCGCGCATCGACCTGATTGAAGGAAGCGACCGGGTCGCCGGCGGCGTCGACGCCACATTGAACATCTACGTCAACAACAACCCAAAGCCGCTTGCCGGCGCGGTCGACCTTACTGGCGGCGTCCGATACGCCAGCGAAGAAGGCGCGTTTTATCTGACCGATCCGGTGATCGAAAAAGTTGCTATTCGGGGGATACCGGGCGCCTATGCAAACAAGGCCAACGCGGCGCTGTCGAGCGCGCTGTCGGCGTTCTATCGCTCGCGACCGATTTACAAACTCGACGGAACGAAAGCGCCTCATCAGGCGACAAGACTGTTGCTGAAAGATGTCGTCGTGAAGGACGAGCATCTTGTCGTGACCTTGGGGCTGGACAAGTCCGGCAAAGATGAGCCGGCAATGAAGGGATCGGAATAATCATGTTGAGAACAGTCGCCGCCATCGCCGTCGCCATTGTCGCTGTGGAACATTTCGGCATTCTCGTGCTGGAAGTGTTTTTGTGGGATCATGAGGTCGGCCGGGAAGTTTTTTCCATGACGGCGGAAGAATCGGCGATCACCAAGACCCTCGCCGCCAATCAGGGGCTTTATAATGGTTTTCTTGCGGCAGGCCTCCTCTGGGGGCTGATCGCCGGCAAGCGCGATGTCGTCATCTTTTTTCTCCTCTGCGTGATCGTTGCCGGCGTTTTTGGCGCGGCGACGGCGAAACCGTCGATCCTGTTTACGCAAGGAGCGCCGGCCTTGCTGGCGCTGGTCCTGACATTCCTCGCCCGCCCGCGCGCCGCCATTGGTTGATCTGCTGACAAAAACCGTAGGCCGGGCCTGCAAAACGCCTTAATGATGCGCCTCCGTTTTCTGGAGGCTCTCATGACCCAAGCCATGTTGCTCCCTGTCGCCGCACTCGTTGCGTGGACCCTTGTGATGGCGGTCTGGATGCTGGCGACGCGCGTCCCCGCCATGAAGGCGGCGCGGATCCATCCGCAAAAGGCCACGCATACCAACAGCGAGGCGATGAGGACCCTGCCGAGCGACGTTCGTCAGGTTGCGGACAATTACAACCACCTGATGGAACAGCCGACGATCTTTTATGCTGTCGCATTGGCGATCGCCGTCAGCGGCGAGGCGGCGGCGGTCGATGTCGGGCTTGCCTGGGGTTATGTGGCCCTTCGGATCGTTCACTCGATCTGGCAGGCGACCAGGAATGTCGTCATGATCCGGTTTTACATTTTTCTGGCCGCATCGGCGCTTCTCTTCCCCCTCGCGGGCCGGGCGCTTTTTTTGCTGGCGACCTGAGCGCCGGCGGATCGGTCCGGTATTGCTGAACGCCCGCTTGGCAGGGCGGCGATAAATCTTGCCGCGGAACAGACTGGACAGGAGAACAAAAAGGGAATATAGAACAAAAGACGAACAGAACGCAGTCAGAGTCGGGAGAACCTTATGGAAAACGAAACCTTGCGTGACGTCGTCGGACTCGGCGTACTTCTTACGGTAATTGGCGCGGCGCAATTCTGGGGAGCGTTGCTGGGCGCGTAGGGCTGAACTTATCTACGGGAAGGCGGACGCCCATGGCCGCGCAGTTTATCCATCTTCATTTGCATTCGGCCTATTCCCTGTCCGAAGGGGCGATCCGGGTTGAGAAACTCGGCGCCCTGTGTCGCCAGGCGGAGATGCCTGCGGTCGCCGTGACCGACACCAACAACCTTTACGGCGCCCTTGAGGTTTCCATGAGCCTTGCCGGCGCGGGCGTTCAGCCGATTATCGGCATTCACCAGGCGTTTGCCGGCGGCGATTTTGAGTTGCCCCTGTCGCGCGGCGAGCGCCATCCGTCGCTTGTTCTGCTTGCGCAGAATGACGCCGGATACCGAAATCTTCTGAAGCTGACGAGCGCCGCGTTCCTTTCTTCCGCGGCTGAGGACGCCGTCTGCGCGTCGCTGGCGAGCCTGGAGGCTGCGTCGGACGGGCTTATCTGTCTGACCGGGGGGTATGACGGGCCGGTCGACGGTCTTCTGCGCAAGGGCCGCGACGCTGAAGCGCGCGCGACGCTCGAAAAGCTGAAGGCGCTTTTCCCCGATCGACTTTACGTGGAGCTGCAACGGCATCCGGCGCGCGCGAAGGAAAGCGTTGAAGGCGAGCTTGTCGACCTCGCCTACGACCTGGAGTTGCCGATTGTCGCAACGAACGAGCCGTTCTTTCCGTCCCCGGAAGATTATGAAGCCCATGATGCGCTCCTTTGCATCGCCGAGGGCGCGTACGTTCATCAGGACGACCGTCGCAAGGCGACGCCCGATCATTATTTCAAAAGCGCGGCGGAGATGGCGACGCTGTTCGCGGATCTCCCCGAGGCGATTGAGAACACGGTGGAGATTGCGCGGCGCTGCGCCTATCGGCCGCGATTTCATGATCCCATTTTGCCGAGTTTTACGGGCGCCAGCGGCGAGGACGCGGTCGAGGCGGAGCGGGCCGAGCTGGAGCAACAGGCGCGCGAAGGCCTCAAGGCCCGGCTTGCCCATATCGAGCTTGCAGCGCCGGAAGAGGATTACTGGAACCGCCTGAAGGTCGAACTCGATATCATCAACGGGATGGGCTTTCCGGGGTACTTCCTGATCGTTTCCGACTTTATCAAGTGGACGAAGGGGGAGAGCATTCCCGTTGGGCCGGGGCGGGGGTCGGGCGCCGGCTCCGTTGTCGCCTGGGCGCTTACCATCACCGACCTTGATCCGCTGCGTTTCGGCCTGCTGTTCGAGCGGTTTCTGAACCCCGAACGCGTGTCGATGCCGGACTTTGATATCGACTTCTGTCAGGACCGGCGCGATGAGGTGATCCGCTACGTGCAGGAACGCTACGGCCGCGATCGCGTTGCGCAGATCATTACCTTCGGCAAGTTGCAGGCGCGCGCTGTCTTGCGCGATGTGGGCCGTGTGCTGAATATGCCGTTCATGCAGGTCGACCGCATCTGCAAACTGGTGCCGAACAACCCCGCGAACCCGGTCACCCTCGCCGAGGCGCTCGAGAGCGAACCGCGCCTGCGCGAGCAGCGCGACAGCGACAGCGCCGTTGCGGCCCTGATCGAAAAAGCGCTCCGTCTCGAAGGGCTGTATCGCCATGCCTCGACCCATGCGGCGGGCGTCGTGATCGGCGACCGACCGCTTGACGAGCTGGTGCCGCTTTACCGCGATCCGAGATCCGACATGCCGGCGACCCAGTTCAATATGAAATGGGTGGAGCCGGCGGGGCTCGTAAAGTTCGATTTTCTGGGCCTTAAAACGCTTACGGTCATTGACCGGGCCGTGGCGCTGATCAGGCAGCGGGATATCGACGTCGACATGGCTGCGCTCCCGCTCGACGACCGGGCGACATACCACATGCTGGGCGAGGGGGCGGCGACTGGCGTCTTTCAGCTTGAAAGCGCCGGCATGCGCGCTGTCCTGCGCTCCATGAAGCCTGACACGCTTGAAGATATTATCGCCCTTGTCTCGCTCTATCGGCCGGGGCCGATGGAAAATATCCCGACCTATATTGAGCGCAAGCAAGGCGATCAGGACCCGGACTATCTGCACCCGCTCCTCGAAGACGTGCTGAAGGAAACATACGGCGTCATCATCTATCAGGAACAGGTGATGCAGATCGCTCAGATTCTGTCCGGCTATTCCCTGGGCGAGGCCGATCTTCTCCGCCGCGCCATGGGCAAGAAGAAAAAAGAGGAGATGGACAAGCAACGCGTCCGTTTCGTCGAGGGCGCGGCGGAAAAGGGCGTCGACAAGAAGAAGTCGTCCTCGATCTTTGACCTTGTCCAGAAATTCGCCGGTTACGGATTTAACAAGTCTCACGCCGCGGCCTATGCGTTCATCGCCTATCAGACGGCCTGGCTCAAAGCGAACTACCCGGCGGAGTTTCTGGCGGCCTCAATGTCGCTCGACCGCGCCAACACGGACAAGCTGGCGATCTTCCTGAAGGAAGCGCGCCGGACGGAGGTCGCGGTCAAGCCTCCTCACGTCAATCATTCAGCGAGCGATTTTACCGTCGAAGACGGCGCCGTCGTATATGCGCTGTCGGCTGTGAAGAATGTGGGCGAAGCGGCAATGGCGCTGATTGCCGATGAGCGCGGCGCCAATGGTCCGTTTACGGATCTCTTCGATTTCGCCGAACGGGTCGATCTGAAAGCGGTCGGCAAGCGCGCTCTTGAAAATTTGAGCAAGGCGGGCGCCCTTGACGGGCTTTGCGCATCGCGGGGGCAGGCTTTTGCCGCGGCGGATCTGATGATCCGCTACTCCGCCCAGGCCGCCGAGGAACGCACCAGCGATCAGGGCGCGCTCTTTGCCCTTGATGCGGCGCCGGCCCTCGATAAGCCGCGCCTGCCCGTTGTTGAGGATGAAACGGCGCTCGCCCGCCTCGATGATGAACGCGCGGCGATCGGGTTTTATTTCTCTGGCCACCCCCTTGATGATTACGAGCGCGAACTTGCGCGCATGCGCGTCACCAGCCATGCCGAAACGGTCGAGCGCGCCCGCGCCGGCGGCTACGCCTTCAAGATGGCGGGGGTCATTCGCACCGTGCGCCGGCGCCGTTCCAAAACCGGCAAACCCTTCGCCTGGGTCGAACTTTCCGACGCCACGGGCGAATATGAGGTGACGGTTTTTCAGGAAGTGCTGAAAGCCGCCGATGAGTTGCTGGAGGCGGGAACGCTGATCCTGGCCGACGTCGCCGCCGAGGATCGCGACGGAGACGGCGACATTCGCTTCACCTGCAACGGCATCAAGAGCCTGGACCTTGCGGCCTCGTCGGCGGTTTCGCAGCTGCGGATTTCGATCACTTCCGAGCGCGCCCTTGAGGGCGTGCGCCGGCGCCTCGCCGCCGTCAAGCCGGCCTCGGCGCGCGAGCGCGGCGATGTCATTATCGCTATGCGTGTGGGTGAGAAGGGGCGGGATGTGGAGATTACCCTGCCGGAACCGGCCGCCTGCACCCCGGCCATGCGCGGCGCCCTGAAGGGGGTTGAGGGCGTCGCCGACGTGGAATTGGTCTAGCCCGCGCGTTCCGGCTGATTCCGCAGTTGCAAACCGGTCAAAGCCCGCGTATACGGCGCGCCATCTCTCACGCGAGGCCATCCTTTCGTGGCCGGTCGGGGCTTACGCTCCATCCGGTTAAATCGGCGTCGCGGCGGTAACAACGAACAGGAGCAACCAAGATGGCGCTGCCAGAATTTTCCATGCGCCAGCTACTCGAAGCTGGCGTGCATTTCGGTCACCAGACCCACCGCTGGGACCCGAAAATGAAGCATTACATTTTCGGCGATCGCAACGGCATTCACATTATCGATCTCTCCCAGACCGTGCCGATGCTGCATCAGGCGCTGGTCAAGGTGCGCGATGTCGTCGCCGGCGGCGGACGCGTGCTTTTCGTCGGCACCAAGCGCCAGGCCCAGAGCCCGGTTGCGGAGGCCGCACAGCGTTGCGCGCAGTACTATATGAACGTCCGCTGGCTGGGCGGCACGCTCACCAACTGGGAAACGATCTCGGATTCGATCCGGCGCCTCAAGGATCTTGAGGAAAAGCTCGAAAGCGGCGGCGCGGGTTTTACCAAGAAAGAGCTTCTCGACCTGACGCGCCAGCGCGAAAAACTTGAAGCCTCGCTCGGCGGCATTCGCGACATGGGCGGCCTGCCCGACCTTATGTTCGTGATCGACGTCAACAAGGAAGCGATTGCCATCAAGGAAGCGCGAAAACTCGGCATTCCGGTGGTCGCTGTGGTCGACACCAATTGTTCGCCGGACGACATTGACTATATCATCCCCGGCAATGACGACGCTTCGCGCGCCATCGCTCTTTACTGCAACCTCGTTGCGGACGCGGTGATTGACGGCATTGGCGAGGGACAGGCCGCCCTTGGCGTTGATCTCGGCGCCGCCGAAGAGGCGCCGGTCGAGCCGGCCCTTGCCGAAGCGCCGCCGGCGGACGCCGCAGAGGGCGCTGCCGACGCTGTCGCGGAAACGCCGGCCGCACCGGCGGACGAGCAGCAGGCGAGCGCCTGACCCACGACGGGTTCCGCGAAGTCGGGGCCCCTTGAACTCAGGGCCCCGCGAATTCCGCTTTCGCAAAACCGTCGCCGGCGCCGTTTATAGGCCCCGGCGAGACAGTGAAGGCGGCTTGAAAACAGCATTATCCGGCGCTTCGGGATCGCCCGTCGCGCTCACATTCGAAGACAGGAGCAAACGAACAATGGCTCAAATCACGGCAGGCATGGTCAAGGAACTGCGCGACAAAACCGGCGCGGGCATGATGGACTGCAAGACGGCGCTGAACGAAACCGGCGGCGACATGGAACAGGCCGTCGACTGGCTGCGCAAGAAAGGTCTCGCAAAAGCGGCCAAGAAGGCTGGACGCACGGCGGCGCAGGGGCTTGTCGCAGCGACGGTCGAACCGGAGGGCGCCGGCGCGATCGGCGTGCTTGTCGAAGTTAACTCCGAAACCGACTTTGTGGCGCGGAACGACATCTTCCAGAAGATGGTGGGCGACATTGCCGCGACGGCGATTTCCGTCAACGGCGACCTCGCGGCGCTGCAATCGGCGAAGTATCCGGGTACGGAAATATCGGTCGATGAGCACGTTTCGGAAATGGTCGGGCAGATCGGCGAGAATATGGCGCTGCGCCGCGCCGACGGCGTCGCCGTCGAGGAAGGCGTTGTGGCGTCCTACATTCACGGCATGGTGACGGACGGCGCTGGAAAGATCGGCGTGATCGTCGGGCTGAAATCGTCGGGCGACAAGGCCAAGCTGACCGCGCTCGGCAAGCAGATCGCCATGCATGTGGCCGCTGCGCGCCCGCTTGCCGGCCGCATCGAGGATCTCGATCCGGCGGTGGTCGAGCGTGAAAAAACCATCCTCGCCGATCAGGCGAGAAGCTCCGGCAAACCGGAAAACATCATCGAAAAGATGGTGGAGGGACGCCTGCGCAAGTTTTACGAGGAATCGGTGCTGCTTGAGCAGGTTTTCGTCATCGACGGCGAGACGAAAGTCGGGAAAGTCATCGAAAACGCCGCGAAGGACGTCGGCGGGCCCATCGAATTTGCCGGCTTCGCCCGGCTTGAGCTGGGCGAGGGCGTCGAAACCTCCGACGAGGACGAGTAAAGCGGCGCCATCGCCCGCCGCGCCGCTATTTGACGGCGCGGATCAAACAGTTAGAACAACGCCGCGGAGAAGAGCGAACGGCTCTTCCCGCGGCGTTTTTGCGCCGCGAGATATCGGCGCGTTCGCGAACAGAGTGTGACCCATGACCGACGCCAGCCCCGCCTCAGCCGCCACCGCGTCTCGCTATAAACGCGTCCTTTTGAAGATCTCCGGCGAGGCGCTGATGGGCGCCGGCGCCTACGGCATCGACAATGAGACGGTCGGGCGCATCGCGGGCGAGGTCAAAGACGCCAAGGAGCTCGGCGTTGAAATTTCCCTCGTCATTGGCGGCGGCAACATATTTCGCGGGGTGTCCCCCGGCGCGGAAGGCATGGAACGGGCGAGCGCCGACTATATGGGCATGCTGGCGACGGTAATGAATGCGCTCGCCGTGCAGAATGCGCTGGAGAAAATCGGCCTGTATACGCGGGTCCTCTCGGCCATTGAAATGACCGCAATCTGCGAGCCTTACATTCGCCGCCGCGCGCTTCGCCATATGGAGAAGGGCCGGGTCGTGATTTTTGCAGCGGGCACGGGCAATCCGTTTTTCACGACCGACACGGCCGCCGCGCTCCGGGCCGCGGAGATGGGATGCGACGCGCTCCTCAAAGGAACGCAGGTCGACGGCGTTTACTCGGCCGACCCGAAGAAGGATCCGAAGGCGGAACGATTCGAAAAACTGACCTATCATGAAGTGCTGATGCGGGATCTCAAGGTCATGGATCAGGCGGCGATTTCGCTGACCCGCGAGAGCGGCATTCCGATTGTCGTGTTTCCTATCGGTGCAGCCGGCGGCGTTGTCGGCGCGTTGACCGGCGCCGGGCCTTCGACGATCATTTCCGATCGCTAACCCCTTTTCGCCCGAATTCCGGCGTATTATTCGGGAAAAAGACGAACCAATTCAGGAGAATAAACCGATGAGCAGCGGGGTGGACTTAAAAGACCTGAAAAAACGCATGGACGGTGCGATCGCAGCGCTGAAGTCGGAGTTCGGCGGCTTGCGCACGGGCCGCGCGACGACGAGCCTCGTAGAACCGATTGACGTTGACGCCTATGGTTCGAAAATGCCGATGAATCAGGTGGGCACGATTTCCGTGCCGGAGCCGCGGATGATTTCGATCCAGATCTGGGACAAGGGACTCATCGCGGCGACGGAAAAAGCGATCCGCGAATCCGGCCTTGGCATTAATCCGGTGGTTGACGGCCAGAACATCCGCATCCCGATCCCGCCGTTGACGGAAGAACGTCGCGCCGAGTTGGCCAAGGTCGCGGCGAAATATGCGGAGCAGGCTCGCGTCGCCGTCCGCAATGTGCGCCAGGACGGCATGAACCAGGCGAAGGGCGCCGAAGGCGGCGAAGACGAGCAAAAGCGTCTCCATGACGAAGTGCAAAAACTCACCGACGAATATGTAAAGAAAGTCGACGAAGCGCTCGCCGCCAAGGAAGAGGAGATCATGCAGGTTTGACTGCCGCCATGGTCGACATACGGAGTGTTACGGGTAACGGGGCAAGGCCTTGAGTGCGGCCGAGATGCCCGCGCCGGGCGCGCCCTCGACGGGGGTCGGCGCCCCGCCGCGCCATGTGGCGATCATCATGGACGGCAACGGCCGCTGGGCCAAAGCGCGCGGCCTTGAACGGACGGCCGGTCACCGCGAAGGGGTCGCCGCGGCGCGACGCGCGGTCGAAGCGGCCCGCGATCTCGGGGTTGCGTATCTGACGCTCTATTCATTTTCGACGGAAAACTGGCGTCGTCCGGCCGGCGAAGTTCGCGATCTGATGGGCCTTCTGAAGCAGTTCATCGTCGACGACTTGCCGCGGCTGAAAGAAGAAGGCGTCAAGGTGCGTATTATCGGCGATAAGGAAAACCTTTCCGCCGACGTTAAAGCGCTGGTGCGGCGGGCCGAACGGGAAACGGAAAAGAACACGAAATACAATTTGCAGATTGCCTTCAATTATGGCGGCCGCGACGAATTGGTTCGGGCGGCGCGCGCAGCGGCGGAGGCCGTTAAGCGCGGCGATATTGATGCCGGCGATATTGATGAAGCAGCGTTTGGCCTTTTTCTCGATACGGCGGGCACCCCCGATCCCGACCTTGTTATTCGCACCAGCGGCGAACGGCGCACTTCGAATTTCCTGAACTGGCAGGCCGCCTACGCTGAATATGTTTTCACCGACGTGCTGTGGCCAGACTTTGATGCGACGATCTTTGCCGACGCCATTGCGGAATATAATGCGCGCGAACGGCGCTATGGCGGCGTCGGTGGCGCCTGATGCCGGTGCCTGCAATTGAAAAATCGACTGCCGAGGGTAGCGCAGAAGTCCGCCGGGCGCTCCGTTTACGAATTATTTCGGCCGCCTTCATGATCCCGCCCGTGATCGCGGCGGTGATTATGGGCGGGCGCATCTTCACGGCGATGGTGGCGTTTGCGGCGATGCTCATGGTTTTTGAGTGGACGCGCATGGTGGAGGGGCGGGCCTATTCCTGGCGCTTTTACCTGTTGAGCGTCGGCGCCGCGGCGGCGCTCATTCTCGCCAGTATCGGGATGTACGAGATGGCGCTCGCCGCCTCTGTTATCGCAGGCGTCGTGAGCCTTCTTCCCATTGGCGGGTTTACATTCTGGCCGGCGATCGCCGCGGCCTACATCATTGCCCCGTCCGTGGCGCTCATCTGGCTGCGGTTCGATCCGGCATACGGCCAGGCGCTGACGGTTCTGATCTTCGCGACCGTGTGGGCGGCTGACACCGGCGCTTTCATCTTCGGAAAGCTGATCGGCGGGCCGAAAATCTCGCATGCGCTGTCGCCGTCAAAGACCTGGGCGGGTATTGGCGGCGGGGTGGTCGGCGGTTCGCTTGTTGCGGCGCTCGCGGCCTATTTTCTGTTCGGTGCGGGGGCGGCGGCGGCGTTCCTCCTCGCCGGCGGCCTTCTGGGGGCGGCGTCGGTCGCCGGCGATCTCGCTGAATCGGCGTTCAAAAGGCGTTTCGGCGTGAAGGATATTTCGGGGTTTGTGCCGGGCCATGGCGGCGTTCTCGACCGGCTGGACGGGATGATTTTCGCCACTGTCGCCATGATGAGCGTATATTTGCTCTATAATGTGTTCGAAAAACTGTAAGGGGTGGCATGGGACAGAAGACTGTCGGGGCCGGCGCGCCCCCTGAAAAACGCAAGGTAACGATCCTCGGGTCGACCGGCTCGATCGGCGTAAACACGCTCGATCTCATTGAGTTTGCAGGCGGCAAGGGCGAGGCGGACGTGGAGATCGTCGCGCTGACCGCCAATCGAAACCTCGAAACGCTGGTGGAGCAGGCGAAGAAGTTTTGCCCCGACTATGTCGCCATCGGCGACGCCTCGTTGGGCGACGATCTGAAATCTGCGCTGTCGGGAACCGGCATTGAAACGGGCACCGGCCCTGAAGCCATCGAAGAGGCCGCGATGCGCGACGCCGACTGGGTGATGGCGGCCATTGTCGGTGCGGCGGGATTAAAGCCGACATTGAAGGCGGCGGAGCGCGGCGCCGATATTGCGCTGGCCAACAAGGAATGCCTCGTATGCGCCGGCGATGTGGTCACGGCCGCGATCGCGAAGGCGGGCGGGCGGCTGTTGCCTGTTGATTCCGAACACAATGCGATTTTTCAGGTTTACGATTTCGAGCGTCCGCACCGGATATCCCGTTTGATCCTGACGGCGTCCGGCGGTCCGTTTCGCACCTGGACGGCCGAGGAGATGGCCGTCGCGACGCCGGCGCAGGCGGTGGCGCACCCCAACTGGTCGATGGGCGCGAAAATCTCGGTCGATTCCGCAACGCTTATGAACAAGGGCCTGGAGCTGATCGAGGCGGCGCACATTTTTCCAACCCCGCACGACGAGATCGACATTCTCGTGCATCCCCAGTCCGTCATTCACTCCATGGTTGAATATGCCGACGGATCGGTACTCGCCCAGCTCGGCACGCCGGATATGCGCACGCCCATCGCCACGACACTCGCCTGGCCCGACCGCACGCCCAGTCCGTCGGCGAAACTCAACTTTGCGGAGGTTGCGAAGCTGACGTTCGAAGCCCCTGATTTAAAACGCTTTCCAGCGCTTCGGTTGGCGCGCGAGGCGATTGCTGCGGGGGGCGTGATGCCTGCCAGTCTAAACGCGGCGAACGAGATCGCCGTCGCGGCATTTCTCAATGGAAACGTCAAATTTCTTGATATCGCCGCAATTTCCGAGCAGGTACTCGACGAGGTATCAAGGGTGAACGCGCCCGCCAAGCTGACGGCGCTCGAAGACGCCGTCGCCGCCGACGAAGAAGCCAGGCGGCGCGCAGAAGCATGCGCAGCGGCGCGCGCGGCGGCGTAGCAGGGCGGAAACGATCGTAATGAATATTGCCGGCTTGTCGCTTGAATCGATTCTGATTCTACCGCTTTCCGTGGTCGCGTTTCTTATCCTTCTTTCGATTATCGTTTTTGTTCATGAGTACGGGCATTTCTCCGTTGCCCGTCTGCTCGGCGTCAAAGTCGACGTCTTTTCCATCGGCTTCGGCAAAACCCTGCTCAAATGGGTCGATCGGAAAGGCACCGAGTGGCGCATCGCGATGCTGCCGCTCGGGGGTTATGTGAAGTTTTTCGGAGACGTGAACGCGGCATCTCAGGCGCCCGCGGAAGCGGCGGCGCCGCGTGATCATGATGATGACGGCCATCCCGTTACGACGCAGTTTCCCCGCCCAGGGCATGAGGACGATGTTGCCGCGCACATGACGCCGGAAGAACGCGCGGTGTGTTTTCACTTCAAACCGGTCTGGGCCCGCGCGCTGATCGTCGCTGCCGGTCCCGTTTTCAACTTTATTCTCGCCGTCGCGATATTCACCGGCGTATTCATGATGGTGGGCCGATACGATCTTGATGCCGTCATCGGCAATGTCGCCGAGAATACGCCGGCGGCCGAGGCCGGTCTCGAACCCGGCGATCGAATACTGGCGATCAACGGGCGCGAACTCGATTCCTTCAACCCCATTTACGACATCGTTCTTTTAAGCGGCGGCAGCGAACTCGATTTCGAAATTCTGCGCGACGGTGATGCCATCCGTATGGCTGCGGCGCCCCGGCGGGTCGAGTCGACGGACCGATACGGCAACAAGATCGAAGTCTGGCAGCTCGGCATCAGCCCTGACGGCAACGCCTTCACATTCCAGAAATACGGATTTGGCGCCGCGGTGCAGCAAGGCGTTCACGAATTATGGCGGGTTTTGTCAGTGACTGTGCGGTTTCTGGGCAAGATCATTACGGGCCGGGAGGACCCCAGTCAGCTCGGCGGCCCCATCAAAATGGCCCAGTATGCCGGGCAATCGGTCATGTCGGGCTTTGACGAGTCATCCTATAGCGAGCCTCCAAGTTTCTGGACGAAGCTCAAAATGAGCCTCTTCGACTTCATTTCGCTGGCGGCTGTCGTGTCGATTTCGATTGGCTTCCTCAATCTTTTGCCTGTGCCGGTTCTCGACGGCGGTCATCTTGTGTATTACGCCTACGAGGCGGTCGCCGGGAAGCCGTTGGGGCCACGGGCGCAGGCGGTCGGTTTCAGAGTGGGCATCGTCCTCTTGGCGTCGCTCATGATTTTCGTCACGTGGAACGACATCAATAATCTGATCTCATCAATCAGCTAGGGCGACCGAATGAGTTTCTTACTGTCCGGGGGGGCTTTCCACCGCGTTATCGTTTCCGCCATCGCCGCCATTGCGGCGACGGCAGGCGTTGCAATGGGGCAGACCCAGCCGCCGGCGCAGCCGTTCGCGGGAGGCGTGGAGACGCACGCGCAACAGGCGCCGATCATCCAGGGGCTCTCGGTCACGGGCAATCAGCGCATCGAGCCGGAAACCGTCGGCTCTTATCTGCCGTTGCAGGCGGGGATGCCCGCTGACCCGGAACTGCTCGATCTCTCGTTGAAGACGCTCTTCAATACCGGGCTCTTTTCGGACGTGTCCCTGGAGATGCAGCCTAACGGCGTCCTGCTGATTACCGTGAAGGAAAACCCGATCGTCAACCGCGTCATCTACGAAGGCAACAAGCGCGTTAAAGACGACAAGATTACCGAGGAAGTGCAGCTCACGCCGCGCGCCATTTACACGCGCGCGAAGGTGCAGTCCGACACGCAGCGGATCATTGAGCTCTATCGGGCCAAGGGGCGCTTCGCGGCGCAGGTCACGCCGAAGGTCACGCCGCTCGATCAAAACCGCATCGACGTGGTTTTTGAAGTCGACGAAGGGCCGAAGACCGGCATTGCGAAAGTCAATTTCGTGGGCAACCAGATCTTTACCGACAGCCAGCTGCGCGGCGTCATTTTGACAAAGGAGAGTCGCTGGTGGCGGTTCTTCTCGTCAAACGACAATTACGATCCCGATCGCCTCGAATATGAACGCGAACTCCTGCGCCAGCATTATGGCAAGGAAGGGTATGCGGATTTTCAGGTGGTTTCCGCGGTCGCGGAACTGACGCCGGATCGAAAGAATTTCTTTATTACGTT
This sequence comes from Hyphococcus sp., assembly GCA_028281665.1. GTDB lineage: Bacteria > Pseudomonadota > Alphaproteobacteria > Caulobacterales > Parvularculaceae > Hyphococcus. Next base: position 24,258 of record JANQJK010000014.1, read on the forward strand.
TACCGTCGACGAGGGGCCGAAATATACGGTCGGCGAAGTCCGCGTGAAGACGACGCTCGCGAAACTTGACGGCGATGCACTGAAACGGTTCGTGCCGATCCGGGAAGGCGAGACATTCAATTCCGAGAAGCTTGAAAAGGCTACCGAGGCGATCACCTTTGCGACCGGTGCGACGGGATACGCATTCGTCGACGTCAATCCGCAGCTTCAGCGGTTCGAAGACACCAGAACGATCGACCTGACCTTCCAGGTCAATGAGGGCCCGCGGGTTTACGTGGAGCGCGTGAACATCAAGGGCAATACGCGCACCCTGGACAAAATTATTCGACGGGAGATCCGCATCGCGGAGGGCGATCCGTTCAATCGCGTCCTGGTGGACCGGTCGCGCGCGCGGGTCCGCTCGCTCGGGTTTTTCAAGGAAGTTGCAATTGAAGAGAAACCGGGGTCCGCGCCGGACCGCACCGAGCTTGACGTAACCGTCGAAGAGCAATCGACGGGCTCGTTCTCCGTAGGCGTCGGCGTGTCGTCGACCGATAACTTCATTATTGACTTTTCAATTCAGGAACGAAACCTGATGGGGCGCGGCCAGGCGCTGACATTCCGCGTGCAGGCGAGTTCGCGCACGCGCCTCGTCGATTTGCAGTTCAACCAGCCCTATTTCCTGGGACGCAACCTCAATGCCGGTGTTTCTGCATTTAACCAGCGCACGAATTTCCGTGAGGCGGGTTTCGTCCGCAACCGGATTGGTTTCGGGGTCAACACCGGCTTCTTCGTCTCAGAATACGGTCGCGGCGGCATCTCCTACTTGCTGAGTAAGGATGATGTAGAGGTCGATATTCCTAGTGCGCTAACGATTTCCGGTACGGAGAACCCCGCCGACATACTTGTGCCGGGCGCGATGTTTACTGCGACGCCCGCAACCCGGTTTCAGCGGGACGCAATGGGCATGCTGATTTTGGATGACGAGGGACGACCAATCTCTGAGCCTGATCTGGATGAAAACGGGCTCCAGCGAATTTCTGTCGAAGCCCAGCAGTGCGATTTCCTTCAACTGGCCCTCACCCCGACATGTCAATCACGTGGGAACTTTTTGACATCCCTCGTGGGGGTATCGCTGACTTTCGACACGCGCAACGATCCCATCCGGCCGACTCGCGGCTGGCGCCTTGGCGGTTCCGTTCGGTTCGCCGGTCTCGGCGGCGACGTAAACTACTACCAGGGAGAGGCGACCGGCGCGATTTACCATCCGCTGTTGCTTGGCCTTGTTGGCGCTCTGAAGGGGCGTGCAGGCTATATCGAAGGATATGGCGGTGACGATGTGCGCCTCTCCGACCGCTTCTTTGAGGGCGCGTCGTCGTTTCGCGGCTTTGAAGTGGCCGGCGTCGGCCCCCGTTTCCTGACGTCGAGCGGGGCCATCAGGGATGACGCGGGCGATATCACCGGTCAGTTGCCGACCCGGCGTGAAGGTGCATTGGCCGGTCAGGCAATCGGCGCCAAGGCTTACGCCATCGGGTCGGCGGAAATCCTGATTCCGCTGCCATTGCCGGAAGAGTACGGCATCCGCGCGGCGCTGTTCAGTGATTTCGGTGCAGTCGGCCTGGTCGATGATTCCACAAAAATCCTGAATAACGACCCGACCCAGTTTATTGATACCGATGGCAACGGCATCGGCGATCTGGCGCCGGTGCAGGATGATTTCGCCTTCCGCGTTACCGCGGGGGTTTCCGTCAGTTGGGATTCGCCGTTCGGGCCGGTTCGGTTTGATTTTGCTGAGATTATCCGCAAAGAAGAGTATGACAGAACCGAGGGCTTCCGCTTCAGCGCCGGAACCAACTTCTAGGCGCGCCCGGTCGGCAGAGAACAACCAAGGTAAGAGGTGTACCCATGAGAAAGAGTATTATCGCAGTCGCGGGCGCGGGGCTTCTGGGTCTTTCGGCGCTTGTCGGGCAGGCGGCGTTTACGGCCGTCGAAGCGCAAAACGACGCGAAAGCGCCGATTATCCTGACTGTTAGCCTTGAGAGCGTCGTCGCGCAGTCAAAGGCGGGAAAAACCATTCCCGGCCAGGCTGAAAACGTGCGCAAAGGCGTCGCGTCGGAGCTGGAGGCGGAAGCGTCCAAACTCCAAAAGGATATCGAGAACTTCCAAAAGAACGCCGAATTGATGTCCGAGGAAGTGCGTCAAAAAACCGGTCAGGAGCTTCAGGCTCGCGCGCAATACGGACTTCCCCAACGCCAGCAAATTGTTGAGCAGGCGTTCCGGATCGCCATTCAGAATGCGCAAGGCAAGATTCTTGCGGAAGTTGATCCTATCCTGAAGGACTTGATCGACAAGCGCGGCGCCACGGTCCTTCTGGACAAGTCGGCGGTCCTTTACGCGGCCGTCGAAACCGACGTTACGCAGGAAGTCATTGCGGCTCTCGACAAAAAAATGGATACGGTCGAGGTGCAGAAGATCTCCCTCGCGGAAATCGAGAAACAGTTGCAGGAAGCTGCGGCCAAGGCGCAAGCTGAGGCGGCGAAAAATCAGTAGCCGGAGACGTGTTTTGACGGCGCTGTAATCATGTAGGCCGGCGCGGTGTTCGCGCCGGCTGTTTTCTTCTGTGCGATCCGCATCAGCGAGAAGGCGCAACGAATGCCCGACGGGCGCTTTTATCAAATCGGACCGGCGCTTTCCGTCGGTGATGCGTTGGCTGTCGCGCGCGAAAGCGATCGCGCGGCGCGGCTGATCGGGCAGGGCGCCGGCGCCGTAGAGCGGGTTGCGCGATTGGACGAGTCGGACCTTGCCGGCGCTGTCGTCTTATGCGCCCGGGCGGACATCGCCGAACGGGCCGCGGGACGCGGTTTCGGTCTCTCCATTGCCGTTCCCAAATTCGCCGAAGCTCTCGCACGCAGCGGCCCTGTAATTGAGACGGCTGCGGCGAAGCTTGTTTTCGCGGAGATCGCCGGGCGTCTGCATGCCCCGCTTGTCGACAGTGGCGGCGAGCCGCATCTGGGCGCCGATGTCGTCCGCCATCCCACGGCGGTGATTGGCGAAGGCGCGGAGATTGGCGACCGCTGCGTTCTCGGACCAAACGCCGTAATCGGCCCCGGCGTGAAGCTGGGCGCCGAATGCGTAATAGGCGCTGGCGCGTGCGTCCATTTCGCGATCCTGGGTGAGCGCGTGCGGATCCTCTCCGGCGCGCGTCTTGGTGAAGACGGCTTTGGATTTGTCGAGGGACCGGCAGGGATCGTCCGGGTGCCCCAGCTCGGCCGGCTGATCGTCGGCGACGATGTGGAGATCGGCGCGAACGCAACAGTCGATCGCGGCGCCCTTGGCGACACCGTGATCGGCGCGGGCACGAAAATCGACAATCTTGTCCATATTGCGCACAACGTGCAGATCGGTCGAAATTGTCTTATTGCTGGTCAGGTCGGTTTTGCGGGAAGCTGTAAACTGGCTGATGGCGTTATGGTTGGCGGTCAAGCCGGCTTTAGCAATGGCGTAAAGATCGGCGCCGGCGCCCGCATTGCCGCGCAGGCCGGCCTCGTGCGAGACGTGCCGGCGGGCGAAAGTTGGGGCGGCACGCCGGGAATGCCGCAAAGCGTTCACCTGCGGGCTGCGTTCTGGTTGGTGCGCCAATCAAAGAAGAAAGCGGACAAGAAATGACGGACGAACGAAAACCGCCGCTCGAACCGGACAAGTCGGTCCTGGAGCTCGACGAGCTGATGCAGCTATTGCCGCATCGCTATCCGATTTTGATGATCGACCGTCTTGTCGAAATTAAGCCGGGCGACAGCGCCGTCGGCATAAAGAACATTTCCTATTCCGATCAGATATTTCAGGGGCACTTCCCGCAAAAGCCGGTCATGCCCGGCGTCCTTATTATCGAGGCGATGGCGCAGGCGGCCGCGGCTTTTACATCCTACACCGAAGGGCTCGACGTCGAAGGCAAGATCGTTCTCTTTATGGGCGTAGACCGGGCGCGTTTCCGCAAGCCGGTCGTTCCGGGCGATCAATTGCGGATTCACGTGCGCACCGTACATCGCAGGGAACCGGTATGGCGTTTTGCGTCGGAAGCGAAAGTCGATGGAAAGCGTGTTGCCGATGCGCAATTCTCCGCCATGCTGGCGCAGGGCATATAACCGCTTCGGGGCGCGATGAAAGTTCATTCAACAGCAATTGTCGAAGAAGGGGCTGAAATCGGCGAGGGCGGCGCTATCGGTCCTTACTGCGTTGTCGGCGCCGGCGCACGCTTGGGCCGGGGCGTCGTCTTGAAGAGTCACGTCGTGATCGAGGGAAGCACGACGATTGGGGAACGGACGATTGTCCATGCCTTTGCCGTTCTTGGCGGCCCCCCGCAACATTTGCAGTATAAGGGCGAGGAAACCCGGCTGGAAATCGGCGCCGACGTCATGATCCGTGAGCACGTGACGATGAATCCGGGAACGCCCGCCGGCGGCGGCGTCACGCGAATCGGCGACCGCGGCTTTTTCATGACCGCATCACATGTGGGCCATGACTGCCAAGTCGGCGACGACGTCATCTTCGCCAACAATGCAACCCTTGGCGGCCATGTGAAAATCGGGGATAATGCATTTCTCGGCGGGCTTTGCGCCATCCATCAGAACTGCCGGGTCGGCGCCTACGCCTTTGTCGGCGGCTGCGCGGCGGTCGCCTGCGATATCATCCCTTACGCATCCGCCTTCGGAAATCACGCGCGCCTTGGCGGCCTCAATATCATCGGCATGAAACGCCGAAACATGCCGCGGGCAAGTATTCGGGCGTTGCGTGAGGCGTATCGCTTGCTGTTCGACGGCGAGGACGGGACGTTTCGCGACCGGCTGGAGATGGCGCGGACGCGGTTTGCAGAAAACCCGGAAGTCGCCATGATTATCGATTTTATCGAGAATGGCGCAGTGCGGTCATTGATGACGCCGGCGCGATAGGCGGGCGATGGCGCGTTGGCGGAAACTTGGGTTAATTGCCGGCGGCGGATCTCTGCCGGCGCGCATCGTCGCCGAGCGCGAAGCCCTGGGGGAACCCTATCATCTGATCCGCATCGCCGGCTCGGCCGACGATCATCTGACGTCAAAGCCTGGCGACGATTGCGGTCTTGGCGAAGCCGGCAAGATTTTGCGCCTGTTGCGCGAGGCCGATTGCGACGCTGCGTGCTTTGCGGGCGTCGTGCGCCGGCCTGACTTTGCGTCGCTGAAAGTCGACTGGCGCGGCGCGGCGCTGCTGCCGAAGATCGTCGCGGCGGCGGGGAGGGGCGACGGCGCAATCCTCCAGGTGCTTGTTGAAACGCTCGAAGCGGAAAATTTTCTTGTTGTCGGCGCCGATGAAGCCGTCAGCGGACTGACGGCGCCGCAAGGCGTGTTCGGGGCTCATGCACCGTCTGCGGACGACTTCGCGGACATCGCCAAGGCCGCGGCGTTGATCAACGCGATCGGGCCTTTTGACGTCGGGCAGGCGGCCGTCGTCGATGTGGGGCACGTGCTCGCCATCGAGGCCGCGGAGGGAACGGACCTGATGCTTGCGCGCTGCGCCGGGTTGCCGGGCGCGTCTGATCGCAAAGGAAATGGCGTTCTCGTTAAGAGGCCAAAGCCGGGGCAGGAGCTCCGTGTCGATCTGCCCGTTATTGGGCCGGAAACCGTGCGGCGGGCCCATGCCGCGGGGCTGCGCGGCGTCGCAGTGGAAGCAGGACTCGCTCTGGTGATGAATCGCGACGAAGCGGTCGCGCTTGCCGACGATGCGGGGTTGTTTCTGTACGGATTTTCAGAGGCGGACCTCAACCGAAAATGAACCGACCGCCAACGGTAATGATCTGCGCCGTCGAGCCGTCAGGCGATGCGCTGGGCGGCGCGCTGATGGAGGCCCTTGCCGCGCGCGCCCCCGGTATTCGGTTTTGCGGCTGCGGCGGACCGGTCATGATGGCGCGCGGCATGGAAAGCCTTTTCGACATTCGCGCATTCTCGGTGATGGGTCCGGTCGCGGCGCTGAAGGCGCTGCCGGCGGCGATGAGGAGTGCGCGTCAGCTTGCCGATTGCGCAGCACGCGAAAAGGCCGACGCCGCCGTGCTGATCGACAGTTGGGCGTTTTCCAAAATCGCCGCGGAACGCATCCGCAAGGCGTCGCCGGAAACCATGTTGATCAAATACGTGGCGCCGCAGGTCTGGGCGTCGCGTCCGAAGCGCGCGGAAAAACTGGGCCGGTTATTCGATGGCGTGATCACGCTGTTCGAGTTCGAAAAGCCGTGGTTTGAAACTCACGGGGTGCGAACCGTCTGCGCGGGACATTCCGGGTTTCAAAGCCTCATGGCTGCGCGCGGCGGCGGTTCCGCGTTTCGCGAAAGACACGGGGGCGCCGACCGGCCGCTCGTGATCCTCGCGCCCGGCAGCCGGCGCGCGGAAATCCGTCAGCTTGCGGATCGGTTTCGCCGGGCGATCGACTTTGTTCGCCGCGACGCGCCGGCGCTGAAAATCGCGATCCCCGTTGCGCCCGGTCGTGAGAATGACATTCGCGCCGCATTCGAAGGGTGGGATGCGGCGCCGATCCTGATCGGTCCGGAGGAAAAAATTGCGGCGTTTGACGCCGCCGATGCCGCGCTCGCCGCGTCCGGCACGCTGTCCACGGAACTCGCCATTTGCGGGACGCCCATGGTCGTTGCATATCGGTTCGATCCGCTCACCGCCGCCTGGGGGCGGGCGGTCGTCACGTCGAAATGGGCCGCTCTCGTGAACATCGCCGAGGACGCAAGCGTGATCCCTGAGTTCATCCAGGAGGATTGCCGGCCGGCGGCGCTGGCGAAGGCGCTCGCGCCATTATTGTCGGGCGCCGATGCGCGCGCGCGACAGCTCAACGCGTTCCCCGCCGCGCTCGCAAAGCTCGGAACCGGCGGCCCGCCGGCGGCGGAAACGGCGGCGGAGGCGGTCCTCGCTTGGATAAAGGATTGATTTTTTAGGCCCCGCGCCCCTTGCAGTAACGGGCGCCCGGCCCTAATCCTCGGTCACGGCCTAGGGGTGTAGCTCAGTTGGTAGAGCATCGGTCTCCAAAACCGAGGGCCGGGGGTTCGAGTCCCTCCGCCCCTGCCATTTAACGAAATAAAAACAATCCCTTATGAGAGGTGCAAAAAACTGAGAAATCCGCCGCGCAAATTAGGGTCACTATAGGGTCAAGAAAAATCGCTGCGTTTGTCGGACTTTCTCGTTGGTGTTGGCCTTGTTGACGATGAAGACGATGATTCCTTCATACAATTCGTGTTGTTTGAGACCAAAATTCTGTCACGCCGGAGGTCGCGGGTTCGAGTCCCGTCACTCGCGCCATTTTTAAAAGAAAATCAATAAGTTACGAAGATGGCCCGAGCGCGAGTTTTGCGCTGCGCCGCGAGGGTACCAAGAGGGTACCAAAAGGTAGAAAACCACGTCGCATAAAATAATTTCAAAAGAAATTTGGTCTCAGTGAATGTGCCGTTTGAGTGCCGTTGGCCTGGGCCCGAGAACGCGTGGACGCTATCAGGACGCGCATCTGTTTAGCTCGGCATCGAAACGTAAACGCGAGCCGTTCGTGCTTCGGTTTCGTCATGCTCTAATGGCGGGCATCTAACTTCTTCGTTGTCGGTTTTCCTCGACCTATAAACCTCTCCGTGACGCGGCGCGCTGTTCCGTCAATTGCCTGCCCGCGCCAGACTTCCGTGTTGGCAATAAGCCTCCAACAAGTGGCGGTGACGGCGCAGCTTTGCACCGGCGTCTATCGGCAGGCGTATCGAGAAAACTCCCAACAGTAAGGAGCAAGACCATGACGACCGCCAATCAAACATCCAGAACCAAACCAGATGTCCGCGAGACCCGGCCTCCGTCACTGATAGCCTATCATGTAGCTGAACGCGGCGGTCAATCCTACTGGACGCGCCTCGGCGCTGCCTGGGATCACGATGACGCCAAGGGCCTTACTGTTCAGCTCGACCTCATGCCCGTCAGCGGCGGCCGCATCGTATTGCGCGAGCCTTCAGAGCGCGAATAGCGATGCGAGCGTAATGCACAGGCGCGCAGGCGCCTGTGCATTCTCGCTCGTCGTTAAACGCCGCTAACGATGGCTGCGACTGCTCTGTAAACAGAAGAAGCGGCGCTGAATCTTGTCCGGCGCCGCTTCAAGGTAATAGAGGGCGTTTGCTGAACGGAGGGGCTCAGCATTGAGTATAAGCAATGTTATCGCATGCTCGCATTGTAAGACGCGTGATGCTTCAATTTCCGCCATTGACGCAGAGTTATGCTGCGTTCATTCGCGAGAAAATTTAGGACCGTAAAGTTCAGAGTAAAAAACACCCTAATGCATAGACGTGCGAGCGCGCGACAGCCGCCACTATTATGCGAGTTTTTTCACCAGGACCCGTGTTTCCCTGGCCACATCTGGACTGTTCGTCAGAAAAAATTCATGATTGCGCCTGCGCGGCTGCCCCGAAACTTGCAGGGGAAACAAAACTTGGCCCGCGAGAAAGGACTGCCGGCGACCGCCTTTAAGGCAGCCGGCGACGACGTGAATGGGGAAGAACGACGATCATAAAGCGCCGCCTGCCAGTGACTGGTTTATGCGCCATGTGCTGCGCCACCAGCCGTCGCTGAAGCGCTATCTGCGGCGGCTGTCGAAATCGGACGCAGATGCGGAAGACATCGAGCAGGAAGCGTATCTAAAAGTCTACGAAGCGAACAAAAGCAGTGAGATCAAGAATCCTCGCGCCTTTCTATTTCGCACCGCCTACAACCTTTTCGTTCAGGGTTACCGAAAGTCAAAAAACGCGCCGTACTCAGAAGTGGCGGATATCGACGCCTTAAGCGTCAAAGATATGTGCGCCGCTGCGGACGAACACCTGATCATGCGCGAGCGGCTTGGCGCGCTTGCGGAGGCTGTTGACCGGCTGCCGCCGAAGACGAGGTCAATATTCATCATGCGAAAGGTCTACAACCTTTCGCAGAAGGAAATCCGGGAGGCGCTTGGCGTGCCGGAAAGAACAATAGAAAGACATGTGAGAAAAGGCCTGCAGGCGTGCCGCGACTACCTTCGCGAGCGCGATCACTACTGGGATGTGGACGAAGAGCCTGGCGATGACGCGCGCGCATCTGGCGACAGGCCTTCCTCTAGGTCGCGTAAAGACGAGTTATGAGGAACAACGGTTGAGCAACGTTCACCGCATAAAGGACAAATCCGCCATAGATGACGAGGCGGCCGAGTGGGTCTGGCGCCTCGATGATGAGGACGTGCAACCGGAAGCTAAAGCGGCGTTCCAGAGGTGGCTGGACGCCGACCCGCGCCATCGCAAAGCGGTTGAAGATTTCAAAGAAATCTGGGGCCGGCTCGACGAGCTTGCCGTCTTGAAACATGATAGCAAGATTAGAACCGTGCGCCGCGGCGTTAATGAAGACGAACTCCAGCGGGCTTTTCCTGTTCCTTTGCGGACTGTGCGTTACGGCGCGATCGCCGCGTCTTTATGTATAGTCGCGCTTGCGACATTTCTATTCATGGGGCCGCGCATTGCATCGCCTGATACAGCGAACTATGCGACGGCTGTCGGGCAGCAGCGCGTGGTGGAGCTGGCGGATGGTTCCATTGTCGAACTGAACACAAACACCATTGTTGAGGTTGATTACAGCGGGGCGGAACGCCTAGTGCGTCTGCAGAAAGGCGAGGCGCACTTCGTTGTTGCGAAAAACCCGGACAGGCCGTTCATCGTTAAAGCCGGCGACACGGCGGTGCGTGCCGTTGGAACAGCGTTTAATGTCTACATAGCGCCGGAGGGAGTAACGGGCGCGCCGGTTGAGGTCATCGTCACCGAAGGCAAAGTTGAGGTGACGAAGGCATCCGAAGCGGTGCCGGCGCAGTCAGTCGCTATTGCTGAAACGGGTGGGAGTCTGCCTTCGCCTGTGTTCCTTGAGGCGGGAGAAAGCCTGCGGGCGCAGGCGCCCGTCCGTGAACAATGGGGACCGCAACTTGTCGCCGCTGTGACGGAGACGGATCTCGAACGGGAACTCGCCTGGCGCAATGGCATGCTCATCTTCGAGGGCGAGCCGCTTGAGAAAGCTGTTGAGGAACTGAGTCGTTACACTGAGGCGCGTTTTGTTATTGTGGACGACGCAATCCGCGATAGACGCGTCGGCGGCTATTTCCGGACGGGCGATGTGGACAGCCTGTTAAGCGTTCTTGAAGAAGGCTTGTTTATCACCGTGCAGCGCCAGGGCGATATGGTGATCCTTCTTTCCGATGCGAAGCGGGACGTTGGCGCAGGTGCGAGCGACGGCTGACCTGCGATCAGACCAATGTGGCATTTGTGCAACTGCAACGCCGCCGGTCATAAAACTTTAAAAAATGCGCCCGGTAAGTGGCGGCGAAAATTTGCTCAAGCGTCGTTGGGGTATCGAACCCTATTTCGGTATTCATTGGACTGATGACAATCGCCGAATTGGGTGGGGAAACAAAACCCAAGGGAGGGACGGCGTGAATAATCCTGGTAAAGATAAAGCAGAGTCAGTATCGGCGTGCGGCGCGGAGCATAATGGAGGCCGGATGAAAAAAGGCTTGCTGCGAGCAGGCGCTTCATTGATGGCGGTATCCATCGCATCATTTTCAACGGCGATGGCGCAAGCGCGCGATTTCGATATCGACGCCGGCCCGGCCGAGAAAACCCTTAATCAGTTCGCCAGCCAGGCAGACGTTTCCGTCGTCTATACCTACGACGCAGTCGAAGGGTACAGGACGAACGATCTCGACGGTTCATACGAGCCCGAAGACGCCCTCAAGCTAATGACAGACGGCACGGGACTTTCTGTCTTCGAAGGCGAAGGCGGTGCCTTTGCCGTGCGTGTTGTCAAAACCGCAGCGGCGGACTCCTCGCTCATTCGCGTTGCTCAATTGAATCAGGAAGATGATGTTCAAGAAGTAAGCACAAGGAATGATGACGATGAGACGGAGCAAGACGTCATAATTGTTACAGGAACAAATATTAGGGGTGCCGCGCCAGTGGGGTCAGACCCCTTTGTGTTTTCTCGTGATGATATAGACAGAGCTGGATTTTCTACACCTCAAGACTTGTTTCGTGTACTTCCGCAGAATACCGGGATAGGGGGCAACGAAATCACGTCGGCATCGTTTATTTCCAACAATGATGCAAATCTAAACACTAGCCTTGGGTCGGGCATAAATCTACGCGGGCTTGGAACTCAATCGACTCTAACTTTAATAAATGGGAGGCGTGTCGCGTCAAATAACTTTGGTACGCTAACCGACATATCGCTTATCCCTTTAGTTTCTCTGGACCGGGTTGAGGTCTTGGCAGACGGGGCTTCCGCAATCTATGGCTCGGATGCTGTCGGCGGCGTAGTTAACTTTATCTTGCGATCAGATTTTGATGGAGCGGAGACGCGTTTTCGCTACGGGACTGTTACGGACGGAATTCAGGACGAATACCAAGCAAGCCAAATCTTCGGGACCACATGGGATAGCGGCGATGTAGTAATTGCATACGAATATTACAAGCGTGATGCACTTCCTTCTTCTGATCGAGAATTTGCAGCGAACGCTGATCTTACGTCATTGGGCGGCGACGATCTTCGTACAAGAAATAGCAACCCTGGAACTATTCGCGCCGGTGGAACAACATTTGCGATTCCAGGCGGTCAGGACGGCACATCCCTAGCGCCTAGTGACCTTATTGCCGGAACGGCGAATTTTGGGAACCAACGAGAAGGCACATTCGTATTGCCGTCGCAAGAGAGGCATAGTGCATTTGTCGCGCTTAATCAAAAACTCACCGATGGAGCATCTGTATTTCTGGAAGGACGCTATGCGACACGTGAGTTTGAAACCCGCACTGCTGCGTTCGAAACAAATCTCACTGTACCAGCTTCGAATGCTTTCTTTGTCGATCCGGTAGGAGGTCTAAGCAGCTACCGGATACGGTATTCATTTATTGATGATTTAGGACCGCAAACAAGCAACGGAGAGGTTGAAGCTTACAATATAGTCGCGGGCGCGAACTTCGAACTCTCACGCACTTGGCGAGCCGAAGTATTTGGTAGCTATAATCGGGAAAACGAGGATGTAAGATCGTCGGGCTTGCCTAATCGGTTTTTGCTTGCAGGCGTCCTTGCGGACTCGGACCCGTCTACGGCATTTAATCCATTCGGTGATGGATCAAATTCCAACCCTTCCACGATAGATGCGATACGCGGTTTTTTTACAGCAGATCGCGACTCTGAATTATGGTCGGTGCAAGCTAAGGCGGATGGAGCCCTATTTCTCCTCCCCGGCGGAGAAATGAGAGCGGCAGTTGGTCTCGAATACAGGGAAGAAAGCCTCAAATCCGCCGGTATCGATTTTCGCAATAGCGCCGCGCCTATCGACGACCCATTGGAGGAATTTGGTAGAGACGTATTCGCAGCTTTCGGAGAGATCTTTGTTCCGTTGGTTGGCGCCAATAACAGGCGTCCAGGTCTCGAAAATATTGAGCTTTCAGCAGCGGTTCGGTTTGAAGACTACAGTGATTTTGGCAGTACGACGAATCCGAAATTTGGAGCGCGGTGGTCTCCGTCCGAAGGATTTAATATTCGCGGGACGTGGGGCACATCATTTCGTGCGCCCGGTCTCCGATTACTGGACACGAGCGGGAATGGAATATTTCTGACAAATATCATACCAGACCCAATGGCGACTGACGGAAATACGCAAACCGCCGTCTTTTTTGGCAACGACGATGACATCGGACCTGAAAACGCTACAGTTTGGACGGTGGGCGCTGATTATTCTCCGCCGAGCATACCAAACTTGGCAATTAAACTCACATACTTCGACATAAGTTACGAAGATCGGATTGCTGGGTTGTTTGGTAATTTGATTTCTGTATTCACGAATGAAGATCAATTCGCGCCAATCATTACGCGTAATGTTGATCCAGCAACCGCCCAGATGATTCTAAATTCCCCCGATCTAACAAGTAATTTTTGTGGCTGCACAGAAGTTGAAGCTATCGTGAATGTGCGTGATGCGAACGTTTCAGTCACGGAAGTTAGTGGTTTTGACGCTACGATAGCATACGACTTCGAGACCGATTTCGGCGAGTTCGATCTTTTCCTCAACGGCAGCTATTATTTGAGTTTCGATGAGGCGCTGACAAGCACGGCGCCTTTGGTCGAGACTCTGGATACTGTTGGCAATCCAGTTGATTTGCGCCTGCGTGGGAGCATGTCTTGGGCCAAGGACGGGTTTTCGGCCGCAGCATTTGTGAACTACGTAGATAGTTACACCGACAATACGACCGACCCGTCTCAAAAGATCGAGTCTTACACAACAGTCGATCTACGCCTCTCCTATGAACTCGGCGAGAGCGTAAAGAGCGCATTGCTTAAAGATACTGAAATTGCGCTGACGATGAATAACGTATTTGATCAAGATCCTCCGTTTTTCAATAATAGAATCCGCGCAATCGGATTTGATCCTGAGCAAAGTAATCCTCAGGGCCGCTTTATCGCCGTTCAGCTTTCGAAACGGTGGTAAGTAATTTTGTTAGTCGGAGGGCTTTACGCAAATTGCAAAAAGCCCTCCGCCTAAACGTATCCTAAAAACTCAATAGGCGTGTTAACTCATATAGTGTGCAATTTGGTAATACTCACCACACCACAGTTCTTTAAGTTGCCGGTCTTCCTCCTTCTCCAATTACTGTTGTTAAGTTTATCTTCGGACGTTTTTGCCGCGCATTTATCCAAAGAAAATCAAGCAAGACTTTCCTTTGCGATTGCAAATGAAATGGAGGCTGTCTCAGTGGCAGTCGCGGCCAAGCCTGGAAGAACAGGGGAAGCATCTCGGTTAATTGAAATCCTCGGAGGCAAAGTTAGATTTTTGTCGGCCGAAGTAGATTATCTCGCGATTTCGTTGCCGGTTGGCGCAATTGAACAATTAGTCGCAAGTGAACATGTGCAATCGGCGACAATCGATCTTCCTTCGGAAGAGTTCTCACCATACACAAGTCTCTTTCTTACCGACCCGAAAGAAAGCAAGAGTGATTCAAATTCAAGAAGAGGACAAGATTCAAAAAACTACACTGTAGACGCCAATGAAAAAGATGAGTCTATAGGAGAGTCTGGTTCGATCATAAGCCCACTCGATAACCAGTATGAAATACTACGAGATTTAAGCGCATTATCATTGAGAAAGAAGAGTCCAACGTTTGACGGACGTGGTGTCGTCATTGCGCACGTCGAAGGGTTTCCAGATTTCTTAGCGCCTGAACTTCAGGTCGCATACGATATTGAGGGACGCCAGCTCAACAAATTTGTCGATATCGTTAGTGTGATGGCCTACAAGTCATCGCTTTCAACGAGCGCTGAACCCCTAACTTTGGGTGCTGAGTGGTTTGAACTCGTGGGCCCGGTTTTTGGATCAGGGAGAATTACTATTAATGGAGAGGCTTACCAGCTTCCACACGAAGGAAATTTTCGGTTTTCAGAATTCATAGTCCCGAACAAGGCACCTTATCAGAAAATTTTTGATCTTCTTAAGCGCTCCTATCGGTCAGCGGGAAATGGTTCCGAGAAAGAAGTCGATGTTTTCTCTCGCGCGATGATTTGGAGTCAGAGTGAACAATCTCTGCGAATTGACCTCAACAATGACCATGACTTTCGGAATGACGATGCAATCGTTAGTTTTCCTATAAGTAATTCGTTTGGAGTATTGGGGCGGGATGATCCAAAAACTCCTGTTCGAGAAACTATTGGCTTTGCGGTACGAAAAGTAGGCAACTACCTAAGCGTCATGTACGGCGTTGATTCGCATGCAAGCATGGTTGCGGGCGCAGCAGCAGCCTCGCATGGCGTAGCGGGTAAATTAGAAGGTATTGCCCCGGGGGCACAACTACTATCAATAGCACACGGCAAACGTGCAACTTCCTTTGGCCAAGCCATGATTGTTGCGTTTTCCGATCCGCGCGTAGATGTTGTGCTTATTGAAGGGTACTATTCCGCGAATGCAGTAAACCATCTCAAGGACGGTAGCTCGGCTTTGGCAGTTGTGTTGCAACGTCTCGTTCGCCGGTACAACAAGCCAGTCTTCTTTACAGCGTTCAACGCCCCGGGTATGTCGACCTCGGTTGATACGGCGAATGGATCGGACGTGTTGTCAATCGGTGCGTATCATAGTTCTGCGAGTATTCTCGCTAACAATGGCGCGAAGATTCAATTTCAAGACAATTTACATTGGACTGGCGCCGAAGGCCCGTCAGGCAACGGTTCTCTAAAACCCGATTTTTTAGCGCCGGCTAATCCCATTTCGATTGGCGCTGGCCATAGGAAGGGTTCCGAGGTTGCCGGGGCATTCGTTTTACCGCCGGGATATAGGATCGGAGCCGGAACTTCAACGGCAACACCAGTTGCAGCAGGTGTGTCAGCCATGTTGATAAGCGCTGCAAAACAAACCGGCACTAACTACGACGCAGGGAGAATCAATCACGCTCTTCGTTCAACGGCACGATTTCTCCCCCAGATTCCGGCATATAAGCAAGGCACAGGACTGATCCAGGTCGACTCCGCCTGGAAGTGGCTTAGCGCCAATGCAAACAATTCTGATCTTATCGAAATCCAGGTCGATGCGCCTGTGCGAACGGCGACTAGCAGATTTTTAGAAACTCCGAACCGCGGCGTCGGGTTATTTGAGCGAGAAGGTTGGCGATTAGGGCAAAAAGCCAATAGAGTTCTCTATTTGACTCGTCAAACGGGTCCGGTTGAACCAATTGAATTCGATGTTGGTTGGGTCGGAAACATCAGCAATATTTTTTCGAGCGAAAACAACATAGTTTTACCACTAGGTACACCGGTTCCATTTCAAATCGTGATAGATGCAAAAGAAATTGGCGATCATAGCGCTTTGTTAGAAGTAAAGCATGAGAATGGGTACGGTGCCGTAGCGCATGTTCCTGTGACAATCGTCGTCCCGTACGAACTTAATTCAAAGTCAGACGATGAGGCTGGAAAACGTATTACGTTCAGTATGACCCGCCCTGGCAGAAAAAATTTGTTCGTTAGAGTGCCTGAAGGCGTAGAAGAATTGAATATTGCTTTTTCGAGTAATCGTGATGGGCTTGGGGCGCGAATCATTGGGCCTGCAAACTTGGCGCTCGGGCAAGCTGTATATTTACCCACTCAATCGAATGGGTCTGGACAAGGGAAAATTACCTTTCCTGATGCTGGTGTTTGGCAAATTACATTTCTTGAACGATCAGACATGCAACGCTTCGATCAAAGTGCCGCAGATCTGGATTATCTTCCCCACGTAGAGGTAAGACTTAGCGTTTCAGTAGACATGCCTCCCGCGGCGTTTGGCAATTCTGATACCGATGGTGACTGTAGACTCAGGTTGCAGAATAATGTCAGATCGGTACTCAGTGAATCCGCTGACACAGTCGAAAATGTTTCTTCAACTTTTGGGTTGCTTGAGAAGAACGACGGTGTCGTAGAAGAACTCTATGTCGAGCCCGGAACGTCATCGATTGTTGTGGGTGTATCCGGACACAAATCAAAGGAATCTGACTTAGACTTGTATCTTTATGATTGTTCAATTGGGAATTGTAGGCCAGCACGATTAGAAACATCGTATAGTGCATACGAACAAGCTGTTGTTTCCAACCCAGCGCCTGGTCTATGGAAAGCCGTCGTCTTTTCAGCAGATGCTTCCAACGAATCCGTTTGTTATCTCTTTCAGCTTACTGAACTAAAATCAGAGTTAAGTAATGCGAAAGGTGCTTCATCCGTCAAGAAAATCCAATAGTAGCGTTTCCGAGAACATGCGAACATGCAACATGAGAATTTCGAACAATAACGAAAAAGCCGAATACTAAGCTTCACACATCGGCTGGTTAAGATTCTATGTAGCGCTGCATCTACGGCGATATTTTTTAAAATTCAGATTTCTCGATCATCGAACAGATTTATCAGATATCTCAGTTGAAGTCCTAAGGGGCGTCGCCCCTCGCGCGCGCAAGGCATCCAACCGTCTCCCTGAAGGGGCCCTCGGTCGGAGCCTCCTTGCGCTTTCGATCCCCATCCTCGCCGGAAGCAGGGTTGCAGCAGCGCAACCCTTTTCCAAAGGAGGATAAGACAGATGCAGACCAATACCATTATGTGCGGCGACGCCCGCGAATTGCTTGCAGCATTGCCTGGCGAGAGTGTCGATCTGGTGGTGACGGACCCGCCTTATCTATGCCGCTATCGCGATCGCGATAGTCGCCGCATCGCCAATGACGATAATCCGGAAGCGGTTTTGTCGGTTTATGACGAAGTGTTCCGCGTTTTGAAACCCAATAGCTATTGCATTTCGTTCTATGGCTGGACGGCGATTGCGGCGTTCGCGGGGGCCTGGGAGCGGGCGGGTTTCCGCAGCATCGGGCATATCGTCTGGACCAAGCCTTACGCCTCGCGCGCGAGCCATACGCAATACAGGCACGAATCCGCCTTTGTGCTGGCGAAAGGGTATCCTCGGAAACCAGCGCAGCCCATCAGCGACGTTCGGGATTGGCAATATACTGGTAACAAGGCGCACCCGACTGAAAAAGCGGTGAGCGTGATCGCGCCGCTAGTAAACGGGTTTTCAAAGCTTGGCGATCTCGTTCTTGATCCATTTTCCGGTACAGGATCGACCGCCGTTGCCGCCGCATTGAACGGTCGACAGTACATCGGCGTAGAGCTTGAACAGAAATACTGTGCTATCGCTGAAAAGCGTCTTGCCGGCGTAGAGAACAAACGGAAGTTGCAAAAAGCCGCTTAAAAAAACGAAACGCAATGCCGTAAGCGGCGGAATGTACTTGTAAAAAATAGAAGCGAGGCGGGAAACCGCCCGCTTTTTTTGTATTTCAAATCAATGCCACGAAGTAATCGCTGCATGTCTTCATGGGTTGCGATGCTGTGAAACTTTTTTGACGTACAGTTTACGAAAATCTTTGGTTAACACTTGAAAATACCGGCGGCGAAAACGCGCTCAGGCGTCTTTCATATGTTAGCGCAGTTTCGGCGTTCGACCTCGCGGCGAAACATGTAGTTGTGTTGTGGGGGATGACGTGCGGTGGACAAGTGTCGTGTAAAGACGCCGGAAATTGAGAGCCCGTATCTGACAACGGAAGAAGCGGCAGCCTATTTGCGCATTTCCGTGCGGACGCTTGAGTCTTTTCGCCAGCAGAAAATCGGTCCCGCTTTTCAGAAACACGGCGGTAAAGTCGTCTATCTTAAAGAAGACCTCGACGCCTGGTCGCGCCAGGTGCGCTTTGACTACTCGGGCTGTCCGCAGCCGGGCGCGTCTCAGTCATGAGACGGAAACGTCGCCTTTCGCTTTGCCTCACCGCTATTGCGATTGCGGTAATTGCCTTCGTTTCGGTCGCAGACTTCAACCCGAAACTGGTCTGGAACGGATCGCAGAGCGCGCCACAGGGGCTTTACCTGATCCGCGGTCAAGCGCCCGAGCTGAATCACTATGTGCTGGTAAACCCGCCGCCGGCGACGAAAGATTTCATCGTGACTAGGGCGTATCTGCCGCCGGGAACGCCGCTGATTAAACGCATCGCGGGCCTTTCCGGCGATGAAATCTGCCGCGAAGGAACGGCGGTATTCATCAATGAAACCTATGCCGCAGAGGCGCTTCTGACGGACGGTTCGGGCCGTCCCATGCCCCGCTGGGACGGGTGTTTTAAGCTCCAAACCGACGAGGTTTTCCTTCTAAACCATCATGAAAACTCTTTCGACGGACGATATTTCGGTGCGATTAAGCGCTGGCATGTAATGGGAATCGCGGTCCCGATCTGGGTAGTGGAGTGATGCTGACAATCGCGGGCCAGGCGGTGGCGTTCATCAATAAGAACAGTAGACAGAGGAAGTCGGCCGTATGGCAAGATTAAAGCATTGGTGCAGCAACTACCCCAAAGCCAGTCTGCACATCGTTTTTTTATGCACCAAAGCCAAGCGTGATGGCGCCAGTTTGGTGCAGGCTACATGAAGAGCGGAGACGACGACTTTCGTCCGCGTTTGGGGCGCATTCGCGCGAAGGGCGGCAGGGCGTCGAAGCGCTATCTCGGAAAACTTTACGCGGCGATGGAAAAGGCTCGACCCGGCGTCTTCGCGCGCCGTTCGCGTGCGCGCTTTACCGGCGCGCGGATTGGGCGGGGTTCGGGTGTAGCCGCCGCCTTCGCGTCACGGTCTCATCCGTTCGCAAAATTCCGCGCGCGCCGGGTCGCGGTGAAGATCCGCTCGGTGCGCTTAGGCGTCAGCGGATTGTCGAAAGCGCGGGCGCATCTGCGTTACATTCAACGCGACGGGACCGATAAAGATGGAGCGCCGGGCAAACTCTATGGCCCGGACAGCGAGCGTATTGATAACAAAGCATTTCTTGAAAGCGGCGGTGAAGACCGCCACCAGTTTCGGATCATCATCTCGCCGGAAGACGCCGGCGATCTCGAAGACCTCAAAGGTTTTACGCGCGACGTGATGGCGGCGGCTGAGCAGGACCTCGGAACAAAACTCGATTGGGTTGCCGTCGACCACTACAACACCGACCATCCGCATTCCCATGTGGTGTTGCGCGGGAAAGCCGATGACGGCAAGGATCTCGTCATCGCGCGCAATTACATCACCCATGGGTTTCGCAGGCGCGCGGAGGAAATCACGACGTTGGAGTTGGGACCGCGCCGCGATGTCGATATCGCCCGCAGCCGTGTGAAGGAAGTCTCGCGCGAAGCGTTCACAAAGCTCGACCAGGAAATCGCCAGCGTTACCGATGCGGACGGCGCCGTCAAGATTGCGAAGGCGGCGACGCCCTACGACCAATTCCGCAAACGGCTGTGGATGGCGCGGCTTAAAAAGCTTGAAGCGATGAATCTCGCGGCGCGTGACAGCGACGGATGGCGTTTGTCCTCTGACGTTGAAACCGCCCTGAAAGAAATCGGACGGTGCGGCGACATCATCCGATCCATGGGCGCGGCGCTGGGCGCCGACCTTGCGCCCGCAAGGGTTGGAGACTTTGCCGATGATGGGGTGCCCGGGACGCTCACCGGCCGCGTCGCCGGCGGCGGCGCGATCGACGACGGCCATGACAATCGCTTTCTCGCAATCGAAGGCGCCGACGGCAATCAATGGCGCGTGGCGGTCGACTTCGAGCCCGGCGCCGCGCCGCCGGCCGGCGCGGTCGTTGAGATTGAAAAGGCCGGGGCGGCCCCGCGAAAATCCGACGTGACGATTTCTGCCATCGCCAACCGGCACGGGGGCGTCTATTCCGACGTATTGCATCGACAGTCCGATCCGTCCGCAGGCGAGGCTTATCGCATGGCGCATAAGCGCCGCCTGGAAGCATTGCGGCGGGTTGGCATTGTGAGCCGCGCCGATGACGGGTCATGGGCGATACCGGAAAACTATCTTGAACGTGCGGCGGCGTTCGAGGGGAAAGCTGGCGCCGCGCGCGTGCGCACGCTTTCCTGGGTTTCGCTTGATGCGCTTGGCGGTGCGCCTGTGCAGACATTTCTGGATGATGTGATTGAGGGCAAGCGGGATATCTCACTCGTCGATTACGGGTTCGGCGCCGCGCTCGACAAAGCACTCGCCGCGCGCCGGCGCTGGCTTTTGTCGAAGGGGCTGGCGCAGGAACTTGGGGGACGGATCAATATCGACCGGAAGGCGCTCAAGGCGCGCGAACATGCAAACATAAAGCAGGCCGGCGAAAAACTGTCGCAATCCCTCGGCAAGAAATTCTATGCCGTTGAAGACGGCGACCGGATTGATGGCGTCTATCGCCGTCCGGTTGATCTGCCGTCAGGGCGTTTTGCTCTCGTGGAGAAGTCGAAAGAGTTTGCGCTGGCGCCATGGCGGCCAGTGCTGGAAAAGCAGCGGGGCATGGAGATCGCCGGAACGATGAAGCGCGGTAGCGTTCAATGGACTTTTGGGCGGAAGGGGCCGGGGATTGGAGGTTGAATGAGATCGTGCAGGGTCGATTTCAACTGAATATCAATGCGTTTATGCGCTTCTGCCTATAACAGGAACTGGCAAGTCAAAGAACGCAGGAGCTAAGGCGTGGAACAATGCGGCTACAAATTATGGCCCTATTGCATCGACTGGGCTGCCACAGGCGCGATGCTCGGCGGGTTCGCTGCCATTGTCACTGGTCTGGCGGTAATCGCAAGCGCATTGCTTGCGTGGAAGACCTATCGTGAATGGCGAGCGCGGGAAGCATACGTCCATGATCGGCAAAAGGCTGTTGAGATTTTATCCGCGTTCTACGAGGGGCGTGAGGTGATAAGCGCCATAAGAAGCCGCTTTATTGAAAAAAGCGAAAGCGAACAGGCCGCACTGGCGGTGGTTGGCGTCACGCCGGCGAATGTCGACGCTTTGTCGGAGTTTGGAAAACGGCAAGACATGACGGCGGAGGTAATGGTCCAGCGCATATACGCTCATGCCGGCTACTGGACCAAGTTAGGAGCGCTTGTCCCGGAGGCGCGAGCTCTATTCAGCGACGACGTTGGACATTTATTGAATGCGATTTTTCTTGCACGGAGAAAAGTTGAACTTGCGGCTCGTCACTACGCCGAAGCTGATCGGCAGGAACAAGTCAATATGCGTCGGATGATGTTTTCTTTGCCAGCGCTTGGCGCTAATCCAAAAACCGATACTGTCGAGACGGAACTCGCTGAAGCGCAAGAAAAAATTGAGGCGGCGCTTGAACGGTTCATCCATCGTCCTGAGACCTAACACAGAATGGATTGCCAAACGCCGCCATTGTCGTTCTGTCGGCGCGTTATTGAGCCCACGCTTTCCGCCATGCCTCAAATTCAGACGGTTTGATCTGATAGCGTACGAAGTTGCCTTCATGCAGGCCGAGTATTTCGCTTTCGGCGATTTCCCGAAACTTCTCGCGATCTTCCTCGTCGGTATTGCCCTGGGCCCAGGCACCGATAAAGCGAAGGGCTGCCTTTCGCTCCATGCGCCCGCGCACTATTTCTCGGATAAGCCCGCGCAAGGCCTCCCGGTATTTCAATTTAAAGGGGTCAGGTTCTCCAAGCGACTGGCGAACAGCCGCGTAACGGGCCGCGGACCGTTCGTAAGCCCAGATGAAGACATCTTTCAGAAGATTAACCTCATTTAGTTCGTATACGCCAAGCATCGCATCGGTGTAGCGTTTTGCCGGGACGTCGGTGAAGGCGAGCGGCGTAAGGTTGGCCTTGACGAAGGGGATGTTGGCCGCGAGCCGAGAGACGCGCTTATTCACGTCGTCAAAAGGCTGCAGATAAGGAAGCTGCGTCATTACGAAAAAGGACTGCTCGAACGGGTCTTCGATGGCCTCGGCGCTCGCAAGCACCTGGTCGAAACATTCTTCAATACGTTGTGGAACTTCAAGGGGATGGAAGGCCGAGCGTTCGATACCGACTGCGATGCGCCTGAGCCGGCCCGTGGCTTCCGGGTCCGCCAGCAGGTTGTTCGCCAGGAGAGCGTGAAGGTTGAGAATGGTGTGACGGTTAAAGCCTATCTCATCTGCCGAGCCGATGATGAATTCGATCGCGTCCTTGTGGTTCAGGATCATCTGCGCTTCGAGTTGCTCCTTGCCCTCGGCTTGTTCGCCGAAATCAATGAGCCGCCTTGTATCGAGCAGGGAGTAGGTATTGCCTTCCAACCGGCTGGAGTTCCAGGAGAGATCGATCAGCAGGCGTCCTATGATCTGCTTTGCGTACGTCCCCGCCGGCTGCTCGCCGGCCGCGGGCGTGCCGATCTGTCGGAGGCGCGTGCGTTCGGCTTCGGTGAAATAGGCGCTTTCATTCGGCCGGTACGCATCAAGAAACGCGCGGTTGTAACCGACGGGCCTGCGCAACTCGACAGGCTGGCGAACATAGCGCTGGATCTCGGCGCTTTTTTCCGAGAGCGGAATGGCGTCCTCAGCGACAACGCCCGCACCCGCTTCTGCGGGCGCCTCTTCGCCATTTGGCAGGCGATAGACCGTCCAGCGCCGCTCGCCTTCTTTGACAAGGCGGTTTTCGTCGACCAGATATTTAAGGCGGTATTGCAGAGTGCGCCGGGGCAGGTCGAGATCGAGCAGCCGCTCGATGTCGTCGAGGCCAAGTCCTTCGGGATGATCGCGGATGACAGCCTCGATAGCCGCCAACTCCTCTTCGGGCATCCGTTTCGCCACTAGAAACTCCGGTTTTGCGCATCGGCTCTATGCGCAATTAAAACACTTCTATGCGCAATTATCAAGCCTATGCGCAAGTAATAGTTGCGCATAGGCTACGTTTGTTGCGCATAAAGCCTATGCACAAAGCTCCGCCAGTACCCGGCAAGCGCCCGGCGAACCGGCGCACTGAACCGGACCGTCGCAGGCGGATGTGCTGAGAAGGGAGCTTTGAATGCCAAGGCTTCTCAAATTATATTTCCGGTAACAAATGATAGTATATAACCGGTAACAAAACCTTCAGGACCGGATAATGGCCAAATCGCCAATCAACGCCCGCGTAAGTCAGTCGCGAGAACGCCGCCGTAAAGCAGGACTGAAGCGCGTCGAGGTTTACGCTCCTGCCGACAAAGTCCACTTGGTGAAGGCCTATGCCGCGCAGCTTCGCGAGGGCGGCGCTTCGGAGAAAATAATTGCGGCGCGGAAACTGATCGCGCGGGCATACAAACGCTTCCACGCAAGCTGTCTCGACAATATCGCAATTGATCCGGACGGCGCCGATCTTTCCGATGCGGCGGTGGTGGCGGCGGCGCTCATGCATCGGGGCAATGCGGAGGCGTACAGACTCGGCAGAGACATTCTCAATCTAGTCAAGTGACAGCGGCCATACAGCACGCAGTACGAACACGGACAGATCGGGAAAAACGAACGCTCGCAATCAAAGCTGCTTCGTGAAAGAACGTGACTGTCGAAGTAGGGCGCTTTCCAGAAATCCGCAACGCGCCGCAAATCTCCGAAAACAATTACGCTTAACGCATTTCACTGCTCAATGGCGCCGCATTGACGAAAGCGGTAGCAAAACAGTGCAACGCGCATCCGGTACCGCACGGTTTCGCGGAATGGACCAGATTTCTGCAAATATTCTCTGGTGACATTTTTTTGTTTGTAGACCGATGATGATTCGCGAATGAGCCATTTGGCTCTTTGGGGATCAACTGTCGTGACGCCAACAAAAATACTCATTGGTCAGGCAGTCATCGTGATGATGATCATTGCCGCGGGCGTTTGGCTGGCGACCGCTTACGTCGCGCACATCTTTGGTTACGACGCCGCGCTTGGGCGCCCATGGTTTTCCGCGTTTGGAACGCCCGTCTATTATCCCTGGCGCCTGTTCGAGTGGTGGTACTCTTACGAAGCCTACGCGCCGGGTATCTTTCTGCGAGGCGGCGCGATCGCCGCCGCCGGCGGCATGGGCGGAGCGGCCGCCGCGGTCGCGGGCTCCGTCTGGCGCGCGCGGCAGGCCAAAAACGTCACGACCTACGGCTCTGCGCGGTGGGCGCGCGACAGAGACGTGGCGCAGGCGGGTCTGTTAAACGGCGCCGGCGTTTTTCTGGGGCGGTGGAAAGACAGCTATCTTCGCCATGACGGTCCGGAGCATGTCCTGGCCTTTGCGCCGACGCGGTCCGGCAAAGGCGTTGGGCTTGTGGTGCCGACGCTTTTGTCCTGGACTGGCAGCGCTGTCATTCACGACATCAAGGGCGAAAACTGGACGCTGACCGCAGGCTGGCGTTCGACCTTTTCTCATTGCCTTTTGTTCGATCCGACCGACCCGCGCTCAGCGAAATACAATCCTCTCTTGGAAGTCAGGAAAGGCGACAGCGAGGTTCGCGACGTTCAGAACATCGCCGACATCCTAGTCGATCCGGAAGGTTCGCTCGAACGCCGCAATCACTGGGAAAAGACCGGCCACGCGCTGCTTGTGGGCGCCATCCTGCATGTTCTCTATGCAGAAGAAGAAAAGACGCTGTCGCGCGTCGCTTCGTTTCTCTCCGATCCTGCGCGCTCTTTCGAGCGATCCTTGAAAATCATGATGACCACGAACCACCTCGGGACAGCGGATGCGCCGAAGGTGCATCCTGTAGTGGCGCAGGCGGCGCGGGAGCTGCTCAACAAATCAGAAAACGAGCGCTCCGGCGTTCTCTCGACCGCGATGAGCTTTCTCGGACTATATCGTGATCCGACCATTGCGCGTGTCACGTCCCGCTGCGACTGGCGGATTGCCGATCTGATGGAGGCGGCGAGCCCGGTCTCACTCTATCTTGTCGTGCCGCCCTCAGACATATCGCGGACGAAACCGCTGGTGCGGCTTGTCCTCAACCAGATCGGCCGCCGCCTGACGGAAGAGCTGGAAACAGCCAGTCGTCCCAAGCAACGGCGGCTTTTGATGATGCTCGATGAGTTTCCGGCGCTCGGGCGGTTAGATTTCTTCGAGTCCGCGCTTGCCTTCATGGCCGGCTATGGCGTTCGCGCCTACCTTATTGCGCAGTCACTCAACCAAATTGAAAAAGCCTACGGTCCCAACAATTCGATTCTCGATAACTGCCATGTGCGCATCGCTTTCGCCGCCAATGACGAACGCACGGCGAAGAGGATTTCAGACGCGCTCGGTACGGCGACGGAACTTCGCGCGCAAAAGAACTATGCTGGCCATCGCCTGGCGCCGTGGCTTGCCCATGTGATGGTCTCGCGTCAGGAAACGGCGCGTCCGCTTCTGACGCCGGGCGAAGTCATGCAGCTCCCGTCAGATGAAGCCATTGCGCTGGTCGCGGGCGCGCCGCCGGTGCGGGCAAAAAAACTGCGCTACTTTGAGGACAGGAATTTCAAGCCCCGCGTTCAGCCGGCGCCGCAGCTCAACGACACAGGCCGCAGATATGCGGACGCGCCGCCAGCAAGGGAGAACGACTGGTCCGGTTTATCTGCAGCAGCAGATGCAGGGTTTGATCTCCTTCGCAGCGATGTGACGGCAAGCGACGATGAAGGCGGCCGATCGCTCAAACCTGAACTTGATGAGCAAGTACAGCCGGCCCGTGACGTTGACTTAAGTGATGCGTCGCCAACGGACGAAAGCGACGACGATGCGGGTGTGCGCAGGTTGAAAGATCTGGCCGATGAAGCGACGCGGCGGGCCGCCGTCATCGACCGCGATCCTCAAAGTATTCTGCCGAGCATGTGAGCGTGAAAATGGCGAAGCCCCGTATCAATATTCACGTCACGCCAGAAGCGGAAAAGCTTTTGCGAAAAGCAGCGGCGGAAGGGGCGAGCAAAGCATCGATCGTCGACACAGCGCTTAAATCTCTGCTTGCGCCGCAGACGGACCAGCGCGAATTCGCGGTTCTCGCAAAGCGTCTTGATAAAATGACCCGCGCCATGGAGCGTCTCGCCGACGACGGCGCCGCGCAAACCGAAACGTTGGCGCTTTATATTCTCTATTATCTGTGCATCACACCGCCGCTGCCGGACGATCTGCGCGCCGGCGCCGAAGCGCTCGGCCGTCAGCGGTTCGATCATTTCATTTCGCAGGTCGGCGACCGCCTTGCTGGCAATGCAAGTTATACGGACGCGCTGCTTGAGCATATGGGGCTCGAACCTCATGAGGCGGCGCCGGCCGGGGAGATGGTTCAGTGAGCGCGGCGGCGAACGCTCGCGACGGCGCCGTCGCCAATGCAAGGCGCGCCGCCATGCTGAAAACCGCGTTCGGGCCGGTCATCGGCGCCGCTCTCGACGATCCATCGGTGATCGAGATCATGGCGAACCCGGACGGTGCGCTCTGGATCGAGCGCCACGGGACGGGGCGGCAGCGTGAAAACGTCGACATGCGTCCGGCGGATGCCGAACGCATTATACGCCTTGTCGCCAGTAATGTCGGTTTCGACTGCGGGTGCGATCATCCGATCATTTCCGCCGAACTTCCCGAAACCGGCGAGCGCTTCGAAGGCGTTCTGCCGCCGGTATCGATCGCACCAGCCTTCGCCATCCGAAAACCGGCAGGGCGCGTGATCAGGCTCGGCGATTACATTGAAGCCGGCGTCATCTCCGGCGCGCAAGCGCTGATTCTGAAAGCCGCCATTGCAGCACGCAAAAACGTTCTGATCGCCGGCGGTACGTCGTCGGGCAAGACGACGCTGGCGAACGCTTTACTCGCTGAGATTGCCGCCAGCGAAGAACGGATCGTCATTCTGGAAGACACGCGCGAGCTGCGCTGTGAAGCAAGCGACCGCATTGCGCTTCGAACATCGCCAGGCGTCACATTGGAACTGCTGTTGCGGTCCACCATGCGGCTGCGGCCTGACCGGATTATCGTCGGCGAGGTGCGCGGTTCCGAAGCGCTTGACCTTCTGAAAGCCTGGAATACCGGCCATCCAGGCGGCGTCGCGACCATTCACGCCAATTCCGCCGCGTCCGCACTCGGACGCTTGGAGCAACTGATTGGTGAACGGACGACCCGCATTCCGACCCAGCTTATCGCCGATGCGGTCGATCTGGTGGTGTTCATCGCCAAAACCGGTGCCGGACGCGCCGTGAAGGAAATTCTCCGCGTCGACGGTCTCGACGCCCATCAGTGTTACCGCCTGTCGCCCGCCGAGGCGCGGGACCTTTCACTTGTCTCAGAGGGAGTCCAGTCATGACCGCTAACCACTTCATCCGAACCTTCTTGCTGACGGCGCTCATCGCCGGCGCGTTTCTTTTGCTGGTGGCGCCGGCGCATGCGGCGGGCTCAGGCATGCCCTGGGAAGCGCCACTGACGCAGATCCTCGCGTCGATCGAAGGCCCGGTCGCGCGCATCGTCGCCGTGATCATCATTATCATCACCGGGCTGTCGCTTGCCTTCGGCGACACGTCCGGCGGTTTCCGCCGGCTGGTCCAGATTGTTTTCGGTCTGTCGATCGCCTTCGCCGCGACGAGCTTCTTCCTCGCCTTTTTCTCATTCGGCGGTGGCGCCGTCATCTAGGAGGCAGAGCCATGCTTGAAGGATATTCCGTGCCCGTTCACCGCAGCTTGACGGAACCGATCATGATGGTTGGCGCGCCGAGGGGCGTCGCGATCCTGAACGGAACCATCGCGGCCGCCGTGGGCCTTGGGCTTCAGATGTGGGCCGCCGGTATTCTTCTCTGGATCGCAGGCCATGGCGCCGCAGTATACGCTGCCAAAAAAGACCCGAAGTTTCTGGAGGTCGGCCTTCGCCACCTTAAGCACCGGACGTTTCTGTCATGCTGAACCTGCGCGAATATCAGCGCCGTCCGGAACGGCTTGCGGATTATCTGCCATGGGCCGCGCTTGTGGCGCCTGGTATTGTCCTCAACAAGGACGGCAGCTTTCAGCGCACGGTGCGATACCGCGGCCCGGATCTCGAAAGCGCCAGCGCCGAAGAACTGATGAGCTTCGCGGCGCGCGCCAACAACATCTTTAGGCGTTTCGGATCGGGCTGGGCGCTGTTCTTCGAAGCGGACCGGTTCGCGGCGGGACGCTATCCGCGAAGCGAGTGGCGCGACCGCGTAGCCTGGCTTGTGGACGAAGAACGCCGCGCCGGATTCGAAGCGGCGGGCCGACACTTCGAAAGCAAGTTTTATCTGACGTTCGTGTATCTGCCGCCTACGGATCAGACGAGCAAGACGGAAAGCCTGTTTTTTGAGCGGACCGAAAAGGAGCAGCGTCCGGAAGCGCGCAGCCGTCTGGAAACATTTCTGAACGAGACCGATCGCGCGATCGATCTCTTAAGCGCCATAACGCCCGACTGCGCCGCATTGGACGATGCTGAAACCTTAACCTTTCTGCATTCGACGATTTCAGAAAAACGTCACACCGTGGCGCCTCCGGCAGCGCCGGTATTTCTTGACGCGCTGCTGACCGATTCGAATCTTACCGGCGGTCTCGAACCGAAACTCGGCGATCAACATGTGCGCGCCGTCACCGTGCGCGGGTTTCCACCCGCCAGCGAACCTGGATTTCTGGATGTGCTCAACACGCTCGGCTTTCCCTACCGCTGGACAACCCGGTTCATCGCCCTCGATAAAGCGCAGGCGACCCGTGAGCTGACGAAGTACCGGCGGCAGTGGTTCGCCAAACGCAAATCCGTCGCGGCGATCATCAAGGAAACCCTGTTCAACGAACAGAGCGCGCTTGTCGACAGCGACGCCGACAACAAGGCTGCTGACGCGGACGCCGCGCTTCAGGAACTGGGCGCCGACGACGTGGCGTTCGGCTATCTGACGACGACGGTCATCGTATCCGACAGAGGCCGCAATACGGTTGATCGGAAACTGCGCGATGTCGAACGTATTCTGAACGGTTGCGGCTTTGTCACGATCGTTGAGACCGTCAACGCCGTGGACGCCTGGTTCGGCAGTCTGCCGGGACACGTCTATGCAAACATTCGCCAGCCGCTTGTGCACACCCTCAACCTCGCGCATCTGGCGCCGGTTTCCGCCGTCTGGGCGGGGCAGGCATATAACAAGACACTTGCCGGACCGCCGCTGCTGTCGGCGACGACACAGGAAACGACGCCATTCCGTCTGTCGACCCATGTCGGCGATGTGGGCCATACGATCATTGTCGGGCCGACCGGGGCCGGCAAATCAGTTCTGCTCGCTTTGATGGCGCTGCAGTTCCGGCGTTATGAGGGGGCGCAGGTATTCGCCTTCGACAAGGGTCGGTCGATGCGCGCGGCGATGCTGGCGCTCGGCGGCGGGTTTCATGATCTCGGTACGGAAGAAACGCCCGCCTTTCAGCCGCTCGCCGATATCGATGACGAGGCGGCAAGGGCGCGCGCCCAGGACTGGCTGTTGGGGCTGATCGACCAGGAAGGATTGGTGCCGGACCCGGCGGAGAAAGACGCGGTCTGGTCGGCGCTTGGCAATCTCGCCGCCGCGCCCGCGGGCGAGCGCACCATGACCGGGCTCTCTCTTTTGTTACAGCGGAGCGATCTGCGCGACGCCCTCAAACCCTTCACCATCGATGGCGCTCATGGAGGTCTGTTCGACGCGGACCGCGAAACCCTGACGCTCGGCGATGCCCATTGCTTCGAGATGGAAACCCTGATGCGCCGGCAGTCCGCGGCGGCACCGGCGCTCGCCTACCTTTTCAACCGGCTCGATGCGCGTTTTGATGGACGACCGACCATGCTGCTGCTCGATGAAGCCTGGGTGTTTCTTGATCATCCGCTTTTCGCCGAGCGTCTGCGCGACTGGCTGAAGACCCTCCGTAAAAAGAACGTCTCGGTGATATTCGCGACACAGTCCCTGAGTGACATTCGTCATTCGAAAATAGCGCCGGCGATTATCGAAAGCTGTCCGTCGCGCATCTTTCTTCCCAATCCGAGGGCGCAGGAATCAGACATCCGCGCCGTCTATGAAAGTTTCGCCCTGAACGCTCGGCAGATCGAGATCATCGCAACCGCAACGCAGCAGCGGGATTACTATTACCAGTCCGCGATCGGTAATCGCCTCTTTGATCTGGGACTCGGCCCCGTAGCGCTCGCCTTTTGCGGCGCATCTTCTCCGGAAGACCAGAAGCTCATCAATGCGACGCTCGAAGCTTGCGGTGCGGAGGGCTTCGCCGCCGGTTTCCTGCGCGCCAAGAGACTCGCCTGGGCGGCGGACCTTATCGGTCAAGAACATCCCAACGCCAACGACGAGAAGGAAATAATCTTATGCGCCGCAGAATAAAGTCCGCCCTGTTGAGCGGCATCGCCGCCATTACGCTCGCCGCAACGCCGCTGTCGTCCGCAAACGCGTTTTTCTTCGGGGGCATTGTCTACGACCCGACGAATTACGCGCAGAATCTGCTGACGGCCGCGCGCACGCTGCAGATGATTAACAATCAGGTGAGGCAACTGACCAATGAAGCGCAGATGATCGCCAACCAGGCGAGAAACCTCGCGAACCTTCCATACTCGGCCCGCACTGCGTTGCAGACGCGCCTTGCCGAAATCGACACGCTGATCAAAACGGCGAACGGGATCGCTTACGACGTCGCGACCGTCGACGCGGCGTTCAAAAATCTGTTTCCGGAAGATTACGCGAGTTTTTCAAACGCGGAGATGGGCGCCGCAGCGCGCCAGCACTGGCGAGAATCCTCGCGCGCTTTCCACGACGCAATGCTGATGCAGGCGAAGATCGCCGAGACCGTCGCTGCGGATACGGGAACGCTGGATGAGCTGATCACGCAAAGCCAGAACGCCGTTGGCGACTTACAGGCCGCTCAGGCCGGCAACCAGCTCGTCGCGTTACAGACCAAGCAGTCGATGCAGACCGCTGAACTTTTAAGCGTCCAGTACCGGGCCGAAGCGCTTGAGCGCGCCCGCCGGCTGCAATCGGAAGAACGCGCCCGTGTTCATCGCCAGCGGTTTCTCGGCGACGGCGCCGCGTACACGCGAAGCTGAGGAAACACGCCTGTTATGGACGATATCAACGTCATTGATGATTTTACCAGCACGTTCACCGCCTATATCGATTCAGGCTTCGGGCTGCTTGCAGGCGATGTGGCGTTTCTGACGGCGATCCTCATCGGCATCGATATCGTTCTCGCCGGTCTGTTCTGGGCGTTCGCGGGAGAGCAGAACGTTCTCGGCCAATTCGTGAAGAAGGTGCTTTACGTCGGCGCCTTCGCATTCATTATCAATAATTTTGCTTTGCTGGCGAACATCATCTTTGCAAGCTTTGCGGGGCTCGGCTTGGTCGCCACCGGCACGACATTGACGGCGGCGGATCTGATGCAGCCGGGTTTCGTTGCCGCGACCGGGTATGATGCAGCCTATCCGCTGCTCGAAGAGACCAACTCGCTCCTTGGGTTCCCAAGTTTCTTTTCCAATTTCGTGACGATCTCCATCATTCTGCTCGCCTGGGTGATCGTCCTCTTCTCGTTCTTCATTCTGGCGATCCAGCTCTTCGTCACCATCATCGAGTTCAAACTGACGACGCTGGCGGGCTTCGTGCTGGTGCCGTTCGCGCTCTGGAACAAAACCTCGTTTCTCGCCGAGCGCGTTCTCGGCAATGTCGTCGCCTCCGGCATAAAACTCATGGTGCTTGCGATTATCGTCGGCATCGGGTCAACGATTTTCGGGACCGTCACGTCAACTTTTACGCCTGGGTCGGTAACGCTTGAACAGGCCGCATCGACCATTCTCGGATCGCTGTCCCTTTTGGTGCTTGGCGTATTTGGGCCAGGCATTGCAACGGGGCTCGTCGCCGGCGCTCCCCAGCTTGGGGCGGGCGCCGCCGTCGCCACCGCCGCGGGAGCAGGGGCGGCAGTTGTCGGGGCCGGCGCTCTCGCCGCCACAAGCGCAAGGGCCGGCGTTGGAGCAGGACAGTCCGCTGTTCGTGCAGGGGCCAGCATGGCCGGTGGGGCAAGCGCTGCTTACTCATTCGGATCAGCCGCATCAGGCTCCGCCGGTTGGCGCGCCGCTGCATCGGGCGCCGGTGGTGTTGCGCAGGCCGGCGCAGGCGCGGCCATGCGTTCGGTAGGATCATCCGTTTCAAGAGCATTTGGCAATCCCGGCGGTGCTTTTGAGGAAGGTGCGCGGGCGGCCTTTACGGCAACCGGCGGGCGGGGCGCCGCGTCTTCGGCGGCTTCCTCTGCTGCGGCAGGAGACGCGCCGAATTGGGCGCAGCGTTTGCGCCGCGAACAGGGAATGCGCGATGCCGGAATGACGGCGACGCATATGGTTGCGTCCGGCGACAGGCCAGGGTCGGCCGACGCGCCCAAACTTCGACAAGAGGATGAATGAAAGTGTTCAGAAGATCGTCAGTTCGCTACGGCGCTGCGCCGCAACCAGAAACGCCCTATCAGAAAGCCGGCCAAGTCTGGGATGAACGTATCGGATCGTCCCGCGCTCAGGCCGCAAACTGGCGCATCGCAGCGCTCGCCTCGCTTGCGATCGCTGCTCTCTCTGCAGGCGGATTGCTGTGGCAGTCGGGCCGGTCGATCATCACGCCTTATGTCGTGGAGATAGATGCGCAGGGCAATGCCCGCGCCATCGGACCTGCCATCGGCGCCTATGAACCGACGGACGCGCAGATCGCTCATCATCTGGCGCAGTTTATTCGCCATGTGCGGTCGATTTCGATCGATCCGGTTGTGGTGCGGGAGAACTGGCTGAATGCCTATGACTTTTCGACGGATAAGGGTGCGCTGGCGCTCAACGATTACGCCCGCGACAACGATCCCTTCGCTGATATCGGCCGGCGCAGCGTCAATGTCGAAGTGACAAGCGTTGTGCGCGCGTCCGACGATTCTTTTGAAATCCGCTGGACGGAAAACACTTATGCCAGCGGTCAGTTTGAGAAGCGCGACCGGTTTACGGCCCATCTCACCATCGTCATATCGCCGCCGCGCACTGCGGAAACCCTCCATAAAAACCCGCTTGGGCTCTACGTCCATGGAATCAATTGGTCGAAAGACCTTTCTTCAGGAGACAGATCATGAAAAACGCCGCAGCATGTCTGGCGCTCGCAGCGCTCATGGGATGCGAAACAACTTATCCCGACATCGCGCTTGACGACGCGCCCATGCGTCCGGCGAAGGTTGTCAATTTCGACGACAACACGCCGGTGCGTGAGATTGTCGAAACATCGACGCCATATCCGCTGCCGGGGCAGCTAAAACCAATCGAAGAAAACACTGAACCCGCAGCACTCAAACCTTTCGAGCGGATCGATACAGCGAATGAGCGCGCGAAGATCGAACCGGACCTCGACCGCTTTGTGAACGCCGTCCAGATCTACCCTTATATGCAGGGCGCCCTTTATCGACTGTACGCCGCGCCTGAACAGGTGACCGATATTACGCTTGAGCCGGGCGAACGGCTGAACTCTGTTTCGGCAGGCGACACCGTGCGCTGGATTGTCGGCGACACGACCAGCGGCGGCGCCAATGGCGAGCAGGTTCACATTCTGGTCAAGCCGATTGCCGCTAATCTCAAAACCAATCTTGTCATCACGACCGACAAGCGCGCCTATCATCTGGAAATGCGCTCGTTTCGCGAGACCTATATGGCCGCGATTTCTTGGACCTATCCGCAGGACCAGTTGACCCGCCGCCGCAGCGAGAATGACCGCGCGTCGGACAAAGCGCAGCGAACGGTCAGCACCGGCGTTGCGCCAGAGGACATTAGGTTTCGTTATGCGATCGAAGGCGCGCGCCCACACTGGCGACCAGTTCGCGCCTTTGACGATGGCAAACAGGTATTCATTCAGTTTCCGGACAATATTGCGCAGGGGGAAGCGCCTCCGCTGTTTGTGCTCAGCCGCAAGGGTGAGCCGGAACTGGTAAACTACCGGATGCGCGGCAACTACTATGTGGTTGATCGCCTGTTCGCCGCCGCCGAGCTTCGTCTCGGTGAAAAGAACCAGGATATCGTGCGCATTGTCCGCACCGACCTGAAAAGGCGTTTGGGATGACGGCGGAAAAGCAAGATCCTGAAAGGCTGGCGCTGCGCGCAAAACCGCAGGCCGTCACGCGCCTCAACAAAAAGGCGCTGATGATCGCGGCCGGCGGCGCGGCGCTCCTGATTTTCGGCTCCATGAGCGTTGCCCTGAAGCCGCCGCGCGCCATGGGCGATGGAGAGCGTAACGAGCTATATAATGTCGACACCAAGCCGACCGCCGAAGGGCTTGATGCGCTGCCCAAGTCCTATGCGGATGTAAATCCGCAGCTCGGCGCGCCGTTGCCAGGCGATCTCGGCGCCGCGCTTTTGAAAGCAGAAGAAGCGGTCGCTTTGTCAGGAAGCGAAGGAAACCTCACCGGCTATGATTATGCTGCGTTGTCGCCGACGCCGTTTCGTAATTCGCCGGAAGCGGACGCCGCGAGAGAAGCCGCTTTGCGCCAGGCGCAGATCGCAGTTGAGGCGAGGGAAGCCGGTGTTTTCTTTTCCCTCGCATCACGTGGTGGCGGTGCCATTTCGCCGGCGAGCGCTCAGGCGCCAAGCCTGCCTTTTGATTTTGGCCTGGCACAGCATCCAACGCCGTTCGGCGCTGAGCGCGATCAAGACCCCGGACGCCAGATCAGGAAGCTGGAGTTTCTGGAAGAGGGCAGCGCTTCATCGACCGACAATCCTTATGCGATCGAAGACCCGATTACCCCGTTCGAGGTGATCGCCGGCACCGTCATACCGGCGAGCCTCATCACCGGCGTGAATTCTGATCTGCCGGGAACCGTCATCGCGCAGGTAACGCAGAACGTCTACGACACCGTCACGGGGCAATATGTGCTGGTGCCGCAGGGCGCGCGTCTCATCGGCCGCTATGACAGCGTGATCGCCTTCGGTCAGTCGCGCGCGCTTCTGGTATGGTCCCGCATCATCTATCCGGATGGCGCGTCGATTATGATCGACAATATGCCGGCGAGCGACGTCGCCGGTTATGCCGGGCTGACGGACAAGGTAGATTTTCACACCTTCCGTCTCTTGAAAGGTATCGTACTATCAACGCTGCTTGGCGTCGGCACGGAATTGTCTTTCGACGATACGGAAAGCGATATCGTCGAGGCGCTGCGCGAGTCTGCGCAGAATTCCGCAAGTCAGGCGGGGCAGCGCATCGTTCAGCGCAATCTCGATATTCAGCCGACAATCAAAATTCGTCCGGGCTGGCCGTTGCGCATAATCGTTCACAAAGATCTCGTACTTCGTCCATATGATTCAGAGGGAGCGCAGCGATGAGTTTGAAACTCGGCCGTCTGCCTGATCGCACGCCTGTCAAACTTAACCTGGCGCTGACGCCGGACGTTTATGCAGCGCTCGGTGATTACGCCGCGCTGCATGCAAAAACATATGGCAAGGATGCGCCGCTGCCCGATCTCGCAGCGCTGATGATTGAAGAGTTCTTGAAACGCGACACTGAATTCAAAAGAGCGAGAAGGGAACTCACTGACAAACGTAGTACAAGGAACACACACCATGGATCGGCTGCTGACGGCGAATGAAGTGTTGACACTGACTGGCTACAAAAGTCGATCGACACTTTGGCGAAAAGTACGCGGCCGGGCGTTTCCGCCGCCTGTTAAACTCGACGGCGTCGCAATAAGGTGGAAGGAGGGAGAGGTGCGCACTTGGATTGAAGACGCGCCCATCCAGTCTTACGGTACTAAAGACCGCTCCGCATGAATGCGGCTTGCGCATATTTTAAAGTTCTTCGGGTTCTATCAGTGATATCGCAGTGCGTAAAAAAGCATCTTGCTGCTCCGCGGTAAGCTTTCGGAATAACGTAAGAAGTTTCCGTTCCTGTGGGTTTGTTGCAAGCGCTTCGCCTTCCAAAATCTCGAGAGGATGACAATTCAAAGGCGTCGCAAGCCTTGTGAGCCATTCTACCGAAAACCGCCTGCGGCCGTTCTCGAGGTGGCTAATCTGTTGATTGCTGGCGCCCGTCGCTTCAGCCAATTGCGCAAGAGTTAAGCCTCGCGCTAAGCGAAGTTCCTTTAGTCGATTATTCAAGGGGCCCCCGGCTTCTGTTCGCAATCCAATTCTACCAAATGTAGGAAGACGATTCGTAAAAAACCTCAAAAAATGCCTAATTCCGATGGACTCCAATAAGATTTCCTACTATTTGTAGGAAATCTCTAAATGAATTTACCCCATCTTCCGGGCGAACATGGCGGACGACACCGAATACTATGAAGCGAAATTCGCGGGTTCTGCAGTGAGCAGCGAGCAAACGCCGCTCCGAGCGGCTGAATACGTTCGCATGTCTACTGAGCATCAGAGATATTCCATCGAGAACCAATCTGACGTGATTAAAAAGTACGCGGCACGTCACAATATGGAAATTATCCGAACATATTCAGATTCCGGCAAAAGCGGCCTTAATGTCGATGGTCGAAGCGGACTGAAACAGTTGCTTCTAGATGTCGATCTGAAAAGGGACGAGTTTGATACCGTTTTGGTATATGACGTTAGTCGATGGGGGCGCTTTCAGGATGCGGATGAAGCCGCTTATTATGAATATATCTGCAAGAAAGCGGGTATAGCGATTCATTATTGCGCTGAACAATTTGATAATGACGGCAGTCCTGTTTCGACAATAGTAAAAGGCGTTAAGCGTGCCATGGCGGGCGAATATAGCCGCGAGCTTTCGGCGAAAGTATTCGCGGGCCAATGTAGGTTAATTGAGAAAGGATTTAGACAAGGCGGACCAGCCGGTTATGGGTTGCGCCGCATTCTTATCGATGAACATGGCCGGCAAAAAGGGGAATTAAAGCGAGGCGAGCACAAGAGCCTTCAAACCGACCGCGTTATATTGGCTCCTGGACCGAAAGAAGAAGTCAGAACCGTAAATCGAATCTATGCCATGTTCACTGAACAGGGCATGTGTGAGTCAGAGATAGCAGAGCGTTTAAACAGCGAAGGACTGGTTACGGACTTTGGACGAATTTGGACGCGGGGCGTGGTACGACAAATTTTGACCAACGAAAAATATATTGGTCACAACGTCTTTAACCGAACGTCGTTCAAACTCAAGCAACGCCGGGTTCGGAACGCGCGTGATATGTGGATCCGCTCCGATAATGCGTTCGAATCAATCGTTCCAGCAGAAATCTTTCACATAGCGCAAGGGGTAATCCGAGAACGATCTCGGCGGTTGAGTGACGACGAAATGATCACACGCCTGCAGAATCTATATAAGCGTTATGGATATCTGTCCGGCATCATAATTGACGAAACAGAAGAAACGCCGTGCAGCAGCGCATATGCACACCGCTTTGGCAGCCTTTTGCGTGCTTACTCTCTCGTTGGGTTCAGTCCAGATCGAGACTATCGGTACATTGAAATCAATCGGAAGCTGCGTGCGTTTCATCCAAACATAGTTGGTGAGGTGGTGGCTGGCATTGAGTCGCTTGGAGCAACTGCAGTCCATGACCCCGCCACCGATCTTATTCATGTCAATTGCGAATTCACGGTTTCGATTAGTATTTCGCGGCACTTTCAGACCCCAGCCGGCGCATCGCGTTGGAAAGTACGCTTTGATACGGGGTTAAGGCCGGATGTCACCGCGGCCGTGCGAATGGATCAACTCAACGAGCATCCTTTGGATTACTATTTTCTGCCTTTGATCGAATTTAATCGCCACGCCATCAGTCTTGCAGATCAGAACGGTCTTGCATTTGACGCTTACAGGTTCGATTCATTTGGAGCCTTATTCGATATGGCGCGGCGTCAAGCAATCTTAGAGGCTGCATGATGGCAAACGAACCGCAAACCAAGGTTGAGCTAGTGGATGTAAACAGTATCCATGTACTAAATCCACGTGAGCGTGATAAAGCAAAATATCAAACTGTTGTTGAAAGTATATCGGCAGTTGGATTAAAGCGGCCAATAAAAATTAGTCAACGACCACCAAAGACCATCAACGGTAGCGGCAAAATCTATAATCTTGTTTGCGGGCAAGGCAGGCTAGAGGCATTTAAACGGCTAGGGGAGACAAAAATTCCTGCAATAGTCGTCGATCTATCCGAGGAAGATTGTTATCTGCAAAGCCTCACAGAAAACTTAGCTCGCAGGCTGCATTCTTCCTTAGACTTTGCTCGAGATATCGAGCGGCTCTCAAAGCGTGGATATTCGCCAACCGATATCGCGGAAAAAACGGGTCTTCGACGAGATTATGTGCAAGGGGTCTTACGCCTTTTTAGCCAGGGCGAAGTGCGTTTACTTGCGGCAGTTGAACGTGGTGAGATACCAGTATCTGTAGCGGTAGAAATAGCTGCGACGCCCGACGAGGAGGTACAGCAGGCTTTGACAAACGCCTATGACAGGAATGAACTCCGGGGCCGGAAATTGCAAACCGCAATCCGTATTGTCCGAGAACGGAAACGTTTTGGAAAAAAGATAATTCGGACGGTCAACGGTAGTAAGAGAAGCGTTTCATCGCAAGCGATCGTTCGTGAGTACAAACGTGAAACGGAACGCCAACGGATGCTCATAAAACGCGCCGATATCACCGAAGCGAGACTTGCGGTCATTAAGAGTGCGCTCCACGTGTTGTTAGGCGACG
Source organism: Hyphococcus sp. (assembly GCA_028281665.1). Taxonomy (GTDB): domain Bacteria; phylum Pseudomonadota; class Alphaproteobacteria; order Caulobacterales; family Parvularculaceae; genus Hyphococcus. The sequence continues at coordinate 63,215 of JANQJK010000014.1, forward strand.
AGGATTTCGTGAACCTATTGCGCGCAGAAGGGCTGGAAACAATGCCGTCGCAAGTCGCGGAAATGATGCGCGGGAGCGAGACGGCGCAATGACAGGAAAGATAGAAATTTCCTTTCAGGAAATCTGGCGTGAACTTCCTATATCGAAATTGGTCCCTTCGCGGCTTGTTAGTGCAGTATCGAAAACTTCAACGAAGTATCGCCAGATCGCAGACTCAATTAACGAAGTTGGCGTCGTTGAACCGTTGGTTGTATTTCGAGTGTCGGGGCGCAAAGAGGAGTACCTCGTTCTTGATGGACATATGCGTTTAGAAGTGTTGAAGGATAAAGGCGACGAAAGAGCGCCATGCATTATCTCAAAAGATGACGAGGCGTATACTTACAATAAGCGAATCAACCGCATTGGCACTGTGCAAGAACATCACATGATATTGCGAGCAATTGAGAATGGAGTGCCGGAAGATCGCATCGCTGCTGCGCTTGGCATCAAAGTATCTTCAGTAAAGAGAAAGAAAGCGCTGCTGGATGGTATATGTGAAGAGGTTACAAAAATATTGGAAAATGTACGGTTCTCGGACGTTACGGCGAAAATTCTTAAGCGCATGAAGCCAATCCGACAGATTGAAGTTGCCGAACTGATGGTCGCCACGAACAATTATTCTGCCTCCTACGCAAAAGCGCTTTTAATTGCCACGCCAAAACCTCAAATGGCTGACCCCAATGAGAAGAAGGCGGTCAGAGGAGTTTCCGAAGAGCAATATTCAAAAATGGAACAAGAAATGAAGACGATTCGTCGCGATCTGAAGGCGGTTGAAGACGACTATGGCGTGAACATGTTACGGTTGGTCGTTGCAAATGGCTTTGTGGGTCGCCTTTTCGACAACTCAAGAGTGTCA
>JANQJK010000018.1 GCA_028281665.1 Hyphococcus sp.
TAGATCGCTGCGAACTCACCATCAAGCGTCGCAAGCGCTTCATTGACCAGTCCCTTGATCGCACGCAGCGGATGATCCGCCGAAACGCGCTCTTCAATGTTCACATAAGAAAAGAGCTGGCCGTTCTGCTGATCGTCGCCACGCATGACGCGCCTCCATGAAATGCCTCATGGAATCATGCTTCGCGCAATTAAACGAGCGACTTTTTCAGCAGCCTGCTAGTGCGTCACAACCGGCTCGTCGCCTTCGGCGTTGTCGCCCGGCGCGGCCACCGGCTCCGTCCACTCAATCGGCGTCAGCTTTTGCGTCAGGGCGTGAGAAAGCACCTCATCCACGGTCGTCACCGGAATAATCTTCAGCGCGTCCTTAACGTTGTCCGGAATATCGGCGAGATCCTTCTCGTTTTCTTCCGGAATAAGCACCGTCTTGATGCCGGCCCGCAACGCCGCCAGCAGTTTTTCCTTAAGGCCGCCAATGGCGAGCACCCGGCCGCGAAGCGAGATTTCGCCCGTCATGGCGATGTCCTTGTGAACCGGCACGCCGGTCAGCACGGAAACGATTGCCGTCGCCATGGCGACGCCGGCCGACGGGCCGTCCTTCGGAGTCGCGCCTTCCGGCACGTGAATATGAATGTCCGTTTTTTCAAACAGCGGCGGCTCAACGCCAAACTCCGTTGCGCGCGCACGCACGTAGGAGGACGCCGCGGAGACAGACTCCTTCATGACGTCCTTCAGGTTGCCGGTCGGGGTCATACGGCCCTTGCCCGGCATTTTGACTGCCTCGATCGTCAGGATATCGCCGCCCACCGAAGTCCAGGCTAACCCCGTGACAACGCCGACAGCGTCGTCTCCGTCGATTTCGCCATACCGGAATTTCGGCACGCCGGCGAATTCATCGAGATTGTCGGCGGTGACGGTAATCTTATCGGCGCCTTCAGTTTCAAGCTTGCGCACCGCCTTGCGTGCGAGGCGCGCAATCTCACGCTCAAGGTTACGAACGCCCGCTTCACGAGTGTAGCGGCGGATAAGCGTTAAAAGCCCGTCCTCGTCGACGACGAATTCGTCCTCGTTCAGCCCGTGATTTTCCAGCGTTTTCGGGATCAGATGACGCCGGGCGATCTCAACCTTTTCATCCTCCGTGTACCCCGGAATACGGATGATCTCCATCCGGTCAAGCAGGGGTTGCGGCATGTTGAGACTGTTGGCCGTCGTGATGAACATGACGTCAGACAGATCGTAATCGACTTCCAGATAGTGGTCCTGGAATGTCGAATTCTGCTCCGGATCGAGCACTTCAAGAAGCGCCGAAGCCGGGTCGCCGCGGAAATCGTGACCCATCTTGTCGATCTCGTCGAGCAGGAAGAGCGGGTTCGATTTCTTCGCCTTCTTCATGGACTGGATGATCTTGCCCGGCATGGACCCGATATAGGTGCGCCGGTGGCCGCGGATTTCCGCCTCGTCGCGCACGCCGCCCAGCGACACGCGGACGAACTCGCGTCCCGTTGCATTGGCGATCGATTTGCCGAGCGACGTCTTACCGACGCCGGGCGGTCCGACGAGGCACAGGATCGGACCCTTGAGCTTGTTCATCCGTTTCTGAACAGCGAGATATTCAATGATGCGCTCTTTGACTTTTTCAAGCCCGTAATGATCCGCATCGAGAACCTGCTCGGCCTTTTTCAGATCGGATTTAACCTTGGAGCGGTCCTTCCACGGAATTGACGTCAGCCAGTCGAGATAATTGCGCACGACCGTTGATTCAGCGGACATTGGCGACATCTGACGAAGTTTCTTGAACTCGCTTTCGGCCTTTGTCTTCGCCTCTTTCGACAGTTTCGCCTTGGCAATTTTCTCTTCGAGTTCGGAAAGCTCGTCGCGACCGTCGTCGCCCTCGCCAAGCTCCTTCTGGATCGCCTTCATCTGTTCGTTGAGATAATACTCCCGCTGCGTCTTCTCCATTTGACGTTTGACGCGGTTGCGGATTTTCTTCTCGACCTGAAGGACGCTCATTTCGCCCTCCATCAGCGCGTAGACTTTTTCGAGGCGCTTACCGATATCGGTAAGCTCCAGAAGCTCCTGCTTTTCGGAGATTTTAATATTCAGGTGCGATGCAACCGTGTCCGCCAGCTTCGCATAATCTTCGATCTGACCAACGGAAACGATGACCTCCGGCGGAACGCGCTTGTTGAGCTTCACATAAGATTCGAACTGGCTGACGACTGAGCGGGCAAGCGCCTCATTCTCCGCCTCGCTCTCGCCGCTTTCCTCGATCAACGTTGCTTCCGCCTCGAAAAATTCATCGCTCTTGGTGTATTCCGCAACCTTGGCGCGGGACTCGCCTTCAACAAGAACTTTCACAGTGCCGTCAGGCAGTTTCAGCAACTGCAATACGGACGCGATAACGCCTACTTCGAAGATCTCATCCGTTGACGGATCATCATCGCCGGCGTCCTTCTGCGCGACGAGCAGAATTTTCTTGTCATTCTGCATAACGTTCTCAAGCGCATTTACGGATTTTTCTCGCCCGACAAACAGCGGCACGATCATGCCCGGAAACACGACAATGTCGCGCAAAGGCAGAACCGGATAAATTACGTTTTCACTCATTACGTGCTCCTTGGCGGGCCAGACCCGATCACTCAGCGCCGGGCCGCGCAAAACAAAGACAATTCCGCCCCATTTGGCGGCGGTTCGCAAAAGGCCGCAACGGCGTGTTTTCCCCGCACCGACCTTGTTACAAGACGCGAAACGCCGCCTGGTGCGGCGGCGCTCGCTGAAGCTATGTGGCGTTCCGTTCGATCATTTCAAGGCGCGCCATAGGCCCTTGAAATGCAAAGCCCTAGGCGCTTGCGTCAGCCTCGACCTTGTCTTTCTTCCGGTCCGCGTAAATGTAGAGCGGCGTCGCGTTGCCCTCGACAACTTCGCCATTGACGACGACTTCAACAACGCCCTCAAGGGTCGGCAGCTCAAACATTGAATCGAGGAGGATGCCCTCCATGATGGACCGCAGTCCCCGGGCGCCGGTCTTGCGCGCAATCGCCTTGCGGGCAATCGCGGACTTGGCGTCGTCGGTAAAGGTGAGCTTGACGTCTTCCATCTCGAAAAGGCGCTGATACTGTTTAACGAGCGCATTTTTCGGCGTCGTCAGGATCTGGATAAGCGCCGCTTCGTCTAGATCTTCCAGCGTTGCGATCACCGGCAGACGGCCGACAAATTCCGGAATAAGACCAAACTTCAACAGGTCTTCCGGCTCCACTTCCTGAAGGATCGCGCCGATGCGCCGGTCGTCCGGCGTCTTGACGTCGGCGCCGAACCCGATAGACGACCCTGCGCCGCGCTGGTTGATGACTTTTTCAAGCCCGGCGAACGCGCCGCCGACAATGAACAGGATGTTGGTCGTATCGACCTGAAGGAATTCCTGCTGCGGATGCTTGCGGCCGCCCTGAGGCGGAACCGACGCGACCGTGCCTTCCATGATCTTCAGCAGCGCCTGCTGGACACCCTCGCCCGATACGTCGCGGGTGATCGAAGGGTTGTCGGATTTGCGGCTGATCTTGTCCACTTCGTCGATATAGACGATGCCGCGCTGGGCCCGCTCGACATTGTAGTCCGCAGACTGAAGAAGCTTCAGAATAATGTTTTCAACATCCTCGCCTACATACCCCGCTTCGGTGAGGGTCGTGGCGTCGGCCATGGTGAACGGCACGTCGAGAATGCGCGCCAGCGTCTGCGCCAGCAGCGTTTTACCGGACCCGGTCGGGCCGATCAGCAGGATGTTGGATTTAGCGAGCTCCACGTCGTTGTTTTTCGCGGAGTGATTGAGGCGCTTGTAATGATTGTGGACGGCAACCGCGAGCACGCGCTTGGCCTGCGCCTGGCCAATCACATAGTCGTCGAGCACCTTGTGAATCTGTTGCGGGCTCGGCACGCCGTCGCCCGATTTCACCAGCGAGGATTTCGACTCCTCGCGGATAATGTCCATGCACAGCTCAACGCATTCATCGCAGATGAACACCGTCGGGCCGGCAATCAGTTTGCGCACTTCATGCTGGCTCTTGCCGCAGAATGAGCAGTACAGGGTATTCTTCCCGTCGCCGCTCCCGGTTTTTCCGCCGATCTTGCTCACTCGCTCTCGAACTCCTTATCAGCCCCGTCGTAATCGACGACCCGAAATCGACGGCGTCGCCTGCTCCAGCCGGTTTGCTGCACTTTTTGCGCCAGACGCCTTATCCTGCGCCACATTCGACCATAATCCGGGCCGATCAATCAAGAAACCATTTCCCTTCAGTATTAACGTCCTCGCGTTAATATCAGGCGTCGTTTTCCTCCGGGATTGTCCGGTTTTCCAAAATCTTGTCGATCAGCCCGAATTCAACCGCCTCCTCGGGCGCCATGAAATGGTCGCGGTCGAGGGTTTTCTCAATAGTTTCATAGGACTGGCCGGTATGCTCCACGTAGATTTCGTTGAGACGCCGCTTCAGCTTGATGATGTCCTGGGCGTGTCGCTCAATATCGGACGCCTGGCCCTGAAACCCGCCTGAGGGCTGGTGCACCATGATGCGCGAGTTTGGCAGGGAAAACCGCATGTCCTTTTCACCGGCCGCCAACAGGAGCGAGCCCATGGACGCGGCCATGCCGACGCACATTGTCGAGACGGATGGCCGGATGTACCGCATGGTGTCGTAAATCGCGAGACCGGAGGTTACGACGCCCCCCGGCGAGTTAATGTAAAAAGCGATCTCTTTCTTGGGATTGTCCGCTTCCAGAAACAGGAGCTGCGCCACGATCAGGGTCGAAACGGCGTCATTAACCGGCCCGGACAGGAAGATAATCCGCTCTTTCAAGAGGCGGGAGTAAATGTCGTAGGCGCGCTCTCCGCGGCTTGATTGCTCGACCACCATCGGCACGAGCGTGTTCATATATACGTCCTGCGGATCCTTCATGTCGTCCTCTTTTGCAGCGCCCTCTCAGCGCGCATGGGTTGGGCGCTGGGGGCCAGTTCGGCGGGCGCGCCTGATGCGCGGAATTCGTTAACGTCGTTCCTTAACATGGGGGCTGAATCGAAAGACGCCACCCCTCAGCCGAAAGCCTATCCTTTCGGCATTAAGCGAGAGTTATTCTCTTGAAAAGGCAAGCCGTTTATCGTCGCGGCCCATTCCGGGACGTCGACCGGTCCGGCGGGACCCGCGAAGGGGCGCTTCTCCGCCGCGGGGCGTCAGGCTAAGCGGTCAAGTCGTCCCCGTCGGGGTCCTCCATGAGCTTCTCTTTGGAGACCTTCTGTTCCGTCACTTCAGCGCGCTCAAGGATATAGTCGACAACTTTTTCTTCAAACAGCGGCGCCCGCAGCTGCTGCATCGCCGCGGGGTTCTTCTGATAGAACTCCAGAACCTCCTTTTCCTGCCCCGGATAGGACCGCGCCGTGTTGATCAACTGGCGCTGGATATCCTCGTTCGGCACCGTCACCTCAGCGCGTTTGCCGATTTCCGCGAGGACGAGCCCGAGACGAACGCGCCGCTCGGCAATTTTCTTGTACTCCGCCTTCAACTCGTCCTCGGATTTGTCCTTGTCTTCCTCGTCGAGTTCGGCCGACTGAACCTGCTGCCAGATCTGTTCGAACTCGGCGTTGACCATCCCGTTCGGCAATTCGAAATCGTGGGCTTCATCGAGCTTATCGAGGAGCGCGCGCTTAACGTGTCCGCGACTGCGCTGTTTGTAATCGGTCTCGATCTGTTCCGTGACGCGGGTCGTTAGTTCGTCGAGGGACTCAAGGCCGACTTTCTTGGCGAGTTCGTCGTCGATCGCGACCGCTTCGGGACCGCGCACTTCGTTTACGGCAACGTCAAATACGGCCTCTTTGCCCGCGAGATCTTTTGCGTGGTACTCCTCGGGAAACGTCACCTTGACCTCGACGTCGTCTCCGGTTTTGGCGCCAACCAGCTGATCTTCAAAGCCCGGAATGAACTGACCTGCGCCCAATACGAGCTCAAAGCCGTCGCCTTTGCCGCCGTCAAACGGCTCACCGTCGATCTTGCCCACAAAGTCGATCACAAGCTGATCTTTTTCCTTGGCTTTCGCCGTTTCCGCTTTCGCCGCGTATGTCGTCTGCTGATCGGCGATGCGCTGGAGCGTTTCGTCGATGTCTTTCTTCGGGACCTCGGCGACGGGCTTAACAAGCTTCAGGCCCGCCACGTCAGCCGGCTCGAAATCAGGCAGGATTTCCGCATGGACGTCGTATTCAAGGTCCGCCTCGCCGGCCATGACCTTGTCCATATCCGAATGAAAATGAGGATACGGCTGCGACGCCGGCTGTAGGTCGCGATCGGAAAACGCTTTCTCGGTCGCTTCGTTGACCAGTTCCTGAACGATCTCGGACATCACGCCCTTGCCGTAGAGTTTTTTCAGATAAGAAACCGGCGCCTTGCCCTTGCGGAACCCTTTCAGGTGCACTTGGCCCTTGATCTCGGCAAGCTTCGCCGAGAGCTTGTCGTTCAGCTCCGACGCCGGGACTTTGACCTGAAAACGGCGATCGAGACCTTCAGCGCTTTTTTCCGTGACTTCCATTTTATTCGTCTCACCTGTTCCGGCCGTCGCCGGCGCGATTGTTTTTTTGCCATTTGTCCGGTCGGCGCAGCCGTCGCTTTAAAAACGGCGGCGCCAACTTCTCCCGACCGCCACCCCTACTCTAATGAAGGCGTCAGACGGGTGGTGCGGATGAGAGGACTCGAACCTCCACGGGTTGCCCCACTGGAACCTAAATCCAGCGCGTCTACCAGTTCCGCCACATCCGCATGGCCGGCCGGCAAAAATAGCGAAAGGAAGTCGCGCTCGGCGCGCGCCCGACCCCTTGAAAGCGGGCTTCTATAGCAGGGAATTCGCCGGTGTCGAGTATTCTAGAACCGCTTCTCGAACCACATGACGCTGTGATAGCGCCCGAATTTCCGGCCCACCTCGTCAAGGGTCGAGATATGGGTAAAGCCGAAGGCCTTGTGCAGCGCGGCGGAAGCCGGATTGGGGGTCACGACCAGCGCATAGGCCCGGTGCACATCGGCGCCCGCAAGGGCCTCAAACAGCGCACGGTAAAGGCGTCGCCCGACGCCCTGGTCGACGCAATTCGGCGCAATGAAAACGCTGGTTTTGACGGAGGTGCAGTAGGCCGGACGCGGATCGAAGGGCGCGGCGTTTGCGAATCCGCAGATCTCGCCGCCCTCCCCTTCGGCGACAAACACCGGATGGCGGGGGTCGCGCGACAGCCGATCAAGCCAGTCCCGGCGGCCCGCCTCGCTGATCGGTTCGGTCTCGAAGGTCGCCGGACTGTCGAGAATGAACGGGTTGTAGACGGCGTTGATGCCGCCGGCGTCATCGCCTGCGGCGCGGCGTATTTTCATTGGCCCGATTCCTCGGACGGTCCGCCAGCGGGCGGCGTCAGCAAGGACCGGAGGACTGCCGGAACGGCGTTTGGCAGATCATCGGCGATCAAGCCCGGACCGACCGCAAGCGCGGCCGCGCCGTGGAACCACGCCCCGGCCGCCGCCGCCTCGAACCCGGGCGCGCCATTTGCTGCCATCCCCGCAATGAGACCTGCGAGCACGTCGCCCGACCCCGCCGTCGCGAGCTCCGGCGGCGCGTTGACGGTGATGGCGGCGCGCCCGTCAGGCGCGGCGATGATGGTGTCCGCGCCCTTCAAGACGCAAACGCAGCCCGCCTTACTCGCCGCCGCCCGCGCCGCTTCGATGCGGGTCGATGCCGAGACGTCGCCGAACAGACGTACGAACTCACCTTCATGGGGCGTAATCACATCCTCCGGCCGGAGCGCATCGAACAATGCCGGCTGGTCGCCCTCGAAACTCGTCAACGCGTCGGCGTCGACGATAGCCGCGGTGCTCTCCCGCAGGGCGGCGACGGTTTTCGCTTTCGTCTCCGCGCCGACGCCCGCCGCCGGCCCGATAACGGCGACGCGGGCGTATTGCGACTTGTCGGCGAGCGCGCGCCCGATGTCGTCGGCGCTTTCAGCAACGCGCAACATGATCGATGTCAGATGCGCCGCATTGGTGTCCGCTGCTTTCTCAGGGCACAGCACAGTGACAAGACCGGCGCCGATGCGCTGCGCGGCTGCTGCGGCAAGCCGGGCGGCGCCCGTATTGTGCGAACCGCCCGACGCCACGAAGACATGACCGCGATGGTATTTGTGGGTGCGCCAGTTCGGCCGCGCGAGCGCGCCGCCCCACAGCGCAGGCTGGTTTTCAAACGTATCGAGACGAATTCCCGCCAGCGCCGTCGGCGCAATCCCGATATCCGCCACATCAACGGCGCCGCAACAGGCGCGGCCGGGAAAAAGAACGTGGCCCGGTTTCTTTGAAAAGAACGTTACGGTGCGCGCGGCGTTGACCGCGCGCCCCATGGCGGCGCCGTTATCGGCATGAACGCCGGAGGGCAAATCAACGGCGAGCACCGGCGCCGGGCTCGCATTCATCGCGTCAATCGCGGTAAGCGCGGCGCCATCCACGGGCCGGGCAAGACCCGTCCCGAAAATGGCGTCGATGATCAGTCCCGCATCGCCGAGCGCCGCAGCCACAAACACAGAGATCTCGCCGTCATAGAGATCGGCCATCAACTTCGCATCGCCCTTGAGCGCAGCGCGCTCGCCGAGAAGAAGCACCCTCACCGGCCAGCCGGTCTCCGCAAGCCGTCGCGCCGCTACAAATCCGTCGCCGCCGTTATTGCCGGGACCGCAGACGACCGCGACCGGGCGTTTCGACCAGCCCTTCATCGCAACTTGCGCAACGGCGTCGCCGGCGGTTTCCATGAGCGCCGCGGACGCAACGCCGGCCTTCATTGCTGCGGCTTCCGCCGCGCATATCTGATCGGCGCTCAGTAAAACGACGTTCGCCACAGTTGACACCTCTTCCGCCTCGCGCTCTTTCCTATCAGTAACGCCGGTCGCGGCGAAGTCACGAGGCGAAGCGCGATGAAGAAAATTGAAGCCATCATAAAGCCGTTCAAGCTCGACGACGTGAAGGAAGCGCTTCAGGATGCGGGCCTTCAAGGCATGACCGTGTCCGATGTCCGCGGCTTCGGCCGCCAGAAAGGACATACGGAGCTTTATCGCGGCGCGGAATACGTCGTCGACTTTCTGCCAAAGCTCAAGATCGAACTGGTTGTCGAGGACGATATCGTCGAACGGGTCGTGACGGCGATTAAAGACGCGGCTCATTCAGGTCGCATCGGCGACGGAAAAATTTTCGTGTCTCCAGTGGACGACGCTATTCGAATTCGGACCGGCGAAACCGGCGGCGCGGCCTTGTGAGCGCGGCGTCGCCCGCGACCGAAAACGTCGTTGCAGCGGTCATCGCATCCGCCAAAAGCGCAATGGCGAATTGTGAACAGTTCGACGAGCCATACCGACACTGGATCCTGCGCTATCTGACGCCACAATCATTGATAGACGCTCTCGTTGGCGTTGAATTTTCGGCGCCCGATCTCGGCGGCGTCTCCGGCAAGCGCGAGCTGCATAACGACCAGCGCCACTATTTCGACGCGACGAACAATGCACGCACGCCCGCGATGGCGGCGACGGCGGCAGCGTATCAGTCCGCCGAACTCGCCGGTGCGCTGGCGGCGTTTTCCGGCGCCGATCTCGACGACACGTTTTTGCGCATCGAATACGCGGTGGACGTCAGCGGGTTCTGGTTGCAGCCGCATACTGATCTCGGCGTGAAACGGCTGACAATCCTGCACTACATCTCCGACGAAGCGGGGCAGCAGGATTGCGGGACGGACATTTACAACGCCGACAAGAGCCACGCGAAGCGCACGCCCTTCGAACAGAACCTTGCGCTTGTCTTCGTGCCGGGCGACGCCACCTATCACGGGTTCGAGAACCGGCCTATCGTGGGCGTGCGCAAATCGCTGATCATCAACTATGTGACCCACGACTGGCGCGACCGCGAACAGCTCTGTTTCCCTCAAGACCCGGTGCGCCTCTAGCGCTCGCCATAACGCTTCCGGATTTCGGCGGCGATCTCGGCGGTTGCGTCGATCGGCGCCGCCTTGAACGCCGCCGCCTTGTCGTCAAACGGCCGAACGCGCCCGGCCCTTTCAAGCGCCGTCACAAACCAGTCGAGCTTTCGCGCAAGTCCCGCCGGACGCCAGGCATACAGGCCGGCTCGCGTGGCGGCCGCCTCGCTCATCATGTTGTGGGAATCCGCTGCGGCAATCAGCGTCTCCGCGTTGCCCAGAATATCCGTATAGGGATTTTCTCCGTCGCCCGTCCATATGAAGATTCCAGGCATATCGAGGCTTTGCCGCAATATGTCGACAAACGCGTCCGGCGTGCGCCGGGACGGCGTGACGGCGAGCGATGCGTATGACGCAGCGGCGACGCGCAGCCGTTTTGCAAGGTCCGCCGCTGCAGCGCTGTCGTATTGCGCGCCGCCGCTCGGTCCGCCCAGCACGACGCCCAGTATCGGTTTTGGGAGGGCACCGATTTGCACGCCGGCGCTCACGGCCGATGCAGCGATCTTATTCGCCAGCCCGTGCGGCGAGGTCAGCGTGGCGAAAACGTTCCCACCCTCTCGCCGATCATGGAGCGGCGCCCAGATCAGGTCCGCGAACCGCGCCTTGATGCGCGGGTCTTTGAGCAAAACGACAAGTGTCTTGCCGTTGCTCTCGCGCTTGACGACGCGGGCATAGGGAATCGCGCGCCGCCCCGAGGCGATAAGGATGTCGGGATACGGCGGCGCAATGGGGCTCGCCGGGCCGCCCGGCGCATCGCGAGGGTCGATGGGGCCCGCCGGCCCGAGCCACTGAAAAGGCCCGCGCGGCGCCACGGTCTTTTCGACAAGCTCGCCGCCAAGCGCCGACGCGACGCCAACGCATTGAACCCGATCGCCGATTTTGCCGTCGGTGAGCGTCCAGATTTTCATTGCCAGCCGCCCCGGGCCGCCTCACGGCGGCGCTTCGCAGGCGCGACTCGAGGCCATGCCCTCGTAGCGATTTGTCGCGCGTTTTTTACCTTGTGCAGCATAAAATGTCTTATTCTTGTTTTTTTAATGCGAAGTTTGCGATTGCGATGCTGCGGTGCAATAATACGCTTGTCAGGCCAAAGGCTTATGACGCAATTATTAACGGGCACGCGCGCCGCATATCGGTTTAGGCCGGTTCATAAGACGGCACAAACAAGGAGCGAAGGATAAAATGAGCGCTGACGCTGTATTGAAGCGGATCAAAGACGAAAACATCAAATACGTTGATCTTCGTTTCACCGATCCGAAGGGGAAATGGCAACACGTTACGTTTGACCAGTCCCTTGTCGACGCCGACTTCTTCGCCGACGGCTCGATGTTTGACGGCTCGTCGATCGCGGGCTGGAAAGCGATCAATGAGTCCGACATGGTGTTGATGCCGGATCCCGCGACCGCGGTGATGGATCCCTTCTTCGCCCAACCGACGCTGACGATCTTCTGCGATATCCTGGAGCCGTCCACGGGGCAGCCCTACGCACGCGACCCGCGCACCACCGCGAAGGCCGCCGAAGCCTATCTCAAATCTTCCGGCGTCGGCGACAACGCGTTTTTTGGTCCGGAAGCGGAGTTTTTCGTTTTCGACGATATTCGATGGTCGTCCGAGCAGAACAATATCGGCGTTGCAATCGACTCTGTCGAAGGCCCCTACAATTCGTCGACAGACTATGATGCGGGCAACCTCGGCCACCGGCCCGGCCCGAAGGGCGGGTACTTTCCCGTGCCGCCTGTAGACAGCAGTCAGGACATGCGGTCTGAAATGCTGACCGTGATGACGGAAATGGGCATCGAGCCGGAAAAACATCACCATGAAGTCGCGCCGTCCCAACACGAACTCGGCATGAAGTTTTCAACGCTGACGACCATGGCCGACCGGCTCCAGATCTATAAATACATCGTCCATCAGGTCGCGGCAGGATACGGAAAAACCGCGACCTTCATGCCGAAACCGATCTTCAACGACAATGGTTCGGGCATGCACGTGCACCAGTCGATCTGGAGCAACGGACAGCCGCTGTTCGCCGGCGATCGCTATGCGGATCTTTCGGAAACCTGCCTGCATTATATAGGCGGGATCATCAAACACGCCCGCGCGATCAACGCGTTCTCCAACGCCACCACAAACAGCTACAAACGCCTTGTGCCGGGCTTCGAGGCGCCGGTGTTGCTCGCTTATTCTGCGCGCAACCGGTCGGCGTCGGTGCGCATTCCCTGGGTGGCCTCGCCGAAAGGCAAGCGTCTTGAAACGCGCTTCCCGGACGCGGCCGGCAACCCGTACCTCACCTTCTCCGCCCTTCTCATGGCAGGCCTCGACGGCATCGAAAACAAAATCGATCCGGGCGATCCGATGGACAAGGACCTCTACGACCTGCCGCCGGAAGAACTCAAAGACATCCCGACCGTTTGCGCCTCGTTGCGCGACGCGTTGACGGCGCTCGATCACGACCGCGAGTTCCTGAAGAAAGGCAATGTCTTCAACGACGACCAGATCGACGCCTATATCGATCTGAAAATGGAAGAAGTGCAGCGTTTCGAAATGACGCCGCATCCGGTTGAGTTTTCTATGTACTATTCCGCCTAATACTACGCCTGCTGCAGTTGGGAACGGCCGGGCCGCAAAACGCGCGCCCGGCCGTTTTCGTTCAGACGGCAAACAACGCCAGCGAAGCAATTCTTTCGACAAACTGCCCAGCGCCGCCGCGCAACACCGTCTCAATCGGTTCGGCCTCGCCAATCATGGCGTGGGACGCTGGCGCCGGCCCCCCCGTTGTCAATCTCGGCAGGCGTCCAGCCCTATCACACGTGAACTTGCTTGACGTCGCCGGATTTATATGTAACCTATACGTTACATGTTAAACGACCGCGATATGGACGCCGTTTTTCAGGCGCTCGCCCATGAAAGCCGGCGCCGCATGCTCGATATCGTCAAGGAGGAACCGGGCATCGGCGTCGGCGCGCTTGCGGGCGAATTCGATGTGAGCCGTATCGCAGTCATGAAACATCTCGCAGTTCTGGAAGAGGCGGGCCTTGTTGTCTCCGAAAAAGACGGACGCACGAGGCGGCTCTATTTCAACGCCGCGCCGATCCAGATGATCCACGACCGCTGGACGACGGAATACAGCGCATATTGGGCCGGGCAAATGACGCGCATCAAATATCTCGCAGAAGCCCGCGATGCAGAAGGCGCAGCAAGCGCTGCCAACAAAAACCGGGGACGCAAGAAATGAACGACAAGACATACGTTGAAAAACAGGTTTACCGCGTAGTGATCGAGGCGCCGATCGACACGGTGTGGTCGGAGCTCGTCAATCAAACCAAACCGCGGCCTTTCTTCTGGAACGGAAGCTGGGACACGCCGGATTTTTCACCGGGCAATCCGTATCGCGTCTCCGCAAATAACGGCAAGGCCGTCCCCGTCATCGGGCGCGTTCTCGAAATGGATCCGCCCAACAAACTCGTCACAACGTTTCGCCTGACCAACCTGCCCGACCCGGCGTCGAAAGTGACATACACGCTGAAGGAAAAAGACGGCGCAACGGAATTTTGCCTGATCACGGAAAACATTCTGGCGGGCACAAGAAGCGAAAAGTCCATGGCGGACGGCGCGAAATTCATTGTCGAGAATTTCAAGGCGTATGTGGAAACGGGCAAGGTCACCTTTGGCGCACGCATGATGCTCCTGATGTTCTCGCTGATGGCGCCGATTACGCCGAAATCCATGAGCGTCGACAACTGGCCCTTTGATAAGGCCGAATAAACGGGAGGAACCCTGTGGCAAGATCACCGGAGGAAATGGCGGCGGCAATGATCGCCAACATGAAAGAAAAGACCGGCAAGACGCTGGAGCAATGGGTAACGCTGGCGAAGAAACCCGGCGATGTCGACAAAAATGTCAAAACCTGGCTGAAAACCGCATACGAACAATCATAAACTGGAGGGAAACAAATGTCAGAAACAACAACCAGGCCGCCGCTGTGGTTCTGGATCGTCGCCGCAATGGCGCTGCTGTGGAACATCGTGGGCGTCATATCGTTCATCGGCCTCATCACCATGACGCCAGAGGCGATTGCAGCGATGTCCGAAGCAGAGCAAGCGCTCTTCAACAATACGCCGGCCTGGTCGACTATCGCCTTTGCAATCGGCGTCTTTGGCGGCGTTTTTGGGTGCCTCTTTCTGCTGCTCAGGAAAAGCCTCACGATGACGCTCTTCGTCGCGTCGTTGCTCGGCGTGATCGTTCAATTTACCTACTGGCTGTTCATGACGGACGCGGTTTCCGTTTACGGCGTCCAGCACGCCTATATGATGCCGGTGCTCGTGACGGTTATCGCTTGCGCACTGGTCTGGTTCGCGAACATGGCGAAAGGGAGAGGCTGGATCGCCTAGGCGCGCTTAAGCGCCCTCGCCGCCTTTCGTTCATGGCGCTGATGCCCGATAAACGCCGGCAGCAGCGCCATTGTTTCTTTCGCCTCCTTGCCGTCAGCAAGGCGGAACAGATTCCGGTAGAAAAACGCCATATTCGCGAACCCGTTCAGTGCACGAAGCATATCGACGCTTGACGCCGGCCCCAACACGCCGGGGCCGACCCGCAGTGACTTCTCATAGGACGGCGCAGTGTCAGCCGCGCCGGTCAACAGTTTCGCCGGAATATTCGGATCGACGCATAGCGGACGCGCCATGCCGATGACGTCGCAGGCGCCGGAGGCCAGCGCCGCTTCCATGCCGGCCCGCGTGCGAAATCCGCCGGTGACCATCAACGGCGTTTTGACGGCGGCGCGCATTTCCTCCGCATAGACAAGAAAATAAGCTTCGCGCGCCCGCGTCGATTCGCGTTTTTCCTCCTCGTAACGCGCTTCCATCCCGTCCATATCCATCATCGCGGGCTGCTCGTAAGACCCGCCGGAAACCTCGATCAGGTCGACGCCGGCGCCCTCCAGCCACCGGGCGACCTGTATCGATTCCCCCGGCGCGAAGCCGCCTTTCTGGAAATCGGAGGAGTTGAGTTTTACCGAAACCGTAAAACCGGACCCCACCTGCGCGCGCACCGCCTCAACAATACGCAAAAGCAGTCGCGCCCGGTTCTCAAGGGAACCGCCCCACTCGTCGTCGCGGGTATTCGCGCGCGGATTTAAAAACTCCGACACGAGATAGCCGTGCGCGCTGTGCACCTGGACACCGGTGAACCCCGCCTGCTTGGCGATGCTGGCGGCGTTTGCGAAGCGCGCAACGATATCTTCAATTTCATGGACCGCCAGCGCGCGCGGCGGCGCGAACTGTCCGCCCGGAAGATCGATCGGCACGGCCGACGGCGCCACGGGTTCGGCGTTGATGATTTTCGGCGTCTGTCGGCCGGCATGAGAAAGCTGCGCCCAGATATTCGCGCCGCCTTCCCGCGCCGCCCCTGTCCACGCCCGCAGCCGCGCGATCTGATCGTCCGACTGCGGACCGTCAAAGACGACATTCCCCGGCCGCTCCAGATAGCGCCGGTCCACCATGATGTTGCCGGAAATGAGGAGCCCGGCCCCGCCCGCGCCCCAACGCCGGTATAGCGTCTCCAGCCGGACCGTCGCCCGGTTTTCCGCATCGGAGAGCCCCTCGGTCATCGCCGCCTTGGCAATCCGGTTTTTGAGCTTCTGCCCGCTGGGCAGGGTCAGGGATGATTCCAGCATGAGCGATCAAAGTTTCCACAGGCGGTTCGGACCAACATAGCGCATCGAATCGATTCGGCGTATGGGAGCGGCCCAGCTTCCGGTAGACAGTGCAGTAGAATGGCCAGAAACGCAGCGAGAAAAAAGAACGACGCCGACCTTTTCGGCGACTATTCGGCGAAGGATATCGAGGTTCTTGAGGGCCTTGAGCCGGTGCGCAAGCGCCCGGGCATGTATATTGGCGGCACCGACGAGAAGGCCCTGCACCATCTTTTCGCCGAGGTTCTCGACAACGCCATGGACGAGGCGGTCGCCGGCCACGCCAGCCGCATCGAAGTCGAGCTGTATGATGACGGGTATCTTTCCGTCACCGACAATGGCCGGGGCATCCCGGTCGACCCCCATCCGAAATTCAAAAAGAAGTCGGCCCTTGAGGTCATCATGACCACGCTGCATTCGGGCGGGAAGTTCGACGGCAAGGCGTATGTGACGTCCGGCGGCCTGCATGGCGTGGGCGTTTCGGTCGTGAATGCCCTTTCCGACGACATGATCGTTGAGGTTTACCGGGCGCGCACGGCCTGGCGCCAGGCATATGCCGAGGGCAAGCCGCGCACCAAGCTTGAGAAAGCCGGGCCGGCGCATAACAAGCGCGGCACCCATGTAATGTTTCATCCCGACCCCAAGATCTTCGGTCAGAAAGCGACATTCAAACCGGCGCGCCTTTTCAAAATGGCGCGTTCGAAGGCGTATCTTTTTGGCGGCGTTGAAATCCGCTGGAAATGCGCCGCCGACCTCATCAAGGACGACACGCCCGCCGAAGAAGTCTTTCACTTTGAACGCGGGCTTTCGGATTATTTGAAATCGCTGACCGGCGCCAAGCCGACCGTCACGGCCGATATGTTTACCGGCAAGGTCGAACAGAAAGGCGAAGGCGGCCACGGCAACTGCGAATGGGCGGTCGTCTGGGGCGCAGCGGGCTTCGGCGGCAAAGGCGCGGAGTCCGACGGCTTCGTCAACTCCTACTGCAACACCGTGCCGACGCCCGAAGGCGGCACCCACGAAGCCGGCCTTCGGGCGGCGCTGACCAAGGGCCTTAAAGCATACGCGGAACTTGCCGGCGCCAAAAAAGCCAATGTGATTACGGCGGAGGACGCGCTCGGCACCGCGGGCGCGCTTCTCTCGGTCTTTGTGCGCAACCCCGAATTTCAGGGGCAGACGAAAGACAAGCTGGCGACGGCGGAAGCGCAGAAAATCGTCGAAAGCGCGGTGCGCCCCGCCTTCGATCACTGGCTTGCCTCGAACCCTAAGGAAGCCGACCGGCTTGTGGAATGGGTCATCGACCGCGCCGACGAACGGGTGCGCCGGCGCAAGGAGAAAGAAGTCTCGCGCCAGTCCGCGACACGCAAGCTGCGCCTGCCGGGGAAGCTCGCCGACTGTTCCTCGCCGGATCGTCTGACGACGGAGATTTTTCTCGTTGAGGGCGACTCCGCCGGCGGTTCGGCCAAACAGGCGCGCAACCGGGCGACCCAGGCGATCCTGCCCCTGCGCGGGAAGATCCTTAATGTCGCGAGCGCCGCACGGGACAAAATCCTCGCAAATCAGGAAATCGCTGACATCACGCAGGCGCTCGGCGCCGGGCTGGGCGCCAAGTTCGAGATCGACAAACTGCGTTACGGCAAGGTCATCATCATGACCGACGCGGACGTCGACGGCGCCCACATCGCGGCGCTGCTCATCACGTTCTTTCACCAGGAAATGCCGGATCTTATACATGAAGGCCGGCTCTATCTGGCGCAGCCGCCGCTTTTTCGCCTCTCCGCCGGCGGCAAGTCCGTATACGCCATGACGGAAGACGAACGCGACGCACTGATCAAGGACGAGTTCAAGGCGAACCAGAAGGTTGAGGTCGGTCGCTTCAAGGGTCTCGGCGAAATGATGCCGGCGCAGTTGAAAGAGACGACCATGAACCCGGAGACGCGCACCCTCGCCCGGGTCGTGATTGCCGAGGACAAGCTGAAAGAGACGGACAAGCTCGTCGACCGGCTGATGGGCAAGAAGGCCGAAGCGCGCTTTCAGTTCATTCAGGAAAACGCCGCCTTTGTGGGCGACGCCCTGGATATCTAGGCGAAGCGCCCGCGGCGCGGCCGCTGAAACAACAACATTCATCACCGGTTCATCATAAGGCCGTGTGGAGACGCGTTGATACGTATCGACCAAATGCGGGTTTCGTGAAAGAATTTACGGTCATTGGGGTATTCGCGCAGGCCGGTTCAACTCCTGCGGGAAAGCCCTGCGGGGTTGATTGAAAGCGCCCGGCCGACCCCTCATATGCCGCTCGATGCGAGCAGGACGGACAGCGGTGACGCGATGACCGGCGGAACGGTTCTCTTACTGATTATTCTCGGCGGCGCGTTGATTTACGCCGCGCGGGTGATGAAGCGGCGACGCCGACGCGCCGCGCTGATGGCGGCGCCGCTGGATGAACGCCGCCGCGCCATCATCGCCCAGCGCATTCCGCTTTACCGAAAGATCCCCCTTTACCTGCGCAGCCGCCTCGACGGGCTCATCAACCGTTTTCTGGATGAGATCACGTTTGTGGGCCGCGACGGCTTCGACGTTACGGAAGAGACGCGCGTCGTCATCGCGGCGCAGGCGTGCCTCTTGATCATGAATCGGCCCGATCGCTGGTTTCCGACCCTGAAAAGCGTCATCGTTTATCCGGCGCCCTTCAAATCGAAAGCAAAGAAGTTCGACGGCTTCGTGGAGCGCGGCGAGACATCGGTGCATTCAGGCGAAAGCTGGAAGCGCGGACCCGTCGTACTCGCCTGGGATCGCGCCGCCTATGGCGCCCTTGTCGACGATGACGGACATAACGTCGTCATCCACGAATTCGCCCATCAGCTCGACGAGGCCACCGGCGTTTCCGACGGCGCGCCGCTGCTGGACAAGGACCAAAGCGCCGCGCGCTGGGGGCGCGTGTTCCAGGCGTCCTATGAGCGCCTGCGCAGAAACGTCCAAACGGGACGGCCCGCGGTGTTCGACGCCTACGGCGCCAGCGCGCCGGCGGAGTTCTTCGCCGTTGCGGTCGAGACGTTCTTCGAGAAGCCGCAAGCGATGAAAGCGGAAGAACCGCAGGTCTACGAGGAGCTAACGCTCTATTTCGGATTCGATCCGGCGCGGTGGTGACTGGCGCCGCGTCACACGCCGATGCGCACGGCGATCCACTGGTTCATAAGCTGCACGAAGTAAATGCCGAACAAAAGCACGAGCGGCGACAGGTCAAGCCCGCCCATATTGGGCAGCGCGCGCCGGATGGGCCCGAGCAGCGGTTCGGTCAACGCCACAAGCGTGCGCCAGATCATGTCGACAATCTGGTTATGGCGGTTGATGACATTGAAGCCGATCAGCCACGACATGATCACCATGGCGATGATCACGAAGATATAGAGATCAAGGATCATGTCGATGATCTGAAATACCGGCATCGGGATCATGGGGCCGCTCCGAAAGGCTGAGTAAAGTCAGTCGCCGACTTAGGGGCGCCCGCGCGGATATTCAACCGACTCAGGGCTGAAGCGCGCGCCGGCGGCACAAAAGCGGGCTGGCGATGGCGCCGGCCCGGACAAACCCGACGCCGTCTCGGGCAATGATCATCAGCGAAATATCCGCGGTCGCGGCATCATTGGTGGAAAACGGCACGCTATCGGCCGCCCAGACCAGCCGGCCCCCGGCATTGGTTACGGGGGCCTCGCCCTCCCAGCATCCCGTATACGCGCAGACCGAAAAGCGTCCGTCCGCCCGCGCTGCAATGGCCATGGGCGTCGTCTCGTCTTCGGGCTTTGCAGCGCAGGAATCGACCGTGCACCAGACCTCGATATTGTTGGCGCAGACCCACCGGTCGGGCGGGATTTCCGATTTCGAAGAAGAAACCAGCGCGGCGAGAACGAGAGCAAGTTTCATGGCGTCCTCCTTGTTCGGCGCAAAGCCTATCGCGCCGGCGCGCCAATTGACAGGCCAGCCGGCAAGGCCCTAAGACGCGGCTTCCCAGACACGGGGCGCCGACGCCCGCGCATGGTCGCGGACAAACGCCCGCACCGATTCCCGGACCGGGGCTGTAGCTCAGTTGGGAGAGCGCTACGTTCGCAACGTAGAGGTCAGGGGTTCGATTCCCCTCAGCTCCACCATTTTATATATCTCACGACAACTCGCTTCGCTCGTGTCTCCGATGGGGCGGGCTGACCGCCCGGCGGCCAGTCGGCCGCTTGGGTGTTGGTTCGATGTAGCATCGTCCAGCTCCACCACTGTTGCGCAAAAGTGGTTACGAGTTCGCCTGAGGCAGCGTAAGTCACAGCTTGTTGCATGAGGGCGGCTTTCGGGCCTTCGATTTAGACCTCTTTGTCGCTCACCGTCACCTGGCTAATCAGCGCCTTGAACACAGGCGCGCGCGAAGGCGCGATTGTCATTGTTTCATAGTGCGGCGTTTACAGCCTTCGAAAACCTTACAATCTTCTGGGCGTTAATTGCTTCGATCAGCGTGTTGATCTTCATTGTCTTTATGATTCCGCGCTCACTAACGGAAGCGTCTTCTTTTCCACGCCTACCCCTTTTGCAATGCATCCACCTCTTTCGCGGCCTCGCACATTTCGTCGGGGGAGATGCCGTAAACCTCGGTCATGGAAACGATGAGATCGTCGCTGAACTCCTCGACCGTATCGCACAACCGCTTTGTCCTGGATGCATCCCAGCGGACTTTGCACGGCGTAATCTTTAGTTCCCCGCGTTTGGCCTGTGCTTTGGACGAAAGTTCGTTGAATCGGTTCGCGGGCACGACAAACGAAATCTGATTGCTTTCGCCCCATGTGGATTGCACGCACATGGCGCCGCGCGGCGGTTCGGCGGAGGACGCTTGCATCATCGTGGCGGCGGCGAGGATGGAGAGCATTTTATAGTTCCTTCCAATGTCAGGTCAGTGCGTTCGATATAACAGTCATCACACAGTCCGCACCATCAAGCTGCATATGATATTCAATTGTTAAACTAGCTCGCGCAGTTTTGGCGCCCCTTGCATGCAACGTTACATTTTCAATCTGCGAGCGCGCTTTGCAATTTTATTCAGATACGCGCTATTTGCACACATAAAGTATAGAACATGAAAAGCTTGTATTGAAAAGTGAATTTTCAATAACACGACTTGACAAAACGAAGTGCGGATTCAACGATGTCTGCACGGACTAAACGTCCGCCTCGCGTTCGCGGCGCAATTGAAACCGGAGGCTGCCGCGCCGAAACGCAAGCTCACGTGCCTTGAGTAAAATCGATTTCAATCGGCTCCGACGCGCAGTCGGAGCACAGGCAACGTGCGTCTTGCACGTGCATGGAGAACGATAATGAAAAAACGCCATGCGATGGCGACGGCGTCGATTTGCGCCCTGTCGGCAGGGCTCGCCGGCGCCGCGAGCGCCGCAGAAACCATCGACTATACCTATGACGCGCAGGGCCGGCTCATAAAAGTCGAGCGGTCCGGGACGGTGAACAACAATGTGGATACCGAATATACGTTTGACGATGCGGATAACCGCACGAAAGAGAAGACGACCGGATCGCCGAACCCGCCGCCGCCTTAAATCGCGGCCTTTGTTTTCGCGTAGCTGACATTGACCGGATCTGACGGCGCGATTTGCGCCTGACGTCCCCATCGGAGGAACCGGATATGAACCGGGCGTTTATGCGCGCCGTGAGCGCGGGTGCTGTTGTCTTATTTTCGGCTTTTGCAGGCGCAATAACCGCCAGCGCCCAGCCCTCCGAGCCGGCGCCGCCGTCGAACTCATCGGTTGACGGCAATGGGGTCGACGTCATTACAGGCGCCTACTATCCGCCCTACCCCTCCATATCCATCGGGTCCGGGCCGGGATCGCTGGGCGTTACGCGCAGCCGGGGCTATGAGTTCATCGATTCAACATTCGGCGGCGTCGCGTCGTCCGGTTCTACATATTACGTAGTGCTGTTCGGCCAGACGACGGTCTGGACAAAGTCGGGCAGCACCTATTCCGCGGCCGAAGGCCAGGGCGGCACGCTGACTAAAGACGGCAGCGGCGACTTCACCTACACGACACCGGGCGGAATCGTTGCGTTCTACGACGCCTCCCACGCGTCGCTTGTTCCCACCAACGCCAATGAAGCGCGCGTTATGACGGTGACCTACCCCACCGGCGAGCAACTCACCTATGCATACGACACCCTGGAACACTGCGACGCCATTGAAAAAGGCGAGCCGGGCTATCCGGGATGCTACCTTGAGTACACAGCCTCTCGAACAACATCCATCACGAGCACCCTCGGCTACAAGCTCGAATATGAGTATTCGAGCAACACATGTTGCGGCGTTGACTGGTACACCACCGATAAAATCACCGCGAAGACCTTGTTCACGTCCGGCGCGTGGCAGTCGCTGACGTTCTCCGGCAACAACATCACGGACGCCGATGGCGGGATTTACACCTATACGCGGAGCGGCTCCGACCCGATCACGGCCGTTCGCTTCCCCGGCTATGCGTCCGATAATATCACCATCGCCTACGATACGTCCGACCGGGTGACGTCCGTCACGCAGTTCGGTCTCTCAACGACCTACAGCTATGCCGACAACGGCTCGACGCGGACCACCACCATCACCACGCCGGACAGCCACGACACGGTCGTAACCTCCAACACATCCACCAATCGCGTCGCCTCGGTCAAAAACGCGCTCAATCAAACGACCAGCTACACTTATGACAGCGCGGGCCGGCTGCTCGAAGCGACGGCACCGGAAGGAAACTACGCCAAATACGCCTATGACAGCCGCGGCAACGTCACCGAGGTTCGCAACTACAACAAGTCCGATACGGCGTTTATCTACGCCTTCCGCGCGTCCTACCCGGCCACCTGCACCAACGCCAAGACCTGTAACAAACCCACATGGACCAGGGACGCCCTCGGCAACCAGACCGATTACACCTACAATTCGACTCACGGGAGCGTGCTCACGATCAAGGCGCCGAGCGCCGGCATCGCCCGCCCGCAGACGACCTTCACCTATTCGTCACAGTCCACTTACACCAGCTCGGCGTGGCGCCTTGCCACCGCCGCATCCTGTGCGCTGACGACCTCATCCACCTGCGCGGGCAGCGCCTCGGAAACAAAGGTCGAATATGTTTACGGCGCCAACGACCGTATACCGACCTCCTTCACAGCGAAGGCCGGCAACAACTCGGTCTCCTCCACCACGACGATTTCTTACGACCATCAGCGTCGGTCGACGTCCGTTGACGGCCCGCTCTCCGGCGCCGCCGACACGGTCAAAACCTTCTACAACGTCGTTGGCCTTGTCACGGGAACCATCGCCCCGGACCCGGACGGCGCAGGGTCGCTCAAATATCGCGCGACGCGGATCACCTATAACAGCAAGAACCAGCCCTACCTCACGGAAGTCGGCACGACCACCGGCAATACGTCCATGGCGTCGTTCTCCGCCCTGCAATCGACAACGGTGAGCTACGACACCCACGGCCGGCCGACAAAATCGACCTTCGCCGCCGGCGGAACCACCTACGCCGTGCAAATGATCCAGTACCGGGGTGACAACGGTCTCGTAAACTGTGTCACGACCCGCATGAATCCCGGCGTGTTTGGCTCAAACCTGGGCGCTTGCGCGCTCAATACAACGGGCTCCTACGGTCAGGACCGCATCACCCAGACCATTTATGACGCCCTTTATCGCCCGATCCGGGTAAAAACCGCCGTCCTCACATCCGCCGTCGCCGACGCGGTGCAGACCACCTACACAACCAACGGCCAGGTCGCGACCGTCACCGACGGGGAAGGCAACAAGACAACTTACGAATATGACGCCTATGACCGGCGCTTCAAAACCCGCTTCCCGTCGAAGACCGCGGCGGGGACGAGTTCCGCGACCGATTACGAACAATATACGTTCAACAATAACGGCGCGGTCACGAGCTTCCGCAATCGCGCGGCCCAGACCATTACCTATACCCTCGACAATCTAAGC
>JANQJK010000025.1 GCA_028281665.1 Hyphococcus sp.
ATATTCGTGGGCGCAGTAAAGCTTCGTCGCCGGCGGCAACGCCGCAATTTTCGACAGGGACGCCCACATCTGGTCTGGCGTGCCCTCAAAGAGACGCCCGCACCCCATGGCGAAGATCGTATCGCCGACAAAGGCCGCCTCATCCTCGGCGAAATGATAAATGATATGCCCGGATGTGTGGCCGGGCGTATCGCGCACGGTTGCTTTTGTCGCGCCCAGCTCGACCACGTCCCCTTCCCCGACCTGCCGGTCAATGCCGGGAATCTTTGACGCTTCGCCGGCGGGTCCGACGATGGCGCATCCCCATTGTTCCTTGAGCGCGAGGTTGCCGCCGGCGTGATCGGGATGCCAGTGGGTGTTGAGGATATGGGTCAGCCGCCACCCCTTTTCCGTCAGAGCCGCGTTGATGGCGTCCGCATCCGGCGTATCGATGGCGGCGACGGCGCCGTCGGTGCGGTCGCGGACCAGAAAGCCGTAATTGTCGCTGAGGCAAGGAAACTGATGAACATCGATCGGCATGGGCGGGCAACATTCCTTTGCGGCGTCTTCGGCCTTTACGCCATTTCGGGCGCGATTGACGCATTGCGGCGGCGGGCACCATAACGGCCGCACTGCCTGACCGCAAAACCCGCGACACCCATGCGAACCGATATTCTCGACTATCATGAGTTTTACCGCACGCCCCTCGGCGCGGCGGCCGCCGAGTTGATCAGCGAGCGGCTTGTGGAGGCGTGGGGCGATGCAAAGGGCTGCCGCATTGCCGGTTTCGGTTTTGCCAATCCCTTCCTTGCCGCATTCGAGAACGGGGAACGCCGCCTTGCGCTGGCGCCCGCCGGACAGGGCGTCATTCGCTGGCCGGGCGCGGGCGCGAACGCCGCGGCGCTTGTGGGGGAGCGCTCCTGGCCCTTGCCCGACGCATCGATCGACCGGCTCCTGATTGTCCACGGACTTGAAGAATCTCCCGACCCGCGTCGCCTGATGCGGGAGGCCTGGCGTGTGCTGACCGATGACGGCCGCATCATCATCGTCGTCTCCCATCGGCGCGGCCTGTGGTCGATTATCGACTCGACCCCATTCGCCGCAGGCCGACCCTATCTCAAACGGCATCTCCTGCGGCTGCTGGAGGAGTCGATGTTCAGCATCGACGACGCCCAGGTGAACGCGGCGCTCTTTTTTCCGCCGGCCAAAAGCCGCTTCCTGCTGCGCAGCGCCCGCGCCTGGGAGCGCGCCGGCACCCGGGTCTGGCCGGGCCTTTCCGGCGTCCTCATGGTCGAGGCGCAGAAAAACGTGGCGGCGCCGGTCGGGCTTGTACGGAGCGCCCGCGAACGGATGCGGCGCCCGGCCACAGCGGCCGTGCGACCCGCCGGGGCGCGCCGGAAATCGGCGGAAAAGGACGCGCCGGGTTGAAGCCGGACAAGTCCGGACGGTATAGCCGGGCTCAGACTGTTCATTCCTGCGCTAACGAGAAAGACAACGCCATGGCCGCGCCGACCCCCCGTCCCGGGATCCTCGATATCAAGCCCTATGTGCCGGGCTCCTCCGAAGCCCCCGGCGCTGAAAAGATATACAAGCTGTCGTCGAACGAATCCGCGCTCGGCGCGAGCCCCGCGGCGATGGCCGCCTATGAAAAGGCCAAAGACGAGCTTTACCTTTATCCGGACGGCGGCTGCACTGCCCTGCGCAAAAAAATCGGCGGCTGCTACGGGCTCGACCCGGCCCGCATCGTTTGCGGCGCGGGATCCGACGAGTTGTTGCAGCTCCTGACGAAGGCTTATGCGGGCGTTGGCGACAATGTCGTTCAGTCCGATCACGGATTTCTTGTTTACGCCCTCGCAGCGATGGGAAACGGCGCCGAGGTACGGTTCGCCCCGGAGACGGACCTGACCTGCAACGTCGACGCCATGCTCGAACAGGTTGACGACCGAACACGCGTCATGTTCGTCGCCAACCCCAACAATCCGACCGGCACATATCTTCCCGAAGCCGAGATCCGCCGCCTGCGCGACAATCTGCGCGAGGACGTCCTGCTCGTCATCGACGCCGCCTACGCCGAGTATATGGAAGAAGCCGATTACGACGCCGGCGCGGCGATTGTGGACGCAGGCGAAAACACCGTCATGACACGAACGTTTTCGAAGATTTACGGGCTCGCCGCCTTGCGTCTCGGCTGGGCCTACTGCCCCGAAAGCATCGCAGACGTCCTGAACCGCATTCGCGGACCGTTCAATGTCGGAGAGGCCGCACAGGTCGCCGGCATAGCTGCGATCGACGATCAGGCGTTCGTTGAAAAGAACCGGGATTTCAATCGCACCGAACGCGACGTGATGATGCAGCGCCTTGGCGGCCTTGGCGTGGAATGCGCGCCCGCCTATGGCAATTTCATTCTGTTTCGCACGCCGGACGGCGACGCCGATGCGGTGCAGGAATATTTGCGCAAGGGCGGCGTCATTGTGCGCGAGATGGGCGCCTACAAACTCGGTGAATGGCTGCGCGTTTCAATCGGACCGGCGGACGGCAACCGGCGGTTTCTCGACCTCATGGAAAGCCGGCTTGGCAATGGCTGACCCTTTGTTTGAACGCGCCGCGATTATCGGCCCCGGCCTCATCGGCAGCTCCCTTGCGCTGGCCATGCGCAGAAGCGGCGTTGTGAAATCTTTGACCGCCTACGACAAAAACCCGGCGGTCGCGCAGCGCGCAAAAGAAATCGGCGTTGTTGACGAAGCGGCGAAAGACTTTGCCGGCGCCGTTGCGGGCGCCGATCTGATTGTCATCGCCGCGCCGGTCGGCGTCATTGGCGACATTGCGAGCGCCGTCGACAAGCATGCGCCGAGCGGCGCGCTCATTATCGATGTGGGCTCCGTAAAAGGCGCCGTCGCGGAAGCGGCCGCGACGGTACGCGAGGATATTGCCTTCGTGCCCTGTCACCCCGTGGCCGGCACGGAGCAATCGGGACCGGATGCAGGCTTTGCTGAACTCTTTGACGACCGGTGGTGCATCATCACGCCGCTCGACCGTGACGATGACGCATATAAGGCGGCGGTAGAAAAGGCGAAGACGCTCTGGGAGCGCATCGGCGCCCATGTGGAGTTCATGGATGCGACCCATCACGATCTCGCCCTTGCCGTGACTAGCCACCTGCCTCACCTGATCGCGTTTACCCTGGTCGGCGCCGCAGACGATGTTGAATCGGTAGCGCAGGCGGAAGTCGTCAAATATTCCGCAGGCGGATTTCGCGACTTTACGCGGATCGCCGCGTCCGATCCGATCATGTGGCGCGATGTTTTTCTGAAGAATCGCGAAGCCGTGCTCGAAGTGCTGGGACGGTTTTCGGAGGAACTCGCGGTGATGCAGCGCGCGATCCGCTGGGGCGACGGCGAGGCGCTGGAAAAAGCCTTTACCCGCGGGCGATCCCTGAGGCGCGCCATTGTCGATGCAGGGCAGGAAACCGCCGAACCGAATTTCGGCCGCGACAAGGACGGGCACTGAAGCCGCCGACGCGAGATCTTGGGGGATTTATGATCCCGCGCCGGCACAGACTTCAGCATGATTTATGCGTCAGCCATCCAGTGCTCAACCGACATCGAACCGGTTGATCGATACGTCGCATAGCGCCGCCCGGAAAAATCTGCGCCGACGGCAACGCCGCAAGCGACAAATTCACCGGGGGCATTCCGCCCCTCCCAATTTACGCCGCCGACAGCGGCGCCTCACCGGGGCGCGATCAATATCACGACGTTATCGAATAAATATTGCGCCGTAACGACTTCGAAACGGCGACATTTCTCACCCCACGGATGATATAATCTCACGAAAAGTTAAGGGTGTAAATATTGCGGCGCAACAAAGGCGCAACCAGAGCGAGTGCGGGTGCGTCAGGCCTTACCGTCGCCATCCGAGAGCACGACTTCATGCCCCCAAAGCGTCTCGATATGGGTTAGAACGGCATCTTTCGTCTCATCGCTCAGGGTACGGCCATTATGGACATCGTGGCGCAACTGTAGCGTGCGGTCGCCCTCAAGGTCCGCAGCGACAACCTGAATATTCGGATCGTGCATGCCGAGATCGTACATGGCGGAAAGCCGCTCGCGCACGCGCCGGAACCCCCGTTCATCGTGGATGGCGGCGACCTCCACATGAGGCTCTTCAGCATCGTCCGCGATGGCGAACATCCTGAAATCGCGCATCACCTTGGGCGATAAATATTGCAGGATAAAACTCTCGTCCCGGTAGTTCGCCCAGGCGTCTTTCAGGACGGCCCGCCAGTCGCCGTGGCCCGCGATTTCCGGGAACCATTCGGCGTCTTCCTCTGTTGGCTCCTCGCAGATGCGTTTGAGGTCCTCCATCATGGCGAAGCCGAGTGCGTAAGGGTTGACGCCCGAATAGCGCGGATCGTCGAACTCCGGCTGGAAAACCACCGAAGAGTGGGAGTGCATGAACTCCATCATCGCGCCTTCGCCGATCAGGCCCTTATTATAGAGTTCGTTCATAATGTAGTGGTGCACGAAGGTGGCGCAGCCCTCGTTCATCACTTTGGTCTGCTTCTGCGGATAAAAATACTGCGCAATATTGCGCACAATGCGGACAAGCTCGCGCTGCCACGGCCGCAGGATCGGCGAGGCTTTTTCAACAAAGTAAAGAAGGTTCTCTTCCGGCAGCTTGATGTTGCGCACCTCAAGCTGTCGCTCCTCGGCCGTCTCGTCGTCTTCCTCGGTTTTCGGCAGGGTGCGCCAGATATCGTTGAAGGTCAGCTCCTCATGGGCGGCGCGGCGAGCGAGCTTCGCCATCCTGTCCGCTTCGGAAAGACGCGGCGGGCGATTGTACCGAAAGACGCCCTGATCCATCAGCGCATGGGCGGCGTCGAGGATCGCCTCGACTTCCTCAAGGCCATATTCGTCTTCGCATTTGGCGATATATTTCTTGGCGAAGTCGAGATAGCTCAATATGCCGTCAGCGTCCGTCCACTGACGAAAGAGGTAATTATTCTTGAAAAAGTGGTTATGGCCGAACGATGCATGGGCCATGACGAGGGCCTGCATTGTCATGGTGTTCTCTTCCATGAGGTAGGCAATGCAGGGGTTGGAGTTGATCACGATCTCATAGGCGAGACCGGAATACCCTTTCTGGTACATCATCTTGTCGCGGGCGAAATGCTTGCCGAACGACCAGTGCTTGTACATCAGCGGCATGCCGTGGCTGGAATAGGCATCCAGCATCTGTTCGGATGAAATGATCTCGATCTGATTGGGGTAGACGTTAAGGCCGAGATCGTTGAGGGCGATTTCCTCAATGGCGTCGAGGGCATGCTGAAGCGTTTCGAAATCCCAGTCGGCGGTGTCGAAGAGGAGGGAAGGATTGGCGAGGGTTTCAGACATTAAAGACCCCCATCGACCGCTTCGCGGCCACTTCCCCCGCAAGCGGGGGAAGAAAGAGCGTGTCACGCCTTGAGCCTGTTCCTCCCCCGTTTACGGGGGAGGTGTCCCGAAGAGACGGAGGGGGCAATGCCAACAGCATTGAAATCCGTTGTGAAAAACTTTGTCCAACTGACAACAACAATTTCGAATATGCGATTCCGCCTAACCGGCTCCATATTAGCGAGACCAGAACGGCTGTAACGAAAAAGACCGCGAGGTTACTCATCACGCCGCCTCTCGCTTGTTCTTGGCGAACAGCTCCCTGAACACCGGGAAGATATCCTGCGGGCGCGCAATACGCGTTTGCGCGAAATTCGGCCAGGCGGGGGCGAAAGTGCGATAGGCGCGCCAGAGTTCGGCGCCGCTGTCGTCGGATGAGAAGACTTCAAGCTCGCGCTCGTCGAGGATTTCGATATAGGCGTAATACTGCGAGATCGGCATGACATCGTTCTGCAATAACTCTACACACGCCTTGGCGTCGCCCGACTGCGTAAAGCCGTCCGACGCCTGCGCCACGTAGATGTTCCACTCGGCCGCGGGGAAACGCTCTCTTTGCACTTCCAGCATTTTGTCGAGGGCGGTCGACACCACCGTGCCGCCGGACTGGCGCGAATAGAAAAAGGTTTCTTCGTCCACCTCTTCCGCATGATGCGTGTGGCGGATGAAGACGACCTCGACCCGCTCATACCGCCGCTTCAGGAACAGATAGAGCAACATGTAAAAGCGCTTGGCGAGGTCTTTCTCCCGCTCGCCCATGGAACCGGAAACATCCATCAGGCAGAACATGACGGCCGCGGTCGTTTCCACCGGCGTCGGCTCGAAGGCGTTGTAGCGTACATCCAGCGGGTCGATGAACGGCGCCCAGCGACGGCGCGCCTCCATGTCTTCCAGCTTCGCGAGGATGTCTTTCTTTTCCGCGACCTGCGCCTCGTCCGGCTGGGCAATACGCTCCAACTCAAAGAGGCGTTCTTTAAGAACGTTCATTTCCTTCGTGGACGGACGACGAAGGGCAAGGCGCCGGCCATGGGCGTTGCGCATGGTTCGGACGAGATTCATGTTGGTGGGCGAGCCCGCGACCGTGATGCCGGCGCGCTTATATGCGTATGCCTTGATCTCTTTCAGGGAGCGTTTGACGAGGTTCGGCAGTTCCAGATCTTCAAAGAAGATGTCGAGGAACTCCTCCTGCGTCAGCGTGAATTGAAACGAATCTTCGCCGTCTCCGTCGGTCGAGGCTTTCTTGCCCTTGCCTTTGCCCGCGCCCTTGGGCGGCTTCTTGATCTTGTCGCCCTGACCGAACTCCTTGTTGCCCGGATGCACGACTTCGCGCTGGCCCTTTTCCGGATCGAGCCGAAAGCGCGGCTCCGCCGTCGACTTGGACGGGATCGAAATCTTCTCGCCCTTGTCGATTTCCTTCAACGAGCGATCGCGCAGGGATTTGTTCACCGCTTCCTTGATCTGCGCCTTGGCGCGTTTCAGGAAGCGCTGCCTGTTCCCGAGGGACTTGCCCTTCGGGTTTTTGCGACGATCGATGAAGTGCGAAAGGTTCATATGCTTTCTTGGACCTTCATCCTGAGGAGCGGCGCAGCCGCGTCACGAAGGATGGGCGGCGCATTCGCCTTCGTCCTTCGTGACGCCGCCTTTCGGCGGCTGCTCAGGATAAAGGCGAACCATTATCCAGCCTTGTTCACACGCATGTACCACTCAACGAGACGGCGCACCTGACGGGGCGTATAGCCGCGCTCAACCATGCGGGCGACGAAATTATCGTGCTTGTCGGCCGTCTCGGAGTCCTTCTTGGAGTCGAAGGAAATCACCGGCAGCAGATCCTCCACCTGCGAGAACATGCGCTTTTCGATCACATTGCGCAGCTTCTCATAGGACGTCCATTTGGGATTCTTGCCTTCATTGTTGGCGCGCGCGCGGAGTGCGAACTTCACGACCTCGTTGCGGAAGTCCTTCGGATTCGCGATGCCCGCCGGCTTTTCGATCTTGGAAAGTTCTGCGTCGAGCGTTGAGCGATCAAGCAGCTGACCGGTATCCGGATCTTTAAAGTCCTGGTCCTCGATCCATGCATCGGCGTAGGAGATGTAGCGGTCAAAGAGATTCTGACCGTACTCGCCATAGCTTTCGAGATAGGCTTTCTGGATCTCCTTGCCGATAAACTCCGCATAGCGCTGCGACAGTTCCGACTTGATGAAATCGAGATAGGCTTTTTCGACCTCATCCGGGAATTGCTCGCGCTTGATGCGGTTTTCCAGCACATACATGAGGTGCACCGGATCGGCGGCGACTTCCTCGGTGTCGAAGTTGAACGTCTCCGACAGCACTTTGTAAGCGAAGCGTGTTGAGATCCCGTCCATGCCCTCATCGATGCCGGCGGCGTCGCGATACTCCTGATGGCTTTTCGCTTTGGGATCGGTGTCCTTCAGCTTGTCGCCGTCATAGACGCGCAGCTTCGAATAAAGGTTGGAGTTTTCGTGCTCCTTGAGCCGCGTCAGCACCGAGAAGCGTGCAAGCAGGTCAAGCGTTTCCGGCGCGCAGTCCGCATTCGCCAGTTCCGAGCCGCGCAGCAGCTTCTCATATATCTGGCGCTCCTCTGTAACGCGCAGCGAATAGGGCACCTTGATGACATTGATGCGGTCAAGGAAGGCTTCGTTATTCTTGTTGTTGCGGAACTGTTGCCATTCGCTCTCATTGGAGTGTGCAAGGATGATTCCCTGAAACGGAATGGGACCGAGCGCTTCGGTGCCGATATAGTTTTGTTCCTGCGTCGCGGTCAGAAGCGGGTGGAGCACCTTGATGGGCGCCTTGAACATCTCGACGAATTCCAGAAGCCCCTGGTTGGCCCGGCACAGACCGCCCGAATAGGAATAGGCGTCCGTATCGTCCTGGCTGAAATGTTCGAGCTTGCGAATGTCGACCTTGCCGACCAGCGCCGAGATGTCCTGATTGTTCTCGTCTCCGGGCTCGGTTTTCGAAATAGCGATCTGGCGCAATTTCGACGGATAAAGACGAACGACTTCGAATTTGGAAATGTCGCCGCCGAACTCATCGAGCCGTTTCACCGCCCATGGGCTCATCAGACCCGTAAGCCGTCGCCTGTCGATATTGTATTTCTCCTTCAGGAGTTCTTTCAGCTTGTCGGCCTGGAAGAGGTCGAGGGGGCTTTCAAAGACCGGCGAAATTTCATCGCCCGCTTTCAGCACATAGATGGGGTGCTCTTCCATCAACTCCTTCAGGCGCTCGGCGAGGGAGGATTTGCCGCCGCCGACGGGACCAAGCAGGTAGAGGATCTGGCGCTTCTCTTCGAGGCCCTGGGCAGCATGGCGGAAGAAAGACACGATCCGTTCGATCGTGTCTTCCATACCGTAAAATCCTTCGAACGCCTTGTAGCGACGAATGGTGCGGTTAAAGAAAATGCGCGCGAGCCGCGGATCTTTCGACGTGTCGAACATCTCCGGCTCGCCGATCGCCTGAACCATGCGTTCAGCGGGCGTCGCGTAAAGCATCGGGTCGTCCCGCGCCGCGAGGAGATAATCGCGCAACGACATCGCTTCCTGCTTCACGCGCGTATAGCTTTCCGAGAAAGCATCGAAGACATCGAGGTTATCGGTCTCGCTCATGGTCACACTCACTGTTTCACCGCCGCCGTATTATTTGCCGCTTCGTTCATTTCAGGCACAAAAAAAGCGCCGGCCCAAAAAGACCCGACGCCCCGCTTCGCCCAACTCATTTCGCCGTTCCGCGTCTGCACGCCGTACACTGGCTCCGTTACAAAAAAGCTCTTGCTATCGATGTAGGCGCCCGCGCGCGCTGGACAAGCCGCGTCATCAATCGGGCGGCGCTTTCGCGCCCGGCTCTCCGCATCGTGACTGGCTTCTTGCATAGCGTTGCCCGCTTCCGTTGCGTCCCTTTCCGGCCCTCTCTCCCGCCGGCCCTCTCTCCCGATGTCGAAACCCCGATCAACAGCCGCCGCGGCGCCGGAACGCAGCGCTTCGAACAGCAAGGTTAATGCAAGGCCCCTAATAATAGGTTTCGCTTTGCGGCGATTGGTGTGAGTCTATAACAGTTTTGCGCAACTGCGAACAGTAAACGCAAGCGCGCTTTGCCGAAGTTTCGCCACAAACGAAGTAAGCTTTTGACGATGCGTTGCAATTCGCCGTGAAATTTTTTCGATAAAAAACGCGCACCATTTTTTGATGATGCAATCTGCTAACTGCATGGAAGAAACATCGCGGCGCGAGCAGAAAAAACTGCAATTAGCGCTCTGGTGATTCGACTGCTAAAATGCATTCACAAATTCTCAAGACAGATTACGCCGCACCTAACAAAGCGCAGATCAAGGACGCTTCACCTATGCCGCTTTTTCCGACTTTGCCGGAAACGCCTCATCTTTCCGACGTATTCAGGGCCTTTCCCGAGCAGGTGCGTCCGCTCCTGGCCTATCACGACGCGTTATTGCGTGGGGAAAGCCCGCTGTCGGTGGCGGAACGGGAATTGATCGCAGCCTATGTGTCAGGCCTTAACGCCTGCGGCTTTTGTTTCAGCGCCCACAAGCTTTACGCTCGCGCGTTTGGGATAGACGAAGCAGTGATCGACGCTCTCGTCGCCGATCTGGAGACGGCGCCCGTCAACGCGAAGCTCAAGCCCATCCTGCGTTACGTCGCCAAGTTGAAGGACCTGCCGCCGCGCCTCACCGACGGGGACGCGAAAGCTGTATACGATGCCGGCTGGTCCGAGCGCGCACTCTATGACGCCGTTCAGGTGGCCGCGCTGTTCCATTTCATGAACAGGATTATCGAGGGGACCGGCGTATCGTTCGATTACGCGGCGAACCCGCCGTCGGAAGCCGATATGGAGATGCGCAAGACACGCAGCTACGCGGATTTCGGGAAGGTGATCGGGATCGAGTAAAGCGTGACGGATCAACCGGCCGCGCGGCGCAACCGCGCGCGGCGGCGCACATGCAGAAAAACGAAGACGCTGCCCGCCGCAGCAAAGAAGCACCAGACCGAGGCCGCCGCGTAATAAAACGCCAGATGCGTAGCAATCGATCCGGCAAGGACGACCGCACCGAACGCCATAACGTATCGGTAGCGCGACAGAATCAGCGGCGCGACCACAGCCAACAGGTAAAGCCCGATCATCCGGTCTTCAAATTGATGACCGGTTGAATATTGCAGGCTGCCATTAACGACGGACACCGAATAACTGTTCTGCAACAATACAACAGCGAGCGTCGCGGATACGACAAGGCCCGCAGCCAGCAATATTCCGAGCCCGATGCGGCGGCGCCAGTCTTCCTCCATCAGCAGCACCGACAGCGGCGTAAAAACGGGCCAGAAAATCTGTGCAAAGAACAGGTAAAGCGCCGTCAGCCATGGCGGCGGCGCGCCGTTTGCGACCCCCAGCCATACGAACCCCTCAATGGTCTGATGAACCGCAAAGAGTAACGGAAACGCC
The DNA here is from genome assembly GCA_028281665.1 of Hyphococcus sp. Classification (GTDB taxonomy): domain Bacteria; phylum Pseudomonadota; class Alphaproteobacteria; order Caulobacterales; family Parvularculaceae; genus Hyphococcus. The sequence goes on from JANQJK010000025.1 coordinate 10,875, forward strand.
GCAAAGGCGAGACGCCTGGGCTCCGGCCTCTGTGCAAATGTCGCCGCACCCACGACGCCGAGGACAGCGGCGGCGGCAAAGCTGGCTTGCGCGGAAAAGCACATGGGCGGAGCTTACTCTCTCGCCAGAGCCCCGTCGATCAGTTCCGCCGACGCGGCAGCGCCGTAGATCTTGATGAATGGTCCCATGCGCGGGCCTTCCGACTGTCCGAAGACAATCTCATAAATTCCCTTGAACCACACGCGCAGATTCTCAGAAAACCCGTTGGCCTTGCCGGCGTCGAAAACGGCCGTCTGGTATTCGTCTTCCGTCGCGCCCTCGCCGAGTTCGCGGATGCGCTCGGACAGGATTTCCAGCGCAGCGCGCTCCGCATCGCTTGGCGCACGGAATTTTTTGTGGGGCTTTATAAAGTCGTCGAAATACCGTCCCGCAAACTCGATCATCGTTTCCGCGGCCGCAAGCTCGTCCTTGCCCGCATCGGGGCGGTACTTCCGCAGAAACCCGCGCAACATGTCGGCGTCCGCCGAGCCCGATGCGCTTACGAGATTAAGGATCATCGCGAAGGAGACCGGCGGGGTCGCGGCAGGCGGTTTGCCTTCGTGGATGTGCCAGGCGGGATTGTCGAGGGCTTTCGCGCCCTCCTGATCCTTGTATTTGTCGACAAATGTCCAGTACTCGTCGACGGCTTTGGGAATAACGTCGAAGTAGAGCTTCTTGGCTTTCTTTGGCGACTGGAAAACATAAAGCGACAGGCTCTCCGGCGAGGCGTAGGTGAGCCACTCCTCAATCGAAATGCCGTTGCCTTTTGTCTTGGAAATTTTCTTGCCGTGTTCATCCAGAAACAGCTGGTAGTTGAACCCTTCCGGCGGCTCGCCCCCAAGGGCGCGGACAATGCGCGATGACAGTTTCGTCGACTCGGTCAAATCCTCGCCGGCCATTTCGTAATCGACGCCGAGGGCAAACCAGCGCCCCGCCCAGTCGGCTTTCCATTGCAGCTTCACCGCCCCGCCGGTGACTTTGGCTTTCACTTTCTCGCCGGTCTCGTCTTCAAAAACGACGGTTCCGGCCTTGGCGTCGCGTTCGAGCATCGGCACGTAAAGCACCTTGCCGCTTGCGGGCGAGATGGGCAGGAAGGGCGAATAGGTGGCTTTGCGCTCGTCGCCAATGGTCGGCAGGATGATATTCATCACATCATCGTATTTTTCGAGCATGCGAACGAGCATCGCGTCAAAGGCGCCGGATTCATATTCCTCCGTTGACGAACGAAAATCGTAATCGAACCCGAACTGATCGAGAAAGGCCCGGAGCCGCGCATTGTTGTGGTGAGCGAAACTTTCGTGGGTTCCGAACGGATCGGGCACCTTGGTCAAAGGGATATCGACAAAAGGCTCCAGCGTTTCCGGGTTCGGGACATTGGGCGGCACTTTGCGCAGCCCGTCCATGTCGTCGGAGAATGATATGAGCGTCGTTTCGCGCCCCGTCAGTAATTCGAATGCGCGGCGCACCATGGTCGTGCGCGCAACTTCCTGAAAAGTGCCGATATGGGGAAGGCCTGACGGCCCGTAGCCCGTCTCAAACACGACGGGACCGTCCTTCTTCACCCGGTCAAGGCGCTTGATAAGACGCTGCGCCTCCTGAAACGGCCAGGATCTGGCGTCCGCAGCGTCGGCGGCGGTGAACGGTTTTTCGATGAAGGCGGCCATGAGCGAGTGACTTTCCCGAAAGCGAAAGCGCCTCATACGGCGGCGTCCGGGGCCGGGTCAATCGGCGCCGCCTTCCTCGATGACCGCGACCGCCGCCTTATTGGGATAGAATGAAACAAAGCCCGCGATGGCGCCGACTTCCTCGAACGGGTCTTCGTAAGACCACGCCGCATTTTCGAACGCCGGATCGTCGCCGACGGAGAATTAGGAGGCCCGACCCTTGAACGGGCGCCAGCTTGTGCGCTCCGTGCGGCGCAACGCGGTTATGTCGATTTTCTCTCGCGCAAAATAACAGGCAGGCGGGTAATTGGCCTCATAAAGAACGAGCGCCCCATCGGTATCGACAATCGGCGCGCCGCCCGCCTGCACCGTGAAGCGACCGGACGCCGCTTCGATTTTGAGTTTGTGGTCCGGATTATCCGCATAGCCGGAAGCCGGTTCGCTCCCGGAAACGGTCTTCGATGTCGCCATGACGTCGCCCTCAAGCAGCCAGCAAAAGCAGATATGGGCGCGAACGCCGATTTCGCACGTCACATTGGCGCGATCCGCCGCTGCGGCGTTATCGGTGTTACGACGGACGCGGCCGGGCGTCCGCCGACTGTCTAGCGCGGCGGGTTGCTGCTGTCGCAACCGAGATCCGTGCGGCAGACCTCTTTTATTTTGCCTTCGCTGTTCAGATAGACCTCGAACGATCCGGAAGCGTCGACATTGCGCCGCGCCGCGGGGCTGCCGTCCGGGGTCGGTCGCGGAGCGAAGTCAAAGCCGGCGACCGCAATCTCGCGCGCGCCCGATCCGAACTGGAAGGTAATCTCCTTGCCAATCGAATTGAGCTGAAGATTGGCCAGAAGCCTGACATTCGCTTCCGGCGACACGATCTCCTTCCGCCCGGTCAGGCTTTCAAAGCTGATTTCCACGAGCTTCGGCTGGCGCGTCACCGCATCCACATAAAGGATATAGGCGTTGGCAATGCGGCGATTGGTTTCTTCCAGCGCAACGAAGGTGACATAGGGGCCGCCCGTCAGCTGCGGTTGAATACCCGGCGCCGGATCGGTGTCGTAGACTGTGCCGTCGGTGTTCATGACATAGGTCCGCGTGCTGCTCTTGCGCGGACTGTCGAGAATGCGCCACTTGATCCCGCCCGGACCGGAACAGAACTCCGGCAGATTAAGGTCGGACATCTTCACCGGCTCTAAGCGCTCGCCGCCGGGCACGGTAAAGTTAAACGCATAGTTCTCAACGCCGCAGCTGCGTTTTTGCAGTTCGCGGATCTCAAGCGTAACCGGCCCGACCCACTTATTCGGGTCGTCGGGATCGGGAACTGCGAGTTGCCCTAAGACGAGCGGCGCCTCATCAATGTCGTCTTTCTTTTCACACTCTTCGCAAACCTCTTCCGCGGCCAGCTCTGCTATCAGGTGATAGTCGATACTTTCATCAATGATCACTTTGATCGCCCGACAGACCTCCTCCGATTGCGTCCCAGCTCCCGGGGGAGCGCCAATCGGTTGAAACTGTCGTCCAACGGCGTTGGCCGAACCGTCGCCGGGATGCGGTCCGGGAAGGCCTGCGCCCTCCCGTCGATCACCGCCCGGCTCAGGCGCGCCGGTACCGCCGCCCTGCAACGGGCCCATTGCCGCGCAAGCCAAAACCGCTGACGCAATGTCGTCCGGAATGCCCTTGTCGCTCTTGTCGATGTGGTACCACCAGACGCAGGTGGCGAGGATCGACAGAAGAAAGATCAAGACCCATGTGATGATGAAAAGGAGATTGATGCGCCACCACGGCAGGTCGCCGCACCCTTTGCACTCGCAGGTGATGTGGATGTCCTTGCAGCACTTATCGGACGGCGGACGCGGGTCCGAGCCATGATGAAGTTCGCTTTGCGTCATTTATGCCCCCCGGCCCCGACAGAATTGCGTTAACCATAACCGATCAATTTCGAGGGCGAAACCCGTCGGCGAGGCGTCGGCGGCCAGGCGCGGCGCGCGGGGGCCAGAATGGCGTAAGCGCCTTTGGGAGAAGGGTTTTTTGCAACCGCTTGACGCTCTGCCGCCAGGAGGGGAGGCCCCGCTTAGCCGCGTTCCGGCGCCGTTTTCTCAAATGCGAGGACACGCGCCACGTAATCAGGCTCCAGCGCGATAGTCTCAGTCGTGCCGCGCCGCACCGCCACATAGGTGTTGAGGCCCTCTGCGAGCAGTTCATCGTCGCGGAAGGCAGCGAACGCGATGGCGCAGGATTTGCGCCCCAACCGGACGCTGCGCACGCCGATCTGAAGCTCGTCATCGAAATGCGCGGACCCGCGAAAATCGCATTCGAGACGCGCGGTGACGAACTCCGGCGCGTCGCCTTTCGAAAAGCCGAGCGCGCGGGTGTATTCCCAAATGCCGATATCGAAATAGAGGGGATAGTTCACGTTGAACACGATCCCCTGCATGTCGCACTCATTCCACCGCACACGGAGGGGGTGAAGAAATGTGAAGTCGTCGAGGCTTGTCACGCTAGCCCTTAACCGCCGCCACCACTTTCTGCGCCGCGTCTTCAAGATCGTCCGCCGGGATAATCGAAAGCCCGGAGTTCGCGAGGATCTCCTTGCCCTTTTCCACATTGGTGCCTTCAAGGCGCACGACCAGCGGATCTTCCAGCTTCACTTCCCTGGCCGCGGCGACGACGCCTTCGGCGATGATGTCGCATTTCATGATGCCGCCGAAGATGTTGACGAGAATGCCCTCGACCGCCGGGTCCGACAGAATAATCTTGAAAGCCTCGGTGACTTTCTCTTTTGTCGCGCCGCCGCCCACGTCAAGAAAGTTTGCCGGCTCCGCCCCGTAATGCTTGATGATGTCCATGGTCGACATGGCGAGCCCCGCCCCGTTGACCATGCAACCGATATTGCCGTCGAGCTTCACATAGGAAAGGTCGTGCTTCGACGCTTCGAGTTCGGCCGGATCCTCTTCCGTTTCGTCGCGCAGCTTCAGAATGTCTTCATGGCGAAAGAGCGCGTTGGGATCAAAGCCGACTTTCGCGTCCAGCACCAGAAGGTCGCCGCCTTTGGTGACAATCAGCGGATTGATCTCCAGCATCGACATGTCTTTTTCGATAAAGGCCTTGTAGAGCAGCGGGATCAGCTTGCCGCATTGCTTCGCCGTTGCGCCCTTCAGGCCAAGCGCCTGCGCGATGCGCCGGGCATGATGGGGCATGCAGCCGGTCGCCGGGTCAATCCGCACCGTGATGATCTTTTCCGGCGTTTCCTCGGCGACTTCCTCGATATTCATGCCGCCTTCGGTTGACGCGATAAACGCAACCTGCCCGGTTCCGCGATCGACCAGCGCCGAGAGATAAAGCTCGGTATCGATATCGGAGCCGTCTTCGATATAAATGCGGTTGACCTGTTTGCCCGCAGCGCCGGTCTGTTTTGTGACGAGGGTCGCGCCGAGCATTTCTTCGGCGAACCGCGCGGCTTCCTCCGGCGATTTGGCGAGCCGGACGCCGCCGCCCTCGCCGGCGCTTTCCTCTTTGAACTTGCCCTTGCCGCGGCCGCCGGCATGGATCTGGGCCTTCACCACATAAACGGGGCCTGGCAATTCCCCGGCTTTCGCCGCCGCCTCGCCGGCGTTGATCACGACCCGACCGTCGGAAACCGGCGCCCCGAAACTCTTGAGGACCTGCTTGGCCTGATATTCGTGGATGTTCATGGGGGGGCTCCGGCGTTGTCTTTGAGGTTCCGCCTTATAGCGACGCGGGGCCCGCGATCAACCGAGCGCTTTGCCTCGTCGTCGCGGCGGTCCTTCAGGCGGCCGCGGCGCATTCCCGCATCCGCCGGCGCGTTTCGAAGCCTGGCGCCACGCCCGACGGGCGGCAGTCTTCCTTTGCCGGACATCGATTTTCATAGACGCGGGGATCGCAGCGCCGCACAATAAACCGGGCACGCAAAGCGCGCGAAGGAGAGTCATGAAGACCCTTGAAACTGACTATCTCGTTATCGGATCCGGGGCAGTCGGCATGGCCTTTGTCGACGTCATGCTCGACGAAACCGACGCAGATTTCGTCATCGTCGACCGCCATCACATGCCGGGCGGGCATTGGAACGACGCCTATCCATTCGTGAGGCTGCATCAGCCTTCCGCGTTTTACGGCGTCTCCTCCATGCAACTCGGGTCCGACCGGATCGACGAATGGGGATCGAACAAGGGATTCTTCGAACTTGCCTCCGGCGCGGAGGTCGTCGCCTATTTCGAACGCGTGATGCGTGAACGCTTCCTCGGGTCGGGCCGGGTTCGCTACTTTCCCCTGTGCGAAGTCGTAGGCGAGGGGCGTTTCCGTTCGCTTCTCTCCGGCAAGGAGATCGGCGTCGACATCGCCAAACGAACGGTGGACGGCACGTTTTTCAACACCAGCGTGCCGTCGACACATAAACGCAAATTTGCCGTCGCCGAAGGCGTCGCCTGCGTCACGCCGAACGAACTGCCCCGCCAGGTCACCGCTCATCGACGTTTTACGATCGTCGGAGCCGGCAAGACGGCCATGGACGCCTGCGTCTGGCTTCTCGACAACAGCGCCGATCCGGATGCGATCAACTGGATCGTACCGCGGGATTCCTGGCTGTTGAACCGCGCCCAGACGCAGCCAAGCGTGAAGTTCTTCAACGAGGCCATTGGCGGTTTCGCCGGACAGCTTGAAGCGTGCGCGAATGCGTCGTCGGTGGAAGATCTTTTTGATCGGCTGGAAGCCTCCGGCGCGATGCTGAGGATCGATGAAACCCGGCGCCCCTCCATGTTTCACTATGCGACTATTTCCACGGGCGAAATCGCACAATTACGACGCATAAAGAATATTCTTCGACAGGGCCGCGTTGAACGCATTGATCCCGATTCGATTGTTTTCAAGAACGGGGAAACCGCGCCCGCAGATCCGTCGACGCTTTATGTCGACTGCACTGCGACGGCGGTGGAATTTGCAGCGGAGCGCCAACCGATCTTCAACGGAACCCGCATCACGCTGCAGTCTCTGCGCTCTCCCCTCCTCCCCCTAAGCGCTGCAATCGCGGCCTATGTGGAGGCGCATTATGAGAGCGAGGAGGAGAAAAACCGCCTTTGCAAGCCGGTTATTCTCGCCGACACGCCGGCGGAATTCATGCAGTCTTTCGTCGGCAACATGGCGAACCAGTATGCCTGGCTGCAGGAACCGGCGCTTAACGCGTGGCTTACGGAAAACCGCCTCGACCCGTTCGGCAAGGTCGTTCGCGCCGCGGACCTTTCCGAGCCCGTAAAAGCGCAAATCATGAAGCGCGTTCAGGACAACATGATGCCCGCCGTCGGCAATCTGCAAAAGCTGATGGCGGCCTAGGCAGCGATCTTCTCCAGAAGCCCGGCAGCAAATGTCGAGAGCGTGTCGTCGCGGGCGCCCATGATCACGATCCGGTCGCCGGGTTTCGCCAACTCCAAAAGGCGCGCGCCGCACGCCTCGCGCGTCTCCGGCGCCTCGGCCTGAACGCCCGCGGCCGCGACGCCCGCAACAATGTCAGCGTTGGTGACGGACCGGTCCACCGTACCGCCGAAGTAAGCGGGCGGCGGCATGATGAGAATGTCGTCCGGGTTCAAACGGCCGGCGAAGACGGAGATGAACTCGTCCTTCATCTTATTCAGCGGACCGAAACCATGGGGCTGAAACATAATGAGGAGGCGGCCGGCAAATTCATGCAGCGTATCGAGACTTGCGGTGATCTTGTCCGGATTGTGGGCGAAGTCGTCAATGACAGTAACGCCTTTCGCCTCTCCCACATATTCAAGCCGACGTTTGACCCCTTCGAATGAACTCAACGCCTCGGCGGCGGCGGAAAGTTCTACCCCGCAGGCGCTGGTCGCGGCGATTGCAGCCAGAGCATTCGAGACATTGTGATTGCCGGGCATGCGCAAACGGACGCTGGCGCGCTCCCCGTCGCGGGCCGCTGCGGCAAAGGAAACGCCGAATGGCTGAGGCAATATGTGTTCGGCAATCAGGTCGCCATCATGATCGCCGATAGAATAGGTGATTTTCGGCGCCGTGCGGGTCGATGCGAGCGCGCGCGTTTCATCATTATCGAGATTGAGGATCGCCACATCCGCCCGCTCGACAAAGCCGCCAAACAACGCGCGCAATTCGTCCATGGATTTATGGTCCAGCGCAATATTATTCAGCACCGCAATCTTAGGATTGAACATGGCGATAGACCCGTCGCTTTCGTCAACTTCCGACACGAACGCCGCCCCGCCGCCCACAAGTGCGCTTGCAAAGAGCGCATCCTCAGTTGCGAAATTCTTCATTACCGCGCCGTTCATGACAGTCGGGTCGAGCCCCGCATGGTGAAGGATCCACCCGATCATGCCGGTCGTCGTCGATTTGCCGCTGGTGCCGGCGACGCCGATAGTCGTTTGCGCGGCGTTGAACAGTTCCGAAAGGAGTTCCGCGCGGGAAAGGCGACTTGCGCCGACAGCGTTTGCCGCCGCCACATCGGGCACCGTGTCTTCCACCGCAGCAGACGCAACGAGGATCTGACGGGCGCGTTTCACGCCAGAGCCGTCCTGCGGGAAGAGTCGAATCCCGAGCATCTTCAGGTAATCAAACTTCGCCCTCGTTCGCCCCTGATCGAGCGCGCGGTCCGAGCCCGCCACAATATGGCCGCGCGCTTTCAGGATCATTGCCAGCGGCAACATGCCCGAGCCGCCAACCCCGCAGAAAAAGTAGTCTCTGGTTTCGGTCATAACCGGATCGCTGTAACGGAAATTAACCAACAAGTGGTAAGCATTTTTTGATGACAGCCTCGAAGACAAATATCGCCCTTGTCTGCCCCGGGGGGCCCATTGCCCCCGATCTCGCGAAGGAACTCGGCGAGATTGCGACCGATCATTGCGGAAACGGGGTCAATCTGGATTTCCACCCCCAGTGTTTTCGAGAGGCCGGGCATTTTGCGGGCACGGATGCGGAGCGCAGCGCCGCCTTTCTGGAGGCCGCAAACGATCCGGAATATGACGCCGTGTGGTTCGCCCGCGGCGGCTATGGCGCCGGACGCCTCGACGACGGCCTTTACGAAAAACTTAACGATGCGGCGCGGGCGAAAACCTATCTTGGATACTCCGACGCCGGCTACATTCTGGCGCGCCTCGATGCGCTCGGCATTGGAAAGCCCGCACACGGACCAATGGCGACGGACCTTGTGCGCGTTGACGGTCACGCCGCCATGCGACGGGCGCTCGACTTCCTTGCCTCGGAAACGTCCGAGGGGCTTGAGCCCGCCGCCGCCAGGACACGCTGCGTCGCATTTAATATCACAGTCCTTGCTCATTTTATCGGCCTCGACTGGGCGCCTGATTTTTCCGGCCGTATCGTCATGCTCGAAGATGTTGGCGAATATCTTTACCGGACCGATCGCGCGATGCAGGCAATTTTGATGAACCCGAAAATGAAAGACGCCGCCGGCGTGATGCTCGGGCGCATCAGCGACGTGCCGGAAAACGACCGCCCCTTCGGCGCCGACGCGGTCGAGATTACGCGCTATTGGTGCGAGCGCGCCGGCGTATCCTATCTCGGGCGCGCCGATATCGGGCACGATTCCGGAAACAAGATCGTTCCGTTTCTCCGCGAGGGCGATATCGACCCCGATGCGGCGAACAACATCGTGCAGTTCTCGCGCCGGCCCCGGTCCTGAGCGCCGCCGCTCGCGGGGCATAGATGCGAATCCCCTGATTTCAAGGACTTGGCGCCTGCCGCCGGTTTACCTAAATACACACCGGGACGGCTTGGGAGATCCATGACATGGCGGAAGAACAACGCAAGACGGCGCTTCAATATCTTGATCGCGCCATGGGCGAGCTGCGCGCGCTGGGCTTTGCCCCGGAGGACGGCGAGCCTGCGCCGATTATCGCGCTTTTGAACCAGATTTCGGACCTCGACGAGACACGGGTGTCGGCGATTGCCCGCACCCTCGACCAGGCCTCGCATTTCAACGATGTCGTGCGCGAACAGGTCGCCGGCATGAATGTCGGCGAACGCTATGAGGGCATTACGGCCGCGTTCGATTCTATTCGCGACGATGCGAAATCCCTCGTCGATCAGTATGCCGACGGCAAGATATCAACCTTCGAGCGGGTTCAGAATGTCTGGATGAAAATGACCCGCGGCGACATCGCAGCCCGTTTCGGCAAGATCAAGGATCTCTATCTTGAAGTCGCCGCGGACACGCGCGATCAGGTTGAGCGGGAATTGCGTATTCTCGAAGCCTATCGCGATTTCCGCGGCGCCCTGAAGCAGTCCGAAGTCCTGGCTCTTGAAGTGCTGAAGACCGCTGAGGAAAAACTGGAAGCGTCCAAAGCTGGCCTCCGCGAGAAGGTTGCGGCGGTTGACAACTTCGCCGGCGACGACGCGGCGGCTCGCGCAACGCTGGAGCTTGACCGAGACGAAGCGCTGCGCGCGCTTCAGAAGGAGGAAAAACGCTATCAGGTCTCGAAGGATCTCTCCGACAACATCACTGTCGGATACAACACGTCCGAAGTGATCATGACGCGCCTCGTTCAGACGACGAACGCCAAGGAGCGCATTTACGCACAATCCGTTTCGTTCTTCGGCACCAATGAAACGGTGCTGACGGCCCTCACTGCGACATTCACCGGCATGCACGGACTGCACGAGTCGACGCAGACCCTCGAAGCCATGAAAAAAGGCATCGAGCAGTCCCTCGAAACCCTTTCAGACATTGGCGGCAAGGTGCAGGAAGAGGCCGTAAAGGCGGGCTACGGGCCCACCGTTTCCGCCGCCGCCGTGAAGCGGCTCGTTGACTCCGTCGTCTCCTATCAGGAGCGTTCGCAGCAGATCATCAAGGAAATGCGCGTTCTTTCCACCGAGAACTCAAAGGAAATCCGCAAGGCCGTGGAAGACGGCAAGAAGCGGCTGGCGAAGCTTGTTGAGGAAGGCGCCAGCGCGGCCCTTGGCGCGTGAGCGAGACCGCCGCCACCACACCCGGCGCCACGACGCCCGGCGCCAATGCATCGCCCGAGCCGGCGCCGAAGAAGCTGGACGATGTCATGCTCGCCATGGACATTGTCGATACGCTGCGGCACCGCGAAAAGCTGATCGACCGGGAGCTGTCCGCCGAGGCGCGCGAGGAGAAGCTGGTCGGCCGGCTGAAGGAGATCTACTCAGCACAAGGAATAGACGTCCCGGACCGTATTCTGGCCGACGGCGTCAAAGCGCTCGAAGAAAAACGTTTCTCCTACGAGCCGCCGAAAAACTCCTTTGCAGTCGGCCTTGCTAAATTCTACATCGCCCGCAATCGCTGGCTGCCCCCGGTCGCCGTCATTGTCGGCCTTGCCGCCTTCGTTACCGCGATCTGGGAATTGGGATTCGAGGGGCCGCGCGAAGCAAAGGCGCGCGAGACGCAAATCGAACTGACCCGGACGCTGCCGAACGCCTTGACGTCTGCGCGGGACGATGCGCTTGCCGCGGCGGACACCGACACGGCGCGCGCGCGGATTGAAACGGCCTATCAGGGCGGCGTCGCCGCGGCGGCCGACGGCGACGCCGACGCAGCGCGCGGCGCCGTCAGCGATCTCGGCAAAATCGAACGGCTCCTCGCCCAGGATCTCGACATTCGCATCGTGTCGCGGCCCGGAACCTTTTCCGGCGTCTTTCGCACCCACGATGACGACCCGTCTTTGCGCAACTATTATCTGATCGTCGAGGCGGTCGATGGGCGCGGCGACGCGCAATCCGTTGAGATCGCAAGCGAGGAAGACCAGCGCCGGGACTGGGTGGAGAGCTGGGGCCTGCGCGTGCCGGAAGACGAATTCAACCGCGTCGCCGCCGACAAGGCCGACGACCAGATCATCCAGAACGCCATCATCGGCGAAAAGCCGAGGGGCGCGCTGACCCCTGAATATGCAATCGAAACGCCGGGGGGAGCGATCCTCGAATGGTGACGGCGCTTGAAACACCGCTCTTTCGCGCAGCGCCGAAACTCATCCCCGCGCTGAAGGAACGCTACGCCGAGCCCCATCGCCACTACCACACATGGGACCACATTAAACAAATGCTGACGGCGCTTGATGAGATCGAAGCGTCCCTGACCGACCGGGATGCGACGCTCTATGCAGTCTATTACCACGACGCCGTCTACAACGTCCCATCATCGACAAACGAAGAAGACAGCGCGGCGCTTTTTGCCAGCGATGCAGCCGAGCGCGTCGATCAGCGCACAATAGAGAAAACGACCAGCTTCATCATCGCAACGAAAACCCATGCGACTGACGAGGCAATAGCGCAGGACGAGCAGGAGGATTACCGGTGCTTTCTGGATATCGATATGTCGATCCTTGGCGCGAAGGCGGACGAATATAACGACTACGCGGAAAATGTAAGAAAAGAATATGCGATCATTCCGGATACGCTCTACACGGAGGGCCGCAAACAGATATTGCAGGGCTTTCTGGAAAAAGACCGGATTTTCCTGACCGACCACTTCTATGGTCGTCTGGAGCGCGCCGCGCGCGCCAATATCACCGCAGAAATAGAAAAGCTGTCCTCATGACCTCCGGACGCGACGTTCTCCATCGCATAGACGCATCGATCGCGCAGGCCCGCGCCGGCCTCGGCGATACGAATCGCGCCGCGGCCGAACGCTCGTCCCGCCTCGCCGCCATCGAACGCGCCGAAAGCGACGCCTATCGCGCCATTGCCGGCATACGCCTTGAACATCTGCGTTCCGATGAATTGTCCCGGTCGCTCGGCGAAACCGATGAAGAAGCGGAGCGTCTCATCGCCGCCCATGAAGACGGGCTTGAAGATCTGGCGCGCGACTTAACGAGCGCGCGTGAAAACATCGAGCGCCTGGAACGGGACCGCCGCAAGCATGAGGACGCCCTCGACAAAGCGGTTGAAGCCCATGACCGTGCAGTCGACAAAACGAATGCGCGGCTTGAAACCGACGAAGAATATCTGCGCCGCGCCGGCGCCCTTGAAGAAGCAAACGCCATCGTCGAACGGGCCGAAGCGAAACTCGACCTTGCCCGCGCCGACCGCGCAGCGAAGGGCGCTCCTTACGAAGACGATCCCCTGTTTTCCTATCTCTGGGACAGAAAGTTCGCCACGAAGGATTACCGCGCATTCTTTCTGTTCGCCGCGCTCGATCGCTGGGTCGCAAAGCTCATACGCTATCGCGACGCCAAGCTGAACTATGCGCGCCTGCTGGAATTGCCCGAACGGCTCGCCGACCACGTTGAGCGCGTCGAGGCTGCGGCCGAGGACATCGAAGAGAGCATCGCCGCCTATGAGCGTGACGCCCTGAAGCGCGATGGCGTCGGCAAGCTGCGGGACAAGGCCAATGACGCCCGCGCGGCGCTCGAAAGCGTTGACGCCTCCATCGTCCTGGCCGAGCAGGCGCACCAGACGGCGGCAAAAAAACACGCCGACGCGGCGGCGGGCCGCGCCGGGCCCATGGGCGATGCGCGCAAACTTATCGCCAAGGCGCTTGCGGATCGCTCGATCCCGGATCTCAAAGTGCTGGCGGCCGAAACCCTGACGCTGGAAGACGATCACCTTGTCGACGAGTTGATCCGCCTGCGCCGGGAGCGACTGGAAATCGAGGAACACGGACGTTCCCTCGCCCGCACGGTCAATCAGCATGCCAATATTCTCAGCGATCTCGAAACTGTAAGGCGTCGCTTCAAGTCCGCGCGTTTTGACAGCCCCTATTCGGAATTTCCCGATCGCGGCGTCGTCAGCGTTATCCTCGCGGAACTGCTTCGCGGCGCCATCAATGAGCGAAACGCATGGCGGCGGATGCAAAAGGCGCAACGGCGCCGCAAACGGGACTGGTCCGACGATTTCGGCGGGGCGGAATGGCGCGACGGCTTTGGCCTGCCGCAGCAGCACCGCGGCGGGTGGAGCGGCGGTTCGGGCCCAAAGCTTCCACGCGCACCGCGCATGCCTCGTGCGCCCAGAGCGCCAAGAGCACCCAGAGCGCCGCGCATTCGCTTCCCGCGAAAGGGCCGCGGCGGCTTTAAGACCGGGGGCGGATTTTAGTCCGCCGCGCGCAACACTTTTGTAAAGAAAGCGCCATAGGGTTCCGCGGCATTCGGCATTTCAGGAGAAAACCATGTCTGACAAACCCGCCCGCGATATCGAAAAGGACTATCCGATCGACCAGTTCGTCGCCAAGCTGCGCCGCTTGGCGGACGCGCTGGAGAACGACGAAAAATTTGAAATCCAGATCGCCGGCGAGCGCGTTTACGTGCCGACCCGGGCCCAGTTCAACATCGAACATGAGCGGGGCGATGGCGAGGAAGAAGTTGAGTTTCAGATCAAGTGGAAGGCCGCCTGAACGAACCGCAGATAGCATGAGCAGAAGTGAGGCCGCCGGGAGGGCGGCCTCCTTTTTTGTGTGGATGCAGCGGGCTTCAACGGGAGATGAGAATTCCTGGGCTGGCCGCGTCTTGACTTCCGTTGAATTTATGGGTTTTTCGCACCCGCACAACGGAGCTGTCTCATGGAAGTCAATGTCGCAATCGTCGGCGCCACCGGCAATGTCGGGCAGGAAATGCTCGCCATTCTGGCCGAGCGCCTGTTTCCCGCAAAGAACGTTTTCGCCCTCGCCTCGCGCCAGTCAATCGGCCGCGAGATTTCGTTCGGCGACAAGACGCTGAAATGCCGCGACCTTGAGACGTTCGACTTCTCCCAAGCCGATATTGCGCTTTTTGCAGCCGGCGGCGGCGTCGCCAAGGAATGGGCGCCGAAGGCCGCGAAAGCCGGCGCCATCGTCATCGACAATTCGTCTCACTTTCGGATGGACCCGGACGTTCCCCTGATCGTGCCGGAAGTGAACGCAGACGCCGTTGCGGATTTTGCGAAGAAAAACATCATCGCCAACCCGAATTGCTCGACGGCGCAGCTTGTCGTCGCCCTGAAACCGCTGCACGACGCGGCGAAGATAAAGCGCGTCGTCGTTTCCACCTATCAGTCGACATCCGGAGCCGGCAAGGACGCCATGGACGAGTTGTTCAATCAGACGAAAGGCATTTTCGTCAATGATGAGCCCTCGCCGTCGAAATTTACGAAGCAGATCGCCTTTAACGTCATTCCCCATATCGACGTCTTCATGGAAGACGGCTTTACCAAAGAAGAATGGAAAATGACGGCCGAGACAAAAAAAATTCTCGATCCGACGATCAGGCTGACCGCGAATTGCGTTCGCGTTCCCACATTCGTCGGACACGCGGAAGCTGTGAATATCGAACTCGAAAATCCGCTGTCGGACGATGAGGCTCGTGAAATTCTACGTGAAGCGCCGGGTCTTCTCGTGGTCGATAAACGCGAGGATGGGGGCTATGTGACGCCCATAGAGTGCGTCGGCGAGTTTGCAACATTCGTCAGCCGCATTCGCGTCGACCCGACCATTGAGAACGGCCTTGCGCTTTGGTGCGTCTCGGACAACCTCCGAAAAGGCGCGGCCCTCAATGCGGTGCAGATCGCAGAAACGCTGATCAATCACGGCCATCTGCAAAAAGCGGCCTAGCGCGCAAGTTTCGGGTTTGACCCGCACGGCACGACGTCTAATCTCCCGACCCTAATCACAAACGGTGGGGACATGAGCGTTTGGAGAACACTGCTGGCGGCAGCCGTCGTCTTATACAGCGACGCATTTGCGGGCGCGCCGGATGACTATGAAAAGTTTTACGCCGCGCCGACCCGGGTCAATATGGGCGGTCGTCCGGTTATCGCCGAGATTGCGCTCTTTGCAGACATGGAGGCCGCAGCGAAAGGCCGCCTCGACATTGCACTGATTACAGATGTCACCAAGTTCATCGACGAGACTGAACGCGACCTGGAAAACTGGATCGCCACCCATCGTCAGGAATGCGGAGAGCGCTGGGCGGCCGGCAAACCCCTGATCGGATTTCCGGGCGGCGCCATCCGCTTCGCCTTAGGTCTCGAATACGAATACTGGAACTGCGGCTGGAACGGCAAAGGCCGCCCATGGCGCGCGGTGCGCGAAACCGGCAATATCGAACTGACGATGGCCCCGGAAGTCGTCGACGGGAAATTGCAGGCGCGCCTTGGCGACTTCGCGATTGATCAGCGCACCGGCGTTAACCGTTACCTTCCTCTTGAATTCGTTACGCGTCGGATCATTGAAAGCGAACTCAAGAAACTCAACGACAACCCGAAATTTTTTCGTGCGCCGCAACCGCTTCACCGAGCGGGCTTTACCTATCGATCGATCGAGGCTGACCGCGTGAACGGGCGCGTCATCATCACAGCGCAATATACAGCGGCAGGCGAGCGCGAAACGCTCGACCGCATCGTCGACAACCTGCTGGAAGACGGAATTGTCAGCGAACGATAACCCACACGCGGCGAAGACTTCCGAAGAGATCAGGCTTGGGCTGATAACCGGCGTCGCCGCTTACACATTCTGGGGGCTCTTTCCGCTGTACCTAAAACTGCTGTCGGCGGTCCCCGCGCTCGAAATCCTCGCCCATCGTGTTTTCTGGTCCGTGCCGTTTGGCGCAGTGCTCATCTTGATGCGAAATCAGTGGGGCGAAGTGCTGAAGGCGATCCGGTCTCCCCGCGTTCTTTTCGTTCTCCTGCTCGCTGCGCTCGCCATTTCGTCCAACTGGCTGATCTATGTTTGGGCGGTCATCAATGATCGCATTCTCGAAGCAAGCCTTGGTTATTACATAAACCCGCTGATGTATGTGGCCGCCGGCGTCTTTGTTCTGGGTGAAAAATTACGCCGCCTACAGGTTATCGCCGTCGGGCTTGCCGCAATTGGCGTTGCGGTTTTGACCCTCGGAGCCGGCGTCTTCCCGTGGGTGTCGTTAATGCTCGCGTTCTTGTTCACAGTTTACGGGTATATCCGAAAGACCACGCCCGTTGGCGCAATGCCGGGCCTTTTTATCGAGACTTCGTTACTGGCGCCGTTTGCTGCTGGTTATGTTCTGGTGCTGATGAATTCAGGAACGGCCGTATTCCAGGCGCAATCGATCAGTATGGATATTATTTTGATGTTCGCGGGGCCCGTTACGGTGATCCCGCTTGTCATGTTTGCGCTTTCGACCCGACGCCTGACCCTGATTACCATCGGCCTGCTTCAATATATCGGGCCAACGCTGCAATTCATTCTTGGGCTCTACTACGGTGAACCATTCACAGTGTTTCACGCCGTCAGCTTCGGTCTCATCTGGGCGGCGCTGGCAATTTTCAGCATAGACGCCGTGCGCGCTAATCGGGCAGCCGCTCCGAAAGCCGTTTAAGCGTTCCGGAAAAAGCGAGAAGGTCCTTCTCGCCCGCCCGGACCATGCCACGCGCGAACAGAAGACTGCGCCCGCCGCCGGTCATTTCCCCTGACGCCACGATAAAATCGCCGATTGGCGCAGGCCGCAGAAACTCCGAGTTGAGGCTCACGGTGACGGCCATCGAACCCTTCAGGGCGTCCCGGCAGATGTTGAACAACGCCATGTCCGCAAGCGTCAGCAGCATGCCGCCATGCACGACACCGCCGAGATTGCCGTGGTGCGGTTTTGAGTAAAAGCCGATGCCGGGCGCGCCACCCTCACGCCAGTAGAACGGACCCGCCCGCCCGGCGAATGTGTGTGAAAACGGATGCAGCGCCCATCCCGCCGGCACGGGGTCAACTTGCGGATCATCATTCATATGGCCCGCTTATCGCATGGGCGACGCATCACAAAGGGCTTCGCGCAGCGATGTGCGTAAAGCGATTGCCGCCGGCCGCGTTGCCCGCCACACTTGGCCCATGGATTTTATGTTTCCGAAAGCGAAGCTCGTCGATGCGAACGGCGTTCGGCTCGCCGTCTATGAAGCGGACGGCGACCCGGATCGGCGTCGCGCGCCGGTTATCCTCGTTCATGGCTGGCCGGAAATCGCTTATTCCTGGAAGAACGTCATGCCGGCGGTCGCCGAGGCCGGTTTCCGCGCCATCGCTCTTGACCTGAAGGGGTTCGGGCAATCCGACGCGCCGGCGGACAAGACGCTTTACGACATCGAACACATGACCGGAGACCTCGCCGCGCTTCTCGACGCGCTCGATATCGATCGGGCGGTGTTCTGCGGCCATGACTGGGGCGGCGCCATCGTCTGGCCCATGGCGCAATTGCACGGGGATCGCGTCGCCGGCGTTATCGGCCTCTCAACGCCCCACCGTCCGCCGCCGCCGGTCCCGCCCCTGTCGATTTTTGAAAAACGGCATACGGATCGCCATTACATTGTCCGGTTTCAGGAAGAGGGAATTCCCGAACGCATTCTTGAAAGTAACCCAACAGGGTTTTTCCGGCTGATGTTTCGACGGCCGAAATTCCGCACGGTTCCGGAGGCGCTCAACAACCGCGTTTACGATCTCCTCGGCCGGCTGGAACACGGCCCTCCGGCGCGCAACGAAGATGTCGCGCTGAGCGACGCGGATATCGCCGTTTTTGTGGACGCCTACAAGCACAGCGGATTTACCGGCGGGATCAATCTTTACCGCAATATCGACCGCAACTGGGAGATCATAAAGGCCCACGATCCGATCATTCGCCATCCCGCCTTGTGGGTCGGCGCCGCAAGCGATCTTTACCTCCCCCCAAGCGGCGCCGAGGGCATGGAAAAGATCGTTCCAAATGTCGAAAAACACATCATTCCGGATTGCGGCCATTGGGTGATGTGGGAGAAACCGGCGGAGCTGAACGCCATCCTGGTTGATTGGCTTTTACGCGAAATGTCCGGCTAATTTTCGAGACTTTTGACGGAACATTGCCAAAAATTCCGGCATTCTATCTAAAACTTTGGTCACTCGCCGTCGTCAGGCTGGTCTCGCAGGGAAGACGGGCGAGGGAATGTCATGTTTATCAGAAAAGCGGCGCTGTTCGGCGTCTTAGTTTTTTATGCGGCGCCGGCGCTGGCCGATCCGCAATTCATCGAACCGCAACGGACGCCGAAAAAACTGACGGCAATCGAAGTGCGCAATACACAGGTCGAGGTGATGGCGGTGACGCGACGCGCGCGCGCCAATACGGAGTTTCACCAACGATATGTCGATGAAAGCCTGGCGATGAACAAGGTCTATCCGGGCTATCCGAAACCGGCCTATGTGTCGTTCGATCTGCGCGTTCAGTTCTGAAGCGCGGCGTAAAGCGCATCGATGAGGCGAACGGCGCGCGGGTCGCCGACGAGGTGCGGCGACATTTTGTTGGCGACATAGGCGGCGGTCAGTCGGTTTTCCGGATCGATGACCACGCACGACCCGCCGAAGCCGGCGTGACCGAACGCATTTTCATTTGGACCGAAATGGCGGTTGATGTTGCGCATTAATCCTGCCGCCCATGAAAGGTGAAACGGCAGGACGAGATCGTCGCCGCGGATGCGCTCTGCGAGCGCCGCGTCGACCACGTCGGGCTTGATAAATAATTCGCCCCCAGGCCACGCGCCCCGGTTGGCCAGCGGCGATAGTACGCGGGCCAGCGAACGCGCATCAGCGTGCATGTTCGATGCGGGGATTTCCGCCGCCATCCACTCTTCTCTCCCGGCGCCCGCCGGGATCGCCGATGGGGTCAGGAATGCGATTTTCTTGAACTCGTTGATGTCCCCGAGGTCAGGCGGGCGCGGCGGTTTCTGCATCCGCGCAACCCGCGCGATCTCCGCCGGCGACAGGCCGCAATAGACGTCGATATCCTGCCCGTCATGGAAGGCGCCGAGCAATGCTCCGACGGATTTACCGGTGACGCGCCGCAGAACCTCTCCGACGAGGAAGCCGAATGTCTGCGGGTGATAGCCGTTGGCGCTGCCGGGCGGCCATAACGGCGTCATTTGAGCGAGGACGGCGCAGGCCGCGTCCCAGTCGAAATAGATTTCGCGGCGCGTTCCTTCCGGGAATGCGACGAGACCGTCCTGATGGGACATGATCTCTGAAAGCGTAATGGCGTCTTTGCCGCTCGCCGCGAATTCCGGCCAGTACCGGGCGACCGGCGCATTGTAGTCGAGCCGGCCGTTCGAAACTTCCCGGGCGACCAATAACGCCAGAACCGCTTTTCCGGTGGAGTATACGCAGGCGATCGTATCTTCCGTCCACGGTTGCTCCTGCTGGCGCTCGCGCCACCCGCCGCGGATATCGACAACGGTTTCCCCGTCAATCGTCGCAGCAAAGCAGGCGCCGATTTCTTCACCGTCAGCGAACGCCTCCGCAAACGCGTCGCCGACGCCCGCAAAATTCGGCGCCGCGCCGCCGGCGCTGTTGGGCGCGCGCGCGTCGGACCAGCCGGCAAGCGTCATCGGGATCAGTTAAATGCGCAGGCGACGCTTGCGCGCGCAATGCTCGCCGCGATACGCGGGTTGTCGATGGAAAGGAGCGCGTCAAGGGCGCCGCCGGCGCTTCCTGCATCATTGAGATCAGTCAGAAAGTCCGCGACGTCGTTCAGTTCGTTGCGGTCAAGGCGTTCGTCAAGCTCGTCGGCAAGGCACTCGGCGCGCTCGCGCGACAGGCCGAGTTCGAAGAAACGATCCTCAATCCGGTTGCGCGGCGACAGCGTTGCGCAGGACGCAAGCATCAACAACGCGCCGAAAAGCCCGGCAAATTTTCTCATGGGGCACTCCACGGTGATTCGAGGGGGATAATAGGCGCCGATGGTTTCGCCGTCTATGCGCACGGAGCGTCCTTTAATCGCAGCGCAATCCACGCTGGTTCAGCCGCCAGACCAACGCCTCGATCCGGTCCTGTCCGAAGAACGGCTCGTCATCGAGCACCATCAGCGGCACGCCCCAATGATGCTTTAACTGTGCAGCTTCATTCTCCGCGAGTCGCTCGCTGGCCTCTGTCGCGTTTTCGGCGATCCATTGGTCAAGCGCGACGAGATCAAGGCCAACCTCCCGCGCCGCCGACGCCAACGTTTCGCTCGTATACCAGCCTTCTTTTCCGGACCAGATGCGAATTGCAAGCGCTGCGGCAAACTCAAGCCCGGCTCCAAACTCGCAGGCCGCGATCCCAAGCGGCATTAATCGATCCATGATCGGCTGATTGGGGTCCACCCACCCTGAACCGTAATCCATAGTAACAGGGTCCGGATTGGGCCACCCAAACACGACGCCAAGCCTCTCAGCTTCGCGAAAAACATCGCGAAGTAGATATGGCGCCCATTGTTCACGGCCTTTCGAAAAGAAATCCGGTTCGCGCAAGACCAAGGGCCTCACTGGAAGAAACTCCGTATCGAGATCATAGTCCCGCTTGATCGCAATCAGCCGATCGCATGCGAGATAGGAGTAAGGACTTCGAAAGGACCAGAATATCTGAAGACGCGCCATCTAACGGTTCTTCGCTTCTTTTTCATTCTCCCGCGCGGGGGCGCCAGGTTCCCGCAACGCGCCGCCTTCGCATGCATCGTCCCCGTTCGTCATTTCGCGGCGGGCACGAAAACGCGCCGCGGCCGAACCGGCAGCGGGCGCTAGGCTTCCTTTTTCACAAAGGTCACAGCAAACAAAGGTTCGCCGTCGAACAGATCCTTCGGCGCATCCATCCCTTCGATCATCTTGAAGTTGCGCGGGGTAATCGACCCTTCCATGCGATACCCTTTCTCGGCCATGCGGCCGCGGTGAAATTCGAGCGCCGCCGCGGTGAATTCGCGGGCGAGGATGGTGATGCGTTCGGGGTCGTTCGACATAAGGATTGCCTGTTACTCTCGTGATTGCGTTAGCGTTGGATTGACGCGAATATGGCTGCGCGTGCGCGGCTTGTCCACCTCGGTTTTGCCGGTCCCGCGCGGGTGAAGTTGTTGGGGATAAAGGGAGTTTTTCGATGGCGGTTCGGCATGTTCTTTCCATCGACGGGGGCGGCGTGAGGGGGATTGTCGCCGCGATCGTGCTGGAGGCCCTGGAAGCGGAGTTGCGCGCCGTCGGCAAGTCCTGTCGGATCGCCGACTGCTTCGATCTCATTGCCGGCACATCTTCGGGCGCGATCGTCGCGGCCGGTCTCGTCATGCCCAGACCGGGCGAGGAGGACAGCGCAAGCCCCGCGCAAATCCGGCGCATGTTTGAAGCTGATGCGCGACGGATTTTTCCGCGACGGTGGTTTTGTGAAATCCCGATCCTCGGTCGCCTGCCCCAATTGTTTGGCCCCTTCTACAATCCCAGGGGTCTGAGCGACGTTCTATACGAAAACTTCGGCGACATGGTGATGGCGGACGCTCGCCGAAACCTGATGATCTCCGCCTACTCCATTGACCCGCGCGATATTGTTCTTTTCCGCGGCGGCCCGTCCTACGAGGAGCGCGACGAGGCGAACCGGTTTGGCATGCTGAGCGCGCGGGACGTGCTCCTCGGGGCGACGGCGGCGCCGACATTTTTTCCACCGCACCGCATAGAGCAGGTCGACAGCGATGGTTGCTGGACGGCGATTGACGGCGCCGTTTACATCAACGATCCGGCCATGGCGGCGCTGACCGAAGCGATCCGGCTGTTTCCCGGAGACGACTTTCGCGTCATCTCCCTGGGCGCCGGGCGCGAAACCCGAAACTATCCTTTTCGGGAGTCGCGGAACTGGGGCTTTTCGCAATGGGTCTCCCCGATCAGCCGTTTTCGAACGCCGCTTCTGTCCGCGATTTCGGACGGCCAGGCGCGCGCCGTAAACCGCCAACTTCACTATCTCCTCGGCGGCGACTATTTCCGCTTCGACTATATGCTGACCGGCGGGCGCGGTTCGGACCGCATCGACGATTCAACCAAAGGCAACATCATTCGCCTGACCCGCGGCGCGCTGGAAATGGTTGAAGCCAACCGCGACGCAATTCGCCAGCTCGCCGAGGAATTGGATCCGGTTGCGTGACCTGCCGGCCAAATGATCGAATTTCTCGATACTCTATATAGATAGTATCTGTTTTACTTATAAATTGTCGGCGCATAAGGTCCGCTAGACGGGCTGTTGAGTTGTTGTTTTTGCGTCGTCAAACGCGGCCCCGCTTTTTTTGTTCAATGGACTCTGAAGGGAGGAAATGCATGCCCCTGAAATACAAAAGCACCCTGCTGGCAACCGCCGCATTGACCGCGCTCGGGCTTGCCGCATGCGGCAACAGCGAGACGCCGGCCGAAAGCGTGGAAGCTGCGCCCGCCGCTGAAAGTACACCGACAAGTACAAAACCGGTGAGCGCTGTAAAAAGCGCGGCGATCGCGCCCGTTGCCGGGCCTAAGTCCAATCAGTACTGGTGGCCCGACAGTGTGGATCTTGGCCCGCTTCGTGAAAACACGGTCGCATCCGCGCCTTATGGCGGAGACTTCAATTATGCCGAAGAGTTCGCAAGCCTCGACCTGAATGCGGTCAAGCAGGACATTGATGCGGTCATGACGACGTCGGTCGACTGGTGGCCAGCGGATTTCGGTCATTACGGACCGTTCTTTATACGGATGGCCTGGCACAGCGCCGGCACCTATCGGACGGTCGACGGACGCGGCGGCGCTGACGGCGGACAAATACGATTCGAGCCGCTCAACAGCTGGCCGGATAACGCCAACCTGGACAAGGCCCGGCGTCTTCTGTGGCCGGTCAAACAAAAATACGGCAACAAGATTTCATGGGCCGACCTGATGATTCTCACCGGCAATGTCGCCCTTGAATCGATGGGGTTCGAGACCTTCGGTTTCGCCGGCGGCCGCGAAGACGACTGGCAGGCGGAAATCGTGGACTGGGGCCCGGAAGCGGAAATGCTCGGCCGCGACCGCCATGGCGGCAATAACGGACCACTCGAAAAGCCTTTCGGCGCCTCGCAGATGGGGCTCATTTATGTGAACCCTGAGGGCCCGGCCGGCAATCCCGATCCCCTGCTTGCAGCGGAACGCATCCGCGAAACCTTCGGCCGCATGGCCATGAACGATGAAGAAACCGTCGCGCTGATCGCAGGCGGGCACACATTCGGCAAGGCCCATGGCGCGCGCAGCCCGCAGGACTGCGTCGGACCGGAACCGGCCGCGGAAGCCGTTGAGGAACAGGGCATCGGCTGGAACAACGCTTGTGGAACGGGCGTTGGCGCCGACACAATCACCAGCGGCCTTGAAGGCGCATGGACATCGAGCCCGGCGCAGTGGACTCATCAGTTCCTCGGCAATCTTTACGCGTTCGAATGGAAACAAACGCGCAGCCCGGCCGGCGCCATTCAATGGATTCCGACTGAAGAAGCGGCCGCAACCCTTGTACCGGACGCCCACGATCCGGAAAAACGCCACGCGCCGATCATGCTAACCACGGATCTGGCGTTAAAAGAGGATCCGAAATATCGCGAGATCACGCAGCGCTGGCTTGAAAATCCGGAGGAGTTTGAAGATGCGTTTGCACGGGCGTGGTTCAAGTTGACCCACCGGGACATGGGTCCGCGAGCGCGCTATGTCGGCGACGAGGCGCCGTCCGAGCAACTGCTGTGGCAGGACCCGGTCCCGGCTGTCGATCATCCGTTGGTCGACAATGCGGACATCGCGGCGCTGAAACAACAAATCCTGTCGTCGGAACTTACCGTATCGGAACTGGTGCGCACGGCGTGGGGTGCGGCGGCGTCTTATCGCGACACGGATATGCGAGGCGGCGCAAATGGCGCGCGCATCCGGCTCGCGCCGCAAAAAGACTGGGCCGTAAACGACCCGAGCGCGCTTGCGCCGACGCTTGAGGCGCTGGAAGCCATTCAAACGGAGTTCAACGCCGCACAAACGGGCGGCAAGCGAATCTCCCTGGCCGACCTGATCGTACTGGCCGGCGCGGCGGCTATTGAAAAGGCCGCGCAGGACGCAGGCCACGCCGTCACCGTGCCGTTTACGCCGGGCCGCAGCGACGCAACCGCGGCGCAGACCGATACAGAGTCGTTTTCGGTGCTGGAGCCGGCCGCGGACGGTTTCCGCAACTACGTCAATGACGGCGCAACGGGATCGCCCTCCGCGCTCCTCGTTGACCGCGCCGACATGCTGACCCTCACCGTGCCGGAAATGACCGTGCTCGTCGGGGCGATGCGCACGCTCGGCGCCAATACTGGCGGCGCCGCTCATGGCGTCTTCACCGACAATCCGGGAACGCTGAGCAACGACTTCTTCGTAAACCTGCTCGACATGTCGACGACGTGGTCGCCGGCGGGCGACGGCGTTTACGAAGGCCGCAATCGGACGACGGGCGATCTGAAATGGACCGCCACAGAAGTCGATCTCGTATTCGGCTCAAATGCCGAGCTGCGCGCCTTCGCGGAGTACTACGCCTATGACGACTCTGATGACGCCTTCGTCAACGATTTCGTTGCAGCCTGGACAAAGGTCATGAATCTGGACCGTTCGTAAACAACAGGTCCCGCACTCAGCGTCCAACAGCGTCGGCCCGGCAATCC
>JANQJK010000006.1 GCA_028281665.1 Hyphococcus sp.
TAATGTTCATGTGGACGGTCCCTTCCTTGTTTTGCAGCTTCAACAGCCGCAATCCTGGCACGCTTCGATGCCGTCGGTCGGGGCCGTCCACACCATCAAGAAACTGCTGCGCCGGTTCATTGCGCGGCCCCTGCGTGAAAGAAAACGAAGCCGCCATAACGGAGGCACGCGCGGCGAGCTGACCGATATGCGCCGCCATCCGGTGTTCGACGCCGCGGCCTAAGGCGCGGCAGCTCAGCGAAAACAGCTCAACGGAGACCTGATCAATGCCGGCCTCCAGACCGATCACGCCGACGACGCCGTAGTCCCCGAAACGATCCTTCGCGGAAACGGCGAAGAGTTGATGGTTCGGCTCCGCCGCCCAGGCGCAAAGCTCCGGCTCTGTGAAACGCCGCAGCGTTGTGTTGAACTGGTTCGTCCGCTGGGTCAGTTGCGCAAGGCGCGCCATAACGTCTGCGCCGGCGCCTGTAATCCGGACTTCAAGAGCGAGGCTTTCAATAAACACCGCCAGTGTCGGCGCCGATCGCGCCTCCTCCTTGCGAGCCGCATCGTCGCGATACATCCGGCGCCGGCGGCGGTCTTCTTCCGTTGTCGGAGCAGGATCCAGTAACCAGAGATGCTCGGCGAAGTCGGCTGTTTCGCACACGCGTGTCGAAACCACGCCGGGCATGCGCGCCTGCATGGCGGCAATTTCCACGGGATTGTCGTCGAGAAACAGGATCGACTCTTCGGAGAATCCGAACTGCCGGGCAATGGCGGCGAGATTGTCCGGTTTTTCGCGCCAGTTCGCGCTGCGCGCCAGAACATCGTCGAGGCCAAGGGGCATGTCGGTGCGTTGTTTGAAAACCGACGCCACGTCGTCATCATGGTTTTTGCTGAGGAGCGCAATTGCGACGCCGGCCTCCGACAGCGTTTTCAGACGGCGCTGCAACGCCGCCGCAGCAGCATCCACGCGCACGCCGGCGGCGCCGTCCTCCCCGACAACGCCGCGCCACAGCGTATTATCGCAATCAACCGCCGCCAGTTTAAGGGGCGTCCGCCGCGGCGCATGGGCGTGTCGAACGAGCTCCGCGGAGAACGCCGCAAACGCTTCCGGCGTGTAAGGCGCAGACGCCGTCTCATCGGCGTTCGCATCGAACGGATCGCTCACCGCGTAGCGCGCGAATATGTCGGCGCCGTCTACAATCGAGCAATCATCGCCGATTGTCTTCCGAAACCGGTCCTCCGCGATTGAATCGCCGCGCCCATGTCGATCCGGACAAAGAATAATGGTGAATGCCTGCCCGGCCGCGTTGATGGCGTTTGCAAGCTCATATGCGGCGTCCCCGCCAAGGTCGCGCCATCGGATCAGCACAAAGCGCGCAGCGGCGCGGTCGTTCAACGGGCTGCCCGGCGTCAGCAGCGATTGGTGGAGGCTGGCGGCAGGCGTAAACGAAAACTCCGCGGGCGCGCCCAATATCCGCGACCAAAAGGGCGCGAACGTCTCGAGCGCGTCAGCCGTAAAGCTCGCTCCAATCGCCAGTTTCAAACGGTCCAAGGCGGGGCCCCTGCTTGCACCCGGCCCCCTCCGATCGTCTAATAGCGGGAGCCGGTTTGCGGTTTTACGCGCAGAACGTGCAAGTTCGGGGCCGCCAGATCGGTCGCAATCGCAGCGCAGTAACCATCTAACGGGCTGAATGCGCGCAAGGCCCAGTCGCGCGCGACAGCGCCGTCCCCTTCTGCCCGTAAGATTTCGGGCCGGTCCCCCGGCGTAAGGGTGACATCGAAGCAGTCCAGCGGCGCCAGCAGTCCGACCCCCATCGCCTTGACGACCGCCTCTTTGCGGGTCCAGCAATTATAGAACCCTGCGGTCCACGCATCGCCTGAAAGCGGATTGAGCGCGGCCTGCTCCGCTGGCGAAAACTGCCGGCGTGCAACATCAATGAGATCGTCACTCATGCGCACGGTCTCGATATCCGCGCCCAGGATCGCTGCATCAGAGACTGCAAGCAGTCCCCATTCTTCCGATCGCGAATAATTAAAGTTTACGCCGCCCCCTTTCAGCGTCGGCCGCCCCTGCGCCTCAACGTCGAATTCGAAATCGCCTGGCGCGACGTCAAGATATCGGCTGAGAATGCGCCGGATTGAATCGTGCCCGGCGATGAAGCGGCGTCGGTCGCGATCAAAGTGGAAACGGCGCGCGCGATCGCGTTCCGCATCGTCAAGATGTTCGTGATCAGCGTCGCTTTCCAGAGAGAACAGCCAGCAATGAATATCGTCCGGCGCCAATGAGACCGGCGCGCCGTCAAGGCGCGCAATTTCTTCACTGATCGATTCGTTACTCATGCGCCAAGACTAGCATGACGCGCGATAGACAGGAAAAACGCAATAATGTGCTTCTGTTCCATTGTTGACAGTTCCGCCCTCACCGTCGCAGAACTATGGGCAGATGGTGCCCCGGGAGGGGCTTAATAGGGAATCCGGTGAGAATCCGGAACTGTACCCGCAACTGTCAGCGGCGAGCCGCCGGCCGACATATCCACTGGAGTATTACTCTGGGAAGGATGGCCGAACGGCACTGACCCGCAGAGTCAGGAGACCTGCCCTCGCGTCGCTCGCCCTTTGGCCGGGAACAAGCCATCGGGGCAGGAGTCTTCCTTTGAAGCGACAATACTTGTTCGCGTTGGATGTGACGTCCTTCGCGGATTCTAATGTCGTTTGCCGCTTCGGCGGCGGGAAGGAAAACATGAAACACCTATCGAAACTCTGCGCGGCGACGGCGTTCGTCGCATTTACAACGCCGGCATTCGCGGTCGATGACGAAATCATCGTTGAAGGCCTGCGCCTGCCCACGCCCATTGGAGAGGCCGGATCGAGTGTCGACGTCATCACGGCGGAAGACATTGAGTTGCGCGCCTATCAGTTCGCGCTCGACGCCATCGCTACGGCGCCTGGCGTCACAATCAATCAAAACGGCGCCTTTGGCGGGCTCGCCTCCGTCCGCATTCGCGGCGCATCGACGGACCAGACCCTTGTCCTCGTCGACGGCGTGCCATTTGGGGACCCGACGGCCGTTGGCGGCGGGTATGATTTCTCCATTCTCGATCCGGCCGATATCGAACGGATCGAAATCCTGAAAGGCCCCCATTCAACACTGTGGGGATCGGACGCCATAGGGGGCGTCGTCAACATCATCACCAAACGCGCCGGCGAAGGATTTGGCGGGCGCGCCTTTCTGGAGGGCGGCTCCTTTGCAACCATACGCGGCGGCGGCGCCGTTTATGGCGGTGGAAGGGCCGGCGACTTTCGCCTGTCCGTATCCGGTTTAACGAGCAACGGCATTTCCAAGGCCGAGGAAGACGACGGCAATCCGGAACGGGACGGATATGACAGCTATGCAGTTGATGGCGGCGGCGGGGTCAATCTCGGCTGCGTCCGACTGGAAGCCAAGGCGCGGTATCAGACCGGCGAAACTCAAATCGACGGCTTCCCGCCGCCGACTTTTTCGCTCTCGGACTCCGACGACAAGTCGTCGACGGATCAACTCTCCCTCCATGGGCGGGCGATCGCGCCGCTTTTCGGCGACCGGCTGAATAACGAAATCTCTGTCGGCTTCACGGACATTACGCGCAACGGATCCTTCGGCGGTTTCGCAACGAAGGATGAAGGCGACCGGCTGGTGCTGCGATACCAGGGCACGGCAAAGCTGCTGGACAGACATCGCATCGCCGTGGGCGCCGAACGGGAAGAAACCCAGGCCAACAGGGATGAAACGTCTATCAATGCGGTTTTCGGATTGCTTGAAATCAAGCCTCTCGAACGGCTCACCGTCAGCGCCGGCGTGCGCTATGACGATCACTCAACCTTCGGCGATGAAGTAACGGCGCGCGCCGCAGCGGCGCTGGCGATCACCGAAACGGTGACGCTGCGCGGCAGTTGGGGCGAAGGCTTCAAGGCGCCGACCATTTTTCAATTAACGCAGAGCTTCGGGGTGTTACCGCCAAATGCAGACCTGCAACCCGAGACGAGCCAGGCATTTGACGTCGGCGTCGATTTCGCCGGATTTGACGGCCGCGCGAAACTCCACTTAACGTATTTTAATCGCGATACGGAAAATCTCATCATCTTTGCGCCGAATTCCCGATACGAAAATCTTGCGCGAACAGAGGCGCAGGGGCTGGAGGCGTCCGCAGAACTCGCGCTGACCGATCGGGTCGCCCTTAACGCCGGTTACGCCTATATTGACGCCAAAGATGCAACCACCGGCGCGCGACAGATCCGGACACCGCGCCACTCGGGCGACGCCTCGCTTTCCTATCGCGATGAACGCCTGTCCGGCGCGTTAAGCGTTCGGTACAATGGCGACGAAACGGAAGGCCTGTTCGGCTCGGACGTTGACGCATGGGTCCGCGTTGATGTTTCAGCCGCCTACGCTATCTCCGAGACGATCGAACTATACGGACGCATCGAGAATCTCCTCGACGCCGACTATCAGCAGATATCCGGATACGGAACGCCGGGACTGTCCGGCTACGGCGGCGTCAGGCTGACATTCTGAGATGAAGGCGCGGCTCGTCATAATACTGCTCTGTGGGTTGTCGTTCAGCGCCTGCGCACGCGACACCGGAGAGACGGAGACGGAGACGCAGCCGCGCCGCATCATCAGTCTTGATTTTTGTGCTGATCAATACCTTCTCATGCTTGCCGATCCGGGCGACATTCTCGGGCTGTCGACGGATTCCGACAAGCCGTTTTCGTATCTGCGAAATGAAGCCCCGGCCTTTCGGCAGATTCGACCGCGTGCGGAAGATATCCTGATCGAAAGGCCCAGCGCCGTTATTCGAACATATGGCGGCGGGCCGAATGTAACGGCGTTTCTTGAGCGGGTCGGCGTGGATGTGATTCAAATCGCATACGCCGACGACCTCGCCGGGATTCGCAGCAACATCATCAACACGGCGGCGGCGCTCGGCGAGCCGGCGCGCGGCGAGGCAGTGGCCGCAGAAATGGACCGGCGCCTTGCCGCAATCGACGCCGACCCGAAGGGAGCGATCCTTTATCTGACATCGAAAGGCGCCGTCGCCGGCGGGGACACGCTTATTGACGAGCTGATGCGCCGCGCGGGCCGCGAGAACTTTGAGCGCCGCAAGGGCTGGGGTTTCGCGCCGCTGGAAAGACTGGCCTATGAAACGCCCGACGCCGTCGCCGCCGGCTTTTTTGACGCCGCCGACGCAAGGACCGACCGCTGGTCGCCGGCGCGCCACCCGGTCGCGCAGCGGAGCCTGCACGGCAGCCAGGTTATCGACATTCCGGGCGCGTGGACAGCCTGCGCAGCGTGGCAGGTCGTCGACGCCGCCGAAGCGATGGCGGCCGCGCGTTGATTTCCAGGCTGAATATTCTCCTTGCCCTCGGCGCGCTTTTCACCGTCGCCGCCGCCGCGGCCATTGGTTCAACGGCAATGCCGGCCGGGCGTTTCTTCGCCGCCCTCATCGGCGCCGGCGATATTGGCGACATCATTGTCGTCTGGGAAATCCGAATGCCGCGCGCACTCGCCGCGTTCGCTGTCGGCGCCGCCCTCGGCGCATCGGGCGCCGCCCTGCAAGGCCTGTTGCGAAACCCGCTCGCGGAGCCCGGCGTTCTCGGCGTTTCCGCCAGCGCCGCCCTTGGCGCGAGCCTTGTTCTTTTCTACGGCGGCGCCGTGGTTCCGGATATCGCCGTCCCCGTCGCCGCCATAGCCGGCGCTCTTGCCGCAACCACGCTCCTCACCATTGCCGCGATACGCGTCGGTTCCGTCGTCACCCTTATTCTCATAGGCGTGGGCATTTCGAGTTTCGCCGGCGCGGTCGCGGCGCTTCTCCTTAATCTGGCGCCAAATCCGTTTTCCCTTGCGGATCTCCTTAACTGGACCCTTGGCACGGTCGCCAATCGCAGCTTCAACGACATCGCGCTGGCCGCGCCGTTTATGGCAGCGGGGTTTGTCTGTCTCGGATTGTCAGCACGCGCATTGTCAGCGCTCGGGCTCGGTGAAGAAACGGCCTTCAGCCTCGGCGTCGATCTGAAACGCACGCGAATCCTTGTCGTGCTCGGCGCCGGACTCGCAACCGGCGCCGCGGTCGCCATCGCCGGGGCGATTGGATTTGTCGGCATCGTCGCGCCCCATCTCCTGCGCCCTTTCGTTCGCCACGACCCTGCCCGCACGCTTCTTCCCGCAGCGCTTGCGGGCGGCGTCATACTGGTGCTCGCCGATATCGGCGTGCGCATTCTCCCGACGCCCGCTGAACTCAGACTGGGCGTTGTCGCCGCACTTATCGGCGCGCCGGTGTTCGTCTGGATCGCAGCCAGCAGAAACCGAACCCAATGACCGCGATTACGTTGGAGAATGTAAGTCTGGAGGCGGATGGCGCCCGCATACTGTGCGACGTCAGTCTTGACCTGCGCATTGGCGAGCTGACGGCCCTCGTCGGGCCCAACGGCGCCGGAAAGTCGTCATTGATGAAGTGTGCGCTCGGCGCCATTGCGCCGACATCCGGCGCGGCGCGCATCGACAACGAAAACGCCGCCGCGATGGATGCGGGAAAGCGCGCGCGCCGCATCTCCTACCTGCCCCAGATCAGACCGGCCGCATGGCCCGTTATCGTCGAGGACATTGTCGCGCTGGGACGGTTTGCATATGGCGCGGCGACGCCCGCTGTGAAAGACAGCAACGACAAGGCCATCGCGGAAGCTATTTCCGCTTGCGGTCTCGATCGCCTGCGCAACCGCGGCAGCGACACACTGTCCGGCGGCGAGCTTGCGCGCGCCCATTGCGCTCGCGCATTTGCGGCGCAAACGCCGTTTCTGCTCGCAGACGAGCCAACCAATTCCCTCGACCCGGCAGGCCAGGTCGACATCATGAAACTCATTCAAAGTTATGTCGCAGGCGGCGCGGGCACGCTGGTTATCCTTCATGACATCAACCTGGCGGCCGCCTTCGCGGACCGGCTGGTCTGGATGCGCGACGGCGCCATTATCGCCGACGGCGCGCCATCGGAAACACTGTCCGAAGAAAATTTCAGCACCGTCTTTGGAATAGACGCGGATATCTCTGCGACCTTCCGGAACGGCCGGGTCGACTACTTTTCCATCGCAGCACGACAAGGCCCCTGAAAGAGCGGCGCTGGCGTCAGCCCCGTTGGTTGATATACTCGCAGCCAAATATTCAGGAGCATGATTATGAGAGTTGCCGCCGCCCTCGCCCCGTTCATCGTCGCCATCGCCGCCTCAACCCACGCGCAGGCCGACGGCGCCAGCGATATTGAAGCGTGCCGTACGAACAGCGCATCGCCCGAGGACCGCATCGCCTGCCTCGAAGCCGCGCTTTTAAGACGCGACGAAAGCGCGACCGCGGAAGAGATGCTGACCGCCGATGCAAGCGCAGACGATGACGCCGATATTGCGCCGGAGGCCAGCACGGCTCCCGAAGTTGAAGTAGCCGAACTCGGCGCCGAACAAGTGCGCACGGAAAAAGAAATCGAAGAGCGTCAAAAAAAGAAAAAGGCGCAGAAAGTCGTCGCATCGGTTACCGATCTCGCGCGGTCGCAGAACGGCCAATACATCTTTTTTTTGGACAACGGTCAGATCTGGCGCCAGAAGCGGTCGGACAGCAATACGATGACGATCTCCCGGCGCCCCTCCTATGATGCGGAAGTCTCGCGCGGCGCGATCAGCGGATATCGATTAAAGCTCTCCGGCATTCGCAGATCGTTTGCAGTTGAGCGGGTAAAATAAAAAACGGCGGCCCGTCGGGCCGCCGTTTCCGTAGTTTTTCGCACCGGTTATTAGAACCGGATGTTTGCGCCGACGAAGAACCGGCGTCCGATCACATCGTAGAGTGACGGATCGGTGTTGGCGTCCGCGCCGCCGCCGCGGCCGGTGAAGCCAAAACCGATGATCGGCGGCTCGTTATCGAAGACGTTGTCGATGCCGGCAAGGAGCCGAACGTTCTCGGTCACGTCATACGTCGTCGCGAGATCGAGATACGTTTCGATAGGCGTATCCGGCGCCGCCAGGTCAGGAATAGTCGAGACGAAAGCATTCGTCAGCCCACCGATTACACGCACCTGACCGCGGAACGACATCGGGCCCGCATTCAACGTAACGTTGTTGGTGAGACGCCATTCCGGCTGCGCGAAGTCGCCCAGACCCGTACAACCGCCGCCAAAGATGCCGTTACAATCGGTCGGCGGAGAATCCGGCGTCGACTGTGTGGTGTTGGTCAGCGTGTAGTTGCCGAGATGTGCGAAGTCGATATTCGCATTGGAGAGGAATCCGCGATCACCGAAAACATCGGCAAGATCAAGGTTATAACGGATTTCCCAGTCAATACCTTCACGTTCTTCGGCGCCAAGGTTGACCCGCGGCTGGTCCAGACGAATGATCTGGCCGTTGAACGGGTTCCGCGTGATGCCCTGACAGAAGAAGTTGTTCAGGTCTTGCGACTGTACGCAGAGGTTTGCAGTCGTCGTCGCGTTAACGTCGTCGATCGCATCCGTCAGCGTGATGTTGTAGTAGTCTACAACAGCCGAGAAGTTCGGCATGGACGGCGGGTTGATAACCATCCCGACGGTCCAGGTATTGGCCTTCTCTTCGGTCAGGTTCGGGTTACCCGAAGTCGTACCGAGAACCTGCGCATCGCCCTGGAAGTTGGTCGGATCAGGCACGCCCTGCGCCATACAGAAGGCCTGGATTTGCGCAATGCTCAAACCCGTCGCCGCCGCAGTGCCGGCTTGTCCCGCCGTGTTACAGGGATCGGCGAATGTCGGCGAGTCGCCAACAAAGCCTTCGAACAGTTCAGCAACGTTCGGCGCCCGAACGGCGCGCTGGAACAGGCCGCGGATTTTAAATCCTTCGACCGGCGTCCAGGAACCGCCGCCGCCAAACGACACGGCGGAACCAACCGTGCTGTAGTCGGCGAAACGGATCGCCGCTTCGAGTTCGACACGCTCAAAGAACGGCTGGCCTTCGACAATCGGCACGAGGGTTTCGCCGTAGACTTCCCAGACATTGAACGAACCGGAAGTCGGATCATTGTCGTTGCCCGGTCCAAGCTCACCGGTTTGCAGCAGGAGGTCCGGCCGGAAGTCAGCCGCTTCGCTGCGATACTCAAAACCGATTGCGGTCTGAACCGCGCCCGCCGGCACCTGGAACAATTCGCCATTCGCCGAGACGCTGGCGATGTGCTGTTCGGTTTCGGTGACCTGAATAGCGGTCGGCGAGATGTACGCCAACGCGGCGGCAGGAAGGCTGGATTCACCCTCACCGAAGAGACGGATCGGCACACAACCGCCCGCGCGAGCGGCCGGATCGATACACTGCGCACCGCCAAGACCGTCTGGCTCCGCCTGCAATGCACGCTGAATACGAATATCCGACGTATAAGCAGCAAGGATCTCAGACGTATTTGTACGGGCATATGAATAATATGCGTCATACTGCCAGGGTGCCCCGTTTGTTTCGAACGGAAGATCGCCGCGACCGCCGAGCAAGATGCGGAACGCATCGGTTTCGCGATCGGTACGGCGCGGGCCGACTTCGACCATACGACGCGCCAGCGTAACCGGCAGGTTGGCAATGCCGTCGCCCGCCACATCGTCGATACCAGCCGCGCCGGTGTCGAAGTTCTGCGACAGGAACGTTACGAGATCCGCGTTCGCCGCGATAAGCGGGTTTGTCAGCGGAATCTGAAGGAACGGCGGCGCGTCGGTGATGTCATTCGCGTCCTGAGCGAGCTGCTGCTCGTTACGGTTGTTCGCGTATGAAACCTCCATATACGCATCAAGGTGCCGGCTCACTTCGTAGTGGCTTTGGCCGAAAATCAGGAAACGCTCTGACGGCGTCTGCAGGTAGTTTTCCGGTTGAAAGTTGAAGCTCTCGCCATCGACGTCGTTGGAGATCGGCGTGCCATCAGGCGTAAACTTAATCGTCGACGCCGTAGAGCTGTCAGGCAGGATACCGCCGGCCGCGCCAAGATTGAGCTGACCGCCGGGAATCCGTCCGGAACCGAGCGTGATGAAACCGTTCGGCGCGCCGATATCGTCCATGGCGAACTCGGAGAACGGACGTGCGCCAGCGCGAATTTCGCCGCGATTATAGTAGTCGGCGAAGACAACGGCGTTACCGCGACCGTCGGCGAAATCGCCGCCAATCGTCAGGTTGACGTTATAGGTGTCGCCATCGCTTTCATCGGTGAAGCCGTAACGGCCGCCAAGTTCAACGCCTTCAAAATCATCTTTCAGGATGAAGTTGACGGCGCCGGCGATCGCATCAGAACCGTAGATGGAAGATGCGCCGCCCGTAACGACTTCGACCCGCTGGATCAGCGCAGACGGGATGTTGTTAACGTCGATCCGGCCTTGCTCGTCGCTGGACATAAAGCGGCGGCCATTGACGAGAATCAGCGTTCTCGGCGAGCCCGACAGCGCGTTCAACGCGCGCAAGTCAACCGTCGATGCGCCCGTGCCGCCATTGTTCGTGGTGCTTGT
This sequence comes from Hyphococcus sp., assembly GCA_028281665.1. Classification (GTDB taxonomy): domain Bacteria; phylum Pseudomonadota; class Alphaproteobacteria; order Caulobacterales; family Parvularculaceae; genus Hyphococcus. The sequence continues at coordinate 10,500 of JANQJK010000006.1, forward strand.
CAGTTCCGGCGCAATTTGCGGCAGCTCGTTCAGAAAGTCCTCAACAAGCACCGAGCCGGACAGGGTAATATCCTGCTGGTTGACGACGCTGATGGGGCTGGAAGCCTGCAAATCGGAGCGCGGAATACGCGAGCCGGTAACGATAATCGTGTCGTCAACGGCATCGCCATCGTCCTGCGCAATCGCAGGAAGCGAAAACGCGGTAGCGCTCGCAAGAGCGCTGGCCGCCAATAGGCCCTTTCGCATATGGGCCTTTGTTGGTTTTGACATTTATTCCCTCAATTTTACTTCGGTTTTTAACGTTGTGTATTTGCGACGAAACCGCCTGAGCGTGTTCAACAATGCACACATTTTCCTGCGCTCGTCGTTGGGCGCATTGTGTACGGGTCGAATGTTGAGGCAAGCGGCGCTAGCTGTTCCGTGAACAGAAAACGCCAACGAATCTGTGATTGTGTCCCGTGCGCAACATGGTTAACGCCGCATGCCGCATAAATTAAGGCGTTGTTAATCTTCGTTCCACAGCCATTAACGCTTGCGGAACGGTAATAAAGAGAACTACAGTGTGCCCCGTGTGAGCCAGGAAGCAATTGGGCGTTACTCCCCAGCTCACGGGTACGTTGAACAACCGGCACCGGAGGGAGCCTGCTGTTCGATCAGTAGACAACCGGCAGACAAAACTCCTCAATAGTTTGGCGAGTTTTTTGCGACGCCGGGAGCCGCGAGAGCGGCGAACTGATCGAAACAGTGCGGGCAACGGCCTTCGCATCCAAAATTTGGGCATCCAAAATTTGGGGCGTGGCGGTCCTGCCAGGACGGGTCTGGAGACCCGTTTGACCGGAGGCGTATCGAGCTTGTGACCAAGCCAACCGACATATGCGGAGGCCGGCGATGACGCCGGACCAGACCGCCAGAATCGAGACCGCCATCCGTGAAAACGAAGGCATGCTCGTTAAGTGGCTGACGCGCCGACTCGGAGATCCTGACGCGGCCGGCGACGTGGCGCAGTCGGTGTATCTGCGTGTCTGGAGCTACGCGGCGACAGAGCTGGTTACAAATCCCAAAGCGTTGATTTTCAAGACCGCGGGCAATCTTGCGGTTAATGAAATGAAGCGCCGGAACACATTCAACCGCAGACACATCATGCCCTCCGAGAATGACGACGACGACGCGATGTCCAATATCGCGGCTACCGGCCCGACACCCGAAAAAGAGACCAGCCTGCGTCAGGACGTTCGCAAAACGCTTGATGCAATCGCGGCGCTGCCCGATCCGGCGCGCACCGCATTCACCATGAACCGCTTTGACGGGTTGAGTTATCGCGAGATCGCCAAGCGCATGAAAGTTTCCGAAAGCAGCGTCGAAAAATACATGATCGTTGCGCTGAAACGACTGCGTCAGGCGCTGCGCGACGACGATGCGACAGACAAGGATTAAGTAGCGCGGCCGCGCAAGGGGACTGCTTGCGGCCCATTAGTAGAAAGGAAATCGGGGCGCATCTATGACCGATTTACAACCCGGACGCGACGACCTTCGTCGCATCGACGATCAGGCTGCGGCCTGGGCGGCGAGGCGCTTATCCGGCGCCTTCGACAAAGACGACGAGTCGCGATTTCGAGCGTGGCTTGACGAGGACGCGCGCCACAAGGCTGCGCTGAATGAATATATGGCGATCGCGGAAACAAGCGCGCTGGCCGGGGCGGTCGGCGGGCTGAGCGCGCCCGCCAATGACGAGCCCGCGCGGAACAGTGTATCGCCGCGGCGCTGGTGGCGCGTCGGCGCGCCTGCAATCGCAGCATCATTGTTTGCGGCGTTTTTCTTTTTTACGGCGTCCTACGAGACGCCCGCGGACCCTGAACGGTTTGCTACCGTTCGGGGCGAAACACGCGACATCTCCCTGCCTGACGGAACGACGGTCACGCTGAATACCGACACGGTTCTCACCTTTGATATGAAAGGGGACGAACGGCATGCGGTGCTGGAGCGCGGCGAAGCCTATTTCGACGTGGCGCACGACAAGGCGCGCCCGTTTTCCGTAGACGCAGGCGACGCGCGCACGACCGTGCTCGGCACAAGCTTCACCGTTCGCATCGAAGACGGCGCCTCCTTTGTCGGCGTCCTGCGCGGCAAAGTCGCGGTCCATTCCATAACCGACGGCGCGCCAACGGACGGTTTGCAGCTTGAACCCGGCCAGCGGGTCGCCGTGACGTCAGCAGGCGCCGTTGGCGGGGTCGACACGTTCGACACCAGCACCGCCGCCACATGGCGATACGGCTATCTCTATTTTGACGAAACGCCCCTCACCCATGTCGTCGCCGACCTGAACCGGTATTTTGACCGGCGTGTGGAACTGGCGGACGATGACCTCGGTTCGGCGCCCGTTTCCGGCAGAGTCGAGCTTGACGATCAGGACGTGGCCGTTCGCGCCATCAGCGTGGCGCTCTCGCTGAAGGTCGAGCAGGCCAATGCCGACAAAATCATTCTGCGAGCGGATGATTGATGCCCAACCTCATATGCATGCGCTGCGTCGGGCTCTGCTCGGCGCCGGCGTTGTTTTGCTGTGGCTTACCCAACCGCTAACGGCAAACGCCGCCGATGCCCCCGTGCACGCATTCTCAGTGCCCGGCGGAACGCTCGCCGATGCGCTGAAGCAGTTTTCCGATCAGTGCGGCGTTTCCCTCGTCTACGACCATCGCATCGTTTCGGGGCGTCAGGCGCCCCCGGTTTCCGGCATGTTGACGACACAGGACGCGCTCGGAGCGCTGCTAAGGGACTCACCGCTGGATTATCGCGAGATAGACGGCGACACACTGGCGATCGTCAAACGTCCGCCGTTGGTTGAGTTGATGCCCGAATTGCCGGCGCGCAAACACGTCATTGACGACGATCGCGGGCGCATTGACGAGGTTATCGTTACGGCGAGTTATCGCGCGCCCGACGTGAGTGGCGACATAAGGTTGGGCTATACCCTCGACAACGAGGCCTTGGACCTGTCCGGCGCACAGAACGTCGCCGAACCAATCCTTGAACTGCCGACGACGGTAGCCTCAATCTCGGCCGCGAACTCGCAACTGCTTGTCTCCGCCAGCGGCTTGAATCTCACCGACCTGCGGGGACTGGAACCGATGCGGTCCCTCGTTCTTATAAATGGACGCCGTTTTGTCAGAACAAGCGGCGGCAATGGCGGAGTTTACGGCGTAGACCTCACGTCGATTCCCACCGCACTGATAGACCGTGTGGAGATCATCAATCAGGGCGCCGGGCCGACGCTCGGCACGGATGCGGTTGCCGGCGCGGTCAACATCATCATGCGCGATCATATCGACGGCGTTTCCATATCCGCTCATGGCGGCGTTTCGGAGCGCGGCGACGCCGGCGAGTACTCGTTCTCGGTGTTCGCCGGCGATGAGTTCGCCAGCGGGCGCGGCAGAATTTCCGGCGGTGTTGTTTACACTGCGGATCCATCGTTGTTTTTCTCCGACCGGGACTACCTTTCGCAACCTTACGGTTTTGCGCTCGACGGACGGCGCACGCCTCACGGCGTCGGCGTTTACACGCCCGGTTTCGGCGGCAGCATTATTACGCCGGCGGGCGCCGTCGGCGGGGCGGTGGGCGCCGACGGCGATGTCGCCTTGTTCGCCAACCCATATGCGCAATACGCACTGACGCCAGGCGGGTTCGAACTCTTCGACGGAAGTCTGGATCAGCTGTTTAACTGGGTGGACGGCTTCTCCGCGCTGCCGGAAGTTGACCGTTTGCACGGCTACGCGCGCTTTGACTTGGAGCTTTCGGCCAATGCCTCCTTTTACGGCGAGTTCTTTTACGCCGATGTAGAGACGACGAACCAGATCGCGCCGGCGCCGCTTGCGTTTTTTCGCGGCGCCGACACAGCCACCGGCGACGCCCTGCTCGTTCCAGCCGACCATCCGAGCGCGCCGGCCGGATTGCGCGCGTCCGTTGAAGCGGCCGTTGGCGGCCCGATTGACGGCTTTCTGGTCAACCGCCGCTTCGTCGAACTGGGCCCGCGCCGGCAAGACATTGACAGACGAACAACGGACTTTGTCACCGGCGCGGAAATCGATCTCGGGGACGGCTGGGCCCTCAACGCGTCATACGGCTACGGTCGCAGCAGGACGGAAATCGAGGCGAACGGATTCGTCGATGCGACGCGCGTCGCCATTGCCGCCGACCCGGATCTTTGCGCAGCAACGCCGGGATGCGCGCCGCTGGATGTTTTTTCAGGACAGCCGGTCCCACAAGCCACGGCCGACTATTATCGTCTGCCCGCGCGAATACGGCGCATCACAACGCAGGAGCACGTAGCGCGGATCGCCGCTTCGGGACCGCTCTACGAGCTGGACGACCGCCAGGGGTTCTTTTCCGCAGGCGCAGAGTATCGACGCGACATCCTGGATGACAAAGGCGCGTCGGCGTTTTCGTCAGCCGTCGCACTGCCGGAACTCCAGGCGCCCGGCAGCAGCGGATCGGTCGGATACGGGGAAATCTTCGCCGGGATCAACCTGCCGTTCGCGCCGGGCGACGCAGTCTTCGGTGTTTTCGTACTTGGTGCTGACGGACGCGCCACGCGATGGAGCGGGCGCGGTTTCGTGGGCAATATCAGCGGCGACCTGTCATGGACGCCCATAGCCGGACTGGAGCTTTATGCTTTCGCGCTCTATGGCGGGCGCGCGCCGAATGTCGTCGAACTCACATCCGCCGGCCTGAATTTCGCACGAACCTATATTGATCCGTGTGCGGCTCCGTTTAATCAAACCGTTGCGGACAATTGCGCATCCGGCGGGGCGCTGGGCGTGCCAGCCGGGTTTTCTCAGCAAAACGCTCTCATTCGTCACAGCGCCAGCGGCAATCCGCGCCTCGACAATGAAAAAGTTCGAACACGTCATTTTGGCGCCGCCCTGGATATTCAGGAATTCGTTTATCTCGGCGAGGATGCGCTCCGGGTGACGGCGGACTGGCGCTATCACAGGGTGATGAACCAGATTGGCGGCACGGGCGCCATTGCGCTGCTCCTTGAATGTTACGAAAGCGCGGCTTTGTCGAGCCAGTTTTGCGGCGTGAACCCCGCGACTGGAAACCTGTTTTTGCAGCGCGACGCATCGAGCGGCGAACTTACCTTAATAGAAACAACGTATCTTAACGGCGGCGAGATTGAAACGAGCGGCCTGGATGCGACGTTAGCGTATCGGGGCGAACTCCTCGGGGCGCCGCTAGCGCCGGCATTGTCGCTGGACGTCCTTTATTCATACGTGAACGAAGTAAATTTTCGCGGCATACACGATAAAGGCGTCGAGAGCGTTCTCGGCCTTTCAGACTTTCCGCGCCATCAGATTTATGCGACGGCCAGCCTTGAGACGGATCGCTGGAAGACGCTCTGGACCATACGCAGGCGCGGCGCAACGCGCGCCATTGACGTTGATCTACCGGAGGCGCGCCTTCCCGCGATCAACTATGTGGACGCAGGCCTCCAGTTTCGGCCGAGCGAAAACATGATTGTCTATGCGGGCGTCGAGAACCTCTTCGACAAGGAGATGCCCGTGGCGCTGTTTCGGGACCGCGGGTATTTCGCAGAGCTGTATGACCCGATTGGCCGGCGTTACTTTGCCGGGCTAAAGGCGGAATTTTAGCCGCGCCAGCCCATTAACTCACTGATATTAATATATAAATTATCTTCGCAGCCGCAGCTGTTGCAATTTCAGAATACCTGTTCTAAATTCAGAACCATCGTTCTGGAACGGCCATTCTGATGATCACTGAGGCAGAGCACCAATCGACCGAGACGACGCGACAGCTGAAGGAATTGTTCTGGCGGCGCGGCTACGAAAACGCGTCGATCGAGGACGTCGTTCAGGCGACAGGCATGAACCGCTACGCGCTCTACAATGCGTTTGGCGGCAAGCGGGAACTCTTTCTCACCTCCCTTGACGACTATTACTACGAACGGAAAGCCGTGTTTCTGGCAAACCTGAACAACCCGGCGACGCCTCCGCTCGATGCGATCCGCCGCGTGATGGAATTCGCGATACATGAAATGGCCGACCGCGGCGCCGGCTGCCTGATATGCAATGTTGCAAATGAGATGGGGCCGAAGGATCCGATTATCGCAGCACGGGTCCAGGCCTATCTTCAGGAAATTGAATTTGCCTATGGCGAAGCGCTGTCCCGGGCGGCGCTTCGCGGCGAATTGAACGCCGCCATGACGCCGCAAGACGGCGCAAAGATGTTGATCGCCGTACAGCTCGGGCTTGGCGTGCGCGCGCAGGCCGGCGCAGACGGCCCGGAAATGCTCAATACCTTTGATGCGGCGATGCGCGCACTCGCGCGGTCACAAACAGAGGCGCAACAATGAGAGTGTCGAAATGGCGACCCGACATGCGTCCAAAAGGTATCCGCGTTCGTAAAAGCATTCAGCGCACTCGCTGACTGCGTCCCAAGGAGTTTGTAATGTTTCGGAAGACGACGCCCCTCGACGGTTTTTCCATAGCGCTTGCCAAGATCGTCATTCGTCTGCGGTGGTTCGTGGTCTTCGCCGCCGTCGCGGCCGCAGCCTTCATCGCAACCGGCGCCGCCAATCTTGAGTACTCGAACAATTACCGGACGTTTTTTTCGGCGGACAATCCGGAACTGAGAAACTTCGAGGACTTTCAGGCGACCTACATCAAGAGCGACAACTTTCTTTTTGTGTTCGAACCGACGGACGGATCGGAGATATTCACGAACGAAAACCTCGCGGCGATCGGCGAACTGACGGAGAAAGCCTGGCTGTTGCCCTATGCGACGCGCGTCGATTCCGTCACCAATTTTCAATACACCTACGCTGACGGCGACGAACTCATTGTCGAAGACCTCGTGCCGGCGCCCGGCGAAAGCAGTCCGGAAGAACTGTCGCAGCAAAAAGCAAACGCCCTTGCCGAGCCGCTGCTGAGGAACCAGTTGATTACGCCCGACGCAGGCGTCACCGCCATCAATGTGGTTCTGACCTACCCTGAAGAATCGCTGTCGGAAGTGCCCGAGGCGGTTGCCGCGGCGCGGGCGCTGCGCGCGGAAATCCTTGAGTCCCATCCGCAATTCAAAATTTATATTTCCGGCTCGTCGATGCTGAACAATGCCTTTGGCGAGGCCATCCAGAAGGACTTCTCAACGCTTATTCCGCTGATGATCGGCGTTATTATCGTAACGACCATTACCGCGGTCCGGTCCGTCTCGGCGACATTTGCGACGCTCGGCGTCGTGATCCTGTCTACGATGGTCGCCATGGGTTGGGCCGGGTTTGTCGGGATCAAGCTTGCGGGGCCAAGCCCGAGCGCCACGATCGTGATCCTGACCCTGGCGGTAGCCGATGCGATTCACGTTCTCATGACAATGCGCGTTTCAATGCGCGCCGGCATGGCGAAACGTGACGCGATCATCGAGTCGGTGCGCGTCAACTTTCTCGCAATTTCCATAACATCGCTGACGACCATTGTCGGGTTTATGGCGCTGAATTTTTCCGATGCGCCGCCATTCCGCGATTTCGGCAACATCTCCGCGGTCGGCATCCTCGCGGCCTGGATTCTCTCCCTCACCTTTCTGCCGGCGGTTCTGGCAATGATTCCGGTTCGCGTGCGAACGGTCGACCGGGAAAAGCAAGTCAGCGCGCTGCGCGGCTTCGCGAATTTCATTGTCGCGCATAACCGCGTCCTGCTGATTGGCTCATCGCTCGCCACGCTCGCCCTCATCGCCATGATTCCACGCATCGAACTCAGCGACGAGTTTCGCAAATATTTCGACCAGTCGATGGAGTTCAGAACCGACAGCGACGCCGTTATCGAGCATTTCGGGTTCTACGCGACGGAATTCTCCATAAAATCGGGAGAAGCCGGCGGCGTTACGGATCCCGAATATCTGGAAAAACTGGAGTTGTTCGCGAACTGGCTGAGAGCCCGCGACGATGTCGCCCATGTCTATTCCATCGCCGACATCATGAAGCGCCTGAACAAGAATTTGAACGCGGACGATCCGGCGTTTTACCGGCTGCCCGAAGACCGCGAACTTGCCGCTCAATACCTGCTGCTTTTCGAGCTGTCGCTGCCCTACGGGCTCGATCTCAACGACCGGATCAACATCGACAAATCAGCGACGCGGGTGACGGCGACGCTGGACGGCGACGTAAATACAAAATCGATCCGGGCGTTTCTTAAAGAGACCGACGCGTGGTTCGCCGCCAATGCGCCGGAACTCCAGGGGCCCGCGACAGGGCCTCAGATCATGTTTACGTTTATCGCCCAGCGCAATGTTGAAAGCATGATCCTCGGCACATCGATCGCCATTGTCGCCATCGCTTTTATCATGATGGTCGCGCTCCGCAGCATTCCCATGGGACTGCTCAGCATGGCGCCCAACGGCCTGCCGATCCTCGCCGCCTTCGGCGCATGGGCGGCCCTCGTCGGCACCGTCGGGTTTTCAGTCGCCGCCGTCGCGTCGCTGGCCCTTGGCATCGTCATCGACGACACGGTTCACTTCCTGACGAAATACATGCGCGCCCGCCGCGAGAAATCGCTGAGTGCGCCGGACGCGATTCGATACGCGTTTGAAACCGTTGGCGCGGCGCTGATCTTCAACACGGTAATTCTGATGGCCGGTTTCTTTGTGCTGACGTTCTCGGCGTTCCAGATCAACGCCGAACTCGGCCTCCTGACCACGCTGACCATCGGCCTTGCGCTCACCATCGACTTCCTCTTGCTTCCCGGCCTTTTGCTCCTGTTTGCGAGAAACAAAGACCGCTCAAATTTGAACTCTGAAGGAGAACCTGATGCTCAATATGCGCCTTCCGTTTCGTAGCGCGGCGTCCGCGCTTGGTATTTTCGTCCTGGCGAGCGCGCCGGCGTTCGCCGACGACCCGGCCGCCCGCGGCGATACGCCCGAGGCGCAGAAGGGATACGACGTCTCTGCGCGCTCCGACCGGACGGACACCGGTTTCGGCGACAGCCGCGTAGACGCGCGCATGGTGTTGACCAACCGCGCCGGACAACAGACGGTTCGCGAATTTTCCTTTCAGACGCTTGAAAAGGAAGACGAAAGCGTTGGCGACAAGTCGCTGGTTGTGTTCGATTCGCCCCGCGATGTTGAAGGCACCGCCCTTCTATCCCACGCGAAGATTCTGGACCCGGACGATCAGTGGCTTTATCTGCCGGCGTTAAAGCGCGTCAAACGCATATCGTCGAAAAACAAATCAGGCGCCTTTGTCGGGTCCGAATTTGCATTCGAGGACTTCACGATCTCGGAACTGAATAAATTTACGTACAGCTATGTCGGCGAAGAAGACGTTGACGGCATGGTGATGGACGTCGTCGAACGATTTCCACGCTACGAGAACTCCGGTTACACCAAGCAAAAGTCCTGGGTCGATCAGGAGATTTTTCAGGTGCGCAAAGTGGAGTTTTACGATCGCAAGGGCGCCCTGTTGAAAACGCTCGTCCTGTCCGACTATCGCGACTATGACGGCGTTTGGCGCGCCCACAGCCTGAAAATGGTCAACGCGCAGAACGGCAAGGAAACCGAGCTCGTCTACAGCGAATTCAGCTTTAGAAACGGCCTGGACGGCAACGACTTTGAACAGGGCGTGCTGACGCGGCTAAGATAAGGGCGAGCGAGGGGAGAATCGGTTATGCGCGTGTTTTTGGGACTGTGTGGCCTTGCCGCTGCGTTCGCGCCGACATTATCTGTTGCGGGCGAATGGGACGTGGGCGGCGAAGTCGCCGGCGAACTGCGCTATTTCCCCAACGATCCTCTGTATCCCGGACAGTTTGAGCATTTCCAGCCGTCCATATCCTTTCAGCCGGATATTCGGTGGGAAAGCGACGACAGGAAACACCAGGTCGTTCTGATCCCTTACGCCCGTATCGACGCGCAGGACGACGAACGCACCCATATTGACTTGCGCGAGGGCTATTACCGCTACAATGCGGACGGCGGCTGGTCCCTGACTGTCGGCGCCGTCAAGGTGTTCTGGGGGCGGACGGAATCGCGCCATCTGGTTGACATTATCAATCAGACTGACGCCGTTGAAGATATCGACGAGGAGGACAAGCTCGGCCAGCCCATGGCAAACCTGACCCTGATCAATGATTGGGGCACGGTGGACCTTTATGTCATGTCCGGCTTTCGCACGCGCACCTTTCCCGGCGTTGACGGGCGACCGCGCTTTGCATTGCCGGTGGACACCGACGCCGAGATTATCAATCGCGACTGGGGTCGCGGCGCCGTGGATGTGGCCGCGCGGTACTCGCACTATATCGGAAACTGGGATTTCGGCGTCTCGATCTTTCACGGCACATCGCGCGAACCGCGCTTTGCAATCGACGGGGCGAACCAGCGCATCCGCCCGGTCTACAATACCATCACGCAAGGCGGCGTAGACCTTCAGTACACGCAGGACGCCTGGTTGTGGAAGCTGGAAGCTATTGTGCGGGAAGGACACGGCGACACGTTCGCGGCCGCGGTCGGCGGTTTCGAGTACACGCTTTACCAGATATTCGGCTCAAACGCCGATCTCGGCCTCCTCGCGGAATATCAGTATGACGGGCGCGACGAGGATTTCGTGCTTGAATCCTTCGGGCCGGCCTTCGCGGCGCCGGTGACATTCGCTGACAATGACGTTTTTGCCGGCGCCCGCCTTGGGCTTAATGACACCCAAGATACGTCGCTGCTCGCCGGCGCGACCGTCGATACAAATGACGCATTTATAGGCATGTTCGTCGAGGCTCAGCGGCGTTTCGGCCAGAACTGGACCGCCGAGCTTGAGGCCCGTCTCTTTCTCAACGCCGATCCAGACAACGCCGCCTATCCGATCCGCGACGACGACTTCATCACCTTGCGGGTAACGCGTTTTTTCTGAAGCCCTATTCGTTCGCGGACTCTTGCAGATACGCGATAATGTCGGCGCGGTCCTGCGGCTTGCGGACGCCCGGAAAAATCATGCGCGTTCCCGGCATGTAGCCGCGCGGATCTTCCATAAACGCGAACAGCGCGTCTTCGGTCCACACGACGCCGCTGTTGGCGTTGGCGTCTGAATATCTGAAGCCCTCGACCGTGCCCGCTTCACGCCCGACAATTTTGTACAGCGACGGCCCGACCAGGTTCCGGCCTTCAATAAGCGTGTGACAGGACTGACACTGGATATAGAGGCGCTTGCCCTTGGTCGCGTCGCCAACAAGTGCGCCGAACCCGCCAGCCGCATCCGAGGCTGCGTCGGAGGCGGCATTCAACGCTGCGTCGCCGGCGTCAGCAAGGCGCTTGGCGGAGGCTTTTGCGTCGTCGCCCGCGCTCATCGTGACATTGTCGACTTTGCCGCTCTCGGCGCCAATATCTGCGGCCGCTTCCCGGAACGCCGCCGAACCGGCGCCTGCGTCGCCGCCCGGCTCGACAGCGGTTTCCACATCCGCGTGCGACGGCGCCGGGGCCTCGGCGTATGGCGCTTCTGCATCAGGCGGCGTCGAGGTCTCGGCGGTCTCCGACTGTTGCCCGCAACCGGCCGTAATCAACACACTCGCAGCAAACGCGACGCCTAATTTCCCACGCATGACGACCCTCTTCAAATTCGCACCATCAATGGCGGCGCTTTATCGTTTTTTCGCAAACCCGTCCAGCAGTCGACATGACCGGCGTCAATCTGCCCCGCTTTCAAGACTGGACCGTCAGAACCCATCTACGCATCGAAGGCGCTACCGCCGCAACGCCAGGCAATCCTGACCGCGCTCCTTCAGGCCCTGACAATAAGACCGCGCGACCTCCGGTGACGCAAACGGGCCTATGCGCAGGCGGAAGAAAATCCCGCGCTCGCCGAGATCGGCCCGCTCAATCTGATAGGTCTTGCCGTCAAGATAAGAGCCGAGACGCCGTTCTATACGCGCCCAGTCCGCCATCGCTTCGGCCTCCGACCGATAAGAGGCGAGCTGCACCACGTGGCTCCCGGACAATGGATCGACAACGACCGGCGCAGCTTCCGGTTCTGTTTGCGGTTGCGGTTCTTCATCGACAACTGCGGCTGGCGGATCTGGCGCGGCCTGCTCTGGGGGCGTCTGCTCAGGAGCGGCTTGCTGGAGGGGCGACGATTGCGCCAGCGCAGGTTCCTCATCGTCGACTACAGGCGCGGGCTCGGACGTTTCAGCGAGAGCCGGTTGGTCTGCGGTCGGCTGCTCCGTTTGCGCCGTCGCATCGTCAGCCGGCGGATTGTCGCCAAACAGTTCCTCCGGCGAGGCCGCACTGTAGGTAACCGTCGACGTGTTCTGCGTGTCGGCGCCGCTTGTACCATCGGTGTCAGGATCGTCCGGCGGCGCGCCGGCGACATCAGGTTGCTTGTCGGTTTCGACCGTCGCCTCATCATCGGATGTCGTTACGTCAGCGGGCGGCGCATCGTTTCGGTTCGGTTTAATCGACGGATCGGAAGTCGGACCGATCGGCGTCGTCGGCGGCGCATCATCGACAGCGCCGCCCCCGTCAGAAACGCCGGGAGACGGCTGCGCCGGGACCGACGGGCCATCCGGCGCCTGATCGTCGCCAGTCGCCGGCGCTGCGATCTCGCCGCTCCCCGCCGAAGATGCATCCGCAAAAACAATCGGGCCGCGCATCTGCTGAAAAGCAAGGAGCGCGACAATGGCAAAACCCGCGGCCAGCAGTAACAGAAAGGCGCCGGCCACGCCGCCGGACACAACGACGTCGCCGACCTTCCCTTCGGGATCGCCTTCCTGATAGGTATTGCTTGGAACCATGCTCATGGGCGCAGCCGGAATCTCGGTTAAGTGCGCCGATGATGTTTACCGACGCTTGTAGACTCTCACATAGTCCACATACATGTATTCGGATTTGGGCGTATTTTCGGTGATTTCGCCGCCATCCATGGCCAAGTTTAGCAGAATATAGAATGGTTGGTGAAACTCAGGCAATGTGGGCGATCGCCAGACTTCCCGACGGTTCAGGTAAAACACCATCTCGTCCTCGCGAACGTCAACGCCGTAAGTATTGAATCGTTCCGATAGCGAACCGGGTTTGATTTTCTCGACATGCCAGTCCTGATAGTACTCGATCCCTTCGATCATTGCATGTTTATGAACCGTCAGTTCGAGCTTGTGCGGCCGGTTCGTGTGGAATTCAAAGACATCGATCTCGGCGGCATGCACTTCGCGGTTAATGCCAAGCAGCCAGAACGCCGGCCAGAACCCTTCGCTCGCCGGCAGTTTCGTGCTGATTTCGAAGTAACCGTATTGTTGCGCGAATCCCTCATCGCATGTGTTCCAGGATGAGAGGAGGCCCGCCTGCCAGCCAAGGTCCGGCTCCTTGCGCGCCTCAATCCGCAGAATGCCGTCGCGCGTTACAAACGGAAAACCCCGCGACGGATCCGCAAAAGCGGCGGCGCCAAAATCGCCATTATACGGCGTATGCGCGATCCAGCGCGTATCGCATCGCCGGCCGGAGACGTCGAGCGTGTCGAACTCCTCGGAAAAGGTCAGTTCGTAATCGGCAAGGTCGATATCCGGCGGGCCGGGGTCGGCGTCGTCAGAGTTCGGGGCCGGAAACGTAACCCTCCCGCAACCGGCGGCCACCGCAAAAAACAACAGAACGATCGTCTTCGCCGTTATTGCGTTTCCAAACATGCTCGCCTGCCTCTCGCTGTCAGGATGTGAGTGATGACAGCGCGGCGGCGCTCACCGCCGGGCCGTCTAATATGATCGACGGAAAAAGAACTGGCGATCTTCCGGCCGGAAGTAAAAACGCTGTTTCTCGTCGACCTTCGTTACAACAAAACTCAGGATCGTTGCGTGCATATCGACGAGGCGCTGGGTCGCCGCGCGCGCCGCGCCGCGGGACGTCGAACACCATTCCATGACGAGCACGGTCAGATCAGCAGCGGCGGCGATAACGCTGCCTTCGTTTTTCGCAAGCACGCTCGGCGCGTCGACAACGATGTAATCGAAATCATCCCGAATCTCGTCGATCATGGAGTCGAAGACGGAGATCTCAAAATCCTCGAACGAGATATTGTCCGATTCCATTTCCATCACATCGACGCCGCAGACGGTCCGGTCCGCGACCATGCGATGTTCGGCAACCTCAAGTTCGCGCCCTTCAGTAGCGACGACCTCGCGGCGCAGATCGCGCACGCGATCGCCCATGGTCTGCGTGGGGCCTTGCTCGCTGTCGTCGGTTTCCAGCCGTTCAGGCTCCGCCTCGTCCGTTTCCGCCTCGGGCCGCGTTAAGCGCAACGTCTGAGAGTTCGAATAACTCAGCCGCGCATCCGCCCGCTTGAAGACGTGCGATGCGCGCGAGGGGTACTCGATATAGGCGACGTTCTTGCCCGCGGCGGCGAGCAGACTTGCAAATGCAAACGCCGTCGTCGTCGTGCCTTCGCCGCGGAACACGGACGTAAACGCAATCGTCGGCGCATGGCTCAACTCGCGCTCCGCCAGTTTCAAATGCATTCTCAGATCGCGCAGCGACTCCGCAAACAGGGAATCCGGCTCCTCCTGAATATACTGGCGCACGACGTCGTCGCAGCGACGGTGACGGAAAAGCAGGCGCGACTGAATACGCGGCACCAGCACCACCGGCGCGTTCGGCCCGAACTCCCGGCGAACGTCATGGGTGTTGCGAATGCGCGTATCCATGGATTCCGCCGTGAACGCCGACGCGCCCGCAACGAGCAGTCCCAGGAACAGCCCGCCGGCCAGGATGAGGGTCTTTTTCGGTTTCGACGGTATCTCCGGGGGAACGGCCTGCGCGATAATGCGCGCATTGGCGTTCGCCAGCTGATCGCGCTCGTTCAATTCCTTTTGCCGGTTCAGGAGCGCCTCATAAACGCCCCGCGTCGCATCGATGTCGCGCTCCAGCTCCTTCAGCGTCACCAGCGCTTCATTGTTCGACGCCATGTCCGATTGGGCCCTGCTGAGATTTTCCTCAAGGGACCGGACCTGCGCCGTGGCGAAATCCACATCGGCGCTCAACGTCTCGACGACGCGACGCTTCTCTCGCTGGATCTGCCCGTTCAGCGCAGCGTACTCTTCGCGCGTTTTCAGCACCTCGGGATGGCGCGAGCCGTATCGCACCCTCAATTCCGCAAGCTTCCGGTCCAGCGTTACCTGCTGGGTGCGCAGTTCCGCGATAACCGGAGAAGAGATCACCTCGCTGATCGAATCAAAGGACAACCCCGCGGACGCCAGGCTTTGAACCGTGTTGTAACGGGCCTGAACGCTGGCGAGTTTCGTGCGCGCCTCGGAAAGTTCTGTGGCGATGCCCGTTACCGCCTTTTCGGAAAAGGACTCTCCGGTGACATCGACGAGCCCCTGCGCTGCGCGGTATTGCGCCGCCGCAGAATCCGCCTGACGCACTTCGTTGCGCAACGTCGCGAGCCGGGCGTCGATCCATTTATTGGCCTGACGCAATTCGGCGTATTGCGCCTCAAGTTGCTGCAAAATGTACTCTTCGGCGTAAGCGTTGGCGATGTCGGCCGCCATTTCCGGGGACGGATGGCTGTGGCGAATCTTGATCAGGAACGTCGTGCTGACGCGCTGGATCTCAAGATTTTTCATCAACTTCAAAATCGCGCGGCTGTTTACCGCGCCGCGGCCGGCGAGCGTCGCAGCGTCGACCGGCTGGATGACCGCCGCCGTCAACTCGACCGGTTCGGTGGGCCCGGCGCCCTCCCCGTCCGCAGCAGCCGCATCAGCGCCGCCATTGTCGGATTGCGCGGGGATGACAGCTTTATCCTCCTGAAGGTCAGCGAGATCCGCCGCGATATCCGCAAGACGACGGCCAAAAAAGTCATCGCCCGCTTCGTTTCCGTCTCTATCGGCCCGACTCCCGCCGGCCTCTTCGTCGCGCATGCGGTCGTGAACGCGCATCGCCATGGCGCGACTGCGCAGGAGTTCGACCTCGGTATCAACCATGGTGGGATCGGCGGCGCTCTGGCCCATCACCTCCGCGCCGTAAGCGAAGACTTGCGTCTTCGGCTCAATCATAATTGACGTTTCGGCGGTGTAGAGTTCCGTTGACAACATCGCATAGGCGGCGACCGCTGCAAAAACCGTCGCGGTCACGCCGGCGAACAGCGCCGCACGGCGACGCAGCCCAAACCAGACCGATCGAAGATCGACAAGGTCCTCGACTTCGTCAAAGGCTTCAGCGTTGTTGACCGATGTCATGACATCTCTCCGGAACGCGGGCGCGCGTTACCTGCGCAGCTCCACGCTGAATTGAATGATGTTCTCATTGAAACCCGATCGCGCCAGCGCGCCGCTCGAACTGACGTCGATATGGGTGTATCCGGTGCGGAACACGATGTTTCGGCGGAACGCGTATTCGACGCCGGCGGTAAATTCAAGAAACTTGTCTCTGCGGTCGACATCGACCCCATTCACCGGACGGAAATCGTCGACCGTATATTGCGCGCCGCCATAGATCAGCAGCCGCCGCAGCAATTCGTGTTCAATACGCACTTCGCCGCCGGTGGAATAAAAGCCGGCAAAACCCACAAGCGCCGTGTTCTGGATCGAGCGCTGCGCCGAAAGGGAAATCGTGGTCAGGTCCGACACGAAATAATCGAGCGCCGCATCGATGTTCAGGCCGGAAATATCGTCAAAGAGATCGCTGTCGAAATTTCGGGTTTCGTAACCGACGCCGATTTCGCCGCGCGCAACCTTGTTGATATCAAGCGCAATACCGGCAGACGCGCCGTAGAACTGGGAGTCCTGGTCAGCGTTTAGACCGGGCTGGTCGTTGTCGAATTCCTGTACCCCCCCATTGACCTGAGCAAACAATGCAACCGTCGGCCGCACCCGGAAAGACTGCCTGTAAAAGACCTCATAGGCTTCGCGGTCGCGAAAATCCTGGTCGATTTCTATTGGATTGCCGTTGTTTGGATCAAAGGCGTCGCTGAAATTGTCCTTCACGAAGCTGACGCCGAATTGCTCGCGGAACCGGTTCTGACGCAGATCGACTTCAAACGCGGCGTCAAACACCGAGTACCGCACCGGGCGGGCGCCAAATGCGGTCTGAAGCGAGCGGCGCGGCTCGGTTAAACGGTTATAGCCAGCCGAGAGGGTGGCCGCCGAGCGCCGGCCGAGATCGAACCTGCCCTCGCCCTGAACGCCGTAATCCGTCGTCGATTCGTCCGTATTCTGAAAGTATTGAAGCCGGCGAACCGTGCCGGCGATATTCAGCGCGTGCGCGTCCCAGTCGGATTCAAGACCCAGTTCGGCGTTGATATCGGCAATGAAGTCGTCCGTTTCGTCGACAGGCACGCCGAAAATATTGTCGTCGTAAGTCTGCACATACCGGACGACGGGAAACAGGACGAAAGATCCGCTGCGAATACCGTCCGCGCCGAAATTCTGTGCAAAGCGCTCGGACACGCTGAAATTTGGCGTGACGTCCTGGTCGGCGTTTTCCTGTGCAAGCGCCGGCGCGTTCATGACGGCCATGAGCATGCAACCGCCGAGCGCCGCCGAACGGCACGATGAGATCGCGGCCGCGCCGCGCGATGTGCGATTGGTCGTTGTCATAATTCCCCGAACCCCGGTTACGCTACTGATGCTACGCCGCTTGGGGCCGCCTCCCGATTGAACTGTGATGCGCATTCAAACGCCGCAACGATTGGATTGCAGCATCCGGCCCATCAAAAGAACCGCTCGCCGATCCTGACGACGTCCCCCGGCAGCACGACAAGCTGCGGCGACAATTTATATTTAACTTCCTCTTCGCTGTTCGCACGCTTGATGAAAACAGCTGATTTGTTCGCTCGATAAGTGAACCCGCCGGCGGCGGCAACCGCCTTGATAACGCTCATGCCCGAACTGTAGGGATACTCGCCCGGCGTATCGACCTCGCCGAGAATGTAGTAGGGGCGAAACTCAATCACTTCCGCTGCGACGCGCGCGCCGACGACGTAGCCCTCCGACAGCCCGCCGGCAATCTGGTTTCGAAGTTCGTCTACGGATAATCCAGCCGCGTCGACCTCGCCCAACAGGGGAAGCGAAACCTGTCCGCGCGCATTGACCGCGAATTCTCCGGAAAGATCCGGTTCGCCGAAGACAATCACACGGACTTTGTCCGCGGGACCGAGCCGATACTCTTTCAGTTCTTCAGCAACATCGATCTGATCGACAAGCGACGACTGGTCGGAGACCGCGCCGCTGGCGCAGGCTGACAGCGCGACCGCGCCCAGCAACGCCGACAATGACGGTATGAGCCGGAAAAACCCCATAAAACCACCCCCAATCAAAGATTAAGATTAATCAATATTGCGGATGATGACAACGTTTATTGCGCCGCGGGGCATGTCGCTCGCGGCAAGAAGCCTCCCGATCGCGAACGGCCGCCGACTATTCTGACGCGAATTTCCGTTGCGACACACCTGACGGTTGCGGCGCCCGCCGTAACCGCGGCAAATACCCGGCGACGAACCGAGCATAAAATGCAACAAGAGCGCGCGCGGCCATTCGGCGCCGACCGGGTTGTGTAAGGGGGAGAGCATTGCGGACAGCGATAATCCACTACTGGATTGTGGCGGAGCGTGGCGGGGAAAAGGTGCTTCGCGCGCTTTGCGATATGTTTCCGGGCGCCGTTATTTTTACTCATGTGGCGGATCGCGACCTCGCAGCCCGGCTCTTTCCCGGGCACGAAATCCGCACCACGTTCATCGCGCGCCTGCCGTTCGCGCGCCGGCGCTACCAGACCTATCTGCCGCTCATGCCGCTGGCGCTTGAGGAACTCGATCTTTCCGAATTCGATCTCATTTTGTCGAGCGAATCGGGGCCGGCGAAAGGGATCATCCCGCCGCCGACCGCGAAGCACATTTGCTATTGCCACTCCCCGATGCGCTACGTCTGGGATCACTACCACATCTATCGCCGAAACGCCGGCGCGATAGCGCGCGCGCTCTTTCCCCTTATCGCGCACCGGTTGCGGCAATGGGACGTCACCACCGCGGCGCGCGTCGATCATTTTGTCGCCAATTCGAGCTTCATCGCGTCGCGGATCGAGAAATATTACCGACGAAGCGCAGACGTCGCTTACCCGCCGGTCGATATCGAGCGGTTTCAACAGGGCGCAGGCCCGATCGAAGAAGCGTGGCGGGACGCCTATCTCTGGGTCGGACAGCTCACCGCCTATAAAAACCCGGCGGTCGCAATCGACGCTGCAAACGCTCTTGGAAAGAAGCTCATTGTCATCGGCGACGGCGATCTTACAGCCTCGCTGAAGGCCCGGGCGGGCAAGACAATTCAGTTCCTGGGCCGGGCTGACGACGAAACAGTCCGTCGCGCCTATGCTTCGTGCAGAGCATTGGTTTTCCCCGGCGAAGAAGATTTCGGCATGACCCCGATCGAAGCGATGGCCGCCGGCGCGCCGGTGATCGCGCTCAATCGCGGCGGCGCAACCGAAACGGTCGTCGCCGAAAAGACAGGGGTTTTGTATGACGACAATTCCGTCGACGGGTTGTCGGCTGCGATTGCAAAGTTTGAGTCTGTGGAAAAAGCGTTCGATCACGATGCAATCCGGCAACATGCGAAAAAATTCAGCGTGGATGCATTCAAGGACCGAATGCTTTCTCTCCTGAAAAGCTACGGCGTTACGATGACGGGCGCCCCGCGCACGCCCTGACCGCGCGGAACCCACGAAAGAGACGCAACCCGGAGTTGCGCGCGAAAGATTTTTGCGCTTAATGCGTGAAACTGTCCGAAAACTTTTTTCCCGGCATTGCGCCAACGCGCATTACGCTATTAACTAAAGTTAATATGCGTATAACTAAAGTTAACATGCGTAAATTTGGTTGCGTTGTTCGCAGTTTCGCTGACCGCTGAACTGGCGAGACTGTTTTATGGGGGGCCGGAGATGAATGTTCCTATTGCCGCAAATGCGGCTGTTTCAGACGACGGGGCCGTACCGCTTAGCCGGCCCCGCGACCTTGGCGTAACGGACTCACGAAACGACAACACGCCACAGTCTGAAACAGCGCCGCACATCGCCCGGCCCGAACCTGCGCCAGTGGCGGACGCGCCGGATCCCTCACTCAGCAAACGCTTGTTCGACATCGCCGGCGCGGCGGCGTTGCTCATCTTCTTTGCACCACTCATGGTTGTGGTCTATCTGATTGTTCGCCTCGACGGCGGCCCCGGCATATACGCTCATGAACGCGTCGGCAAAAACGGCGTTCGTTTCATGTGTTACAAGTTTCGTTCGATGGTGCCGAACGCTGAAAGCATCCTCAAAAACATTCTCGTCTGCAACGAGCAGGCCCGGCAGGACTGGGAAGCCGACCACAAGCTCCGCAACGACCCCCGCATCACGAGCGTCGGTCGGTTTCTGCGCCAGAAAAGCCTCGATGAACTCCCCCAACTCTTCAATGTCCTGAAGGGCGACATGAGCCTCGTGGGCCCGCGGCCGATTACGATTGAAGAAGTCGAACGTTATGGCGGGGATATCTCCTACTACTACAAAACCCGTCCGGGACTGACGGGCGCGTGGCAGGTATCCGGACGCAACGACGTTTCCTATGAGGAGCGCGTGGCGCTGGATGTCGACTACACAAAGAACTGGACGTTCCTTACGGATTTTTCGATCTTGCTCAAAACAGTTCGCGTCGTCTTGAGCGGACGCGGTGCGGTCTGATTAATCAAGTACTTTCAACCGCTTAAAGATACGCGCCAAAGTAACCAGGCGTTAACGGCGTTCCCTGCACATATAAACATATCGAGAATTTAAGCCTCAAGCGCATGGTGCCTGCCAGCGATATGGGCGACGATTCTGAGTTGTTTCGATTGGCGGCGGAGTCCCAGTTTGTCCATTCAGCGTCCGCAGGCAAACCACCTGGTTGAGCCCACGCTCGACGAAGCCGGCGCGCCGGCCGAAACGCCGGTTGGCGATACAGAATCTTTCCCCAAACTTCACGGCGGGCGGGCGGCGTCAAAAAGCGCTGCAAAGATTGGCGCCCCGCAGGCCGACAGAGGCAAATTCGATATCGTATTTGCGGTCGGCGTTTCCGTCGCACTGTGGGCGGCGATCATTTTCCTGTTCGCTGTGTTGTTTTAGGGCGTTTTTTCGGCTTTATGGAGCGACCCCTCTGATCGTTTCCGTCATCAGCGGGAACTGCGGTCGCTATCTGAAAGCCGTTGAGTCGAACGTTGAAAATCGTACTCGTCAATGCAAAGTTTGGTGCCGACCTTGAGGACGGCGTTGCCGCCGAATGCCTTGAATACGGGCTCCGGCAACGACTTCCGGAAATCGATATCGTCAATTGCGACCTCGCCGGCCGACAGAATTTCGGACGCAATACGGACGGGCTGCGATCGCTGGCCGGCAGACTGCCGACTGTAACGCCCGCCCTTAAAAATAACTCCGTATACATACATATTTTGGCGGCCCTGGTGCGCGCCAGACTGTTGCCGCATTACGACAAAACCATAAACGGCGCGGATATCGCGCTGTTCGGGGGCGGCCAGATTCTCGCCGACATCAATCTGGACAATCCGATGAAGGTCGCCGCGGCCGCGTCCATTGTGCGCAACCGCAACGTGCCCATCGCCATTCACGCCGTCGGGGTCGGCGCCAACTGGTCCGAGGCCGGCGCCGCCCTCTACAAAGAAGCGTTTGCGGGCGCGGATATTATCTGGGCGAGCGTGCGAGACGCGCTGTCAGACAGGCGCTGGCGCCGGCATTTCGACGCCAACGATTTGCCGCCGCCGCGGATCAGCCTGGATCCAGCAATGCTGGCGGTCAAAACATATGGCGAGACGAACACAGGCCCTGCGCCGCGCCGCAACCGGCCGATGATCGGGCTCAACGTGACGCGCCCCTCTGCACTGATCGCACAAGCCGACATCGGCGGCGCAGAACAGATCGCGCCGGACGCCGAGTTTTATCGCCGCTGCGCCGAGGCCATTCTGGCGAAGGATTGCGACGTTCTCCTTTTCACCAACGGTGCGCCGGGTGACGAATCCTATCTGCGCCGGTGCTTTCCGCAGCCTTATCTCGCGAGATTTTCAGATCAGCAGATACAGGTCGCCCCACAAAGCAGAACGCCGAAAGACCTGGTAGCGCTCATACGCAACTGCGACGGCGTCGTATCCCATCGCCTGAATGTCTGCATCATCGCGTATTCATGCAGAGTTCCTCATGTGGGATTGTCGCTCAACGCCGAGCTGGACTCATTCTTTGAGGTCATCGACCGACGCGATTTCGTTCTTGGACCAGATAACGTGCAACCGGACGATATCGCGTCCGCGATCGCCCGCGCCGGCGAAGCGTCAATAGACAACAACGCACATGCCGCGATTGTGGCGCGCGTAGAGAGCGAATTCGACGCCCTTGCGACGCAACTTTCAAAAGTCGATCCGGGCCAGAAATACCGCGCCGCGTCGGCCTGACGCGAACCCCGCGCGCGGCTCAGCCGCGACCGCCGAAGTCGCGCCGCACATCCATGACAAACATACCGCCTGCAAAGTCGGCGTGATGACAGCCGATGAGCCGGGGCTCAAAGTCCGGCGCAATGTACCGCGCCTTGTGCTCGTTATAGCCGCTCATATCGAGGCGCGTGATTTCCATCACGTTCAATCCGTAGCCGTATGTTCCATAGGCATTATCCTGCGACAGGCGGAAAAGCCGTCCGTCAACAGCGAAAACGCGCCCGGCGCCGCGCGCCGTTTGCGTATCGATCACCACGGGATTGAGCGGATGCGGCTCAAGGCGCCGTAACATCGGCCCGTCGACGCGATAGAGATGAAGCTCCGCGCAATGATCGCCATAGGAATCGTTTGTGATATTGGTGAACAGCCACCACGCGCCGTCATGGTGCAACAGCGCGCTGTCCGCCGCCGCCGTCCCTTCGAGGGCGGTCGCGCAAAGCTCCCAACCGCAGGGGAATTCGGAAGACCGCCAGATTTCGATCCGCTCCGACTGGCTCGTTTCGGGCAGCATGAACAACGCATCGTCATGCCGGAATACGAACGGATAGGACAAATGGTAATCGGCCCGGAGGGCGGGTCCGATAAACGAAAACCCGCCATCGTCAATCTTGCCGACGCTTATGTGGCCGCGATCGTCCGCGTACCCGTAGTCTTCGAAGAAGAGAAAGGTTTCCCCGTCATTTTCAATCAGGAACGGATCGGCCCAGTAGCGGTTCCCCGGCGGGAAGATGTCGACCGCGGCAGCCGGGTCGAAATCGAGGGGGCCGCCTTTTCCATATTTCAGAAAGAACATGCCCGGCCGGAAACCAGCTTTCGCGGCGACACGTTCAAAACCCCGCTTGCCGAGACCGAGCCCCAGGCGCACGCCATAGGCCGCAATGTCGGCAACGCCCGGCGCGCGGCCGTTGCGTCGCTCACAGGGACCAAGGTCCTCCGGCGCGTCATTATCAGCGAGCCGCCTTAGTTCGCGAATAAGCAATTGCGCGGACTTCTCTCGGATAAAGGCCGCATTGCGAGCGGCGGTGATTTTGACATTGTAAGACGCCGTCCCGACACGCCGCGCCAGCTCCGTCGCGTTCGGGATACGGAGCAAATCAACATTGGAGGCTGGCGATGCGATGTCGTCGAAGCCGGCGTTGCGGTCAAACGACGTCAGGCGCCACAGCCCGAACCGCGCGCTGTCCGCAAGCGCCGCCGGCGCCCCGGCCTCGGAGAAATCAAGGATGACATCGTATTCGATGCCGCCGGCGGTGACGGCATCAAGGTGCTTTGTGGGTATCGCATCGACACTGGCCTCGAAGGCCGGCGCTTCGAATGCGCGGGGCCGCGCAAACAACTGCGCATCAATGCCCATGACAAATGGAAAGACCCCGACCTTACGGGGCGCGGCGCCGGGGAGCGTGATGAAGGCCGTCAGCGCAAAACGTTCGTCGGTGCAGATCGTTTCAAATACGCGGCGCGGCCCGATCGACAGCGCGGCGGGATCATCGGTGACAGCGGCGATACGGACAGGGCTCATGGCGAACAAGGACCGCTACGAATATGCGCCCAATGGACGCCTGACTGCGCGCACACCGCAGGTTGGTATGAAATCAGGCCAGCGATAGCGTTGTACGCAGAAAAGACGGGCGAACGAGGAAGATCACGAAGAAATAGGCGACGGCGCCGATAATCACTTCTACGCCGAGACGCGAGATGACGCTGAGATCCTGTTCCGCGAGCCATAGATTGGCGAACACCACGGAAAGGATGAGCGCGACCACGCCGGCGTAAACAGGCGCCGCCATCCTGGCCGCGCCCCACCACGCGGCGCCGGCATGCTTGCCCTGCATCCAGAACGACGTGAGCAGCATGATGGCGCTCGAACCGAGACGGGCATACGCCGCCGCCATCAGTCCGAATTGCGTGAAGACAAGGAATATGGCGACGGTGGCGACGGCGTTGAACAGGGCGACCGGCGGCAGGACCTTTATGTTCCCCGATATCGTCAGGAGCGGCTCATTGGCGATGGTCGGCGTGAAGAGAAGCCCCGCCAGCGCGAGCACCGTCACCACCGGCGCCGCCGGCAGCCAGGTTTCGCCAAGGAGAACGCCGACAAGATCGTCTGAGATGATCGCGAGGCCGATAAAGACAGGCGCGGCGCACAAAATGACCAGCGGGAAAAAGTACCGGCTTTCCTGAGCCAGCAATTCGCGCACTTCGCCGCGGGTGGCGCCGCCCTCGGCGGCCTGGCGGAACACCATCCACGCGATGAGCCGCATGGGCTCGAACAGCATTTCCGAAACGGCCAGAACGATCCGCTCCGCCGCGCGGTAATAGCCGACGCTCGCGACGCCGAGAAAAGCGCCGATCAGAAATGTCGACGCATTGCCCGATATGAAACTGATGACCCTGTTGGAAAGGATCGACCGCGAAATGTCGAAGATCTCCGCTGCGTAGCCGCCATTCAGAACGAGCCTGATCGGCTGCCTCGCCACGATCATCACACAGGTGAAGTGAATAACCTGCATGGTGATCTTGACGACGCCAAGGGCGAGAATGTTCCAGCCGGCCATCAGACCGGCAATGCCCGCGGCAAGACCCGTCAGTTCCGCAAAAATGAGAATGATCGAGAGGGTCAGGACTTGCCCCCGCCGCACCAGCAGAGCGCTGAGCGCATAGCTCAACGGGCCGAGCAGAAGCATACCCGAAAACATCAAGATCAGGAGCGAATAGGCCGGCGCCTTGAAGACGAGGACCGAAATGGCGGCGCACCCGACGCCGACGGCGGCCAAGAGGTAACCGCCCATGGCCGCATAGGCGATCGCCTGGGACGTCGCCCGGTTGGCGCCGCGCCACCCGAGTATGAATTCATTCCAGCCGGCGGCGCCGAAAATAAACAGAAAAGAGGAGATCGCGACGGTTATCGAAAAGACGCCGAAATCGGCAGGCATCAACACCCGGGCCGCCACCAGGAACAATGCGAGCTGGGCGCCCTGGGCGATAATTCGGGCGACAAGGGTTGATCCGCCGGCCGTGGCCATGGCGCCGGCGTCGCGCGCATTACCTTGCGACGCATTCTGATCAACCACGTGCGCCCTCCTGCTTGTATACGCAACTAACGGCTTGTATTAGCCGCAATAAACCGGAATGCCCATCTTTGTGAATTGGATTTGCCGTTGCAATTTCGATGTAAATATTTGACGGTCGTTACGGTACAAAAATGGAATTTGCGGTGTCACGCCTGGTCGTTAACCATAACGCCGGCAGCCTGACAGCCGGACTTGCGGCGCATGCGCGGGCTCATCTGGGGGAAGCGTGAAAATGAATGTCGCCGTCATCATCGCCAGCCGGGGGCGACGGGAGTTTGTCCGCGAGTTGAACCGCCGCCTGGGGCGGCAAACGCGGCCGCCCGATCGCATATGCATATCCGTGTCGAGCCCGGAAGATGCGCCGGGACGCGATGACGCCGGCGCCGCGGAAGTGGTGCTGTCGCCGCTCGGCCTGTGCGCCCAGCGAAACACGGGCCTCAACCACATCGGAGACAGCGCCGATCTCATCGTCTTCTTCGATGACGACTTTGTCCCCGCCGACAATCATCTTGAGCGGCTGGAAGCATTCTTTCTGAAGAACCCGGACATAGCCGGCGCGACGGGGCTGGTCCTGCGCGACGGCGTGACGGGCCCCGGGCTGACCTATGAAGACGCCGACCGGGCCATCGCCGCTCATCGTCCGAGCCCGCCGGAGGCGTGGTCCCGAAAGACCCGGTCGAGCCTTTATGGCTGCAACATGTCGTTTCGCCGACGAGCGATTGAAAGCCTTCGCTTCGACGAAGACCTGCCGCTTTACGGCTGGCTGGAAGACGTGGACTTCTCCTCGCAAGCCGGCCGTTGGGGGCCGATCGTGGAAACGAACGCCGTCGCCGGCGTCCATCTCGGCGTCAAGGGCGGGCGGCTGTCAGGCTTGCGCTTTGGATATTCGCAGATCGTCAATCCGGTTTACCTGCGTCGCAAGGGGACCATCGGCCTCAAACAAGCCGCCGATAATGTGGGCGGCAATTTCATCGCCAACCACCTTCGGGCCCTGGCGCCGGAACCCCATATCGACCGGTGGGGGCGCGTGAAGGGCAACTGGCTGGCGATACGGGACATTGCCCGCGGAAAAATAGACCCGAAAGCCATTCTTTCAATCTAGCGCCGCGGCGGCAACCAGCCGGTCGTAAAACGCCAGATGACCGTCAACCCAGGCTGATTCCGTTTGTGCAATTTCGCTCGCCCGTTCGAAGGCCGCGGCGCTCATGGACTTGATCTTGCCGTCGTCGCGCATCCAGTCGGAGATCCGATCACGCAGCACCGCTGCATCGAAGATGTCGCAAACGTCGCCCATGCCTTTTTGTTTTACCTCCGCGCCGATCAGACAGGACGCAGACGTCAGAACCGGGAGACCGGCGCGCAACGCCTCCGCCGCCGCAAGTCCGAACGGTTCGGTGCATCTTGTGGGCATGACAAAGAACCGCGCGCGCCGGAAGGCCTCCGCGATTTCCGATTGCGTCGCCCAGCCTTGAAAAATCGCATCGGGATAGGCCTGTCGGATTGTCGCTTCGTCACTGCCGGATCCGATGATGCGAAGCGGCGCCCCCGATGCGCGCGCGGCCTCGGCCAGGATATCTACGCCTTTCTCATGTTCGAGGCGCCCGACATAGAGAATTTCCCGATTGCGCTCGGCCGGAACGCGCGCCTCGACCATCTGGACCGCCGGGTTGGTTAGTATACTGATCTGCTTTTCCGGCACGCCGCCCCGGCTCAGATACGGCGTCATGCCGGCCTGTATCGCCAATACGGAAAATGGCAAGCGTTTGAAATTGATCTGCGCGTTCAATACCGCCTGGCGCGCGACGCGCCATAATTTGTGCGCATAGCGCCGCTTGTCGCAGTGGGTCGCGATGCAACGGGCAGACATCGGGCGCAGCTCACACTGGCGCGACTTCGGATAGATCGAGAAATTGCCGTTGGGACAGGCGAGGAAAAAATCATGGGCTGTTACGACCGACCGCTCGGCAACCGGCGCCAGTGCGGCAAAGACCGAGGGCGACAAAATCTGCGCCCATGCATGCACATGATAGACAACATCGGGACCGTCGATATCGGCGATCAGCGCTTTAAGACGCTGCGCCGCCTTTTGATTGTAAATACCGTCAATCGCGCCGCGTCGCGACGTGAGCAGCGGCTCGCCCCCGATAGAGACCACATCGACGCCAAGCGCGGCAAGTTCCTCGTTTTCACCGTCGTCGCCGGCGAAAAACATCACCTTCACGCCGCGCGCCACAAGGTTTCGCGTAAGCTGCATCGCCAGTTGCGCAGCGCCGCCGCGGGCAACGGTTGTGTCATTGACAATGACGACGCGCGTGAACTTATGCGCCATGGGTCACTCGATGATTGGTACAGGCGGCGCGACGAAAGCCGCGGCGACGGCAGGGATGAAACTGGCGTTTAATCGGCGATAACGGGCCGCCCGGATTGCCGATGACATGTTCTGCTCGCCTGCCGCTTCAGACGGTTCTCATAACCGCCGCAAGCGTGAATGCAAAGCAGCGGCGGCAATCTGCACCCCGCGAATTTCCATCGCGAGCGCACCCTCCGGGTTGTGGACGAATATTTCCCGCTCGCATAGTAAAGACGGATCGGCGGCGCGCCCGCCCATGACGGAACAATCGCCAACCGGTTCGGGAGCAAGTGTGAAAGCGCACGTCATCAGACCGCAGGATCTCGACGCCGGTCATCTGACGCAATGGCGGGCGATCATCGACCGCGAAAAGACATATCGCAGCCCGTTTTATTCGCCGGAGTTCACATGCGCCGTCGCCGCCGCGCGCAGCGACGCATATGTGGCGATCATCGAAGACGCAGGCCATGCGGTGGGATTTTTTCCGTTCCACCGACTGCGCGGAGGCGTCGCAAAGCCAATTGGCGGGCCGATCTCCGACTATCAGGGGCCGGTCTTTTCGCGGGAACGCGCCGTCGACCCGCAAGCGCTCCTCGCTCTGTGCGGTCTGGCGTCCTATGACTTCAATCACCTGCCGCTCGCCATCGACAAATTTTCGGCCCTCTCCTATTCGCGCTCGCGCTCGCCTCTTGTCGATTTATCGGGCGGATACGAGGCTTACGCCGCCAGCCAGGGCAAAAGCTGGAAGAGTGCAATGAAAGCGATGCGCCGGCGATGGCGCAAAACGGAGCGGGAAATCGGGCCGATCCGCGTCACCTATCACGATGCATCGGACGACATGTATGCGCGCCACAAAGCGATGAAAAACGCGCTCTACGACAAGCTCCGCGTCCGATCCGTGTTGGACGTTCCATGGGTCTCTGACGCGCTCGACACGATTCGCAAGACACAGACCCCGGAATTCGCCGGCGTCATGACGACGGTGCATGCGGGCGACAGGCTGATGGCCGCGCATTTCGGCATGCGCTCAAAGACCGTGTGGCACTGGTGGTTTTCGTCCTACGATCTCGCCATGGCGAATTACGGGTCGGGAATCATTTTGATAAACGAAGCCCTGCGCATCGCCCATGAGCACGGGCTCCATATTATCGATTTCGGTCGCGGCGAGGCCGAGTACAAAACCACCTTCAGCAATGACGCAACGCCCTTATGCGAAGGATCGGCCGAGCGCACAGGCACGCTTGCGGGCGCATTGCGAACGGGACAGAAGGCGTTGCTGTCAGCGGCGCGCCCGCTGCCGCTCGGAAAATTCGAGAGCTATCCGCGACGGGCGCTGGCGCGATTGATTTCCGGCATGCAACTCCCGGCGCAGACCAACTGACCGGCCGTCGCCGGAATTCACGTCCGTCACGTTGTCGAGTCCTGTTCGCGGCGGCCGGCGGCGTAGCTCGATCCGAAAACCCTCGGGCGTTTGGGAAAAGAAAATTTCGGACGCAGGTTCGCCGCCTCGACGTCAAGAACGGTTTTCGGTCGGCGTATGGATGCATAAGCCGCCGTCGCCGCCGCAACGAACATCATATACATCAAGCCGCCGTCAATCGTCGTGCCGGCGATTAAATGCGTCAGAATGAGCGCAAGCGCTGCGGCGCGGGACGCGGTGAATATGCGCCGCGCATATCTTGTTTCGGGATCCATGGCGGCGTTGCGGTCCTGCGCCCAGGGACGCATGAAGGACCGATTGAGAAACGCGATGTAAACGCCGGCGCCGATGAATCCGACATTGCCTATGAGCACGGCGAAAAGGCTTGATGCGCGCGCGCTGCCGAGACCGACGCCGAACCCCTTCGTGTCGACAAAGTTTTGCAGGCTTTGCACATTCCATGCGGCCCGCTCCACGCCGGAGTCCGATTGCAATTTGACGCCGAACAGGCGTTCATAGACCTGCACCGCAAACTCACGGAAAGGCTCAAGAAAAAACAGCAGCAGAAAACACGAGGCAATGACGGCGCCGAAAACCAGCGCCGTAATCTGATCTGACGAGATGCCCGGCCGCACCAGGTAATAGACGGAATGAAGCCCCCAGAGACCGACGAGCAATATCAACGCCGCGTAGGCCGTGGTCGAGAGGGAAAACGCAACGCACGCCAGCAGCAATGTCGAAGCGCAAAAATGCCAGAGACCGCGCGTCTGCATGAAGCGGGTGAAATTCCATGCGAACAACCCCATGCTCGCCGAACCGAATGCCGCAGGTTCCGTATAGGATCCGATGATGCGCGGCGCACCGGCGAGGGTATGGTGGGCGTGGATGGAATAATTTGCTGTACGGATGAATTCGAAAATTGCATCGACCGGGGGAAACCCAGGAAAAACGCTGACCACCGCAAAGGCCAGGTGAACAATGGTCGTGGCGTTAAAGGCGTGGGTGATGCGCGAAAGGCCGCCAGCTCGCGACGTCATATACGCCACCGCCGCGAGGACAAGAAAACTGATCGTCAAATACATGGACTGGGTGAAGTTGCCGGTCGTTGGGTGCAACGGCGACAGGGCGATGTAATAGTTGCTGGTGCGCTCGTGGGAGTAAACGGAAACTTCGCCCTCAAACAGCCGTGGCATCAAAAACGCCGACAAGACCGCGTATGCGGTAAAGGCGCCGAACAACAGGATCGCCCAGTTGCGCGCGCTGTATTGAAACGCTCCTGCAAACATGCGCGGGCGCAGGGCAATGCCGGCGATCAGCGCGCCGGCGAGGAAATGCACGCAAACGATGCTTACATTTCCGACGGCAGGAAGATTGGCGATGGCCGCCGCCTGAAGCGGCACAAAGGCCGCGATGACGGGCAGACCCAGCGCCACCGGCCGCGCCACAACAAGCACGGCGGCGACGAGCGCCAATATGCCGATTGGCGTAAACTCCACAAATACCCCCGAAGGCCTCCACCAGCCGCAAAGCGGCAAGGGGCCACATTACACGAGCCGGCGACGAATTCCCATAGCCTCCGCGCGGCGTAATATAACGACGCCTCGCGGTCGCTCACGCAATATGTGATTGGGCTCCAATCGCGACAGGGCGTAG
The DNA here is from genome assembly GCA_028281665.1 of Hyphococcus sp. GTDB lineage: Bacteria > Pseudomonadota > Alphaproteobacteria > Caulobacterales > Parvularculaceae > Hyphococcus. The sequence goes on from JANQJK010000006.1 coordinate 41,442, forward strand.
GGATAGCCGAATGCAACGCTCGCCGATCCCGTTTTCATGATCACGGAACCGCTTGTCGTCATTGCCCTGTGCATTGTCGCCTATGGCGTCTTTTCAGCGCGATTGTCCGGAAGCTTCGTATCGGCGCCAATGGTGTTCACCCTTGCGGGGCTTGCGGTTGGCGGCGCGGGGCTCGGCATTGTCGACATCAATATCGACAATCGCGTGCTCGAAGGATTTGGCGAACTGACCCTCGGCTTTTTGCTGTTCGCTGACGCCGCCTCAACCAACAGCCGCAAGCTGGCGCATAACACACGCATTCCGCGGCGGCTCCTGCTGGTTTCCCTGCCCCTGACGATCCTTGCGGGAACCCTGTTCGCGATATTGATTTTTCCGGATCTCAGCTGGCAGGAAGCGGCGCTGATCGCCGCGATCCTGGCGCCCACCGACGCGGCGCTCGGCCTTGCGGTTGTCACCAGCAAGCATGTGCCGGAGCGCATCCGCCAGGCGATCCTCGTTGAATCGGGCCTCAATGACGGGCTGGCGCTCCCCGCGGTTCTGTTGTTCGCCGCGCTCTCGTTCTCGGTTATGGAAACAGGGGATCAGGGCGTCGGCTATTGGCTTCAGTTCGCCGGCCAGCAAATTGTCGTTGGCGCGTTCGTGGGCGCTGCCATCGGCGCAGTGCTCGGCAAGCTTGTCCACTATGCCGACGGCAAGGAATGGATCTCGCATTCATTCCGCAATCTCACATGCATCGGCGTCGCCGTGCTGACACTTTTCTGCGCCCACCTCGCCGGCGGCAACGGGTTTATCGCGGCCTTTGTGGGCGGGCTCGCCTTCGGCAGTTTCTGCTCGCGGCGGGCGGGATCCCTGACGAATTTCGTCGAAGAAGAAGGCCAGCTTTTCAGCCTGATCATTTTCTTTTTCTTCGGCGCGGTTCTGCTGCCCGCGGCGTTTCCTTATGTCACCGCCCTTTGCTTCGTATACGCACTGTTGAGCCTCACGGTTATACGCATGGCGCCGACAGCGGTTTCTGTCGTCGGTTTGAACCTTAAATGGCCAACGACCGGCTTCATCGGCTGGTTCGGCCCACGAGGGCTTGCATCAATTCTGTTTCTCCTGATTGCAGTTGAACACGATGAGGTGGGGCGTCTGACGGATATTGAGCGCGTCGTTTACATCACTGTGTTTTTGAGCATCCTGATGCATGGCGCGACGGCAGCGCCATTGTCAAAATGGTTCGGGGGCTCGGCGGCGGCAAAGGCGGACAGTACAGGCGGCTAGATGCGGCGGTATGCGCCCGCATCGGCGCGGAACTGCAACAGGTCGCCCACACGAACGATCTCGCCCTCCGCCTCGACGGCGTCCGCGACGAGCGGCAGGATGTCCATGGGCATCGCCCCGCCTTCCGCGTCGGTCATCAGCAGAACGGATTCGCGACCGTCTTTCGTCCGCACCCAGAAGCTCGGGGGGATGCCGCCGCGGATACACAGGCTCGCGCAAGCCTTGTGAGTCTTGCCGCGGCCGGGGCGCATGACGCCGAAGAAGCATTTTGAATCCATGATCGTTCCGGCTAGGCGGGCCGACCCGAGCGACACCGGTTCCAGCGCCGCCACGGCGCCGGGCATGTCGATAAAGGCCGGATTCAACCAATCGTCCAGGAACGGCGGCACCTCCAGCATGCGCCGATCCTTGCGTTCGATCAGAACGCCCGACGCCTCGACGGGCAAGCCTTCCTTGTCCGCAAGTTTCAGGGACGACGTGCATTTTCCCTGGGCAACAACCAGAACCGTCCGCATGCCGAATGGCGCCGGCGGATCGCTCACCCGCAACATCGGATACGGCGCGCTCACCAGGGCGCCCGTAACCTTGTGCGTGGCATTGGTCAGCCAGGCGCCGGCGCCCGGATCGTCAAGCTCCGATGCGATCAGCCAGCTCGCGCCGCCGCCGGCGATCAACCCCAGCGGCAAGGCGCCGAGCAAGAAACGCCGGTCGACCGCCGGCGCCTTCGCCCAGCCGATGAACATTTCCTGTGCGTCGATTTTCGCCGGATCAATGACGCCTTTGCGCACGCTCATGACGCACCTCCAGCGACAGGAATGAGCGCGGGCTCAACCCGGGTTCCCGGCTTGTTGGGTTTCGGGTCCAGCATCACCCGGCCGGCCTCGATCCGCACATTGTAGGTCGATATCTTTTCGGTGAAGGGCGGCGGCGAAACCCCGTCATCGGGCCGATACTGCCAGCCATGCCAAGGGCAGGTGATGCAGCCGTCGACGACGCGGCCCTCGCCCAGCGGTCCGTTCTGGTGCCGGCAGGCATTGGTGACCGCGGAAATCCTGCCGTCATACCGAAAGATCGCAACCCGGTCGCCTTTCGGCAGCGGCGTGATGACGGCGCGATTTTCTGCAATATCGTCCGGCGCACAAACATCGATCCAGCCTTTCGCTTTCAAGGCTTTCATACCGCTGTCCGCGCCCCATTCGCGCAACCCGGCGATCAGATGCAAACCGGAAACGCCGATGAATGCGACAGCCGTCATGATTGGATAAACCATGGACTTTTCGGTCATCAGCGCGCCGAGGACGATGTGCATGACGAGCAGCGCATAGGCCGGATAGATGAGCATATGCAGCGCTTTCCACACCGGCGCAGACAAATTGTTGAGCCAGAAATCATGGCTCGTCGCCGCCATCGCCATCATGATGAGGAAGGCGGCGAAGCCGAGGGTTTCGAAAGGAAAACCGGGGATCGAATCGTAAAGCGGATTTGAAACGAACAGCGATACGAAGGGGTTGAGCGGCCCGCCGCCATGATACCAGAGCAAGGCCAGCCCGAAATGCGCCGACGCCACAAGAAACGTTGCAACGCCAAGGTGCCGGCGATTGTAAAGCAAGGTGAGAAAGCGCTTGTTCATGCGCGCAAGGGGCCCAATGGCGAGGACGACCGTCAGGAGTGCAAACGCCGCCGTTCCCAATGCGCGGATCGCAAGCACCACCGGGTCCGCAGTGTGTCCGCTATCATGGGGCCGCAATCCGACGACCATGAACACGCCCACAAAAAGCGCAACAAAGGCAAAAAGATAAAGATCGTATACGACCTTGTTCCCGTTCCACTGGATGGCCTTGTATTGATGCCCCATCACTGACTCCGAGTATCGTCGATGGTTTCGATGGCGTCCGGCATCTCCGCGAACGGCGTCTGCGGCCGCTGCATCCATGCGAATACGCCCGCGATGAGCGTCGCCGGCGCAAGGACCAGCCATATGAGGAGATGCGTTCTGCGGTGCGGGCGTTTCATGACGCCTCCTCATCGGGCTTGTTGATTTTCACGCCCGATAGCCAGCGGATCACGACTGCCGGCCACAGCGTGACACAGCCAAGAAAGATCATGGGCCGGAAGAAAAGGCTTGCGCCTTTCGCCGCAGCGTCGATGCGGTTGACGCCGAATACAAGGAACAAGGTCGCAACAATCACACCGACGCCGAACCAGGCGCCGAGCAGCGACACAATCAGGTTTGCCAGATCCATCACCGCCCTCCTGCGCCGCCAAAGGCGACGCCCGAAAGCTCGGCCATGTCGCGCTTGAACGTCGTCAGATCGTCGATGTTGAAATCCGACAGACGCGAATGACCGCAGGCCCGCGCGAGAATGGACATGAGTTCCGTCGCCGCTTCGAAAAAGTTGGCAAGCCGCTTTGCGGCGATCTGGATTTCGAGACGCGCGCGCAAATGTTCTTTCTGGGTTGCAATCCCGACCGGGCAATTATTGGTGTGGCAGGCGCGCATGCCGAGACAACCGATGGCCTGCATCGGCGCATTGGAGAGCGCCACGGCGTCCGCGCCGAGAGCAAGCGCCTTCACATAGTCGGCGGGCTTGCGCAATCCGCCGGTTGCAATGAGCGACACATTCGCCGCGCCGCTCCGGTCAAGGTGGCGCCGGGCGCGCGCAAGCGCCGGAATTGTCGGCACCGAGATGTTGTCGCGAAAGATGATCGGCGCCGCGCCGGTGCCGCCGCCCCGTCCGTCGATAATGATATAGTCGACGCCGGCTTCGAGCGCAGCGTCGATATCCTTCTCGATATGCTGCGCGGACATTTTATAACCGACGGGAATGCCGCCGGTCTGTTCGCGCACTTCAATGGCAAAGTCGCGAAACTGCGAAACGTCTGTCCAGTCGGGAAAACGCGACGGCGAGATCGCATCCTCGCCGGGATTCAACCCGCGCACCTTGGCGATTTCGTCTTTGACTTTGGCGCCGGGCAGGTGGCCGCCGGTGCCGGTCTTTGCGCCCTGCCCGCCTTTGAAATGGAAAGCCGCGGACTCGCGCACCTTGTCCCACGAAAACCCGAATCGCGCCGAGGCGAGTTCGTAAAAATATCGCGTGTTGGACTGGCGCTCTTCATCCAGCGACCCGCCCTCGCCGGAACAAATGCCAGTGCCCGCCATTTCCGCGCCTTTAGAGAGCGCAATCTTCGCCTCCCGCGAAAGGGCGCCGAAACTCATATCCGAAACGAAAAGCGGAATTTTCAGCTTCAGCGGTTTTTGCGCGCCGGGACCGATCGTCACTGATGCGTCCACCGGCTCGTCATCCAGCAATGGCGGGCGATGAAGCTGCGCCGTCAAAACCTGAATGTCGTCCCATTTCGGCAGGTCGTCCCGCGGCACGCCCATGGCCGCCACGACGCCGTGATGGCCGGTTTTGGAAAGGCCGTCTTTGGCGTAACCCTGGATGAGGCCGACAAACGGTTCCTCCGCTTCCGGGTGGGTGTCCGCATACAGACCTTGATATGCGTCGCGCTGAAACGGTTGCGGGTGATCGACGGCCCATTCATTGACCGCATCGCGGTCCACAAAGACCTTGCCGCCTTTTACCTGCGACGGGAATTTCTGGAGCGCTTCTGCATTGTTGTACGCGCTGACGCCGGTATCCAGTCGGTAATCCCAGTCATGGAGCCCGCAGATCAGGTTCTCGCCGTCCACATGTCCGTCCGCCAGCAAGGCGCCGCGATGGAGACAGCGCCCGTAAAGAACGGACACGTTTTTGTCGTATCGTATGACGACGAGATCGACCTCGCCGACAATCGCATATGCCGGTTTGCGGTCTTCAAGATCCGACCATTTCGCAATGGCCTCCCAGTTCTTCCCCATGGATTTTTCGCCCGCGCCCGTTTCACAGAAGTTTTGTCAATCGTGATTTGCGCAATCCTATGGAGCCCGCCCAGAATTGCAAAACACAATTCATCACGGCCGCGCGGGGTAGCCGTGCAGGCGAAGGTCGGTATGCTTTCATTCCTGAAGCGTCTTATGGGAACAAAGCCGGCGCCGCCCGGTAACGCTGGCGCCGCGCCGCAGCAAAGGGACTCTATGGCTTCCGAACAGCACGATGTTGAATGGCACAAGGTCGCGGAAAAAGGCGGGTTACCCGAGGGGCGCGTCACCACCGTCACCGCCGGTCGCAAGACGCTGGCGCTTGTTCATTTCGACGGCCAGTACGCGGCGATGGACAATCGCTGTCCCCATCAGGGCGGCCCTCTTGGCGAAGGCTCCATCGAAAAAGGCATTGACGACAAATGCTGGCTGCGCTGCCCCTGGCATGGCTGGGACTTCGATCCGCTGACCGGCAAGCCGCCGGGCGGTCACGAAGATGCCGGTCAGGAAATGTTTCCGGTCGAGGAGCGGGCGGACGGACTTTATGTGGGCCTGCCGCCGGAGCCGGACCATGTGCGCACGTCGACGGATGTCATCGCGGAGACCATGGTCAATTGGGGGCTCAAGCGCGTTTTCGGCATGGTCGGCCATTCCAATCTCGGACTGGCCGACGCCTTCCGCCTTCAGGAGGACGCCGGCAACCTGACCTATGTGGGCATTCGCCATGAAGGCGCCGCGTCGTTCGCCGCGTCTGGCTACGCCAAGCTGACGGGCAAGCCCGCCGCCTGTATGTCCATTGCCGGGCCCGGCGCCACCAATATGATGACCGGGCTTTGGGACGCCAAGGTCGATCGCGCGCCGATCGTCGCCTGCGCCGGGCAGGTGCAGGTTCAGGTGTTTTCGCCTTTCGCCTTTCAGGACATCGACCTTCATGGCGCTTTCGCGCCGGTCGGCGAATTCAACCAGCTTGTCCTCCATGCATCGAACTACGCGGAAGTCGCCAATCTCGCCATGAAGTCGGCGATTGTGGAACGGGATGTTTCCGTACTGATCTTTCCCGACGACGCACAGACATTGCCCGCGCCGGACATGAAAGCCGGCAGGCCCGAGGGACGTCTCGCCGCGCCGCGCATGGCGCCGGCAAGCGATGTCGTCAACGCCGCTGCGGATCGCATACATGCAGCAAAGCGCCCGGTGATCATCGTCGGCTACGGCGCCCGCGAGGCCATGGACGAAGTGACGAGCTTCGCCGAGCAGCTTTCCTGTCCGGTAGTGACGACGTTCAAAGCCAAGGGACAGATTCCCGACACGCATCCGCTCGCCGGCGGCGTTCTCGGCCGGTCGGGCACACCCATCGCGTCATGGTTCATGAATGAATGCGATCTCATCATCGCGGTCGGCGCATCGTTCTCCCACCACACCGGGATCGAGCCGAAGAAGCCGATTGTGCAGATCGACTTCGACCGCATGCATCTCGGCAAAGGTCACGCCGTCGACGTGCCTGTCTGGGGCGAAATCGGGCTTACGCTGCCGCTTATTCGCGACCGGCTGACGGCGCGAGGATCCGGCGGATCGGCGGCGCAGGACCAGCGCAAGGAGATCGCCGACCGCTGGGCGATCTGGCGGCGGGAGAAAGAACGCCGTCTCAGCGACAATCGCGGGAAAGGGATCAACGCCGCCTCGCTCTTCGCGGCAATGACAAAAATTGTCCCCGCTGACGCGGTCATGCCCGTGGATGTGGGCAACAACACGTATTCATTCGGGCGCTATTTTGAACCCTGCGGGCAGCGCATTTTGATGTCCGGCTATCTCGGGTCTATCGGGTTCGGGTTCCCCGCGGCCATGGGCGCATGGGCGGCGACTCAGGACTTCCCGGAATATTCCGGCCGCAAGGTCGTATCGGTCTCCGGCGACGGCGGGTTTGGTCAGTATGCGATGGAATTCACGACCGCCGTTCACTACGATATGGATATCACCCATATTCTGATGAACAATTCAGAGCTCGGCAAAATCTCCAAGGAGCAGCGTTCCGGCGAGTGGCCGGTCTGGCAGACGGGGCTGACCAATCCGAACTTCGCCGACTTCGCCCGCTCCTGCGGGGGCAAAGGACTTCGAGTTGAAAGCGCCGATCAGCTTGAAGCGGCGCTGAAAGAGGCCATCGCCCATCCGGGGCCGGCGCTCGTCGAAGTCATCACCGACGCGGAACTGGTCTGACCGTCAGGCGTTTTCGTCAAACCCGCGAAAAGTCGTGAAATCCTCAACGGGTGCGCGATCGGTGCGCAACCGGTTAAGCGGGTGGTCGGGGTCGCGGCACCCCATCGCCATGCCGGAAAACAAAATTGCGTCGTCGGGAAGGCCGCAAAAAGAACTTACCGTTTCAGGAAATCGAGCCCACGCTTCCTGCGCACACGTATCAAGGCCGCGTTCGACGGCAAGCAACATGATTGTCTGCATGAGCATGCCGACGTCGGACCATTGGGGCGGACCGAACTTGCGATTGAACGAAAAGAACAACCCAACGGGCGCGTCGAAGAGTTTGAAGTTCTCGGCAAGCTGGGCCAGCCGGCCGAGCTTGTCATCGCGCGCCACATCGATCAGCGCGTAAAGGTCTTCGCCGCATTTGTAGCGATAGGAACGATGCGGCTCCCACAATTTCTGTGGATAAACCTCATATTGCGTGGCCTCGGTTTCGCCGGCTTTCAGCTTTGCATCGACGATGGCTTTAAATTCTTCGAGCGCGGCGCCCGCCAGCACATCGACCTTCCATGGCTGCACATTGCCGCCGGACGGCGCGCGCCTCGCAATATCGAGAATCTCGTAGACAGTCTCGTAAGGAACAGGCGTTGGGAGAAACTTCCGCACCGACATGCGGCGCTCGACGGCCTGCGAAACGCTGATCTTTTCTGTCACGACAGGGCTCCTTACGCGCGTTCCCGGGTCTTCAGGAATTTCACCGTTGGGTTTTTCTCCTCAGCGTAGCCCGCCTCCCAGGCCGACCGCGCGAGGAACACCGGCGAGCCGTAGCGGTCATGGGCGACCGCGCCCTGATTCTTTGAAACAAAACTGGCGACCGCCTCCCCATCGCCGCCGACCCAGCGAACCGTTTCGAACCCGCATGGCTCCAGCCCCGCAGCAACGCCATATTCGGCTTTCAGCCGCTCCTGAATGACATCGAGCTGCAACGCGCCCACGACGCCCACGTAAAAATCCGCCCCAAGGGCCGGCGTGAACACCTGGCTTGCGCCTTCTTCGGCAAGGGCGATCATCGCGCGCTTCATCTGTTTCGATTTCATCGGGTCATCGAGGCGCACGCGGCGGATAATCTCCGGGGCGAAATCGGGAAGGCCCGAGAACTGCAACCCCTCGGTTTCGCTGAGCGTATCGCCGACCCCAAGTGCGCCATGATTGGGAATGCCGACGATGTCGCCGGCGACCGCTTCCTCCGCAAGCTGACGGTCCTGCGCAAGAAAGAAGATCGGATTGTTCACCGCGAGCGCCTTTCCCGTGCGCGTCACTTTCAGTTTCATACCGCGATTGAACTTGCCTGAGCACATCCGAACGAACGCAATGCGGTCCCGGTGGTTCGGGTCCATATTCGCCTGCACCTTGAAAACGAAACCGGAAACGGCGTCCTCATCCGGCATGATTTCCTTGTCGCCGGCCTCCTGCGCACGGGGCGGCGGCGCGTATTCGCCAACGCCGCGCAGCAGCTCGGCCACGGTGAACTCCTTCAAGGCCGAACCGAAGTAAACCGGCGTCAGCGTTCCGTCGCGAAAAGCCTGGGCGTCGAACGACGCATAGCCTTCCCGCGCCAGCTCCATCTGTTCGCGCGCTTCGTCCGCCAGCTCCGCGCCCGCCGCGTCGTCAAGCTGCGCGTCGTCGAACCCGGAAAGCTGCACCGCCCGTTCATAGTGAGCGGCGTCGTCCGATGACGGAAGCAACAGGCGATGATTATCCATGTCATAGCAGCCGCGAAAACGTCCGCCTGTCCCCACGGGCCATACCTTGGGCGAGACATCGAGGGCGAGCTGGTCGGCGACTTCGTCGATGATCTCGAAGGGATCGCGCCCCTCGCGATCGACCTTGTTGACGAAGGTAACGATTGGAATGTCGCGCAGGCGGCAGACCTCAAAGAGTTTGCGGGTCTGCGTCTCGATGCCCTTTGCGGCGTCGATGACCATGATCGCCGAATCGACGGCGGTGAGCGTGCGATAGGTGTCCTCGGAAAAGTCCTCGTGGCCCGGCGTATCCAGCAGGTTGAAGACATTGCCGTCGAACTCGAAGGTCATCGCCGACGTGGTCACCGAGATGCCGCGTTTCTGTTCGATCGCCAGCCAGTCGGAGCGGGCGCGGCGGCGCTCGCCCTTGGCCTTCACCTCGCCGGCGAGGCGAATGGCGCCGGAAGCAAGCAGGAGCTTCTCCGTCAGCGTCGTCTTGCCGGCGTCCGGGTGGGAAATGATCGCGAAGGTGCGGCGATTGAGATAGGCGTCTGTCATTGCGGGGGATTTCTGTTGTGGGCCGACGCTTCATCGTCGCGAAGCGGCGCCGCGTCAATGATTCTGGCGAACAATCTGCTCGGCGTCTGCCCGATAAATAGGTCGGCAGGGCGCAGGCTTCAAGCGATGAACGGGTCAGACAGCTGCGCATTCCATGATAGGCTGCACAAGCGCAACCGGGAGGCCCGACGCCATGGATCACCGAAAACATGACCGCGATCCGGAGGGCGAACGCCTTCCCATTAAGATCGACACGACGTCGAATGGCGAGTTCGAGCCCGTTCCTCTTGAGCCACGGAACGAGTTTGCAAATGCGCTGGCGCGGGAATGGGCCGGCGAAAACGCGAAGCGCGCCGGCCGATCGCGACGGGAGTTTATGATCTCGGGCTGCGGCGCGGCGACGACCCTGCTCGCCGTCAACCACGCCAACGCCCATGCTGCAATGGGTGAGAAGCCGAAGAAGGGCGGCAAATTCGACATCGCGCCGGAGGCCGCGCTCGATGAAGGCGCCGCGCTCGAAGCGCTGGGCGGCGATGAGTTCATTTTCGACGTTCAGGGGCACTATGTGAATCCGACGGGCGCATGGCTGCGAAATGTTCCCGCCGGCGCCAACCCGTTCTCCGGCATGCAGAACGCATGCGTTCAGAACGCCGACAAGACCGACCGCGCTTATCTCGACTGTCTCGGCGCCGAGCAGTTCGTGAAGGACGTCTTTCTCGATTCCGACACCGACATTATGGTCCTGTCGTTTGTGCCCTCGGCGCGCGAAAACGAGCCGGTCACCATCGAGGAAGCAGACGAAACGCGCCGCATCGTCGACTCGATGGAGGGCGATCACCGTCTGATGCTGCACGGGCGGGTCAACCCGAACCAGCCGGGCGATCTTGAAGACATGGACCGGCTTGCGTCGGAGTTCCCGATCGCCGCCTGGAAAACCTATACGCAATGGGCGCCCGAAGGCGGCTCCGGCTTTTACATGACGGACGAGCCCGGCGAAAAAATGATCGAAAAGGCGCGCGCCCTCGGCGTAAAAAACATCGCCATTCACAAAGGTCTCGCATTCGGCCCGAAATCCTATGAGCACTCATTGTGCTCCGATATCGGCGAAGCAGCGAAACGCCACCCGGATATCAATTTTATTCTTTACCATTCCGGTTTCGACACACAGGTCTCGGAGGGCGCGTTTACGCCCGGTGAAGGCAAGCCCGCCGGCATGGACGTCTTGTGCCAGTCGCTGATCGACGCCGGCGTCGCGCCCAACTCCAATGTCTATGCGGAGCTTGGGAGCACCTGGCGGTTCCTGATGCGCGATCCGGATCAGGCCGCGCACGCCCTTGGCAAGCTTGTGAAATATTGCGGGCCAGACAATGTTCTGTGGGGGACCGATTCGATCTGGTACGGCTCGCCCCAGGACCAGATCCAGGCCTTCCGCGCTTTTCAGATTTCCCCGGAGTTTCAGGACCGCTATGGCTACGCCGCAATGACCAGGGAGCTGAAGGCGAAGATTTTCGGCCTCAATGCAACGAAGCCCTATGGGATTTCCATGGACGAGGTCCGGAAGCGCGCGGCGAATGACGGCGTCGCCAGGCGCAAGCACGCCTATCTCGAAAATCCGGACCCCTCGTTTGCAACCTACGGACCGAAGACGCGCCGGGAATTCCTGAATTTCAAGGCCCTCGGCGGCTGACGCAAAGCTGTCCAAAGGGCGCCGGTCTTTTAAGGATTTGGCGCCAGTCTGCGTTTGCGGTTAAACCGCGACGTATGACCATGGCAGGCGGCGCATGAAAAAGTACAAGTCAGGCGATCCGATCGCGGTGCTCGGCATGTCCGGCGTCGGCAAGACGCGGATCGCCGCCATGATGCGCCACGAGGCGGACTGGTTCCACTATTCCGTCGATTACCGCATCGGCACGCGCTACATGGACGAGGCGATTGTCGACAATTTCAAGCGCGAAGCGATGAAGGCGCCGTTTCTGCGCGATCTCCTAAAGTCGGACTCGATCTACATTTCATCGAACATTACGTTTGAGAATCTTGAGCCGCTTTCAACCTATCTGGGCAAGCCGGGCGATCCGGCAAAAGGCGGCATCCCGTTTGAGGAATATCTCCGCCGCCAGCGACAGCATCGCGACGCCGAAGTCGCCGCATTACTGGATACGCCCCTCTTCGTTAACAAGGCGCGCGACATTTACGGCTACAGCCACTTCATTTGCGACACGGGCGGATCGATCTGCGAAGTTGTCGATCCGGGCGACAAAGATGATCCGGTTCTGAACGCGCTCAGCGAAACGTGTCTCATCGTCTACATCGAAGGCGACGCTGCGCATGCCGACGCGTTAAAGGCGCGCTTCGATAAATCGCCGAAGCCCATGTACTACAATGAAGAGTTTCTGAAACGATGCTGGTCGGATTATCTGGGCGAGACCGGCTTGACCGAAGACAAGGTCGATCCCGACGTTTTTGTCCGGTGGGGTTTTGCGCGGCTCATTGAATGGCGGGCGCCCAGATACAAGGCGATCGCGGATCACTGGGGCGTCTCGGTATCTGCGCGGGAGATCGAAGAAATCCGGGATCCGGCGGCGTTTCTGTCACTGGTCGAAAACGCGGCGGCCGGCTAGTCGAGCGTGCTGCGATACTGGAGCAGCGCCACCGCGATCGCGGCGCCGGCAAACAGCGTCATCGCGACAAAGTCGAACTGAAGATCGGCGAAATTCGCGTCCTTCAGCATCACGCCGCGCACCACGCGAAGAAAATGCGTCAGCGGCAACGCTTCGCCGATAATCTGCGCCCAACCCGGCATGCCCCGAAACGGAAACATAAAGCCCGACAACAACAGCGACGGCAGGAAGAAGAAAAACGTCAGCTGCATTGCCTGCATCTGCGACTGCGCCATCGTGGAGAATGTGAAGCCAAGAGCCAGATTGGCCAGCACAAAAATCAGAACGCCCAACAAGAGGATCCACATGGCCCCGGCGAACGGCACGGCAAAAACATATTTCGCCGCGAGAAGGACGACGCCGGTCTGGACGGCGCCGACGAGCACATAAGGCGTGATTTTGCCGACCATGACTTCAGTCGGCTTGGCCGGCATGGCCAGCAGGTTTTCCATGGTGCCGCGCTCCGCCTCCCGCGTCATCGCCATAGAGGTGATCATGACAAGCGTCATGGTCAGAATGACGCCAAGGAGGCCCGGCACGATATTGTACTGCGTGACGCCTTCCGGATTGTAGCGCCGATGGACGACCAGCTCGAACGGGCCGGGCTGCGCCGCGAGCCGATGAAGCGGGCCGGTCAGATCATGACGCAGGGCGCGCTCGAAAATGGTCTGCGCCTGCGCCACCGCGTTTGTCGACGCAGCCGGGTCGGAGGCGTCCGCCTCGATCAGGATCTTCGGCCGTTCACCACGGACAAGCCGCTCTGTAAAACCGGCGGGGAAAGAAACGACAAACGCAACCTTACCGCTTGCAAGCAGGCGGTCGCTCTCGCGGGGGTCATCAGTCTGCAACACAAGATCGTAGTATCTCGACGTTTCCAACGCGCGCAGCAGCGTGCGCACAATCGGCGTCTGCTCTTCAACATGAACAGCGGTCGGCAGGCGCTTCGGGTCCATGTTGATCGCGAAACCGAACAGAATGAGCTGCACCACCGGCAGCATCAGCATCATACCGAAGGTCAGCCGGTCCCGGCGCATCTGCACCAGTTCCTTTGAGAAGATGGCGCCGATGCGGCGCAGGCGCGCGCTCATGCGTGCACCCGTTGGTCCGCGCCGGCCTCGGCCATCAGTGCAATGAATGCGTCTTCGAGACTCGGACGCACTTCGCGCCAGATAACGCCGTTGCGGCCGGCGCCCGCGACCGCGCGCTCAACGCTCTCGCGGTCGGTTCCGCTTACGTGCAACGCAGAGCCGAAGTAAGCCACATGCTCAACGCCCGGCCGGGATTTCATCCGCTCCGCCAGCGCGCGCACGCCCTCGCCCTCGGCGCGGAACGTTACTAACGCCGAACGCTCGATGATTTTCTCAACGCGGCCTTCGGTGACGATTTTGCCGTTGGCGAGATATACAATCCGGTCGCAGCGTTCGGCCTCATCCATGTAATGGGTCGAAACAAGAACGGTCATACCGTCCGTAGACAGACGGTGTATTTCATCCCAGAAATCGCGCCGCGCCTGTGGATCGACGCCGGCCGTCGGCTCGTCCAGCAGCAGAAGCTCTGGGCTGTGCATGGAGACAGCGGCAAGCGCCATGCGCTGTTTCCAGCCGCCGGACAGCGCGCCCGCGGCCTGATCCTGCCGGCGCGTAAGCCCGAGGCTTTCGAGCGTTTCGTCGACGACGCGTTTCAGGGGGCGCATCTGATAAAGCCGGGCGACGAATTCCAGATTTTCGCGGATCGTCAAATCTTCCCAGAATGAAAATTTCTGGGTCATGTAGCCGGTCTCGGCTTTTATCAGCGCTGCCTGTTTTGCAATGTCGTAGCCGAGGCAGGTTCCCTCCCCTTCGGTCGCGCGCAGGAGGCCGCAGATCATCCGGATCGTCGTCGTCTTGCCCGACCCGTTCGGACCGAGGAAACCCCAGACCGCCCCGCGCGGCATCTTAATATCAACGCCGTCGACAGCGGTCTTGTCGCCAAAGCGCTTCACGAGACCGCGGACGTCGATTGCGTAATCGGTCATTGCGCAATGACGTCCACAGGCAGGCCGGCGTTGAGACCCTCGGCGTCTCCCAGCCGCGCTTCAATGAGAAAGACCAGCTTGTCGCGGGATGCGGCGCTGTAGATGACGGGCGGCGTAAACTCCGCCTCCCGGGCGATAAAGGATATCGTTGCGTCAACCGGCGCGTCGGCGCTATCGGCGTAGATCTGCACGATATCGCCAACCGAAAAACCCGGAAGATCCGCCTGCGGAACAAAGAACCGGACCTTTAGCGCATCGGCGGGCAACAGCGACAGAACCGGCGCCGCCGCGCTCACATATTCGCCCTCGCGGTGATAGATCGCTTCAACCGTGCCGGCCGCTTCGGCCCGAACCTCTCGCTGTTCCAGACGCCAACGCGCCTCGGCGACGGCGGCGAGGGCGGCATCAGCAGCAGCGCCGGCGGCGGACCGACGCCCCGAGCGCCCGCCCAGTTTGGCGACCGCAATTGCGTCTTCCGCCGCCGAAACGCGGGCCAGCGCCGCCCGGTAATTCGCCTCCACCTCGTCGCCGCGCGCCGCCGATGCGTTGCCTTCGCGCACCAGCGGCATCCAACGGTCATATTCCGACTTCGCCGCGACGAGGCGCGCACGCGCTTCTTCAAACTGGGCCTCAAGCTCCTCAACTTCTTCGGGGCGGGCGCCGGTTGCGATGTCCTCGGCCATGGCGCCGGCTTCTTTTGCCCGCGCAAGCGCCGCGTCAAGTTGGGCGGCCTGCTGGGTCTTGTCGAGTTCGAACAGCACATCGCCTTCAACGACACTGGCGCCTTCGCGCACGGACAAGCCCAAGAGCCAGCCGGGCTGCGGCGGCGCCACATAGACATACTCCGCTTCCACATAGCCGACGTAAGGCGCGCCCTCTTCGCCGGCGCAGGCCGCAAGAGAAAAGGCGGCGCCCGCCAGCGCCGCAAGGCGCGCATCGACCGTCACGCGCCCGCATCCATTTTGAATGCACGTTTCAACATCATGCCATGCTGCGAAAACAACGCGTCAAGATCGACGCGCGCGTCATCATCATGCTCGAAAACGATACGCCAGAAAGCCGAGAGGATCATCGGCGCCGCGATCAATCGCGCAGCGAGCACCGGATCGCCGATATCGATTTCTCCCGCATTTTTTGCATTATTCAGTACACGGGATATTGCAGCGAGAACGCGATCAATCACTTTTTTTCGATATGCCGTCGCCACGCCGGGAAACGCCGGCGCGTCGCCGATCAGCACTTTCGCGATCTTCGGAACGCGCCCCTCGCGGATAATTGCCGGCGCGACGCCCGTCACGGCGTCAATGAGCGCGCCGGCGCCGCCGGACTGGTCTGCGACCGCCTCCAGACGGGCGACATTCGGCATCGCGAAGGTATCGACCACCGCTTCGAACAGCGCCTCTTTGGAATCGAAGTAGAGATACAGCGCGCCCTTCGAAAGGCCGGCGCGACGGGCAATGTCCTCCATGCGCGCCGCGGCAAACCCTTTTTCGTAAAACTCATCGAGCGCCGCCGCCGCGAAAGCGGCGCGTCGACCCTGCTTGGCTTCCTGTGTTCTTGCCCGTTGCATCGCTATCTTATATAACTGACCAGTCAGTTATATAAAGAGCATGCCCAATTTGCAATGCCGAATCGGAATGTTTCTTTTATGGGCTCGGCACCGAAACAAACTGCTTGTACCTGCATGCGCGTTATAATAGTTAGTTTTCGAACTAATTATATTAGAGGCGGCCATGCCGACGCGTCGAATGTTACTCACCACCGCAGGCGCCGCCGCCGTCGTGACAACCGCCGGCGTAGCGGGTCTCGCCTGGGCGCCGGGCACGGCAGAAGCCCGCGCGCCGTGGCGCGTCGCCGGCGAAACCTTCGGCGACGCCCGCGTCGATGCGCTCGCCTATGCGATCCTCGCGCCCAACCCGCACAACCGCCAGCCATGGCTGTTCCAGCTCGTCGGCGATAACGGGATCGACGTCACTTGCGATCTCGACCGGCGCCTGCCCCATACCGATCCGCCCGACCGCCAGACCACGATCGGCTTTGGCGCCATGCTGGAACTTCTGACGATGGCGGCGGCGGAGAAGGGCTACGCGGTCGACATAGACTACTTCCCCGACGGCGAACCGCAGCCGCTGCTCGATAGCCGGCGCATCGCCGCCGTTACGTTCCGCACCGACCCAGGGCTTGCGAAAGATCCGCTGTTTCAGGACGCGCTTGCGCGCCGCACCAGCCGCGCGCCCTTCGATGCAGAACGACCCGTCGATAAAGCGGTGCTGAATACGATTATGGCGTCCGTCGCCGATCAATCATCCGTTGGCGGAACAGTTGACGCCGATCGGCGCGCGCGCCTGATCGACCTCGCCCGGCGCGGCTGGATTGCAGAATACGAAAACGACGCAACCCGTCGCGAGAGCATAGAGCTTATGCGCATCGGCAATCGTGCGGTTGCGCAGAACCCTGACGGCATCTCTCTTGACGGAACCGCCATGGGCCTTTTCAAGATGGCCGGCGTCATCACCCCGAAAAAGCTCGATACGCCCGGAACGACCGCCTACGAACAGGGCCTTTCGACATACAACGCGCTTATTGAATCCGCACAAGGGTTCGTCTGGCTGACAAGCGAAACCAATACGCGCAGTGAGCAGCTGAACGCCGGCCGGGACTGGGTTCGCCTTCACCTCGCAGCACAAAAGGCCGGCGTCTCCGTCCAGCCCCTGAGCCAGGTGTTGCAGGAGTTTCCGGCAATGTCGGCGCTTTATGCAGAGGCGCAGGAGGAATTCGGCGTTGCCGCGCCCGGCGTCGTGCAGATGTTCGGCCGCATCGGTTATGCGAAGTTTTCGCCGCCCTCGCCGCGCTGGCCTCTCTCCTCCCGCCTGATCGACGCGGTCGCGTGACCGTCATATCGGAGGAAACAACCGACGCCGTCTTCCGGTTTTTCACCGAGATCGGCATTCTCGATCAGCTTGCGAAGGCTGAGCTTGTCCGCGCGCTGTGGCCGGACCTCAGCCCGTCGGAGTTCGGCGTACTCACCCATTTCATCCGCCTCGATCACGCCATAACGCCGACTTACCTCGCCAGGGCGTTTCAAATGGCGAAGCCGTCAATGACCGCAATCCTGTCGAAGCTGGAACGAAAGGGCCTTGTCGCAATCCGCGCCAGCGCCAAGGACCGGCGGCGCAAATTTGTGGCGCTGACCGGCGCCGGGCGCGCGGCCCACGCAGAGGCGCTTGCGCGCGTCGCGCCGCTGATGACGGAGCGCCTGTCCGGCTTCGACGTGGAGGCGCTCGCTGCGGTGCTGCCCGTGTTGAGTGCGTTGCGCGAACATATGGACGCCGCGCGCAACGAGGCGGACGGGCTTTAGCCTTCGAGGAAGGCTTTCAGGTCTGCGATAAACCCATCGAAGCTGTCATGATGCAGCCAGTGTCCGGCGCCGGGATACTCAGTCAACGTCGCATTGCGCAGATAGGCAATGCGGCCGTCCTTTTCCGGATTGGACGCCCAGCTTTTCTCGCCATAGGCAAGCCAGACCGGGCATTCGATGCAGCCGAGAAGCATCTTGAAATCATCATGCGAAAGATCTGACGGCGACCGCCCCATGGCGGCGGGGTCATAAGCCCAGCGCACGGTTCCGTCCTTTGCGCGTTTGACGCCGGTGCGCGTCAGATGGTCAAGCTGGTCCGGTCGCAGATGGGAATGGGCCCTGGTCATCCGCGCCAGCGCCTCGTCGAAGTCCTTCATGGAGCGAGAGCTGCGCGCAGACTTCGACCGGCGATCATCGATCCACTTCCGCAACCGCTCCGACACCGACATGGCGTTGCGCTCTGCAAGCATTTTCGGAGACGGGCCCAGCCCTTCGATCGCTGCAAGCTTCTCGACCCGTTCGGGAAAGAGACCCGCATAGCGCAGGACAATGTTGCCGCCCAGCGAATGGCCGACGAGACGGCAACGGTCGACGCCGAGATGGTCGACAAGAGACGCAAGGTCGAACACATGATCCATGACCCCATAATCGCCGTCGTTGACCCAGTCGCTGCCGCCGTGCCCGCGCAGATCACAGGCGACGACGTAATAGCGGTCGGACAGCGCCGACGCAGTCCAGTCCCAGCTGCGTTTCTGGTCGAGCCCCCCATGGACGAGAATGACGAGGGGCTTCGCCGCATCGCCCCAGGCGCAGGCGGAAAGCGTCAATCGTTGAGACGAAAACGAGAAGCTGTTCGATGGATCCATGGGAATCCAGTTAAATCGCCCGGAAGAGAAAAGCGAGCATCCAACGCAGCGCAGCGCCGATGCGGCTATTCGCCCACCGCGCGCTTTTTACCCTCACGCTCGCGCTCGCCGTCCTTGTTCACATAGAGTTTGAACGCGGGCTTCGCCGCGACGCCTGCGATGGGCTCGACGCCGGAGGGCGCCCAAGCCGCAAACAGCCGGTCTATGGAAACGAGCAGCGGCGCGAGGACGAACCAGTCGAGCAGCCAGGCAAAGGCAATTGTCGCCGCAACCAGAATGCCGGTGCTGCTCGTGATGTGAAACCCGGAAACGGCCATCAGCGTAAAGCCGGAGATGAGGACGATGGAACTGATCAGCATCGGCTCGCCAACTTTCGCAAACATTTTGCGGGCGGCCGTTTCCGGATCGTCTCCCGCCAGCCGCGCTTCGCGATATCGCCATATGAGGTGGATCGTGTCGTCGACAATGATGCCGAGCGTCATGGCGCCGACAACCGAAACGGCGACGCCGACCTCGCCGACCGTATAGCCCCAAAGGCCGATCGCCATGGCGCCGGGCAACAGGTTTGGCGCAAGGCTCAGCGCCCCGTAGCGAAAATTGCGAAAGGCAAAAATGAGAATCGCTGAAATAGCGATCAGCGCCATCGCCGTGCCGCCGATCATCGATTCGACATTGACCGACGACAGATAGGCGAACATCACCGCGAGCCCCGTGGCGGCGCCGTTGATCGCCGTCGCCTGATCGCCGGCCAGCCAGGCTTCGGCGCGTTCTTTCAGGTCGCGCACATCGGCTGTCGAGGCGCCGCGCATGATCGCGGTGACGCGCGAGCGCGATTTGTCGACCGTAATCGCATTGGTGAGATCCTGCCCCATGGGCAGCGACATCTCATATAGGAGGATATACTGTGCAAGCGCTGCGCGGTCGTCCGGCACCCGATATCGATCCGGCGCGCCGTCATTGAGATGCTGATTGAGGCGACGATAGATCTCAAGGATCGAGGCCGTGTGCTCGACCTTCGGCTGTTCGCGCAGCCATTCCTCGAACGTCGCCAGCTTTTCGACATATTGCGGATCGTAGATCGCGTCCGCGCCGGCGCCGCCAATGTCGAACTCCAGCACTTCGAGACCGGTCAGGTGGCGTTCGATAAGGTCGGCGTGACGGCGAAACTCAAAGCGCTCGTCAAAATACTCGGGAAACGTATCGTCGATGACGATTTTCGTCAGGCCGTAGCCGACGCCGATGCAAACCAGCGGCGCGATCGCCAGCAACGCCCGTCGCCGCGCGATCGTAAACGCCGACGCCGCGGTAACGACGCGCGCAAGGCTTTCCGACCGTTTCAGCGCCCCCGGCTTTGCAAGAGACAACAGCGCCGGAAACATAACGAGGCCGAAGAACATGCATAAAAGCGAACCGGCCGATACGAGCGACCCGAACTGGCGAAAGGGCGGCGAGTCTGCGGCGTTCATGGTCATGAAACCGATGGCCGTCGTACCGAGGGTGAGCGCGATCGGTTTGCGGTCAAGCATGAAGGCGCGCAACGCGGCGGCGGGCGGCGCGAGACCTTCAACGATGAAATTGCGATAGCTGATCGCGAGATGGGAAAGGCTGGCGACGCCAAGGGCGAGAATCACCGTGGGGGCGAAGGCGGTGCCGGCGTTGATCTGCAACCCCGCCCAGCCCGCAAGCCCCATGGTCGACAGCGCCGCCGCGAACCCGGACGCGAACAGCATGCCGGCAATCTGCGCCGACCGCATCAGAACGATCAGCACCGTGAGAAAGACGACGAAGGTCAACGGTATCAGCGTTATGAGATCTTTTTTGCTCGCCGTCGAAAAGGCAAAGCTCGACGCGACGCGGCCGCCATACCAGACGTCGAGGCCCGCACTCTCAACGTCAAGGTCGGCGACCATGGATTTGGCTGCGTCAAGGATCTCGCCCGTGGCGGCGGAGGACTGCATGGGGTAATCGACGAGCACGTTCACGGCAGTAGTCTTGCCGTCCGCCGCAATCGACCGCGCCACCAGCAGATTGTCCGTCATGACCCGCGCATGGGCGCCGGCCGGGCCGCCGGCCTCGTCGAGGGCGCCGGCGTTGCTGATCACGATGCCCTCCGCATCGGACCCGATATGCGAAGCGTTGGTGATGCTCTCGACACGGATGGAATACGGCAATCGCCAGGAGGCTTCCGTCAGCGCTTCAATGGCGCGCAGCCGTTCTTCGGTGAAGAGATCGCCGTCCTCTGCGTGAACAACGATCAGCAGGTTCACGCCGGGGGCGTAGCGCGCCTCGAACACGTCAAGCGCGCGCCGGTTTTCATTGTCCTTGGCAAAAAAGACGCGCGTATCGGCGTTTATGCTGAGCCGCGGCAGGCCGGCGGCGCAGACAAGCATGACAAAAAAAGACAGCAAAAATGCGTTGCGTCGCGAAACCACAAGCGAACCCGTTCATCGTCTTACCTGGAACGGGCCGCGCAACTTCGCGCGTCTCCCCCCGTTTACGCAACGGAGGACACGTTAAGGCGTTCTTCGGGAAACTCAAGAGTGTACGGAACCGAAGCGATCGCAAAATTTCCTACTCGTTATTTTATCACGGGAAGGGATGCGCCATCTGCATTGCTCTTTTCGAATGCGCCGCGCCCCGGCGCCGATCTGTCGGACCGCTCATGCGCTATTGCGGAGGAGGATATCGAAACGCGCATCTTCCGCCGGCAATCGTCCATGCAGTTATTTCCAAGGCGCGTTCTTGCTGACATAAAACGCGGGGCAACAAATAATGCGGGAGTGAAATGGCGAAGTTAGGTTTCAGTGAGTGGATCGCAGTGGGTCAGGTGATCGCCAGCGGACGCACTGTTCGGTACGGCGAAATGAAAGGACCGTTTACCGATCGGTTTGAACGCCGTCTTGCAGAAAAGTGCGGCGTAGACTTCGCACACACCGTCAACAGCGGCACGTCGGCCCTCATCTGCGCCCTTGTGGGCGCCGGCGTCGGTCCCGGCGACGAGGTTCTCGTGCCCGCCTACACCTGGGTCGCGACGGCGGCCGCGGTTGCGTCGGTCGGCGCCGTGCCTGTCCTGGTTGAAATCAACGAAACGATGACAATGGATCCCGAAGATCTTGAGTCCAGGATCAACGAGAACACCCGGGCGATCATTCCGGTACACATGATCAACCTTGTCTGCGACATGGACGCGATTATGGAAATCGCGCGCCGGCGAGACCTGATCGTGATCGAGGACGCATGCCAGGCGGTCGGCGTCACCTACAAGGGACGGCGCGTCGGCTCCATCGGCCATGTGGGCGCGTTCAGTTTCAACCTGTACAAGAACATGAATATCGGCGAAGGCGGCGCGATTATCACAAACGACGAGCGCATCTATGCGCGCGCTCGCATGTATCATGACGTCGGCTCATATACGCGCGGGCATGACGATTTCGACGAACCCGTGTTTGTCGGCCAGAACTTCAAGGCGACGGAATTCGACGGCGCCATGCTGGGCGCGCAGCTTAGTAAACTCGATCCCCTGCTGAAGCGCATGAAAAAACGCCGCAAGAAAATTGCGGAGATTCTCGCGGCCAGCGACGCTTTCGACATCAGCCCCCACAACGATCCCGAAAACGCCGTCGGGCTTACCGTCCGTTTTTCATCGCAGGAACAGGCGGCGGCATTTGCAAACCGGCGCGGGGTTTTTCATTTGTTCGACCGCAGCCGGCACATCTACACGAACTGGGAGCCGATCGTGGCGCGCCGCGCCTGGCATCCGATGCTCAATCCCTGGTCGCATGCAAAGCGCGATATTTCCTACTCGGCGCAAACCTGTCCGAAGACGCTCGACCTATTGTCCCGCGTCTGTCAGGTTTCCGTTGGCGCTCAATACCCCTCGCCGCTTATGAGTTATCTCGCACGCACCTATGTGGCGGCCTCAAAAGACATCGTCGGTGAAACTATTTCAGCGCGTGCTTGAGGTGATCGGCGAGCCGCGTCGCCAGAGCGACGATTGTGAGCGTCGGATTTACGTGGCTGCTTGTGGGAAATACGGAACTGCCGGCGACATAGAGGTTTTTCGTTCCGTGCACACGGCAGTCAAGATCGACGACGCCGTCTTTGGGGCTCGCCGATATACGCGTACCGCCCATTGCATGGGCCATGTCGATGAAGACGCCGTCCTCCGGCCGCTCGTCGATGACCCAGTCTTCCAATACAGGCGTCGGCAACCCCGCGCGCTCAAGCGCTGAAGCGAACAGTTGAGAAAGCCGGATGACCGACAGGCGCTCCTGCCGGCCGATCCGCCAATCAATTCTCGCAATCGGCACGCCAAGCGCGTCCCTTTTGTCGGAAAGCACCACACGGTTTTCCGGATCCGGACTTTGTTCTGAAATCACGTCGATAAAAAGCGAATCGAGCTTGTGGGGCAGCCCGCGCCGCTGTTGTTGCGTAACGGCGAAATTCGGAAACCGTGCGATCATGAAATTGATCACCGCGTCCTTGAATCTCTCCGGCAGCAGGTTGCTGGAGAACAGCATCATCGCCGCGCCGTTCGCCAATGTATACGGGCTGGTCAGGACAGCGCGGAAATCCGACCATGGATGATCGCTGTTGCGTTTGACAAGTCGTTTTATCGCATCCCACGGATCGTCCGCCGCCCGGTTTTCCAGCATATAGAGCGCGCAATTGACGAGGCTTTCCCGCCGCTGCGCGTCTTCACTCAACGAAACGCCGTGCATGTATAACTGCCAGCGGTCGCCGTCCTTAACCCCGTAAAAGCCAAACCGGTTGTTGATCCTGTTGGCGTCTTCTTTCTTGAAGTATCCGACGCGAACGCCGGGATGATCCATAAAGTAGCGTCCGACCGTGTCGTGCGCATTGCCCACGCCATTTTGGTGTTTGCGGTCAGAGGCGAGAAGCAGGCGCGGGTTCTCAATGCCACCGGCCGCCAGCACCGCAACCTTCGCACGGACATGGGATTTCGCGCCGTCAATGGTGGATATTTCGAAGCTGGCAAAATCTCCGGCGTCGTCCGTATCGATGTGTGTCGCCGTTGCATTCATCAGAATGCGAATGTTCGCCGCGTCGAGCCGCAGAAACTCCGGCGCGATCCGCAAGATGTCCAGTTTATCAAGCCGCGACCGGGCGAATTGCCAGAAAAAGGGCTTCAAAACCTGCGGATCCAATTGCGGTTTGGGCGGCTCGGTCCCCGCTCGTTCAAACAGCCTTTCGTCGTAACAATTGGGCCCGAGATTCAGGAGCGCGGCGGCGCGGTCAAGGAACGGCGCCAACTCGTCATGGCCTATCGGCCAGCCGGAATTGGGAACCCATGACCTTGCCTCATGGTCAATCGGCTGAAACGGCGCCGACTTGCCGGCCCAGCTTCGCGTAGACCCGCCGAAACATCGATTGCGCACGCCATAGGGCTGCTCGTCGGCGGACCATGACGGAATGAGCCCGCTGTGAAACTCAATGCGCTTTTCCTTCTGGGCGTCCGATACGAGCTCAGTCTCGATTTCCGTCCGGTTCAGCGCCGTATAGGCGGGCTGTTCCTCCTGAAGGCCGCTTTCAACGATGAGGACTTTTATGTCGCTGCCGGCAAGTTCCCGAGCGATTGTATAGCTTGCAGGCCCGCTCCCGACGATGACAAGGTCGGTCTCAAAGGTCGAGCCCGCGGGAAAATCGGCGAGGTTTTCCGTTTGCATGAACGTAGGCGCCTTGATGGGGCGCAACCGGCGCCGGGATTTTCGTGTCAGTATATCAAATTGCCGCTTCAGGGGAGCCCCGGAAAACTCTCCACATACTGGACCTTGATGTCCGGGAAGCTGTCGACGAGCTGAATTTTCACGTCCGGAAAACTGTCAACGAACTTCCACTGGCCGCAATCGTCCGGAAAGCTCTCGACCACCTGGACCTTGAGATCAGGAAAACTGTCCACGATCTGCACTTTCAAATCCGGGAACGACTCAACGATCTCCACATCGCCGTAAAGCGGAAAGCCGTTGAAGGTACAGTCATCCGCGATCAGGTCTTCGGCGGCGGCGTCTGGTGCATTCAACGAGACGGCACAAAACACGGAAAGCCCGACAACCTTAGCTGTCATTTGTTTGCTCCACATTCTTCTCTTTGGATAAATGTACCCGGCCGATTACAAAATCTTTGTGGATGTATCCAACTCTAGAGATTACGCGACTGTCTTGTGATTGGTCACGATTATCGCCAAGCATGAAATAGTGATCAGGCGGCACTGTATAGGGGCCGACATTGTCAAATCGCCCAAAATCGGCATCGCATTCCTTCGTCTTATAAAACACGCCATTTGGCAACGTCTCGACATAAGTCACTGCCGATCCGGCATATCGGCATCCATTGTTTGTTCCATCTACCTCTTCGCGAGCGACCGGAACTCCGTTGATATGCAGCCGCCCACCAACAAACCTGATTTCTTCACCGGGTAGCCCAACCAGCCTCTTTACATAGGTATTGAGACCGTCTTTGGCATTGCGAAAAACTACAATATCGCCACGCTCGGGAGTCTTTTCCGCAAAACGTCTGTCGGGAAGCAATATGTCAAATGGCGCGAAAGAATGCTTGTTGATTCCGTAGGCGCTTTTTTCGACAAGGAAATAACTATTTTGGCCAATCGTTGGCATCATGGATGCTGCGGCAATATGAAAAGGCTGCACCAGAAAGAACCGGATTACTAATGCAGCGGCGACAGAAATCGCGATTGGCGCCGCCCAGATAACAACATAGCCAAGCAATCGACGCGGCCCCGCTTTCTCAGCCAATCGCGGCGACTTGACGACATAAACCCAGACACCGATTACGAACGGCGTTGAAAGCAATAGATAAGCAAGATCACTAATGTCATTGATCGCAAAGCCCGCTGGCAGTGACACGGGCGAGTTCATGTAGATATAGGTTATACCGGCTACGCCCAACGATATGGCAGCGATCCCAGAAGCAACTGACATCAAAATAGCCGCCTTAGTGCGTCGAGCATAATATAAGCCAACGCCCCACCCCAAAACTGTCAGCAACGCGGCAATCCACGGTCTGATTTTTCTTAGGTCAGAGTCGTCAACGGTCTCGTCAGCTTTCTGATCAGCCATTCGCCTTCCTCATGCGGAACCAGATGAATGTAGCATAACTGGATCCCGGTTCGGCGCGGACGAGCCAAGCGCTCACAACCCAAGTTTCGCCCACAATTCATCCACCCGCCGCACCACATCCTCGTCCATCTTCATCACCTCGCCCCAGTCGCGTTTGGTTTCCGGTCCGATCTTGTCGGTGGCGTCGAGGCCGATCTTGGAGCCGAGCCCGGATTCCGGCGAGGCGAAGTCAAGATAGTCGATCGGCGTGTTTTCAATGATGGTGATGTCGCGGGCGGGGTCCATTTTTGTCGAGACCGCCCACATCACGTCTTTCCAGTCGCGGGCGTCGACATCCTCGCCGACAACGATGATCCATTTCGTATACATGAACTGGCGCAGATAGCTCCACGCGCCCATCATCACCCGCTTGGCGTGACCCGCATAGGCCTTCTTCATACGGATGACCGCAATACGATAGGAACACCCTTCCGGCGGCAGCCAGAAATCAATGATTTCCGGGAACTGCTGCTGCAAAAGCGGAATGAAAACCTCGTTCAGCGCCTCACCCAGGATCGAGGGCTCGTCCGGCGGGCGGCCGGTGAAGGTCGAAAGATAAATCGGATCGCGCCGATGCGTGATCGCGGTGACGGTGAAGACCGGAAACCGTTCGACTGAATTATAGTACCCGGTGTGATCGCCGAACGGGCCTTCATCCGCATACTCATCAAGGGAGACATATCCCTCGATCACAATCTCCGCCGCCGCCGGGACTTTGAGGGGCTGCGTCTTGCAGTCCACCAGATCGACCTTCTTGCCCCGCAGCAATCCGGCGAACTGATATTCTGACAGCGTGTCGGGAACGGGCGTCACGGCGGCGAGGATGGTGCCGGGATCGGCGCCCAGAACGGCCGCCGCCGGCAACGGTTCGCTCTTCGTCTTGCCCCAACGGGCATGGTGCTGCGCGCCGCCGCGATGTTTCAGCCAGCGCATGATCGCTTTGTCCGGCGCGATCTTCTGCATGCGGTAAATGCCAAGATTGAAATCGTCCTCGCCTTTGCCGCTCGGCCCTCTGGTGACAACGAGCGGCCAGGTGATCAACGGCCCGGCGTCTCCCGGCCAGCAGGTCTGAATGGGCAATGCGTCGAGGTTTATGTCGCCGCCGGTTTTGATGACCTCGTGTACGGGGCCGGAGCGCCTGTTCGCCGGCTTCATGGCCATCACGGTTTTCAGGAGCGGCGCCATTTTCAGGGCGTCCTTAATGCCGCCCGGCGGCTCGGGCTGGCGCAGGAAGGCCAGCAGCTCGCCGACCTCGCGCAATTCCGCGCCGGTTGTTCGCTCCTTGCCCTCCAGGGTCACGCCCATGGCGACGCGCTTCACTGTGCCAAAAAGGTTCACCAGCACCGGCGTCGGCGAAATCGAGCCGTCATCCATCACGGGCTGCTCGAACAGCACCGCGGGCCCGCCTTCGGCGAGGAGCCGAAGCTGGATTTCGGTCATCTCAAGATTGACCGCGACGGGCTCGGCCACGCGAACAAGATCGCCGGCCGCTTCCAGTCGCTCAATGAAGTCGCGCAGGGATTTGTAAGCCATTCGTCCGACTTAGCGCGGTTTTTGCGCCTTGGATATCGGGCCCCCTGCCGCACGGTAAATGGGGGGCCGCCGCGGGAACGACCGGCAAGACATAAACAAAAAGTTACGCGGCGCTTTACCAAATTTTCGCGCGCGCCCTTTACCGTCTCCGGGCGAACGCCTAATTACAATGCATTGCGGCGCGGAGCTTGTCTGGGCCCCCTCGCATGATTGTATCGGGAGCGGACGGTAAGGAGTAGCCAGCGGCGATGTTGCCGATTTTGCATCAAGTGGCCGGATCGACATTGGTGGTGACGGGGTTGATCGTTCTCCCGCTGCCGCTGCCTTTCGGCCTCATCATGCTGGTGATCGGCTTTGCGCTTCTTGCTCCTTATATCCCCGCCGTGCAGCGGCTGATCCGGATCATGCGCCGCAAATGGCCGACGGTCGACGCCATCCTCCTTCGCTATCGCCATCGCTTTCCGCCGGTGATCAAGCGGACCATCGACAAGACCCATCCGGCTGAATAGCGGAGCCCCCAATCATCCAGATTGCCGCGCGGCGATTTGCTGGGCGCCGGCGGCTTTGCGGACCCTCTAATGTCTGTTGCCATGGCCCACGCCGTTACCGAAGTTGAGGTCGCACTGCCGCACGATGCGTTGCCGTCGGGCGACTGGGCCGATGCATATCGAGTCACGCTGGAGGCGCCGTTTGCGAATGCGCGCGCCGCCGGCGATGCAACATTTTCAACTTTTCCATTCTGGGTGAACGGACTGATGGCGCTGCGCAATCTCATCGTCTCGCCTTTTGGCCTGAAAACCAGCGCGAAAGAACGGGCCGAAAGAGGGCGCATCGGCTTTTTCCCCATCATCTCGGAAAGCGAGACGCGGGTCGTCGTCGGCATGAACGACCGCCATCTGGATTTTCGCTGCATCGTCGACATAGCGGGCGCCGGCGCCGGGCAGACCGTTACGATTACAACGGTGATCGACCGTCACAACTGGCTCGGGCGTATTTACCTCGCGACAATAACGCCGTTTCATCGGCTGATCGTGCGCAGCGCCATGGCGCGCATTACCGGCAGGGACTAAGCCGCGCGGCGTTTGAAATTGACTGCCGCGCGCCCGGCTTTTATGCCTGCGACCCATGACTGACCTTACCCTTACGATTGGCGACAAAAACCTTTCTTCCTGGTCCTTCCGCCCGTGGTTCCTTATGACCGAGGCCGGCGTTCCGTTCACGGAGGAGAATATCCGCCTTGACCGACCGGAGTCGCGCGGCGTCCTGAAAGAGAAATCGCCCTCCGGCCTTGTCCCCTTCCTCACCCATGGCGACTTACAGGTCTGGGACTCCCTTGCGATCATGGAATATGTCGTGGACCTTTTTCCCGAAAAACAGCTCTGGCCCGCCGAGCCCGGACCCCGCGCAATCGCGCGCGCCGTATCGGCTGAAATGCACTCCGGGTTTTCCGCGCTGCGCACGGTCTGGCCCATGATGTTCCTGCGGTCGCACCCGAACCATACGACGCAGGCCGGCGTCGCGAGGGACATCGCCCGCATCGATACGCTCTGGACCATGTGCCGGAAGCAATACGGCGCCGGGGGCGATTTTCTGTTCGGCGCATTCTCCGTTGCCGACGCCATCTATGCGCCGGTGGTCTCGCGGTTTTCGACCTATGGCCCGGTGACGGCCAGCACTGAGAGCGCCGCCTATATGGAAACCATCCGCGGCACGGATGCGTGGCAAAAATGGCGCGCCGGGGCCGAAGCGGAAGTCGCGGCCGGCTGAGCCTCGCTGGCGCCCCGGCCCCGCCTTGCGCGCCTTGGCGCGCGCGGCTATCTCCCGCCTCATGAAAAGCGAACAGGCGCAAGCCATTCTCGAAACGCTGATGAAGGACGCAAAAGCCGCCGGCGCGGACGCCGCGGACGCCGTTCTTTATCACTCGGTGTCGTCAGCCGTCTCCTGGCGCATGGGCAGGCTTGAAGATGTGGAGCGCTCCGAAAGCGCAGACCTTGGCCTGCGCATCATGGTCGGCAAGCGCCAGGCGAGCGTTTCAACGACGGATCATTCCCCCGCATCGCTGAAGGAACTCGCCGAGCGCTGCGCCGCCATGGCGAAGGCCGCGCCCGAAGACAAATATTGCGGCCTTGGCCCTAGGGACCGCCTCGCCAAACCGCCCCATAAGGACCTCGATCTCGGCGACTACGACGAGCCGGCGACCGAAGCGCTGAAGACCCGCGCCGCCGAATGCGAAGCCGCGGCCCTCGACGTCAAAGGCGTGACCAATTCCTCCGGCGCCGGCGCGAGCTATGGCGAGGGCCAGAAATGGCTGATCACCTCCGACGGGTTCTTTGGACAGTCCGGCGGCTCCAACCATTCGGTCTCGGTAAGCGTTCTCGCCAAAAACGACGACGGCATGGAGCGCGACTATGATTACGACTCCAAGACGCATCTGTCTGACCTGAAGTCGGCCGACGCTATCGGAAAAAGCGCCGGCGAGCGCACGGTCGCCCGACTTTCCCCGCGCAAAATCAAAAGCCAGTCCGCGCCGGTGATCTATGACAACCGCCTTTCGCGCTCGCTCCTGTCGAGCCTTGCCGGCGCAGTCAATGGCGGGGCCATCGCCCGCGGCGTCAGCTATCTGAAGGAGCGCCTCGGCGACCAGATTTTTGACGGGCGCATCAATGTTATCGACGACCCCCATATGCAGCGGGGCGCCGGATCGCGGCCGTTTGACGGCGAGGGACTCGCCAACGGGCGCATCGATCTCATCAGGGACGGCGTTCTCACGACGTGGCTCCTCAACTCCGCGCAAGCGCGCCAGCTGCACCTTAAGAGCAACGCCCGCGCGACGCGGGGAACAGGCGGCGCGCCGGGCTCGTCATCGACCAATCTCTATCTTCAGCCCGGCGCCCAAACCCTCGACGCGCTGATGCAGCACGCAAAACAGGGACTGCTTGTAACCGACATGTTCGGGCCGCAGGTCAATCCGAACACCGGCGATTATTCCGTCGGCTGCGCCGGTTTCTGGTTTGAGAACGGCGCCCGCGCCTTCCCGGCGTCGGAGATCACCATCGCCGGAAATCTGCTCGACATGTTTAAAACCCTTCAGCCTGCGAACGATCTCGAATTTCTCGGCAGCACCAACGCGCCGAGCGTGCTGATCGAGAAGATGACCATCGCCGGCGATTGATAATATCAGGAATTGCGCAATGAGCGAAACAGAACCCAAGCAATTGCTTCACCTCGTTTTCGGCGGCGAACTCGAAAGCCCCGAGGAGTGCAATTTTCGCGATCTGGACAATCTCGACATTGTCGGGATCTTTCCCGACTATGCGTCGGCGGAAAGAGCCTGGCGCGCAAAAGCGCAGCAAACCGTCGACAACGCCCATATGCGTTACTTCATCGTCCACATGCACAAGCTGCTGGACCCGGACGGCGACGGCAAATTCTAAGGCGCCGGCGCGCGCGGCGCAGAATCGTTCGCCGGCTGCTCGTTCAGCGCCCGCGACGGCGGCGCAAACAGCACCGTCCAGACTTCCCGCCACGACCGCGCACGGTTTAGATCGCCGACAAAACGCGGCAGTTCCGAAAACCAGACGACAAACGGATTAACGCTGTCAAAGTCCCGCTTCAGGCCGTATCGCGGCGTTTCCTCTTCCCGCTGATAGGTGCCGAACAGGCGGTCCCAGACGATCAGTATGCCCCCGTAGTTTTTGTCGATGTATTTATCATCGCATCCATGATGAACCCGGTGGTTCGCCGGCGTGTTCAACACCGCGTCCAGGGGCCCGAGCTTTCCGATCAGTTCCGTGTGGATCCACGTCTGATAGGCCAGCACGACCAGAATGCCGAAGAAAATCAGGGCCGGCGGAAACCCGATAAAAACCAGCGGCAGGTGAACGATCGCCGAAACGACGCCTTCCAGCGGCCCGAATCGTATAGCCACGCTGATATTCATGTATCGCGAGGAATGATGGACGGCGTGCTGCGTCCACAGGATGCGGATCTGATGGGCGAAGCGATGCTCCCAATAATAGAAGAAGTCTGCGGCCAATACCGCCAGCAAGACGGTCCAGGCCGTGATCGGGAACGTCCATGTAACGAATTGCTCCGCAAGCAGAACATATACGGCATAGGCAAGCGACAGAACCAGGGCCTCAACAAGCAGATACGGGATCTGCGTTGAAATGCTGGCGATCATATCGAGGAACTCGCGCCAGCGGAGCGATCTCGTGAACAGCCCCTTTAAGATTTCGATCGCGAAGATCGCGCCGCCGATAACGAAAAAAGCGTCGTCAAAAGCGGCGCCGAACTGGCCGATGGATTCCGGGGTCATGATGATGGTTCCTTGAGGCCGTGCGTAAGGGTGCGCCAGGCGAGACCGGCCGCCTGGGCCGGCGTCGTTTCGCCGGCTTTGACGCTTTCCCAGGCGGCGTAAAGCAGGTGATCGTAGGCCTGCGTGATCCAGGCCACCGGAACGGCCCTGTCAAAAACGCCTTCCTCCTGAGCGGCTTTGACGACTTCCTGCGTTTCGCGAAGTTGCCGGTCAAATTCGGCGGCGATCTCCGGATCGTTTTCAAGAGGCTCGCGGGCCAGAAACCCGTGGCGGTCGCCGAGGGGAATCAACGCCTCAAGGCTCAGGCGAAGCGCGTCGCCCTGAGTCTGCGCGCCTTCGCACGCCGCGTCGACCGCTTCGTCCATTTCCCTGATCGCAAGTTGGGCAAGGGCGCGAACGAGATCGTCCCGGCCGGCGAAATGACGGTGCAGCGTGGCGCGGCCGACGCCGGCGCGCTCGGCAACTTCGGAAAGGGACGCGCCGGGGTTCTGGCTCAACACCGTATAGGCCGCTTCTATCAGCGCATCTTTGGCGGAGGGGCGTAGAGGTGATTGCATGAGACATATATGTCTCATTTGGTATTCAAATGTCAATAGCCGAAATTTACCCGCATTAGTTGTATTGGCGCACGCATAGGGCGAAAATCGTCATGAATCCCGCATTTGGTAGATACGTATCAACGCCCTCCCGGACGGCGGTATAGTTTCCCCGTGATGCAAAGACAGTTGATTCTCATCCCCGCGCCCTCGCCCGGATCCGCGCGCCGCCTCAACGGAACCGCCGATAAACATCGTCGCTGCGTGCGAACGGCGTATGATGGGCGAATGAAAAACCATGGCGGCGAAAAAATGCGACGACCCGAGCGTTCTGACCGAACGGCGCCCCCCGTGACCGTCGCCGGAGAAGCGCCCGGAGGAGCGCAATGACCGCCGCGGCGTGGACGGCTGAGTATGCGGGCGCAAACGGGCGCCGGCGCGCGTGGCGTGAGCTAATGCTGGGCGACCACGGCGTATTGCGAAAACTCTACGACAACAGTCACGAAGTCGCCCCCGGCAAGCTGTGGCGCAGCTATCAACCCTCGCCGTCCGATCTGGAGCGCTGGAAAGCGCGCGGGGTGCGGACCGTCGTCAATCTGCGCGGCGACAAACCGAGCGGCTATCTGTTTCTCGAACAGGAAGCCTGCGCCCGGCTGGGCCTCGACCTTGTCGCCTTGCGCGCCTGGTCGCGCGAGGCGCCGCCCCGGGAATTCATCCATGCGGCGCGCGATCTCTTCAACCGGATCGAGTATCCCGCGCTCATCCATTGCAAGTCCGGCGCAGACCGCGCGGGGCTCATGGCGACGCTGTTCCTGTTTCTGCATGAGGGCCGCCCGCTCGACAAAGCCATGGAACAGCTGTCCTTCCGCTACGGCCATGTGCGTCAGGGCAAGACCGGCGTCATCGACGCCGCGTTTGACGCCTACATGGCGCACGCGCGCGGGCGCGGCGTCGCGCTGGACGACGTTGACGCTTTTTTTGACTGGGTGGACGGGGCGTATGACCCGGCGCGGATCAAGCAGCAGTTTCGCGGTACGCTCTGGGGGCGGATCGTCTCAGATCTGGTGCTGCGCCGTGAATAAGGTCAGGCGAACTGCAATTCCGCATGGCGCGCATAGACCCCGCCTTTGGCGAGCAGATCGTCATGGCGGCCCGTTTCAACGATACGGCCATCTTCCATTACGAAGATCACGTCGGCGTCTTTTACCGTCGACAAACGGTGCGCGATCACCAGCGTTGTGCGATTCTGCATGAGCGTGCGGATGGTTTCCTGTATGCGCGCCTCGTTTTCCGCATCGAGCGCCGATGTCGCCTCGTCGAGGAGAAGGATTGGCGCGTCTTTCAAAAACGCGCGAGCCAATGCAAGGCGCTGGCGCTGGCCGCCGGAGAGAATGGCGCCGCCCTCGCCCAGCGGCGTGTCGAAACCGCCGGGCAGGGATCCGATAAAGTCGCTCGCGGCAGCGGCCTCGGCCGCGGCCACGATCTCTTTTCGGCTTGCCCCGGGCCGGCCGAAGGCGATGTTTTCAAGCGCCGACATGTTGAAGATCACCGCCTCCTGGCTGACAAGCGCCATGCGGGCCCGCAAGGAGTTCAGCGTCACCGCCGATATGTCATGACCATCAATCAGTATGCGCCCGTTACTCGCCTCATAGAGGCGCGGCAGAAGGTTTATCAGCGTGGTCTTGCCGGCCCCCGACGGCCCGACCAGCGCCGCCGTCGCGCCGGCCGGTATGTCCATATCGATGTCGCTGACCGCGGGACTGCCGTCGGAATAGGAAAAGGAAACGCCTTCGTATCTGATCGCCCCCGGCCCGGCCGAAAGCTCCGCGGCCCCTTCCCGGACAACGATAGCCGGTCGCGCGTCGATCAGCGTCAGCATGCGTTCGAAGGCGGCAAAGCCTTCCTGCGCCACCGCATTCAACGTGCCGAGGCCCCGCGCCGGCTGCGAGAGCAACAGCAATGCGATGATGAAGCCGACAAACTCGGATGTCGACAAAGCGCCGGCCGCGATGCGCATGGCGACAATCGCAACCACAATCGCCAGGGCGACCGAGCCGGCAAAGAAAATCACCGGCTCATTGGCGCCGCGCGTAAACGCCATCTTCTTCAGCAGCGAGAGCCGCTCCTCGAAGGCGCCGGCGGCCCGCGCACGCTCCAGCGGTTCAATCTGGTAGGTCTTGACCATGCGGGCGCCGGCGATGCTTTCGCCGACAAGCCCGGTGATCACGCCGGCCTGCGCCTGCGCGCCGGCGGATGTTCGCCGCAGTATTTTCCCGATCCGCGCGACCGGCAGGCCAATTAATGGGTACACGAATAAAATAACGAGAAACAAAATCCAGTCGTAGAAGATCATCATGGCGCAAAGGCCCGCAAACGTCAGAAGGTCTCGGACGGCGTTTGAAACACGCTGCAAGGTTTCGCGCAAAACCGCGGCGTCATTGGTGAAGCGCGACACAAGCTGACCGGAGTCCTCCGCTTGCAACTGCCCGAAATCGAGCGCCGTCATGCGTTCAAACATGTCGTTTTGAAGGTCTCTCAGGGTCGACAGCGCCGCTGTCGCCGAAAGGCGCGTCTGGGCGTATTGCGCAAGGGCGTTCGCGGCGCCAAGGCCGATCACAAGGAGCGGACCAAGCATCAGCACCTGATCAAGACTTGGCGAATACCGCTCGCTGTCGCCGGAAAGACCGGCGTTAATCCACTCGACGCCGGCGGGAATGGCGCTCGCGGACGCCGCATAAACCGCCATCGCAAACAATGCGAGAATCAGCCGCGTCCAGTAGCGCGAAAGATAGTCGCGCCAGAGCCTCGCCGCGAGCGCCCCGGTCGCAGCGGCCGGGCCCGGTTCAGTCGCCGTTTGCGTCACTTCGTCCCCATTTCATTGCGCCGCCATTGTCACGATGCTCGGGCCGCAAGGCAACCTATTGACCAATCAGAAGAAATGATGAACGCCCCTTGCCAATGTTTAAGTCGTTTCTGAAATCGCGCGCAGCCGCTTCTGTGGCGTCTCAACTGGGCGCGCTATATCTGCGCCTGCTTGACGCGACATCGCGCAAGACGATTGTCGGGCGCGACCGTTTCGATGACGCGCAAGCGCGCGGGCGCGGCGTCATCCTGGTATTCTGGCATAGCCGTCTTATCCTCGCGCCCTTCGTTCGACGCGAGACCGACGCCACCATCAACATGCTCGTTTCAAACCATCGCGATGGAGAACTGATTACGAAAGCGGTCAGCGGATTCGGCGTCAGGTTCATCCGGGGCTCGTCGGCCAATCTGAACAAACCGGGCGCGGCAAAACACGGCGCGTCGGCGGTCGCGCAAATGCTCGCCGCCCTGGAAAAGGGTGAAGTCGTCGCGATCACCCCGGACGGACCGCGCGGGCCGGCGGAGGTGCTTCAGGCCGGCGCGATCAGGCTGGCGCAACGATCCGGCGCAACGATCCTTCCGGCCGGCGCATCGTCCTCGCGCGGACGACGCCTCAAAAGCTGGGACCGATTTCTGCTGGCAACGCCCTTTGCCCGTTTTTATTATGTTGCAGGCGAGCCCATGACTGTTCCAGAAGATGCCGACGCGGAAACCATCGAGAGCCTGAGGGCCGAGATGCAATCGCGCTTGACCGGGGCGACGAGTACGGCGGACGAGATGGCCGGCATGACGAAACCGAACATGCGCAGCAGCAATACATGACGACGATGCGAGAACCGTTGGGCCTGAAGATCTACCGCGCCGCGAGCCGCGCCGCCGAGCCCGTTGCGAGCATTGCGCTCAAGCGACGGTTGCGCGCCGGCAAGGAAAGCGCGGACCGGATCGGCGAACGGCGCGGCGTTGCAACAATCGAGCGTCCGCAAGGCAAGCTCGTCTGGATACACGGGGCCAGCGTTGGCGAATCCCTTTCGGTTTTGCCGCTTCTGGAAAGCCTGAAAGCGCAGATGCCCGATGCGCGTTTTCTGGCGACTACCGGCACGACAACATCGGCGGCGCTGATGGCCGAGCGCCTGCCCGAAGACGCCATGCATCAGTTCATTCCGCTCGATCATCCGGATTTCGTGCGCTCCTTTCTCGACCACTGGCGCCCGGACGCAGCCATATTCGTGGAGTCCGAGTTCTGGCCGAACCTCATCCTTCAGGCGCGCAAAGCGACGCCGTTTATGGCGCTCATCAACGGTCGCATGTCGCCAAAGTCCTTCAGCGACTGGCAAAGCCAGCCGAACGCTATTCGCTTCATCCTGTCGTCATTCGATCTTATCCTTGGACAAGACCGGAAAAACGCCGACCGCCTCAAAACGCTTTCAGGGCGCGAGGCAGGCATGTTCGGCAATCTGAAAAATGCGGCGGCGCCCCTGCCTGCTGACAGTGGCGACGCGGAACAACTGCAAGACTGGATTGGCGGGCGAACCCGCTGGCTTGCCGCCAGCACCCATCCGGGCGAAGAAGAAATCATCGTCGCCGCGCACCAACAGCTCGTTAAAGAGTATCCCGATCTCCTCACGATTATCGCGCCGCGCCACCCGGAACGGGGCGAAGACGTCGGCGCACTTGCGGAAAAGGCGGGCGCGGCGCCGGCCATGCGCTCGCGCGGCGACGCAATTTCAGCGGATACGCAGTTCTATATCGCGGACACGCTTGGAGAACTCGGTCTGTTCTATCGCCTGAGCGACATCGCATTTGTCGGCGGCAGCATTACGCCCAAAGGCGGCCACAACCCGTTGGAGCCGGCGCGGCTGGGCGCCTCGATCTTGCACGGCCCCGAAACGTTCAACTTCGTCGAAACCTACGCCGAGATGCGCAACGCCGGCGGCGCGGCTCTCGTTCGAAACGATCGTGAAATGGCGTCCGCGGTCAGGCGGTTGTTCAACGATGCAAAAACGCGCCGCGCGATGGCCGACGCCGCGCAGGGAACAGCGGAAGAAAACGCCGAGCGCACGCTTCGCGATATTACGCAGCAACTGCTGGACAAAATGACGGAAGCCGCGACGTAACGATGGCTGGCGAACCATGGTTCTGGCGAGATGATAGCATTGCGGCGCAAGCCGTCAGCACAGCGCTTGCGCCCCTCGCGTTTGTTTATGCGGGAGCATCCGCCGTGCGAAGACAACTCGCAACGCCCTGGCGCGCGCCGGCGCCGGTTATTTGCGTCGGCAATGCGTCGGTCGGCGGCGTCGGCAAAACGCCGTTCGCCCTGATGCTCGGGCAAATGCTGATTGACGCCGGCTACGCGCCGCAATTCCTGTCGCGCGGGTATGGGCGCCGAACGAAGGAGACCATGCGCGTTAATCCTGATACGCACCATGCCGTTGACGTCGGCGACGAGCCGCTGTTGCTGGCAGGCCTGGCGCCCACATGGGTGAGCAGAACGAAACGTCGCGGCGCGGAAGCAATGGTCGCCTCCGGCGCCGACATCATCATCATGGATGACGGCTTTCAGAACCCGACGATCGAAAAAGACTTCTCGATTTTGCTGATCGACGACCGGCAACGCCGGAGCAACGGCATGATATTCCCCGCCGGCCCCATGCGAGAGCGACTTGAGGACGCGCAAAAGCGAGCCGACGCCATTGTCGAAGTCACAACCAAGCCCGGGGTGGAAACCGCCGAAGCGGCTGTCAATTTTACCGCATGGCTTGAGGCGGCGCCCGCGACAGAAGGGCGAAGAGTGCTTGCCTTTTGCGGCATTGCAAACCCCCGCCGGTTCTTTGACATGCTGGAAGCCCATGACTTTGAACTCGCCGATACGGTCGCCTTTCCCGATCATTATCAGTTCACGAAGAAAAATATCGACTCGCTTGCAGCACGCGCACGCAAGCTGAACGCCGAGCTTATGACGACGGAAAAGGACTGGGTGCGCATAAGCCGTGACCAGCGCGACGCGGTGAAAACGCTGCCGGTGCGCATGCGCGCCTCGGATCCCGAAGGATTGACTTCGTCTGTCCTCGCCGCCGTTGAAAAACATCGCGGAAACTGACGATGGAAGGCAATCTCGACCCGTCGATAGATTTGCCTGAGCGGCGCAGCGACCGACCGGTGACGATTGGACACCGCGTCGAGTACCTGTTCGTTGCGGGGATGATGGCTTTTTTTCGCCTCTTCCCCGTAGACACGGCGTCGGGTTTTGCAGGTCGCGCACTGCGCAATATCGGCCCGTTGCTGCGACCGATTTCCAGGCGCGGCGAAGACAATCTCCGGCTCATCTTTCCCGATTGGCCGGAAAACAAA
Source organism: Hyphococcus sp. (assembly GCA_028281665.1). Classification (GTDB taxonomy): domain Bacteria; phylum Pseudomonadota; class Alphaproteobacteria; order Caulobacterales; family Parvularculaceae; genus Hyphococcus. The sequence goes on from JANQJK010000006.1 coordinate 79,691, forward strand.
GTCCGGGAAACCATCGCTGACGTCTGGGAAAATATCGGCCGGACCGCGGCGGAATACGCCCATCTCGACAAATTCTCCGTAGACGGACCGAATGCGAGGATAACGGCGTCCGGCGTCGACGACATTCTGCATGTATTTGAAAATCCGGGACGGGCTGTCTTCGTCAGCGGACATTTCGCAAACTGGGAAATCTCCGGCATCACGGCCAATCAAATGGGCATGAAGTTTGGCGTCATCTACCGCGCCCTCAACAATCCGCTGGTCGATGAACTCATCATCGCCAAGCGCGCCGCCGTTACGACGCGCCGGCAGATACCGAAAGGCGCAGCAGGCGCGCGGCCGCTCGTTGACCTGTTAAAGGACGACTGCTGTATCGCCTTTCTCGCCGATCAGAAACTCAACACCGGCGGCATCAGGATTCCTTTCATGGGGCACATGGCCATGACGGCGCCGGCGGCGGCGCGCATCGCCGTGCGATTCAAGCTGCCCGTCATTCCCATATCTACCGAACGCTTGAACGGCGCCCGCTTTCGCGTGACGACGCATCCGCCGATTGAGTTTCAGCCCGGCGGCGATCTCGTCGCCGATGTCGAAGCGCTCACCATCAAGATCAACGAGGCGCTGGAGCGCGACATTCGCGCGCGACCGGGACAATGGCTGTGGCTGCACCGGCGCTGGCCGAGGCAGCCGCGATAATTACTCCGTAGCGGCGAAAAGCCTAGCCATCGCCTTCTTTCATCTGCGATTGCATGTACCGCTCTTCTCCGATTTTCTCGATCAGGCCGAGCTGTGTTTCCAGATAGTCGATATGTTCTTCTTCGGATTCCAGAATGCGCTCAAAAATCTCGCGGCTCACATAATCCTTGACGGATTCGCAGTACTCAATGCCTTCCTTGTAAACAGGATGCGCGCGCACCTCCGCCTTCAGATCGGCTTCAAGACATTCCTTGACCGTTTCGCCGATGAACAGCTTGTCGAGGTCCTGGAGGTTCGGCAGCCCTTCGAGAAAAAGAATGCGCTCGATCAGCTCGTCCGCATGCTTCATTTCATCGATCGACTCTTCATACTCGGTTTTCGCGAGGCGTTTGAAACCCCAGTCCTTGAACATGCGCGCGTGCAGAAAATACTGATTGACTGTCGTCAGCTCCAGCTTCAACGCCTTGTTAAGATAATCGATGACTTTTTGGTCGCCTTTCACCGCGAGGATCTCCTTTTCGAATCAATGGCGCAAAAGATAGCGGGGCCGATACCTTGCACAAGGACTATCGTTGCAACCGCGTCGCAGTTGCGCACAAATTTTTGCAAACGAAAATCAACCGCGAAAAAAGCCGGGTCTTATTCAGCGGCAACTTTCTGCACGCCGGAATTGAGAGATCGGGACTGCTCAATGATCTGCGCAACGTCGGTGAGGCATTTCCCGCATTGAGGCCGCCTGCCGCAACGGCGGAACACGTCGGCGACGGATCGCGCGTCGCCGCTGGCGGCCGCCAGATCCCTGTCGCGCAGTGCGTTGCAGATGCAGATGTACATTTTTTGCCAGCAATCCCGATAGGCGGCGAAGCGCCGCCGCTCAACGGAATAAACATGGGCCAGTTAAGAATGATTGTCAATAGCAGGGCGCTTACCCGCCCTCGTCCCCGCCGGCGCCGGGCATTTCACCAAGGGTGAGCCGCGGGTCGACCAGTCGGCCGCGCCATTTGAGGGACCAGTGAAGATGCGGGCCCGTGGCGCGCCCTGTCGCCCCCACCGCGCCAATCACATCGCCTTTTTCCACCCGGGTCCCGGGCTCAACATCGAGGCGCGACAGATGCAGGAATGCGCTTTCCAGCCAGTGGCCGTGATCCAGCAGCACCAGGCCGCCCTCGAAATACATCCCCTCCTCTGCAAGGGTAATGACGCCGGGCGCCGGGGCCCGGATGGGCGTTCCCTGCGGCGCGGCGATATCGAGACCGGAATGGGGACGCTTTGGCTCGCCATTGAGGATACGCTGGGAGCCGAAGACGCCGCTGATCCGGCCCGTCACCGGCCAATCGAACCCTTCGGCCCAATCCGCCGCCGTTTGCGACGTTTCGCGCGCCGCATCTTTCTTCACGCGATCGGCGGCGATTTTTTCCAGCTGCGCCGGGGTGAAACCCGACACCTTCGACTGGTCGAGACCGTCAATGCGCTGGACGGGAAACTCCCGATCTTCAAGTTCGATCGCGCGACGTTCGACGGCGCCATCGGACAAGGTCACGACCAGCAGCGCCGTCAAAGCGCTGTCGCGCCCGAAACCGACAACGAAACGACCGTCGTCTCCGACCATAACCGTATCACCGTCAAGGCGGACTTCGGCGCCCGGTTCGGTTTCCCCGAACAGCAACCCACCCTGGGCAAACGAGCCTTCAAGCGAAACCCGCTCAAGACTGTCGCCAAAGACTTTCTGGCGTTCTTCAACATCGCGCATAGCCTCGCTGAATTCCGCCCGACGCGCGATGGCGTCATCGCTCACGAATTCCATTGCGGCGTCAGATGCGGCGTCGGGGGCGGCGGCGGGCGCCGTCGTTTCCGGCGCAGGCTCGCTCGCCGCAGCAGCGGCGGCCGGTTTGTCAGCGGCGCAGGCGCTGACGGTCAAGGACGACAGGGCCAACATCATCGCCGGCAGCGACGGTCTCATCATTTCCGCTCTCCATAACCGAAGCCGGTCATGGCCGCAGCCGCGTCCGCATAGGCTTCCTGTTTGTCCACATTCCAGTACCGCAGCGATTTGACCGGAATGCGCGCTCCAGTGACGGCGCAGATCACATACGCGCCCGGTTTGACGATGTGGAATTCCGCATCGTCATAGTCGAGAACGGCCTCGCCGCCGGCTGAGTCGAAGGGGTTCATGGCGCGTATTCCTGACTGTTCCGGCCGATGTTTTCAAGCACATATGGGCCCGCAAACCGGCATTTCAGCGCAGAGCCCGCTCCCGCGCCGCGATGCGCTCGGCGGGCTGGCGAGCAAGACGGGTCCGCCGAAAAATGGCATCGTACATTCACGCCGGAAGCATACAGCCATCCGCAGAGACGTTGATACGTATCGACCAAATGCGGGATTCATTGAAGAATTTACGGTTATTGGGGTAAGCGCCAATCCGGTTCGCGCTATTGGGGCGGATGTTTTCCGGCCTTCTCGCCACGTGGCGGAGATTGTTCCGGGCGGGGAATCGAACCCCGCAAAATCCGGTTCGAAAACCGAAAGGTCTTGCCATTAAACGACCGGAACGCTGCAAATACTAACGACGCCTGCGCTACCCCTTTTTCGCCTCGCGCAGCACCTGTTTGACATAGGCGTCTACGTCCAGGTCGCCGGTTGCCCGGCCTTTGATCCGCTCACGGATTTTTGACGGAAGCTCGGACGGATCGATCGGGCCGGCGCTCGCAATGGTCGCGCGGATCAGTTCCTTCAGCGCATCCTCATCAAGCTCCGGCTCCCATTTTCTCTTGTCGCTCACGGGCGCCTTCCTAGTTCAGCAGCGCGCCCGGCGGCGGGGCGGCGTCGCCCGCGCCCGAGAACGCGAAATAATCGCGCCCTTCCACCGTTTCGCCGTTAATGGTCAACGCATCATTGTCCGCCGAGACATGAAGCGTCTCCCCGTCCGCGACCTTGCCCGCAAGCAGAAGCTCTGCGAGGGGATCCTGCAGGGACTTCTGGATGACCCGTTTCAGCGGCCGGGCGCCGTAAACGGGATCATATCCCTTGTCGCCGAGCCAGGTTCGCGCTTTTTCGTCAAGTTCAAGCACGATCTTGCGATCCGCAAGCAGGCCGCCGAGGCGGGCGATCTGGATATCGACAATCGCATCCATATGCGGACGCGCCAGGCGGTGGAACAGGATGATTTCGTCAAGCCGGTTGAGGAATTCCGGGCGGAACTTCGCGCGCACGGCTTCCATGACCGGACCACGAACAGCGGAGGACTCCTCGCCCTCCTTCTGGGCTGCGAGAAACTCAGCGCCGAGATTCGACGTCATGATGATCAGCGTGTTTTTGAAATCGACCGTATGCCCCTGCCCGTCCGTCAGGCGGCCGTCATCAAGCACCTGTAAGAGCACGTTAAAGACATCCGGGTGCGCCTTTTCGACTTCATCGAAGAGGACGACCTGATACGGCCGGCGACGCACGCGCTCGGTAAGGACGCCGCCTTCTTCGTAGCCGACATAGCCCGGCGGCGCGCCGATCAGTCTCGCTACGGAATGTTTTTCCATGAACTCCGACATGTCGATGCGCGCAATGGCAGTCTCATCGTCGAAAAGAAACTCGGCGAGCGCTTTGGTCAACTCGGTCTTGCCGACGCCGGTGGGTCCGAGGAACAGGAACGAACCCATGGGTCGGTTCGGGTCTTTCAGCCCCGCCCGCGCGCGGCGTACGGCGGCGGATACGGCGCCGACGGCTTCGGCCTGACCGACCACACGACCGCCCAGCGCCTCTTCCATCTTCAGAAGTTTTTCCCGCTCGCCTTCCAGCATCTTGTTGACAGGGACGCCCGTCCACCGGGAAACGACGCTGGCGATGTTCTCATCATCGACGACTTCCTTGACGAGCGCGCGCGCTTTTCCGTTGGCGTCTGCATCGTCCTCAGCTTTCGCAAGCTGCTTTTCAAGCGCCGGTATCTGTCCGTATTTCAGCTCCGAGGCTTTGCCGAGGTCGCCGCGACGTTCGGCATCGGCCAGTTGCTGACGCAACTGGTCCAGCTGTTCTTTCACCTTGGTCGACGAGGCAAGGCTGTCTTTCTCGGCCCGCCAGCGCGCCGTCAGTTCCGCGGAACGTTGCTCCAGCTGAGACAGTTCGCTGTCGAGATTTTCGAGGCGGTCTTTTGACGCCTGATCGTCTTCTTTCTTCAACGCCTCGCGTTCGATCTTCATCTGGATGATGCGGCGATCAAGCTCGTCGAGTTCTTCGGGCTTGGAATCCACTTCCATTTTCAGGCGCGAGGCCGCCTCGTCCACGAGATCGATCGCCTTGTCGGGGAGGAACCGGTCGGTGATGTAACGATGAGACAGGGTCGCGGCGGCGACAATCGCGGAATCCGATATGCGCACGCCGTGATGAAGCTCATACTTCTCCTTCAGCCCGCGCAGGATAGAGATCGTGTCTTCGACTGACGGCTCGTCGATAAAGACCGCCTGAAACCGCCGCGCGAGCGCCGCGTCTTTCTCGACATACTTCTTGTACTCGTCGAGGGTCGTCGCGCCGACACAATGGAGTTCGCCGCGGGCAAGGGCAGGCTTCAGCAAGTTCGACGCGTCCATGGCGCCGTCGGTTTTGCCGGCGCCCACAAGCGTGTGCATTTCGTCGATAAAGAGGACGATCTGCCCGTCTGCGTCGGTCACTTCCTGAAGGACGGCCTTTAGGCGCTCCTCGAACTCGCCGCGATACTTCGCGCCGGCGATCAAGGCGCCCATATCGAGCGCCAGAAGCGATTTTTCTTTCAGGCTTTCCGGCACGTCGCCATTAATAATGCGCTGCGCAAGGCCCTCAGCGATGGCGGTCTTGCCGACGCCGGGCTCGCCAATAAGCACCGGGTTGTTTTTCGTGCGGCGGGACAGCACCTGCATCGTCCGTCGAATTTCTTCATCGCGCCCGATGACCGGATCGAGCTTGCCGTCGCGGGCCGCCTCCGTGAGATCGCGGGCGTAGCGCTTCAGCGCATCATAGGCTTGCTCGGCCGACGCGGTGTCGGCCGTGCGCCCTTTCCGGATGTCGTTGATCGCTTCGTTGAGCTTTACCGCCGTAACGCCGGCTTTCTTGAAGATGTCGGCGGTCCCGGCCTGAGCCTCCACCGCAAGAGCCGTCAGGAGGCGCTCGGCGGTGACGAATTTGTCGCCGGCCTTTTTGCCGATTTCCTCCGCCGCGCCGAACACCTTGGCGGTGGGCGCCGCCATATAGATCTGGCCCGAGCCGCCTTCGACCTGCGGCAGCTTGCCGAGCGCTTCGTCTGTCAGTTGCAATGCAACTTCAGGCTTGCCGCCGGCGGCGCGAATAAGGTTCGCGGCGAGCCCTTCCTGATCGTCAAGGAGCGCTTTCAGGACATGTTCGGGCGTGAATTGCTGGTGGTTTTCGCGCAGCGCAATGGTTTGCGCGGCCTGAATGAGACCGCGGGCGCGGTCGGTATAATTCTCAAATTGCATGTCGACCTCAAATGAGCGTCAGAATTCAAAAGCGCCCCCGGAGGCGGCGCCGGTCCTTAAAGGTAGATGGGGGCGCGCACCCGTTTCACAAGGCCCCGCGCGCCTGGCGAATACAAAAAAACCGGCGCAGATTGTCGCCTGCGCCGGCTTCGTAATCGTTAACCGAGTGTGGGCGTCTACCCGTCTTTCCTGCCTTCCTTCTTGGCTTTGTATTTCGCCTTCTTCTCAGCCATCTTGGCCGCCTGTTTGGCCTTGGCTTCGTCCAGGGTAATCGCGCCGTCCGCGTCGCCTTCGACCCATTTCGCCCAGTCTTTTTCCGCTTCGGCAGTCTTATAGGCCATGTACTCCGCGCTCGTCACCGAGCCGTCGCCATTGGCGTCGACTTTCGCGAATTTTTCTTCGAGCTTGGCTTCCATTTTGGCTTTCTTTTCGTCCCACGACATTTTCTTCTTTTCGTCGCCGGCAATTGCAGCCCCCGCAGCCAACGCAACCGCGCCAGCCGTCAGTGTAAAGATGGTTCTTTTCATTGGACGTCCTTTCCCTCAAGAGTATGCGCGCACGCAACGCGCAGATTGGATATGCCTTCGCAATCGCGACTGCATTGGAAATGCTCTAGCATGACGACATGCAATGCGACCCGCGTCGCAGGGGCAAATCGACGCCTTACGTTTTCGTAAGCCGATGAAGCGTTCTTCCCGCGCGACGAATGGAGTTAAATCAGCCCCGCCAAGGGCGAAGACGGATCGGCGTACCGTTTTTTTGGCATGCGCCCCGCGTGATAGGCTTCGCGTCCCGCGATCACCGCATGCTTCATGGCGCTTGCCATCAGGATCGGATCCTTCGCTTCGGCGATTGCCGTATTCATCAAAACGCCGTCGCAGCCGAGCTCCATTGCAACCGCCGCGTCCGACGCTGTGCCGACGCCGGCGTCAACAATAACGGGTACGGACGACTGCTCGATGATGAGGCGGATATTGACCGGATTGATGATGCCGAGCCCCGAACCGATGAGGCTTCCGAGCGGCATGATGGCGCAGCAGCCCGCATCTTCCAGCTTGCGCGCATAAACCGGGTCGTCCGAACAATAGACCATGACCTCGAAGCCGTCCTTAATCAGGAGCTTCGCCGCGGCGAGCGTTTCCTCCATATCCGGGTAGAGCGTTTTCTTGTCCGAGAGAACTTCGAGCTTGACGAGATTCCAGCCGCCCGCTTCGCGCGCCAGCCTTAACGTCCGGATGGCGTCGTCGGCGGTGAAGCAGCCGGCGGTGTTCGGCAGGTAGACGTATTTTTTGGGGTCGAGAAAATCGACCAGCATCGGCTTGTCTTTATCGGTGAGGTTCACCCGCCGGACGGCGACGGTCACCATTTCCGCGCCGGCCGCCTCCGCCGCTTCCGCATTCTGGGCGTAGGTTTCGTACTTGCCCGTGCCGATGATCAGGCGCGATGAGAATTCGCGGCCCGCAATCGTTAAAACGTCGCTCAATGGTTCAGCCTCCGCCGACAAACTGTACGATCTCAATGCGATCGCCTTCGGCGACCGGCGTATCGTCATATAGGGACCGCGGAATGATTTCGCGATTGCGTTCGACTGCTATTTTCCGCGCTTCCAGCTCAAGCGCGGCGAGGAGACCGGCGACAGTCGGCTCGCCCGCATGCTCGTATTCTTCGCCGTTCAGAGTAATATCCATGGATTTTCAAGCGGTTCTCTTATTGCAGCGCGCTGCGGCGCACGGCTATATGTAGACCCTTCATAATCGGCGGTGAAGGCGGCGGCGACAAGTTTATGGCGAAGTCTGTATGACCAAGAGGGCGGCATATGTCCTGAACGGGCCGAACCTGAACCTGCTCGGAACCCGTGAGCCGGAGATTTACGGCAGCGACAGCCTCGCCGATATCGAAAAGGACTGCCGGAAAAAGGCGGCAACACTGGGCCTGTCGGTGGATTTTCGCCAGTCGAACACCGAGGGGACCCTTGTCGACTGGGTTCAGGAAGCGGGCTCGAAGGGCGCAGGGCTGATCATCAATCCGGGCGGCTACACGCATACGTCCGTCGCACTGCTCGACGCATTATCGGCGATCGGGATACCGAAAATTGAACTTCACCTGTCAAACATACACGCCCGGGAAGAATTCCGCCGCCGTTCGGTGACCGCGTCGGCGGCGGATGGATTAATTATGGGTTTAGGCGCGGCGGGGTATGGGCTTGCGCTGGAAGCGCTCGCGGGCCTCATTGGCCGGGCCTGACGGGGGCCGGGCCTGACGGGGAAGGTTTTGTTCGCCGGCGGAACTTGGTAAGGCCGGTGAGTTTATAGCGGAAAGCATATGGCTGGGAACAAAAACAAAGAAGATCGCGGCGCGGAAGCGCACTGGATCCGGGAACTCGCCGGAATACTGGAAGAAACGGGGCTGACGGAAATCGAGATCGAACGCGATGGCGCGCGCCTGCGCGTCTCCCGTCAGGGCGGCGCCGTTGCTGCGCCGGCGCTTGCCGCGCCAGCAGCGCCAACGCCCGCGCCCGCTGCGCCGACACCGGCGGCTGCGCCCGCCGGCGATCACCCCGGCGCCATCAAGTCGCCCATGGTCGGCACGGCATACCTGTCGCCCTCGCCCGGCGCCGCTCCGTTCATCACGGAGGGCGGCGCGGTTACAGAGGGGCAGACGGTGATGATTGTCGAGGCGATGAAGACCATGAACCCGATTGCCGCGCCCCGTTCCGGCACGGTTACGAAAATCATGGTCAGCGACGCCCAGCCTGTGGAGTTCGACGAACCGCTGTTGATTATTGAATGAAATATAATCCCTCTTCCGCCGCTTGCGGGGGAAGTGTCAGCGAAGCTGACGAAGGGGGCGGCTTAGTTACTCAAGCGTCAAAATACCCCCTCCGGCCCTTCGGGCCACCTCCCCCGTAAACGGGGGAGGAAAAACGAGAGTTGGAAAATGATTATTCGTTTAGAAGATGTTTGAAAAAGTCCTGATCGCCAATCGCGGAGAAATCGCCCTCCGCATCCACCGCGCCTGCAAAGAGCTGGGCATCCAGACGGTCGCGGTGCACTCAACCGCCGATCAGAACGCCATGCATGTACGCCTTGCGGACGAAAGCGTTTGCATCGGCCCGCCGGCGCCGAAGGACAGCTACCTCAATATTCCCGCGATTATTTCAGCGGCGGAAATCACCGGCGCGGACGCAATCCATCCGGGATACGGGTTCCTGTCCGAGAACGCCCGCTTCGCCGATATCGTCAAAGCCCACAACATCACGTTTATCGGTCCGGAGGCGGAGCATATCCGCGTCATGGGCGACAAAATCGCGGCGAAGGAAGCCGTCGGCAAGGCCGGCATTCCCCTCGTTCCGGGCTCTGAGGGCGCCCTCGCCTCCATGGAAGAGGCGCGCGCCGCGGCCGACAAGATCGGCTATCCGGTGCTGGTCAAAGCCGCCGCCGGCGGCGGCGGGCGGGGCATGAAGCTCGCGCCGACCCCGGCCGATCTCGAAGAAGCGATTTCGACCGCCAAGTCCGAAGCCAAAGGCGCCTTTGGCGACGACGCCGTTTATCTCGAAAAGTATCTGACGAAACCGCGGCATATTGAATTGCAGATTATCGCCGACAGCCACGGTAATGTGGTCCAGCTGGGCGAGCGGGACTGTTCGCTTCAACGTCGCCACCAGAAGGTGCTGGAAGAAGCGCTGTCGCCGGCCCTTGGGCCAGAGGAACGCGCGCGCATCGGCGAAACCGTCAGAAAGGCGATCGAGCAGCTCGGTTATCTCGGCGCCGGCACCATCGAGTTCCTTTACGAAGACGGCGAGTTCTATTTCATCGAGATGAACACGCGCCTGCAAGTCGAACACCCGATCACGGAGCAGGTGACGGACATCGACATCGTCCGCGAACAGATCTGCGTCGCCGCCGGCGCGCCCTTGAGCATCAAGCAAGAGGACGTTCGCTTTCGCGGGCATTCTATTGAGTGCCGCATCAATGCGGAAAACCCGAAGACCTTCCGGCCGTCGCCGGGCAGGATTACCGACTTCCACGCGCCGGGCGGCCCGGGCGTGCGCTTCGACAGCGCCGTTTACACCGGTTACTCAATTCCGCCTTATTACGACTCGATGATCGGCAAGCTGATCGTTTTCGGCGACACGCGCGAGCTGTGCCTTGCACGATTGCGGCGCTGCCTGTCGGAATTCGCCCTCGTCGGTATTGAAACGACGATCCCGCTGTTTCAGGAGCTGATCGACCAGCCGGACTTTCAGCGCGGCGACTATCATATTCACTGGCTTGAAAACTGGCTGGCGGAGTCTGAGTAGACTACGCGCCTGGGCATAAGGGCTGCACAACGCGACCCCGATTGCACAAACCCGCGATTCAAGGCGATACTCGCCCCATGCCACGCGACAGCGCCAATGCGATTCCCGTCGACGAACTTATCAAGGCCTATACGCTCGGCTATTTCCCGATGGCGCGGGCACGCGACGATGCGACGGTTGTCTGGGTGCTGCCGGAGGAGCGCGGCGTCATCGGTCTCAGCGACGCACGCGCGCCGAAACGATTGCTGCGACTGGTAAAAACCGAACCTTTCGACATTCGCATCAATTCGGCGTTCCCGGAGGTTATTGCGGCGTGCGCCGACGCGACGCCCGCCCGCCCCGACACATGGATCAACGACGCCATTGTCGAAGCGTATACGGAGCTTCACTATCGCGGCCTCGTGCACAGCGTTGAGTGCTGGCGCGACGGCGCTTTGGTCGGCGGACTTTACGGGATGGCGCTCGGCGCGGCGTTTTGCGGCGAAAGCATGTTCTCTCGGATGCGTGACGCCTCAAAAGTCGCGATGGTCCATTTGATGGCGCGGTTGAAAATCGGCGGCTTCGATTTCATCGACGCGCAATTCTACAACGAACATCTTGAACAGTTCGGCCTTATCGGCGTCCCGAACGACGCCTACCAGTTGCGGTTGAAAACGGCGCTGAACGCCAAAGCGGATTTTTTCGCCGCGCCCGATCAGCTCTCGACGGCGCGAGTCGTGCAGTCGATCACCCACACGTCGTAAACGGGGTGCTCCAGCGCATTGAGCGCCGGGCTTGAAGCAAACATCCATCCACGAAAGATGTTTTCGCCTTGCGCCTGCGGCCCGCTCAACACTTCCGGCGCCGGCAGCGTCGGCAAGGGCTCCGACGATAGGGGCGCTGCTTCGACAGGCGCATCCTCTTCCGCCGCGTCGGCGCCAAAGGCGGGGATTTCGCGCAATTCGAGATCTTCATCGACCGGCACCGCAATGGGCTCATCGGCGCCCTCTTCGCCAGTTTCCAGCAAGGAGGGATCGATTTTCAAGTCGTCGCCGCGCGCGCCGAATTCCCGATCGAACACTTCGAGAAACGCCGTCGTTTCGGGAAACTCCTCCGGCGGACGCTTGTCGCAGTAACGCGGCAAGAGTTCGAGGGAGCCGAACTGCGCGATTTTGTTCATGGGGATTTCGATATCCGTGTACCGCGCCGTAATCTTGTCGAGGGCGCGCAAAGTGACGGAAACCGGCTCGCGCTCGGCCCGCTCGATCACGCCGGCAAACGGATCGTCGCTGTTGCGCGACAGGGCCTCAAGTTCGTCGAGGCGATCGTCCATGGGCGTTTCCAGCCGCTCGTTCTGCGCAAGCGCGCCCGTGAACGAACAGGGCGCGAAACACGCGGCCGTCAACAACAACAAACTTCGCATTAAAATTCTCCAAGCGGATCGTCCTCGGACGCATCGTCGCTCTTGCCGCCTTGCTGGTTCGTAAACGCCTGCACCGCCAGATTCAGGAGATCGACCGATCCGCGCGTAATGGTGATCCTGTCGCCTTCCTGGAAGTATTCCTCGGACGCGCCCGGCTCAATCGAAACATGGGCGCCGCCGAGAAACCCGTCCGATACGATCTTGGCCACGGAATCGTCAGGGACCTGAACATCGCGGTTAATGCTCATGGACACGGTCGCTTCGTAAGTGGCGGGATCGAGCACGCTGCCTGACACCTCGCCAACTGAAATGCCGGCAATCTTGACGTCGGCGCCGACAGAAAGACCGTCAACGCGCCCGAACACGGCATCGAGCTGATAGTCCGCGACGCGGGCCCGGTCCCCGCTGACGCCGGCGGCGTACCAGAGAAACGCAACCGCCACGGCAATGACGATCAGTCCGACAATCGTTTCAAAAGCGCCGGCGCGGCTCATCAGACGTCTCCCCTGTTTCCGTTACGCCTCTTCAGGCTTCCAGGCTTCATAATCGTCGTTCACGTCGGCGGGCCCGCCGGCGCGGGCGAGCGAGCCCGGCGGATGATAGGCGAGCGGCGTGCCGGTCATGTTGGGAAGATGATCCTTTTCCCATTCCCGTCGGATCAACGGCTGTTCGCTCGGCGGTTCATCGAAGATATGGTGGAGCCAGCCGTGCCAGTCCGGGGGCACGCGCGAGGCCTCGGCGACCCCATGGTAAACGACCCAGCGCCGCGGGCGCGTGTTTTCGCTGCCGGGCAGCGAATTGGCCTTTTCCTCGAAATAGCGGTTGCCCTGCTCGTCCTTGCCGACCTCGCGGGCGCCCTTGCGCCACAGGGTGAAGGACGTGCCGAGGGTGGCCGAATTCCACCAGGTAAATAGTTTCGAGATCAAAAGGCGCTCCTGAACTTCTAAGGGGCTGGGTAGCCCCCTCTCGCGGCGCGAATATGGCGCCCGCCGCCGGGCCGGGCAATCGCCGTGCCGCATCCTATAAGCTCTATTTCATTAGTTTTTTGGCGCTTATTCTCAATCGTCGACGCCTAGCTTCTTTGAAGCGCTCGTTTATGAGCGAATTTCCAGCAATCTCGTGATCAATATAGAGTTTCAGCGCCTGTCGCACCGCGTCAGTGGCAGTCATGCGCGTCGCTTCGCAATAGTCCGCCAATAGCGAGCGATATGGCTCACCCAGGTTAAACCTTGAACCTGTTGTGCTTTTTCGTGCCATTGTCCATTAATGTACATTACTGTACAAATAACTCAATCCTGATTCGAGCTGCGGCGCTGACGCTCTTGCAAGCTGGTTTCGTGATCGTCAGGATAAAAAATGGGCCGCACCCGAGAGGGAACGGCCCGGCTTTATAAGCAATGGTGGAGGGGTCGTGCTTAACGCTCGTACACAGGCGCGTCGTACGATCCCTTCATCAGTCCAACCGCGTTCAGGCAGTCGGACTTGTTGTGGTAAGATTCACCGCTAGCAATGATCTCGTGATTGTTCGCCTTGAAACGCCAGCGCCAATAATCGCGAGTATCGCGGTAAATCTCATAGTAACCGGTTGATTTATTTATCTTACTCACCTCCTCTCCATCTATGAACGAATCCACTTACGCAACTCATCTCTTCAGCTACCGGTTCAACGGCCGCGAATACACGGTGGACATCGTGGCCAAAGATGCCGATGAGGCCAAAGAGCGTCTCAAGGCTTTGGTCTGGGCTAAGTACGATGGCGAACTTGTTGCCCGCGTCCCGGCGGAGGTTGGCACTTTGGCTCGAATCGCAATAGCGCTTCGTAATGTAATTGTCGCCATTTTCCGGTGATTCCGGTTATGGCACGAGACACTATAAATTGTGCTCATACATATGGCCACCGCAATTTGTGGTGGTTTTTTGCCTTTGCGAGGCCTATTAGTTGCTCTCGGCATTTTGCCCAGAACTGCTTTTCAATCAAAACTCACCCGCACTATATGTAGTGTCTAAGAAACCGAGCCCGTCCGATGCTCATTGAACGCCGTTTTTCCGAGGATTGGCGCGCGCCTTATGGCGCGATCGCCTTCAGGCGCGCGGATTCCGAGATCCGGACCTTTGCGGGCGAGATCATCTTCGAGGCCCGCGACGTTGAGGTTCCAAAGCAATGGAGCCAGACGGCGGTCGATATCCTCGCCCAGAAATATCTGCGCAAGGCAGGCGTCCCCGCCGCGACCCGGCGCGTGCCGGAAAAAGGCGTGCCGAAATTCCTCCAGCGCTCCATGCCCCATGTGGCTGCGCTTGCCAAAATGCCGGCGGAGGACCGATACGGCGCAGAGACCTCCGCGAAACAGGTGTTCGACCGCATGGCCGGCGCCTGGGCCTATTGGGGATGGAAGGCCGGGCATTTCTCGTCGGAAAAAGACGCCGAGGCCTTCATCGACGAAATGCGCGCCATGCTGGCGCTGCAAATCGGCGCGCCGAATTCTCCGCAATGGTTCAACACCGGTTTGCACTGGGCATACGGCATCGACGGACCCGGCCAGGGCCATTTCTTTGTGGATCACGAAACGGGCGCACTTGCCGAATCCGACAGCGCCTATGAACGCCCGCAGCCCCACGCCTGTTTCATCCAGTCGGTGGACGACAATCTCGCCTCGGAAAACGGCGTGATGGATCTGTGGCGGCGCGAGGCGCTGTTGTTCAAATACGGCTCGGGCACCGGCACGAATTTCTCCAACATTCGCGGCGAAGGCGAGCCCCTGTCGAGCGGGGGCAAAAGCTCCGGCCTCATGAGTTTCCTGAAAGTCGGCGACGCCGCAGCCGGCGCCGTTAAGTCCGGAGGCACCACGCGGCGCGCGGCGAAGATGGTCATCGTCGATGCGGATCATCCGGACATTGAACAATTCGTTCGCTGGAAGGCGCGGGAGGAAGAAAAGGTCGCGGCGCTGATCGCGGGATCGCGCGCCCTCGCCAAACACCTGCCGCTGATCCTTGAAGCGTGCTGGGCGATCGAAGACGACGACCGCCTCGACCCGAACGAAAACCCCGCGCTGGGCGCCGCGGTGAAAGCGGCGAAGGCCGCGTTCGTGCCTGACGGATCGATCAGGCGCGCCATCGAATACGCCCGTGAGGGGTATCGCGACATTGACGTCGACGTCTTCGATTTCGACTGGGATTCGGAAGCCTACCGCACGGTGTCCGGTCAGAATTCGAACAACTCTGTGCGCGTCACCGACGCGTTTTTAAAGGCGATCGCTGAAGACGACGACTGGACGCTTACCCGGCGCACCGACGGGGCGGCGGTGAAAACGGTCGGCGCCCGCGAACTCTGGGAAGAGATCTGCGCCACCGCCTGGGCGTGCGCGGATCCGGGCGTTCAGTTTCACGACACGATCAACGCCTGGCACACCTGCCCCGAGGGCGGCGATATTCGCGCCTCCAATCCGTGCTCGGAATATATGTTTCTTGACGACACCGCCTGCAACCTTGCATCGGTCAATCTCGTCAAATTCAGGACCGATGAAGGGTTTGACGTCGACGGCTTTGAACACGCATGCCGATTATGGACGCTGACGCTCGAAACCTCCGTCACCATGGCGCAGTTCCCATCGGCGGCGATTGCGCGCCGGTCTTTCGACTATCGAACGCTCGGCCTCGGCTTCGCCAATATTGGCGGCCTCTTGATGCGCTCAGGCATCGCCTATGACAGCGACGAAGGCCGCGCGGCCTGCGCCGGCGTATCGGCACTGATGACGGGCGCCGCCTACCGGACAAGCGCGGAAATGGCGGGCGCTCTCGGCCCCTTCGATAAGTTCGGCGAAAACCGCGACGCCATGCTGCGCGTCATGCGCAATCACCGGCGCGCGGCGACCGGCGTTTCCGAAGGCGGCGAATTCGAAGGGCTTGGCGCGGAACCCTCGCAGTTTAACGACGACGCCTGCCCGTGGCCGGAACTCGCCGAGCGGGCGAAGACCGTCTGGAACGAAGCCTACGAACTCGGCGCGCTCAACGGCTATCGCAACGCGCAGATCTCCGTCATCGCGCCCACCGGCACCATCGGTCTCGTGATGGATTGCGACACCACGGGCATCGAACCTGATTTCGCGCTCGTCAAATTCAAGAAGCTCGCCGGCGGCGGCAGCCTCAAGATCATTAACCAGTCCGTACCCGCCGCGTTAAGCGCGCTCGGGTATAAGGATGCGGAGATCGCAGACATTGAGGCCTATGCCCTTGGCCGCGGCACGCTGGAAGACGCGCCGGGGATCAACCTTGAAGAGTTGCGCAACGAAGGCTTTGAAGATCGCCACATCAAGGCGCTGATCGAGCGCCTCAAGACGGCCTTTGACCTCACTTACGCGTTCACGCCCCAGGCGCTGGGCGAGGATTTCTGCACGAACGTTCTCGGTCTGCCGGAATCGATGCTGACGGCGACCGGCTACGAGATCCTGCGGGACATCGGCTTCACCGACGAAGAGATTCACGAAGCCAACCTTTTCTGCTGCGGGGCGATGACCGTTGAGGGCGCGCCGCATCTGAAAGAGGAACACTACCCCGTCTTCGACTGCGCAAACCCGTGCGGGCGCATCGGCGAACGGTTCCTCTCGCTGGAGGCGCATCTTGGCATGATGGCGGCGGCGCAACCGTTTATTTCAGGCGCCATTTCAAAAACCATCAACCTGCCGTCGAGCGCGAGCGTCGGCGACTGCGCGCGGGCCTATATGCTGGGCTGGCACATGGGCCTGAAAGCGATGGCCGTCTACCGCGACGGCTCAAAGCTCTCGCAACCGCTGTCAGCCGCGCTGCTTGCCTCTTCCGATGGGAAGGACGAGGAGCCCCTAGCCGACACGGTTGCCGATGCGCCGATGACGGAAAAATCGAAAATCGTCGCCGAGCGGATCGTCGAACGGATTATCGAGCGCACGCCGGGTCGGCGCCGGTTGCCGGATCGGCGCAAAGGCTACATTCAGAAAGCCATCGTCGGCGGGCACAAGGTTTATCTGCACACGGGCGAATTCGATGACGGCGAACTGGGCGAAGTCTTCATCGACATGCATAAGGAAGGCGCAGCGTTCCGCTCACTGATGAATAATTTCGCCATCGCTGTGTCGCTGGGGCTTCAATATGGCGTGCCCCTCGACGAGTTTGTCGACGCTTATGTGTTCACGCGGTTCGATCCGTCCGGGCCCGTGCAGGGTAACGACCAGATCAAGCATGCAACGTCCATCCTTGATTACATTTTCCGCGAACTTGCCATCTCCTATCTAGGCCGCGGCGACCTCGCCCATGTCAATCCCGACGACTCCTCCGTTGACGCCATCGGGCGCGGCGTTTCGGAAGAGAAGACGCAAGCGGAAGCCGCAAAGCTGATCTCGAAAGGCTTCAGCCGGTCGACGGTCACGGACAATCTCGTCATACTGCGCGGCGGGGACTTTGATCGCCTTCGCAAAAACGCCGATCAGGACGCCAATGACGACGCCGTGGAGGAGATTGCGGAGGGCGCGCCGAAAGCGGAAAGCCCGCCGGAAATCGAGGCGCAGGTTGCAAAACTCGCCGAGGCCGTGAACCAGAAAGCGCCCCGCGGCGTTCTGGCGACGCCCGGCCGGCCCGCAAACCAGCCGCGGGACGAGGCCCGCATCAAAGGCTATGAAGGCGACGCGTGTCCCGATTGCGGACAGTTTACGCTGGTGCGCAACGGCGCCTGTCTCAAATGCGAAAGCTGCGGCGCATCAACGGGTTGTTCATAAACTTCTGAGCGCACGGACAACAATTCTCCAAACAGCCTTAATCATTAATTGACGCGGCGACCGCAAAATGCCCGGCGAAACGAATTCGCTGCGGAACTGGTTGCATGCTGAAATACATCGCACTGATCCTTCTCTTCATGGTGATGGTGTTCGCCACGGTCGCGGCGATTCTGCCGGGCTCGGAGTCGAAAACCAATCCGGTCGCCGATATCGGCAAGGAGATCGCCAAGCCGCTCGCGAAGGTCGACGATATTGCGCCGGATATTTCCCAGGCGCTTGACAGCGTGAAGCTGCCCGGCCTCTCAAAACCTTCCACCGACGTAGAAGTCCTCGACGAAAACGCCCTTGCAGATCATTCGGGCGCGGTGTTCTCCAACAAGGATATGCCGAAAGCGAACTTCGCCGGTTCACTTCTGTCAAACGCGGCGTTCGACGGCGCGCTGCTGGACGGCGCGGTTCTCGAAGGCGCCAATGGCGCCGAAGTCAATTTCGCCGGCGCCCAGCTTGCGAAGGCCAACTTCACGGCGACGGCTTTGCCCGAGGCCAATTTCACAAGCGCAGAGTTGCGTGAAGCGACGGCGCGCGGCGCGCGCTTTCGCGGAGCAAAATTTACCGATGCGGACATTTCCTTTGCGTCGTTCTCCGGCGCGGAACTTGTCGGCGCCGATTTCCGCAAAGCTTATGGCGCGGGCGCCTTTTTCGTCGGCGCCGACCTTTCCAACGCGAAGTTCACGGGCGCGGACCTGACCGGCGTGCGTCTGTCGCGGGCGAACCTTAAAGGCGCGATCTTTGAAGCAGCCGATATGAACCTCGTCGACCTTTCGAATGCAAACATTCATGGCGCGGATTTGTCGGGCGCCATCAATCTGACGCCGGAGCAGATCGCCGCCGCCTGTGCGAATTCGGAAACAAAACTGCCCGAAGGCTTTGCATCAACGCGCTGTTAGCGTTGATCGTCGCGCTCTGAGGCGGAAAGCCGCGTCGGGTCGAGCGCCTGCAAAACACTCATCGCCAGAAGAGAAAGCCTCGCCGGCGCAAACGCCGGTTCGGTGCGTTGCGGCGCGGTCGCGACAGGGTTTTCCGGCCGCGCTTCATCGGAACGAGACGCGGACTGCGCCGCCGCCGGTTGCGTATCTGAAGCCGGCAGAGTCGCAGTGCGTTCGCCCAGCGATGCTGCAAAGGACGCAATCACTTCACCAACGGTTTTTGCGCGCGCGCCGTCGTAAAAGACCGGCGCATTTGAACGCGCCGCCGCCGGCAGGATGTCCGCCGCTTTTACGGTCGCCGCAGCGTTCATCAGTTTGACCGCGCCGGCTGGCCCCAGAAAGTGCGCCGCATAAAGGTCCGCGGCGGACGCGGCGCGCCCAAGCTTCGTTTCCAGGATACGCGCGTTTTCCTGCGTCAGTTCCCCGGCCATCGCGGCGGACGCCGCCGCGTCGTAGCGAAGGTTCAGGATTTCCGCGCGACGCGTCGCATCCGCGATCTGAAACTTGCCGGATGCGTCCTGCATGATGTCGGCGGCAGCGGCGGCAAATCCATGGCGCGCGCCGTAAGTCTTCACCGCACCGAGCCATGTCTGTTCGATGAACTGAAAAAGGCCCGCCGCGCTCGATGTCGTCGCCTTCGCACTGGCGTCGAGGCTCGATTCGCGCAGCGCGGTTTTCATCAGATAATCGAACCCCGCACCGGTCGCGTCGCTGGCGCGCCGGATTGCGGACGATACCGCCGCATTCGCTGAAACCGCTGACTGGACTTCCGCTGGCATGGGCAAAAAATAGCCGGCAAGCCGTCAAGAAATCGCTAACCAAACCGGTTCGGACGGAACGGGGAAAGGTCGATATCCGGCTCATTCCCGAGGATTTCCGCCGCCAGGGCCGCCGCGCTCGCCGGAGCGAGCAGGACGCCGTTGCGATGATGGCCGAGGGCAAGCCATGCCGGCCGCGCGCGGCGCCCGGCGGGCCCAAGTATCGGCGCACCATCCGGCGTCGCCGGCCTCAGCCCCGCCCAGCGCGCAAGCTCGGCGCAGTGTTCAAGCGCGGGCACAACATCAACCGCCCCGCCGCGCAGGGTTTCGATCCCCGCCGCGGAAACGTCAAGGTCGGCCCTGTCGCGCTGCTCGGTCGCGCCGATCACGATGCGTCCGCCCGCTTTCGGGCAGATATAGGCGCCAGGACCACGGACCACCCGCGCCAGTGACGCGGCGCTGGTCGACGCAACGGAAAACGCCTCGCCTTTCACCGGAAAGACAGGCGGCCGCGATACGCCGTCAATCGCCCAGCCCGATGCGGCGCCGGTTGCGATCACGATATCGTCGGCGACAAATCCGTCGCCCGCGCCAAGCGCGACGCGCCAGCGGCCGGCCTCGGCCTGCGCCGACGCGACATAATCGTCGATCAGCGCCGCGCCGCGCCGTTCGACGGAGAGACGCAGCGCCGCCGTCAGTTTCACCGGATCGACCTGCGCATCCTCGGGCGCCTGCATCGCCGCCGTCACGCGATCCGACAAGGCCGGTTCCAGCGCGCGCGCCTCGGTGCCGGTCAGCATGGCCGCGTCTGCGTCTCGCTTTGCAAGCGCGGCGCATTGCGCCTCAAGCTTTCGAGCGGCGGCTGCGTCGAGGGCGACGCCAAGAATGCCGTCGCTGCGAAAATCGATATCGGCGCCGGTTTCCTCAGCAAGGGACACCGCAAATGACGACCACATCCTGAGACTGGCCGCGCTCAACTCATATAGCGCGCCGCCGCCGAGATCCTTCTCGAATGACGGCGCGAGCATGCCCGCCGCCGCCGCCGTCGCCGGGGGGATGCGCGCCGACGCATCGACGACCGCGAGCGAGCGCGTTTGCGCCGCCAGTTCGCGCGCCAGCGCGAGGCCGATCACGCCGCCGCCGATAATCGCAATGTCGTAGCGCGCCTTCATCGCCGATCCGTCTTCGATGAAGGCGGACCATGACGCCGCGGCGGCAGAATTCAACCGCGATTTTCCGACGCAGCGCCCTCGGCGGGCTCGGGCGGGAACGCCATCAGCCGTGTTTTCTCTTTCGAGCCCGCCGACGAGCCAAAGAAGTAATTGACGACCGCCGCGGTCATGGTGGCGAGCGCCCCGAGCATGATGGAGAACTCCGTCTCTGTTCCCGCGGGCAGTCGCCGGGCCACCATGGCGCCGAGCACGACAAAGAAACCGAGAATGATCAACGCGCCCAGCGCCGACGGCGTCCAGTCATCGAGCGCGATCTGTCGTTCGCGAGCGTTGGCGCGATCGGCAGCGTCAACACGCCGGACCGCCAGCTGCGTTTCCCGCAGCGCGATCTGAAACTCCTGCTCGGCGCGTTTCAGGGCAATCAACTGTTCCGGCGTTGCTGCGGAAAGCGTTTCCGCCAGCGCCGTTTCGTCAACGTCCGGCGCGCCGAAAATTGCGCGCGACAACTGCGCCGCCGCCGCGCCCGCAAGAGGCCCGCCCAGCGCATGGGCAAGCTGCGGCGCCGCGCCGGCGATAATCCGTTTCAGTTTGCTTCGCGACTTCTGTTTGTCATTCGTCACGCTCGAAACCTCCGTAGCAGCGTTGCGAAATCATGAGCGGGCATAATACGCCCTCCAGATGTCATGGCTGGCTTTGCGCGCAGAAAAAAACGCGCGCTTCACGCCGATTCTGACGAATACGGACGAAGTGGTTGTTTTAATTGGGATTGAAATAAAAACCGAATTGCGGCCTGGCGCCGGCAGCTTTAAAAATACAACCCTGAGGCGATGTTTGTAACGCCGCACGCAACAACGCATTTCTGACGGGTCCTGACGATCCCGCTTAATGGTCGGAGCGCCGCCGCGTTACGCAGGTTTCAGAAATTTAAAATTGATTTTAAAAACGGATCAATTCACCGTCGCGGCAACTGATTCGCCAGCCTCGCCAAGGGCCGAATCGCAACGGCGGTTGACCATATGATTTTTGCGGCGTCCGCGGCGATCCTCGCCGCGATTCTCGTGAGTCTCGACCGGGCGAAAATCCTCGAAAAAGCGGCGCGCTTCCCGGCGCTGCTGATGCTCGCCGGTATGGGCGGCGCGCTGGTCTATCGCAGCACGGGCGGGCCCGCCGCGCCCGCGGAATGGGTGGCCGCCGGCGCGGACGTTCTGCTCGCCGCGCTTGGCTTCGCCGCCGCAGCGCAGTTCCGGATTTCGCGGCTCGCAACGAGCTGTCCGGCGTCCTTTCGGCTGACCATCGGGGGCGCGCCGCTGTTTCTGATCATCTGCGGCCTTGCCGCCTTTATCCTCGCCCCGAACCTGACCCTCGGCTCTGCGTTCCTGCTGGCCGGCGCCCTGACGCTGAACGGCGCCGCCTTCGACCGGCGAGCGGTCGCCGACGCGCCGGCGCCCGCGGTGATCAAGGCCGCCGTCAGACTGGAGAGCGCGGCCATTCTGGCGCTCGGGCTGCCGATCGCGATTTTTCTGGAAGCGGCCGCAACCGTCGCGCCGGAGACCATGCCGGCGGCGACCCCGATCTTCGAGGCGAGTTTTTCGGCGCTGGGCGGGTTCGCCCTTGGCGGTCTTGCCGGGCTTTGCGCGGCCATCGCCGGCAACCTCGCGGAGAACAAGCGCCGGCGCGCCCATTATGCGATCGCCGCCGGCGTCTTCGCGGCGCTGTTTGCGGCGCCGTTCGGCGCCCACCCTGTTATCGCCGCAACCGCCGCGGGCCTCCTGTGGGGCGAGGAAACGGCCGTGCCTGCAACAACCCGCGTGCGGCTGCGCCGGTATGTGGACAAGCTCGCGCTGCCAGCGGCGTTTCTGGCTTTCGGCGCCCTGCTCGGTCCGCAAATTCTCCAGGCCGACATGCTGACGGTCGTGTTCGCCGTCGCCGCCATCACGGTGTTGCGCGCCGGACCGCGCCTCGCCAGCCTCGGCTCTCTGTCCCTTGCGAAAGAAAGCCAGCTGTTTCTCGCCTGGTTCGGCGGCGCGCCGGGCGCCGCCTCGGCGCTGTTCCTGATTTCGCTTTTCGACGCCCCCTCGATCATGGCGCTTGATGCGGTGCTGACCGTGGGGGCGCTCACGATCATGTTGAGCATCATTGCCGCGCGCATCACGTCGCGTCCCCTGCTCAATGTGTTGTTGAAAGAGACAGCCGTCGCGCGCAAACGCGCGCTCTATGTCGGGTAGCCGCGCGACCAATACGAAACTGAAACGCTAGTCGCGCTCCCGTCGCGTCAGCGCTTCGACTTCGGCGCGGATGGCGGCAATGTCGTCCGCGATGGCTTTCTGGTTCGCGACAATGTCGGCGACCAGCGGCTCGGAATCCTCCTCCACCACGCGGACCACAATCGCCACAAACAGGTTGAGCATCGTAAAGGTCGCCAGCAGCACGAAGGACAGAAAGAACACCCATGAACGCCCATGGGTTTCGCCGACCTGCGCGGCGATGTCCGGCCAGCCCTCAAGGGTCATCACCTGAAACAGCGTGTACATGGCGGTGAACACGTCGCCAAAGAGCCGAGGATGGTCCGCCCCGTAAAGATTGGAGGCGATCACCGCGAACACATAAATGATGAGGGCGAGGACGACGCCCACCGAGGCAATCCCCGGCAGGGAATCGAGCAGCGCCGACACGACGACCCGCATCCTCGGGATGACGGTGATGACGCGCAGTACCCGCAACACGCGAAACGCCCGAAGCGCCGCCAGACCGCTCGTCGCCGCGACCACCGAAATGGTGACGATTACAATATCGAAAAGATTCCAGCCCTGGCGGAAATAAGCGCCGCGCCAGGCGAAGACCCGGAGGCCGATCTCCAGAATGAAGATCATCAGGATCCACCGGTCGGCCATGCCGAGCGCCGGCCCGACCGTCTTGACAACGCCGGGAAACGTCTCGGCGCCGAGAATGACCGCGTTCAGGATGATCAGGGCGAGAATGCCGGTCTGGAAAACCGTGCTTTCAACGAGCTTTTGCGTTCGGTGCTGAAGGGTGCTCATAAGGCTGTCGGTTCCCGGGCGAGGATCGGCTAGAGCTATGAAATACGCAGATTCTTTTTGGCGCGGACAAGGCCCGGCGATTGGCGGGCTATCGAAAATCCGCTATGCGGGTCTTTTTTTGGCGGCCGGAGAAGGTTTTGACCGAAACGCCCAGGGATATCGACGCTGACGCGGCGGACGCCGACGCTGGGCACGCCGGCTCGGGCGACGCCAGCTCGGGGGAAAAATCGCGACAGCCGAGCCGCGTGCGCTTCAAGGGCATTGTCGAGTCCGAACAGGTGCGGGACGAATATGGCGTCCTCACCATCAACCGCGATGCGCGCCGCTGGGCCGCCGACAGCCGGCAGGCCATTCAGGTCAGCCGGCTTGTGGCGCTGTTCGTGTTTTTCTCGTTCACCGTCGGGCCGCCCCTCGGGAATTATCTGGCGCACCAGCAGATCTATGGATCGGCGGACGGCTGGAACCCGCTCGCGGCCTATGGGACGGAAACCATTCTCTACGCCTTTGTCGTGCCGTTGCTCGTGCTCGTGATCGGCTACGCCGTTTCGCGCATGGCGACGATGATGAACGCCGCAGAATCGATCGCCGTCGCCGCGCAGCAATATGTGACGCCGGACGTGACCGCCGCTCACAACGCCGACGCCGTCGGCGAAGTCGTGCGCGGCCACATGGTTGCGCTGAACGAGGGGCTCGACGGCGCGCTGACGCGCCTTGCTTCCGTCGAAGCGATGATCCGCCAGCATGTTGAAGCGATCGAGATCGCCGGCGAAGCGATCGAGCACAAAGCGACGGGCGCCGTCACCCGCGTCGCCGATGAGCGCACGCGGCTGATGGAACTGACCGAAAACCTCAATACCCACGCGGACTCGTTTGCCGCAGCGATTGCCGAACGGGCCAAGGCGTCAATCGAATCCCTGCAATCGGCGGACAATATCTCAAGCCGCGCGGAACATGATTTTCAGGAACGGCTCGGCAATCTCGAAGCGGCCGCCGGCCGCGCCGTTGCGAGCTTTGAATCCCTGCGCTCGGCGCTTGAGGATTCGTCGACAAGTTTTACGACCTCCGTTTCCACCATTGACGAGGCGGCGCGCCAGACCGAAACGGCGACCAAGCGCGCCAACGCAGCGGCCGACGCCGCCGCCGAATCCGCCGCGCGCAACGCCGCCAATGTTTCCGCGTCAGCCCGGCGCGCCCTCGACAACAGCAAGAAAGCCGCAGACGAGGCCATTGAAGCCGCGATGAAAGACGCCGAACGAATTGCAGATTCAGCGATCAGCGCAGCAACCGAACAGGCGGCGCGGGTGAAAGATGCGGCGACGGAAGCGGTCAGCGAAGTCTCCGCCAAAACGAGCGAAGCCGTTGAAGCCGCCAGCGCCGATGCGGAGAAAGCGGCCAAAGCCGCAGCGGAAGTCTCCGACGCTGCGAGACAGGCCGCCGATGTGGCGCAAAAAGCGTCGCAGGACGTGGCGGCCGCCAGCGAAGCCGCGCGCAAACATTCCGAGGATGCGCTCAACTATTCGCAAAACGCCGCGGACAAAATTGCCGAGCGCAACAAGGCGCTCGCCGACGCCCGCGCGGCCCTGGAGAAAGAAAACCAGCGCCTTGAAAACCTCATCGACGAGCAACGTCAGCGTGCGGACAGACTGGCGGACGCCATTGCCTCGCAGACGGACCGCCTGACCAGGCTCGCCGAGGCGCAGCTGAAAGAACAGGAGACCGCCGCGCGCCTGACGGAGGCTCATAACGAAGCCCAGGCGCGCGCCGCCGAAGAAGCCGAACGCGCCCGCAAGGCGGCGGAAGAAGCCGCAGCGCAGGAAACCGCAAAGAAAAAGTCGCCGAACCGGCGCGAAAAGCCGGCAAACGCCAAGACGCCCGCAGACCCTGACGGCGCGGCGCGCCTTGACGAACTCGCCCGGGATATCGCCGAGCGTCGGCCGCGCAAACGCAAAGGCGGCGCGGGCCAGTCAGCCTCAGGCGGGTCGACGCCGGAACGCATCGGCGCATCGGCGCACGCAAAAGCCGAGCGCGAGGCGAAGTCGCGACGGGACGTCTCCTGGCGGGAGATCCTCGACGCCGCCGACGACGCCGAACCGCTGGAACTCGACAAACCGGCGAAAAAGAAAGCGGCGAAGACGCGCGATGCGGCGGACGACGCCATCCGCATCATTTCCAATCTCCAGGCGTTTACTTACGACCTTGAAACGCGCCTTTACGGAGATCCGCCGCCGGCCCTGCAAGAACGATATGAGCGCGGCGACCGCAATGTGTTCGCCAATCGCCTGCTGCGTCTTAACGAGGCCGACGTGAAACGGCGCATCCGCAGCGAGTCCGCGCGCGACCGCGACTTTGAGCGCAATGTGCAGGACTTCCTGCAAAGCTTCGAAAAACTGCTTGAAGACGCGACAACATCGGAAACGGCGGACGAGGAATTAGAGGAGTATCTCTCCTCGCCGCTCGGCCGGGTCTATCTGTTGATCGGCGCGACGGTCGGCTATTTCGCGTAAAACCCGTCTCTATCAGGACGAAGTATCAGCGCCGGTGCCTTCAGCGAATGTCCAGTTGACGATATCGGCGACCACGTCTTTCAACGCCGCGTCGAAGGCCGCGGCGACGTCGTCTCCGCCCCCGCTTCGCGCCGGCGCGGCAGCGCTGAATGCTCTTGCGGCGAACACACTCGACCGACCGTTTGTCAGCCGGACATAAACGTGAATGCGCGCCGACCGATTGCCGCCGGCGACATCGAGGTCCAGCCGGCGTATATCCGTTTGCAGCGCAAAATCGCTGAGACCGATATCGGCACGGTTGCCGACCGCCAGAATGCGCCCGGAATCCTCAAAAGCCTGGATCAGCGACATCTGGACGACCACCGGCGCGCGGCTTGCCCACTCCCCGCCGCCGAAATATTCGATGCGGCCGGGCGCCGGCGACACGGCGATTTTCGTCGTGTCATAGGCGCGCGAAGCGCCGGGGTTTTCAACAATCAGCGACCAGCCGACATCCGCGCCGGCAACGGCGCCGGCGTCCACCGCGCCGATCATATAGCGCGGTTTCGGCGGGCTGGTTTCCAGCAGTTGCGACACGCAGCCGGAGGCCGCAAACGCAAAGCCAATAATCAGAATGCGGAACGCCTTGTTCATCAGTTCGCCTCCGCGTTGTATTCCGGCGTCGGCTCGCCCAGGAAAAACGCTTTTGGATCGCGCTCTATTTCGCGCAAGGTGTAATCGAGGCTGCGCATGAGCTGGCGCGCCTCAGCAAGCGCCGGCGCAACCTGCCCCAGCCCCTGATCTGTAAAGTACCGGAAGGATTCCCGGTTCTCGCTGACCAGCGCTTCGGTTTCTGCAATCAAGGCCCGGATATCGGTGATCAACTCATCCGCATTCCGAACAACCTCCGGCCCGTCTTCGGCCAGCATGGTTTCAAGCCCGTCTGAGGCGCGACGGAGGTTTTCAAGCGTCACGGTCAGCTCAGCGGTGGCCGCATTTGCGTTTTTGATAAGGCCGGAAATCTCGTCGCGATTTTCCGCAACGGCGCCGGTGACTGTTTGTATGTCGTCGAGGGTCTGTGAGATATTGCCGATATTCTCATCGGACAAAAGCAGGCTGGCGCGCGCCAGAATTTCGCTGGTGCCGGCCAGGAACTGCGAAATGCCAGACGTATCGGCCTTGATTTGCGGCACGCCATCGACAACGTCTTTCAGGAGCGGCGCCTCTTCACTGCTGCCAACGAACTGAATGATCGCAAGACCGGTGAACCCTACCGGTTCCAGCTCGACCTTTGTCTTGGTTGTTACCGGTGTCGTCGCCTCCACGCGCACGCGGGCAATGACGTTGGAAGGATTGTCAGGGTCAAGAACAAGGCTTTCGACCTCGCCAACCTGAATGCCGTTATATCGAACGATCGACCCATTTGAGAGGCCGGTCACCCGTTCCTCAAAGATGACTTCATAGCGGTCGAAATCGCCCTGGGTCGACGTCACGCGCAGCACGAATACAAACGCCGCGGCGATCACCGCCATGACGAAGGATCCGATCAAGATATAGTGCGCGCGCGTTTCCATGACGCAATTCTACCCCCCCTCAACTCGCCTTGGCGGCGAGCGCCGCGCGACCGCGCGGGCCGGCGAAATATTCCTGCACCCACGGATGATCGGTCCGGCGCACTTCATCGAGCGGCCCGACGGCGATAACGCGTTTTTCAGCCAGGACCGCGACGCGGTCGCAGGCGGCGTGGAGCGTATCAAGGTCATGGGTCACCATAAACACTGTTAACCCTAATGTTTCCTTGAGATTGACGATCAAATCGTCAAATTTCGCCGCCCCGATGGGGTCCAGCCCCGCCGTGGGCTCGTCGAGGAACACAAGCTCCGGATCGAGGGCGAGCGCCCGCGCGAGCCCTGCGCGCTTTTTCATGCCGCCGGAAAGCTCCGACGGAAAATTGGCGCCGGCCTCGGCGCGCAAGCCCACCATGGAGATCTTCAGGGCCGCCATATCTTTGGCAAGGTCCCCTTCGAAGCCAAGATGTTCGCGGATCGGCGCCATGATGTTTTGCGCGACCGTCATCGATGAAAAAAGCGCGCCGCCCTGGAACAACACGCCCCACCGCCGCTCAATCGAGAGGCGCGTGTTTTCGTCAGCGTCGTAGAAGTTCTCGCCGAAGACATTCACCGTCCCGGCATCCGGACGTTTAAGGCCGATGATCGCCCGCATCAAAACGGATTTACCGGTGCCGGAACCGCCGACAACACCCAGTATCTCCCCGCGCCGAACATTGAGGTCGAGATTGTCGTGCACCACATGATCGCCGAATTGCGTCCGCAATCCGCTCACCTCGATCACATTTTTTCCCGCAGCGCTGCTCATCAGTAGTCAATCTCAAGAAAGAACATGGCGAAGAACGCATCCATGACGATGACCAGGAAAAGGGCCTGAACGACTGACAACGTCGTACGCTGACCAAGGGACTCGGCGCTGCCTTCCACCTCCATCCCCTGAAAACAGCCGATGACCGCAATCACAAATGCAAAAAACGGCGCTTTGATCAGGCCGACATAGAAATTGTTGATGCCGATCGTCTCCTGAAACTGCGCCATGAAAAGCGCCGGCGGGATTTCCATGACCAGCCAGGAGACCAGCCCGCCGCCCACGAGCCCCAGCATCGCGGCGCAGAAGGCCAGCACCGGCAGCATGATCATCAGGGCGACGACACGCGGCACCACGAGGACTTCAATGGGATCGAGGCCGAGCACGCGCATGGCGTCAATTTCCTCACGCAGCTTCATCGACCCGATCTGCGCGGTAAACGCGCTGCCCGACCGGCCGGCAACAAGAATGGCCGCCAGCAAGACGCCGAATTCGCGCAGCACCGAAATGCCGACAAGCTGCACGGTCAGGATTTCCGCATTGAAGAGACGCAGAATTTTTGCGCCCATAAAGGCGATCACCGCGCCGATAAGAAACGACATCAGGCCGACAATCGGCATTGCATCGAGGCCGGTCGCTTCCATGTGGTGGACCGTGGCGCGCCATCGCATTCGGGCCGGTCGCACAATCAGGCTGGCGCCGCTTACAAGCGTACGCCCAATGAAATCCCAGAGTTCCAGTATTGCGCGCCAGGCGTTCCACGTCCCTTCGCCGAGCCGCTCCGTCATCATCAGGAATGCGTTGCGGTGAACAGGTTCAACGTGACACGGCACCAGGTGGCCTTCGATCTGTTCCAGCAAATCCGCGTGCCCCTCGCGGGCGCCGACAAATTTCGATTTTGCCGTGCGGCTCTGACAGGCCTGAAACGTCCGCTGGAGGACCATGGCGCCGGCGGTGTCCAGACGTTCAACGCCCGACATGTCGATGATGATGTCCCGGCCAACCGAATCGTCGGCGAAATCACGCAAGGGGGTATCGATCGGTTTCAGATAGCGCGCACGCCAGTCGCCGAACGCCTTCAGGCGCAAAATGCCGTCGCTCGCGAGATCGATATCGAAATGGGCCGCCGAATCCGCCATAGATAATACTTTCTTAACCGCCCGCAGGCCCGGCCCTCAGCTTGCAATAATCCGGGCTTGCTGTGTCATCATGCCTTCGAGGGTGTTAAAATCATCCTCAAATTTGTGCGCCAGGCCCCATTTTGAACCATTGCCGGGGCCTTTGTCTTCGGCGTTTTCGCCTTTTCGGGAGCCGGCCTTGCCGAGTAGCAGAATGTTTCGCGACAGCTTCGCATGGCTCAAGGCGCTGCCGCTGCTGGCGGTGACCGGGGCGCTTGCGGTGATCGCGATATTCGCCCTTGCCGGGGCCCAGTCGCCGGACGGGCGCATGCGCGAGCAGCTCTTCGATTATTTCCAGCGTCTGGCGCCCGCCGGATATGACGCCGGCGAGCAATTTCACGTGGTGCTCATCGACCGGGAGAGCGTCAATCTGGTCGGCCCCTGGCCCTGGCCCCGCACGGTGCTGGCGGATCTGGTTGAGGCGGCCGCGCTTGCCGGCGCCAAAGGCGTCATCCTTACCGAGCCCGCGGACGCGCCGGACCCTTTGTCGCCGGAGACGATCGGCGCGTTCTGGCTCGAAGGCGCCAGCGACGACGCCCTGGCGCGCGAGCTGGCGCGCCTCCCATCCACCGATGCGGCGCTGGCGTCAGCCTTCAGCGGCGTCGCCGGCGGCGTCGGCGCCTCGCTCAATCCGCCGGAGAATCCCGCATTGGAGGTCGCCTTGCAGCGGGCCGACGTCGCCGATGCGCCGTGGCTTTCTGTTGTTAACGGCGTCGACTATCTGGCGCTGCCGGCGGCGCGCTACCTCTACAGTTTCGACGGAACGCTCGCCGACGCAGCGTCCCCGGCGATCGCCGCGCTTGCACCGGACGCCGATGGCGTCGTGCGCCGACTGCCGCTCCTGTGGGCCCTCGACGGCGACGCGGCGGCGTCCATCGCGCTGCGCGCCGCGCATCTCGGCGGCGAGGGCGGGACGGTCGTCGTGTCAACGGACCCGTCAGCGGCCCAGTCCCAGGGGCGCATCGTGCGTCGCATCGCAGTCGGCGACGCCGATATGAACGTTGCGGAAAACACTGCCATGCGCCTCTACATGCCCAGACGCATCAACGCCCCAACAACGTCGGCGGCGCAGCTCCTCGGCCGGGGTTCGAACAGCCAGCTCGCCGGCAAAGTCGTCCTGATCGGCCGCGACGGCGAGATCGGCGAGCTTGCGGCGACCGCGCGGGGACGCCTCGCGCCGGCCACGGTGCACGCCCTCGCCGCGGCCCAGATCGCAAGCGGCGCCGCAGCGACGCGCCCGCGCTGGGCCGGCTATATCGAGGCGCTCGGCGTCATGATCCTCGGCGCGGCGGCGATCATGACGGCGCAACGGCTGCAATTCTGGCAGGCCGTAGGCTTTGCCGCTGCAATCAGCGCGGTCCTGACGGTCGGCGCGTTCTTTATTTTCGCAGGCTCAAAAGTCCTCCTCGATCCGCTGGCGCCGTCGCTGGCGCTCTTTGTCGGCGCGTTGTCGGTCGCCGGCGGACGATCCATCGGCGGCGCGCTGCGCGATGACTCCGTGCGCGGATCATTTCACGACACGCTTCCCGAACCGGTCATGAAACGCCTGCGCGAAGGGGAAGGGGGAGAAATCCTTTCGGGAACCCGGCGCGACATCACCGTCCTCGCCTGCGAATTGCGCATCGCCGATGAAGACCTCGAAATGTTGCAGGATCACCCGGACGACGTAACGAAAATACTCGCGGCGGCGTCCATCGACCTGCGCGAAACCATTATCGATGCGGGCGGCGCAGCCGATCAGGCCGATGGCGGGCGCGCTTTCGCCTATTTCAATGCGCCGGGCGATCTCGCGGACCATATACAGGCAGGCTGCGCCACGGCCCTGCGCCTCATCGAAAGCATGGACAAAATCAACACGGACCTCGAAACGTCGAGCCGCACCCGCGGCGTGCAGGTCCATCTCGCGATCGGCGTCGCGACGGGCCTGTGTTTCGCCGGTCCGATGGGCCATGGCCGCAACAACCGCTATTCCGCGTTCGGTCCCGCCGTCGACCACGCAGCCTTCCTGCGCAGCCTGTCGGCCTATTATGGCCCGGCCATGATCTGCGACGAGGCGGTCTACAAGGAAACCCATCACCAGTTCGCCTATCTCGAACTCGACAAGATCAAAACCCGCGACGCGGCGCGCCCGTTCAGCGTCTACGCCCTCATCGGCAACCCGTTCATCAAATCGTCAAAAGGGTTCCGCGACCTCGATGATTCTCATCGCGCGCTGCTCGCGGCGTATCGGGGCGGCAATATCAGCGAAGCCCAGGAGATTCTGGCGCGTATCAAAAAGTCGCCGGGCGCCAAGATCGCCCTGTTCGATATTTACGAGGAACGCCTCAATGCATTTGCCGCCAACGGCATGCCGGAGGATTGGGACGGGGTGACGATAGCCGGCGCCTGAGGCGTCGCTGTCCCGGCGCAGTGCGCGCTAGGACGGATCGCGCGCGTCGCCGAACACAAAGAACTTTGCGGTAAGAAAGTTGACGCCCATGCCGGCAACGGATCCTACGGCGATTGCGGCGATCGGATGGGACGCGAAAAACGGATACGCCGTTACAAGCAATGCGTAGACGCCGTAATTGACGGCGCCGCCGGCCGTCTGCAACAGCAGAAAGCGCCCCCATTCCTGCACCGGCGAACGATCGCTCGCCTTAAAGGTAAACTTGCGATTGAGGATCCAGTTGCTGCTCGCCGCCGCGAGATACGAGACCAAGCGCGACAGATAGAGGTTCTGCAAAAAGAGATTGGCGCCCGTGAAAACGGCCGCATCGATGATAAAACCGAGCGTGCCGATGCCGCCGAATGAGATGAGTTGCCGCGCAAGATTCAACATGGGCTCGCCGATAGTCGCACTGGCGCCATTATAGGCCGCCGCCCCTTACCAATTACTCAAAAAGCCGCCCGCCCCGCCAGACCCGCGCGGCAATGAGCGCCAGGACCGCCGCTGCGGCGCCCATGACGGCCATCATCAGATAGGCCGCCGCCGGCCCCATATCGCGCCAGACGAAGCCCGCGATGACCGTGGCGAGGCCGGTGACCGCGCCAACGCCGGTCGCGGACATTAACGTCATCGCCGTATTCACGAGCCGAACAGGAACGGCCCGGTCGACAAACTCAATCGAGCCGAGATAGGCCGCCGCGAATGTGAGAGCGTGCGTGATCTGCACAAGGAATAACATCGCCAGCGGCGGCTCCGCCGCGGTCAGCGTCCAGCGCAGCGCCGCCGCGCCGCCGCCCAGGGCGAGCAGGACAGCGGGCGACCGCCGGCGCACGACCCGGCGCGCCGCCACGAGGATAAAAATCTCAGCGACCACCCCGGTCGCCCAGAGCGCGCCGATGACGATTTCAGAATATCCGATCGCAGACCATCGCAGATAGGAAAAGGCGTAATAGACGGCGTGCGCCCCCTGGGTAAGGCCCGCCGCAAAGAGCACCAGAAGAAACACCGGCGCCCGCAACAGCTTCGGCGCCTCGCGAAACGAAACGGGTTTTGCGCCGCCGCGGCCGCCGGCCTGGGCGGGCAACAGAAAGGACATGACGAAAGCAAAGAGCGCCGCCGCAGCCATTGCCGGCGCAGCGGCGGCGATGCCGAAGCGGCCGAGCGCGGCGCCGCCAGCAAGAGTGGTCGCCAAAAACGCAAAGGAGCCGACGGCGCGAATGCGCCCATATTGCAGGTATCCGTTGCGGTCAGCGCGCAGGACCGCGGTATCGGTAAGGGGCACCAGCATGCCAAACGCCCACAGCACGAGAAATGCGGATACGGCGATTAACGCCTTGTCAGGCGAAACAACAAGCCCGGCGGCGCCAACCGCGAACACGCCGGAAACGATGCTCAGCGCACGGCGTTCATCGTCCTGATGATCGGCCCAGAATGCAATGAAAGGCCCTACCGCAAGGCGCGCGATGAGGGCGGCCCCGGTCAACACGCCGATCTCCGGCGCGGTAAATCCGTTCAAAGACAGCCAGCCGGCAAAGAAGGGAAGCTGCACGCCGAGCAGGACGAACTGGCCGCTGTAGAAAAGCGCATAGAAGGGCCCGGCAAGGCGCTTTGGCGAACTGGCGGGCGTCAGGCGGCCGAAATCCATGGCGCGCGGTGTATACGAAATTGCAGTGAGCCGACAGATGCGTCTGGCCGGCTAGAGTTCCGAGGCTGCCCCCGCGACGATGCGACTGGGCGCCGCGAATGTCGCCGAACGGTCTTTCGCCCGCCGTTTGGCAAGGTCGTCCGCGGCGGCGCCGAGCGCGCGCACCATGTCGTTGAAACGACCGCGCATGTGATCGACCTCGTCGTCGTCAACCGGCTCACCCGCATCTTCCAGACTTCTCGCCGCGGCGGCATAGATGTCTCGATGGTCCCGCAGGGTCCGGATACACTCCTCAACGATGGCAACGTCCCTCAGCGATACCCGCGGCGCTGAAACGGCATTGACGGCGATTGCATGGAAGCGCGCTGCGTCGGCAAGCTTCCGGTCCGCGTCGGCCAAGAGGGCCGGGAAGCGGCCCGTCTGAGGCAGAAGGTCTACATAGGAGTCAACCGCGTCTGTCTTGGTGAACCTTTCTCCGTCGCCGCCGGTGATCCAGGCGAGAACCGGCGCCGGCTCGGGCTTTCTCCATTTGGTTGTTTCGACGTCGCGCGCCGCCTCGGCCAGGAGATCGCGCTCCGCCACCGGGGCTTTAAAGGTCTGAGGCGTTTGTCCGCCGCCTACGGCGCAACCGCCGATAAGAAGAAAGATCGCCGCGCAGAACGCGCGCGCTGCTGGTTGACCGCCCTTCACCAGACCCCTACTCCCACCAATACCGAAACGCCCACATTCACCCTTTCTGTTTATTAACAAACATCCTCGGAAAAGTCAGCTGCGAAATGACGGAACGCATCAAATTATTTCCGCCTGTTGAGCCGTTCGAGACCGGCATGCTTCGGGTATCGGACATTCATGAAGTTTATTATGAGGTTTCCGGTGCAATTAACGGCAAACCCGTCGTAGTCTGTCACGGCGGGCCCGGCGGCGGGTCTACGCCGTCAATGCGGCGATACTTTGACCCCGAGCGCTACAAGATCATCGTGTTCGACCAGCGCGGCTGCGGCCGGTCTACGCCCCATGCCAGCCTCGAAGACAATACGACCTGGACGCTGATCTCCGACATGGAACTCTTGCGCGAGCGCCTTGGCGTTGAACGCTGGCAGGTGTTCGGCGGCTCGTGGGGGTCGACCCTGGCGCTCGCCTATGCGCAAAGCCACCCCGACCGCGTCAGCGAACTTGTTTTGCGCGGCGTATTCACGCTGCGCCGGTCGGAGCTTTTATGGTTCTATCAGGAAGGCGCCAGCGCCATTTATCCGGACGCCTGGGAAGGGTTCCTGAAACCCATACCGGAGAGCGAGCGCGGCGACCTGATGGCGGCGTATTACAAGCGCCTCACCGGCGACGACGAGAAAGCGCAACTGGAAGCGGCGAAAGCCTGGAGCGTCTGGGAGGGCGGCACGGTCAGTCTCATGCCGTCAGCGGAGCGCATGTTGAATTTTTCATCGGACGCCTTCGCCATCGCGTTTGCGCGGATCGAATGCCACTACTTCGTCAATGGCGGCTTTTTCGAACGCGACGATCAGATCATCGCCAATATTGACCGTATACGGCATATACCGGCGACAATTGTTCAGGGCCGGTATGACGTCGTGACGCCCATGGTCACCGCCTGGGAATTGCACAAAGCGTGGCCGGAAGCGGATTTCGATCTGGTGCTGGACGCCGGGCACGCGGCGAGCGAGCCCGGCATTGTCGACAGTCTGGTGCGCGCGACGAACAAATACGCGGCGCTTTAACCCCCGCTGTTGAGCGCCGGCAGAATGAACGGCGCCCAGATGGTCGAATAGACGAGCACAAGACCGATGCCGAAGGGGCAAACCCATCGGATCAGGAACCGCCAGCGTTTGAACCACGCTTCCGATTTGAACCCGATCGCTTCGCGCGCCGTCGACGTGGTGACGATCCAGCCGGCGAAGATCGCCGCAACGAAGCCGGAGAGCGGCAGGATGATGTCTGTCGTCGCGGACAGAAAATCGAGAAGCACCATGCCTTCGAAGATCGGAATATTGCCGGCCGGCTGCCAGGTATTCCAGAAATTCGATTGATCCTCGCCATTGGGGCCGACTGCCGGCACCTGGCTCAGCGCGTTAAGAACGCCGATAGCAAAGATCACGATGCCGATGACGCCGGCGGATTTCCACCGGTTGTCGCCCTTCGACTGTTCGTCGACCCATTTTGTCGATGTTTCGAGAAGGGCGATGGACGAGGTGATCGCCGCGAAGAAGGCGAGCAGGAAGAACAGGACGCCAAAAACGCCGCCGCCGGGCATGCCGTGAAAGGCGAGCGGCAGGGTCTGGAACATCAGCGTCGGTCCCGCGCCGGCTGCAAGCCCCATGGCGAAAACGATCGGGAAAATCGCAAGACCGGCGATAATGCCGACGCCGGTGTCGGCGATGGCGATGAGGCGCGACGACCGCGGCAGATCCTGATCGGACCGCATATAGGCGCCATATGTCGCCATCAGCGCCGAGCCGAGCCCGATGGAGAAGAAGGCTTGCCCGAGTGCGGCGGAGATCACCGACCCGCCATCGGTGAAACCGCGCATGAAGTCTTCCGGACGCACGCCAAGGAGAAAATCGACGCCGCGGGGCGCATCGCCTTCGATCAGGGCGAACGCCAGGAGGATCAAGAGCAGGATAAAGAACGCCGGCATCAGGATCGTCACCGCCGTTTCGATCCCGCCCTGAACGCCCCGGGCGACAATCGCGACGGTCAACACCATAAACAGCGCGTGATAGATGATCATGCGGGTCGGGTCGCTCAAAAGTTCGACGAGTTTCGCGCGAACCTGCTCATCGGTCTGACCGGCGAAGGCGCCCGCCGTCAGGCCGCCCAAGCCGTCGCGCGCCGCAGCAGCGATAAGATCGCCGCCGATCATCACCACATAGGCGAGCACCCATCCGGCGATGACCGAATAGAAGGTAAGGATGATGAAGGCGCCGATCATGCCGAGCCAGGACTGAATCGCCCAGAACGGCGAGCGCCCCTCGGCTTTTGCAATCTTGACCACGCTGCCGACCGCCGACATGCCGCCGCGCCGCCCGATAAACAATTCGGCCACAAGGACCGGCAGGCCGATCAATACAACGCAGATGACGTAGAAGAGGACAAACGCCCCGCCGCCGCTCTCACCGGCCACATAGGGGAACCGCCAGAGGTTGCCGAGCCCCACCGCGGAACCGATCGCCGCCAGGATGAAAGCCGCCTTCGACGACCAGGTTACGCCCTCGCCCGCTGTACCCTGCATTTGCTATCCCCTTGTTATCTGCGAAAAATTTCGCTGTTTGTGCCACGCCGGACCATTTTAGACAAATTTTTACGATTGTTAGCAAATATTGCTCAACGGAGCCGTGATCAAAGCCGCCGGCGCAGCGAAATTCGCTGGCGGAAGTAGATTGCGGAGGGGAGCGAGAGAGTGAACGAGCCTGTGAACGCCGATGGCGATCATATCGAGACCGATCAGCTCAACGGGCTGATCGCGGCCGCCGGCGTCGATGGCGCGCGCGAAATCCTCAATGCGTTCTGGCAATCGACCGAGGAGTTGCTCGACGTCCTGTCGAAACAGGTGAATGCCGGCGACCTCGAACTCGCATCGAAAACCGCCCACGCGATCAAGGGCATGGCGGCGAATGTGGGCGCGGCCCGACTTTCATCCACGGCCTCCGATCTCGAAGTTGCGTGCAAAAACCATAGCCGCGATGCAGCACCGAAACTGATGGGAAACGCCCACTCCGACTTCGAAGCCGCGCGGGGCGAGTTGCTTGAGCATTTACGTAAGGCGTCATAAGGCGAGCGCTGGGCGGAAATCGCCGGTCGCGCTCTAGAGAAAATCGCCGCGTTTCAAGACATCCTGATCGCGATAGACATATGCGCTCATCACCAGGCCAAAGCCGGCCATGATCGTCATCATCACTGTGCCGCCATACGAAACCAGCGGAAGCGGCACGCCGACAACCGGGGCGAGGCCCATTACCATCCCTGTGTTGATCAATACATAGAGCGCAAAGGTCGCAACGACGCCGACAACGGTGAGCCGCGCGAAATGCGACTTCGCCCGCGTCGCGATCGACAGGCCCGTCAGAATAACGGCGAGATAAAGCATCAGGAGACCGACGGACCCGACGAAGCCGAATTCCTCGCCGAAGATGGTGAAGATGAAGTCCGTGTGCATCTCGGGCAGAAACTGAAGCTGGCTCTGGGTGCCCTGCATAAACCCTTTGCCATCGAGGCCGCCGGACCCGAGCGCAATCTTCGACTGAAGCAAATGATATCCCTGCCCCGACGGATCGAGATCGGGATTGAGAAAGGTCGTAATGCGCCGGATCTGATACTCCTTCAGAATGTCGAACCGGTAGGCGGCGTAGCCCGCGCCGACGGCGCCGAGCACGCCCAGGAAACCGATCCGCCAACTCAGTCCCGCGACGAAAACGATAATCACGCCCGTGGCGCCAAGCAGCAGCGCGGTGCCGAGATCGGGCTGAATGAACACGAGGGCGACGGGGGCGCCGATCATCAGCGCCGGCGGAATGAGATAGAGAAGGTGGGAGACCTGCTCGGCGCGAAGCCCGTGATAATAGCGCGCAAGCCCCATGACGAGGCCGATCTTCATGGCCTCGGACGGCTGAAACTGTAAGCCCCCAAGCTCGATCCAGCGGCGCGCGCCCATATTGACCTCGCCGATGAAGGGCACCGCGAGAAGCGCGGCCAGCGCTGCAAAATAGATCGGATAAGCAAGCGCCATCCAATAGCGGATCGCGATGAGCCCCATGCCGAGCAGCAGGCATGCTGCGAACCCGTAACGGATTGCGTGTTTCAGCGCCCATGGACGCCAGTGACCTTCGGCGACGGAGTAGAGCGTAATCACCCCGGCGAGGGCAATCAGTGTAAGGAGGATCAGCAGCGGCCAATGGGTTTTTGCAAGACGCGCGCGGATCCCGCGATGCGGCCCCGGCAGGATCAGCGACGCCACGGGCCTAAGCCTCCCGATTTGCGGCGGCCGTTCGGACCAGCTCACGCGGGTCGACGGTCTGCCGGGAGGACGGATCGCGTTCCGCGACCTTGCGCATGATATCGCGCGCTTTCGGACCGGCGGCCCGGGACCCGCCAATGCCGTGTTCAACGAGCACGGCGCAGGCGTAACGCGGATTTTCAAACGGCATGTAACTGACAAACAGCGCATGGTCGCGCCGGGCCCAGGGCAGGTCTTCCTGTTTGGTCAGGCCGCGCGCGCGTTCTTCGGCGGTGATCCGAAAAACCTGGCTGGAGCCGGTCTTGCCGGCCAGTTGCCAGTCCGGGTCCTCAAGCCGCGAGCGCGCCGCCGTGCCGTATTCATTGGTCACCGCGTTCATCCCCTCGCGCACAACGTCGAGATGGGCCGGATTGACGTCAATGGCGGGCGCATTGGGCGCGGGCAGAATGAGATCGCCCACCGCACGCACCAGGCGCGGGCGCACGGCGCGCCCGGTGGCCACACGCGCCGCCATAACGCAGAGCTGCAACGGCGTGGCGGTCCAGGCGCCCTGCCCGATGATCGCCGACAGGGTCTCGCCCTGGAACCAGGTCTGGTTTTCAGGCTGGCCCGCATAATACTGGCGCTTCCACTCCCGGCTCGGAACGACGCCGGGCTTTTGACCGGTAATGCCGAGTTCAAACATCTCGCCGAGGCCGAACTTGCGGGCGGTGTCAGCCAGCAAATCGATGTCGAGGGTTTTGGCGATTTCGTAGAAGTAGACGTTGCAGGAATCCTTGATGGCGCCCTTCATGTCGCGCGTCCCGTGACCGCCCGGCTTCCAGCAATGAAAATTCCGGTTTCCGTACCACATCCGTTGACGGCAATAGGTGGTGTGGCTCGGGCGCACGCCGGCTTCCTGCGCGGCGATTGCAGATATGATTTTCAACGTGGAGCCCGGCGCGTACTCGCCCGTCAGCGCCTTGTTCAAAAGCGGCTTATACGGACTGTTGTTCAGCTCGCGCCACAAATCGGGGTCGATGCCCACATTGAAGTCGTTGGGATTGAACGCCGGCGTCGAGGCCAGCACAAGAATGTCGCCGGTCACCACATCCATCACGACGGCGGCCGCGCTTTGCGGCTCGTCGGGCTGGCGTTCGGCCGGCGTCGCCAGCACCTGCATCGCATGGGTCTGCAATTCCGCATCGATGGTGAGCGTCAGGGGCTTGCCCTGCTCCGACGGAACGGCGCCTTCCTTGACCTCTTCGATGACGCGGCCATGAGCGTTGATGACAACGTTCATCTTGCCGGCCTTGCCGCGGAGCTCCTTTTCATAGGTGCGCTCAAGACCTTCGCGGCCAACCTTGAACCCCGGCTGGCGTAAGAGGTTCCGGTCCCCGTCGCTTTCCTGCGCCGCGAGATCCGCGTCCGTCACGGCGCCCACATAGCCGATCACGAAGGACGTCGCCGATCCCAGCGGGTAGTCCCGCGTATCGCCGACATCGGGGAGGACGCCCGCGAGATGGGGAAGTTCGTAGTTAATGCGCGAAAACGCTTCCCAGTCGAGATTGTCGTCGATCTCGATCGGCGTGAACGCGCCGCGGCGGCGGATTTCCCGGAAGATGCGGTTGCGCCGTTCCTCCGGCACCGGAACGATGGCGGACACATGATCGAGCGTCGCATTCACATTCTGCGACTGTTCCGGCAGCAGGAGGATTCTGAAGTTTTTCCGGTTCGACGCGAGAACATTGCCGAAACGGTCGACAATGTCGCCGCGAAGCGGCGTCAGCACGCGCCGTTTAAACTGGTTTTCCTGCGCGAGGGTCCGATACTTTTCGTGATCGGCGATCTGCAATTGATAAAGCCGGCCGGCGATTGCGAAGACGCCGACACACACGCCCCCGCCAAACAGAAAGGAACGGCGGGATACAATTTCCTGACGTTCCGGATCATGATTGTTCATCATGAGATCACGCCTCCACCAGCACGCGGCTGTGCAGTTCGCGGAAGGCGACGCCAAACACGGGGTAGATCAGGATTGTCGCCGCGACCTGCGCGGACAAGGCGGCGACAGGCAACAGAACGCCGGACATGAGACTCATCACGAGCCATAACATAAGGCTCGCAACGCTCGCCGCCAATGCAAATCCCATCCACACGACCTTTTGTTCGCGCCCGAGGAAATAGGCCCGCTGCGAACTCACGGCGAATTGCGTGACAAGGTAAACGGCGGCCCAGAGGCCAAGCGGGCCGCCCATTAACAGGTCCTGTAAAAGGCCGATTGCGAAGACGCTTGGGCTTGGCAGAAAGTCCGGCGAATAGATGGACCAGAAAAAGACCACCACGAGGGGAATAATCGGCGTCGGCAGCGCCCCTTCAAAAAACCGGATCGGCAGCGCCAGAATAAGCACGCCGACAAAGCCGAGCAGCGTCGGCGTGAGCGACCGCAGGATGGAGAATAACTGTTCCGCGCGATATCCCATGGCGGCTAACCCTCCGCCTGGGACTGGTCGTCCGCAGCGGCGCCGGCATCTTCCTCGGAAGTTTCCTCCGCCGCCGCGTCGGACACGGCGGGGAACGCAAAATTGATCACGCGCACCATGCGCGCGCGCGTATAATTCGCATAAAGGTCAACTTCGAGTTCACGGGCGCCGTCCTCAACGACGCCGACCGGGAGGCCACGCGGCAATACGCCCTCGGCGCCGGACGTCAGGACGCGCTGGCCGGGAAGAATTTCGATATCGTCGGATGTCTCGATGATGGAAATTGTCGGGCGGGCGCGGGTGCGGCCGACGAGAATGCCGTCCACGTCCGCGCCTTCCACATAAACCGGAACGCGGCTCTGAACGTCGGTCAGCAACAGAACGCGCGATGCGTTCGCGCCGATATGAACAATGCGGCCCAACAG
Source organism: Hyphococcus sp. (assembly GCA_028281665.1). Lineage (GTDB taxonomy): Bacteria > Pseudomonadota > Alphaproteobacteria > Caulobacterales > Parvularculaceae > Hyphococcus. The sequence goes on from JANQJK010000006.1 coordinate 121,200, forward strand.
GCCGTCCGGGTCCATCACGGCCTGGCCGGGCTCGACATTCTTTCGCCGGCCGGCGTTGATGATCATCGATCGCGCAAAGGCGTCGTTCGCCTCGCCGATGATAAAGGCGTCCACCGGGCGAACGGCGGGCGGCGCCTGATAGGACTGAAGCTGCTCGAAACCGGAAACGACGGAACGCAACTCCAGCGCTTCGTTCATCCACTGGCGCAGTTCGGCGTTTTCCCGGCGCAACGCATCGTTCTGTTCCAGGACCGCGAAATAATCGCCGATATAGCCGATGACGCCGTTCACATAGGCAATCGGTCCGGACAGAATTTCCAGCACCGGGGATGTGGCGTCGAGAACACTTTCGCGCGCTTTCTTGAAGACGGAGGCCTGCGCCGAATAGAGGCTCGAAAGCAGCAGGAATACCGATGCGAGGATAAGGACGACAAGGATAACGCGGGAATTCGCCTTACGGCCCAGTCCTTCGCGTCTGTCCTGCCCTAAATAATCCATGCCTCACTTATACCGCCGGGGGTCGCTGAACACAGGGCCCGGCGAACGCGGGGGCCCCTTAAATCGCCGAAGAAAGGACGCCGCGCATCGCTTTCGTGTTTTCAAGCGCCGCGCCTGTGCCGAGCGCCACGCAGGAAAGCGGGTCATCAGCCACCGAGACCGGCAACCCGGTTTCGTCGCGCAGCACCTGATCGAGATTCTTTAGGAGCGCGCCGCCGCCCGTCAACATAATTCCGGTGTCGACGATATCGGCCGCAAGCTCCGGCGGCGTCGCTTCGAGCGCGACTTTCACCGCCTCGATGATCTGGCTCACCGGTTCGGCCAGCGCTTCGGCGACCTGCGCCTCGCCGATGCGGACTTCCTTGGGCACGCCATGCATCAGATCGCGCCCCTTGATCTGGATCGTAACGCCCGAGCCTTCGGTCGGGATCATGGCGGAACCGACTTCCTTTTTGATCCGTTCAGCAGACGCCTCGCCGATCAGAAGGTTATACATGCGCCGGATGTAACCGATGATCGCCTCGTCCATCTTGTCGCCGCCAACGCGGACGGAACGGGAATAGACGATGCCGCCGAGGGACAGAACGGCGACCTCGGTGGTGCCGCCGCCAATGTCGACAACCATGGAACCGGTCGGATCTGTGACCGGGAGACCGGCGCCGATGGCGGCGGCCATGGGTTCCTCGATCAGTTCGACTTTTCTGGCCCCCGCTGAGAGCGCCGATTCCTGAATGGCGCGCCGTTCAACGGCGGTGGCGCCCGACGGAACGCAAACGACAATGCGCGGGCTCGCGAATGACCGGCGATTGTGCACCTTGCGGATGAAGTGCTTGATCATGGCTTCGGCGACTTCGAAGTCGGCGATCACGCCGTCGCGCATGGGCCGGATCGCCTCGATTTCGCCGGGCGTGCGGCCGAGCATTTCCTTGGCTTCGTTGCCGACTGCGCGGACTAGCTTGCGCGCCTGCCGGGTTTCGATCGCGACAACCGATGGCTCGTTGAGGACGATACCGCGCCCCTTGACGTAAACGAGGGTGTTTGCGGTGCCGAGATCAATGGCCATATCCGCGGAAAGCATGCCGAACAGCGTAGAGAGCATGGGGGTTTTCCTATTCGCCGAAAGTGAGATCTATCGGCGCAATACTTATCCTTAATGCGTTCCTAAATCGTCAACATGGGCCGCAAATGCGGCCTATCTCCTGGCGTCCGGCGGCAGCGCGACCGCCTCACGCGATCGCCGCTAACGGTCAGTTAACAGGATTCTCGCCAGGCAAACCAGTTTCCGCGGCGAATATGAGCATCAATATGCGCCCTCGCGCGCCCGCATGCGCCGGTAAATGGCGCGCACCAGCAGCAAAAACCCAAGCCAGAGGGCGATCACGCCGGCGATGATCGCGAGATCGCGCGGCTCCCGGCTCATGAAGAAATCGACAACCCCGTCGACGCCCTCCGACAGGGTCTGCGCATCCGGGAAATAGGCCGCCAGCACGGCGACGACACCGATTTTCGGGATGATCCCGAGGCCCGTGCCGATCCAGTATTTCCATAAGGGAATATGGGCCGTTCCGGCCGCGGCGTTGATGACGATAAACGGCGCTGACGGCACGACGCGGATCATGCCGCTGGCGACGATTCCGTGATTATGGAGAAAATTGATGGTGCGCTGGACCCGGTCGCCGGCGAGCCCGCGGATCCACCGCCCGCCGAGAAAATGCCCGAGGCCGAAGGTCAGCGTCGCGCTCGCCATGGTGGCAAGCCAGGCGTAGAACGCGCCCACCACCGGCCCGAAGACGATCACCGTCGCCGTAATCAGGAGGATTTGCGGAAAGCCCGTCAGCGCCAGCAGGGAATAAATCGAGACGACGCCGATAAGGGCGTAAGGCGACTCCGCGGCGGCGGCGACGATGCGATTGACCTGCTGAATGCCTCCATCGTCGTGATCGAGGTTCATCCAGCCCTGCCCGAAGAACAGCATAAAGACGACAAATACGAGGAGAACGACAGACACCGCCAGCGACGTCGCCGCCTTTGCGTCCATGGAACTGAGGAAGCCTGTCAGCCGCCGCAGAAACTCGACCATACCCTGTCCCGGTCCCGACAATCTGACCTGCGGCAGACAACGTATCGTCATATGCCGCCGGCGGCGCCGATCGGTTGCGCCTTGTTACACCCAGATTGGACCGTGTTCAGGCCCCCGCCCGGTCCTGCTTCCCATGAAGAGATGGTGTCTTAGCTTCCGGTCCGGCGGAGCGCAACGGCCTCAGTCTTCGTCCGCAAAAAAGTATTCGACCGCGGCGGCCGGATTCTCCACGCGCGGCCAGTCGGCCGCCTGATTGCGGAACCAGGTGAGCTGGCGCTTGGCGAAGCGCCGTGTTGCCTGTTGCAGTGCGGCAAGGCACGCGGCTTCGTCCATGTCGCCGGAGAGGAGCGCCGAGATTTCGGGCACGCCGAGGGCTTTCATCACCGGAAGGTCTTTATCGAGACCGCGCTCAAGAAGGCGCGCGACTTCCTCGATCGCACCGCTCGACATCATCGCCGCAGCGCGGGCGTCGCATTGCGCATAAAGGGCCTCGCGCGGCGGGTCGACAAGGACGCGCCGCGCCGGCGCAGCAATCATCGGCGCCCGCGGCAAGGCCTGAAACTCCGAGAGTTTCTGGCCCGTGGCCTCAAAAACCTCCCATGCCCGGATGAGCCGCTGCGCGTCCCCCGCCGGCAGCTTTGTCATGGCGTCGTCCCGGGCGATCACTTCGTCGCGAAACTTTTCCGGCCCCAGCGCATCGCGGCGGCGCTTCGCCATTGCACGAATCTCCGAAGGAATCTCCGGAATTGGCGAGAGCCCCTCTTCAAGGGCGCGGAAGTAAAGCCCGGCGCCGCCAACAACGATGGCGGCCCGCCCCCGCGCGCCTATTGCTTCGATGATCGGTGCCGCCATGCGCGCCCAGCGCCCGGCCGAGCAGCGTTCCGAACCGTCTATCACGCCATAGAGATGGTGGGCGGCGCGCGCTTCGTCAGACATGGACGGCCGGGCGGTGACAACGCGCAAATCGCGATAGACCTGCATCGCATCGGCATTCACGATTTCGCCGCTTAGGCGCTCGCAAAGCGCAAGGGCCGCCCCCGACTTGCCGCCGGCGGTCGGGCCTGCAATGAAAATGATATGAGGCTTATCTTCGATGGTTTCGCTGGCTTTATTGGCTCGCAGAACTATAACACTCAACGATTTTTTGGGTCACAATTTTCTCCGCCGTCCCCGGCGAAAGCCGGGGTCCAAGCGGGCAAATTCAGTGTATGCACACCTGGATCCCGGCTTTCGCCGGGATGAGCGGTGTAAAGATTAAAGCTGTTCGACACAAAACGAAAACTCAGATGCAACTCACACTCGTATTGATATCAACAACCGAGGACGCAAAGCTGACAGACACCAAACTCGGTGAAATCCTGTCGCCCATCCCTCGCGAACAACGCTCGAACACACCTGATTGGTTTGCGCCGGAATCAGCCTGTCAGATTCAAGTGTTTGCCTGGGACGGAAGCGGTAAATCATCAGCCTGGGACAGCGAAGACGATATGTTGGCGTTTGTTCGAAAGAATGTCGTCAATCTTGCTCAGTCAAAATTCAATATCGACGCAGCTGTCATTCCCACGGAGCACCGCCGCAAGCGCCTCCTGATCGCGGACATGGATTCGACCATGATCCAGCAGGAATGCATCGATGAACTCGCCGAATTCGCCGGCAGGCGGGCCGAAATCTCCGACATCACCGAGCGCGCCATGCGCGGAGAACTCGATTTCGAAGGCGCGCTGAAGGCGCGGGTTGCGATGCTGGAGGGGCTGCCGGAATCGGTGCTTGAGGAGGCGTTTGAAAAACGCATTTCCTTAACGCCCGGCGCGCGAACCCTGGTGCAGACAATGAATGCGGCAGGCGCCGTCACGGCGCTCGTTTCCGGCGGGTTTACGTTCTTTACGTCCCGCATCGCGGCGGCCTGCGGCTTTCAGCACAATCAGGCGAATGAACTGATCATCAAGGACGGCCGCCTCACCGGCGAAGTGGTGGAACCCATTCTCGGCCGCGCGGCAAAACAGAACGCCTTGCTTCGCATTGCCGGCGAGAACGACATCGACCTTGCCGACACGCTCGCCGTGGGCGACGGCGCCAATGATCTTTCCATGCTGGAACGGGCGGGGCTTGGCGTCGCCTTCCATGCAAAGCCGGCGGTCGCCGAAGCCGCGCACGCGCGCATCGACCATGGCGACCTGACGGCGCTCTTGTACCTGCAGGGTATTCCGCAGGCGGAGTTTGTGGAATAGGCGTTGGCGTCAGCGGTCAGTCAGGCGTCAAACGCCAAGGCCCGACGCCGTACCGGAAATCAGGGTCTCAGGCTCTCATAAAACAGGAGGTCGCCGCGCTGCACGTAGATCTGCACCGGACCGCTGTTGAGGTTGCGCAGCTTGTCGAGCTTTGTGACGGCCGCCGCGGGCCGCGTCATCCGCTCCCAGCCGATCTCTAAAATTACATCGCCGGGCTTCAGAAACACCGCTGCGGGGCTGTCGGGATCGACCTCGGTGATAACGACGCCTTCAACATTGGACGGAAGGCCGAAGGCGCGGCGGATTTCCTCGGTCGGCTCCTGAAGGGTCAGGCCGGCGCTCTTGAACGTGTTGGACGGCGTCGCAAATCCGCGTGCGGCCGCAAGCAACTGTTCCTCGCGGCGCTCGACGACCACATTCAGGGTCACGCGCTTGCCGTCGCGCAGGACAACAACCGTCGTGCGCGCGCCAACCGGCGTATCCGCAACGGCGCGCGTGAGGTCGCGCTGGGATGTAATGGGCTGGCGATTGAACTCCAGAATAACGTCATTGACGGAAATGCCGGCCGTTTTCGCCGGACTGTTTTCCCGAACGACCGAAACGAGCGCACCTTCCGGCCGTTTCAGCCCGGCAGCGGACGCCTGATCTGCGGAAAGGTCCGCGATCGTGACCCCAAGCCAGCCGCGCCGCGTCTCGCCATATTCGAGCAGCTGTTCGACGACCGTTTCCGCAAGGTCCGCCGGAATGGCGAAACCGACGCCGACCGATCCGCCGGTCTGGGAGAAGATCGCTGTGTTCACGCCGATGACATTGCCTTGCAGGTCAAACAACGGGCCGCCGGAATTGCCGCGATTGATGGAAGCGTCGGTCTGGATGTAGTCATCATAAAGACCGGAGTTGATGTCCCGGTTGCGCGCCGAAACGATGCCCTTGGTAACCGAACCGCCAAGCCCGAACGGATTGCCGATGGCAATGACGTCAACGCCGACGGGCGCTTTATCGACGTCGCCCCATTTTACAGCCGGGAAGCGCTCGCCGCTTGTCTGGATTTCCAGCACGGCAAGGTCGGTCTCGCGATCCCTGCCGCGCACATTCGCCTTGAACTCGCGCCCGTCGTTGAGCGTCACTGTGATCTGGTCCGCATTGTCGATAACGTGATTGTTGGTGACGACGATGCCTTTGGGATCGACGATGAAACCGGAACCAAGAGACACCGGCTGCCGGCCGAACTTCTTGCGCAGGGTTTCCAGCTCACCGGTCGCGGCGCCGCCGCGCACGCTTTGCGATGAAGAGATATTCACCACCGCCGGGGACAGCTTTTTCACGAGCGCCGGAAGATTGTGCGACGGGTCATGCGCAACCGCCCCGCCCGCCGGCGCCAGCACCAGCGCCGCGCCGACCGCCGCAGCTTTGAAAATCCGTCCGAAATCCCGATGAATCATAGCGGCCTCACACCATTCCCCACGACAATACCGGCGATAAGTTAACGCAAAGCAGCGCGGTGACAAGCGCAGCTCCGATACACGGAAGGGATTTTGCGACGCCTAGTTACGAGCCTCGAAGTCTCTGAAATAGCGGAAGAATTCCGAATCCGGACTGAGCAGGATCGTGGTCTCGCCCTGTTTGAGGGCAACCTGGTACGCGTCGAGGGAACGGTAAAACGCGAAAAACTCCGCCCGTTGCGGATCGCGTTGTCCGCCCGGCAGGAATTCACATCCGATAATCGCTGCGTTGGCCTCGGTCTGAACGCCCGTCGACAGCGCGCCGGCCGCGGCCTCGGCCGCTGTCGGCTGCTCGTCTTCGCCCTCCGCCGCCGGCGTCTCGTCGTCGCCTGCAACCGCCGCGTCAATGGTTTCTTCGGTAATGCGCACCGGCACCCCGTCATAGGCGCCGGCAAAGATGCAATTGCGGGCGGCGTCGGCCCGGCCCTTGATTTCCAGGGCCCGACGATTGGCGTCGGCGAGAATTTCTGTCTCGCGGCGGTCGGCCTGAGCCTCGATCCGCCGTTTCTGTTCGTCGCCTTCGGCCCGTATGCGCTGAGCGATTTGCTGACGTTCCGACCGCATGCGTTGATAAACGTCATCTTCGTTTTCCGTCGGGAAATCGGCCCGGCGGATTTTTACGTCGATGATCCGCACGCCGAATTTGCGAACCTCTTCCGCCATCAATGCATTGATGGCCTGCATCAGCTGGGCGCGGCGATCGCGAATGATTTCGATGTCGGTCGCCTCGCCGAGCACTGCACGCAGGGCGCTTTCAAGAACAGCGGCGAGACGCTTTTCCCCTTCGCCCCGCAAGGCCCGCTGACTGTCGCCGGCGCCGGCGCGGAAACTTTCGTAATATCGAAGCGGCTCGATGATCTGGTAGCGAACGAACGCGTCGACGACGAGGCGCTCCTGATTGACCGTAAAGATCTCCTGGGCGCTGTGATCATATTCGAGATTGCGTTTGTCGAGCTTGACGACGTTTTCAATAGGCAGTTTCGCCTTCAGGCCTGCGTCCGGCGCAATCCGCACCGGATCGCCGAACCGCAGCACGATCGCCTGTTCGCGCTCGCCGACAGTAAAGAGAAACACATTGAGAATCAGCACAACGGCGATTGCGCCGATGACAAGACCGGGACCGAAAAGCCTGTTCATTATTGCGTCCCTCCGCTGCGCTGAGACTGGCGGTTCAATTCGTTGAGCGGCAGATACGGCACAACGCCGCTGCCCGCGTCGTCCTCGATGACAATCTTGTTCATATCGGCAAGGACCGATTCCACGGTTTCGAGATACATGCGCTGGCGCGTTACCGACGGCGCCTGGCGATACTCATCGTAGATCTGGTTGAAGCGTTGCGCCTGACCGCGGGCGTCCGCCGTTACCCGCGCCGCATAGGCGGCGGCGTCTTCCAGAATTTTCTGCGCTTCACCGCGCGCCAGCGGAATCTTCTCGTTGTAGTAGCGCTGCGCCTCGTTGACCTTTCGCTCGGCCTCCGAGCCCGCGTTAAAGACGTCGAGGAACGCTTCGCGCACCTGGGGCGGCGCGTCTGCGCGGCGATAGTTGACGCGAATGATCCGGACGCCGCTGTTATAGGAGTCGAGCGCTTCCTGCATCAGCTCACGCGTCTGCTCCTGCACGAGATCGCGGCCCGACGTGATCAGCGGCTCCAGCGTATTGCCGCCCACAACCTCGCGCATGGCCGCCTCGGCGACGGCGCGCACGACATTTTGCGGCTCCTCAATGTTGAATGCGAATTTCGCCGGGCCCGGCAGTTCGCCCTCCGGCGCTGGGCTCGTGTCGACGTTCCAGTTCACCGAGAACGTGACATCGACAATGTTCTTGTCGCCGGTGAGCATGAGGCTCTCGGACAGCGCCTCGGCGCTCCTTGTCGCCTGGCCGCGAAACCCGATCTCCGTTTGCTGTTCCTCGTCAACGGAGATGATCTCGACCGCCTGCACCGGAAACGGGATGCGCCATTTGAGGCCCTGGGCCTCGATCTGAGAAAACTTGCCGAAGGTCGTCACAACGGCGCGCTCGCCGGGATTGACCTGGTAGATGCCGGAAAAGAGCCAGAGCGCCAGAACGGCCGCTGCGATAAGCCCGAACAGTTTCGGGCTGAAGGGCAATCCAGCGCCCCCGCCGCCGCCATTGCCGCCCCCGCCGCGCGGGAACGCCCGGCGCAACCGGCGCCGCGAGGCCTCCAGGAGATCTTCGAGATCGGGCGGATCGCCGGGACCGCGCCCGCCGCCCTGATTTTTGCCGCTTCCATTTTCACCGCGCGGCGGCTGACCCCATGGTCCGCGATTGTTGTTTCCGGAATTATCTTGCCAGGGCATTGAGCCTCTCTTGTTAAAGTCCGCCGCACGCCAGGGCATTGGCCCGGCGCGGCGCGGGGCTATATATGTCACCGAATTTGCGGCGCGCAACGCGCGGGCCTCGCTTTTTCAGGAAAAACAAGGACTAAAATTGACCGAACCCCTGCTGATACGCGTTCGCAACGCTCTTTCCACAGTAAAGCGCCCGGATGGAAGGGACATTGTAACATCCGGCGCGGTTCAGGCGCTGACGGCCGACCCGGACGGACGCGTGCGGTTCGCACTGGAAATCAGCCGGGAGGAACAATCCGCGGCGGAGAAAATGCTGTCGGCGGCGAAGGGCGCCGCATCGGGCATTGACGGCGTTTCGTCCGTTTCCGCCGTTGCAACGGCACACAGCGCGGCCCCGGCGGCGCCGGCGCAGCCGCGCGGCGGCCATGACAATCCGTTCGGTCTGAAACGAACGCCGCAGGTGGAGTCCGACGCCCTTGGCGAGGTAAAAACCATTATCGCGGTCGCCTCGGGCAAGGGCGGCGTCGGCAAGTCGACGGTCGCCGCCAATCTCGCCGTCGCGTTTGCCCGCGCCGGCAAGAGAACCGGCTTTCTCGACGGCGACATTTACGGACCGTCCGCGCCGACGCTCTTCGGCGTCAGCGGCAAGGCCGAGATGGTCGACGGAAAAATTCAGCCCATAAAGGCCCATGGCGTCGCCGTGATGTCCATCGGCTTTCTCGTCGATCCGGAACAGGCCCTCGCCTGGCGCGGGCCGATGGTGACCGGCGCGCTCAAGCAGTTGATGCGCGACGTGGCGTGGGGGGCCCTTGACGTTCTGATCGTCGATACGCCGCCCGGAACGGGCGACGCGCATTTGTCGCTCATTCAGACAAAACGCCTTTCCGGCGCCGTGATCGTATCGACGCCCCAGGAGATGGCGCTGGCGGACGTGCGCCGCGGCGTTGAGCTTTTCAGAAAAACCAACGTGCCGATCCTCGGCGTTGTCGAGAATATGGCGTGGCTGGAAGCGACACCGGGGAGCGAACGCAATTACCTTTTCGGCGAAGGCGGCGCGGAAAAAGCCGCCGCTGCGCTCGGCGCCCCGTTTCTTGGCGCGCTGCCGTTATACCCGGATCTGCGCATTGCCTCCGACGCGGGAACGCCGCTTGCCGGCGCGGATCATCCGGCGGCGGACGATTTCAGGACGCTTGCCGCACAGATCGGCGCCGCTATTGAGTCTTAGGGGCGTCCCCGGCCGTGTGATCGTGAACGATGCGCCACACGCCGCCCACGCGCTTCATCACCAGCGTAAAAACGCCGCTTGACGCCTCTTCGTCTTTGACGTGGTTGAAACGCCCCGTAACGACGGCGACATCGTCCGTGACCATTTCCACGTCGGTTTTTTCAAAAAACAACTGACCGAGCCCCGCTTCGTCCGCATAACGCTCGCGGTAACGCTTCATGGTCGGCGACCAGCCTTTGGTGATCGCCGTGCCGGAGACGAATTTCAGATCGTCGTCGTTCCAGTAGGTTTCCATGAAGGCCTGAAGATTGCCTTCGTTCCAGGCCGCTGCCTGGGCGTTCAGCGTTGCGACAATGACCTCCTCCGGGTCACGCAGGCGTGACGGGCGCGCGGACTTCGGCTGCGCGGGCGCCGCTGCAACGATCGCTGCGGGCGTCGGCGTCGTCGCCGCCGGTGACGCACCGCCGGCCGGCGACTGCGTCGCATGGGAAACCGTTTGATCGGACGCGCTGGCCACCGGCCCCGGCGCCGGAGCGGCGCCGACGAGGCGCCCGGACGGAATGGGTTCGGCGAGGCGCTGCAATTCTTCGAGGTCATCGCCCGCAAGCGTGGCGGGACCGCGGGTCGCAACGGCCGGCATGTCTGTTTCGGTCAATACCGCCGTATCCGTCTCAACGCCCTCTGAGCCCTCCGGCGCATCGGCGACCGGCGCCAACACATCCTCCGTATCGAGAGCTTCCGGCGCTGCATCCTCAGCAGTGATCGGCTCAAGCGGAGCGGCCTCAAATACTTCCTCGGGTGCAGTTGCGGAAGGGAACGGCTCCTCAATCGGCGCTGCGCCGAGAAGCGGCTCCGGTTCCGCCGGCGCGGCGACGCTTGCTTCGGCGACGTCGACGATGTCCTCTTGCGGCGCGAGATCTTCAGCGGCGGTCGTCTCAGCCGGTTCCTCAACAGGCGCTGCGATTTCACTCGCCTGCAACACCGGCTCCGGCGTTGCTTCAAACGCCAGCGCCGGAGCGGGTTCCGGTTCCGAAAGACTTTCCGTTGCGGGGGCCGGACGCGCCTCGGCCGTGAGCGGTCCGCCGACCGGTCCGCAGGCAAATCCGGAGCCGATCAGACCGGCGACAATTTCACCGGCCTTCTCTTCGCAGAACGTCGCTGAATTGTTTGCGTGGTAAGGCGTCTTCATGCCACCGGCGCGGGCGTATTGCACGTCGCATGTGGCGCCGACGAGTCCCGGGGAAACGATTTCGATGGTGCGCTCGTCCGCGCCCTTTACGCAGGCGACATTGAAAGACTGCGCCGCGGCGGCGGCGCAAAACACCGTGCTCGCCGCCGCGCCCGCAACGAATGCAGAAACGTGAAACCTCATAAGTCCCCCTCCTTTACCGTCTTTTACGCGCGCGGGACGCCGCGCGGTCCCGCATCATAGCCGCTGAATGGCGGCGATTCGCACCCCGGAAACGAACCTATCGTCCTAAATGTTACGTAAATCTCGCCTTTTTTCCTCAAAATCGAGCGATTTTCGCAGCTACGCGCCAACCCTGTCGAGGATGACAAACTCGCAAGCGTGCTCGTTTCTGTCGGATTTCTCGCAGCCGCCGACCGGGCTTTCACGCCACTGGCCCGGCTCGATCGCCGGAAAAAAGGCGTCCCCCGCCGGTTCGGCGTCTACGCGCGTAAGATAAATGCGGTCGGCCCGGGCGATCGTCTGAACGTAAATGTCGCCGCCGCCGATGACGCAATATTCGTCGGCCCCGCGGGTCGATGCGCACGCCGCCGCGAGCGCGAGACCGCCTTGCAGCGAACGAGCCACGAAAACCCGCGCCGCGGCAAACTCAGGGTCGCGGGTCAGCACGATGTTGTCGCGTCCGGGCAACGCCCCGCCGATGGAGTGAAAGGTCTTTCGCCCCATCAACACCGGCTTGCCCATGGTATTTTGCTTGAACCATTTGAGGTCGTCGCTGATCCGCCAGGGCAGCGCTCCGTCGCCGCCGATGACGCCGTTTCGCGCGACCGCAACAACGAGGGCAAGTTTCATGAGGGCGCCCCGCTTTCCCGCGCCAGCCGGGAGAGCGCCTCGCCCGTTAATCGGTACACGGTCCAGTCGTCCATGGCCTCGGCGCCGAGGGATTTGTAAAACTCAATTGACGGCGCATTCCAGTCGAGCACCCACCATTCCATGCGGCCGCAATCATTGGCCTGCGCAATCTCTGCAAGGCGCGCCAGCAACGCCTTGCCGGCGCCGCATCCGCGCCGACTTTCGCGAACATACAAGTCTTCCAGATAAAGGCCATGCCGGCACAGGAATGTCGAATAGTTGAAAAAGTAGAGGGCATAACCGAACGGCCCGTCATCGTCCTCGGCAATCAGGGCGTGGGCCTTCGGGTTTGCGCAAAACAGGGTTTTGGTGAGATCCGCCTGCGTCCCTGTCACTTCATGGGCAAGCTTTTCATACTCGGCGAGTTCCCTGATGAAGCCCAGAATGGTCGCCTCATCGCCAGGGGCGGCGTCGCGAATGCGAAAACTCATACGGCGATCGGCGCCTTGATGGTCGATTGCGCTTCGTAATTTTCAAAAGCGATATCGTCGAACCGGAACGCAAAAACATCCGTAATAGCAGGGTTCAGGCACAATTGCGGCAACGGCCCCGGCGTCCGCGCGAGCAGTTGTTGCGCCTGTTCGACATGATTGGAATAGAGATGCGCGTCGCCCAGCGTGTGCACAAACTCTCCCGGTTTGAGGCCGCAAACCTGCGCGACCATTTCGGTCAGCAGCGCATAAGACGCAATGTTAAACGGGACGCCGAGAAAAATATCCGCAGAGCGCTGATAGAGCTGACACGACAGGCGGCCGTCGGCGACGAAGAACTGAAAGAGGCAGTGACAGGGCGCGAGCGCCATATCGCCGAGTTCCGCCGGGTTCCACGCGCTGACCACAAGCCGCCGCGACGACGGGTTCTTTTTGATTTCGTCAACGACCCAAGCGATCTGATCGATGGAGCGTCCGTCCGGGGCGGCCCACGATCGCCACTGCTTGCCGTAGACCGGGCCAAGGTCGCCATTCTCGTCAGCCCATTCATCCCAGATCGAAACGCCGTTTTCTTTCAGATAGGCGATGTTCGTATCGCCTGCGAGAAACCAGATCAGTTCGTGTACGATTGATTTCGTGTGGAGTTTCTTGGTGGTCAGCAGGGGAAAGCCGTCCGCCAGATCGAAACGCATCTGGTGGCCGAAGACCGCGCGCGTGCCGACGCCGGTGCGGTCAAGGCGTTGATCGCCTTCGTTAAGGGCGCGCCGGAGGAGATCGTGATATTGCCGCATGGGTATCGCCGAATCGGTTGAAATCGGCAGCCAGCATAGCAAGTCCCCGCGCCGCGTCACGGGCGGTTTTTCCAGCGTTGCAGAATTTAAGACAGGCGTTGAAGAAGCGCGCCCTAGTCGCCTTCTTTTTCGATCATCTGCACCTTGCGGTGGGGCCCGTGATAATCGGCGACGCCGTTGGAGATGGCGTAGCAGGCCAGCCGAACGGAGCGCGGAATTTTGACTTTTTCCCCGTCGCGTTCGCCCTTTTCGTAATACTGGATCATGCGCCGTTTGAGGCCGAGAATATGGGCGGCGTCTTTTTGCGACATGTCGAGCGACTTGCGCCACTTCCTGAAATCAATGGGTTCCATGACCGTCACCGTCGCCTCTTAAGCTGCCGCAGCACGCCCCGGCGCACATAATGCATAGTTATTACAAAATGTTGACACTTTCCGCCAAAAACCGATTTCACCAAAGGTCTTCAATAATTTACGCATTCTTCCTATATTGAGTTCGCCCGTTCGCGGGCTATGGCGATAAATGACGCGTGTAATAAGCGGCTCGGACCCGGGGGCGGTACCCGGCGGCTCCACCAGAGTTCCCGTCAGAGTTGTGCGGCGGGAATTGCGGCGGGGCCGAAATAGGATCGACGGACGTCTAAAGACGATGTTTTCGCCCGGTTTGCCTCCGTTATTTGGCTAAACTGAATAGTTGCTAATGACAACAATTCGGAAGAGTTCGCTCTTGCTGCTTAATGCGGCTGAGTAGACTCGCTTATTAAGTCCTGACCCCTTCCAAGGTCAGGCGGGGTTCGGGAGCACCTGGCAACAGAAGCTCCCACTTTTCTTTGATGGCGGCGGCTCTTCGGTCATTTTTTGCGTGGCGGCCCTTCGGCCACGGGCCGGCGCCTGGCGCCAGAAGCCGGGACTTTTTTCCACCATCGGAGACGCCATTTTGGGGTTCGCTCGCCGAATATCCACAAGGCGTGCGCCACCCTCGCGGGGCCAGGCGCCGGAACGGCTGTGGCGTTTGCCGCGCGGCGGCGCTAAATAGGCCCGCTGAGGGTTAACGGGTCTGGGACACGGGCTGTGAGCGACGACGTCGAACTCGACTACGATTTCATGATGCAGCGCGCGTTGCGCTACCTGATGCGCGACGTCCTCGCGCTTGTCGCCGATGTGGGCGACGCGCCGGGCGAACATCATTTCTACATCGAGTTTCTCACCGGCGCGCCGGGCGTTTCCATTCCGCAGTTTCTCCTGGATGATTATCCCGAGCGCATGACCATCGTCCTGCAGCATCAGTTTGAACAGCTGACGATTGACGATGACGGTTTCGGCGTAACGCTCTGGTTCAAGGGCAAGGAAGCGCGCCTTGAGATTCCATTCGCCGCCGTCACCAGTTTCGCCGATCCGAGCGTTCAGTTCGGCCTGCGTTTTGAGCCCGTCGAGGATGAGGACGGCGATGCGCCGAGCGATGACAACGCAGACATCGAAGCCGAAAAGGACGGGACGACCGACGCCGGTGAAACCGATTCGGACAACAAAGAAAAAGACGGTGCCGACATTGTCAGCCTCGACGCCTTCCGCAAAAAATAACGTCCCTCCAATGAACAGAACCGACGCCAACAAATTTCTAGAAAGGGCCGCCGAATATGGCGCAATTCCGCAAGGAAACCGACAGTTTCGGAGAGCTTTCCGTGCCCGCCGACAAATATTACGGCGCGCAATCGGCGCGGTCGCTGATCAATTTTCCCATCGGCGTCGAGACGATGCCGACGCCCCTGATCCGGGCCCTCGGCGTCGTCAAGCGCTCCGCGGCGCTCGCCAATATCGCCCTCGACAATATCGACCCGAAAATCGGCGAGGCCATCGCGCAGGCCGCCGGCGAAGTCGCTGAAGGGAAGCTGGACGACCATTTCCCCCTTTCCGTGTGGCAGACGGGATCGGGCACCCAGTCAAACATGAACGCCAACGAAGTCGTGTCGAACCGGGCGATTGAAATCCTCGGCGGCAAGATCGGATCGAAAGATCCGGTGCATCCGAACGATCACGTCAATCGCAGCCAGTCTTCGAACGATACGTTCCCGACGGCGATGCATATCGCGGCGGCGGAGGAAATCGTTCACCGGCTCGTCCCGGCGCTGCAAACGTTGCGCAACGCGCTCAACGACAAGGCCGAAGCGTTCAAAGACATCATCAAGATCGGACGCACGCACCTTCAGGATGCAACGCCGCTGACGCTGGGCCAGGAATTTTCCGGCTACGTACAGATGACCGCGAACGGCATCGAGCGCGTCGAAGCCGTGCTGCCGCGCCTTTACGCTCTTGCACAAGGGGGCACGGCGGTCGGCACCGGCATCAACGCCAAGGTCGGCTTTGCGGAGAAATTCGCGGAGGAAGCCGCAGCCTATACGAGACTGCCCTTCGTCACCGCCCCGAACAAGTTCGAAGCGCTCGGTACGCACGACGCCATGGTGGAAGCCCATGGCGCACTGAACGAAGTCGCCGTCAGCCTCTTCAAGATCGCCAACGACATTCGCCTTTTGGGATCGGGGCCGCGTTCCGGCCTTGGAGAAATTTCCCTGCCCGAGAACGAGCCCGGCTCGTCGATCATGCCCGGCAAGGTAAACCCGACCCAGTGCGAAGCGTTGACCATGGTGTGCGCGCAAGTCATGGGCAACAACGCCGCGGTGAGCTTCGCAGGCAGCCAGGGCCATTTTGAACTCAACGTCTTCAAGCCGGTGATCGCGTACAACACCCTGCAATCAATTCGTCTTCTTTCCGACAGCGCCAAGTCCTTCACCGAGAAATGCGTGGTCGGCCTCGCGGCAAACGAGGATCGGATCGAGGAATTGATGGGCCGGTCGCTGATGCTGGTGACGGCGCTTGCGCCGGAGATCGGCTATGACAACGCCACCAAGATCGCCAAGACCGCCCACAAGAATGGCACGACCTTGCGCGAGGAAGCGGTGAAACTCGGTTTTGTCAGCGAGGCCGACTATGACCGGATCGTGCAGCCGGCGAAAATGATCAAGCCGCAGTAACGGCGCCCGTCATCGCGGCAGTCCTGTCAGGAGTCGTACGAGTCAATATTGATATCGATCTTGACATCGTGAGCGCCGCCAAGGCTTAGCCCTGAGTCGCCGCCAAACGCCGTGACGATGCCCGGCGCGGCGATCGTGGAACAGCCGTCATCGCTCGCCCGGCAGATTTCAAAGACGAACCGGTAAGTGTCGTCGGCGTTTTTCTCCTTGATAATGGCGATCTGATACCCGCCGGACTGTCCCGACGGCATGTCGAGGATTGTCGGTTCGGATCGATTAAGCGGAATGCGCGTTTTCGCGCGATAAAAGGCCCGGTCCTGCTGGCCCGGATTTTCCTCAAGATCGACGCGAATTTCGAAACTCTGCATCGCCGGGTCGTCGCCGGCGGCGGCGTACATGGTGGCCGGCACGCTGACGGCGGCGCCGAGCGCCACATAGGCTATTTTGCTGATCCAGGACATTTTCTTCTCCTTTGCCGGCGCCGCGGACTTCGCCGCGGCCGCCTTTACGTAACGGCCTACATATTCCCGCAGGACCTCACTCGCGGTCCGGCCTTCGGACCGCGATGCGGTGGACAACGCCTCTTTTTCCTCCGGCGAGACCCTGATTTCGATTTTTTCGGTTTTTTTCACGACCGCATTCCCTCTGTGCGACGCCCGCAGCACGGGGCAGATTTAGGCCGATCCTTACACAGGATTCACGAGAAATCGCGTCATGACGCCTGCATTTTCGCGTCATGGCGGGGCGACGCAGCGTATGAATTGCCGTCCGTCAGCCGTCGCGCCGGCCGGTGGACCGAAATTTGCTGTTTCTGGTGGGGCGCATCAGCGCCGGTGTTAGAATTTGAGACAACGATCTGGGAAAAGGAACGACCATCATGAGTGACGCCAAGCCGTCGGACAGCCAGACGCGCCTCCTCTTGGCGCAATTCCTGTTCGCCAACAATGTGGATATCGAAACGCTTTACAGCGCCCTCGGGTCCGATCTGTCGAATGCAGACCCGGAAGCGGTCTCCCATATGGCCGGGATAATCGATGGCGTCGCGCTCGCGACCGCGAAAATCCGGGCCCACGGGCTGGACGACTGGACAAAGAATTAAGGAACGCCATCAAGGCCCGCTGAGGCCTTGGTTTACGGCGGCGAACCGGCGGCGTATGGGGGCTCCTCGCCGGCCGGTTCGCTTTTTTTATGCGCAAACGCTCCGTCACCTTGAAAGGTCACCGCACCAGCATTGCCCTGGAGGCGGAATTCTGGGCGGCGCTCGACGACTTTTCCGAGACTGACGGACGCAGCCTCGCAAGCCTGATCGACCGCGTTGATCGCGACCGGCTGAAACAGAACCCGCCGCCGGGGCTTGCCTCGGCGCTGCGGGTTTATGTTTTACGGCGGGTCACGCGCGATTAGCACGCCATAGTCTTTGCGCACATTTCTATCACCGCTCATCCCCGCGAAGGCGGGGATCCATAACAGCCGTCGAATGGATTCCCGCTTCCGCGGGAATGAGCGGGGTTTGGATTCAAATCTTGCGCATCAGGCGCAAACTGACATGAAGCACCGCGCGCCGGCTTCCGCCGGAATGAGCGGAATTTCTAACCCGCCTGTTGCGTGACGACGCTGAGCGACGGCCGCCCAAGCACGAGTTGCGCATAAAACCGCGAGACGTCGTCGGCGTAGCCGCGCATGATCGGGCGCACCTGCTCGAACTTGTCGACGCCCGCCGCGCGCGCAATCAACTTGCCGAAACGCGGGCGGATCGGCGTCGCCACCGGATCGGTCCACTGGGCGAGCGTGCGAACCGTCTGCATCCGCGTCCAGAATGCGCGGGCAGATTTCAGCGCCTGCGCCGTATCTTCGGGAATAAGGTCGGCGCGGGCCATGGCGTCAATCGCTTCGTAAACATTCTCGCTCTGAACCGCGGGATGAGCGGAGGCGTGGCGATAGACCAGCGTGCTGACAACGAGTTCAACATCGACGCGGCCGCCTTCGAGGCGATCGATATCCCAATCGGAGGTCGCGCGCTCACGACGCATTTTCTGGGCCCGCGCGCGATCGAGATCGCGGAACAGAATGTCGGCGCGACGCCCGCCGGAAACGGCGCCGCGAAGCGCCTCGCGCGCATTCTCGGCAATGCTCTCGGCGCCGGCGACAACGCGGGCGCGCCCGAGCATGATCTGGTCATAGGCAACCGCTTCGGACTGCACATAGGATTTAAAGGCCTTCAGCGTCGGCGCAATCGGCCCGCTCACGCCGGAAGGACGATGAGAGACATCAGGCGTAATCGCGAAAACGCCGCTGCCGAAGTCGCCAAGCAGCCCCATATAGCGTTGCGCAAAGGCCTCTCCTGCTTCTCCGAGATCGTCTTCCGCAATGAACCCCATGCAGGTTGCATTGCCCGGCAAATGGGCGCCGGCGCCATTAAAGACATGGAGCGCAATCCTGTCGGCCGCGCCGCCTTCGTCAGCGGGCGCGGTTGCGCGCGCAAAGTCAAACACATCGGAAAGCGTGCGAATATGAACCGCCTCCAGCGCCTCCGCCGCGGCGTCGAAAGACGTCGCACCGCCGGAGGCGCACAAGGCGACCCGCGCAATAACATCGCGCCGCCACGCGACATAATCATCAAGCGACTTTTCGCCTTCGATCTTGGGCGGCGTGTATCGCGTCAGCCACTCGGCGCCCGACTGCGGTGTTTCCGCGCCGGGTCGCTCGAAGAACGCGGCGACGCCGGCGCGCGTCTGCGTCAGCGGTTCGATGGCGCCGGAAAAACAGCCCAGCGCGTCAATAAGCGGTTCGCGCTGCGGCGCCGTCTCGGACACCATTGCGAAAAGATCCGCCTTGTTTTCAGCCAGGCAAACCAGCTTGTCGAACAGGCGCACGGCGCGATTTGGCCGTTGCGTTTCGCCGAACCCCGTCAGGAGGCCGGGCGCCAGGGCCGAAAAGCGCTTGTCGCCGCCATCTTCCGCGGCGCGGCGCGCCCAGCCGTCAACGGCCACCGAGAGGCTCTCGCCATTGGCGAAGCCGAGATCTTCCAGCTTGTCAGCATCCTGAGCGTCTTCATTGTCCGAGCGGTAGCGTTCAATCTCAACCTGCGGGCCGCGGATCATGCGCGCAAGCGTATTGCGCGCGTCAATGCGCGCGCCGTCGAGCGCCGCCGCGATCGATTCATAGTCGGCGTAACCGCACAGCCACGCCAGACCTTCCTGTTCGTCGTCGCGAACGACGTCCATCGCCGCCCCGCCCTTCATCATCTGGGCGCGTGAAACGACAAGGTGGGCCAGCTCCTCGCCGGCAACCAGACGACGCGCAGCGTCCGCGCTGATGGCTTTGGATGCAGCCGCCGTTTCAAACACCTCACGGGCGGAGGCCGTGCGAAACACCGGGCGCGCGCCGCCAATGGCGATACGGCAAAGCTCTGCGACACGGCGAAACGCCGCACGCGGATCATCGCTTTCCTTTTCAAGAGCCGCGCGCAATTCATCGTTCAGGATCGGCGCGCCGCCCCAGACCTTGTCCTCGATCTCCTCAAGGAAGGCGCCGCCTGCCGAACGGTCGCCGGCGACAATGCGCGCCGTTGCAAGCCAGCTTCGGAACGCATGGCTTTGCGGCCCTTCGGCGTTTTTGCGGGCGCGGGCCACGCTGTCTGCGAACCCAGCGCCGCCAACGCCGGAACCAAGCGGCGTTTTCAACGCAAAGAGCGCATAGTCGCCGGGTTTGCCTTCAAAGGCTTCGCGCAGCTCTGCGCCCACGCGAACGAACACCCGGTCGGCGCCGCGGGCCGCCGGCCCCGGGAAAGCCGCTTCGTCATAGAGAAAGAAGAGTTCCAGCGGGCCGTAAGGAGCGAGGTCTTCATGGGCGAAATCCCCGCCGGCAACGGCGCAGACGCCGGCCATCATGTTCTTTTCGTCGGCAACCGTCAGCTCGCCCCGTTTGACCGCCGCGCGCACCAGCCATCGGAGCGCCGTTTCCACAAGGCGCTCGGCGAAGTCGACCCGCGCCGCCGTCGCCTCGGCGACGCTCCAGCGCCCGCCAAGCTCGGCGATTGCAAGGGCGATATCCGCGCGGTTCTTCAACGGCGCGAGCGCCGCATAAAGAACGTCGGGACCGCCGACGCCGCCGTCCAGCGCAGCGAGATCGCGCGCCGCCTCTGCGATGACCGCAGACGGCCCTTCCGTCAACGCTGCCGCTGCCGCAGCGGGATGAGACATGCACAGCTCGGCAAGACGCCGGGTCGAACCGAAAATGCGCAGCATCAGCAGGCGCCGATCCGGTTGATCCAGCGGCGCGCCGGGATCCTGCCCCAGCGCCTCGGCGACGGCGCGCCGCCACCGGCTGAGCGCCGCCTGCGCGCGCTTCGGATCGATCTTGTCGCCCTGATTGCGGGTCGCCGCCGACGTTGATGCCGCCATGATATTGCCTGCTCTGGTTTTCGAAAAACTCTCCGTTAGAGTCTGCCAAAGCAGGATGAATGCTGCGTTAATCATATCGTGACATTTAGACTGCGCGGCGAATGCTGATATGAAGGATTTCCCTTAAACGGCAAGGCGAAACGTCATGACCCGGAAGGTTGCGCGCCTTCTCGTTTATCTGCGAAGAGTGCGGCGGCGCGCGGCAAGATTTGACGTGTGGCGGGTCTGGCTGTTCGCCATATTGATCGGCATCGCCGTTGCGTATGCGGTCATCCTCTTCCGATGGGTCATCGATATCGTTTCGACGCTGGCGTTCGGCGCCGACGAGGCGGGCGTCGTCAGCGGCGCGGAACGTCTCAATTTTTTCCGCGCCTGGGCGGCGCCGATCATCGGCGGCGTCGCGGTCAGCGCCATGCTGTTTTTCGCGGACCGGTTTAAATGGCTCAAAAAAGGCCGCGCGCACGGGATTTCCGATGTGATCGAGGCCCGCGCCGTCGGCGGCGGACGCGTCTCGCTGCGGGCGGGCCTCGCAGCGGCGGCGGTTTCCGCGGCATCCCTCGGCTCCGGCGCCAGCGCCGGGCGCGAAGGCCCCGCCGTCCATCTCGGCGCAACCATCGCGTCCTTTCTCGACCGCCATATGGGCTTCACCGCCAAGCAGCGCCGCGCGCTTCTCGGCTGCGGCGCGGCCGCGGCCGTGTCGGCGAGCTTCAACGCGCCCATCGCCGGCGTCCTCTTCGCCCTTGAAGTGATCATGGGCAACTATGCATTGTCCGTATTCGGACCAATCGCAGCGGCGAGCGTTGCGTCGGCGATCGTAACCCGCATTCATCTCGGCGACTTTCCCGCCTTCGCGCCGCCGGCCTATGGCGCGGTTCACACCATTGATGTGCCGCTGGCCGCCCTGCTCGGCGTCTTATGCGGGTTGATCGCCTCGGCGTTCCTGCTCGCAACGGAAAACCTCACGGAAAAAGTGCGCGAACGGGCCGACCGGATCGGCCTTTCCTATCTGTTTTTGCCGCCCCTTGGCGGCCTGATCGTGGGGTTGATCGGCGCCTTCTATCCGGAAGTTTTCGGCGTCGGGTATGAAGCGGTTACCAACGCGCTCGCCGGCGAATATACGATCCTTGCATTGATCATGCTGGTTGTCATGAAAGCGGCGGCCACGGCCGTTACGCTGTCGTGCCGATTTGGCGGCGGCGTATTCTCGCCCGGCATTGTCATCGGCGCGTTTGCCGGCGCCGCTTACGGCGCAGCGCTCGGCCAGTTCTTTCCCGAAGCGACGGCGAGCCCGGTTTACTACGCCATGATCGGCATGGGGGCGGCGGCCGGCGCCATTCTCGGCGCGCCAATATCGACGACCCTGATCGTGTTCGAACTGACCGGCGAATATGGCATCACGATCTCACTCATGGTGGCGGTCGCCATTGCGACGCTGATCACCCAATGGCTTTGCGGAAAGTCGTTCTTCCACTGGCAGCTGGGCCGGCGCGGCTATGATTTGTCGGAGGGCCCGCACGGCGTCCTGTTGCAAACGATCCGCGTGCGCGACGTCATGGAAAAAATGCCGCCGGGGGCGCCATTATCAAAAGACGCGCCGCGCCTCGTCGACAGGAACTCCCTCGGCGAAGCCCTGGCGCGGCTGACCGATTCTCAGGAGTATGGTTTGCCCGTTGTCGACGCCGATGAGCCGGACAATGTGATCGGCTATCTGTCTCGCGTCAAAGCGCTTCAGGCCTACAACACAGCGCTCGTCGACCAGCATATCGAGCACCACACCTGACCGGCCGCTAACGCGCAAACGCAACCGCGCTGAAGATGCGCAGGCGTTTGACGAGCGGGAAAATACCTGCGCCGCGTTTTAGATAAGCGGGCGTCAGGAACAGGTGTGCGAGCGCCGGCGCGCATGGGTCCGGCGCAACGCGCAAGACCGGTTTTGCCTTTCGCCACAGCGCGTCCGCCCGCTCTTTCCAGTCAATGTCCGGCGCAATCACGCGGCCTTCCCGCGCGGCGGCAAACGCCGCGCCCGTCTCCTGGGCGACAATACAGAGCGTTTCGTCGCCGCCGCTTATCGCGACGGCGGCGGCGTCAACCGCCCCCTCCGCCGCGCGCAACCAGGCGAAGAGATCGTCCGCACCCGCATAACCTTCGCCATAGAGAGGCCGCGCCGACGCGTCGACCGCCGCATCGACCCATGGGGCAAGCGCTTCCGCGGCGATATCGGCCGCCGCCGCCTCTTCGATAATCGGGTGCGCCCGCGGCTGTTTTCCGGCGCGGATTTCCGTCAGTGCGTCCCGATGCCACTGGACGCGGATTTCTCCCAGCGGCGGCTCGCTGACCCGGCTCGGGATCAGCCGCAACTCGCTGTGAAGGGCGTAAAGGGCCGTCAGCCGGCGACGCAAAGGCGGCGGCGCATAACGCGCCGCCAGCCACCGGTCTTCGTCGCGCTGACGCAACAGCGCATCGCAATGAGCCGCTGCGTCCACCGCCGTTTAGGAGATTCGGAACAGCCCCTGCGCCGACACCATGGCGAACAGCATGGGAATGGACAGCACCGTATTGGTCCGTGAAAAGAGCATCGCCGTGCGTCCCGCCTTCGCTTTGTCGTCGGCGGAAAGGTCAGGATACTTGTTGTCGATGTTCAGCGCTTTCTGCTGGTTCGGCCAGATGATGAACCAGACGTTGAACCACATGATAATACCGAACCACATGCCGATCCCGAGCGCCGTATGCCCCGGCACGGCGAAGCCGCTTACGGCGCCAAGGGTCAGGACGTTGACAAAGTAATTGTTCAGGTAAGCGAGAATGAGGCCGGTCACGAGGGTCGCCATGGCGCCCCAGCGGAACCAGAACAGCGCCTTCGGCGCAATGTGTTTTCCGATCGCCGGCTTTTGCTCGTCAGGGATGCTCGGCATCAGCGGGATCTGGACGAAGTTGAAATACCAGAGCAGGCCGATCCACATGACGCCGGACAGGACGTGCAGCCAGCGGAAGAAGAACTGCCAGAACGCAATGTCGAGCGAGCCGCTCCATGCCGTCAGGTAGAGGAGAAGCAATACAAGCGACAAAACGGCGCCGGTGGTCACGGCGTTACGCAAATTCGTCAAAAGGGCAGTCATTCCTTTTTCTCCAATGGTTGTTTTCTGGGTTTGTTTTCTGGGCCGCCCATACCACAAGTCGGCGCGCCGAACCTATCCCATAAAGCGCAGTATTTAATCGCAAAACGCCCGCGACGCGCAATAATTGCGCCCACCGCTGCGGCGCACAAAAAACGGCGGGCCAAAGCCCGCCGTTTTCATTCTTGCTGTCGTCTTGTCGACTAGAAGGTTTTCTTCACCGACAGGAAGATACGACGACCGATAAGGTCCTGCTGGCTCGCAGCCGACAGCGACGCCGTACCGACGCGGTTCAACACGTCAGACACCGGGTCCGGCTCTTCATTGGTGAGGTTTTGCACACCAGCCTGAAGCTGGAACGTATCGTCGACATCGTAACGCAGCGTCACCGCATGCGTCATGTAGTTCGGCACATCGAGATCAAAGATCGTACCGTCGCGGGTCAATCCGTTGAACGTGTAGTCCTCCTGTGAACTGATGAAATCAATTCCATAGAACAGCGTCCAAGGACCACGCTCAAACCGAACATCGCCTTCAAAGACGAATTCCGGATCACCAAGCGTGCCGTTGAGGTCACGACGACCCGCGCCGACGCCGCCGGTGTCAAACAACTCATCTTCGTCGACCAGCGTCCAAGTGCCGCGCCAATCAAGGATCATGTTGGCTAAGCCAAAGTCACGGCTGTATCGAACCGTGAAGTCGAAGCCCTGCGTGTGCTGCAGGTTGATGTTGAAGTAGGAGTCGTTGATCTCAACAACGTTGCCGTTGGCGTCGCGGCCGCTGACAAAGTCGCAGAGCGTGCCCGGCGTCCGGAACAGCGGATCGTCGTAGCAAGCAGCGAAGATCGCGGCTGCGCCAAATCGTGCAACCTGATCGTCGACCCGGATGTCAAAGAAGTCCACCGCAAGCGACAGGTCTTCGACAAACGTCGGCTGGTAGATGATGCCGGCTGTAATCGCCCGCGAGGTTTCAGCCGTCAGGCGACCAGTGTCGTTACCGAAAGTAATAACCCGCGGTGTTGACGACGAGGCAAAGTCTGGCGGCAAGCCTTCAGACGCACAGTTCACAAAACGCGGCGATCCCGGCGGCTCATCAATACCGTAGTCGTCGCACGGGTCCGTGCCGCTGAAGAAGGCCGTTTGACCGCCAAGGAACAACTCGAACAGCGCCGGCGCTCGGAACGACGTTCCGTATGACGATCGGATTTTGACGCCTTCACCAACACCCCAATCGATCCCGGCCTTATAGGTCCAGCCGGAATAGCCACTGTCGTAGTTCGTGTAGCGACCGGAACCTTCAAGGTTGAGGTGCTCGAAGAAGGGCTCGTCGCGAAGCAGCGGAATATAAACCTCCGCAAAACCTTCGAGAACGTTGTCGCTGCCTTCTGTGCGGCCCGCAGACGTAAGACCCCAGGAGTTGCCGGCCGCGGCGTTCGGGCCCGGACGGTCATCGATGCTGTCCTTGCGGCCTTCAAAGCCGATCGCCATACCGACGTCCCCAGCCGGCAATGAGAAGACGGCTGAGTTTGCGAAGCTGGTCTGGAACAGGATCTGTTCGAACGTCGTGTTACCGTATTCGAACGCCGTGATGTAGTCGAGCTCGGCCTGCGTATAGCGCGCATCGCCGCGCCGAATTGCGGCAAACGCATCAAGCGGCACACAGGTGGGGCCAACGTCGGGCTCACCGAACGGCAAAGCATTGACGTTAACGGCGCAATCGAAAACGCCGGGGCTGGTTTCAACGATATCCAGCGCATTCCCAACGCGGTCTTCGAGAATGATCTGGCTGCCGTAACGGCCCATCGATCGACCGTAAACAAAGGCCGAATCCCAGGTCCAACCCGTATCGCCGACCACGCCATTAGCGCCGGCGACGAAACGCGTCGTCCAGAGTTCGACGTCGAACTCAAGCGGATCAACGAAGGTCAGCGGAAGCGCAAACAATGCATCTGTGAACGGGTTCAACGGATGCGCACCAGAATATTGCGGCGCGAACTGACGCGTGCCGCTATTGCTGGTTGAACGACGATTGTTGACCATCGCTTCGTAGAAAAGCGTGGTGCCGCCGAACCAGTCGATGTCATAGGAGCCGAAGCTTGAGAACGTGAAGCGCTCGACTGGAGAAATGAGCGTGGCGCCCAGTTCTTCGTCGTCAAAGAAGTTCCGTTCCGCGAGACTCGCAATACGCCAATCCGGATCCGCCGGATCGTCGCCATTGCCTGGATCGAATACGACACGGCGTGTCGGCGCAACCACAACGACGTAACGGTTTGCAGACGCGAAACATTTCTCGCCATTCGGCCCGTCGATCGTGTCGGGGTTGGTATCAAGCAAGTCGAGACGTTCGCCTGTGTCCGGATCGCGATAGTTTTCGAACGGACAGCGCGCCCAGTCACGCTGGCCTTGCAGCACCGGCTCGCGCTTGAAATATTCAAAGCTCGAAACCATGTGACCGCGATCGCCAGTCAAGCCGGCGGTGATGGAGCCGCGATAGACTTCGCCGCCGCCGTCGGTCGGCAATTGCGTTGCAGCGTCGATCGTCACACCGTCAAAATCATCCGTTGTGATGATGTTTACAACACCTGCAACAGCATCAGAACCGTAGATTGACGATGCGCCATCTTTCAGGATGTCGATGCGCTTAACGATTGCCGTCGGAAGGACGTTAAGGTCGACCGTCGAAACCGTACCGCGGGTACCTGACGGGTTTAGGCGGCGGCCGTTCAACAGAAGCAACGTACGCGTCGCACCAAGACCGCGCAACGAAAGCGAGTTAGCGCCCGGGCCACCGTCAAAGACGAAGCCTGATGCGAAGTCACCGAGCTGAAACGAACCAGATGCGGCCGTGGTGCTTTGCAGAATTTCCGTCGCTGACAGAAGGCCAGCCAGCGAAGACTGGTCAGGCAGAATTACCTGGATCGGCGACGAACTCGAAAATACGTCCTTAGCAATCCGCGAACCGGTGACGACAATCGTGTCGTCGGTTGCAACATCGTCCAGGTCGTCAAATTCTTCGATTTCGTCGACCTGGTCGTCTTGCGCCAGCGCCGGCGCCCCTATGCCGAGCGCCAGCGAAGACACGCCAGCAGCCAGCAGCCCCCGCAAAAATGCGGAGTCCTCGTGTGTTTTTTTGATCATTTTAATCTGCCCAATAGTTGCCCAAAAAGTAGGAAAGGCTTATTACGCAGCCCCTCCCAAACTCGGCACTAGCGGATCAAGTCGACCGCCGGTGACCGGCAACTTGGATCGCGCACCCCGAATTTGGGGTAAATCCTTCCATCACCGTTTCGTTATGTCAAACATCTGGGCCACCGGCCTAACGCAATGCCAGCCTGCTGTTGCGCAAATACATCATGGCCAGAAGGCCGCATGGGGCCGCCGCGGCGAAAACTACGTATGTTGACAAAAGCGCGAAAATGCGGCGCAGATTTGGGCGGCATCAACACGCGCATCCACGGAGTATATGGCATGGCAGGCGAAATCAGCGCCGGAGTAAAGACGGGGTTTGGCGCATTGGGACTGGCGGCGGCCCTCGCTGTGATGGTCGCCGGCGGCTCATCGCAAGCCCAGGAAAACAGCGAGCTTTCCATTGCTGAAGTTGTGGAGCAGTGCTCAAAGGTCGCAGACCCCGCAGGGCGCCTGGAATGCTATGACGCCCTGGCGACGTCCCTGCGGCCACAAGCCGCTTCGGCCCCTGCTGAGGGCGGCGAGCCCTCCCCGGCGCCGGCGCCCGAAACGGCGCTCACCGCGAGCGCCGATGCCTCACCCGATCAGCCTTCTGAAGAACGCGAGCGACGTTTCATCATTGTCGATACGGGCAGCGTGGCGGGCAAAAAGGTCGTCCGCGAAACCAAAAAGCAAAAGGGCCAACCCTTCATCGCGACGGTCGTCGCGGCAAAGCGGAATAATGTGGGCAAATTGTTCGTGCAGTTCGACGACGGTCAGATCTGGCGCACGCTGGATGGCGAGGGCGACATTGAGATTCCGGAAAAAGGCGTCGAAGCGCAGCTGCGCAAATCGATGTTTTTCAGCTGGTGGGTAACCTTCGGCGACGGAAAAAAAGTCAAAATGGTGCCGTTCAGCATCGATTAGCGGCGCTGACGCACAAAAAGAAACCCTGCCGCCATGAGGCACAGTCTAAAGTAAAGACCGGACTCAAATGCCGGACGTCGTACTTTACGGCGTCGCCGCGGCGGGCTGTTTCGACCAGTCGCGCTTGACGCCCGTCGCCAGCAGGAACGGCGAGGCGACGAAGATCGAGGAATAGGTCCCGATCACGATGCCCCAGATCATGGCGAGGGTGAAACCGCGCAACACTTCGCCGCCGAAGATCGCGAGGGATATCAGCGCCAGAAGGGTCGTTACGGAGGTCATCACCGTCCGCGCCAACGTATCGTTGATGGAAAGGTCGAGGACTTCGGCAAGCGGTTTCGATTTGTATTTGCGCAGATTCTCCCGAACGCGGTCATAGACGACGACCGTGTCGTTCATTGAGTAGCCGACAATGGTCAGGATCGCCGCGATGATGGCGAGTTCGAACTTCAACTGCGTCACCGCGAACATGCCCAAGGTGATGATCACGTCGTGCACCAGCGCAACAATGGCGCCCAGGGAAAACTGCCACTCAAATCGCAGCCAGATGTAGATAAGCATCATGGCGATGGCGAGCGCGACCGCCGTTGCGCCTTTCTGGATCAGTTCACCGGAAACTGTGGGACCGACCACGTCCACTTTCCGGACGACCATGTCGTCGCCGAGCAGTGCGCGCAGCGCATTCTGCACCGCAACCGCCGCGGCTTGCTGCGCGTTTTCGTTCGCGGTGGCCTCATCCTCATCCGCCTCCACCGCTTCGACTTGCTGCTGCTCCACATAGACGACAACGGCCGGTTCCGACCCGGCGAAGTCTCGAATCGCCTGCACATTCACATTGCCAAGGCCAAGCTCCCCGACAGTCGATCGCACCGCGTCGAGTTCGATCGGCTCGGAGTCGGTGACCTCGATCGTGACGCCGCCGCGAAAGTCGATGCCGAAATTAAGACCGATGGTGAGGAGAGCGGCGAAGGATCCGACGATCAGCGCCGCCGAGAAAAGCATCGCGATAAACCGAACCTTGATGAACGGAATATTTGTTTTCGAGGGAACGAGCTTCAGATACATTTTTTTGCGTCCCCTAAAGCGCCAGTTGTTGCGGCCGCTTGGCCAGCAGGTATCCGCCCGCCAGCAACCGCGTCAGAACGTAGGCGGTAAAGACCGATGTCGCGACGCCGACGGCGAGTGTGATTGCGAAGCCGCGCACCGGCCCGGCGCCCAGCTGGAACATGATGAGCGCGGCAAGAAACGTCGTGACGTTTGCGTCGAGGATTGCCGACCAGGCTTTCTGATATCCGGTCTCCGCCGCATTGATCGGCGTTTTGCCGGCCGCCAGCTCTTCGCGGATGCGCTCAAAAATCAGAACGTTTGCGTCAACCGCCATGCCGATGGTGAGCACGATACCCGCGATACCCGGCAATGTCAGCGTCGAGCCCATGAGAGACAGGGCGCCGGCGATCAGAATGACATTCGCAATAAGCGCAATGTCGGCGTAGATCCCAAACCGGCCGTAGCTGATAACCATGTAGATAATGACGGCGGCGAATCCGATGACCAGCGCCTTGGCGCCCGCCTCGATTGAGTCCTGGCCGAGCTGCGGGCCGACCGAACGCTGTTCAAGGGTCGTCAGCTCTGCGGGCAGCGCGCCGGAGCGAATGAGGAGCGCTGTCTCCGACGCCTCCAGCGCGGAGAAGTCGCCGGTGATACGGCCCGACCCTTGCGTGATCGCCGACTGGATCGTCGGCGCCGAGATGATTTCGTCATCGAGCACGATGGCGAAAACCTGCCCGATATTATTGCGCGTGTAGTCCGCAAAGCGGCGCGCGCCGCGGCTGTCGAACTCGAAATTGATTTGGAAGCCTGCGCCGTCAGGGTTCTGACCCGCGGATGCGTTTTGCACCATGTCCCCGGTAATTTCCGGCGCCTCGACGAGCACCATCGGCCCGCGCCCGGTACCTTCGAATTCCGCAAACGGAACCATGATGCGGCCCGGCGGCAGAAGCCCTGCCGCGGCGTCGGACGGGCTCACCGTCAGATCCGCCGCGTGGAACGTTAACTGCCCGGTTCGGTTAATAATCGCCTTGAGGGCCTCGGGATCGTCGTCCCCCGGCACCTGCACGACGATGCGGTCGGCGCCCTGGGGCGCAATCACGACTTCCTTGTTGCCGGCGGGATCGATCCGTCTCCGGACGACCTCGATCGAATCGCGCACCGCCTCGGTTGAAAACTGCCGCTCGGCTTCCGCCGTCATCGAGACGACAATGCGCCCGTTATCGGTTGAAACGGCGTAGGGTCGGATGCCCAGTCCCAGCGCGCCCGCGCCGCTGCGCGTAATGTCGCGCACGCGGTCGCGCGCATCGTCAAAGTCGTCCGCATTCGCAACGCGCAACGAGATTTCGCCCGACGCGTCGTCATAAGTGAGGCTGTCAATCGAGATACGATCGCGGCCGGCGCCCCGGTTCGGACGCATCTCGCGGCGCACGTCGGACATGATCGCCCGCATACGGTCGTCGATGACTTTTTCCGTGTCGACGCCAAGCAACAGGTACGAGCCGCCCTGCAAATCCAGCCCGAGATTGATCGTCGACTTCGGAACGAAACCCGGCAACCCGTCGCGGGTCTCTTCGGTCAGAAAGTTCGGGATCGCAAACAATATCCCGAGCACGACAAGGCCGATTATCCCGGCGGTCTGGTATTTTGAGAATTGCAGCATGAGTTGATTACTCTAGGGTCTTGCAATTGGCGTTGCGCGCCTGAACGTTCGGACGGCTAGGAATCGTTTGCCGCCGGCTCCGGTTTGTTGCGCACGTCTGAAAGCGTGGTCTTGATCACGCGCACGGTAACCTTGTCGGCGAGTTCAACCATGATCTCGTCGCCCTCCAGCACCTTGGTCACCTTGCCGATGATGCCGCCGGCGGTCACGACCGTGTCGCCGCGGCGAACATTGGACACCATCGCCTGATGCTTTTTCCGGGCCGTCATCTGCGGGCGGATCAGCAGGAAGTAAAAAATCACGAAGATGAAGACCAGCGGCGCCAGCTGAATAAACGCGTTCGGCGCTGCGGCCTCCCCGGCCTGCGCAAATGCGGGCGAAATGAACATGGAAGTATTCCTCTCCTCGGGAATTTTCGGCAAGCGACAGGCTGCGACCAGATCGCCCCCGCCGCGACGGCTTCGCGGTATATAGCCATCGCCCCTGCGGTTGCAATCCATTGATTTCATTGCCGGGGCGGCCGATAGCCATTTTCCGCGAACAGAGCGAGAATCCAATAATGCCAGCAGAGGAAAATGCGGTTTTTCGAGCGGCGCCGGGGACACGGCGGGCCGCCGCGGCGATCGTCGGTGTCCGCCAGGACCGTCAGGCGGCATGACCGGCGCGGCCGAACCCGCCTCGCCGCCGCCGCTGTTCTTCCAGCGGCGGTTTTTTCCCATGTGGACAGCGCTGTCCTTCGGCACCTTTGCGGACAATACCCTGCGCCAGGCGCTGCTGATCGGGATTCCCGCCGGCCTGATCAGCGTCCCCTTTTTCGACGACGCCGACAACGCAATCCCCTATATCGGCGCGCTCCTGCCGCTTGCAATTTTGCTGTTTTCGTCAGTCTCCGGACAGCTCGCCGACAAATACGAAACGTCGATGATGTTCCGGCGCACGAAGTTCGCAGAAATCGTCCTTATGAGCATCGCCGCGCTGGCCTTTGCATTCGGAAACGGCGCGCTCGCCATCGCCATGCTGTTCGCCATGGGCGCGCAGTCAGCGTTTTTCTCTCCCGTGCGTGTCGGCGCCATGCCGAAATATCTCCATACGGACGAGCTTGTGCGCGGCAACGGGCTGTGCAACGCCGGCCTTTTCACGTTCATTCTGCTCGGTTACACGGCGGGCGGGCTCCTGATTATTCTGGAGAATGGCGGGCGGTGGGTCGGCGTCGCGCTCGTCGCCGCCGCCTGCGTCGGATGGATCGCCGCCCTTCGAACCCCTCATGCGGCCGCAAACGATCCAACGTTGAAAGTGAGTTTTAACGGCGCGTCACAAACGATCGCCATGTTTCGCCTGGTGTTTCAGTCGCGCGGCGTCGGCCCGACGCTGATCGGCGTCGGCGTTTTTTATTTTCTGTCCACCGCCGTCACCGTCGCCGTGCCGCTATACGGACGGGACGCGCTCCATGCGGAGCCGCTCGTCTGGACGGCGTTAAACGGGCTGTTTGCCATCGGCGCGATGATCGGGGCCATGGGCGCGGCGAGCCTTGCCAGGGGCCGCTCCGGGCTTGGCTTTTCCACCGTGGCGATCATCGGCGCGGGACTGATGAGTTTTGCCATCGTCGCCGTGACCCCCTTCGCCGCCGGCGCCCCCGACGCGCCACTGACGGTGCGCGCGCTGTTTACGTCACCGGCAGGGTTGGCCCTTGTCCTCTTTTTCGTCGTGACATCAGCGCTCTCCGGCGTCTACATCGCGCCGCTACAGGCGGCCATGCAGCGTCGCGCCCCTGCATCTATCCGCGCCCGCATCCTCGCAGCCGGCATCTTCGCAAACGCCGCCTTCGCCATCCCGGGATCGCTGTCGATTCTGGCCGTCACCGGCGCCAATATTAACCCGTTAGCGGTGTTTGCCGGCGTCGGCGCCATCATGATCCTGATCGGCGCCGTTATGATTCAGCGATGGCGCGCATTGCCCGAAGGGCTCTATGAAGAGGCGCTTTCGGCGTTTAGGTTGCCGCCATCGTAACGATTGGTTCGCGCCTTCGCTCTATTATCCGATCACTTGCATGATTAGTTCACTACGATGACCATACTTGTCACCGGCGCGGCCGGATTTATCGGATCTGAAGTCGCGCGCGCCTTGCTGGCGCGCGACGACAGCGTCATTGGCGTCGACAGTCTCAACGCATACTACACCCCGGCGCTGAAGCGCGCCCGCCTTGATCGCATTGGCGCAAGTTCGAAGTTTCGCTTCATCAAGGCCGACATCGCGAACTATCAGGAACTGACGGCGGCGCTTACCGGCCTTGAGTTTTCATCGATCATTCATCTCGCGGCGCAAGCGGGCGTCCGCCACTCCATCACCCATCCGTTCGACTACGGAAAATCCAACCTCGACGGGCATCTTTCCATCCTCGAACTGGCGCGGGCGCGCAAGGTCGATCACCTGACATACGCATCGTCCTCTTCCGTTTACGGCGGCAATGAAAAAACGCCGTTCAGCGAAACCGATCCGACCAGTGCGCCGGTCTCGCTTTACGGGGCGACCAAAAAAGCAAATGAGGCGATGTCCGCGTCCTATGGGCGGCTCTACGCTCTGCCGCAGACGGGCCTGCGTTTCTTTACGGTCTACGGCCCGTGGGGACGCCCGGACATGGCCTACTGGATGTTCGCGGACAAGATCTTGCGCGGCGAGCCGATCGAGATCTTCAACAATGGCGCCATGGGGCGCGATTTCACCTTTATCGACGATATCGTTAAGGGCGTGCTCGCCGCGCATGAACGCCCGCCGGGGGCGGACCGCCATTTCCACCGGATATATAACCTCGGGAACGACCGGCCCGAAGAACTGATGACCCTTGTGACGCTGCTCGAAAAAGAGCTGGGGAAAACTTCCGAAAAAATCATGATGCCGATGCAGCCGGGCGATGTGGAGCGCACATGGGCCGATATCGGCCGGGCCCGTTCCGAACTCGGCTATGCGCCGACTGTTACGCTGGCGGAAGGAATAAAGCGCTTCGCCGCATGGCGGCTGAGCGCCGATTACACTTTCTGAACGCCCGACCCGGACGGCAAATCGTTAACAGGCTTTAACGAACTTTTCCCACTCGTTCGACGTATGGCAAGTGAGTTGCATACTTAACGTCGGGGTCGGCGCTATTTGCGCCGGGGCCTTAATAGTGCAGAAACATCGTAACCATAAATTTAGGCTGCTATGGGTTTTTCGCTGTTCATCATTGCCATCTGCCTGATTGTCGGCGGCGTCGCCGCGATTTTGTCGGTGCGGCCGAACATCGCCGCCGAGGTGACGGCAAGCCTGCGCAAGACCGAGACGGTGCGCAGATTTACGCCGAAAAACACGCTCTTTATCGTGGGGCCGGCCGCAAACCATCAGGCCTGCCGCATGCAGCGGCGGTTGCTGAAGCCCGCCATCCCGGCGCTCATCCGCGACGACGTGGTGGTGATGGAGCTTTACGGCGATGATACGCCGCGCAAGAACGGCGAGCCCCTCGACTGGCTGGATCCCGCCCTGTTGCGCCACGCCATTGCCGCCGGCGCCGGGTTTAATATCATCTACGTCGATCCGGACGGCAAAACGCAGTTCCGCAGCGAGGCGCCGATGCTTACCGCCGACATTCTCCGTCAGGCGCGTATCGACACCGTGGTTTCAAACGCCGCCGCCCCCCGCGCGGGAAAATCCAAAGTTCTGAAAAAGCTGCGCGCCGCCTAAACCGGCCTGCCGATCGAATGATAATCGATGCCGGCGGCGATCATCTCCGCCGCACCGTAGATATTGCGCAAATCGACCATCACCGGCATTTTCATCAGCGACTTCACCCGTTCCAAATCGAGCGCGCGGAACTCATCCCACTCCGTGATAATGACGACCGCGTCGGCCCCTTCAAGCGTTTGATAGGGGCCCTCCTTGTAATCGATATCCTTCAAAAGACCCGATGCTTCTTTCATGCCGGCGGGATCGAACGCAGAAATTTTCGCGCCCTGGCCCTGCAATGCCGGGATGATGTCAAGGGATGGCGAGTCGCGCATATCATCCGTATTCGGTTTGAATGTGAGCCCGAGCACCGCAATGGTCTTCCCGTCGATCGACCCGCCGCATGCCGCGACGACGCGGTCGGCCATGCGTCTCTTCCGGCGATCATTGATGTCGACGACCGCTTCGACGATCTTCGTCGGGGCGTTGTAGGTCTGCGCGGTTTTAACGAGAGCGAGCGTGTCTTTCGGAAAGCAGGAGCCGCCATAGCCAGGCCCAGCATGGAGGAACTTCCCGCCAATGCGCCCGTCGAGACCGATGCCCCGCGCCACTTCCTGCACGTTTGCGCCGACCTGTTCACAGATGTCGGCCATTTCGTTGATGAAGGTGATCTTGGTCGCGAGGAAGGCGTTGGCCGCGTACTTGATCAGCTCCGAGGTTGATCTGTTGGTAAAGACGACCGGCGTTTCATTCAGATACAACGGACGATAAAGCTCGCGCATCACCGCCACCGACCGTTCGTCCTCAACGCCGACCACGACACGGTCAGGACGCTTGAAATCGTTGATCGCCGCTCCTTCCCGCAAAAACTCCGGATTGGACACGACGGAGAATTCCGCGTCGGGCCGCGTGCGCCTGATAATGGCTTCGACCTCGCCGCCGGTGCCCACCGGCACCGTCGACTTGGTGACGACCACCGTGTAGCCGCTGATCGCCTTCGCGATTTCCTCCGCGGCCTGGTAGACATAGCTGAGGTCCGCAAAACCGTCGCCGCGGCGCGACGGCGTGCCGACGGCAATGAAAACCGCATCCGCATCGGGCGTCGACGCGGCAAGATCCAAGCTGAAAGACAACCGGCCGGCCTTGACGTTTTCGGCGACCAGGCTCTCAAGACCCGGCTCATAGATCGGCATGACGCCGTCTTCGAGCTTGCGGATCTTATCCTCGTCCTTGTCGACGCATACGACATCATGACCGAAATCCGCGAAACAGGCGCCGGAGACGAGCCCCACATAACCCGCGCCGATCATCGTTACCCGCATGAATCTGGCCTTTCATTGCTTGTGCGCGACTTGTTGCGCGCGATCGCGCCGGTATTTTCATTAAACGGCGATAAAGGCCGCGATGGGCGCGGCGCTCCTCGAAGGCGCTTAACGGCCCGGCATTTGCCTGTATAAAGCCGGTTACAATTTCGCCAACGCCGGCGCAAGGGTCTGTTGTCCCATGTCGAAACAGTTTGCCGTCTTTCACGTGAGTTGGCGCGACGCCAAGCGTCGGCCCGTGGGCCTTGTCGCCAATGAACGAGACTATGCGCGTGCGGCGGCGGCAGCCTTGCAGGAGCGCCTGAACGCCCTCGCGGACGAAGGATGGATTGTCCAGGACATTATCCCGGCGACCGGGCTGATGCCGAAACAGGCCGCGGCCTTCACCATCGTCGCCTTTCGCTGACCGGTCTTGCCAAGACACCCGGCATGGCCCTATCAGCCGGCCCGTGACGAAACCCAATAATCCCGATGACAGCGCACTATGCGACGCGCTCGCAACGCTGGCGATCGACGCCGGCGCCGCGATCATGACGATCTATGGAACCGACTTTGTCGCCGATCAAAAGGAAGACGCATCACCCGTAACCGCCGCGGACAGATGCGGCGAAGAAATCATTGTCGCCGGTCTCCGCGCGCTGGCGCCGCACATACCGATCCTTGCTGAGGAGGCCGCAAGCGAGGGGCGCATCCCTGCGCTTGGAGATGAGTTCTTTCTCGTCGATCCGCTTGACGGCACGCGGGAATTTATCGACCGGACCGGGGAATTCACCGTCAACATTGCGCTGATCCGCGCCGGCCGGCCCGTTTTGGGCGTCGTCTCCGCGCCCGCCGCCGGCAAGCTTTACGCTGGCGTCGTCGGCAATGGCGCCTGGGTCGCTGACGTGAAGGAAGACGGTTCCGTTTCGAACCGACGCCACATCAGCGCCACCGCGACGCCGGAAAAAGGTCTCATCGCCGTTGCAAGCCGCTCACACCGGTCGGCGGAAACGGACGACTATCTGAGCACGCTCGATATCGCAGATTTCGCCGCCGCCGGCTCGTCCCTGAAGTTCTGCCTGATTGCCGAAGGCGCAGCCCATATCTACCCGCGGTTCGGACGAACGATGGAATGGGACACGGGCGCCGGTCAGGCGGTGCTGGAAGCGGCCGGCGGAAAAGTCTGCGTGCATCCGTCCGGCGAACCGCTGACCTACAACAAACGCGCCCGCGGTTTCGATAATCCGTATTTCATCGCGACCGGGGCGTAACTCAGTTACGAAGCAAGCCGACGGTGATGGCGTTGCGGCGCACCCAGATTTCCCAGAACGGCGTTTCTTCCTGCAACTTGAACTCCGTATAGAGCAATGCTTCGGCACGGCCTTTTGCTGCGAGGGCGCCGGGTCCGAGATCAAGGCGCGGAACGAAGACGACGCTGGCTTTCGCGGCGGCGTCATTGCTGTCGGCGCGGCAACCGCGCGCTTCGGCGATCACGCAGGCGGCGTCCGCCCCGGTGAGGATCGCGACCTCATGGCCGCGCGCCGTAATTGCCCTGGCGCGGCTCGCCGCTTCGAGCAGCATCGCCGACTGGTCGACCGGCGCCAGCGCCAGCAGCTCCCGCGCTTCCGGCGTAGAAAAGCGCCCTTCCTCGATCCAGGTGGCGATGGTCGGACCGCCCGGCTGGACGAGCGCAAGTTCGGATCGGATATCCTGCGGTGCATTTTGCGCGGTCTGGTGCTGAAGAGAAAACTGCTGCGCAGCGTGTGCGGCCATGGCTCCGGTCCAGAACATCGGCAGAACCGCAACGCCGAGCGCCGCGGCGACGCTGGCGCGGTCGTGGTTCTTGAACAGCCCGTCGTAA
This sequence comes from Hyphococcus sp., assembly GCA_028281665.1. Classification (GTDB taxonomy): domain Bacteria; phylum Pseudomonadota; class Alphaproteobacteria; order Caulobacterales; family Parvularculaceae; genus Hyphococcus. Next base: position 158,565 of record JANQJK010000006.1, read on the forward strand.
AACGGGGACGAAACAGAGAATGCCGCAATCGTCGCCACGAATACAAAGACGGGCAGCGTGCTGGCGCCGGCGAACCACGCCGCGGTGAAAGAGATGGCGCCAAAGAACAACGCGGTCAACGAGGCCCGGCGATGCTCCGGGCCGCCAAAGACGCTGGTCATCGCGAGCACCAGAAACGCGCTCACCGCAACGCCGCTCAACCGAAACGCGCTGTCGTCAGCGGCAAAATCGACGCCCATGGTCAACGTGCCGGAGGCTGCGGCCGCGCGCGCAATGTTGACGCCCGGCGCAAAATACTCCGCAACGGCGCCGCAAATGGCAAACACCAGGAGCGTCGACGCATACCGGTTTAACCCGTGCGGTCCGGAAAGGAACGGACAGAAGGAAAGAACGGCGAAACCCGCCAGCGAAAAGACCGGATTGAGAAGCCACAACACAAAAAGCGACGCGCCCGCGAGCACGCCCTCAAACCGGGCGCGGCCTTTTGAATGGGCAGCACACGGAGACAGAAAGCAAAACGCACAGACAAGGAAAAGCGCCAGGGCAAACTCCGCCGGGCCGCCGAAAGGCGACGCAACGGTCCCGGCGAGCGCCGCCGTCATCACGGCGCCGGCAAAGAGCGGCAATCGCGAAACTGAAAAATACGCCATCGGCGCAACGACGATGAGGGCGCTGATCGCCTTTGCAACGAGGTGAACCCGGCCCGGCGATTCTGCGAACATGTCGCCGAGCATCAGCGTCATGAGGTAAAACGGCGCCGTCACCGTTTCTATACGGATTTCTCCGGCCATCGCTGCACGCGCATCGGCAATCGGCGCGATCATGTCGACCGTCGGGGCGAGGCTCAAAAGCGCCGGCGCAAAAACCGCCGCAGCGATGAACGGCGCCGCGGCGAAAAGCGCCGCGAAATATGAAATCGCCGGCCGCTGCCAGGCGTAAAGCGTCACGGCGACGCGGCGCGCTGCCGGCGCCGGGCGGCGCCACGCAAATTCAACAGACTGGTCGGTGCGCGTGCTGGACATGTTCCGGTATCCCCTGGCCCACGCCGCGCGCCGTCTCATATCGAAACGGCCCCGCGGCCTCGTTAAGCCTATGGTTGCAAAGGCTTTGCCGTGGCATGGCGATGGGGCGGAAAAGGCTTCTATCGCCGCAATTCCGGCGTTTGCCGCGCCGGCGGATATGGTTAACAGGCGCTGTTGCAAAGCTGTGTTATGGCGGGGCAGAAATGGGCGGCCGATCCCCTCCCTCGGAAAGATCGGCCCGAACGACGCTATGATAAGGAAAGACATGCGGCGCCTGTTGCATATGCCCCTCGACCCGGCCTCGCGGATGATCCGTATCGCGCTCGCTGAGAAAGGCCTGCCGGCGGAGTTCGAGGAAGCGCGGCCATGGGAAGCCGGGGAACGGATCGCGGCGGCAAATCCGGCCGGGACCATCCCGGTCTTGATCGACGAAACGACGGACGACGCGGAAAGCGCCATCGCGCCCGGCAGCGTCGCCCTGGAGTATCTGGAGGAGCGTTACCCCAGCCCGAGCCTCTTTCCCTCCGGCGCGCCCGCGCGGGCCGAAACGCGTCGCCTCGTCGCCTGGTTCACGCAGAAGTTCGAGCGGGACGTCATCGACCTGATTGTCCGGGAACGGATCGACAAACGGCTGATGCGGCGCGGACAGCCCGATTACGATCTCCTGCGGGCCGGCCTTGAGGCGCTCGACTGGCACATGGATTATTTCGCCTGGCTTATCGACCGGCGAAACTGGTTCGCCGGCGATGCTTACACAGCCGCCGATATCGCAGCGGCCGGTTACATCTCCTGCGTCGATTATGTGGACGGAGTTCCATGGGACCGTTTCCCCGCTGTGAAGGAATGGTATGCGCGGATCAAATCCCGGCCGGCGCTTCGACCGATCCTGCGCGATCGCGTCGACGGGATGCCGCCCCCGCGTCACTACGCCGACCCGGACTTCTAGCCATGGCCGATCCCGAACGCGTGCGGGAAGCCATTCGCGAAAAAGCGTTGGCGCTCGGTTTTGACGGCGCGCATTTCACCGCTGCATCGCTGCCGCCCGAAGCAGGCGAAAGGCTTAACGCTTTTCTCGACCAAAACCGTCACGGCGAAATGGACTGGCTGGATGCGCGCCGGGATGAGCGCGCCAGTCCGGGGGCTCTGTGGCGCGACGCGAAAAGCGCGATTGTCCTGACGACAAATTACGGTCCCGACCTCGATCCAATGGAGGCGCTCAAAAACCGGTCCGCAGGCGTTATTTCGGTCTACGCTCGAAACCGGGACTATCACGACATCATCAAAAAGCGCCTGAAGAAACTCGGCCGATGGATGGCGGAGACCTATGGCGGGGAATTGAAAGTCTTTGTGGACACCGCGCCGCTGATGGAAAAACCGCTCGCCGGGAGAGCCGGCGCCGGCTGGCAGGGCAAACACACAAATCTTGTCTCGCGCGAATTTGGTTCCTGGCTTTTTCTCGGCGCGATCTTAACGACAATGGAGCTGCCGCCGGATGCCCCGGAGGACGACCATTGCGGGTCATGTGGCAATTGTCTTGATATCTGTCCGACCGACGCGTTCCCCGCGCCTTACCAACTGGATGCGCGGCGCTGCATTTCCTATCTCACCATCGAACATAAGGGCCCGATCCCGCACGATTTGCGCCCCGGCATGGGCAACCGGATCTACGGCTGCGACGATTGCCTTGCCGTTTGCCCCTGGAACAAGTTTGCAGCAAAGGCGCGCGAAACTGCGCTCCATGCGCGCGACGACCTGATCTCGCCGCCCCTTGCCGACCTCGCCGCGCTCGACGATGCGCAGTTTCGAAAGCTCTTTTCCGGATCGCCGATCAAGCGCACGGGCCGCGATCGCTTTGTCCGCAATGTCGCAATCGCTATCGGCAATAGCGGCGACCGGTCATTAGTCGGCGCGGTTGAAAACCTGTTACACGACGCAAGCGCCCTGGTGCGCGGCGCGGCGATCTGGGCGATCGGACGGATAGCGGACAGGGAGCGCGTTGCATCGCTGCGTAACACACATGCGCCACAGGAACGCGACGCCGACGTGCAGCAGGAATGGGCGCTCGCCGTTAACCCCGACGCGGCGGACCAGGGACGTTATTCGTCCTCCGCCTCGGCGTCCGGCACCTCGAAGATCTGACCCGGGTAAATCAGGTCCGGGTCGCGAATCTGGTCGGCGTTCGCCTCATAGATGATGGTGTATTGCGCGCCGCGCCCATATGCCCGCCGCGCAATGCGCCACAGGCTGTTGCCCGGCTGCACGACCACGCGCCCGTCTCTCAGCTGTATTGCATCGGCCGATGCGCGCTCGAAGGGCAGTTCGATGGCGTAGGCGGGCCGGCCGCTTTCGTCGAGCTGGACGATGAGCAGCTGATAAACCCCAGGATTGATGGTCGCATCCGGCGACAGCATCCACCGGCCTTCATCGTTCGCCTGCGCCTGACCGATCAGCTGCCGGTTGATGAACACCTGCACGACGGCGCCGGGCGAGGCGCGGCCGGAGAAAATAACGGCGCCTGACTCGTCATAATCGATGACATCGAGCGCAAGCGGGCCGAGCCCTTCGCCAACATCGCCCGGCTCCTGAAGCACTTCCGTGGCGCCCCCCGGCGTCGTGCGCAACACCCGCGGCGCATCGCCGTCCTGGGCCGGCACAAGGATGATCACCGTCTGCTCCGAACGCACGGTCAGGCCGTCATCGGTTGTCATGGACAGGCTGAGTTCTACGGGCCCGGCGTCAAGCGGCGTATCGGTGGAGATCACCCAGGACCCGTCCCGTTCCGCGCGGGTCTTCGCCAGTTCTTCGCCATTTGCGAAAATCGTAACGTCGGCGCCCGGCGCCGCGCGGCCGGCAATCACGGCGTAACCGGTGCGATCGACGCGCACGATATCGAAGTTCGGGAGCGCCATCTCCGCGGGTTCGGCGTCCTCAACAGCCGGCGCGTCGTCGGCGGGCGCAGTGACGCCCGTCTCTTCCGGGGCGTCAATCAGACCGAAACGCTGCGCCCCTTGCCATGCGAGAAAACCCAGAACGATCAGTATTAGGATAATAACAAGTACGCGCACGCCGAAGCCCCTCCTATGGCATTGACCGGCCGCCGGGAATATGACTTTACCCCGGCAAAAATCATCGTACAATGTTCGCCGGAACCCATCAAACGTTGTAAATTCATGAAATCCCTCTGTGTTTATTGCGGGTCGCGACCCGGCGCCGACCCCGCCTTCCAAAAAACCGCCATCTGGATCGGCCAGGAAGCCGCGCGCCGCAATTGCCGCATCGTCTATGGCGGCGGCAAGCTTGGCCTGATGGGCGCCACCGCGGGCGCCGCCCGTGACGCCGGCGGCGACGTGTTCGGCGTCATACCGGATTTTCTGGTCGAGCTTGAGGGCATACTCGACGGCGTTGACCACAAGGTCGTCAAGACCATGCACGAGCGCAAGATGCTGATGTTCGAGGAGTCCGACGCGATCCTGACATTGCCCGGCGGCATCGGCACGCTTGAAGAACTGATCGAGGTCCTGTCCTGGGCGCGCCTCGCTCTGCACCGCAAACCCATCATTGTGCTGAATATCAAGGAGTTCTGGACGCCGCTGAAAATCCTGATCGAACATGTGATCGAGGAAGGCTTCGCGGACAAGGAGCTGATTTCCGACCTCATTTTTGTGGAAACGCCGGAGGAGGTATTTCCGACGGCGGAAAGCCATATGCTGCGCGCCCGCGCCTAGATTTTCCGCCCTCCGCCGCAATTCACCCTCGTTCCATCGCATCGGGGCTTTCCCGCATTAGCGTGCGGGTCCATGAATGCCGCGTGAAACAAGGCAGGCGTGAAGACCTGCACGCCACCGGAGCGCATCCGGCGCGCCGCAAAGCAAGGATGAGCGGAAGAAAAGGACACCGGAGCCATGCGGACACTGAGAACGATGAACCTGAACAACCCGAGCGCAGCATTTCGCAACTTTGCTCTCGCAGCCGCTGCGACGATCGCCCTGATTATTGTATCGCTTCTCCCGACCCCTGCGGATGCGGGACGCTATCATATTGGCGACGCCGATGAGCTTCTGGACGAACTGATCGAGATGGACGCCCGGGACATCGAGGAATTGCAGAAAGATCTTGTCGAAGCGCGCGCCGATATCAAGGAAGCGATTGGCGATATCGAGGAAGCCAGGGAAGACGTTAAAGACGCGCCCGCCGGCGAAGCCATCGCCAAGGTTGCATTCAAGATTGCGCGCGTCGCCGTCGACCGCGCAACGGGCAAGGCGATCGACAAGGCGCGCGACACGCTCGACGAAGTCGAAACCATGCTTGGCGAACGACGCGCCGAAATTGGCGAGGCTGAGTTTCGCGAAACACGCGACGCTATTGAAATGATCAGGCGCGAACTGATCGAAATCGAATACGCCCTTGACGATCTGACAACGGCGCTGGACGAAGCCTGAGCAGCCCTACGAGCAAGCGCGCGTGCCCAGGAAAACGCAAGAACGGACGCGGTTTTGCGCGTCCGTTCTTCTTTTAAGTCAGCAACGTTGCGTCAGAAGGAAACGCGAACGCCGGCCTCGATGATCGACGAGCGGTTCTCAACGTCGAACTGCGCGCTGAAAAGGCTCGCATTGACTTCCGCATCGGCAGTGGCGCGATAGCGGTAACCGGCGAACAGCGTCGTCGTCGGGCTGAGTTCGTAGCCGACACCGGCCATCGCCTGATATGCGAACGCCGTCGCGTCGTCATCAATGATCGTCGTCGCCGACGGCGCATAGAGCACGTCAACAAACCCGACCCCGACGCCCGCACCGATGTAAGGCGTAAAGGGCGACGAATTTTCAAGGTCGACAATGGCGTTCGCCATCACAAACAGCGTTTTGAGATCGCCCTCGCCGGCCGCAACAAGGTCGCCGACCGTTATGCCGAGATTTGTCGCCTGTCCGGTGATCAATACGGCTGCGTCTTCGCCGTCCAGCGCAATGCCGCCCGCATTAACGCCGGTGTGGGTTTGAACGCCGTTCGACTGGTAGCCGACTTCGATTTCCCCGCGCAGCCAGCCGAAGTCGCGGCCGACAGCGCCGTTAATCGCCCAGCCGCTGTCGAACTCCGTTTCCCAGCCGACCGCCGTTCCGTCTGGCAATACGGTCCCGGCGGGGATTGTGGAGCCTTCGCCGGTCGTAAAGTCGCCGACGAAAGCGCCGACATTGCCCGAATTCATCAAAAAGGACCCGCCGCCGGAAATGGAAACATAGGTGTCTTGGGCGTTTGCGGCGCCGGCAAAGGCCAGGGCGCTGGCGCCGCCAAGGATCGTCATCTTCATCGTGGAAAGCATCGTTTACTCCGCAGTCATGAGGAAAGGGTTGCGCTGTTGTTTAACAACTCGCTCTCCTTACGACCGCGTCGTGAAATCAGATTACGCGCGCGCTGCGACGTGCGATTAAAAATTTTTTATCCGAAAAGAATGATCCAAATCCGAAGTGCGTGTTTTTGCGGGCGACATCGCCGCCGAATCGCGCGTCACACGCTGTCGGGACCGACGCGAACCACGGCTTTTCCCGCATTGTCGCCGCGGAACAGGCCGAGAAACGCCTCGGGCGCTTTATCAAGACCGTCATATTCAGTCTGCTGAAATTTAATTTTGCCTGATGCGACCAGCGGCGCGACTTCCGCGGCGAATTCCATCGCCTTGTCCGCATATTCCGAAACAATGAAACCCCGCGCCATGACGCCGCGTCCGATCAGATTGATCAGGTTCGGCGGCCCGGGCTCCGGTTCGTTGTTGTTATACATCGAGATCATCCCGCACAGCGCGATGCGGCCGCCGGCGGCGATACAGTTCAGCGCCGCTTCAAGATGCATCCCGCCGACATTTTCGAAGTAGCAGTCGACGCCTTTGGGGGCCGTTTCGCCAAGCGCCTTCGTGAGTTCGCCGGCGTTCTTGTAGTCTTTGTAGTTCAGCGCAACGTCGACGCCGGCCTCTTCCTTGAGCCAACGAATTTTCTCCGGCGAACCGGCGGACGCGACCACGCGGGCGCCCCTGAGTTTGCCGAGCTGGCAGACCACGGAACCGACAGCGCCCGCCGCACCGGAAACGAAAAGGGTTTCGCCTTCCTTCGGTTTCATAATCTGTGTGACGCCGGCCCAAGCCGTGAGGCCCGGCATCCCAAGCACGCCGAGCCAGGCGGGAAGCGGCGCAAGGTTCGGAACGACCTTCTGCGTCTGCTCGCCTTTCGAGACGTAATACTCTTTCCAGCCGCCGACAAAATCGACAATGACGTCGCCAACGGAAAAATCGGGAATGTTCGATTCAACCACTTCCGCCACAGCGCCGCCGGACAACGGCTCGTCAAGGGAGAATGGCGGAATGTAACTCTTCACGTCGGGCCGCATCCGTCCGCGCATATAGGGATCGACGGACATCCAGATTGTGCGGCAAACCATTTCGCCCGCGCCCGCGGCAGGGACAGTCCTCTTTCTTACTTCGAAGTCTGCATCACTCGGCATGCCCTGCGGGTAGGCTTTCAAAAAAACGGCCTTCGATTGGCGCTCTGGCATCGGTTTTTCCTGTTTTTGGCGAATTTGTGGCGATGATATCGGGTATTTTTCCCTCGCAACAGCGTGAAGTGCAGCACCCAATTCGGACAAGACCTCGCCTCATTCTCGCCTTGGACGGCCGCGATGCTAACGCATCAAAGGCGAATGGGCGAACGATCCGGCCGCCGGGGTTTGAAAAAGCAAGACGCAACAAACGGAGGCTGCGGAAAGCCATGAAAACTATTTTGATTGCATCAGGGGCAATGCTGCTGGCGGCGGCGGGATGCCAGTCCACCGGCGAAGGCGCGCTTACGGGCGCAGCCATTGGCGCGGCAGGCGGGGCTATTGCCGGCGAGGTCTTTGCCGGACGTCCGGGCCGGGGCGCTGCTTACGGCGCGCTGATCGGCGCAGCCGTCGGCGCCTATGAAGGTTGCTCGCGCGCCGGCACGTGTTGGGGCCGGGCCCGCGACCATGGGCACAGACGCTATGACCGCTATTCCGGCCAGTATTACTATGTGGATCCGGAATATGGCGACACGTATTGGGAAGACGGCTCTTTCCGGGAGTACGGAAAACGCGATCGTCGGCGACGCCGATACTAACCTGACCCCAAGTTTGTTGCGTAACGCTGCGGCCCGCCCTCAAAGGCGGGCCGTTGTTTTATGACGCTCAGTCATCGTGCGATCTGTCGCTCGACGGATCCGCTTCGAGGTTTTTCTTTCGGTTTTTGCCCATCTGCGTGAGCGCGATGATCGTCAACGTAGGAACAAACGCGTCTACGTTACCCGTCGGATCGCCGATCTCCCAGAATGCAAACAACCCGGACCAGCCAAACATCACGACGGCGGCGACGCCCATGGCGGCGTCAAAAAACAATTCAAATCCCGGAATGCGCCCGACCGTAAAATCCAGCACATCGAGAATAACGGCGATGATGAGTTTAACGACGTCCGACCGCATTTGTTTTCCCCACCTAACAACAAGCCTTGCACATCGGCGCCGTCATCTCAAACACTTTTGCCGACGATGGTGAAAGCAGCGTGCTTAGTTGCGCAGCCGGAAACCGAAGCCGAGCGTGCGCGTTTCGCCGGGGAAAAACCGGTCATTGCCGAATGCAAAGTCGGCGCGCTCCGCATAGAGCGCGTCGGTTGCGTTGCGCAGTGTCAGGAAGGCCGTCACGCCGTCGCGGATTTCCGCTTCAGCGCGAAGGTTCACAATGTCGTAGCCTTCATAGGAATGCCCATTGGCGGCGTCGGTGAAATAGGAGCCGATGGAGCGCCACTCCGCTTCAAACCGCAACGCGTCCACGGGCCGCCATTCGAGGCGCGTATTGGCGACGACCCGCGGCGCCGTGTCCACATCGTCGCCTTTCGTGATGTTTTCGCGGGCGACGCCCGGGGTCGCCGACGGGTTGCGGTCGAAACGATAAGTATGCGCCGCATAGGTCACGGCGCTCAACAGCGTCAGGGTCTCATGCAATACGATCGCGGTTTCCGCCTCAACGCCGACATGACGGGTTTTCCCGTTATTGACGTTGAAACCGTCCGCATCGCGAAAAAAGAAATTCCGTTTCTCCATCCAGAAGGCGGCGACGTTCAGATTGACGCGATCTGACAATGACGCGCGACTGCCGATTTCGAAGGCGTCGATGATCTCCGGCTTCGCGGCGTTGTCTGTCTGGTTGCTTTGCAGACGGTAAAGATCGCCCGTTTGCGGCGGGCGGGCGCCGCGGGCGAAGCTTGCGTAGAAACTTGCGCGATCGGTCAATTCATGGCGCAGGCTGAGTTTCGGGCTCGCCGTAACAAACCGATTCACCTGATCGGCCGGCCTGAAGTATCGCCCGTCAACGCCGCTATCGGTTTTATTGTCATAGTCATATATGGCGCCGTCGATGCGCGCCGCAGCGGTGAGCGTGGTGCGCGGCGCCATCGCATATTGCGCCTCGACAAAGCCTGAGGCATTAATTGCACGCACATCGTAGTCGTAATGGAGCCCTTGCGTAAACGAGAATACGGTTGGCTCCTCCTGAAACTCCGTCAGCCACCCTTCCGTATATTCGGCGTCGGCGCCTGCGATGAAAGAAAACCGGTCGCTGTCGTAATAGTAAGCGCTCTGTAGCCCCGCGCTCCAATGGCCGTTTTCCTCCAGCGCATTTCCGGGGAGAAAATGCTGGAGGAAATCCATATCGTTCCACCGCGCATAGGGCGTTACCCGAAGCTCTCCGCTATCGGACAATCGCGCCGCGATGGTCGACTGCCATCGTGCTGACTTTGCGTCACGAAAGGCCTGCGGGAATTCATTTGTCCGCCGTCGTTCCCGGTCGAACAGATCGTCGCGCCCGAAGATGAATCCTGCCGTTTCCTGTTCGAGATTGTCGAAGGCGAAAATCGTATCGACGGAAACGCCGTCGCCCTCGTAAAAGTGACGCAGCATTGCCTTTTGCTGATCGAGGCCAGCGTCCTCCCGGTAGCCGGATTCAGAAACGACCGATGCGCCGGCGTAAATCCCATGGGCGCCCACCGTGTTCGAGACGCCGCCTTTCCATTTATAGCGGTCCTCCGTATCGCCGAATATTTCTCCGAACAGGGAGAATGTTTCCGCCGGTTCCGGGCTGATGACGTTGACGACGCCGTGAATGGCGTTGGCTCCGTAGAGCGCCCCTGACGGGCCGCGCACGATCTCGATGCGCTCTGCCAACTCGTGATGAGCGTCAAACAGGCCATTGATATTGGCGAAGCCTGACGAGCGCAGCGGCACGCCGTTTTCCAGAAACAGGAACGACCCTGCGCCGGCGCCGCCCGTTAGCACCGGCGACCGGACGGCCGTCAGATGCTCCGCGCCCGACCCGCGATGGAGATTGACCCCCGGCGCCCGCGACAGCGCCTCTGCAATGTGATCGGCGGCCACGAACCGTAAATCGGCCTCGGTGATCGCGCCGACAGAAACCGGCGCCGTCTCGGCCGCCTGCGGCCTGCGCTCGCCTGTGACAATGATCTGATCGTCGGCGTAAGCCGTCGCGGATGCGGCAAGGCCAATGCAGAAAACTGAAAAAGAACGAATCACGGGGGCGGCAATGACCAGGCGAGCAACGGCTGCGATCAATAGCAGAAGCTGCGCCTCTACGCGATGTTTTCTTGTGTCGCATTCACGTGACGACATCGCAGCCGATCAAGCGACGCGATGGCGGGACGTTGGCGCACGCTCACCTTTCGTACTTTGCGACTTTCTGCTCGATCGCGCCAAAAATCGATTTCCCGCCTGCATCTTCCATGCGGATTTCCACCGTATCCCCAAAAGACATGAACGGCGTTTTCGCCGCGCCGTCATAGATCGTTTCAATCATGCGGATCTCGGCGATGCAGGAGTATCCGGCACCGCCTTCCGCGACCGGCTTGCCGGGGCCACCATCAAGTTTATTCGACACGGTGCCCGAGCCGATGATTGTTCCCGCGCCCAGGGGCCGGGTCTTCGCCGCATGGGCGATCAGCTGCGGGAAGTTAAAGGTAAGATCGACGCCGGCGTTGGCGCGTCCGAAGGGCGCGCCGTTATAGTCAACGATCAATGGCAGATGAACGGCGCCGTCTTTCCACGCATCGCCCAACTCGTCCGGCGTTACGGCGCAAGGAGAAAATGCCGATGACGGTTTCGACTGAAAGAAGCCAAAACCCTTGGCGAGTTCGCCGGGAATAAGCCCGCGCAAGGACACGTCATTCACCAGCATTATAAGCCGAATGTAGTCGCCGGCCTCCGCCGCCGAAACGCCCATGGGCACGTCGCCGGTGATAACGCCGACCTCGCCCTCCATATCGATCCCCCAGCCCTTGTCTTCCGCCATGACGATGTCGTCGCGCGGCGCAAGAAAACTGTCCGAACCGCCCTGATACATCAGCGGGTCTTCATAGAAACTTGCCGGAACTTCCGCGTTGCGCGCCTTGCGCACCAGCTCCACATGATTGATGTAGGCCGATCCGTCCGCCCACTGATAAGCGCGCGGCAGGGGAGATGCGGCTTCGCGTTCGTGAAAGCGCTCGCTCGGAACGGAGCCGGTCTCAAGTCCCTGCGCCAATTCGCTGAGGCCGCGCTCGGCGTTCGCCCAGTCATCGAGGGCCGCCTGCATGGTCGGGGCAATGCGCGCCGCATCTGTGTACCGGGTGAGGTCTTTTGAAACGACAACGAGACGGCCATCCCTGCCGCTCTTGAGCGAAGCGAGTTTCATCTGGGAACGGTCCTTTCAATACTGCTTTCGAATGTTGGTCATAGACCTGCGCGAACATCCGCCGGCGTCAGTTTCGGCGATCCGCCGCCTTTTTCCTCGCACTCCCGGATAAGCGCCGCAACCCGGGCGTTGACCGGCGCCGTGAGACCATGTTTTTCGCAGAGCGCCACAACGGTTTCCTGCAATTCGCCGATTTCGGTCAGGCGGCCTTGCTCCAAATCCTCCCACATGGATGAGCGCGCCTCCGGATCGATCTTCAGACTTGGCCCGGCGATAAGCCGGTAAACCGGCGTCGGCAGGCGCATGATATGCGGCAGCAGCTTTATCGGCAGCGGGAAGGCCGAACGCGGCGTGACGCCCTCGGCCGCGAGGGCCGGCAATGCTTCCGCAATCTGGTCCGCGAGAAGGGCGCGCCAGGCCCGTTCCGTCAATTCTTCAAGCAGGGTCACGCCGGAAAGGGCGTTAAGGGCATTGTTCAGATTGACCAGGAGCTTTCCCCACTGGACCGCCCGAATGTCCAATGATTCGTGCATGGCGAGATTCGGACCGCCAAGCGTCTGCGCGAGATCGCCCTCTCCCGCCTCGATAACAATGTTGCCGCCGGTGCCGCGATGGAAACGCCCGGCCCCGGCGTTCAGAACGTTGTAAGCGATCATGCCGGCGCGGACATCCCGGCCGGGCAGCGCCTGGCGCAGAACATCCGCGTTGGAAACACCGTTCTGCAGGCTGATGATTTTCGCCGTTTCCGGCGCGCGAGCGGCAATGAGGGTTCCCATTTCCGCCGTGGCGCCGCTTTTTACCGTGACGAAAACAATATCCGCTTCGGACAAGATAGCGGGATCGGTGGAAACCTTGAGGTCCGCCGGCTCGATGCGCGCATCGAGCCCTTCATGATCGGTCACGCGAAGCCCGTGTTCCAGGATCATCGCAGCGATGCGTTCGCGGCCGAGGAACCGGACATCGGCGCCGCCATGGGCCAGCACGCCGCCGACAAAACAGCCGACGCTGCCAGCGCCCGCAATGACAATGACGGGTCGACGGCCCTCGGACATTACGCCGCCTCGTAAAGCGCGCCGCCGCACCAGGGACAATGGCGAATGACGACGACGTTGCGGTCTCCATCATGCACGATGAGGCCGAACTGGTTCAGCCCCTCATGATAGGCGATGAGGCTGTCCGGGCACTGGAACGGGTCGTCATGGGCATCGCAGTTCATTTCGAGCGCGGCCTGCATCGATTCGCAGCACAAGCGCTCGGGGGCGGGATGTTGGGTGCGGGTCAGCGCCGTGCCTCCGGATAAACATGAAAATTCGATGCCGCTAGTTGCCACTCAGCCCGGCGCCGCGCAAGACCGGGAAAATCCGCCCCTTCCCCATCCGCCGCCGCTTTGGTAACGCCTGCGGGAGGGGTCCGCCGACGCGGTTGCAAGCAGCCGGCGCCCACCCCACCTTGTCGCAGGCGAAGAAGAGGTATGCCGTGAAAAAGACGCGTCTTTTAATTCTAGGGTCGGGCCCCGCGGGGCTGACAGCCGCTATTTACGCCGCGCGGGCGGGGCTGGAGCCGGTTCTCGTTCACGGGATCCAGCCGGGCGGCCAGATGACCATCACCACCGATGTGGAGAATTACCCCGGTTTCGCCGACGTCATTCAGGGCCCGTGGCTGATGGAGCAGATGCAGAAACAGGCCGAGCATGTCGGCGCCGAATTCATCCATGACATTATCGTTGATGTGGATCTGAGCCGGCGGCCCTTTACGCTGAAAGGCGACAGCGGCGAGCAGTATGAAGCTGACGCGCTCGTCATCGCCACCGGCGCCCAGGCCAAATGGCTTGGCCTCGCGTCGGAGGAAAAATTCCAGGGCTTCGGCGTTTCGGCCTGCGCCACCTGCGACGGCTTTTTCTATCGCGGCAAGGATGTCCTCGTCGTCGGCGGCGGCAACACCGCGGTCGAAGAGGCGCTGTACCTGTCCGGGCTCGTCAACAAGGTGACTCTGGTGCACCGGCGCGATGAATTGCGCGCGGAGAAAATCCTTCAGCAACGCCTGTTCGACAAGGAAAATATCGACATCGTCTGGGATCACAGCCTTGAAGAAATCCTCGGCGACGAAGACCCGCTCGGCGTCACAACGGCGCGGCTGAAGCACGCCAAGACCGGCGAGACGCAGGAGATAAAAGTCGACGGCGTTTTCATCGCCATCGGCCATAAGCCATCTACGGAGTTATTTATCGATAAGCTGAAGATGAATTCGCACGGCTATCTGGAAACCACGCCGGATTCCACCGCCACGGAGATCCCCGGCGTGTACGCCGCCGGTGACGTCACCGACGATATCTATCGCCAGGCCGTCACCGCCGCGGGCATGGGCTGCATGGCTGCGCTGGAGGCGGAGAAGTTTCTGGCCGATGAGGAAGCTGCGAACAAAACTGCGGCGGAATAATCGACAGTCGGGAGACAATAATGCTGAGAGCTCTGACAGTTTTCACCGCGCTTTTGATCAGCGCCTGCGCCCATGCTGAATCGCCAAAGCCCGCCGAATCCGCGGTGAGCGCGCCGGAACTGGCGCCCGGCAAAACGTCGCCCGGTCATCACAGCGACGGACTTGTGCGGATCGTCAGCGCTTATTCCGTCGAAGAAACGGCCGCGCGGCTTGAAGCGGCCCTCACCGAGCGCGGCGTGAAAGTGATGGCGAAAATCGATCACGCGGCGAACGCCGACGGCGCCGGTCTCGATCTGGCGCCGACAACGCTCATCCTGTTCGGCAACCCCGCCGCCGGCACGCAACTCATGAAGTCGTCCCGCTCGGCGGGCATCGACCTTCCGATGAAAGCGCTGATCTATGAGGACGCCGGCGCCGTCATGTTCGAATACAACGCCATCGGTTATGTGGCCCGCCGACACGGCGTTCCCGCCGATTTACCCGTTCTTGCCAAAATCGAGGGACTGCTCACCGCCGTCGCCGCAGATGCAACGGGGGTGAAATAATCGTCACGAGGGAGAGGCTTTGCCGTGAAGGACCCCATGCAGCACGAGCGCATCCGCGGTCGCATTCGATATACGTCGAAGAAACCGGAAATGCTGGATGCCGTGCGCGGCGATGAACTCTTTAATATTACGAAGCACTCTGACGGCAAGACGACCATCCGCGCGCATTGCGAGATTTTCGAGCCCGCCCCAACGGTCATGCGCGACATTATCTATTCGTTTGACGAGAACGATACGCCCATGGATTGTCATGTGCGTATGACCGTCGGCGACGCGTTCATGGGATCGGGATGGTTCCGGTTTGATCTGGACGAAAACCGCAACGGCGCCATCGAGTGCGAAAGCTACGGGCCGTCCATCGGCCGCGTGTCGCAAACGGTAGAAACCAATGGGCCGTTTTTCGCATTCGGCACGCACCCGATTGTGGGCGACGGCATGGCCTGCCGGTTTTTCGACCGTTCGGGCGGCCCTGCACGCAAGCGCCTGAAGTTCTTCCTGCCCTCCCCCGATCACCGCGGCGCCACGACGCCAATGATCGCATCGGTGGAGATCGGCCTTGAATATGTGGGCGACGAAACGGTGACGGTGGAAGCCGGAACATTCGATTGCCATCATTTTTGCTTTGTCGACGACGAGGGTCCGGGCATGGGCGGCACGCAGCATCCCGCCTATGACATGTGGGTGACGCAGGACGGCTTCATCTTCGTCAAAGGCGGCGTGGGCGGCTACATGGCGACGTGGTACGAACTGACCGAGCTTGAACACACGCGCCCGGCTGGATGATCGAAGCCGCAGGGGCGCCGTCGCGCGGCGCTGGGGCAGTCGCGCACCGCGCGCAAAGGCGCGCGCATGATAGTCTGTTCGACCACTCTCGATGGCCTTTCGTTTCTCGAAATTCGTGCTAAAGACGCCGTCCCCGCGGAGAGGC
>JANQJK010000010.1 GCA_028281665.1 Hyphococcus sp.
AGGGCGTCATCTCGCCGGCGAACCATGCGGGCAAGCGTGAAATCCTGGTCGGCGAAGACGCTGCTTAATATGCATAAAGGTTAACCGTCGTCCCGGTTAACCGATCATTGTGCATGATCTTAAAAAGCCGGCGCAGAGGTATACAAGGCTATAATCAGCACTCGGTAGTTTCCGCGGAGCAGTAGGCTTATCTTAATCACGCGGAGAAATCGTGCAGCAGTCTGAACTCTCGAAAAGCGCAGAAGACCCCTTTACGCTTGAGCATAAGCCCATGACGGCCCTGATTGCGGGCGCGCGTTTCCTCGGCAATATTCAGGAGACGTCGCATTTCTTTCGCATGACTGACGCTATCGACAGTCGCCAAAACGAAAAGAATTATCGCCGATACATTGCGACGTCCGTTGGCGCCGCGCTCGATGCGGAGGGCGTGAATTTTGCGGATATCCTGAAGGATCGCGACATGCTGCGTCGCCAGCCCGCAGGCAGTCTGGCGCTCGCCTATCTCGACTTCATGACAAATGAAAACCTGCAAATGGAAATGCTCTCGACCGCCGAGATCAAGGCGAATGCATCCACACTGAATCTGGGTCCGTCGCGCCGGAACTTCGTCGAAAGCGGCATTGCCCTTCACGATCTATATCACGTGATTACCGGCTACGGTCGCCATCCAATCGGCGAGGCTTGCGTGCTGGCGTTTACCGCGGCGCATTTCGGGCAGCCCGGCGTCAAGCTGCTCGCCCATGCATTGGCGGTCCGGGAGCAGTTTGCGCATCGGAGCGTGCCGGTTCTGTCTATGGTCGGCGAAGCAAAGCGCATCGCGCGAAATGGAATCTGGATTGCGGAAGTCGACTGGCGCGCGTTTCTCGCGCTTCCGATCGAAGCCGCTCGGGCCCATCTTGGCATGGTTGCGCCGAGGACATACCTCCTGCACACCCCGCCTGAGCAAGTGGCAGCCGGCTGGGCCGAAACAGCGCCGCATTATCAGCAGGCCGCCTAAAAACTAGACAGTGTCGTGTATTGGCGCCATCGCCGGATTCCGTCCGAACGGTGACTATTTCGCCCTGGACGGGGTAGCGCGAAGGCGGACGATTGTGTTGTGATGCAGATGAGATTATGCCCGCCGCTCAGCCGTTGCGGCGCATTTGTACTGGGATGATACGCGTTGATGATAACGTTCAGGACTTTTAAGCCGGGAGAAGACGCGGGCGACGTTTACCGTTTTCGTTACGAGATCTACGAAGACGAAATGCAGCGGAACGACCGGTATGCGGATCACGACAATAAAACCATCACGGATCCGCTGGATGCTTTCGCTTACAACATAGCCGCCTATGAAGATGGCAAGATCGTCGGCGTGGCGCGCGTTAATTTCTGTCGGGACGGCGATCCCGGCTCGTATCTGGAGTTTTATGAACTTGATAGCGTCGGCGCGGATTATCCCGACAAGGTCTCATTTTCGACGCGCATAATGGTTGACGCCGACCACCGCGGCGGCGTCCTGCCGCTTCAGATCAGCGTTGAATGTTTCAAGCTCGGCCAGGAGCATGCGGTTCGCTGGTGCTTTTGCGATTGCAACGCCCACTTAAAGCCGTTTTTTCTGAAGCTTGGATATGAAATCCAGAACCCGCACAAACAGCATCCGAGTTTTGGCGATGTTACTGTTTTGCGCTTCGACCTAAGCGACCCGCGTCACTACGATCGCAAGAAATCGGTCTTTGCCCGCTACCTCGATCCAAAGAAATAGAAGCGGCCGGCGTCCCGGGCGCTATTGAGCGATGCTGAGATGCCTCTTCTGAGGCAGTGTCGTTTTTCCGTCCGCGTGAAGCTCTTCCCAGTTCCAGCCGGTATCCATCTCCGCATGGGCGTCCTTGATCGATGCGCCGACCATCTGCACATAAAGATGCGCTGTCGTTTGCATGGCGTAGACGACGCTGTCGAAGTCCGCTTCCGTCTTGAGCAGCGACTCCACATACCGGTCCATCAGGCGGTTATGCGCAATATCGATTTCCATGTGATCGCGCAGGAATGTCATGGCCGATTGCGGCACGCCGATGTTCTCCAGATGCCCCGCTATCGCCCCGCCAGACCGGGTCGGAATGTATTCAAGGAAGTAGAGATAGCCGAGATAGCCAAGCGGATTGCGATTATAGATCTGATAAAAGGCGAAGGCCGTCAGTGCGGACGTCGCAGGCAGGGGATTTCGGTAAGGCACGTCCGTGGCGTCGCCGCCAAGCTCGACAAAGTCGTTAAGCGCCAGCTGCTCGTGGCCGACCTCGGACACCGCATGCTGGTAAAATGGCCGAACCAGATCCCGTTGCCGGCCCCGGAAATAAACCGTCGCCAGCGCCTGAAGCTGAGGATTTTCGCGGACGTAATAATAAACCTGTTTCAAAAAGGAGCGGTATTCCTCGCGCTGCATTTTGCCGCTGGCCACATGGGCCATTGGTTCGGTACCGAAAAAATCCTGTAGCACCGTATCAAAACGCGCACTTAATGCACTGATATTACTCATCGGATGTCCTGTATTTCTTAATTCGCATTAACGCTAACCGCCAATTTACCATTTTTCAACACTTTCTTCATTTGAACACCGCTGGTGATTCGTAGACGCGGCGGGGCGGTCGGCGATCCGGCGCCCGGTTAACGATTAAATAAAGCGCTCCCACTATCGTTGGTCACGCCGCGGAGAGAAGATGCAACCGTCTCGCACAAACAAGATTAGCGCTTGGACCGCCTGCTTCCAGTCACGCGAAACGGAAGCGGCGTATCAGCGATTCGTATTCAAGCGGAATTTGCGCGCGAATTTCTGGGGCGCAACGCTCGGACTGATTCTCTTTATTTCCTACATCTTCTCCGACTTTATCGATTCAGCCCGGCCGACTGAAACCGCAACAATTCGATTGGCGGCCTTTGTCCTTTGCGTCCTGATCCTGGCGAGTTTCACCCACAAGGAATTCGCCAAGCGCAACGATCTTGCGACGCTCGCCATGTTCATGATTATGAGCACCGCCATGGACGCCATCATTTGGCTGCAAGACGGCGCTCAGAACACATATTACATCGGGCTTATTCAGGGCTCGATCCTGTTCAGCATTCTGTTGCGACTGAATTTTGTGAGTATGGCGATCGGCTTTGCGCTCGCGCTCGCCGGTTTTGTTCTCGCGACATTCTCAAACGGCGCCTTTGCCGCCGCGATGCTGCAATTTGTGAACGTCGCAGGCGTCGCCGCCGTATGTCTTTTGGGCGTCTATCTGCTTAACCGCTACCAGCGGGCGGACTTCCTGAAGACACAGCTTATCGAGGAGCAAAATGAGCAGCTGAAAGGCCTTCTGGAGGCAGCTGAACAGGACAACGAACGGAAAATCGCCGCATTGAATATGCTGGTGCATTTCATCAAGACGCCGCTGCACCAGATCACCGGTTTCTCGGATATTCTGGTCAACACCATGCGCGATGCGCCAGGCGGCAAGTCGGCCGAGAATGCGCGATATATCAAGAACGCCACCGTGAACCTGACCAAAAGCGTCAATGGTTTGTTGACGTATCACCGACTGGATGAGGCGCAATCGCGCAATACGCCGGAGCCGGTTACGGTGGCGACGTTAATCGACGATCTTTCTGAGTTGCTGCCCGACGGCGTCGCCATGTCGAAGCGCGGAGACGTAGACGGGTCGGTGTTTGCGGACCCTGAAATCCTGCGCGCCGCCCTCACCAGCTTTGCAGAGCATTATGGCGACAGGCGCACGGGCGCAACGCAGATTGCGGTTTCAATTGAGGACGCCGGCGCCGGGCTGGCGCTTACAATACGCGATGACGCCTGCGTTCTGTCTGCGGCCCAGTATGAGGATCTGGTCCAGCCGCTTACTCAAATGAAAAGCTATCTCAGCCAGACGGGGGATGAAATGCCGATGGCGCTTAGAACCGTCGCCCGCGCCGTCGAAATCGTTGGCGGCGACATGGCGCATGCGGCGCTGGCGGACGGCAATCGCTATCAGCTGACATTCCCAGCCGTCGACGCCCAGGCCACTGCCGCCGCGTAAGGGCGCGTGCATCTGTAAGTTACGCCGCCCGAAAAATTGGGCGCAACGATATCCGAAACTATACCGCAAATCGCCTTTGACCAGGCTGCGTTGAGCCTCAGCGGTTTCATGCGTGATTGCGAATGGCGAAATAGCGTAAGGGGTTTCGCCAACGCCTCGCGCCATTTGGGTCCTGATTCCATTGCTGTGCGGTATGCGCCTTCGAGGGCGTAAGGCGGATCTTCGCGCAGGATTTCGATGAGGGTTTCGGCTTGCGCGAAGTCTTTGCGGGCTTTTGCTTCAGAGCCCCTGGCGCGCCGTTGCGCAACAATCAGTTTGTCGCCGTATAGCGTTCGGGGCGCGGTATCTGCACGAGAATACCGCTGCGATAAAGGCAGACGGCCGGAATCGGATCGGCGATGAGGAAGTTTAAAACGACAAAGCTTGGGCGTAAACGCCTACCCCGTCACCCGAAGGATGTTCAGCGTTTTAATCGGCTTTCAGGAATAGTCCCAGGTCTGAGATACGCGAACGCGTGCTGTACGTAATCCGCTTTACCGAGATCGCCGCCCGACTGGCGCAAAATCGCGTAAGCCGTCATCAGGTGAAAATAGAACTGCGGCAACGCCCAGTCCCGGGCATACTGCTCCCCGGTCATGTCGAAAATCATACCAGTGGGCAGGTCATGTGCGATCGCCAGACCTGCTCCGCTATCCAGTGCGTCTGTTGGAAGGGCGCCCAGAAAATCGAGCGTTTCGCGAATTCTGGCCTGCGCGCCTTCGAGCGTTCCAGGCGCCTCGCCGCCCTTGCGTCCTTCGTCGATTAGATCATGCCACACGTCCGGAAACGGCTCCCCCTTCAAGCGAGCGACAACTTCATAGGCCTGGACGCAGACAAAGCGAATTTGCGTCGATAACGGAAACATGTCCGGCGCCAGACGTTCTGAGAGAATATCGTCAGGGTTATCATTCTCGCTTGCGGCTTTGTTGAGCCAGCCCGAAAGCGCTGTCAGCATGTTTTTGTAGGCCGGTATCAATTGTTCAGTTAACTGCATGATTATCCTTTCAATGGCGGCGAGCCATACGGCAAACACGCTAAGGCGCCTGCAGGATCGCGCAAGACGACGTTGCCCGGCTGGCTGTGCGGTTTGGAATGCGTCGTGAGAACCTTTGCTCCGGCGCGTTCTGCGCTTTCAAGATCAGCTTTCTTGAGTGTGGGAATCCATAGAGCCTTCGAATCTGTCCGCTCATAGAAGGTCGACACTTCCGCCACCACATCGCCTGAAGGCCCGATCACGCGCACGCGCTTTGCGGCGTCAGTAGCCGTTTCGACTGTCCAGTCGAAAAGCTCGGCATAAAACGCTGCCGGAAATCCTCGCGAACCGCCCGCACAGACCTCAACGCCGAACTGTTTCGTCGGCGCCGGAAAGTTGTGACGCGACAGAGAGACGCCGAAGAGCGCGCCACGCGGATCGCGCAATAGTGCGTTGCGACCGACGCTGGGCACCTCGAAAGGTTCGCGCACGATTGTTCCGCCGAGCGTTTCAGCAAGGGCCGTCATCGCATCCACATCCGGAACTTCGATATAGGCGACCCAGCCATCCGGAAGCTCAGACGGCGTCTCGGTAAAGCCGGCGCCCGCCTCTTCATCGAGGAGAGCGAGCACAAAATCTTTCTCCCCGCCGCCCCAGGCAAAATCGGTCGCGTGCTCAGTGACGTAGTTCCAGTCGGCGACCTCTTCGTAGAATTTCATTGAGCGTTTGAGATCCTTTGTAAAAAGATCGTGCCAGATGATCCGGCCTGTTTTGTCCGTGGTCATGACCATTCTTTTCCTGCTTTCCGCTTCTTGATCTGGCGCACCATTTTGCCGAACGCCTTTGGAAGCTAACGCAAGCGATGTTTGTGTCCGGCAAGATGTGCGCATTTTGAAAAATGTCTGTTTTGATGGCCATGAGCCAACCAAGAGAAGAAAAGTTAAAACGCTACTCAATGAGGCCGCCCTGTTACAAAACCTCGAACAACAGCGCGTTTTGTCCGAGGTTTTGTAACGCTGCTTATCGCACCCAAACGCCAAAGAAGCCGCCAGGGCCATTCGCCGGCTGACCGCTGTGTTCATGACGGCGACGTCAGAAGCTAATTTTTGCTCGACGCAATAAGCTAATTGTTGTACATCACAATAAGCTAAAATTCGTCCAGCACAAAACGCTAAGAACTGACCGGAATGCCCGCACCCGCAGAAAAGCTCGCCGCCTCGCTGGAGGCCCTGGAAACCCTTCAGGAACAAGGGCGCATAGCGATCCGATCCGCGGATTTCACGCGCACGCACCGCGAACGCCTGACTGAAGCAGGGTTCCTCAAGGAAGTCATTAAGGGGTGGTATATCGCCTCCCGGCCGGATGAAACGGCCGGGGAGAGCACCGCCTGGTACACGTCCATTTGGGGCTTTTGCGCACAATATCTCACCGAACGCTTTGGTGAAGAATGGAGCCTGTCGCCGGAACAATCACTTCTTATTCACGCCGGTAACTGGACCGTACCGCGTCAGTTGCTTGTTCGCGCGCCTTCAGGCCGCAACAGGGCGACCGACTTCCCGCATGATACGTCCGTCTTCGAAGTCCGCGCTGATATCGGAAACGGCGCCGTCATGGAGGGCCTGCGTCTGTTTTCTGTTGAAGAGGCGCTCATCGGCGTTACCGCGAACTTCTTTATCCAACACGCCACGGACGCCAGAACAGTACTTGCGACGATTCCAGACGCATCGGCGCTGCTGGCGAAACTCCTTGACGGCGGGCATACGCGCGCGGCGGGGCGTCTCGCCGGTGCCTTTCGGAATATCGGCGCTGATAAAATCGCCGACGACATCATGAGCGCCATGAAAACCGCGCTCCATGATGTTCGAGAAAACGATCCCTTTGAGCAAAAATTTCCCGTCATCGGATCGGGTAGGGAGCAATCCCCATACGTCCATCGCATACGTCTGATGTGGCGAGAGATGCGCGAAGATGTAATCGAAGGCTTCCCGCCTGCTCAGCCGCCGCCCAACGACATCGACGCCTATTTGAAATCCGTCGACGACCTCTACGTCACCGACGCCTATCACTCGCTGTCCATCGAAGGCTATCGCGTCAGCCCTGAGCTGATTGAACGCGTGCGTTCCGGTACATGGAATCCGGATTCTGATGAGCAGGACCGCGCCCATCGCGACGCGCTTGCGGCGCGCGGCTATTGGCAGGCGTTTCAGCGCGTCAAAGAGAGCATTCGAAAAGTGCTTGAAGGCGTCAATCCAGGCGAGGTCGCCGACGCCGATTTGAGCGGCTGGTATCGCGAGTTGTTCGCGCCGTCAGTAACGGCGGGACTTATGAAGCAAGCGAACCTTGCGGGATATCGAAACGGGCCGGTCTATATCAGGCGATCGAAACACGTTCCCTTAAACCCGGAAGCCGTGCGCGACGCCATGCCGGTGTTTTTTGATCTGTTGAAGGAAGAAGAGAACGCTGCGGCGCGGGTCGTCCTCGGGCATTTCATCTTCGTTTACATCCATCCGTTCTTCGACGGGAATGGCCGCACGGGGCGATTTTTAATGAACGTCATGATGGCGGCGGCGGGGCGGCCCTGGACAGTTATTCGGCTTGATCACCGCGACACTTACATGGCGGCGCTGGAGCAGGCGAGCGTTGCCGGAAATATCGTTCCCTTTACTGACTTTATCGGTCAGGCGCTCGATCAGAATTAAGGACCGCGACCAATCCTGGTTTGTGAAGGCGGCCGGGACTATATCGCCATGAAGCTCAACGATCCGAGTTTCGCCGCCCCGATAAGGAGCATTGGCTATGTATATAGACGCTCGGAAATTCAAGTATCGCGAACCCTTGAACGCCTATGATCAATTGGCGCAGGATCGAGATAAGCGTGAAGCGCAAAGATCCTATAAAACCTGGATTGAGGATAACGCCGATGAAATCGTCGATAGGCTTTGGGAAATCGATGATATCGGTGTGGTGGAACAGGTTGGGGAGTTCGTTAAGCTCCTGAAGGAAGCCGAGTTCACATTTTCTCTCGGCGTTTATCGAAGCGCGATCGCTTTGATCGGCATTACCGCAGAAGATTTGTGCCGATTTTTTGCGGATCTATCCGGCAACAATCTCGATCACTTAACGCAATACAATCGCATCAACCATTTGGAGCAAAACGGCCTGATCTCAGCATCTGATGCGGCGATCTTTCACCGTATTCGCGGTATTCGCAATGACTGCCTGCATTTCAACGCAAGCTTTAAGTCGAAATCCGACGACGATTTGAAGTCCGAAGCGCTTTCGGTCATCAATGATTTAAAGCAGATTTATGCGAACCTAATTGGCGTTACCGCCTTTGATCAGGTTGACGCATCGAAGCTTTCTGAAATCACATCACGCATTGCAGCGGAAGCGGCGCAGGGCGCTCCAGGGGACGCCAAGAATCTTGACGAAGCGGTCATGCGAACACGTAACATTTTTGCCGAAGTTACGGGTATTGACGTTTCGATGAATCTCGGCGGTGAAGGTGTTTTCAAATGGTCGGTCTACAAGGTCGTTGAATTCGATTTCGATGGTTCGCCGGCGGAGATCACTTTATTCGATCAATTTAATGGATTGCCTGTTGCGGTTGATCTCTCCGAAGATGAGGTCCACGCTATTAAGATCATGGGTCTTGCGATCGGTCAGAATGTCGTTGCTGCAATAAGGTCGATTACCAATCCTCTTGGGATGACCGCAGAGTGGCGCTTCGTTGCGCTTCCCGTTCTGGCGTCAGATGCGGTTAGCGATCCTGTTTAGGCGCATTTGATAGCAAGTTGACATTCGCAGTAGGATCAGTTAAACGTCCTTAGGACGTTTAACTGATCCTACTGCCTACTTCTCTCCCCATCACATTTTGCAAATTCACATCGATTCCTCTTGACTTTCACATTACTAGCCTGTATATGCGTCCTTAGGACGCATATACAGGCTAGTAAGCTGGAAATGACAGAGCAAATTCCCGGCACATATCCCGAAAAACTAACCCGCGCGGGCGCTTATCTGGCGGGGTTACTGGAGGCCGCCGATAAGCCTGTCCTCACGCAATTCGAGTTCTTCCGAGTGATCTGGCGCATGTACCAACTCTCCGCCGAGGAAAAGCTCTATCTGCGCCACGATACGCCAAGCCAGGATGACTACTCACGCCTGCGGCTCAACTTAAAGAAAACGGGAATGATTGGCGCCGATCGCGACTATGGCGCGCGGGTCATTCGTGTTCTGACAATTTCCGACAGGTCTGCGGAGGAAATCGTCTGCCTCGTCGATCCGACCTGTTACGTCTCACATCTGTCCGCAATGCAGCGATGGGGCCTAACCGATCGCCGCCCCGACGCCCTTCTGTTGACGCGTCCGGACCGAAAAGCCGCACAAGCGCTTCTTCAGAAATATATGGATGAAGCACTCTATGATGACGAAGAAAATCCGTTCCCTTTAAGGGTAATTACTCACCCGAAGCGCGTGCGGCGGCGCACCCTCAGCATCTATGACAGCAAAAGCTATGGCGCACATATTCAAAATCGCGGAAGCGACATTCGCGTCTCTACAATCGGTCAGACCTTTCTCGACACATTACAAAAACCCGACCTCTGTGGCGGCATGGCGCACGTTCTTGACGTATGGCGAGAACATGCGGCCACATATCTCGATGAAATCGTCGATGCTGTAGACACCGCGACCAGCGGGCTTGTTAAAAGCCGGGCGGGTTACATCATCGAAGAACTTCTTGGACTAAACCACCCAGGCATAGAGCCCTGGAAAGCATTGGGGCAACGCGGCAGCTCGCGAAAACTCGACCCGTCGAAAGAATTTGCACCAACATTTTCCGAAACATGGATGATCTCACTCAATGTCTGAGACAGTCCTCCAAATCGATGTCGCCGGCTGGGTCGAACGAGCAAAAGACGATCCGATCGCCTATCGCCAGCGGCAGGCCGCTGAGATTACGCTAAACGCCATCGCCATCACGGCGCCGCTCAATGAAAAGCTCTATCTTAAGGGCGGCGTTCTGATGGGGCTCGCTTATGACAGTCCCCGACAGACGGCAGACATCGACCTCACCGCCGATCTCATCGTTTCAG
Source organism: Hyphococcus sp. (assembly GCA_028281665.1). Taxonomy (GTDB): domain Bacteria; phylum Pseudomonadota; class Alphaproteobacteria; order Caulobacterales; family Parvularculaceae; genus Hyphococcus. Next base: position 10,149 of record JANQJK010000010.1, read on the forward strand.
CCGACGTCGACGACACTATCCGCGATCTTCTCGACAATGCTTTTCCGCGAGCCGCGGCAGCGCTCGGTTATGCCGACCTGATTGTCAGAACCAATTCAATCAAGCGTCAACCGCGGCCCGGCAATTTCGAAACCGCTGAATTTCCCGCCCTGAAACTAAAGATCGGTTATGCGGCGCGCGGGTCACGGCAAGAACAGGCGCTTCTTGACGGCAAAGCCGCCGACGTGATCGATCTCGACATATCGTTTAATGAACCCACAAGCGCGATCCAGATATTAAGTCTCACGGGTGGAGAGGCGCTTCGCGCTTACAGTCTTATCGATCTCATCGCAGAAAAATACCGCGCGATGCTGCAGCAGGTTGTGCGTAACCGGAACCGCCGCCAGGACGTATATGACCTGCATCTTCTGATCCAGGACAAAGCACTCGACGAGGCCGTGCGCCTGAAAATTCTCAACGCTTTTCTTGAAAAGTGCCGGTCCCGGCATATCGAGCCTGCCCGCGAGTCCCTCGACGACCCGGAAGTCAAACGCCGCTCCGGCGCGGAGTGGGAGACGCTGGAATTAGAATTGGGCGAGGCGCCGGAGTTCGAAGCGTGCTTTGAGCGGGTGCGAGGGTTTTTTCGTGATTTGCCTTGGCGTGCTGTAGCACGGACAGAAAATAAAGACGGCGTTTCATGAAACTAACAGCGATACTGAACATTACCACTGTCGATGTTGGTTTCTATTTCTAACGTTAGGGTGCGCACCTGTCCGTCTTCCGGCGTTTCGCGCCGGCTAGAGCTGGGTGAAAAGGGTTCAAAAAAGCTTTGCTCCGGGCGCATGCAAGGCAGAGGCGGGTCCGGAGCGTACAGAGTATATATTGTGGAAGGCGCCGGAAAACTCAAGACTTGCTGTCTCACAAGTCCCGCCAGCTTTTGATGAATTGCGAAATTCTTTGATGCTTTATGAGCGGCTTGTTCCCTTTCCGGCTAGGCCGCGCCCCGACATTGCGGGACAGTCATACCATGGCTGTTTCGGACGATATCTTAAAAAGGGCGCGCGACGTGGCGGCCGAAATCGTGGCCACATGCGACGTCAAATACGCGCCTTATCTTGATATTTTGAACACGGAGATCAAACGCCGGCAGGCGCGCGCTGATCTCATCGCCCAAACGCTCTCTGCCCACGACATTATTAAACTGCGTGCGCGGCGTCGAAAGCGTCGAAAAAGTCTTCCGGGTAGGGGTGTGCGATCTTGAGCAATTCATCCCGCCGATACGCCATGGACCCGCCCGTGCCATATTCGGGGCGCTTGTTTTCATGACCCATAATGAGCATCCGCAGCTCGTAATCGAGCCCGGCTTCCTTCATCCGGTCCTCAAAGGAATGCCGGAAGGAATAGATCACATGGCCCGGAGTTTCGAAGAGTTTTCGGCGCGTGAACGCCGCGCTTGCGGCGGCGGAAAATGAATTCGATTTGTCATGATATTTCGGAAATCCGTTCGGTGCACGCTTCGCCGCCTCTAACGCGACGCCCACGAGAGGGACTTCGCGAATGGTCGCTTCGTCGGTTTTGTGTTCGCGATCTTCGCGCTCATCGATGCAAATATGAGGCACGGGCGCGTCGAGGCGAATGTCTTTGGGGCGCAAATTGATGACCTCGCCGTGACGGCATCCGGTCTCGATCAAGATGCAAATCGTCAGGAAAATTTCGGGGCTTAATCCGTCCAGCGCGCCTTTGACGAGGATCTTGTCCCGCACCCATTGATCGCTGAAAGGCGGCCGGTTTTTCTTTTTCCCTTTCTTCGTTTTGAAACTCAGATTTCGAAACGGATTGGGCCGATCTTCTTCGCCCTCATAGGCGAAATATTTGCCGTAAAGATCGCGGATGTCGCCGAAATGTTTGTTCGCCGTCTTGGGCGATTTCGGGTTCTCATCCGGGTCCTCCGGCTGCACCTGATCGTTCCACCATTTGTAGTAAGTCTTGGCGTCGTCGCGGGTGATTTCGTGCATGACGAGATCGCCCATGACGTCCTTGAAGTAGCGTAAAGAGCGGTCTTTGGTTTGGCGCCAGAGCTTCCATTGGGCGGGCGATTTGCCCCTTAAGTCCGCGGTCATGATCTCGTCTTGATAGACTTTCATGGCCTCGCTGATCGTCACTTTAGGCGCGTCGACGCCCCCAAGAACGGCATCGACGACGACCGGATTGAGCCGCCCGTCAGACGTTTGGTTCTGCTCAACAGCGAGGATGCGCTTGACGATTTCTTCGATCTTTTGAGGGTCGGCTATTTCTCCCATGGGCCGATATTTGAACCCCGCGGCGATCGCTTTTGCTTTCGCCACGTCATAGCGCTGTTTGGCGTGAGCGGTGTCCAGGGGCTCGCCGGCCTGTTCAGCGGCCAGTGATTGTTTCAGCTCCGCCCAGTATTCGTCGTCCGCGCGCGCCAGCTCATCGCGGCGCATTTTAGCGACTTCGAGGGACTTCGTTTCGAGCGAAACCCGGATCAGTTTGCCGTCGTAAAATCCGCGCAGTTTGACCGGCACATGGCGGTGGTAATGATACCAGCCATTTCGTTCGTATAGAAACTGTTCGCCGATTTGGATCTTCGCCATATCGAGAAAAATATCACAAAATCTCCACAAATACTATCACAAAGATAGTGCATGAACGTTTCGAACGGATGCTGGAAAAGAAAAAAGCCACTGCTTTCAGTGGCTTACGAAATTCTGAATTTGATGAAATGGAGCGGGCGATGCGATTCGAACGCACGACCCTCACCTTGGCAAGGTGATGCTCTACCCCTGAGCTACGCCCGCTCACTGGCGTGTCGATCACGCGGCGCGCTCCCGACAGGGCGCGCTATATGCACGAGGGGGGCGGCCATTGCAAGCGTCGTCTATCGGCGTCAGATAGGATGTCGCACAAAGGATCGCCGCCGCCGATGCCCGATGAGAGTCCGCCGCCCATAACGCCTCAAGACGACCCGCCGCCGTCGCCGCCGGCGGCGACGCGCGAGACCCTCTTTGCGCGGTTCGACATGCTGGAGATTAAGCATGAGACCGTCGATCACCCTGCATTCTTCACCGTCGACGACGGGCGCGCCTTTAAGGCGGACATGCCCGGCGGGCATTCGAAAAACCTGTTTCTGAAAGACAAAAAGGGTGTGCTGACACTCGCGGTCGCCCATGCGGACACGCGCGTCGACCTCGTCGGTCTCGGCAAGGCGATCGGCGCGAAGGGGCGCCTCTCTTTCGGCAAGCCAGACTTGATGACCCGGACGCTTGGCGTCATTCCCGGCGCGGTGACGCCATTTGCGCTGATCAATCCGACGGCGACGGCGCTGTCGCGGCTTGTGCTGGACGAGGCGCTGATGGCGGCGGATCCGGTCTGGTTTCATCCTCTGGAAAACACGGCGTCGACGGCGATTTCGGCCACTGATCTGATCCGATTCCTTGAATCCTGCGGCTTCTCGCCGGAAATCCGCAATCTAACGTCGCCGCTCGCGCCCTAGACGGCTTGCCTTTGCCGCCCGCCGCCCTCATCTAGATAGCTTACTCATTGCGCCGGGTTTTCGGAGACCGTGGATTATGGAACCGCTTATCGGCGGCGGCGATGCGCCGCCGCCGGCAGACCTTATCAAGGACGCCAGCGTCGAGACCTTCGAGCAGGACGTCATCAACGCCTCGGCCGAGGCGCCGGTCATTGTCGATTTCTGGGCTGACTGGTGCGGCCCGTGCAAACAGCTCGGGCCCGTGCTTGAGCGCGCCGTCGTCGCCGCCGGCGGCAAAGTGCGTCTCGTCAAGATCGATATCGACAAGAACCAGATGCTGGCGTCGCAATTGCGGATTCAGTCGATCCCCACGGTCTATGCGTTTTTTCAAGGCCGCCCGATCGATGGGTTTCAGGGGGCGCTGCCCGAAAGCGAAATCAAGAAATTCATCGACCGACTGGTGCAGGCCGCCGGCGCCGCGGACGGCGGCGGCGATCCGGCCGAAGATTATCTGAATGCCGGCGAGGCGGCCCTGAAGGAAGGCGATGTCGCCGCGGCGGCCCAGCTTTTCGGCCAGGTTGCGCAGGCCGATCCGCAAAATCTGCGCGCGCTGGCGGGGCTGACGCGCTGCCACCTCAGCGCCGGGGAAGTCGACCAGGCGCGCGCGACCTTTGATCTTGCGCCGGACGACAAGAAGGCGGACCCGGTGTTTGCAGGCATCGAGGCGGCGCTGGCGCTTGCTTCCGAAGGCGCGGGCGCAGATCTCGGCGCGGCGCGTGCGGCCGCGGAAGCAAATCCGGACGATCTCGCGGCGCGCTTCGACTACGCCGCGGCGCTGATCGGCGCGGGCTCGACGGAGGCGGCCATCGACGAGCTGCTGGCGATTATAGAAAAGGAGCGCGACTGGGACGACGGCGCCGCGCGCAAGAAGCTGCTGACGGTTTTTGACGCGCTTGGGCCTGCCGATGCGGTGACCGTGCGCGGTCGGCGGCGGCTCTCATCGCTGCTGTTTTCGTAGACAAGTGGGCTGAATGGCGCCGCGTCGATGATTGTTGAACCCAAACCGAGATTTAAAACGCAATTGCCGGAAACCATCCCTGTGTTCCCGCTTGCGGGCGCCCTCTTGATGCCCGGCGCCCAACTGCCGCTCAACATATTTGAACCGCGCTATCTGCGCATGGTCGACGACGCGCTTGCGGGCGCGCGCACCATCGGCATGATCCAGCCGCGGGGCAACGATGTTCGCGGCGCATCGGAGCTGTTCGATGTCGGCTGCGCCGGGCGCATCACGTCGTTTTCCGAGACCGGCGACGGGCGGTACCTGATTACGCTGACCGGCGTCAGGCGCTTCCGGCTGATTGAGGAAATCAATACGGATACGCCCTATCGCCAGGCGCGCGCCGACTGGAACGCCTATGAGATTGACGCTCATGTGGACGATTCCGGCGATGCGGTCGACCGCGATCTCTTTCTCGAAATCATGCGCGATTATCTTGATGCGGAAGGTCTGAAAGCCGACTGGGACGCGGCGGAGAACGCGCCGGTGGAGGCGCTTGTCGTCTCCCTCGCGATGGGCTGTCCGTTCTCAATCAGTGAGAAACAGGCGCTGCTTGAGGCGCCGACAATCGTGGAACAGGCGGACTGCCTGATGGCGCTGATGGAAATGTCCGGCGGCGACGAGCCCGGCGGCGATGCGCCGCTGCAATAAGACAAGGGAACGACCGTGAGCGAAGATACAGCGCAAAGTGAAATCGATCCGAAGCTGCTGGAAATCCTCGTTTGCCCACAGACGCGGGGGCCCCTCGTTTTCGACCGCGAAAAGGGCGAGTTGCTGAGCAAGGGCGCGGCCCTCGCCTATCCGATCCGGGACGGGGTTCCGATCATGCTGATCGACGAGGCGCGGGCCCTCACCGACAAGGAAATCGCCGCCCTTTAGCGGGTGGACCGGCGGGGGTTCTGGCGCGGCGCCCGCAAAGCGGTGTATGCCCTATCGACGCAAGGACAGGACCAATCTATGGCGACAACGCCGCCCATTGATGCGCCCGCAAGCGATCTCGTCGCCTGCGATACCGCGCAGGCCGCCGTTGATCGGCTGAAGATGCTTTACGATGACGCCATCGTGGCGCTGCAACAGCAGTTTGCGCGCTATATGGCGGGCGAAGCCGCGCCGGAGCCGGCCGACGCGCCGGTCTATCCGTATCTCTGCGCCCGGGTGCCGGCCGAAGCGGCGCCGCAGACATCGTCTCTGGCGCTGGGGCGCGTTGCATCGACCAGTCTTCATGGCGCAACGGTGACGCATCCTGCGTTGTTCTCAGGTTACTTTGAACGCCAGCTCACGCGTATCATGAAGCGTTATCAGGCGGAGATCTTCGTCGGTCGGTCGTTCACGCCAATACCGCTTTCCTTCGGCCTTGAAAGCGCGACGGTGCAGCTCACGCAGGAAAAGCGCAACGCCTTACAACACCATTTCCATACGCCCAATCTCGTCGCCACCAATGATGATATTGTCGACGGGCAGATCATCCTGAAGCGCTCGGGGCCGATGCCGCTGTCGATGTTTTCCGCCGAGCGCGTCGATTACTCCCTGCACCGCATTCAGCATTATACGGCGACGCGGCCGGACTATTTTCAGGACTTTATTCTGTTTACGAACTATCAGCGTTATGTCGATGAGTTTGTCGCTTATGCGAAACGGGAAGTTGAAGCCGGCCGCGCTGAAGCGCTGATCGAGCCCGGTGACCGGGTGACGCGCAAGGGCGCGCCGGCGCCGAAGGACGGGGTGAAGTCCCCGCAAATGCCGGCCTATCATCTCGTGCAGCCCGATCACTGGGGGGTGACGCTGGTCAATATCGGCATAGGGCCGTCAAACGCCAAAACCATTACCGATCACCTCGCCGTCCTGCGCCCGCAAGTGTGGCTGATGATCGGTCATTGCGGGGGCCTGCGCCGTTCGCAGCGGCTCGGCGATTATGTCCTGGCGCACGCTTACCTGCGCGAGGACAACGTGCTTGACGCCGTCCTGCCGCCCTCCGTGCCCTTACCGACCCTTGCCGAAGTGCAGCTTGCCCTGACGAAAGCCGTTCAAAATGTGAGCGGCATCAAGCAGGGGCGCCTGAAAGAACACTTGCGCACGGGCACGGTGGTGACCACGGACGACCGGAACTGGGAACTGCGGTTTGAGCGCAACGCCGTGCGCCTCAATCAGGCCCGCGCGATCGCCATCGACATGGAATCAGCGACCATTGCTGCGAACGGATATCGCTATCGCGTTCCTTACGGCACGCTGCTGTGCGTTTCCGACAGGCCGCTCCACGGCGAGATCAAGCTGCCGGGGATGGCGGACGCTTTCTATCAGGAGCGCGTCAGTCAGCATCTTGAGATTGGCATCAGCGCCATCGAGCTTCTGCGCGCCGAAGCCAAGGCCGGAACGCTGCATTCGCGCAAGCTCAGAAGTTTCGACGAACCGTTTCTGCGGTGAGGGCGCGGAGCTGTGAGAGGTTTGTTTTCGCCTAAAGTGGACTTCTATCCGGACTACATACGTCATATGAGTCGCGGCTCAATTGCGACGGGCGGGGCTTCTGGAATTCAGCTTACAGGCGCTTACCGGGGCACAAAATATCAGACAATAACCCTGCGACTAACGCGGCCTTTGTAAAAGGCGAATTGCGCCGAGACGTAAAAACACTGATTTTGAACAGGCTGACCGATTACTATATATTTTCCGTATGACCCTACTCATTCTGTTTCTTGTGCTGGCAATCGGCGTTTCCTTCTTTTGCTCTATTGCCGAAGCCGTGCTTCTTTCAGTTCGTCCATCCTATGTCACCGCCCTTGAATTGAAAGGAAAGCGCGGCGCGCAAACGCTTGCAAAGCTTCGCGAGAATCTCGACCGCCCGCTCGCCGCTATTCTCACCGCCAACACGATTGCACACACGGTCGGCGCCGCAGGCGTAGGCGCCCAAACAATCGTTGTATTCGGAAACGAATATCTCGGTGTCGCCTCCGCAATTCTTACCTTTCTGGTCCTCGTGCTTTCCGAAATCATACCGAAAACACTGGGCGCAACCTATTGGCAAAAATTGGCCCCGACATTCGGGGTTCTTATTCTATGGCTGACGCGCGCGCTTTACCCGATCGTGTTCCTGTCCGAGCGCCTGACGCGCATGCTTTCCCGTACCGGTCATAAAAGAGGCGCCTTTAGTCGCGAGGAAATGGCGGCAATGGCGGAAATTGGGTCGCGTGAAGGCGGCCTGAACAGACGGGAACACAAAATTATCGACAATTTGATGAAGCTATCCCGCGTTTCTGTGCGCGATATCATGACACCCCGGCCGGTCGTGTTTTCTGTACCGGGAAACTTGAAAGTAAAAGAATTCTTCGCCGCTCATGCCGATAAGCCTTTCTCAAGAATTCCGATTCAGGACGGCGCGGCCGACGATATCTCCAGCTATGTATTGAAAACCGACTTGCTAACCGCTCAAGCAAACGATGACTTCGACGTGCGCCTCTCTGATTTCAAGAGAAAGTTCCTAATGCTGCCCGACATGGTGACGGCCTCCGATGCATTCGACCGGTTGGTGCAGGACAAGAGCCATATCGCTCTCGTGGTCGATGAATATGGAACCGTGCAGGGCGTTGTCACGCTGGAAGATGTTTTCGAAACCCTGATTGGCTTTGAGATTACGGACGAGCTTGACAAAGTGGAGGATATGCAGGCGCTTGCACAGAAACGCTGGCGAGAGCGCATGATTGCGATGGGGTTCGATCCGGACAGTGCGGAGTGGAATACGCCCACTTAATTTATCTGTGTTGATCGAGTATCGTTTTGAGTTTCGCAAGTATTGCGATCGCGCAGGCTGTATGCGCTTGACGTTTCCGCGCCGGCCTAGGGCGTTCTTTTTTCCAGCTCTATCTCAAACAGTTTTGGCCAGTATTTTCCGGTTACGAACAGCCGGTCTTCCCCGGCGTTGTATGCAATGCCGTTCAACACGTCTGCGCCGGCGGCCTGCTCGTTGTCCGACAACAGCCCGCGCATGTCGATGATGCCGGTGACGACGCCGGTTTCCGGGTCAATGCGGACGATGGCGTTGGAGTGCCAGACATTGGCGAAGATCTCGCCCGCCACCCATTCGAGTTCGTTGATTTTTGCGAGCGGTTTGCCGCGAAAGGTGACGGTCAGGCGTCCCGTTTCTTCGAGCGTTTCCGGATCGAGAAAGCGCAAGTCCGACGTGCCGTCGCTCATAATGAGACGCGCGCCGTTATGAGTTAGGCCCCAGCCCTCGCCGGCGTAGTTGAATGTGCGCTCTTTCGCGAATGTTTCCTGATCGAACACGAAGCCTGCGCCGCTGCGCCAGGTAAGCATGATGATCTTGCCGTCCCAGGCGACTGAGCCTTCGCCGAAGAGGGTATCTGAAATCGAAACGGACTTCAGGGTCTCGCCGGTTTCCAGCGCCGTCTTGCGCAGGCCTGACGTTCCGTACTGGCCGGTCGACTCGTAAAGGGCGCCGTCCTCGAAAAAGAGCCCCTGCGTAAACGCCGTGGTGTCGTGGGGATAGGTGTTTACGATGCGGTAAGAATAAAACGTAATTTCCTCCGCCGTGGCGCGCGGCGAGAGAAAAACAAAAGCCAGCACGCCGAGCGCCGCCAAAATCCGCATCAAATTCCGGTCCCTGTATCCTTGCGCCTTCAGATTTACGCGTAAAAGGACGGCCAAAAAAGGGCCGGGGGCGGCAATGAGCCGCGGCCCGGCCGGGCTCCCGCCGATCCCCGCCTACAGGCTGTTTTCATTGTATCTTTACCATGGGCGCGAACTATGGGCCGGCCGGTATTGATCAGGATTGACGAGGGACTGATATGGCCGCGTACCGCCTGCTGCTCATCGTTTCGTTGCTGATCTGCGCGACTTACGCGCTGATAGCCTTCGACACCCATCCGCGTCGCAACCAGGAGTTCTTTCCCTTTTTCACCTGGAGCCTCTTCAGCTACAGCGGCGCCGAGCGCGACGATTACACGCTCGCCATCGTTGCGCTTGACGACGAGACATTCGACGCGCCGGTCCTCGCGATTGACATTGCCGACCGGATGACGGGCCTCAAGCGCGATCACCGGTTTCGCAAGATTATGTGGCGCTGGGCGAGCGCCGTCTATTTTGACGATCAGACAGAAGCCGACGCCATGCGCCGGATTGTCGAAACCCGATACTTCGCAAATGCAGATTTCGCCCGCTACCAGTTCGTTCAGATAAAATACAAGCCGCTGGAACGATATCGGGACCGCAGCAAGGTTGAAATCGTTCGCCAGCTCGGGGAGCATGAATATGCGCGCGCCGGCGTTTAACCTCATCAAGCAGTTCCACCCGTTTCACGGCGGTGCGCAAGGCGCGTTGTCGAGGCTGACGGTTCGTCACGGCCTCTGCGTGAATACGGTTTTCATCTTCTACCTGATTTCCGCCTATATGGCGTATGCGAACCTTCTGAAGATTCATCTCAACGAACGCACGACGCCAGCCGTCTATCAATGGCCTGTTGCCTGGCTCGACTGGGTGAACATTCCTTCCGGCCCACAATTCATTGGCATTGCTGTTTTCGTGCTCGCGATCGCCTGCGCGATGCGCATGAACAGCCGCCTGCTTCGAGTTCTGTTTGCCGCTGCGGCGTGGATGGGCGCGGCCCTCCATGCGAGTTATGGCGCCGTCAGTCACGGGTTTCACATCTGGATCTGGATTGCGGTGTTTCTGGCGCTGGCGCCGAAAGACCTGTCATTAAAAACGGGCCGCAAGAACAAACTATTGCTGCTGGCCGCCGTTACGGGCGCGCAGGCCTACATACTGCTCACCTACACCATGGCCGGCATCAACAAGGTCAAGGGCGGTCTGATCGCGATCGCCCATGGCGACGCCGGGAATTTCTCCTGGAATGGCTTTGCCAACCAGATCGCCGACCGGGTCATCCAGTCGGATACCGCGCCATTCGCCGCGGAACTTATCGTCGGCAATCCGGCGGTGGTGGCGCCGATGTTCTGGATCGTGATCTTTGCGCAGTTCTTTGCCCTCGCCGTGTTGTTCATGCCGCGCCTGCATCTCAGTTTCGGGCTGCTCATGATCGGTTTTCATTTCGGCACCTGGGCGCTGATGGAGATCACCTTTCCGGCCCATGTCATGTGGCTTCTGATCTTCTTCGTGTTCTCGCCGTTTCGCCCGGAGCACGTTTCCGATTCGCCGATTGACATCGCGCGCGATGGGCTTGCGGCGATTTTCAGAAAGCTGCGTGCGTCGCGGCCCGCCGCAATTCGAACGGCCTAGGCGTCAGCGTTTGGCGTAGAGTTGATGGGCTTGCGGCCCAGCGCCGTCAGCGTCGCGCGCCGGCCGAGCTTCAGCGCCGGATAGAGCAGCCGCGACAGCCATCTCTTTGAAAAGACAAACGCCGATGCGCGATTGAACGCATCCGAGCGCGTTGTCGTCAGCGCGAGAAAATGCATGGCGTCAGCGCCGTAATGAATGTGGCCGTCATGGATCACCGCCATGCCTTCATTGAGATCGAAGCCCTGCTCGCGTAACGCCGCGACATCCGGGTGCTCTTCGCGCGCGTCAATCAGGTCGACGGCGCCGAAGCGATCCTGCAAACGGGTGTGACGGACATAATTCGTACAGAACGGGCACTCGCCGTCATATACGATTTTCAGCGGCGGTTTCGTTGTCTCGTTCTGATGCGCGTTCATGGCCGGTCTGCGCCTTGGTGTATCCGTCCCCGATCATCGGGGATCGATGGCCAAGGTGCCAATGAGCCGTTTGCCATTCGTTAACGCGGAGCCGGCTTTTCAGAGAGGTTTTTCGTAAATCCGGTAGGTTTTGTATATCCGCGCGCCCATATCGAGGAGCATCGACAGCATGGATTCATTGCTGTCGAGGATCCACGAAAGCTCCGAATGCGTGACGCCATGATCGATATTGGATGAGTTGACCATATCGATGATTTTGTAGGCGAAGGCCGCGCCCACGGGCTTTTTCTGGAGGTGCTTGCGAACGCCCATCAGCGGCATGCGGGACTGGTCGATCCCTTTGACTTTCAGGCGCCAAAGAAACTTCGCCCAGTTAAACGGCAACAACCTGCCATTGAAGTCGTGGATGGCGCGATTGATGTTGGGCAGCACGAGGCCGAAAGCCGCCGGTTCGCCCTTATAGTAACACAGAACGACATTGTGTTCCTGAATAATCGGCTTCAACTCTTTGGTCATGTGCCGGGCGTGTTCCTCGCCGAAGGGGATAAAGCCCCAATTGTCGGCCCAGGCGTCATTATAGATATCGATAATGGTGCGGATGTCGCCGATGAGATCGCCGGCTTTCAGGTTGCGGATGGATACGGAAGGTTTGTTGAGCGCCTTCTCGACGAAGGCGAGCCGTTTTTGGGGAATGAATTCGCGAACGGGAAGCCACTCCAGGGCGTGCATGTCGGCGGCTTTCTGAAAGCCGAGCCGTTCCATGTGCTCCTTATAATACGGCCGCCCATGGGGCATCATGATGTAGGGCGGCGTATCGAAGCCGTCGATCAGAAGTCCGCATTCTTCGTTTACGGAGAAATTGAAAGGTCCGGCTATTTTTTTTGCGCCCTGGCCGCGCAGCCAGTCGGCGGCGGTGTTCACGAGGGCGTCAATGAGGGCCGGGTCGTCGGGCGCATCCAGAAACCCAAAATGGCCGGCGCCGTCGTCGTGACGATCGAGATGGGCCTGGTTGACGAGCGCCGAGATGCGTCCGACCGGCTTGCTGTCCGCCCATGCGATCCACAAACGGTGCGGCGATTTTTTGAGCATCGGGTTTTTGGCGGCGTCGATGCGCGCGCCGAGCTCGAACTCCAGCGGAGCCACATAATTCGGATCGTCCGCATAAAGCGGGCCGGGCATGCGAATGAACGCCTTGCGGTCCGACGAGGACTCAACGGGTCTGATTTCGAATTTCTGCTGGGCGGCAATAGCCATCGGCGGTTCTTTCTTCATACGCCGCCGGAATGTCGGCGACGCGCCGACGTCTCTAGCCCTAGTTCAGCTTGATGACCACCTTGGCGCCCCCATTGGCGTCGACGGGAAAGAGCGCTTCTTCCACGTGGGGCGGGCCGAACCGGATTTTCGGATTGTTGGAGATGCCCCATGGCTCAGCCGGCAATCCGAACGCGCCTTTATCGAACGTCTTGTTGGCGTTTTCGTCGTGATAGACCGCAATGGCGTAATCGCCGGGCTCGGGCGCGGCGATGCACAGGCTCGTAAAGGGCGCCTTCGCAGCCGCCCGGCGCTGGGCGACGCGGCCTGCGCGCTTCAGAAATCCGTCATTGTCGTTAACGTAGAGATCGATCGTCACAAGCCCGATGCTCTCCTTGAGCCCGTCTATGACGATGCGGATTTCATTGGCTGCGCCGTTGCAGCTCACATGATCAAAATCGAACAGAGTCGGATCGAGATCCGCCTTGTCGTTGGCGAGGGCGGCGGCGAAAAGAGACGCTCCGGCCAGCGCGGCGCCTAAGGTTTTTGCCAAAGTCATCGTCAAACTCTCAACTCAAAGAAATGGGCCCGTAATCCTAAAACGTCAGCCCGACCCTTAACGGACGAAATTGCGGTCATTATGGGGCTGACGCGATTATGAGGCCGATTGCCCATGAAATCCCTCGTCTGGCGGCGCTCGGCGGCGAACTAGGCGGCCGAGGCGTTAAGCTGCTCCGATAGCGCGGTATAAGCGCCAACCACGATGTCGAGATCTTCCGCCGTATGGGCGGCCGACACCGACAGTCGAAGGATCGACGTTGCATTTGGCGTGCCGGGCGGGATCGCCAGATTAACGTAAACGCCGTTTTCCATGAGAAAATTCCACGCCATGAAAGCCTGCTCGCGGCTGGCGAGCTTAACGGCGATCACCGGGCTCTCCGGCGCACACAGATCGAAGCCAAGCTGCTGAAAGGCCGAGTGGACGCGGCGGGCGTTTTCCCAAAGCTGCTTGCGCATGGAATCGTCACTTTTAAGGCGCGCAAGAGCGGCGCTCGCCGCCGCCACATTGGCGGGGGAAGGCGAGGCGGTGAACATATAGGGCCGGCTTGAAAACCTTAAATATTCAAGCTCGGGATGATTGGACGCGACGAAGCCGCCGATAGAGGCAAGGCTTTTGGAAAACGTGCCGGTGTAGAAATCGACGTCAGACAGCACGCCGTCCCGTTCGCAGACGCCGCGGCCATTGTCGCCGAAGACGCCGAAGGAGTGGGCTTCATCAAGCAGCGCGTAAGCGCCGTGTTTATGGGCGACCTCGACAAGCTCCTTGACCGGCGCGACGTCGCCGAACATGGAATACATGCCTTCGAAACAGACGAGCTTTCCTTTGACCTCCGGTCCCAGTCTTGAAAGGCGTTTGTCGAGGCTTGCCGGATCGTTATGACGGAAGCGGATTGTTTCCGCGCCCGAGAGCTGGCACCCGTCGTAAATGCATGCGTGACAGTCGGCGTCGATCAGAATGACGTCGTCAGGCGGTTGCACCAGTGCTGAAATGGCGCCGAGATTTGCCTGGTATCCGGTCGAAAAGACGATGCAGTGCTTGTAGCCAAGGAAGTCTGCAAGTTCTCGTTCAAGCTCGCGGTGGCCGGCATAGGTGCCGTTTGCGAAGCGCGATCCCGTCGTGCCGGTGCCTGACGCCGCGACGGCGTCTTTCGCTGCGTCGACGGCGGCCTCGTCATAGGTAAGCCCGAGATAGTTATTGGTTCCTGCAAGGACGATCTCCCTGCCCTTGACCATGGCGCGGGTCGGCCCCTTCATCTCGTCCATGGAAACAGCGAACGGGTCGCGCCCGGCGCTTTCCCTCAGCGCGTGGTAAACGGTGGCGGTCGCCTCAAATTTTTCGAACAGGCCCATGACTTAACCCTGTTCCTTTTTGATCTGGTGGATCGCGTCCACGAGCTCGCCGATGGTCTTGGTTTCGGAAATCGTGTTCACCGGAATGGAGATGTCGTAGAAATCCTCAATGTCCATCACCATGTCGAGCACGGCGACGGAATCGATTTCGAGATCAGCGATCAGGTCCGTCTCGCTGCTGAGTTCAACGCCCTTTTCGTTCAAGGGTTCGATCAGCGAACAGATTTTCCGAAAAACAAGATCGTCGTCCTGCTGTATGCCGGACATGCATAGTCTCCTTCACTCATCGCGCCTTTCCGGGCGCGGCCCGGTTTATAACAGGGCGTTCTCCCGATACCAACGCACGGTTTTTCTAAATCCTTCTGCGAGGGGCGTTTCCGGCCGCCATCCCGCCGCATCGGCAAAAAGATTGTCCTGAGCGGCCCAATCCGGATGGAAGAACTCGTTGACCTGACCCTCGCGTATATCGGGGGTTTTGCCGCGAATGGAAGCGGCCAGCCTCGAAATATTGTGAAACAATGCGACGACGGGACGGGGCACGGCGAGGTGCTTCACTTTTTTGTTCATGATGTTGCCGAGACAGGCGCCGATCTCCCGCCATTCCCGGCCTTCGGCTGTTTCGTCTCCGACCTCGAACACCGCGCTCGCGACAGGCTCGCGGCCCGCGGCGACCAGCGCGCGCGCGGCGTCGTCCACATAGAGGATGGATGCGCGCGCCGGCGGGGTTGTCGCGGGCGCCAGGGCAAAGCCGGCTTTCACAAGTTTGAAAAAGGGCAGGGTTGCCTGGTCGCCCGGCCCGTAAATGGCCGGCAGGCGCAGCGCAACCCACCGGTTGTCGCCGGAGGCTTCCGCGACGGCGGTCTCGCTTTCCCGTTTGCTGCGCGCATAGGGGGAGACGCCGGGCTCGCGCGCGGACATCGATGATGCGTGTACGAACTTGGCGCCGGCCCGGGCCGCCGCCGCCGCTGCGCGCGCCGCGCCGTGAATGTTGACGCTCTCATAGAGATCGGCGCTGCGGGGGAATGTGACGCCCGCAAGATGAATGAAGATATCGGCGTCTTCGGCAATGGCGGAAAGCGCGTCGTCACTGTCGAGGTCGCCTTTTATGACCGTCACGCGGCGGTCGAAACTGACGCGCGCCGGATCGCGGATCAGCGCGGCAACGTCGAAACCTTGTTCAAGCAGGGAGTTTATGAGGGCGCCGCCGACAAAACCGGCGCCGCCCGTTACGGCCGCCCGCAACGGGTCAGACCCGGGCCTCGGCCAGCGCCGGGCGCGGAGCCGCATCGCCGGACGACTTTTCTTCGTCGAAGGCGCCGCTCAGATATTTCTGTTTGACCTTCGCGCGGGAAAGCTTGCCTGACGACGTCATGACCATGGAGTGAGGCCGGACGAGCACCACTTCCGCCGGCGCGCCCGCAGCGTTCTGAATGACGCCCGCAATTTCGCGCTTCAACGCTGCAAGGGCTTCGTCATTCATGCCCCGGCGCTCTGCAATGACGACGATGCGTTCGCCGCGCCCGTCGTCGACGGAGAAAGCCGCGACCCCGCCGCCGCGCACGCCGTCGACATTTTCGACGGCCCATTCGATATCCTGCGGCCAGATATTGCGGCCATTGATGATGATAAGATCCTTAGCCCGCCCGGTGATGACGATCTGGCCATTCAGGAAGTATCCCATATCGCCGGTGTCGAGCCATTCGCCCCGATACATGACGGCGGAGGCGTCCGGGTCGGAAAAGTAGCCCGGCGTCAGGCTTGGTCCCTTTATGAAGATGCGGCCGACCTCGCGTTCGCCGGCGGGCTCGCCATTTTCGTTTCTGACTTCGATGCCATGATCAGGGAGCGGACGACCGCAGAGCACGAAGCCGCGCCGATTGTCCGGCAGGGTGACGGCGGATGCGGGCTGTGCGACGCCGGAGCGCGTATAGTGGCGCATATCCACATCGTCGATGGTGATCGGGGCGCCCAGTTCCGGAAACGAGATGGCGAGAGTCGCCTCGGCCATGCCGTAGCTCGGCGCAAATGCGTTCCTGTCGAAACCCATGGGGCCGAAGGCTTCGGCGAAAGCGTTCAGCGCCTCGGGACGCACCATGTCGCCGCCAATGCCGGCGACGCGAAGGTTGGAAAGATCGATGGCGCCGTCTTCGGCGCGCGCGGCGCGTTTCGCTGCAAGATCATAGCCGAAAGACGGGCTGTAGGTGAGCGTCGCCTTGTGTTCGGTAATCAGTCGCAGCCACATGAGCGGTCGTCGAACAAAGTCCGACGTCGCCAGAAAATCGACGCTCATCTGCGCAAACAGCGGGGCCAGCATGAAGCCGATCAGACCCATATCGTGATAAAGCGGCAGCCAGCTTGCGCAGCGATCGCCCTGACGCGCGTAAAGGCCATGATTTATGATTGCCGACAAATTTGCGCATACGGAGCTTTGCGTGCCGATCACGCCTTTCGGCGCGCTGGTCGAGCCCGACGAGTACTGGATGTAGCACCATTCGTCGGCGCCAAACGGTTTCGCCGAGCCGGGCTCGGGGGGCAGGTCGTCAAGCGTTTCAAAATCCAGGATTTCGACGCCGGCGACGTCTCGCGCCGCTTCGTCCATAAATTCGTGCAATGACACAGGTCCGATGACTGCGGACGCCTTGGCGCCGGAGATCATCAGTCGGACCTGCTGAATATATCCGTCCTTGCCGCCGAGATTGACGGGCATCGGCATGGGCGCCGGGGCGAGGCCCGCATACTGGCAGGCAAAAAAGGCGGTGATGAAATCGGGGCTGGTTTCCGCGACGATGGCGACGCGCGCATTGCGCTCATAACGGTGGCCAAGACGCTCAGCGAGCGCCTTTGCGCGATCGCGCAGGTCCGCATAGGCGAGGCGCGCCGTAACGTCTCCGCGCAGATTGAAAAAGTTGTAGCCGGTCTCTCCCTCGGCCGCATATTCGAGCGCATCGACAATGGTGGCGAAGCCGCCATTTCGGAACGGGAGGGTTTCGTTACAGCTCGGTGTTGGCGCCGCGGCTTCAGGGGCGCCATCATTGTCCGGTTTAATCGGCATCAACGCCCCCGCGCTGGGCCGGCGCAACGCCGGCGATTGAGACTGCGCCCGTCAAAGTCCCCCAGGGTGGGCGTCCGGTAATCGGCATGGCGCGCGCAAGCAGAAGACAACAATTTCCACAACCTTCCGCTGACACTGCGCAATGACCAAGTTTGGGCGAATACCGGTCTGAGGGTCAACCGGCAAGCGTAAAGGCCCCCGAAAGGGCTATCAATTATTGCGCTGCGATATTACAGCCTTGAAAAACCAAGTGGTTTACCGGGTTTTCCCAAATCCGACACCGCTTGAATCAATGGCTCTCCCGGCTTAATTCTGCGCGCGCGAAACAATAGTGGAAACCGGCGCGATGAAACTCTTTATCGGCTACAAAGCCTGGAAGGCCGAGGAATACCTCCTCAACCGCATGACATTCAACGATCTCGTAAGGGCCTATGTCACCTATCCGGGCATTCAGGTCTATGCGGGGATGATCGTCGCATGCGTGGTCGTGACGGCGCTGACCTTTGAGGCCATCCTCCCGACGATCCTTGCGGCGGGCGCCGGCGCGCTTGTGTTCCCCCTGTCGTGGTACATTACGCACCGGTTTATCCTGCATGGGAGCTGGATGTACAAAACGCCGTTTCTGGCCCGTTTCTGGAAGCGCGTCCATTACGACCATCACCGCTTTCCCAATGATTTATCAGTGCTTTTTGGCGGCCTGCACACGACGGTGCCGCCGATCATGCTGATCGCCGGTCCGATCGGGTGGCTGATCGGGGGCGTTCCAGGGACGGCGGCGGCGATTGCCGGGATGGTTGTCATGACCATGTACACCGAGTTCCTGCACGCCGGGGAACATCTCGCTTTCGAGCCGAAATCGAAGTTCTGGAAAGACATCAAGAAGCGCCATCTCGCGCATCATTTTCACGATGAATCAGGAAACTACGGCATTGCGGAGTTTTTCTGGGATCGTGTTTTTGGCACGTTTTACGCCGAGACGACCGACCGTCCGCGCAGCGCCCATGCGCGCAACCTTGGTTACACAGACGAAACGGCCGAGAAATACCCTTGGGTAAAGGAACTCACCGACGCCGAAGCCTCCGAAAAACAGGCGATGCGCGAGCGCGCGGCCTGAGCCCTGCGGCATTACGCCCTTGCCGGGCTGGCGGCTCCTTCGCGGCCCGTCGTAACTTTGGGTTGATTTTCAACGGCGCCTTTGCCAGTTTCCCGGCCGTCTTTCATCGGGGGCTGATTGAAGCGCGCGCGTAACGGTTTTGACAGCCGTTGAGTCGCCGCGGCCATGTCAGCAATCACCCCACGATCTTAAAGCGAATTTCCAGGAGAGAAACATCATGAGCGTTGAGCTTTGGTTGGTCATTGCGGCCGGCTTGGCGGCCATTGCGTATGGCGTCTTTACCGTGAACGCGGTCCTTTCCATGCCCACCGGCACGGACAGAATGCGTGAGATTGCTTCGGCGATTCAGGAAGGCGCGACCGCCTACCTCAATCGTCAGTACACAACCATCGCGATCGCCGGTGCGATCGTTTTCCTCGTCTTGCTCTTTGCGTTCAAACTGAATTTCATTCCCGCCGTCGGCTTCGCCATCGGCGCGGTGCTGTCCGGCGCCGCCGGTTTCGTGGGCATGCTCGTTTCGGTGCGCGCTAATATCCGAACGACGCAAGCCGCCAGCGAAAGCCTCGGCAAAGGCCTTTCGGTCGCGTTTCGCGCCGGCGCTGTCACCGGCATGCTGGTCGCCGGGCTCGCGCTCCTCGGGCTCGCCGCCTATTACGGCATTCTCACCTCGCTGATGGGCAACGCCCCTGAAAGCCGCGAAGTGGTGAACGGCCTCATCGCGCTGTCCCTCGGCGCCTCGCTGATCTCCGTCTTTGCCCGACTGGGCGGCGGCATCTTCACCAAGGGCGCCGACGTTGGCGGCGATCTCGTCGGCAAGGTTGAAGCCGGCATTCCCGAAGACGATCCGCGCAACCCGGCGACGATTGCCGATAATGTCGGCGACAATGTTGGCGACTGCGCCGGCATGGCAGCCGACCTTTTCGAAACCTATGTGGTCACCGTCGCGGCCACCATGGTTCTCGGCTCCATTCTTTTCACGGAGCAGGCGTCGCAATTCATGTTCTACCCGCTGGCGATCGGCGCCGTTTGCATCGTTACGTCGATTGCCGGCACGTTCTTCGTGACCCTCGGCAAAGGCTCCACCAACATCATGGGCGCCCTTTACAAGGGTCTCGTCGCCACCGGCGTTCTGTCGCTCATCGCAATCGCCGCGGTGACCTTCCAGGTCTTCGGGTTCAGTGAAACAATCGGCACAACCTCCGCCGGCACGCCTTTCACAGGCCTCAGCCTCTTTATGTGCGGCGTCGTCGGTCTCGTTATTACGGGCCTGATCGTCTGGATCACCGAATACTACACGGGCACGGCGTTTCGCCCGGTCAAATCGGTTGCAAAAGCATCTGAGTCCGGACACGGCACCAACGTCATCCAGGGCCTTGCGGTTTCGATGGAAGCAACGGCCCTGCCGGCGCTTGTCATCGTTATCGGCATCATCGTCACTTACAGCCTCGCCGGCCTCTTCGGCATTGCGACGGCGGTGACGACCATGCTGGCTCTTGCGGGCATGATTGTCGCCCTCGACGCATTTGGTCCGGTAACGGACAATGCCGGCGGCATTGCCGAAATGTCCGGCCTTGAAGGGTCGGTCCGTGACACGACAGATGCGCTTGACGCGGTCGGCAACACGACCAAAGCCGTCACCAAGGGCTACGCGATCGGCTCGGCCGGTCTCGGCGCGCTGGTGCTGTTTGCGGCGTATACGGAAGACATTCGCCATTTCGTCGGGCATCCGGAAGAGTTTCCGTTCTTCGCCGATGTTGCGGTGAACTTCTCCCTATCCAACCCTTACGTGGTGGTCGGCCTCTTTATCGGCGGTCTCCTGCCCTATCTCTTTGGCGCATGGGCCATGCAGTCCGTTGGTCGCGCCGCCGGGGCGGTCGTTGACGAAGTGCGCAAGCAGTTCCGCGAGGACTCCGGCATCATGGCCGGCACGTCAAAGCCGAATTACGGCCGCGCCGTCGACATGCTGACCCGGGCCGCAATCCGGGAAATGGTGAAACCTTCCCTGTTGCCGATTCTGTCGCCGCTTGTGCTGTACTTTGCGGTCACTCTGGTGGCTGATAAGTCTGCCGCACTTTCCGCGGTGGGCGCGATGCTCATGGGCGTCATCATCACCGGCCTTTTCGTCGCCCTTTCCATGACCGCCGGCGGCGGCGCATGGGATAACGCCAAGAAATATATCGAAGACGGCAATCATGGCGGCAAGGGTTCTGAGGCCCACAAGGCTGCCGTCACCGGCGATACGGTTGGCGATCCTTACAAGGATACGGCCGGTCCGGCGGTGAACCCGATGATCAAGATCACGAACATCGTCGCGCTTCTGCTTCTGGCGGTGCTCGCCGGCTGATTGCGCTTGCGCGAAAACACGGTAGGAAAAGCCCCGGCAGTGTCCGGGGCTTTTTTTGTTCAAGGCGATTATCTTCGACTGCGACGGGGTGCTCGTCGATTCAGAAGTGCTGGCGATGCGCGGAGAACGGCGCGCGCTCGCCGCGCTGGGGATCGACTATTCGCGGGAAGACTATATGCGCCGGTTTATCGGCATGCATGACGACGCGTTCATCGCCGCGGTCGAGAGAGACTTTCGCGCGCGGCTGGGCGGTGCGCCGGACGATCTCGAAGCGCGCCTCCTGGCGGCGCGGCGGGAGGAAATGAAACATCTCTCCGCCATCGCCGGCGCCGACGAGGCGTTGCGCGCGACCCGCGATGCAGGGTTTGCGATGGCGGTTGCGTCATCGTCCCGGGCGCATTTTCTTGAAAACAAGATGAGGCGAACGGCGCTTTGGAATCTCGCGGCGCCGCATGTTTATTCCGCAGATCTCGTCGAGCACGCAAAGCCTGCGCCGGATATTTTCCTTTACGCTGCCGAACGGATCGGCGTCCCGCCCGGCGACTGCGTGGCGCTGGAGGACAGCGAAAACGGGGTTCGTTCCGCTGTGGCGGCGGGCATGACCGTTTGGGGATTTCTCGGCGGCGGCCATGTGTCCGGGCCGCACGGGGATCGGTTGGAAGCGGCTGGAGCCAAACGCTTAGTCAAGGATCACGCGGATTTCCTGGCGCTCATTAGCGGTTAGTTTTCCCCAGTTGTGCAAAAGTAATGGGACAGCGCCCAATTGCCGGGCTAGCGTCGCGCATCCAGCAAACAAGTTCGTGGAGGGAACATCATGAGGGTACTGATTATTGGGGCGATCGCTTCGGCGCTGACGGCGACATCTGCACTCGCGGCTACGACGACAGTGGAGTTCAAGCGCGACACGGGCGAGGTTGTCGTCGTCGCCCTTGACGGGGAAGGCGGCGCTACGCTTCCTGATGGCGCGCAAACAACCTACACCTATGATGCGGAAGCGGCGAAGATGTGCTTCGCGACGCCGGAGGGCGATAACTGCGTTGTCTTTGCAGAACATGTCGCGGAGCCAAAAGCCGGCGACAATGTTCGCTATACGACGGCCGACGGAGCGGAAGGCACGGCTACGGTCAAGTCCGTCGAGGAGTAATCTTCGTTCGACTTCTTAATCGTGGGTCCGGCGGCGTTTTCGCAGCCGGGCCTTTTTTGTTATGTGAAATCCAATGACCTTCGCTTCCGACAACTGGGCGGGCGCAGCGCCTGAAATTCTTGACGCCATTGCGCGCGCAAATGTAGGCGCCGTGCCGGGTTATGGCGGCGACGATCTG
Organism: Hyphococcus sp.; assembly: GCA_028281665.1. Taxonomy (GTDB): domain Bacteria; phylum Pseudomonadota; class Alphaproteobacteria; order Caulobacterales; family Parvularculaceae; genus Hyphococcus. Next base: position 32,331 of record JANQJK010000010.1, read on the forward strand.
ACGAAAAAAGTCGAGGCGCGGTTTTGCGAGGTTTTTGAAAAAGACTGCCGCGTTTTCTTCGTGGCGACCGGGGGCGCCGCCAATGGGCTGGCGCTGTCCGTCTTGTTGCCGCCTTACGGCATGATCCTCGCTCACGAAGCTTCCCATGTGCAGATGGACGAATGCGCGGGACCGGAATTTTTCACCGGCGGCGCCAAGATCCTGCCGGTCGCCGGCGCTGACGGAAAGCTGACGCCGGATGGCGTCGCAGGTGCGCTCGCGGGGTTTCCCGAACGCCCGCCCCACGGGGCGCCGGCGGCCTGCCTGTCGCTGACCCAGGGCACGGAATGCGGCACGATATATTCTGTAAGCGAATTAACGGACCTCTGCGCCGCCGCCCGACATGCGGGCCTCACGGTGCATCTGGACGGCGCGCGGTTCGCTAACGCCGCTGCGGCCCTCGGCGCGGCGCCGGCGGATTTGAGCTGGCGCGCGGGCGTTGACGTTCTCTGCTTCGGCGGGACGAAAAACGGCTGCATCGCCGCGGAAGCGGTGATCTTCTTCGACCCCGAAAAGGCGGCCGACTTTGAATTCCGCCGCAAGCGCGCTGGCCATCTCTGGTCGAAGATGCGGTTTATCGCGGCGCAGTTTGACGGCTATTTTGAGAACGGACTTTGGCTCGATCTCGCGGCCCGCGCCAACGCCATGGCGAAAAAACTGTCCGCCGGCCTCGGTGCCATAGACGGCGTCGAGATTTCATATCCAACCGAGATCAATGAAGTTTTCGCCGTGTTTCCGGACGGCGTGGCGGAGCATCTGCGCGATCAAGGGCGCGTCTTCTTTCCATGGGTCACGCCAGGCGACCCCGCAGGCGGAAAAATGCAGCGGCTCATTTGTTCGTTCCGAACGACAGATGAAGACATCGCGTCGTTTCTGGACGCGGCGAGGCGCGCCGGTTAATCGGCGCCCACCCAGCCGGCGGTTTCGCGGCGAATGATTTTTTCAAGCAGCGTTGTCATTTCGGGGGAGTCGTTGAGGCAGGGAATGGCGTCGAACGCCTCGCCCCCATGGTCGAGAAACGTTTCGCGCGCGGCGATGGCGATCTCTTCCAGCGTTTCGATGCAGTCCGCGACGAAGCCCGGCGTGACGACGGCGACCTTCTTGACGCCGTTCCCTGCGAGCGATTTCAAAACATCCTCCGTCGCCGGCTCCAGCCATTTTTCGCGCCCGAAAATCGACTGGAACGTCATGGGCGAGAAATCCTCCGCCCACCCCATTTCTTCGCGCAGGAGCCGCGCCGTTTTGGCGCAGTGGCAATGATAGGGATCCCCGGCGAAGAAATAACGCTCCGGCAGGCCGTGAAAGGAAATGAGAACCCGCTCCGGGTTCCAGTCGAGCGCATCGAGCCGCCGACGCATGACCGACGCAAGCGCCGAGATGTAGGCGGGCTCATCGTGAAAGGGCGGCGTCGTCCTGATCGCCGGCTGCCAGCGCATGTCGCCAAGCGCGGCGCCGACCGCGTCAACGACGCTTCCGGTCGTCGTTGCTGAATATTGCGGATAGAGGGGCAGGATCAGGATGCGTGTCGCGCCGGCTTTTGCGAGCGCGGTCATGCGTTCAACGATGGACGGATTGCCATAGCGCATCGCCCAGTCGACGGTAATCGCATCGCCGAAGGCGTCGCGGAGCGCCTGCGCCTGCGCGCGCGTGTAATAACGCAGCGGCGACTCGTTGCTTTCCGTGCGCCAGATCTTTGCGTAATTCCGCGCCGTCGCCGCCGGCCGCACATTCAGGATCACGCCGTGGAGGATCGGCAGCCACAGGGCGCGGGGCAGGTCGACGACACGCCTGTCGGACAGAAATTCGCGCAGATACCGGCGCACGGCCTTCGGCGTTGCTTCGTCCGGCGTTCCGAGATTGACGATAAGCGCCGCGCACTTCTCATCGGGAATGTGCGGATGGTCGCCGGGTCGATGGTTCTTTGTCGCTGTGGGTGTGTCGCCGCTGTCCATAGGCGATCCATAAGCTGCGGCTGCGGATCGTGAAAGCCTGTTATGCGACGATGCGGCGAATACCCGCCCCGGCGCGCCTGTTGCGCCGGATCAGTCGTCGTGATCGCGCAGGGTGAAGTCGCCCGTCATCTTGTCTTTGACGCGGTAGCGCGCCTCGTCCTGTCGGCGAAACCGGCGCCGGGCTCGGGTCGCGTCGTCGGCGGCGCGATAGGCGGGCGGCGCGTCTTCAAGGGCCCTGGCGTCGTCAACCGTTCGGGCGTCGCGCGCGCGCGCGGCGCGGCGCGGTTTGATCCGGTAGCGACCCCGGCTCCGGGCTGGCGGCGGCGCGACATCCGGCTTCAGCGCAAGCAGGCCGATATCGCCGTCTGCGCCCTTCTCCTCGTTATGAAAATACCAGCCGGCAACCAGGATCCCGACGAGGATGACGCCCAGAAACTCAAGATTTTCCACAACAGCAATCCTTAACGGAACCGGCGAGCGGGGCGGAGCCCAACCCTGCGTGCTCGCGAAAATGCAAATGACGCGCCGGTCGTCGTTAACCAACGGCGTCAGGCGCATTCAAGGGCGCCGGCGCACAAAGGCGCCGACGCCCGCTGTCATGTTCGAAATAAGACTTTACTCCAGCGCGATCCGTATCGCCTCTTCGGTTTCGTTATGCAGGCTGCTGATCCGCGGATGATCGATCTGGGACACAAGTTCGTCGGTCAGCTGCTCAATGCACATTGTTTCGAAGCGCCGCACTTCGAGCGACCGCGCGCCACTGTCTACGCAGGCGCGCTCGGCCTGCTTCGCAAGTCGGTCATAGACCCTGACTGCGCCGCTCGCGGTTTCCAGTTCATGCGCCTGATAGCTGAACTCGACGCTGTCGCGCGGGTCGGCGCTGGCCGGAAGGGCGACGAATGCTGCGGAAAGAGTGATAATCGTTGCTTTTACAAGCATGGGGCTTCTCCATTGGTTATCGTTGGTCGCGCCCCGTGCGCATCAGCGACGCCATTGATACGCAATGAAAGCTGCGCCGCTGCTGCCCCAATATAGTGCGTTCATGATGCGCATTGTTCAACGCGCCTCATCGCAGGCAGAGCCCGTTCCGCCGATTCCAGCGGCGCGACATGCAGCCGAAAAGCTTTTGCGCCTAGTTTGTCGAAGCGTCGTTTAACGACCAGTCATATTCGTAGCGGCGGATTTCCTCCGCGCCCTCAAGGGCCTCGCCAAGCGCGGGGTCCGCATAAAGACGAATATGATTGAGGATGTTCTCTTCGGTTTCGCCGAAATCCTCGCGAAACCATGCGTATATCTTTGATGCGGTCACACGGCCCTTTTGGTCGACCGACACGCCGCGCGGGTGATTGACATAGGCCCGCGCCTGTTCGTCGAGGGCGCGATCGACCGATGCGCCGTCATAGGCCTGCGGGCGCAGGTCGGGGCAGCCGATGGAGGCGCAGTTTACGGCGTAGTGAATGCGCGGCTCATTGAACACGGCGCGGATGATGGCGTGTTCAATATCGTTCAGAGACAGTGCTTCGCCGCGGACGGTGACAAGTTTGTCGTCCCACGGGCCGTCAAAGTCGAAGGGTCCGGATTTGATCTTCCGGATCGATGTGAGCGGGTAATGATCGAGGATGAGTGCAATCGTGACGGCGTTATAAAGATTGATCCAGTAGCTGAGCTGTTCGTCTGAGGACAGCAGCGTCGGATCCGTCGCCTCAAGCATGGCGACGTAGCCGTCCAGCCCTTTGCGGTCTTCCTGTGTAACGGCGCCGTAGCGCACGCGGGCGACGCCGTCATCCTCCGCCGCCACGTATCGTTCAAGGAACGTGTTCCACGCCGTATTGTCGACGGTAAGCGAGGACTGGTCGCTGCTTTGGGCGAATGCCGGGAAGTCGAGATCGGCCGCGGGTATAAACCGCCGCTCGATAGCCGTTTGCGCCGATGCGCAGCCGACGAACGCCAAACAAAAAAGGGCAAGTGCGAAGGGTCTGAAAACGGCAATCATGTGTGCGAACGTATAGCGCTGGGCGGGCAGGCGCCAATGACCTTGACGTGATGCATGCGTGAGCGCCTTGCCGGCATCACGCAGATTTTTCAGCCCAGCTCCGGTGTTCCTTGTCCAGCTCGTAGGCGGCCATTGCGGCGAGGGTCACAATGTCGCCGACCCCGGCACCGACCTGTGCGATCTGAACAGGCTTTTCCATGCCGATGAGGACCGGCCCCAGCACCATGGCGCCGCCGATCTCGCCGAGCAGTTTCGTTGAGATCGCCGCGGAGTGCACGCCCGGCGTGATCAGCACATTCGCCTCGCCCTTGAGGCGCGAGAACGGATAGAGCTGGCGCAGCTTTTCATTGAGCGCCATGCGCGGGGTCATTTCGCCCTCATATTCGAAGTCGACTTCGCTTCGCTGGTCGAGAATGCCGACGGCGCCGGCGACGCGCCTGGAGTGCTCGGTATTCGGATTGCCGAAATTCGAATAGGAAACGAAGGCGACTTTCGGGTCAAAGCTGAGATGGCGAGCGGCGTGCGCGACCTGCACGGCGATCTCCGCAAGGTCCGGCGAACTCGGCAGTTCCGTGACATTGGTGTCGGCGACGAACAGCGTGCGGTTCTTGGTGAGGATAATCGACATGCCGATGATGCGCTCGCCGGGGCGGGCGTCCAGGGCGAGGCGCACATTGCCCAGCGCGACGTCATAGTGGCGTGTTACGCCGGTCACCATGCCGTCGGCGTGGCCATGGGCGAGCATGCAGGCGGCGTAAACGTTCCGGTCCTGATTGACGAGACGCTGGGCGTCCCGGCGCAGATATCCCTGTCGTTGCAGGCGCTTGTACAAGTATTCTGTGTAGGTTGCATTATGCGGCGCCGTGCGGGAGTGGTAGCTCTCAAATTTCGTATTGACCGGCAGCCCCGCGTCGGCGAGGGCGTTCTTGATCATTTCCTCGCGCCCGATCAGCACCGGCGTGCCGAGCCCTTCCTGCTGGAACGTATAGGCCGCGCGGACCACCGCCTCTTCCTCACCCTCGGTGAAGACAACGCGCTTGGGCGTCTCTGACGCGCGCAAGGAAGCGAAAATTTTCTGCAGGAACGATGCAGAGGGGTCGAGCCGTGCCGCGAGCGCATGCTTATATGTCGAAAGATCTTCGATCGGCTTGCGGGCAACGCCCGTGTCGGCCGCCGCCTTTGCGACGGCGGGCGGGATTTCCGAAATGAGACGCGGATCGAACGGCGTCGGAATGATGTAGCCGGGCCCGTATTTGAGGCGCTTGCCATAGGCGGCGGCGACCTCGTCGGGCACGTCCTCCCGGGCGAGTTTGGCCAGCGCTTCGGCGCAGGCGATCTTCATCTCATCGTTGATCGTGCGGGCGCGGGCGTCGAGCGCGCCTCGGAAAATGTAGGGAAAGCCGAGGACGTTGTTGACCTGGTTCGGATAGTCCGAGCGGCCCGTGGCGACGATGGCGTCCTTCCGCACGGCCTCGATGTCTTCGGGGAGGATTTCCGGCGTCGGATTGGCCATAACGAAGACAATCGGGTTCTTCGCCATGGACTTGATCATGTCTTTCGTCACCGCGCCGGCGACGGAGAGGCCGATGCAGACATCGGCGCCGTCAAGGGCCTCAGCGAGGGAGCGTTTGTCGGTCTCGACCGCATGGGCCGAGCGCCACTGATCCATGCGCGCGGGCCGGCCCTTGTAAAGAACGCCCTTTGAATCGCAGACCAGCGCGTTGTCATGGGGCAGGCCCATAGCCTTGATCAGCCCGATCACGGAAAGCGCCGACGAGCCGGCGCCGGAAACCGCGACCTTGATGTCCTTGATCGACTTGCCGGTGATGTCGAGGGCGTTGAGGAGGCCCGCCGCCGCGATGATCGCCGTCCCGTGCTGGTCGTCATGAAAGACAGGGATGTCCATCAGCTCTTTGAGACGCTGTTCGATCACGAAGCTTTCCGGCGCGGCGATGTCTTCCAGATTGATGCCGCCAAAGGCCGGACCGAGATATTTCACGGCGTTTACGAAGGCGTCGGGATCCTTTGTGTCGACTTCGATGTCGACCGAATCGATGTCGGCGAACCGTTTGAAGAGGACCGACTTCCCTTCCATGACCGGTTTTGAGGCGAGGGCGCCGAGATCGCCCATGCCCAAAATCGCGGTGCCGTTGGAAATGACGGCGACCATATTGCCCTTCGACGTGTAATCGTAAGCGGTATCCGGATCGTCGGCGATGGCCCTGACCGGCGCTGCGACGCCGGGGCTGTATGCGAGCGACAAATGCCGCTGGGTGACCATGGGCTTGGTCGGCGTGATCTCAAGCTTGCCGGGCTTGCCGCGCTTATGAAACTCAAGGGCTTCTTCGTCGGAAACCTTGATCGTGTCGTCGTCCATGCGGGCTCCCCGTTCTTGTTTGACAACCCGACTTAGCCAAGTCGCCGAGCCGGCACAATGACGACCGGGCGGCGCGCCGGGTAAATTCGCGTTCAGCAATTGCTCGCGCCCTTGTCGCGGGCGTGATGGGGTCATATGTCAGGCGTCCATTTGAAAGCGACCCCAAGATGTTCATCCAGACCGAAGACACGCCGAACCCGCAATCCATGAAATTCGTTCCCGGAAGGGCTGTCCTTGGCGACGGCGAACTGGGGATCGACTTCCCGACCCTTGAGACCGCGAAGGCGGGCTCGCCTCTCGCCGCGCTCCTGTTTGAGACCGACGGCGTCATGGCCGTCTATCTCGGGGCCGATTTCATCACGGTGACGAAGGCCGAGGCGGTTGAGTGGCTTCACATCAAGCCGGCGATCCTCGGCGCCATCGCTGATTTCTTCACTGCCGGCCTGCCGGTGCTCAATGAAGGCGCGGCGCCGTCGTCCTCACCCGCAACGTCTCTCGACGACTATGAGGGCGAAGACCGCGAAACCGTAGAGCAGATCATCGAGCTGATCGAAACGCGCGTGCGCCCGGCAGTCGCAGCGGACGGCGGAGATATCGTCTTCAAGCATTTCGAACCGCGCACCGGCGTTGTCTTTCTCTCCATGCAGGGCGCCTGCGCCGGGTGTCCGTCATCGACCATGACTCTGAAGGCCGGCATCGAGAACATGCTGAAGCACTACGTGCCGGAAGTCGTCAAAGTCGAAGCGGCGGTCTGAGACGCTCTTTTAAACCTGCGTGATTTGCGCAACCATCGTGCCCGCGCGGGGGTCCGCCTCAACCAAAGGAGATGCCTAATGTCAGATAATGTCTATTCCGTCAGCAAAGTCGTCGGCACGTCCAAAAAGTCTATCGAGGCGGCGATTGAAAACGCCATCGAGACGACGGCGAAGTCCGTCAAAAACCTGGACTGGTTTGAGGTCGTTTCCACCCGCGGTTATCTCGACGAGGGAAAGGTCAGGTATTACCAGGTGACGCTGGAAATCGGTTTCCGCTACGAGAAATAAATGGGGAGCAATTGAATCGCTCCCCACCATAAACGCGCACTTTTTTAATTACGCATACTGAATAAGTGTCCAGTAAACCGCCTTGCCATTGTGCGGTGGCATAGTGTTTCCTTTTGCGATGGGTGCCGTAGTCGATGGAGTATCGTTACTCCGCCAAACTCCACTCTCAGGACATTTTTCGCCAGTACGCGCTTTAGTGCCAATAGGTGCCATTTCGGCCTCCTTTTCTGAAGTTAAACACTTTCCGAGGAGGCCAAGATCAGGTTACAAAACTGATTCATGTGTGACCGAGACCTCCTCGGTACGCAACGAACCCAATGGCAGTTGGGTTCAGGGGCGGATCGCAAGATTCGCCCCATCCTCTCTGAATGGAGTGATTTGAGTGCTTAGTGCAAGAGTGACTGATAAAGAATCACCCTCCTCTGAATCTCATGATTTGGCGTTGGTAGTCAATGCAAGGCTCCATATGTTGTGTTTTACGCTTGTCGCTAGGGAACCGATGTAGGTATGTGGAAAATTCATGTCTGACAGAATTATCAACGACGAGGCGCTGGACGTTCTGTTCCGCGAGGCGCGGACCCGCAATGGCTGGGAATCGCGGGAGGTGTCGCGGCCTTTGATGCAGGCGATCTACGATCTGATGAAGTGGGGCGCCACCTCCGCCAATTGCAGCCCGGCGCGCTTTGTTTTTGTTGCGTCGGAGGAAGGCAAGGCGCGCCTGGCGCCCCATCTCGCCGAGGGCAATCGCGAAAAGACCATGGCGGCGCCCTGCTGCGTGATCGTCGCCCATGATATGTCGTTCCATGAGCATTTGCCCAAACTTTTTCCGCATGCGAATGCAAAAAGCTGGTTTGACGGAAATGACGCGCTGATCGAGGAGACGGCCTTTCGCAATGGGACGCTACAGGGCGCATATTTCATGATCGCCGCCCGCGCCCTCGGCCTCGATTGCGGCCCCATGTCCGGTTTCGACAAGGATGGCGTCGACAAGGAGTTCTTCGCCGGCGCCGAATATCGGTCGAACTTCCTCTGCAATATCGGTTATGGCACGGACGAAAATCTCTTCCCGCGCAGCCCGCGGTTTGATTTTGAAGAGATCTGCAAGATTGTCTGACCGGCGTCAGCGTTTCACCGCGTGCTGATCCTTGCTGTCGATACGGCCCTGCAACGATGCTCCATCGCAATTCTTCGCGACGGCCAACCTCTGGCGGTTGAAGTTGAGGACCGCGAAAAAGGCCACGCCGAACGCATCGCGCCGATGGCGGCGGCTGCGTTTCGCGGCGCTGGCGTCGCTCCTAATGATCTTGACCGTATCGGCGTTGTGGTCGGCCCCGGCGGGTTTACGGGCGTGCGTGTGGGGCTTTCCTTCTCCCGCGCCATGGGGCTCGCCGCCGGCGCCGAAACAGTCGGCGTCACCAGCCTCGCGGCGCTGGCCAGCGGTTCAGACGCCGATGGCGGCGATATAGCGGCCGTCATCGATGCGCGGCGCGGTCAGGTCTATGGGGCGCTTTATCGTGACGGTCTGTGCGTGGTTGCGCCCTTCGTCGCCGATCCGGAAGAAGCGGCTGCGCGCCTTGCCGCTGCGGCGCCGGGCCCCTTGTCGCTCGTCGGCACGGGCGCCGGGCTGTTGCCGCCCCGCGCGGGATGGGTGGAGGCCAGCGGCGATCGCCAGATTGACCCTGTTGTCGTTGCAAGGCTGGCGGCCGAGGCGCTGCCGCCGGACGGTTCGCCCGCGCCGCTCTATCTTCGCCCGCCGGACGCCAGGCCGCAAAAATCATGACCGAGTACCTGGTGCGAAAGGCCCTGAAATCTGATGCAGCGGTTCTTGAGGCTCTTGAACACGACGCTTTTGGCGATCGCAGCTGGGGCGCCGCCGGCGTTGCCGGCAGTTTTGGCGCGCCGGGCGTTGAAATCCTCTTCTGCTCGCGATCCGGGGCGCAGCCGGTCGGTTTCGCCATCTGGCGGGCCTTGCCGGGCGAGGCGGAACTTCTATCCATCGGCGTTGCGCCCGACCGGCGGCGCGGCGGAGCCGGCGCTGCGCTGCTTGACGCCGTGATCGATGCAGCGGGGCGCGTCGGGGCGCGTGCGATACATTTGGAAGTCGATCCGGGCAACAGGGCGGCGATGGCGCTTTATATCCGCGCGGGATTTGCGGAAACCGGCCGGCGCAAGGCCTATTACCGTTCTGGGGCCGATGCGACGCTTATGAGCAAGCGCGTGTAAAAAAACTCGCTTTTCAGTTGAAACGGATGCGTCGCAAAGGGATAAGGGTTGCGCTATAAGGAGAGCGATCGTGGATCGTCTTGAAAAACTCTGCATCGCAAAAGGCATGCGCATGACCGAGCAGCGCAAGGTCATCGCGCGGGTTCTTTCCATCGCCGACGACCATCCGGATGTGGAAGAAATCCATCGGCGCGCCGCCGAGATAGACGAAAATATCTCCATCGCCACGGTTTATCGCACGATGCGCCTTTTCGAAGAATCCGGCGTCGTGGAACGTCATGACTTTCAGGACGGCCGCGCCCGCTACGAAGAGGCCAGCGAACAGCACCATGACCACCTTATCGATCTGCGCAGCGGCGACGTGATTGAGTTCGTGAGTGAAGAGATCGAGAAGCTGCAACAGCGCATCGCGGAGGAACATGGCTACAAGCTGGTCGACCACCGCCTGGAACTCTACGGCGTACCGCTGAAAAAAGCCGAAAACTGAAAAGCGTCGCGTTATTGGCGGGTTTGTTAACGGAATCCGCCAAAATTTGTCTGCTATTGTTGACAATCCCCGGTAAACTCACGAGTGTACTACACTGAACGGTTTACCTGACCGATGCTGCGCCAAGGAGAGAGTCATGGCTTCCCTCAGCGACCTCTATCCAATCCCCGACATCGATCCCGTCTGGACCGTGCCGCAGGGCTTCGAAGCCTCGTTTGACTGGGATTATGACGACGGCCGCAAGCAGATGATGCATCTTTATCAGAAGGGTAAGGACATGCAGTGGGATGCGCTCGGTCGCATCGACTGGTCCCTCGAACTCGACACGGAAAACCCGATGGAGATCCCCGACGAAATGTCGGGCCCGTTCCACACGCCCTACTGGGCGAAGATGAGCGATACGGAAAAAGCCGAGCTGCGCCGGCACATGCAGTCATGGATCATTTCCCAATTCATGCAGGGCGAGCAGGCGGCGCTGATCTGCGCGGCGAAAATCGTGCAGCAGGCGCCAGATCTCGACGCCAAATTTTACGCCTCGACCCAGGTGATGGACGAGGCCCGTCACGTCGAGGCTTACAAAAAGTTCCTGGAAGGGTTTGGCGTCGCCTATCCCATGACGAAACCGTTGCGGACGCTGGTCGATCAGGCCCTGCGCGATTCCCGCTGGGATATGACCTACCTCGCCATGCAGGTCGTCATTGAAGGCCTGGCGCTCGCGGCGTTCAACAACATCCGCGAAATCGCCAAAAACCCGCTTTCCCAACAGGTCAACGCTTTTGTGATGGAAGACGAGTCCCGCCACGTATCGTTTGGGCGCATTACGCTGCGCGACTACTATCCGGAGCTGACCCAGGCCGAGCGCGATGAGCGGGAGGAATTCCTGGTCGAGGCCTGTTACCTGATGCGCGACCGGTTTGAGGCGCGAGAGCTTTACGAACATCTCGGCCTGCCGGCGGACGATTTCGTTTCCGCGCAAAAGGAGTCGGGATTTCAACAGCATTTTCAGCAAACGCTGTTTCAGCGGATCGTGCCGATCGTGCGCGATATCGGCCTGTGGTCCGACAGGATCAAAGGCGCCTATACGGATATGGGCGTCATTGGGTTTGCCGACGTGGATTACGACGCGCTGACGGCCATTGACGATCAGCGTGCAGAGGAATTTGACGAAATGAACCGCCGCGCACGCGAAGATTATGTGAAGGGTGTGGCGGCGGAAGGCGCTGCGGTCACCGCCGCCGAATAAGCCCTGCGCTCAGTCTGCAAAAACGTCGGCGTTTTGGTCGAGACGCGCGGCCGCCTGCGGGATCAGCTCTGCGGGCAGTATCGCGCAGCGAGGATGCGCCCCTGGTTTGGCGCCTGCAGCAGCACTGCACAGTTTTCACCGCCTGAGGGAGCGGCGGCGGAAAAGACGCCCGCGCCGGACGTGTCTCCCAAGAGGGCGAAATCTGTCACGATATTGATGTCGTTGAGACGCTGTCCCGCGTTCTCGCCGCCGCTGATCGCTGTTTCGCTGACAGGGGTGAAGTAGACCACCACAACCTCTCCTTCGCCGGAAACGTTGAACGCAATATCGCCGTTCGCTTTACGCTGAACCGATGCAACGCGCGCGGACGGCGCGCTGTCCTTTTCGTCCCGGATCAGCGCCTCGACGTCGCCGCGAGCCGAGCCAATCGCCTCGCCCGCGCCGTTGATGACGATCTGCGGCGTGTAGACGGCGTTTGTGGCGCGCAAGTTCCGGTTGTAGCGGCGCTGGCGTTCCGTATAGGCGGCGTCCGAATAAGGATCGACCCAGCGGCCGTGGCGGGTCTGCAATGCATTCCAGTAATCCACATGCCAGCCAAGGGCGATCACGTCGTCCCGGGCCGCAAGGTCTTCAAAATACTCGGCGGCGGCGACGCAGGAGGAGCATGATTGCGATGTGAAGAGTTCTACAACGACGGGGTTCGCCGCGCGTTCCCGGCCCGCCTCGCCGGCGCCGGCCGCGGCGGCCGTGATAGTTCCGGCAATGAGAATGGCCAGGCTTTTCATATGACGATACTCTGCAACGGCCCCGCCGCGATATGCGTATGAGGTAGGGCGGGCGGCGTCGGCGGGCAAAACAAGCCTCCTCAAATCCGCGCGAGCGCAGGCTCAGGAAACAGCCTGAGCGGGCCCCGGATTGCATCGCGCCGGCGCGCCGCCTACATAGCGGCGCTCGGATATCTTAGATGGCGTCCTATGACGGAAATGCGGCCAAAACAGGGAAAATCGGTATTCATCCGCACCTATGGGTGCCAGATGAATGTCTATGATTCTGAGCGCATGGCGGACCTCTTAAAGCCGATCGGATATGAAGCAGCGTCCGCGCCGGAGGACGCCGATCTTGTCATCCTGAACACCTGCCATATCCGCGAGAAGGCGGCGGAAAAGGTTTATTCCGAACTCGGACGACTGAAGAAGGCCAAGGCGCGTCGCGCCGAGGCTGGCGGCGACATGACCATCGCGGTCGCCGGCTGTGTCGCTCAGGCGGAAGGCGCGGAGATTTCCGCCCGCGCGCCGGTCGTCGATATGGTGATTGGTCCGCAGGCGTATCACCGTCTTCCGGAGCTTCTGGCGCGCGACGCGCGCAGCCGCGGCGCGGTGCTTGAGACCGACTTTGCCGTGGAGGAGAAATTCGACCGGCTGGCGGATCGCGAGGCCGACGGGCCGGCGGCGTTCGTCACCGTTCAGGAAGGTTGCGACAAGTTCTGTACGTTCTGCGTGGTGCCGTATACCCGTGGCGCGGAGGTCTCCCGGCCGGTCGACGCCATCGTCGGCGAGGCGCGCGCGCTTGCGGCGCAGGGGGTGAAAGAGATCACGCTCCTCGGTCAGAACGTCAACGCGTGGGCCGGCGCCGCGCCGGCTGGCGATACGAGCGGCGCATCGGGGCGCGATGACTGGAAGCTGGGCGAGCTTTGCCGGCATCTGGCGAAAATCGGCGGCATTGAGCGGATCCGCTTCACGACCTCGCACCCGCGGGACATGGATGATGGGCTTATCGCGGCGCTCGGCGAGGAGCCGAAACTGATGCCCTATCTGCACCTGCCGGTGCAGGCCGGTTCAGACGGCGTTCTGAAGGCCATGAACCGTGGCCATACCGCCGAGCATTACGTCCGCCTGATCGAAAAAATCCGCGCGGCCCGGCCCGATATTGCGATTTCAGGCGACTTCATCGTTGGTTTCCCAGGCGAAACGAACGAGGATTTCGAAGAGACATTGGCCCTTGTGGAGGCCGTTGGCTATGCCTCCGCCTACTCTTTCAAATATTCGCGCCGTCCGGGCACGCCGGGGGCGGCCATGCGCCAGCAGGTGGCCGAGGCGGAAAAGGATGACCGGCTTGCCCGCCTCCAGGCGCTTCTGGAGCGCCAGCGGACGGCGTTCAACGCCGCTCAGATCGGCCGCGTCCTGCCGGTTTTGTTCGAAAAGCCCGGCCGTCATCCGGGCCAGCTTGTGGGCCGGTCCCCATATTTGCAAAGCGTTCACGCAAAAGCGCCAGATTCCATGCTAGGAACCATTGCGCCGGTGCGGATTGAGGACGTTACGCCCAATGCGCTTGCCGGCGCGCTGATTGATGAGGGTGAGGACGCCGCTTGAGCGAACAACCGACCGCCGGCGATGTTGCGCATATAGACTTTGACGACAATCGCCTGGCTGCCGAACTCTCCGGCAGTCATGACGCCCACCTCGCAATTCTGGAAGACGCTCTTGGGGTGCGCATCGATCCGCGCGGCAATCGTTTTGCCGTGACCGGCGCCGATGGCGCGCGCGACCGCGCTGTCGCCGCCCTTGAGCGCCTTTATGCGCGGCTGAAAAGGGGCGAGCCGGTTGCGGCCGAAGACGTGCGCGCCGCCGCCCGCAATATCGAAACCATGAAGTCTGCGGCCGCCGTCGACGCCCGCGCCATCAAGACGCCGAAACGTCTGATCGTGCCGCGCTCGGCAAACCAGGCCGCCTATATCGACAAGCTCAACGCCAACGATCTGACATTCGGCGTCGGGCCTGCGGGCACCGGCAAGACCTATCTTGCTGTCGCACATGCGGTGGGCATGCTGCTTTCCGGCGCCGTCGAGCGGATTATCCTCTCGCGGCCGGCCCTGGAGGCGGGCGAACGCATCGGGTTTCTTCCGGGGGATATGAAAGAGAAGGTGGACCCGTTCCTGCGGCCTTTATACGACGCCCTGCACGACATGATGCATACGGATTATGTGGAGCGCCGCATCGCCGCTGGCGATATTGAGATCGCGCCCATCGCCTTTATGCGCGGGCGAACGCTTGCGCGCGCCGCGGTTATTCTCGATGAGGCGCAGAACGCGACGCCGGAGCAGATGAAAATGTTTCTGACCCGGCTCGGGGAAGGCGCCCATATGGCCGTCACCGGCGATCCGACGCAGACGGATCTTCCCGGCGGCGAGCGATCGGGGCTTGCCGATGCGCTCTCTGTTGTCTCAGGCGTTGAAGGCGTCGCCGAGGCGCGTTTCACCGCCGCTGACGTGGTGCGTCACCCGCTCGTCGCCCGTATCGTCAATGCCTATGACGCGCGCGACCGAAAACGGCGTCAGCCATGACCGACGTTATTGACGGACAGATCTGCGATGTGCGGGTTGATTGCGGGGGCTGGACGGAAATCGAGCCGGACGTCCTCGCCGAGCGCTGCATTCGCGCCGTGCGCGAAGCCTGCGCCGCCGCGGAGCGTCCGGTTTCCGTGCTTTTCACCGACAACGCCGCCATGGCGTCCATGAATGCGGCGTTTCGCGGCAAAGACGATCCGACCAACGTGTTGTCGTTTCCCGCCGGCGATCCGACGCCCCGTGGCGGCTATCTGGGCGACATTGCGCTGGGGTTTGAAATCAGCCGGGACGAAGCCGCGGCGCGCGGCGTTTCCTTGCGCGATCACGCTGCGCACCTTCTTGTCCATGGCATGTTGCACTTATTGGGGTATGATCACGCAGAAGAGGCGGCCGCCGTGACGATGGAAGCGCATGAGTCGAGGGTTCTTGCGATGCTTGGGGTTCCCGACCCTTACGCCGCCGACGATTAAAATGACAAACGATAACGCAGATTCCGCAGACAGATCGGGCCAGGAAGGCATTCTTGGGCGCATTCGCTCCCTGTTCGGCGAAAGCGAGGGCGCAGACGCGGCCGAGCCGAGCAGCGACGCCGACGATCTTGCCGGAGAACAGGAAGACGCGTTCACCAGTGCGCGCCGTGCAATGATCGAGCGTGTCATCGCGTTCGATGAGAAACGGGTTTTCGACGTGATGGCGCCGCGGGCCGACATCTTCGCGGTCGATATCGACACGCCGCTTGATGAGCTGGTCAGGACATTCGCAGACGCCGGCCATTCGCGCATGCCCATCTATCGCGGCGATCTCGATGACCCGGTCGGGATGGTGCACATCAAGGACGTTGTCGGCTTGCTGTCCAACGGCGCGACAAAGCGTGATGGCGACGAGCCGGTGCTGAAATCCTTAAAGCGGGATCTGCTCTATGCGCCGCCGTCGATGCGCGTGACGGACATGCTTTTGCGCATGCAGGCTTCGCGCATTCACATGGCGCTGGTCATTGACGAATATGGGGGTACGGACGGTCTCGTGACCATCGAGGATCTCGTTGAGGAAATTGTCGGCGACATAAACGACGAGCATGACGATGATGACGAGCCGTCGATCACGCCGGCGCCGGACGGCGGATGGATCGCCGATGCGCGGGCCGAGCTTGACGTGTTCGAGGCGGAGACCGGGGCGCAGTTGAATCTCGAAGACGATGAAGTGGACACGGTCGGCGGCTACGTGGTCTCCATTGCCGGGCGCGTGCCGCAGCGCGGAGAGATCATCTCGTCGCCGTCCGGCTTCGATATCGAAATCGCCGAAGCGGACGCCCGCAAGGTCCGGCGTTTGCGTATCCGTCCGTCCGGGCGCGTTGCAAACGAAGCTGCGGAATAGGCCGGCGGGCGCGTGATGGATCAGGCCCTGGCGCGCACCGGCGTCAAGCTTCAGAACCTTGCGGGAAAACTGAGGGCCCTGCGCGGGTGGAAGCGCGCGGCCGCCGGCTTCGCCGCCGGCCTTTGCGGGGCCCTCGCCATGGCGCCCTTCTACGCGCTGCCGTTGCTCGCTGTCGCCTTCACGGTGTTTGTCGTTCTGCTGGACGGCGCGGCTGACAGCGCTCGCCCGCGTCTTCGCGCCTTCGCCGCCGGGTGGTGGTTTGGCTTCGGGTACTTTCTCGCCGGCGTGTACTGGATGGCGTTCTCTTTCTTCGTTCAGGCCGAGCAGTTCGCGTGGATGGCGCCGATTGCGGTGACGGTGATGCCGGCGGGGCTGGCCCTCTTTTCCGGCGCTGCGGGGCTTGTCTCTATAGGGCTGTGGCGCTCCGGCTGGCCGCGGATTGTCATCTTCGCGGCGGTCTTTTCGCTGTTTGAATATATGCGCGGCCACATTCTGACGGGCCTGCCCTGGAATCTCGTCGGTCAGGCGCTTGCCGGCTCCGCCGCCGGCGCACAGACCGCCGCCTGGTATGGCGCATACGGATTAAGTTTCGTCGCGATTGTTCTCAGCGCCGGCGCGGCCGCCGGCCTCTCTCGCGGCGTCGCGCCGCGCCGCGCGGCGGTCTGGCTTGCGGCGCCGGTTGTCGGTGTTTTCGTTCTGTTTGCGGTCGGATCCGCGCGGCTCGCTCTTGCACCGTCCGCGTCCGATGAGCCGAGCGCCTATCTCCGCATCGTGCAGCCCAACATCAACCAGCGCGACAAAATCGATCACAATAAATGGGGCGATAATTTCTATCGTAATCTGGAACTGTCGCGCGGCGCCGCGCCGGGTAACGCGCCGCTCATAATTGTCTGGCCCGAAAACGCAGCGCCGCTTCTCGACGAGGCTGATGCGGCGCTTGAGGTGTTGGCGAAGGAACTTCCCAATGAGGCGAGCCTGATCGCCGGCGCGGTTCGCCGTGAGATCGATCAGGATGGCGCCTACCGTTATTACAACGCCATCGCAGTCATCGAAGACAATGGCGCCGGCCGGCGCGCCGTCGCTCACTACGACAAGCATCACCTCGTGCCGTTCGGTGAGTATTTGCCCTTCTACGGTTTGTTGAATGCGGTCGGCCTCGCGCAATTGGCGCCATATGGCGACGCCGGCTTCGCCGCCGGCGTCGGTCCGGCCGCATTGTCTTCAAACGGCGTACGGTTCGCGCCGCTGATTTGCTATGAGGCGATTTTCCCGGGGGCGGTTTACCCGGAAGGCGAGCGCCCGCACCTGATTGTCACGGTGACAAATGATGCATGGTTCGGCGACACGTCGGGCCCGAGACAGCATCTGGATCAGGCGCGTCTGCGCTCAATTGAAACCGGCCTGCCCATGGCGCGGTCGGCAAACACCGGCGTCTCCGCGTTGATCGACGCCCATGGGCGCATCCTTCAGCGCATCCCGCTCTATCAGCCGGGCGGTATCGAGGCGCCGTTGCCGCCGGCGATTGCGCCGCCGCTTTACGACCGGGTCGGCGATCTTTTGTATTTCCTGATGATCGCCGCCGCCCTGGCGGTTGGTCTGCGGGGTCATATATTAATGCGCGCAGTGCGCCATAGACTGCAACCTTTACGCGATACGTCAAAAAAGCCATAATGGCCGACCGGCAGAATGGCCGGGGGTAGCGTTAAGTCGCGGGTAGCGGGCCCGGTTTGTAAAGCCGGGTCACGGAAGGTGACAGTATGGCCAGAAAGGCAAGTGCGACAAAGGCGGTGAAAACCGCCAAGTCGAAAAAAGCAACGCGCAGGAGACCGCAGCAGAAAAAAAAGGGCGGCCCCGATCCGATAGACGTTCATGTGGGCGGGCGCGTCCGACTTCGGCGCATGGTGCTCGGGATGAGCCAGGACGCCCTGGGTAAGGCCCTGGGCCTTACTTTTCAGCAGGTCCAGAAATATGAAAAGGGCTCCAATCGCATTGGCGCGGGGCGCTTAAAGCAGCTTTCGGAGCTGCTCGAAGTGCCGATCCAGTTCTTCTATGACGATTACGACACCGTCATCGGCGCGCGCGGATTTGCGGAAGAGGCGCCGGGCGACCCTTTTATGGACCTCCTCCATTCCCCGGAGGGCGTGCAGCTTTGTCGACACTATTCAGAGATCGAGGACCCCAAAGTCAGAAAGCGCGTCCTGGAACTCGTGCGGTCAATCTCGGAAACCGAAACCGCCAAGGCAAAATGATCCGGCGCGGGAGCGCGAGACCCGTGGTAAACGGATATTGGACAGCGCCGTGGCCATTCGCTATAGGCGCGCCATATAAACTTATCTTTATATGAAAGGCCCGGATTTCCATGGCGCGTCAGTCCTATCAATTCACCAGCGAAAGCGTGTCCGAGGGGCATCCTGACAAGGTCTGCGACCGGATCTCCGACGAAATTGTCGATCTCATTTATCGCGAGGCGGCGACCGCGGGCATGAGCCCGTGGGACGTGCGCGTCGCCTGCGAAACGCTGACCACGACGAACCGCGTTGTCATTGCCGGCGAAGTTCGCGCGCCCGACGCGTTGATGGCGAATGGCGGCGTAGAGCCGGCGCCGTTTGAAAAGGCCGCCCGCGACGCCATTCGCGATATCGGCTACGAACAGGACGGCTTTCACTGGGAGACGGCGCAGGTCGAAGTCCTGTTGCATGGTCAGTCTGCGGACATTGCCCAGGGCGTGGACAATGCGGCCGACGCCGATGCGGAAGGCGCAGGCGACCAGGGCATCATGTTCGGCTACGCCTGCCGTGAGACAACGGCGCTGATGCCGGCGCCGATCCATTACAGTCATCTCATCCTGAAAGATCTTGCGGCTGCGCGCCATGCAGGCGAGGGGGACGTCGGACGGCTCGGGCCGGACGCGAAGAGTCAGGTCACAGTGCGCTATGTGGACGGACGGCCTTCGGAGGTCACGTCGATCGTTCTGTCGACCCAGCACCTGGACCCTGATTGGGATTCGGCGAAGGTTCGCGAAGTCGTTGAGCCATATATTCGCGGCGCCCTCACGGAAATCGAAGTCGCCAAGGATTGCGCGTGGCATATTAATCCAACAGGCAAGTTCGTCATCGGCGGACCCGACGGCGACGCCGGCCTGACGGGCCGCAAAATCATCGTCGACACCTATGGCGGCGCGGCGCCCCATGGCGGCGGCGCCTTTTCCGGAAAGGACACGACCAAGGTCGATCGCTCGGCCGCCTATGCGGCGCGATATCTCGCCAAGAATGTTGTTGCAGCCGATCTCGCCGAGCGCTGCACCATCCAGCTCTCCTATGCGATCGGCGTGGCGCAGCCATTATCCGTATACGTCGACACCCACGGTACCGGCGAAGTCGATGAAGCGGCGCTTGAGCGTGCGATCCGCGAGGCGATGGATCTGTCGCCCTCGGGCATCCGCCGGGCGTTGGATCTGAACCGGCCGG
Source organism: Hyphococcus sp. (assembly GCA_028281665.1). Classification (GTDB taxonomy): domain Bacteria; phylum Pseudomonadota; class Alphaproteobacteria; order Caulobacterales; family Parvularculaceae; genus Hyphococcus. The sequence goes on from JANQJK010000010.1 coordinate 51,872, forward strand.
TCTACGCCCGCACCGCCGCTTATGGCCATTTTGGCCGCGCGCCGGACAATGAGGGCGGCTTCTCATGGGAGCGCACGGATCTCGTTGAGGCGCTGAAATCGGCGCTTTAGGCGTCTTTGTTGCGGCAAAATGTCTCGCTCTTTGCGCTGCATTGGCGCAAATATCGGTCGTCAGGGACGTGAAAAAAGCGTCACACGGCGGAAATTGGCGTTATCTTCGGGCCGCAATATGGTAAACTGCAATGTGGCCGGCGGTCGCTGCGGGATTTGCGGCGGGCGATCGGGATGCGCGGGAAGCGTCCACTCAATCAGAACGGGGCAAGATTTATGACGATATTGAAGAACGAGCGTGAGAACATGCTGGCGCGGTTAAGCCGTGCGCTGGTTGTCGGCGCGCCGGCGGCGCTGTTGCTGGCTGGCTGCTCGCAAGCGGACAAAGAGGAAGAAGCCGCAGCCGCTGTCACCGAGGAAGTCGAAGAGGCAACGGAAGAGGCTGCTGACGGCGTAGCGGAAGCTGCCGAGGAAGCGGCGGAAGCGGCCGGCGAGGCAGCGGAAGAAGCCTATGACGAGGCGGCCGAGGCCGCTGAAGGCGCCGCTGAAGGCGCCTATGAAGACGTCGAAGAAGCGGTCGGAGAGGCCGCTGAGGCTGCCGAAGAGGCGGTTGACCCGGAAAACTGATCCGGTCTTTCAGCTTTAACAAACCGATCAGGAAACGGCGCTTCGTTTGAAGCGCCGTTTTTTATGGCGGCGAGGACGGCGCGGGCGCCGGCCTGTCGATCATGGCATTTTATTTCCGCACACGGAACAATGTCCGGCCATTGCGCCAGGCGCGCGGCGGCGTTTCCGGTCAATGCATCTTTTTCAATCATGCTCGCCAGCGCCAGGAATGCGCGTCGCCCGGACAGCGCAGTCGTTACGGTTTCGTCCCGCGCGCTTTCGAATGCCGGTATGATTACAACGTCCACAGAATGTTCGCCATCCGCCGTCGTTTCGATGGCAATGAAGGCGCCGCGGGTTTCGTCGCGCCATTGGCTGACAAACGCCGGCGAGCTTTCAGCATCGTCAATCTTTATTCGTGCGGGCAAGGGAACGGAAATCACCGAGCCGGGCCTGTCGCCAAGCTTGCAGGCGCCGGCAATCAATGCCGTGTCGCCGCCTTCGAGACAGGCTGCGCCAAGACTGTCCCAGCGCGTAAGCTGCGACGACGCGACAAGCGCTGTGCGGTCGCCGATGCGCCAGAGGCTTGCGGCAAGGAGCGGCGCGTCGGGATTCGTTTGCGTCGCATTCTTCAGAACGTCGCCGAGCGCGGACGCGATTTCCGCAAGACGCAAATTTGCGCGGACAAGACGCGGGCCCATCGCGATAGCGTATCCGGCCTTTTCCGTGAGAACCGAAATCTCGTCGGCGTCCGTCGCATCATCGTCGCTGATGTGGAGCGACGCCAGAACCGGATCGATTCGCTGCGCTATTTCCGGCGACGCAAAACGAATGCGGAATGTCTGGCCCGCGAATCGAATGGTCTGCGCGCCGGCCCATGCGGGCGAGAGAGCCGACGCGGCGCGTGCGTCTGACGGTTGCGGCGTTGCGCCCGCCGGGGTCAGCAGGTCTGCGGCGCCCCAGTCGGCCAGGGTGTCCCATACGGTTTGAAGCGCTGCCCGGTCCGCATCGTCAGCGTCCGTAAGCTCCGCAAGATCGCGGGCGATGTCTCCCGGCGCATCGCCGCCGCTTGCGCGCAACCAGATATAGGCGCCCGCCGTTGACGGCGACATCAGCTTGTTCGCGGCATTGCTGTGAAGAACGATCTCGTCGTCGAAGGCGTATTCACCGGCTGCGTTTGCGGCAAATCGGTAATCGTCGGCGCCGCGAATGCCCGTCGCTTCCGCAAGCGCAATGTCGGCGTAGCGCGGCGCCGGAAAGAACGGGAAGAACCCGCCGGCGTCATCGGCGGGATAGATGCGCTCGAAGTCGCCGGCGCTTTCGGCCTCGCGTTCGCTTGCGGCGATCACGGCGGCGATGTCATCCGGGTCGACCGGTTTGCTGTCGCCATTGTTCAGATCCGCCATGGCGACAAGATCGGCGACGACTGCGCGCTTGATCCCTTCCTCCATGGCGCCCCCGGCGTCCGGTGCAGCGCAAACGTCGAGCGACGGGCTGAGATTGCACTCCAGAAGCCAGGGTTTGAGGTCCGCATCGACCATGCAGTCCATGCCGATCAATTCGCAGCACCCCGGCGCCCAGGCGCCGCTCTTTTTAATGCGCTCACGCATGATATCCCGCGCGGCAATGGCGGTTATGGCGGCCATGTCTCGCAGCGCACGAAACACCCCGTCCGGATCGGCGCCGTTCTTTGCAAGCCAGCGCCGGTAGTTGGCGAAGCTGTGAAACTCGACGGCCGTCTCCGCGTTTTCGTTGAGTGCGTTTACGTCGGGATTGGTGAGATGGGCGTACAGATTTTCGAAACCGCCGTCGCGATAAGGCTCCGATGCAAGCTTTGCAAAACCTTCCCTGTACAAATAAACCCGGAGCGGTTCGACCGACATAATGGCGAGATAGCACCGCAGCACATATTTTCGCCCGTCGAACAGGTGCGGTGCGCTCAGATAGTCCTGGACCAGCATTTTCTGGTCGACCGGCGCCGCGCTCGCATCCGCCATCACTTCAATGCCGCGCCCGCGCGACAGGCTTTTCGGTTTCACGATCCATCGTTTTTCCGGATGCCTGAAGGCCTCGCGCTGAAGGGCGTGATAATCCTCCGGCATCAGATAGCTTTCCGGAAAAAAACGGTATCGGTCCTGCAACGCCGCGGGCGCGCGCCGGCGCGCAGCATCGAGAGATGCGAAAAGGCGGGATTTGACGGTCAGTGCGTGGTTGCCGGGAATATGATTGACCCACTGGCCTGGCTTCATCGTCCGGAAAACCCCGCGGGCCGGCATGCCCGTATGCCAGCATGCGTCCCAGTCGGTTTCGTCGCCGCGCGTCCAGAGGCCCGGATCGAGGGCGTCGATGAAGTATTTGTCCTGCGCCGGGGCGCGCTTCGCGCCGGTCCAGTATCGCCGTTTGTTCATGTTATCTGCGTTCCGCTTGCCGATCCGCCAGCTTGGCGCCGCGGCGCCCGTCAAGGCAAGGCTGGCGAGACAATAGTGAATGGCGACGCTATAGACCCGGCAATATGACCGATCGGAAATACATTCCCAATCTCTACGGACGCCGGATCGACAAGCCCCTGCGCGAACGGCCCGCGCGGCTGATGGCCGAGCTGTTGCCGACGCTTTCGGCGCCTGATCCGGAAGCAGGCGCCGTCGATCCTGCGACGCTGTTTCCGGGTGCTGAGGAAATCTGGCTGGAAGTGGGATTTGGCGGCGGCGAACATCTGGCGTGGCAGGCGCAGGAGAATCCATCGGTCGGGCTCATCGGCGCGGAGCCCTTTGTCAACGGCGTCGCGAAACTGCTGACGAAAATCGACGAAAGCGGACTTCAGAACATCCGCATTCATTTCGGCGATGCGCGCCCGCTCCTGGAAGCGTTGCCTGACGCTTCCCTTTCAAAACTGTTTGTCCTTCATCCCGACCCGTGGCCGAAAAAGCGCCACCACAAGCGGCGGATGATCTCGCCATGGTTCCTCGCAGAGGCCGCGCGGCTCCTGGCGCCTGGCGGCGAGCTACGCGTCGCATCGGATATCCCCGATTACATTCGGTGGACGCTGATGCATGTGCGCAATGAGCCCGCCTTTGAATGGACGGCGCAATACGCCGCCGACTGGAAGGTTCGGCCGGCTGACTGGCCTGAAACCCGGTATGAAGCAAAGGCGGCCCGCGAAGGGCGCCCGCCCGCTTATCTGATTTTTCGCCGCCGATAGAACCCGTCCGAGCGCATCTGAACGCAATGTGACTTGAAACCGGCGGCGCATCCCGGTTTCGTGCGAACCCTATGGTCACTACTCCAATTGCGCCCGTCATGAGGGTTATGAAAATTATGGGTCTCTTCGCCGGCGGCGTGGTGCTCACGTCCTGCGTGCGGCTTACGCTTGCCTGGACCGATCTTGAGCCGAACGGCGAAGCGGCGACGCCGCCGGTTCTTGTCGACGGCGAGAACGCCCTGCGCTGGCGCGATGAGCGAACGCCGCAGCTGCGCGACGCGTTTGAACGCCATGTCATCGGCGTCATGCCGGACGCCTCGTCAACGCGGATTATTGAGAAACGCGTGATCGACGAGGCCGCGTTTGGCGGGCGGGGGCGGCTTGAGGAATGGACGTTGTCCGCTGCTGCGACGTTCAACGGCGTCGCCGTCGAAACGCGAGAGGTGATGAATCGCGGCGGCTTTCTTGTGCAGGTTGCGATCCCCAGCGGCACGGCCGGCCCGGCGCCGATCGTCATGATGCAGACATTCTGCCCGTCATGGGATGCGATGCCCCATGCCGGCGTCTCCCGGCCCGAGGACGCCGACTCCATGAGTGGCGGTCTTCTGGGATCGGTCGCGACCTATGTGTTCGGGCGGTTTATCTGCACGCCGCCCTACGAGGAAATTCTCGATCGCGGGTTTGCGGTCGCGTCGTTCTACCCAAGCTCCGTTGCGCCGGACAGCCGCGAAGAAGGCCTTGCGGAACTGCGCCGACTTTCTGCGGGTCACAAAGACGACGAAACGCGCTGGGGCGCCGTCGCGGCCTGGGCCTGGCTTTATGGACGCATGACAGACGCCTTCGAAAGCGATGAACGCTTCGACAAGGAAGCCTTCATTGCGTGGGGACATTCCCGTTACGGCAAGGCCGCGCTTTACGCCGCCGCCTATGACGAGCGCATTGACGGGGTCATCGCCCATCAGTCGGGCACTGGCGGCGCCTCGCTCAACCGCAACAAGCCGGGGGAGAGCGTCACGTCGATGACGGAAACCTATCCGCACTGGTTCGCGCAGAGCTATGCTGACGCCGCCAGCGCGGAAGATGCAATGCCGATCGACCAGCATCACCTGCTGGCGTTGATCGCGCCGCGCCCCGTTATGCTCGGCAACGCCCGGCGCGACGTGTGGTCCGATCCCAATGGCGCGTTTCGGGCCGCGATCGGGGCGGACGCGGCCTGGGAACTGTTCGGCGAAAACGGCCTCGACCAGCAGCGCCTGGATCAATGGGAGCCGGCGGCGGATATCGCCTTCTGGATCCGGCCGGGCACCCACGGCGTCGTCGAGGAAGACTGGCCTGCGTTCCTAGAGTTTCTCGACGCCCACTTTGCCCCCGTGACAATCGCCGCCGTTCGTGATTGACCGTCCCTGAAGAAGGACGTTCGGGCGATGACGGTCATTGACGCGACAACGGAAGAAAACCCGCAGATTGCCAACCTGCCGCGGGTTTATGCGGGCGCTCCCGATAGTGTTGCGTTTCGCAAACTGCGCAAGCGTATCCTGCGCCAGACGCAGGATACGGTGACGCGCTTCGGCCTCGATGGCGCGCGGAAAGACGGGCGCCCCCAACGCTGGCTGGTCTGTCTTTCCGGCGGCAAGGACAGCTACACCCTGCTCGCGGCGCTGCTGGATCTGAAATGGCAGGGCGCGCTCAAGGCGGACCTCATCGCCTGCAATCTCGATCAGGGCCAGCCCGGATTTCCGAAACACATCCTGCCCGATTATCTCGAAAGCCTCGGCGTCGACTATCGGATTATTACCGAGGACACCTATTCGATTGTCACCGACAAAGTGCCCGAGGGCCGCACCTATTGCTCGCTGTGCTCGCGGCTCCGGCGCGGCATTCTTTATCGCGTGGCGCGCGAGGAGGGCTGCGATGCGATCGTGCTGGGCCATCATCGCGACGACGCCCTTGAGACATTCCTGATGAATCTCTTTCATGGCGGGCGGCTCGCCGCCATGCCGCCGAAGCTCGTCAATGACGAGGGCGACATATTCGTTTACCGCCCGCTTCTTCAGTGTGCGGAGAAGGACATCGAGAAATTCGCTACAGCGATGGGTTTTCCCATCATCCCCTGCAATCTGTGCGGCTCGCAGGACGGCCTTCAGCGGGTCGCCACGAAGCGCATGCTCGATGAATGGGAGACCCGCTCGCCCGGCCGGCGGGAGGTCATGTTCCGCGCTTTACAGAATGTGCGCCCCAGCCATCTCGCCGACGGTCGGGTCTGGGATTTCCTCGGTCTCGATAAGTCCTAGCGGCGCCCGCCGCCGAACATGCCGCCGATAATGGAAAAGATCACCAGCGGCAGGCCCCACGCCACGGCAAATCCGCCGCCGGCGTAGACGGCGCCGTGCAGCGTTGTCGGCGCCGCCGGTTCGAATTGTTCGCGCACCGACATGGCAATGTCCCGGTCATAGTTTCGCGCGAGCACGAGCGGGCGCACATAATCCGTTGCGGCTTCAAGCTCGGCGAGATGAACCGTCAGATATTCAAGGCGCTCAACCGCCATGCGATAGTTGGAGCAGAATGCGTCGAGGAGGTCGGTCGCCGACCTGCATTCGTTCATGGCCGTTTCGCGCGTGTACCCATATTCGCGGATCTCGACTTCCTGCGCTTCGACGATCGTGGTCAGCTCATCGACCCTGCCTTGCACGTTCTGCATATATTGCAGGGTGAAACCCGGCCCCTGCGACGCGATCAGCGCCCCCGCAATGCCCAGAATAAATGCTAGAAACCGCCCCATGACGTACGACCCCTCGAATTTCCGCCAAACGCCCCCAATGGCCGGAATTTTGACCGAAAGCGGCGGGAAAATCCACCGCAAAGGCTGGTCCCGGGGCTGACAAACCCCCGTGGGCGCCTTATATGACCCACCAAACGCTATTCGAAAAATCGAAAGCGGGCCCCGCGGGGCCCGCTTTTTCGTTGATAAAGAGGCCCTTTGACGCTGCAAAACGAACGCCTGGAAACCCTGATTGAACCGGTTGTGGAGAACGCCGGGTTCGAGCTGGTGCGCGTGCGCGTCACCGGCGGGCGGACGAAAACGCTGCAGGTTATGGCCGAGCGGGCCGACCACACCATGACGGCGGAGGATTGCGCGCGGCTTTCCCGGGCCCTGTCGCCGGTGCTCGAAGAAGCCGACCCGATAGAGGGCCAGTATAATCTGGAGGTTTCCTCGCCGGGCATCGACCGGCCGCTGGTGCGGCTGAAGGATTTCGAAGACTGGCAGGGCTGGCCCGCGAAGCTCGAACTCAATCGCCTCGTTGAGGGCCGCAAGCGCTTTTCCGGCATCGTCGCCGGCGTCGATGACGGCAAGGTGGCGTTTGATATTGACGATGAGACGGAGACGGCGCTGTTCCCGCTTGAATGGATTGCGAGCGCCAAACTCGTGCTGACGGAAGAACTGATCCGGGAGAGTCTCAAGGCAGGCTCGACCCAACTGCAAGACGCCGCATCGCTCGGCGAAGGAGACGAAGACATGATGGAGACCATCCATGAACGCGATTAGCGCCAACAAGCTGGAGCTGATTCAGATTGCCGACGCGGTCGCGCGCGAAAAATCGATCGACAAAAGTCTGGTCATCGATGCGATGGAAGACGCGCTCGCCCGCGCGGCGCGCTCGCGCTACGGCCACGAAACGAATGTTCGTGCAGAGATTAATCCGCAGACCGGCGAAACGAAACTGTGGCGCCTGCTTGAAGTCGTTGAAGAGATCGAAAACGACTCTGCGGAGATTGCGATTGAAGATGCGCGTCAGCGCAATCCGGAAGCAGAACTCGGCGATTTCATGTCCGAACCCCTGCCGCCGATCGATTTCGGCCGCGTTGCGGCCATGGCGGCGAAACAGGTCATCACGCAGAAAGTGCGCGATGCGGAGCGCGAGCGTCAATACGAAGATTTCAAGGACCGCATCGGCGAGATCATCAACGGCATCATCAAGCGCGTCGAATACGGCCATGTGATTGTCGATCTCGGCAAGGCCGAGGCGATTGTCCGTCGCGACCAGCAACTGCCGCGGGAAAACTACCGCAATGGCGAGCGCGTGCGCGCCTATATTCTGGATGTGCGCCGGGAGACGCGGGGGCCGCAGATCTTCCTGTCGCGCGCGCACCCGCAGTTCATGGCGAAACTCTTTGAGCAGGAAGTGCCGGAAGTTTATGACGGTGTTATCGAGATCAAGGCAGTGGCCCGCGATCCCGGCAGCCGCGCCAAGATCGGCGTCATGTCCAACGACCCGGGCATCGATCCGGTCGGTGCCTGCGTCGGCATGCGCGGCTCACGCGTGCAGGCGGTCGTCAACGAACTGGGCGGCGAGAAGATCGATATCGTGCCCTGGTCGCCGGATGATGCGACCTTTGTCGTCAACGCCCTTGCCCCGGCGGAAGTCAGCAAGGTTGTCCTTGATGAAGAGCTTGAGCGCATCGAGGTTGTAGTTCCCGACGAGCAATTGTCGCTCGCCATCGGCCGGCGCGGTCAGAATGTGCGCCTCGCCTCCCAGCTTTCCGGTTACGAGATCGATATCATGACCGAGGAAGAAGAGAGCGCCAAACGCCAGGAAGAATTCAAGCGGCGTTCGGAACGCTTCATGGAGGGCCTCGACGTTGACGATATGATGGCCGGCCTTCTGGTGTCGGAGGGCTTCACGCGCATCGAGGAAATCGCCTTTGTCGAGCTTGACGAACTCGCGGAAATCGACGGCCTCGACGAAGAGACCGCGCAGGAGCTGCAAACTCGCGCGCGCGAATTCATCGAGGAAGAGAACAAGAAACTCGACGAGAAACGAAAAGAACTCGGTGTCGCCGACGATATTCTGAACGTCGAGGGGCTCGATCTGAAAATGATCGTTTCGCTTGGCGAAAACGACGTCAAGTCGTTGGAAGACTTCGCCGGCTGCGTAACCGACGACCTCGTCGGCTGGACCGAGCGGGTCGACGGCGAACGCAAACACTATGACGGCATTCTCGAACAGTACGGGCTTTCCGCCGAGGACGCCGAAGCCATGATCATGCGTGCGCGGGTGACCGCCGGCTGGGTAACCGAAGAAGAACTCGCCGCCATGCGCGCGGAAGAAGAAGCGGCCGCCGCCGCGGAGGAAGAGGAGGCCGCTGCTGGCGCAAGCGCTTGAACAGAGAAGGCCGCCTACGGATGCTCGGCGTGAACGGCGATGTATTGTCGCCGGCACAAGCGATGCGCCTGACGGGCTGATCCGGTTCGTTCTGTCGCCGGACGGCGTCGTTGCGCCCGACTTTTCGTCGAAGCTGCCTGGACGCGGCGCCTGGGTGACGGCGCGCCGCGATATGGTGGATGCGGCGGTGCATCGGCGTCTCTTTGCGCGCGCATTTAAGGCGCCGGTGGAAACGCCTGCCGATCTTGGCGCGCAGGTTGACGCCGGTTTTGCGAAGGCGGCCTTGTCGGCGCTGGGGCTGGCGCGGCGTTGCGGCGATGCCGTTGTGGGGTTCGAAAAAGTGCGTGCCGCGCTGAAGGCGAAAAAAGCCTCGGTGCTGATCGCGGCGTCGGACGGAGCGGAGGACGGGCGCGAAAAACTGGCGGTGCTCGCCAGGCATATCGCGCCCTATGCGCTTTTTTCGCGCGCGGAACTGACTGCCGCGCTTGGCCAGGACGCCGTGCATGCGGCGATCATGACCGGACCGTCGGCGGCGCGGTTTGAGAAGTTCGCCGCGCGTCTTGCCGCCTATCGGAGCGCCGATATGGCGACGGGGGAATAAGCAGGGGTTTCGTAAGTGGACCCCGGCCGGTTTGGACTGTATGTCCATCACCGGCTTTCGATTGCAGTGCAGCGTTTTGCTGCGGAGCTTGAAAGCGCGCGCCGGTGAGCGGCGCGCATCTGGAGTTTGAATGAGCGACGACGTCGAAACTGAAGAAAAACGCCCGCGCCGCAAGCCGCTGACCTTGCGCCGCACGGAAACCGGTGCGGTGAAGCAGAGTTTCTCTCACGGTCGTTCGAAGACGGTGGTGGTCGAGACCAAGCGCCGGCGCGTCCTCACGCCCAAGAAGGGTGATGCCGAGTCGCCGGAAAAGGCTGCGCCTGAGAAGAAAGCCGAGCCCGCCAAAGAGGCAAAGGCGGCGCCCGCGCCCGCTGAGGACACGTCGAAGAAAAAAGGCGCCGTCCTCAAAACGCTTTCGGAGGACGAAAAGGTTGCCCGCGCCGAGGCCCTCGCCAAGGCGCGCCGCGACAAGGCCGAACGGGACAAGCGCGAAGCCGCCGAACGGGCCGAGCGCGAAGCGCGCGAAGCCGAAGAACGCGCAAAACTCGAAGTTGAACGCCAACGCCTGGCGGAAGAAGACGCCAAGCGCGCCAAGGAAGCTGAGGAGCGCCGCAAGGCCGAAGAGGCCGCGCGCCTCGCCCTCGAAGAAGAAGAGGCCGAACGCAGGAAACGAAACGCTGCGAAATCGGACGCCCGCGCGAAACCGAAGGATGCGGAGGCGGAAAAGCGCGCTGAAGATGATCCGGACAATCCGCTCGCGCAGCTCGGCGGCCGCATCAAGACGCGCCGCAAACCCGCTGGCGATGACCGGACGACGAAATCGAAAGAGCCCGCGCGCCGGCGCACCGGCAAGCTGACGATCGCCAATGCCCTTGACGATGAAGAGCGCCAGCGTTCGCTTGCGTCGGTTAAGCGCGCGCGCGAGCGCGAAAAGCTGGCGCGCCAGAAACGCGGCGGCGAGTCCCGGGTCGTCCGTGACGTGACGATCCCGGAAACGATCACGGTTCAGGACCTTGCCGCGCGCATGTCCATGCGCGCCGTCGAGCTCGTCAAGGAATTGATGAAGCAGGGCCAGATGGTGACGGCGAACGCCGTTCTCGATGCAGACACCGCGCAGCTCGTCGCCGAAGATTTCGGCCACACGGTCAAACGTGTCTCGGAAAGCGACGTGGAAGAAGGGCTCGGCGCCGCGCCCGATGATGAAAATGATCTGAAACCGCGCCCACCGGTCGTCACCATTATGGGGCATGTCGATCACGGAAAGACATCGCTCTTGGACGCCATGCGCCAGACCGACGTTGTCGCCGGCGAGGCAGGCGGCATTACGCAGCATATCGGCGCCTATCAGGTCGATCTCGGTAAGAAGGGCAAGATCACCTTCCTCGATACGCCGGGCCACGCCGCCTTTACGCAAATGCGCGCGCGCGGCGCCGAGGTGACGGACATCATCATTCTCGTTGTCGCGGCGGACGATTCGATTATGCCGCAGACGGAAGAAGCGATCAGTCACGCCCAGGCCGCCGGCGTGCCGATCATTGTTGCGATCAACAAGGTCGACAAACCGGATGCGAACCCGGACAAGGTGCGTACGGACCTTTTGCAGTATGAGATTCAGGTCGAGTCCATGGGCGGTGAAGTTCAGGATGTCGAGGTTTCGGCGCTCAAGAAAACCAACCTCGACGGGTTGCAGGACGCCATCCTGTTGCAGTCCGAGCTTCTGGAGCTGAAAGCCAATCCCGACCGCGCCGCGGAAGGCGCCGTCGTCGAGGCGCGCCTCGATAAAGGCCGCGGGGCCGTTGCGACGTTCCTGGTGGAGCGCGGCACGCTGAAACGCTCCGATATTGTTGTTGTCGGGTCCGAATGGGGCAAGGTGCGCGCCATGGCCGACGACAAAGGCCAGCAAGTTAAGGGCGCGGGACCGGCTTTTCCCGTGGAAGTTCTGGGCCTTAACGGCGTGCCGGAGCCGGGCGATCAGTTTTACGTGGTAGAAACGGAAGCGCGCGCGCGGGAAGTTGCTGAGTTCCGTCAGCGCCAGCGCCGTGAAAAGGAAGCCGCCAAAACGTCCGGCACGTCGCTGGAACAGATGATGGCGCAGCTTCAGGATTCCGAGATCAAGGAATTGCCGGTCGTTATCAAGGGCGACGTGCAAGGTTCTTTGGAAGCGATTGTCAGCGCGCTTGAAAACATGTCGACCGACGAAGTGCGCGTGCGCGTTCTTCATACCGGCGTTGGCGGGGTTTCAGAAAGCGACGTTATCCTCGCCCAGGCGTCTAACGCCCCCGTTGTCGGGTTTAACGTGCGTGCGAACAAGCAGGCGCGGGACGAGGCTGAGCGCTCAGGGGTCGAGATCCGCTACTATTCGGTGATCTACGATCTTCTCGACGACCTCAAAGGCACGCTGTCGGGCATGCTCGATCCGGAGCTGCGCGAAACGTTCATTGGCAATGCGGAAATCCTGGAGATCTTCTCCATTTCCAAGCATGGCAAGGTCGCCGGCTGCCGCGTTACCGAAGGCAAGGTCGAGCGCGGAGCGAAAGTGCGTCTTATCCGTGACAATGTCGTCATCCACGAGGGCGAGCTTTCCCAGCTCAAACGTTTCAAGGACGACGTCAACGAAGTGCCCATGGGTCAGGAATGCGGCATGAGCTTCGCCAACTACGAAGACATGAAAGTCGGCGACGTCATCGAATGCTTCCGCGTCGAGAAGGTGACGCGGTCGCTTTAGGCGATTTCCAGCATGTCGTCCGTGGGCGAGCGGATGAAGAGACAATCTGTATTGCGGCGATTGGATCCGACGCGCGACGGACCTTCGCTGCACGATGTTTTTGGCGACGAAGCGAGTTGTCGCTACCTGCCGCAGCCGGCATTCAAAACAGTCGATGAAACCGTCGCCCAACTGGAAACGTGGACGCGGGGTTACGAAGACACGTCCTGGGCGATCGCCGATGCGCCGGACGGCGAAGCCCTCGGGCGTGTCACCTTGTATCGACCGGGTGGGGACGCCGCCGTGTGGGAAATCGGCGTGATGCTGGCGCCCGCGGCGCGCGGCCGGGGGCTTGCCCATAGGGCCCTTAGAGAAGCCGTTGCCTACGGTTTTGACGCAAAAGGCGCCCGGCGCATTGTTGCGGATATTGACCCGGACAATACGGCGTCTGTTCGCTTGTTTGAGAAGCTCGGGTTTCAGCTTGAAGGCAGGCTTCGCGCCGTGACGACGACTCATCTCGGCGTGCGCGATTCCTTGATTTACTCCTTGATTGAAACGGACCCGCGACTGCAATGACGATGCGCTTCAAAGTCTGCTGTATTCAGTCGACGGATGAGGCGCAGATTGCGATCCGGGCCGGCGCATACGCTGTTGGTCTGGTCGCGGAAATGCCCAATGGACCGGGTCCGATTGGCGACGAACTGATCCTCGAAATCACTGATTTCATACGCCGAAATCACAATGGCCGCGCGCACTCTGTTCTGCTTACAAGCCGCACCGATGGCGCGGCCATTGTCGATCATGTAAGCGCCACAAAGCCCGATATGGTGCAGATCGTCGATACGCCGCAAACAGGGGCGTATGAATTTATCCGCCGGGCCCACCCGTCTCTCAAGATCATACAGGTGATCCATGTAGAGGATGAGGGCGCGATCGATGAAGCGCGCGCCGTCGAAAAAGATGTAGACTTCGTGCTGCTCGATTCCGGCAAACCGTCTTCCCCGGAACGCACCCTTGGGGGCACGGGCGATGTTCACGACTGGTCCGTCAGTAAACGGATTGTCGATGCGCTGGTGCGCCCCGTTTTTCTCGCAGGAGGGCTGAGCCCGGAGAACGTGAAAGACGCTATAGGGCTCGTCGCCCCCTTCGGCGTCGATCTCTGTTCAGGTCTGCGTGATCGCGACAATGGCTACGCATTGATCCCGGAGCGCGCGGAAGCTTTTGCCGATGCGCTGAAGGCGATGTGAGGACCCGGAGGGGTTTTCGCGGGCCTCCCGACCGCTTACATCTTTGCCATGTCCAAACGGTTTTCTTCCTCCAAAGGCCCGTCTCAACGCCAGCTCCGCGCCGGCGAACTGATCCGTCACGCCCTTGTGGAAATCCTCCAGCGCGAAGGGTTTCGTGATCCCGCGCTGGCGGGGGTCTCGGTCACGGTGTCGGAAGTGCGGGTTTCTCCCGATCTCAAAAACGCATCCGTCTTCGCCTCGCCCCTTGGGGGCGAGCATCAGGGCGAGGTTATCGATGCGCTCAACCACGCTGCGCCGCACATACGCGGGCTTCTCGGCAAAAAGATCGACCTGAAATTCACCCCGGCGCTCAAGTTTCTTTCCGACGACACGTTTGCGGAAGCGCAGAGAATTGACGCCATTCTCTCCCGGCCCGAAGTCGCCCGCGATCTGAACGACGAATAGAAACCCCTACGGTGTCGGCTGTCTGCGACGAACCTTGACGCAGGCCGCCTCGCCTGATTGAAGGCGTCCCGCTTCGGCCCGTCCCATCCGGCGCCGGGGCGCGCAGGCAAGTTCAAAAATCAGGAGCCCGTCCACATGGGCAAACGGCGTAAAAAAGGGCGGCCCGTCTCGGGCTGGCTCATCCTCGACAAGCCGCTCGATATGGGTTCGACGCAGGCCGTCGGCAAAGTGAAATGGCTGTTCCAGGCGCAAAAGGCCGGGCATGCTGGCACGCTCGACCCGCTGGCGACAGGCGTTTTGCCGATCGCCCTTGGCGAGGCGACCAAGACCGTGCCGTTCATTATGGATGCGGAGAAGACCTATCGCTTCACGGCGAAATGGGGCGCCTCGACAACGACCGACGATGGCGAGGGCGATGTTATCGCCCGGTCCGATCATCGCCCGACCCGCGACGCGGTCGAGGCCATTCTTGATCGTTTCATTGGCGAGATCGAGCAGGCGCCGCCGCAGTTTTCCGCCGTCAAGATCGGCGGCGAGCGCGCATATGATCTCGCGCGCGAGGGCGAAGAGGTGAAAATTGAAGCCCGGATCATTTCGATACACGATCTCCGTATTGTCGATGAGCCGTCTGCTGACGAAACAGTATTCGAGGCGGTGACCGGCAAGGGGGCCTATGTGCGCGCCCTTGTGCGCGACATGGCGAAGGCTCTCGGAACCGAGGGGCACGTCTCGTCACTGCGGCGGACCGCTGTCGGTCCGTTTCGCGCCGAGGACGCGGTGACCGTGGACGACCTCGAAGCCATCGAAACGCCGGAAGCGCGCGACGAAACGCTGCAACCCATCGCCTTTGCCCTTTCCGGCCTGCCTCAGGCGGCGATCGACGGGCCCCAGGCGGACAAGCTCCGCCGCGGCCAGGCGGCTGTAATCGCCCCGCCGGTGGCCAAGGGCCTGCGCGGGGAGCGGGCCGGCGTGATCGAGAATGTCCTTGCGGTCCTGCACGAGGATGCGGTCGCCATCTGCACCCTCGACGGGCTGAAATTACAGCCCGGGCGGGTGTTTAACGCCTGACCCTTGCCTTTGGCGGTCCTTTCCCCCATAAGCCGCCGCGAATTCCCGACCCCGCTGGACGGCGTCCCGGCGTGGCCGCAATTTTTGAGACGCCGCGGAGAAATGGCATGTCTATCGAAACGGCCCGCAAGGCCGAACTCATCAAGAAATTTGCGCAAAAGGACGGCGACACCGGGTCGCCCGAGGTGCAGGTCGCGATCCTGTCGGAACGTATTTCCAACCTCACCGAACATTTCAAGGGCCACAAAAAAGACAACCACTCGCGGCGTGGGCTGCTGAAGATGGTCTCCCAGCGCCGTCGCCTGCTCGATTACGTCAAGCGGACCGACGAAGGACGCTACAAAAAACTGATCGAAGAGCTTGGCCTGCGCAGGTAGCCATTTAAGCCGCTCTTTCCGGCGAAAGCCGGAATCCGCGGCGGCGCTTCCAACATTGCCTTGCTGAGTTCCCGGCGTTCGACGGGATAAGCAAAGAAGGACAAATATGAACCTCAACGGCACAGCAGCCATCGTTACCGGCGGCGCCTCGGGTCTTGGCGGCGCGACCGCCGAAGCGCTTTCGAAAGAAGGCGTCAAAGTCGCGATCTGGGATTTGCAGGAAGATAAAGGAAAAGCGCACGCGGAAAAAATCGGCGGCGCGTTTTTCGAAGTCGATGTTTCGTCGGAAGAAAGCGTCGCCGCGGCGCTTTCGCAGAGTGTCTCCGCTCACGGAACGCCATGGATTCTCGTGAACTGCGCCGGCATTGCGACCGGCGAAAAGACCTTCGGCAAAAACGGCGCCCACAATCTGGATAACTTCAAACGCACGATTACCGTCAATCTGATCGGCACGTTCAACTGCATCCGGCTTGTCGCTGCTGAAATGGAGAAGAACGATCCTCAGGCTGACGGAGAATGTGGCGTTATCGTCAATACGGCGTCGGTCGCGGCCTTCGACGGCCAGATCGGCCAGGCGGCGTATTCCGCATCGAAGGCGGGCGTCGCCGGCATGACGCTGCCCATCGCGCGCGACCTCATGTCGATCGGCGTGCGCGTGAATACGATTGCGCCGGGCATTTTCTGGACGCCGATGATGGCGGGCATGGACCAGAAGGTTCAGGACGCCCTCGCCGCCATGGTGCCGTTTCCAAAGCGCCTTGGCGCGCCGGAAGAATACGCCTCCATGGCGCTTGAAATCTGCCGTAACTCTTACATGAACGGCGAAACAATCCGGCTCGATGGAGCCATCAGAATGCAACCGAGATAAAGCAGACGCCGCTCATACGGAGCGGCGTTTTTTGCATTTTCGGTTACATACCCGCGCGGCGTGGCGATACGCGTCAGCCGCTAGATACGTACGAGAAAGAAGAAACGACTATGTTCAACATCACCAAAAAATCGATTGAGTGGGCCGGCAAGACGCTGACGCTCGAAACGGGCCGCGTGGCGCGGCAGGCTGACGGCGCTGTCCTCGCGACCTATGGCGAGACGACCGTACTCGCGGCTGTAACGGCGGCGAAGGCGCCCAACCCCAACTTCGATTTCTTTCCGCTCACGGTGCATTACCAGGAAAAATATTACGCTGCGGGCCGCGTCCCCGGCGGGTATTTCAAGCGGGAAGGCCGCCCCACCGAAAAAGAAACCCTGACCTCGCGCCTGATCGACCGGCCGATCCGTCCGCTTTTCGCGAAAGGCTTCAAGAACGAAGTTCTGGTTGTCGCGCAGGTTCTCTCTCACGACCTTGAAAACGATCCCGATGTCGTCGCCATGGTCGCGGCGTCTGCGGCGCTGACGATTTCCGGCGTGCCCTTTATGGGCCCGATCGGGGCGGCGCGCGTCGGCTATATTGACGGCCAGTATGTGGTCAATCCGGGCGTCGATCAGATGTCCGATACGAAGCTTGACCTTGTCATGGCCGGCACGTCGGACGCCGTGATGATGGTTGAAAGCCAGGCGAGCGAGCTTTCCGAAGACGTCATGCTCGGCGCGGTCATGGAAGGCCACAAGGCCGCGAAACAGGCCATCGACCTTGTCATCTCCTTTGCGGAAGAATGCGCCAAGGAGCCGTGGGAGTTCACGCCGCCGGACAACTCCGACGTTGAACGCCAGGTCCGCGAGCTGGTGGAAAGCGATGTTCAGGCTGCGTACAAGATTCAGGTCAAGCAGGACCGGCAGGAGGCCCTCGCCGCCGCCAAGGACAAGGCGATTGAAGCCCTTTGCGACGACGAAAACGAAGACGCGCCGTCGAATTCCGTTGTTGGCGGCGCCTTCAAGACAATCGAGTCCGACATTGTGCGCGGCGGCATTCTCGACACCGGCGAGCGCATTGACGGCCGCGACACAAAAACGGTTCGTCCGATTGTGTCGGAAGCCGGCGTTCTGCCCCGGACCCACGGTTCGGCGCTGTTTACCCGCGGGGAAACGCAGGCGCTTGTCGTCGCGACTCTGGGCACGGGTGAAGACGAGCAGTTCATCGATGCGCTAGAAGGCACATATAAGGAAAACTTTCTCCTGCACTACAACTTCCCGCCCTATTCGGTCGGCGAAGTGGGGCGCATGGGCTTTACCGGGCGCCGCGAAATCGGCCACGGCAAGCTCGCCTGGCGCGCGCTGAAAGCGGTTCTTCCGACCCAGGAGGAATTTCCTTATGTGATTCGCCTCGTTTCGGAGATCACCGAATCAAACGGCTCGTCTTCCATGGCGACGGTCTGCGGTTCGTCGCTTGCGATGATGGACGCCGGCGTGCCGGTGAAACGCCCGGTGGCGGGCATCGCCATGGGCCTCATCCTTGAAGGCGAAAAATTCGCGGTCCTGTCTGACATCCTTGGCGACGAAGATCATCTCGGCGACATGGACTTTAAAGTCGCCGGTACCGATGAGGGCATCACCTCATTGCAGATGGATATCAAGATCGCCGGCATCACCGAGGAGATCATGAAAACCGCTCTTGGCCAGGCCAGGGACGGACGCATGCATATCCTCGGCGAGATGGGTAAAGCCCTCGATCACGCCCGCGACGATCTCGGCGAGCACGCGCCGCGGATCGAGACCATGCAGATTGCGAAAGACAAGATTCGCGACGTTATCGGTTCCGGCGGCAAGATCATTCGCCAGATCGTCGAAGAGACCGGCGCCAAGATCAACATCGACGATGAAGGTCTCATCAAGATCGCGTCGAGTTCCAAGGATGAAATCGAGGCGGCGCAGAAATGGATCCATTCCATCGTCGCCGAGCCAGAAGTCGGAGAGATTTACAAAGGCAAGGTCGTCAAGACCATGGACTTTGGCGCATTCGTCAACTTCTTCGGCGCGCGCGACGGCCTCGTTCACATCTCGCAACTGAATGACGGCCGGCCCGAAAAAACCACCGACGTGGTCAAAGAGGGCGACGAGGTTTTCGTCAAACTTCTCGGCTTCGACGATCGCGGCAAGGTGCGCCTGTCGATGAAAGTCGTCGATCAGAACACCGGCGAGGAAATCAAAAAAGGCGACGACTGACGCCGCCTTTTTCTGAACAGAACATGGAAGGGCCCGGCTTGCCGGGCCTTTTCTTTGCGTGCTGTGCGCCGCAGCGTGCGCCGGCGGCCGTTTTGGGCCCCTTTCCCGCAGATTTTCTTGCTTTAAGGTGCGCCTCAGCGAATCAGGTGAGATCCGAAGGGGGACAGCCATGAAGCAATCGCAACCGAAATTACGCCCTGCCGCCCGCCGCGCCATTCTGGGCGCCGTGGCGATCTCGGGCGCGCTCGCACTCGCCGCCTGCGGCGGCGGTGACGACGATGCGCGCGAGGTCGAAACGCCCGCCGCGGTGGAAGCGCCGGTTGAAGAAACAGCGCTATCGCCGGCCGAGGCGCTTGCCGAGATGGCGGCGCGCCATGCGCAGGAAACGCTCGCCGTATCGCCGGAACTGGCGACGTCGCTCGGCGTATCCGAAGATCTCGCCGGCGCCGGCTATCTTTCCCGGCTCGGCGAATATGGCTTTGCCGCCAGTCAGCGCGCCCGGGAGACGAATGATCGTTTCCTCCAGGAGCTTCGGTCAATCGACAAAGCGCAGCTTTCCGGCGATGCGCTCGTCACCTACGAGATTCTCTACGACGCCTATCGGGTTGCTGCGCGCCGTAACCAGTTCGGTTTTGGCGGCGCTGCGGAGTTCGGCTCCGCCTCGCCCAACTCCGGCGCTGGCTGGGCGGCGACGCCCTATATGGTGACGCAGCTGACGGGTCCGCATCTTTATCTGCCGCGCATGATGCAGACGCAGCATCCGCTGCAATCGCGCAGCGACGTCGAAGCGTATCTTTCCCGTCTTGAGGCCATGGGCCGGGTCTTTGACGAAGTCATCGAGACCATTGGCGCCGACGCGGCCCTTGGCGTCACGCCGCCGGCCTTTTCGCTGACCGGCGCGGCGAACGCCATCCGTGGGCTGACGGGATCCGAGCCGGCCGATCATCCGCTGGCGACGACGCTCGCTTCGAAAATGGAAGAGATCGAAGCTCTCACCGCCGATGAGCGCGGGCAATATGCAACGGCGGCGGCGGAACGGGTCGAGGCGGTCGTCTACCCCGCCTATGCGCGCCTCGCCGCGGCCCTCGAAGCGCTCGTTGATCAGGCTGGCGGCGACGCGGGGATCTGGCGCCTCGGGGAACAGGGCGAGGCCTATTACCAGTTCACGCTCGACGCCTATGGCGGCGGCGGCATGAGTGGCGACGAGATTCACGAGTTGGGCCTTGCGGAAGTCGCGCGGATCACCGCGGAGATGGATGCGCTCCTTAAATCGATCGGGCTGAACGACGGGTCGGTCGCTACCCGGATGCAGCAACTGGCGTCTCGTGAAGACAATGTTTATCCGGATACGGATGAGGGCCGTGCGGATCTGCTGGCGCTCCTGCGCGAACAGGTCGCAGAAATTGACGCGCTGGCGCCCGACTGGTTCGGCGCGCTGCCGAAAGCCGGTCTCGAAGTGCGGCGCATCCCGATATACGAGCAGGATTCATCTGCAGGCGGATATTATTCCAGCGCCCCGCTCGACGGGTCGCGTCCGGGGATTTACTGGATTAATCTGAAAAGCACCGCCGACAATCCCATTCATTCGTTGCGGACGCTCACCCATCACGAAGCCGTGCCGGGGCATCACTTCCAGATTTCCCTTGCTCAGGAAAAGGAGGGCATGCCGCTTATCCGCAACATGCTGTCCTATTCGGAATACACGGAAGGCTGGGCGCTATACGCTGAGAAGCTCGCCAAGGAGATGGGCGTTTACGACGGCCGGCCCGAGGAAGACCTCGGTCGCCTTCAGGCGGAGATCTTTCGCGCCGCGCGGCTCGTCGTCGATTCCGGATTGCACGCCAAAAGATGGACCCGCAATCAGGCGATTGACTACATGGTCTCGGCCACCGGCGAATCCCGCGCTTCCGTGACCCGCGAGATTGAGCGCTATGCGGCGGTGCCGGGTCAGGCCTGCGCATACAAGCTCGGCATGCTCAAGATGGAGGGCCTGCGGGCGAAGGCGGAAGAGGAACTCGGCGATGCCTTCGATATCAAGGAATTCCACGACGAGGTGTTGCTGACGGGCGCCGCCCCACTCGGCGTTTTGGAAGCGAAAATCAATCGCTGGATAGCTTCGAAGAAGGGCTGAATTTTCCTTGGGGAATCCACAGGGAAAATCTTGGGAAACATTTATTGCCCGCTCGTTCCCGCAAAAGCGGGAATCCCTTATGAGTTTGCGTCTGGCCTCCGGCTTTTACGGGGCTGAGCAGATACGGGACAAAGCGATGTCAGCGACGGCCATAAAACACGACGACGACAACGAGACGCGCAGCGACATCCTCGCGGCGCCGACGGTTCGCGTCAAACGCCTGCCCCATGGGGCGGACCTTGATCTTCCCCGTTATGAGACGGCGCTTGCCGCAGGCGCGGATGTGCGCGCCGCTGTCGCCGATCCGGTGACGCTAAAGCCCGGCGAACGCCAGATGGTCCCCACCGGCATTGCGATCGCCTTGCCGCCCGGCTGGGAGGCGCAAATGCGCCCGCGTTCAGGGCTCGCGGCGAAACACGGCATATCCTGCGTCAACGCGCCGGGCACCATCGATGCGGATTATCGCGGCGAGTTGAAAGTGATCCTGATCAATCATGGGGCCGAAGACTTCACGATCAAGCGCGGCGACCGGATCGGGCAGATGGTGATCGCGCCGGTCTGGCAGGCCCGGTTCGAGGATGTCGACGAGCTTGACGACACAGAACGCGGCGCCGGCGGCTTCGGGTCAACCGGCGTCTGATTATTTCCCGCCGTTCCAGAACCGTATGATCAGTGTCAGGACGATTGAGACGATGACCATCGTCGTCAACGGGAAATAGAGCGTAAACCCGTCGCGCCTGATCATGAAATCGCCGGGGAGGCGGTCAAGCCGAGCTTCGACAGGACCGGCCACAAAAGGCCAACTGCAAGCAGGACGAGCCCGGCAACGATCAGGAGTTTCTGCATGGATTTACTCTATCATGTCGGTGCGCCCCGGCGAAAGCAGGGCCCCCCCGAACCGCAGCCCGCGGGATTCGGCCATCTTGACGACGCGCCCACAGCGCGGCATTGCCAAGAAAAACGGATAGCGCTGATGAACGAGCAACCGAAAACCCCGGACCCTGAAGTCATCTACACCGGCAAGCGTCGCGTTTCCTGCGATGGCGGGGGCGGCGCGCTCGGTCATCCGATTGTCTGGTACTCCCTGGACGATGGCGAGGCCGAATGCGGCTATTGCGACCGCAAGTTCATCTACCGGCCGGAGGGCGAAGACGCCGCAAACAGCGCCTAGCGCAAGGGGAAGGGCGGCCGCGACGCCTCGCTCGGGCCTTCGGCTTCATCGGCGGGCGCAGCGTCTGCACCGATGATTTCAATTTCCGCTTCTTCGGTTTCGTTGATCGGCAACGGCGTTGCCTCGTGTTGCGCCGTATCGGCCTCCGGCGCTTCTTGCTGTTCGGCGACCGGTTGATCGACCGGCGTCGTTTGAGGGATGTCTGCCGGTTCCGGCGTTGGGGCGACGGCGCGCGCCAGGCTCTCCTCCAGCGCGCCGATCCGATCCGTCAACGCGGCCACAGCGATCCGCAATTCGTCTTCATCGCCGGCCGGCGCATCGTCTTCAAGCTGCGATGCGGCGTTCATCATGTGCAGCGTCGCCATCAGCGATGTTGGCGACGCAATCCAGATCCGCGCGCGGTAGCTGTCCTGAACGATGTCCGCAAAGTTCTGGTGCAGGTCGTTGAAGACTGTATCGTTCGGCACAAACAGGATGGCGAAGTCCGCCGTTTCTTCGGGGGTGATGAGTTTTTCCGCGACAAAAATCATGTGGCGAAGGACGGCGCGCCGATAGGCTGTGGCGGTATGATCGCGGGATTTTTCATCAGCGCGGGCATACCGGTCAAAGGCTTCGGCCGGATAGCGCGCATCGATGGCGAAGGGCGCGGCGCCCGGCCGTTTGATGATGCAATCCGCTTTCGCCCCGTTGGCGAGTTCCTTGTCGAACGTGAAGCGATCCGCCGGCAGCGCCGACCGCACCAGATCGCCGAGCTGCAACATGCCGGCAACCGCCGGCGCCGCTCTTTCAGAGAGCAGTGTATTGAGACGGCGCAATTCGTCGGACCTTACAGGGTCGGCTGACTGCGCTGCGCCCAAGACGTCGATACGTTTGGACAGGTCCGTGAGCGCCGCCTCTATCGCCTTTTGCAATGCTTCGATGTGAGCGGCGATCATCAACGTGCTTTCGCTCTCGGTCCGTTCCCTGGCCCCGGCGTCCTCCTGCATCCGGTCGATTTCCGCGGCCGCCGCCTGAAGGCGACCGTGCAATTCATCGCTCAAGCCTTCGAACTTTTTTTCGAGCGCGGCGCCGATGCGGGTCTCAACGTCGTCCGTGTCTTTTGAAAGCCGTTCCGCCATCGCATCGAGCTTGCCCTGCATTGCGGACATTGCCTGCATGCGCCGCTCCAGGGCGGCGTCCGCTTCGCGCCGTTCCGATGCGGCGAGGCGCATCTCCGCTTCGCGGGCGGCTTCTTCCTGTCGGCGGCGCTCGGCGTCGGCCTCCATTCTGGCGCGTGAGGCTTCCTCCAGCGCGATCCGCCGTTCCTCCTCTGCGCGCTCATATTCCGCCGCCTCGCGGCGCTGACGCTCCGCATCCCAATAACTCTCGTCGATCTCCGGCAGGTGGTCGAGCCGGACGTCGTCGGGCGTCATTGTCAGGGCAAGCGCTTCCTGGTCGCCGCTCTCGCCGGCCTGCTCGTCCTGGGGCGTTTCGTCCCGATCCGCCTCGTTGCGGGAGAAAAGGTCGGCAAAGGGGGCCGCCTTTTTCTCTTCCGGATCCTCGGCGACAACGGCGTTGTCGATTGCGGCGGCGATCTCCGCCATCTGCGGTTCCGGCTCGCTCTCAACGACGGGGGCGTCCTCATCACGCCCGGTGCTATCCAGCGTTTCCGCCGCATCGTCAGCAGTGTCATCGGAGACGATTTCGGTCGCCGCATCTTCGTCCTGGTCTTTGCGCTCCGGCTTCTTGTCCGCCTTTTTCTTGCGGTCTTTTTTGCGCGCGTCCTTGATGTCGGCATAAGCCTGCGCCGGATCGTCGAACGTGATGTCGGCATGAGCGCCCGCCGGCTCGAAAAAGTCTGTCTCGCGGGCCATCCGTTCGGCGGGCTTAATAACCCGCGCGCGAATGATTGCGACAAGGATGAAAAAAAAGACGGTGATGAATGCGCCGAACCCAACCCAGAGCTGGGTGTCCGTTGCCGTCAGCCAGGGCTCCTGCGGCGGCTGTTCTGTTCCAGCCGTAGCGGCGGGCGCGTCTTCCTGCGCCGCGCTGTCCTGCGCCAACACGGCGATGCGGAAAGGCGTCAGCGTCCCCATTTTCCAATCCCACAAAAACTCTACGCCACAGCCCTGATCATACGGGAAAAGCCGTTAAAATGCGAGGGGTTAGCGTTAACCATGCGCGGCGTGGAAATTCCTTGCTGATCTTGACGGGGCGCCGCCGCGCTCATACCTCAGGGCCCATGGCGATCCGAAAAATCCTCACTGCGCCGGACCCCCGGCTGCGCGAAGTCTCGAAACCCGTGGACGGGGTCGACGACGATTTGCGCGCCCTGATGGATGACATGCTGGAGACGATGTACGACGCACCGGGCATTGGCCTTGCGGCAATTCAGGTTGGCGTGCCCCTGCGGGTCATCGTCATGGATCTCGCCGGCGAAGACGAAGAGCCGGCGCCGCGCTATTTCGTCAATCCGGAGATTCTCGATCCGTCCGAAGACCTCGCCGTCTACCAGGAAGGATGCCTGTCGGTTCCGGAATTTTTCGATGATGTCGAGCGGCCGGCGAAATGTCGCGTGAAATTTCTCGACTATGACGGCAAGGAACAAACTCTCGATGCGGAAGGATTGCTCGCCACCTGCATTCAGCATGAAATGGACCACCTTGAGGGCGTCCTTTTCATCGATCATTTGTCGCGCCTGAAGCGCGACCGCGTTTTGAAAAAACTGAAAAAGGAACAGCGCCTCGCCGCCGCGGAATAGGCCGGCGAGCGCAGGGAACTCGTCATGCGCCTCGCCTTCATGGGTACGCCGGCGTTTGCTGCGCCCGTTCTTTCGGAACTCGTCGTCGCGGGCCATGATGTCGCCGCCGTCTATACGCGCGCGCCAAAACCGTCCGGACGCGGCCACAAGTTGAAACCGGCGCCTGTCCATGCGCTTGCCGACGAGCTGGGGCTTGCCGTGCGCACCCCGAAAAACTTCAGGTCGCAAGACACGCTTGAAGACTTTCGCGCCCTCGATCTCGATGTCGCCATTGTCGTCGCTTACGGGTTGATCCTGCCGCGCGAAGCGCTCAATGCGCCGCGTCACGGTTGCCTCAATCTCCACGCATCTTTGTTGCCTCGCTGGCGCGGGGCGGCGCCTATCCAGCGGGCAATCATGGCCGGCGACAAGATCACCGGGGTGCAGGTGATGCGCATGGAGGAGGGGCTCGATACCGGGCCCGTCCTGTTGTCGGAATCGGTCGAGATTGCCCATGACGACACGATGGGAACGCTGCATGACAAACTTGCGCCCGTCGCGGCAGGTCTCGCGCCGCGGGCGCTGGCGGCGCTTGAGCGGGACGCCCTTGTGGAAACCCCGCAGCCGGAAGAGGGCGTCACCTATGCTCACAAGATCTCGCCCGAGGAAGCGAAAATTGACTGGTCGCAACCCGCTCCTGTCGTTGATCGGCACATTCGTGGCCTCGCCCCGTTTCCGGGCGCATGGTTCGAAGCTAAAGGCGAGCGCGTGAAGACCTTGATGTCTTCGCTGACGGACGGCGCCGGCGCGCCGGGCGAAATTCTCGGTACGGACGGCGCCGTCGTCGTCTCGTGCGGCGACGGCGCTGTGTCGCTGTCGATATTGCAGCGCGCCGGTAAGCGCGCGCAGGATGCAGATGTGTTTCTGCGTGGCTTTGCGTTTGCGCCGGGCGACAGGCTTTCCTGAGCAATGCCGCGCTATAAGCTGACCCTGGAATATGACGGCGGCCCGTTTGTCGGCTGGCAGCGCCAGGAAAACGGTCCATCCGTACAGGAAGCAATGGAAAACGCCGTGGCGGCGCTGACCGGCGAGGCCGCGCTGGTCTATGGCGCCGGCCGCACGGATGCGGGCGTTCACGCCCTCGCCATGACCGCTCATGTGGACATCGAAAAGGACTATGGCGCGAACGTTATATGCAATGCCGTGAACCAGCATTTGAGACCGGCGCCGATTGCCGTCCTTCGCGCGGAAGAGGTAAGCGACGATTTTCATGCGCGCTTTTCCTGCATTCGCCGCGCTTACGAATATCGCATCGTTAATCGTCGCGCGCCGCTGACGCTTGAGCGCGGGCGCGCCTGGCGCGTGACGGCGCGGCTCGATGCGGAGGCGATGCATGGCGCAGCGCAGGCCCTTGTGGGCCGGCACGACTTTTCGACATTCCGGTCCGCCCAGTGCCAGTCGAAAAGCCCGGTGAAAACCCTTGATGAAATATCGGTTTCGCGGGCGGGCGAGGAAATCGTTCTGCGCGTTGCGGCGCGGTCATTCTTACATCACCAGGTGCGGTCGATCACAGGATCGCTTGTCGAAGTCGGCCGGGGCAAATGGCGGCCGCGCGATCTGGAAACGGCGCTCAGCGCGAAATCGCGAGAGGCGTGCGGGCCGGTGGCGCCGCCGGACGGTCTCTACTTCCTGCGCGCTGACTATGAAAACAACTGATAGAGCCGCACGGCGATGTTTGTCAGGATTGTGTAAACGCCGAATGACGCCGCCGAAAGACCGACGATCAACGCGATGGCGATCGCGACCGAGATCGGCAGGTTGCGGCGGATGACCATCCAGAAAAGGTAGATGCTGAAAACGAGAACGCCGAAAAAAAGCAGCGAGCTGAGTTCCGCATTGCCCGTTGCGGCGATGGCGATTGCCGGCGCCATGACGGTGATAAAGGCCAGCAACTGACTCCAGTTGAACGACACGATCAGCGCCGCTGTTTCGCGCGCGGCGCCAAGCTGCTTTGCGGCAAGCGCCAATACGGCGACCGTCATGAGCCAGGCGGCTAGCGAGGAGAGAAGATCCACCGGCGCCATGAGAGCCATGGGCGCCTGGGCGTAGAGGCTTGATGGAAAGGCCGGCGAGGCTTCGGCAATTTTGTACTGCACAAGGATGCCGACAATCGCGAAGGGCGCCGAGAACGCGATCGCCCAGAAAGACGCAAAAACGCCTTCCGTCGACAGGTCCATCCCCTCGCGCCACGTCTCGTCGCCGGCGGCCAGACGCCATACGCCGCGCAGATGGCGCGCCGCATAGTCGAAACCGATCACGATGCGAACCGGTCGAAATAGCGTTCGATGATCAGCGCATAAATGTCCGTCAGCAGGTTGATGTCGGAAACGGCGACGTTCTCGTTGGTCTGATGCATGGTGGCGCCGACCATGCCGAACTCTGCGACCGGGGACATGTCCTTGATGAAGCGCGCATCGGACGTTCCGCCAGAGGTTGAAAGCTCCGGGCGCCGTCCGGACTTTTCCTCAACGGCGTCCTGAAGAAGGTGGATGAAGTCCATGTCCGTCGTCAGAAAGGCTTCGCCGGATACGATGGTTTCGAACGTATAGTCGGCGCCGGTCTCCTTCGCGACGGCGTCGGCTTTCTCGCGGGCCCATTTCGTGACGGTCTCTCCGGTCCAGTTCGGGTTGAAGCGGACATTGAAGCGCGCTGTCGCTTTTTCCGGAATGACGTTGTGGGCGGGGTTGCCGATATGAATATCCGTTACCTGAAGGCTTGAAGGCTGAAACCGTTCATAGCCGTCGTCGAGAGGGGTTTCGGAAAGGACGAGCAGCTTGCGCATCAGGGCCGGGATCGGGTTTCGGGCGAGCGCCGGGTAGGCCACATGCCCCTGCTTGCCGGCGACGGTCAGCCAGCAATTGACCGAGCCGCGGCGTCCCACCTTGATCATGTCGCCGATGTCGGTCGGGTTGGACGGCTCGCCGACCAGGCAGTGATCGATCTCGATGTCGTTTTCGCGCATCCAGTCCAGCACCTTGCGCGTGCCGTTGATGGCGGGCCCCTCCTCGTCGCCGGTGATCAGGAACGACAGGGAACCCTTCACCGCGCCGGTCTCTATTGCCCGCGCCGCGGCGGCCGCAAAGGCCGCGATGGCGCATTTCATGTCAGCCGCGCCGCGGCCCCACAGATGGCCATCTTCCAGCGCCGCTTCAAAGGGCGGGCGGTTCCACCCGGCGTCGTCGCCCGGCGGAACAACGTCGGTGTGTCCGGCGAAACAGAAATGAGGAGCAGCTTCGCCATAGCGGGCGAAGAGGTTGTCGACGTCTTCAAATTTGAGTCGCGTGCAGCGAAAGCCGAGGCCTGAGAGCACGCCCTCCAGCACGTCGAGCGCGCCTTCGTCGGCCGGCGTCACGGACGGCCGGCGGATGAGCGCGCGGGAGAGATCAATGGGGTCTATGGCGGTCATTGAGGCGTTTTACAATCTTATCATTGCCGGATTCATTCCGGCAATCCAGTTCTTATTCTGGGTCTTCTGGATCACCGGGACAAGCCCGGTGATGACAAAAGTAACGAGCAGCAGTGGAGAAGCCTAATCTCGAAGCAGTTCGTTTACGGATGTTTTGGACCGGGTGCGCTCATCCACCTGTTTGACGATGACGGCGCAGTATAGATTTGGCCCGCCCTTGGCCGATGGCATCGTGCCGGAAACGACGACGGAATAGGGCGGCACTTCGCCATAGGTGACGGCGCCGGTTTCGCGATTGACGATTTTTGTCGACGCGCCGAGATAAACGCCCATGGAAAGAACGGAGCCTTCGCGGACGATGACGCCTTCGGCGACTTCCGAGCGCGCGCCGATAAAGCAATTGTCCTCGATGATCACGGGGTTCGCCTGCAAGGGTTCAAGGACGCCGCCGATCCCTGCGCCGCCGGAGATGTGGCAATTGGCGCCGATCTGCGCGCATGATCCGACCGTCGCCCAGGTATCGATCATCGCCCCTTCGCCCACATAGGCGCCGATATTGATGAAGGACGGCATCAGCACCGCATTCGCCGCAACGAACGAACCGCGACGCACGGTGGCGTCCGGCACGGCGCGAAAGCCGGCGCGCTCGAAGTCTTCCGCCTTCCAGCCGTCGAACTTTGAGGGCACCTTGTCCCACCAGGCGGCCGCGCCGGGCCCGCCGGCGATGAGTGCGTTGGGGTTCAGCCGGAACGACAGCAGGACCGCTTTTTTGAGCCACTGATTGACGGTCCATTCGGTGATGTTGCCGCCGGTTTTTGCGGGCGCGGCGACGCGCGCGGCGCCGCTGTCCAGCATGTCGAGCGCCGCGGCGACGGCGTCGCGGGTTTCGCCTTGCGTCTCGGCGCCGATGTCGTTTCGGTTCTCCCAGGCGGCGTCAATGATGCGGGCAAGTTCTGCCATGTCGGTCATAGGTGATGCTTTCAGTTTTTTCAGGCGGCGCTGGCGGCGGCCGTGCGCGCTTTTTCAAGGAATCCGGCGAGGTCGTCGGTTGTGTGATGAACATGCGCCGCTGTTTCGCCGATCCGCGCCGGGCGTTTTTCGTGGGGTTCATCGGAAAGCCAGTCCGCGTCGGAGCAGACCAGCACGGTCGTCATGCCCATGGCGTGCGGCGTTTCCAGATTGTGCGCGAGATCTTCAAACATGGTGGCGCGCGAAGGGTCGATGCCGAAGCGGCGAACAAAGGACTGATACGGTTCGGGATGGGGCTTCGGCGTATAGTCCGCCGCCTTGATGTCGAAGACGTCGTCGAAAAGATGAAACACCCCAAGCGCGCCGGCGACGTTTTCCGCGTGGGCCACCGATCCGTTCGTGTAGATATATTTCTTTCCAGGCAGGGCGTTGATGGCGCCGGCCAGCACACGGTTCTCTGAAATTGGCGCAAGGTCGATGTCGTGAACGAAGTCGAGAAAATGATCAGGCTCGACGTCATGCTCCTGCATCAGGCCCGCCATCGTTGTGCCGTAGCGCACGTAATAGTCCTTCTGAAGCTTGCGTGCATCGTCATGAGCAAGCGACAGTCGGTTGCGAATATAGGCCGTCATGCGTGCGTCGATCTCATCGAACAGGCGGCACTCCGCTGCATATAGCGTGTTATCGAGGTCGAAGACCCAGCAATCGATATGGCGGAGGTCGGTCAAGGGCGCGTTTTTCCCGGGGCGGCGTGACGTGAGCGGCGCTATTGCGTCGGCGGATCCTGAAACATGTCGGGCGTGAATTCGAATGTGGCCGACGGCGCGCCGCCTACATCCACGCGGCGGAACAGCGCTTCGTCGAGATCCTGCTCATTGCAGCTCAGTTCGTTTTCCGCGCTGAACATGACCGCATTAACGCAAAACGACGTATCGCCGCCGGCCAGACGTTTTTCAATGGCGCCGGATTCAACTGCGCCGTATACGAAGTAATGATCGCGCTCAAGCTCGCCCTTCAGGATTTTCGAGCAGCCGCCCGGTTCGAGCTTCCACCAGCCTCTTGAAATGTAGCGTTCGTCGTCCTGCGGTTCGGCGATCGCCGCCCAGACGGAATCATTGGTTTTGTTGCAGTAGAAAAAGCCGAGCTTGGCTTCGCGCGCATTGGCGTCCTCGATCAGCGCGTCGATCAATTCATCGTCGATGCTGTTTGCATCGGTAAGGCCCTTCTGCCGGCGATAGGACGCAAGGGCCCGCTGGGTCGACCGGCCCATGGCGCCGTCGATCCGGCTGACGTCCTTGCCGACATCCTGCAGGAGCCGCTGCACGCCGGCGACCTCCGCGGAGTAAACGGTAAAATTGCTGGCCTCGGTGAAATCCGTCTGCCAGTTTCCGCCGGCCGCCTCCGTTACGTCCACGTCGAAGAATTTGCGTTGGCTTAACGGATCGCCGCGGCAGACCTCCTGGTTGCGGAGGTTGAAAAAGCCGTAATTCTCAACGCATAACGGCGTCTCGCCGGACCATGTCCGCAGCGGGCCGCGATGGCCGGCAATGGCCTCGGCGTAGACGAAATAGCGGCCGGGATTGGTCCGCTCGGTCAGCACCACCTTGCACTGGCCGGGCCGCAGGCGCCACCAGCCCCGCGTCGCCAGCCGATCGCCGTCCACATAGCCGATCGCGGCGGAAAGCGCGTAGCTCGATTTGTTGCAAAGGCTGTATTTCGCTTCCGCCCGCCCGGCGCCCACAATGCCGGAACAGGCGAGAATGGCGAAAAACAAAAATAAACGCATTGCGATTGCACCGGCGGCTGATCAAAACAATGCGCGGTAATTCACTCGAAACGGGTCACCGGATCAAGCGCGGGCGCATGAATTCGCCAATGAAATTCGATTTTTCGGAGAAGCCGGCGGTGCAGCGCGTCAAAGTGTTGTTTCCGTTGCCGCTTTTCAAAGCATATGACTATCTGGCGCCGACGGAGGATGCGCCGGCGCCCGGGTCTTTCGTGCGGGCGCCGTTCGGTCCGCGCGAAATCGTCGGCGTCGTCTGGCCGGAGCCGGCGGACGCCTCCGTGCCTGTGGAGAAACTGAAGGCGATTGCCGACGTCATCGATGCGCCGCCGCTGGCGGCCGGCATGGTGGACTTTATCGCCTGGGCAGCCCGCTACACGATGTTTCCGGCAGGCTCGGTCCTGCGCATGACCATGCGGTCGGGAGACGGGCTTTCAGCCCCAAGGGCGCAGACCGGCTATGTGCGAACGGGCGATGCGCCGGCGCGGCTGACGCCGCAGCGCCAGAGCGTGCTGGACGCCGCAGGCGCCGATCCGCGGACGGCCGCCGATCTCGCCGCCGCCGCCGGCGTCAGCGACGGCGTTGTGCGCGGTCTTTCCAGGGCCGGGGCGTTGCGGGCCGTCGAGATCGACCCCGATCCGCCTTTTGACCCGCCGGACCTCGACGCCAACGGGCCGGATCTTTCGGAAGACCAGCAATATGCGGCGGACGGTTTGACGGCGCCGATCCGCGAGGGGCGCCATCAAGCGCTGTTGATCGACGGCGTCACCGGCTCCGGCAAGACGGAGGTCTATCTCGAAGCCGTTGCGGCGGCGCTGGCGCGCGATGAGACGGTGCAGGCGCTTATCCTGATCCCGGAAATAGCGTTGACGGCGCCGTTCCTGAAGCGCGTGGAGGAGCGCTTTAACGCCGCGCCCGCGCCCTGGCATTCCGAAATGACGTCGGCGGCGCGCCGCCGCACCTGGCGGCGGGTTGCAGAAGGGCAGGCGCGACTGGTTGTCGGGGCGCGCTCGGCCCTCTTTCTGCCCTTTCCAAATCTGAAACTCATCGTCGTCGATGAGGAACATGACGGCGCATACAAGCAGGAAGACGGCGTCATCTATCACGCCCGCGATCTGGCGGTCGCCCGGGGCGCCAGGGCCGGCTTTCCCGTCATTCTGGCGTCGGCGACGCCGTCCCTGGAGTCGGTGGTCAACATCGATGAGGGTCGTTACGGCGCTGTCGGCCTGCCGTCGCGTTTTGCCGATGCGGCCATGCCGGACATCGGTCTTGTGGATATGCGCGAGGATCCGCCGGAAGCGGGCGCATGGCTGTCGCCCTCTCTTGTTGCGGAGGTAAACGCTAATCTTTCCGCAGGCGAACAATCTCTGCTTTTTCTGAACCGTCGCGGTTACGCGCCCCTGACCTTGTGCCGCCGCTGCGGTCACAAGATGACGGCGCCGGACTCCGACACCATGCTGGTCGAGCATCGCTTCGAGAACCGGCTCGTCTGCCATCACACGGGTTTCTCCATGGAAAAGCCCGAGGCCTGCCCCAACTGCAACGCGGTCGGATCGCTCAGCCCGTGCGGGCCGGGGATCGAGCGCGTCGCGGAGGAAGCGCGGGAGCGATGGCCCGACGCGGCGATCGGCGTTCTGTCTTCAGACACGGCGCCGGGCGCGCGCGCCGTTCGCGAAATCCTCGCATCCATGGGCGACGGCGAAATCGATATTCTGATCGCGACGCAAATCGCCGCGAAAGGACACCATTTTCCGGACCTGACGCTCGTCGGCGTCGTTGATGCGGATCTTGGTCTTGCGGGCGGCGATCTCAGAGCCGCGGAACGCACCTACCAGTTGCTGGCGCAGGTAACGGGCCGCGCCGGGCGCGCCGAAAAGCCGGGCCGGGCGCTCCTCCAGACATATCAGCCGGACGCCGCAGTGTTTCAGGCTTTGAAAAACTGCGACCGCAACGCCTTTCTGGCGGCGGAGGCGGAGGGGCGAAAACGCGCGGGCTTCCCGCCTTACGGGCGTCTGGCGGCGATCCTTCTGCGAGGGCGAAACGAGCCGGCGCTCCATGACGCCGCGAGGGCCCTGCGCGCCGCGGCGCCCGCCGGCGACGGGATTGAGGTGCTTGGTCCGGCGCGTGCGCCAATCTACCGGCTTCGCGGCGAGGCGCGCATGCGCTTCCTCGTGAAGGCGCGCCGGGACGTGAGCATCCAGGCTTACCTGGACGACTGGTTGCCAAAGGTGAAGATGCCCGCATCGGTCCGCCGGGTTGTCGACATTGATCCTTATTCTTTTTTGTAAATCATAGTATCGTCATCGAAGCGGCCGATCTCGCTGGGGAGGACGACAGCAGGGGGAGTGAAATGATCAGCACACGGCGCGTAACTTCATTTGTGCGTATGCAGGCCGCGGGCCTGGCTTCCCTCGCCTTTGCAACGGCGGCGCACGCCGAGAGCGTCATCACTGAAATCCGCGGCGGCGTTGTCGCCCAGGGGTGGGGCGGACAGGGCGTCGACAAGGAACAGGGCGCCGCGGTCAACGGCGAAATCGTTTTTCAGTCGCCGGAGTTTCTGTCCATCGTGCTGGCGCCGCGCCCGGTTCTCGGCGCAACCATCGCCTTTGATTCCGACGCCACCAGCCAGATTTATGCAGGGCTCGACTGGCGCTTCGATCTGACCGACCGCTTTTACGTGAATGGCGGCGTGGGCGGCGCCCTGCATAATGGCGAAACGGATCCATTCGATCCCGCAATCGACACGGGGCGCCAGAACCACACCGTGTTCCTTGGCTGCCGGGCCCTCTTCCGGCTGTCGGCGGAAGTCGGCTACCGGGTGACCGAGCGCCTCAACGCGTCGGTCTACTGGGCGCATCTGTCAAACGCGAACCTTTGCACCCCCAACGAAGGGCTGGACAATCTGGGCGTCCGGCTTGGCTGGGAATTCTGACCGAACGACGCGTCCGCCGCCTTACGCAGGCAAATGTAAGCGCGCCAGCCATTCCGCCGCACCGCAGCATTATTGCGTCGCTTTAAGGGCCGTGCTACCGCTCGCGGCGCTCTCGCGCAGAGGGCCGGCGACGCGCGTCCTGCCGCCGCATTTTGCTAGTGATTTCAAGGATTTAGGCGGCCGCCATCAAAGCGGACGCCGTTTCCGACAGGGATGAGGAGCAGCTCTACGTGTCCAGCGAAAACGCGTCAGGCGACTTCGTATCGACGACCGGCGCCGCGGGCCGCTACGCCGAGGCGCTATTTGATCTGGCGCGCGACGAGGGCAAGGCCGATGCGGTCGAAGCCGAGCTGAAGGGTCTCCTGGCCGCGATCAACGGCTCGGCGGACCTCAAGGATTTCCTGAAAAGCCCTGTCTATGACCGCGCCGACCAGCTGGCCGCGATCACCGCGATTGCCGAACAGGCCGGCCTGTCGCCGATTTCGCAGAATTTTCTGAAGCTTGTCGCCTCCAATCGCCGGCTTTTCGCGCTGCCGTCCATGATCGGCGCTTTTCTGGCGAAAGCGGCTGAGGCGCGCGGAGAGGTCTCCGCCAGCGCCGTTTCCGCCGCGCCCATGAATGACGAGCAGATCAAGTCGATCCGTATGGAAATCGAATCCATGGTCGGCAAGGCGGTCAATCTCGAAACCCGCGTTGATCCCGATCTGCTTGGCGGGCTGATCGTTAAGGTCGGCTCGAAGATGATCGACTCATCGCTTCGAACAAAACTCAACAAACTTAAAACCGTGATGAAAGAGGCTTAAAGCAATGGACCTCAATGCGTCGGAAATTTCCTCCATCCTGAAGCAGCAGATCAAGGATTTCGGCAAGGACGCCGAAGTCTCCGAAATCGGTCAGGTGCTTTCCGTCGGCGACGGCATCGCGCGCATTTACGGCCTCGACAATGTTCAGGCCGGCGAGATGGTCGAGTTCGCCAACGGCGTTAAAGGCATGGCGCTGAACCTTGAAGCGGACAATGTCGGCGTCGTGATCTTCGGCGAAGACCGGGAGATCAAGGAAGGCGACACCGTCAAGCGTACGCAGGCGATCGTTGACGTGCCGGTGGGCAAAGGCCTGCTCGGCCGCGTCGTAGATCCGCTCGGCAACCCGATTGACGGCAAGGGTCCGATCGAGGCGACGGAAAGACGGGTTGTGGACGTGAAAGCGCCGGGCATCCTGCCGCGTAAATCCGTGCACGAACCGATGCAGACTGGCATCAAGGCCGTGGACGCCATGATCCCCATCGGCCGCGGCCAGCGCGAACTCGTCATCGGCGACCGCCAGACCGGCAAGACGGCGATCTGCGTTGACGCCATTCTTAACCAGAAAGACGTCAACGCTTCGGACGATGAATCGAAGAAACTCTATTGCGTCTATGTGGCCATCGGTCAGAAGCGCTCCACCGTTGCGCAGATCGTCAAGACGCTCGAAGACAATGGCGCCATGGAATACTCCATCGTCGTCGCGGCGACGGCGTCAGAGCCGGCGCCGCTTCAGTTCCTCGCGCCTTTCGCCGGCTGCGCCATGGGCGAATATTTCCGCGACAACGGCATGCACTCACTGATCATCTATGATGATCTCTCAAAACAGGCTGTGGCTTACCGCCAGATGTCGCTGCTCCTTCGTCGTCCGCCGGGCCGCGAAGCTTATCCGGGCGACGTTTTCTATCTGCACTCCCGTTTGCTTGAGCGCGCGGCGAAGCTGAACGAAGACAATGGCGCGGGCTCGCTGACGGCGCTGCCCATCATTGAGACCCAGGCGAACGACGTGTCGGCCTACATTCCGACCAATGTGATCTCGATCACCGACGGCCAGATCTTCCTCGAAACCGACCTCTTCTTCCAGGGCATTCGCCCGGCGGTGAACGTTGGTCTGTCGGTTTCCCGGGTTGGCTCGGCCGCGCAGGTCAAAGCCATGAAGCAGGTCGCCGGCAAGATTAAGGGTGAGCTCGCTCAGTACCGGGAGCTTGCGGCGTTTGCCCAGTTCGGTTCCGACCTTGATGCAACGACGCAGCGCATCCTGAACCGCGGCGACCGCCTCACGGAACTCATGAAGCAGGGCCAGTACTCGCCGCTTCAGGTCGAGGAGCAGGTTTGCGTTATTTACGCCGGCACGCAGGGTTATCTTGATGGCGTCGACAAGAACCAGGTCGGCCACTTTGAGCGCGAATGGCTTCGCAAACTCCACGCTGATCATTCGGAGATCCTGAAGGCGATCCGCGAAACCGGCAAGCTGGATGATGACATGGAAGCGAAACTCAAAGACGCGTTAGACGCGTTCACAAAGAGCTTTGCGTAAATGAAGAACTGGTGCGAGATACTTCTTCCCCCGCCTGCGGGGGAAGTGTCCCGAAGGGACGAAGGGGGTCTGTCGGTGTTACGACAAGTTTCTGAGTTTGCGATGAATACTGTCACCCCCTCCGACCGCTTTGCGGCCACCTCCCCCGCGAGCGGGGGAGGAGAAGCGCACGCATAGAGGATAGCGAATGCCCTCTCTTAAGGACCTCAAAAACCGGATCTCGTCGGTTAAGTCGACCCAGAAGATCACCAAGGCAAAGCAGATGGTCGCCGCGGCGAAGCTGCGCCGGGCCGAGGAACGCGCCAAGGAAGCCCGCCCCTATACGCAGCGGATGGAGGCGGTGCTCGCCAATCTCGCTTCTTTGGCGGAAGGCAATCCGAACGCGCCGCAATTGCTCGCCGGAACTGGCAAGGATGAAACTCATCTCCTGATCGTGGCGACGGCGGACAAGGGCCTCTGCGGGGGCTTTAACTCGTCTATTGTACGTCTTGCCCGCGAGCGCATCACAAAGCTTCAGGGCGAAGGCAAGAAGGTCAAGATCGTCGCCGTCGGCCGCAAGGCGGACGACATGCTGAAGCGGATTTATGGGGACCTCATCGTCTGGAAGACGAACTTCATGGAAGTGCGCCAGATCGGTTTCGGCGAGGCCCATGACATCGCAGGCGAAGTGTTGAAGCGCTTCGATGGCGAAGAGTTCGACGTTGCGACCCTGTTTTACGGCAAGTTCAAAAACGTCGTGACCCAGGAGCCCACGGCGCAACAGATCATTCCCGCCGAAGCGCCGGAAGGGGTCGAGCCGCCGGATCTGAAGGGCGCGGTCTACGAATACGAGCCGGACGAAGAAGACATCCTCCGCGAATTGCTGCCGCGCTATGTGGCGGTGCAGATTTTCCGCGCATTGCTGGAAAACGTCGCCTCGGAGCAGGCCGCTTCCATGACCGCCATGGACAATGCGACGCGCAACGCCGGCGAAATGATCGACCAGCTGACGCTGCAATATAACCGCGCCCGACAGGCGCAGATCACCAAGGAACTGATCGAAATTATCTCCGGCGCTGAGGCGCTGTGATGGAATTTACCTCCCCTTGAAAAGGGGAGGTCGGAATTCTCGAAAGAGAATTCCGGGTGGGGATCAAAACGGGTCAGCGCTCATCGGCGCAAGAGAATGATCCCCTCCCTAACCCTCCCCTTTCCAAGGGGAGGGGACGCGTAACGAAAGGTTGGCTCGCCCAGCGAGATCGAAAAGACGAAGGACTAAAGTCATGAGCAAAGAAGGCCGCATTTCACAGGTTATCGGCGCCGTTGTCGACGTAGAGTTCGACGATCACCTGCCGGCGATTTTGAACGCGCTCGAAACGAAGAACGGCGACAACCGTCTCGTTCTGGAGGTCGCCCAGCATCTGGGGCAAAACGCGGTGCGCACCATCGCCATGGACTCCACCGAAGGGCTCGTGCGCGGCCAGGCCGTGACCGATACGGGCGAGGCGATCTCCGTGCCGGTGGGCGATGAAACCCTCGGTCGCATCATGAACGTCATCGGCGAGCCGGTGGACGAAGCCGGCCCGATCACGGCGACGGCCAAGCGCGCCATCCACCAGGAAGCCCCGCCCTTTGTCGAGCAGTCGACGGAAGCGGAAATGCTGGCGACCGGCATCAAGGTTGTTGATCTTCTCTGCCCCTACGCGAAAGGCGGCAAGATCGGCCTCTTCGGCGGCGCCGGCGTCGGCAAAACGGTTCTTATTCAGGAACTCATCAACAACATCGCCAAGGTCCATGGCGGCTATTCGGTGTTCGCCGGCGTTGGCGAGCGCACCCGGGAAGGCAACGACCTTTACTGGGAGATGATCGAATCCGGCGTGAACAAGAACCCGTCCGAGCATGGCGGCTCGGCGGCAGGCTCCAAATGCTCGCTGATCTACGGCCAGATGAACGAACCGCCGGGCGCGCGCGCGCGGGTTGCACTCTCAGGTCTCACCGTCGCGGAGCACTTCCGCGATCAGGGCCAGGACGTACTCTTCTTCGTCGACAACATCTTCCGGTTTACGCAGGCAGGTTCGGAAGTGTCGGCGTTGCTCGGCCGGATCCCGTCGGCGGTGGGCTATCAGCCGACGCTGGCGACCGATATGGGCACCATGCAGGAGCGTATCACCACGACCACCAAGGGCTCGATCACCTCGGTGCAGGCGATTTATGTGCCGGCCGACGACCTTACCGACCCGGCGCCGGCGACGTCGTTCTCGCACCTCGATGCGACGACGGTTTTGAACCGCGCCATTTCCGAAAAAGGCATCTACCCGGCGGTCGACCCGCTCGATTCCACCTCGCGCATTCTCGATCCGCGCATTGTCGGCGAAGAGCATTACGAAGTCGCCCGCGGCGTGCAGGGCATTCTGCAACGCTACAAGGCGCTTCAGGACATCATCGCCATTCTCGGCATGGACGAGCTGTCGGAAGAGGACAAACTCGTCGTGGCCCGCGCGCGTAAGGTCGAACGCTTCCTGTCGCAGCCCTTTGATGTGGCGCAGGTCTTCACCGGCTTCCCGGGCATTCAGGTGCCGGTCGAGGATACGGTGCGCTCATTCAAAGGCCTCATCGAGGGCGAATACGACCACCTGCCGGAAGCGGCGTTCTACATGGTCGGCTCAATCGATGACGCTATCGCCAAGGCGGCCGAACTGGCGGCGGAGGCGGCGTAACGGGCGATGGCCGATAAACTCAACTTCACCCTCGTTTCGCCGGAGCGCGAGCTGATGTCCCGGGACGTCGACCAGGTCGATATTCCGGGCTCGGAAGGCTGGATGGGCGTGCTCGCCAATCATTCGCCGTTGATGACGACGCTCGCGCCCGGCATGGTCAGAATCCGCGATGGTTCGGACGAAAAACGCATTTTCGTCCGGGGCGGCTTTGCGGAGATTTCTCCGACGGGCCTGACGGTACTCGCCGAGGAAGCGATGCCGGCAGAGGAACTCAACGCGGAAAAAATCGCGCAGGCGATCAAGAACGCTGAGGAAGACGTCGCGGACGCCGAAACGGACGAGAAGAAACTCGCCGCGCAACAGGCGCTCGATAGTCTGAAAGAACTTCAGGCAGCGTTGTAGGAATTGGGAACTGGTTTCAGTTCTGACTTCTTGTTTACCTAATCCGCAATCAAGCCCTGGGAATTTTCTGAACTGCTGGCATTGCGACGATCGTCTTGAGCGTTCATTTTTCTCGCGAGTGTTTCGATATCGCGAAAAATGGTGATTGCCAGAGCTTGATCTGCTTGCCGTTCTTCCTCTTCAGAAGTTTCTGGCGCAAGCAGCCGCCAAACATCTATCTTGCCGCAAATATCAATAAGAGTAGTGGAGGGGGTCGTTGCCAATAATGTTGAGCCAAAAAGAATCTCGTCCCAAATAATGTCGCTAGTGAATGCTAGGTCTGTGTTATGTGGTTCCTGCGCTATGGTTTCGAGAGTTTTGTGGAGACTCAGGATCAGCTCGGCGATTGGTTTTGTTGGTGTGGGTTGAGGCTTGCGGCATTGTTTTGCGAGTCGTGACATTTCACGATTCGCCATCGTAAAATCATCATCTTTGGTTTGGAGGGCCGAGTTTTTCATTTCTCACCTTCGACGACATTGGCATTTTGCATGCTGAACGGGTTACAAACACTGATCAAAATTACTGCGCATCGTCGGTGGGCGCTATCGTATAAAGCTATAGGTTCAATAAAACCGGTAATTGACCAAATATTCAGAAATAACTTTGTACAAGCCAGTGCTTTTTTGCTGTGAGGCAGGCGCCTCCCTCCCCTGATTAGGCTAGGCGGTTTTTTAGTCTTCTGTATAGAGAATTTCTACAGCACTCGTCGGGCTGTGATGACGAGTACTTGATGTTCGTGCATGCTATTGTGTGCTGCAGTCGGCAGGCATTCAAACGCCTCTCTGCGAATCGCGCGGCAACCAGCATTTATTCAGAGTCCTGATTACTTTGTGGCGCAAAGGAAATTGACAAAATGGTGATTTTAGGTTACATATAAGTTGTATCACGATAGCGTGATTCGCGCCGTCGCTGGTTGCGGCAGGAGCGACGTATAGTTTGGTCATGTGGCCAGCGCATAAATTTTGTTTGTTGTATATAGTTGCCTTGAAGAAGCCGTTTTTTGCTCTCTGTAGGATAATTATGCGCATTCTTTCATTGCGTGAAAAAGCGTGTCTTGTCGAAGCGGCGTTTGGCAAAACAGAAAAGGAAACCGCGAGCTGTTTAGGAATAAGCGAGCATACTGTGCACGCCTATTTGCGAGGCGCAATTCGCAAGCTTGGCAGTCGAAATAAGGTTCATGCAGTAGTCCGAGCGCTAGTCATGCGTCAAATTTCTATTGAGGAATTTGCAGGGCAAAATTAGATGCCGGCTAATTTGAAATAAGCAGTGCTAGGCGTTTAGAGCAGGTTTGACTCACGCTTACAGCGAGAATCTAAAAAATGAACGTGCCAAAGGACTGTATCAATGCGTTTGCCAGCGGAATGAGCGACCCATCATTTTTGATTGGGGCGCTATGTATGGATACTGATACCGATCAACCTACAATTCTTTCCAATGAAGTTGATTTTTCTTTTAAAGTGAATGCGCTTGGTACAATGCTTGCGCGGGAAGGGCGACATCCTGGCGTTTTGTTGGTCGATCGATATCAGAAGTCGGTTGATATTATGGGGCACACAAGAGAATTTTCAGAAGACACCGAAGTCGTCGCCTTTTTCGATGCGGTTGTCGAGGAAAACGTTAGAGGTGCAGTGTATATACCCTTTGAGACAGATCAGGGCGATCAATGCGTCGTGGTTATGGCTTCCAGGCGTGAGTATTTGAATCGGGAATCTGTTCACAATATTTCGAATATTGCGAAGCGCCATTTTGCTGGGCTCTATATTCCTAAACTTGATTTGACGCGCCCTGCGTTACTGACGGAGAGAGAGCGGGAATGCCTTATCTGCGCTGCGTGCGGCCAGACGGAAAAGGAGACAGCGCGGAAGCTATGTATTAGTGAAAGCACTGTTCGAACACATTTAGCAGGCGCCCGAGCCAAGCTTAATGCAAAAAATAAATCTCATGCCGTCGCTATGGCATTTTCGCTGCATGAGTTGACTCTAAGCGATTTGTGCTAGGGGTTGTTATGTATTGGTGCGAGCACTGCGCTGAAGGCGCTCGACGCCTTGGCCTCCACGACAACTGGGTTCCCTTTTTTGGATATCGGCACGATGACCCGGCGGGCGTGCAGCATCAGCGGTCCCTCGCGCTCAAAATCCGATAAGTTCCCATAAAGAGGGTCGCCGATGATCGGCGCGCCGATTGACGCGAGGTGAATGCGGATCTGGTGCGTGCGGCCGGTTTTCGGTTTGACTTCGATGAAGGAAAGCCCGTCCTTCCGGCTCAGCACGCGATAAGTCGTGCGCGCCTTTAAGGCGGCCTCGTTCTCTGCATCGGCGATATGCATGCGCCAGCCGCGCTTTTGCGTTCCCTTGATCAGCGGCGCGTCGATCGTTCCGGAGAGTTTCTCCGGCGCGCCGCGGCAGACCGCCCAATAGGTCTTGTCTACTTTTCCTTCGTAAAACAGCTTGTGGAGTTTGCGCAGCGCTTTCGGGTGCCGGCCGAGGATCAGGCACCCGGTCGTGTCGCGGTCGAGGCGATGGGCGAGGGCCGGCGGGCGCGGCAGGCCGAACCGTAAGGCGTCGAAATAGTCTTCGAGGCTTTCCCCGCGATTGTCACGGCGATCGCCCGGCTTTGCATGCACGACGAGGCCCGCCGGCTTGTCGATCACCAGCATCAGCCCGTCGCGATAGAGAACGCGCTCCAGGAGAAAGTCAGGCGGACGCGACCGGCTCATGCCCCGGCGCGGATGAAATCCCGCAAGGGAACGAACGCCGCCATCAGCTCGGTGTAGACGTTGCGTTTGAACGGAACGATCAGCGACGGCGCTTCTTCGAGTTCGCCCCAGCGCCAGTCGTCGAATTCCTGGTGGTCGTCCGCCTCCAGATCAATTTCCGCTTCATCGCCCTCAAACAGCATCGCCGCCCATTTCTGCCGCTGACCGATCCAGTTGCGCTTGCGATAACCGTCGGGGAACTTGTAGGCGAGCCATCCCGGCGTCACCGTCAAAAGCCGCGCGGAGACAATGCCGGTCTCCTCCTTGAGCTCGCGAAAGGCGGCGTCGGTGATCGCCTCGCCGTTATCAACGCCCCCTTGGGGCATCTGCCAGCGCCACTCTGCGGTTCGGTTCTTGTTCGCCGCGACGCTGGACGACAAAACCGCGCGATGGCCGTAGAACACGCGCCCGTCGCGGTTAAAAAGCGCGACGCCGACATTCGGCCGGTAGTTATTCAAGAAGTCCGGTTTGTACATACGTTTTGCCGGGCGCGCGGTTTTCGTCCTGTGGACCGCCTTACCGGGAAGCGCGGCGTTGAGGCAAGGCTGAAGACGCCGGCGCCAACGCCACCCCCTTCTTTTCCAGGGATCCGGACCATTCGGCGATCTCGTCGATCGTTGCGGAGAACGCATAGGCCTTGGCGAGCGTTGCGCCGTCCCGTTGCGCGAGTTTTTCAAGGGCCGTCAGCTCCCGCTTGATTCGCTGACGGGCCGAATCGTCCGGCGCCGGCGGCAGGACCCGCGCAACCGACGCGACAGCGGCGCCGGTCTGTTGCGTCAGCGCGCCGGCGGCGCCGGTGTCGTCCACATAACCGACGCCTGCTTCGCGCAACCGCGAAAGGATCGGTCCCATAGCCTCGTCATCGGCGGCGAACTTGCCGCCCTGGTAGTTCGTCGCCGCGAAATAGCCGCTGAAGCGGGACATCAGCCAGTCAAGACGTTGCAGATTTTCCGCCGGCGTGCGTGACGTCAGAAGGCCCGCTGCTCCCAGCGCCGAAGGATCGCCGCTGTAATTTTCCATGGGCAATTCTATCAGCACTTCGTGACCGGCCTTGCGTGCTTTTTCGGTCCAGAAGTCGAGGTCTTTTGCGTAAGGCGCGAAGGCGAGCGAGACTTCCGCCGGCAGCTCGTCGATCGCTCTTTCGGTGAGCGCCTTGTTGAGGCCGAGCCCGCCGAGGATCAGCGAAACCGTCGGCGCGCCGTCTCCGCCATCGAAACCGTTGCGATAGTAATGCATCGCGGTGCGCCCGTCCGGGGCGGGTTTCGGAATCTTGCCGAAGGGGGTGTCGCGCAAAAGATCCGGATCGGGGTTCGGCACCGGGCGCGCGCGCAACGGCGTCAGCGAAGCTGCGGTAGCACTGGCGGCGGGACGGTTGGCGCCGGCGATGGTGATCACAATGTCGTCGGGATCGAGGGTCGCAGGGCCCGCGCCGATATCGAAGTCGTCCGGATAGTCGAGGCGATCAAGATCGCCGCCGATCTCGGCAACATCGAAATCGGTCGCCGGCGGTTCCTTGAAGCCCGGGGCCGCGAGGCGCAGCCCGCCCGTGGCTCTGTCCGTTTCGGGCGGCGCTTCGGCGGTGCGCGCCAGCATTTCGACGCCTTCGACCGGCAATGAAATTCGCGTTTCGTTTACGCCCATCAGGGCCGGCGCAAACGCCGCGACGACCATTGCGGCGGCGGCGAAAAGGGCGCCGCTCCAGGCGAGGGTCAACCGGGAAAGGACCGGGGCTCTGAATTTTCGTCTTACTCTGGCGGCCATGGACCTGTCACCGCGCGGGGTCTTGCTTAAAAGCCGTCGCCCGCGTCGATTCGTTACTTAGTGGACGGTTTTGCGTGAATAGGGTTAACCAATTGAAAATGGGCCCCGCTTGCGCAAGGGCCCATTTCAAACGTTTTGACGCCGTATCGTTTATTGAGCGCGGGCTGTGCC
Organism: Hyphococcus sp.; assembly: GCA_028281665.1. Classification (GTDB taxonomy): domain Bacteria; phylum Pseudomonadota; class Alphaproteobacteria; order Caulobacterales; family Parvularculaceae; genus Hyphococcus. Next base: position 95,761 of record JANQJK010000010.1, read on the forward strand.
TGCGTCCGCAAGGAACTGCCGATAAACGGTCCGGTCAGCCAGAATTTCCAGGGCGCGGTCGAGCTGACAGTCGTTGATTGTCTCGCCGTCTTCCTCATAGCCGCACTGAATGGGCTCCGGTCCGGTGTCTTCTTCCTCTTCGTTAGCGGCCTGCTCCTCCGCGTCTTGCGCGGCGGGCTCGGCATCGGCCTCATCGACGTCGAGCGCGTTCGGCAAATCCGCCTCCGAGGGACGGTTCGGCCGGTCCCCGGCCTCCTGTCCCGGATAAATCACCGGCATATCGATATCCGGCTCAATGCCGTGCGCCTGAATGGAGCGGCCCGACGGCGTATAATATCGCGACGTCGTCAGACGCAGGGCGCCCTGTAAACCGTTCTGCAATGGAATAACGGTCTGTACCGATCCCTTGCCGAAGGAGTCTGTGCCGAGCAACAGCGCGCGGTTGCGGTCCTGCAGCGCGCCGGCGACGATCTCGGACGCCGATGCGGAGCCGCCATTGATCAACACGACGATCGGCTTGCCGTTCAACCGGTCCCCCGGCGTTCCCATTTCGCGCAAGGTATCGCGCGGTCGCCGGCCGCGGGTTGAAACAATCTCGCCGCCTTCCAGGAACATGTCCGAAACCGACACCGCCTGGTCGAGCAGGCCGCCGGGATTGGAACGCAGATCGAGGATAAGCCCCTTCATGCCGCCCGGAATTTCCCGGTTGAGCGCCTTGAGCGACTTCTTCAGGCCGTCATCGGTCTGCTCGGAGAAGGTGGCGATGCGGATGTAACCGAAATCGCCTTTTCGTTCATGAGTGACCGACTGCACGGTCACGATGTCGCGCACGAGCGTCAGGTCAAAAGGATCCTGCTCGCGGTCGCGCACGACCTTGATGCTGACTTTCGTGCCTTTTTCACCCTTCAGATAGGAGATGGCTTCGTCGATCGACATGCCGAGCACGGGCTTGGAGTCGATCTCCACAATGAGGTCGTTGGTCTGCATGCCGGCGCGATCGGCCGGCGTGTCGTCAATCGGGGCGACGATCTTTACGTAGCCCTTGTCCGGCCCTTCATTGTCCATGGTGATCTGGATGCCGAGCCCGGCGAAGGTGCCGCGGGTCTGCTCCTGCATGGTCTGAAAATCGTCCGCTGACAGATAATTGGAGTGCGGATCGAGAGTCGACAACATCCCGTCAATGGCGCCCTTGATCAGGTCGCCGTCTTCCGGGACTTCCACATAATTGTCGTGGACCTGTTCGAAGACCTCGCCGAAAAGATCGAGCTGGCGGAACGTATCGGCTGAAATGGATGCGCGTGCAAAAACGGCGCTTGAAAGCGCGCCGAATACGAGCGCGCCGCCAAAGGCTGCGGCGACGAGGGCGCCGGCGGAGTATCCTTGCCGCGGCGCTTTCAGCCGGCGCTTCGGAGGCGAAAACTTCTGATTTCTCATGCGCTATACCTTCGTGGTCCAAAATGCGTCGCTCAAAGGGCGAGCTCTTCTCTATCTTTCCCGGAGAGCCAGAATGCGGGGTTAACAGGCTCGCCTTTTTTGCGGATCTCCAGATCCAGTTGTCCGTCCCCTTGGGGCATCTGCGCCAGCGGCTCGCCGGCGGAAATTCTCTGGTTTTCCTCCACCAGAATGTCGCCCACGCCCATCAACACTATATGATACCCGCCGCCAACGTCCAGAATCACGAGATTGGTGACATCGCCCCAGTCCCTGGCCACCACCACCTTGCCTTCGAACGGCGCCGTAACGATGGCGTTACTGCGCGCAGCAAAACGCATGCCTTCGAAGTATCCGCCCTCAGGCCGGAGCTTGCCGAACTGGCCCGTTAACCTTCCCGCCACCGGCGGGCGCAGAAAACCGCGCGCCTCCTCAAATGACCGCAGGGCTGTGAACGGCAGCGGCGCAACTTCCTTGATGGTCGGGGGGGATGGCGCCGCCAATGCGGGCGCTGCGACTTTGGGCGGAGGCGGCTTGATCCGGGGCGTTACCGTGTGCGCCAGACGGTCGAGGCGGCGAAGCAGTTCGCGCAGCGACGTCGCCTTGACGGCGAGCCGCGCCGTCTCCCGCTGGGCGGCGCGGGCGAGACCGGCGGCGACATCGCGCTCTTTCTCTTTCTCCGCCATCAATTCCGCCAGCACGTCCCGGCGCGCAGCCAGTTCCCGGTTGGTTGCGGCGAACGCCATGCGTTCGGAATCGAGCCGGTCGGTTAAGTCCGTCAGGCGGCCGATGGCCTCACGAAGGCGCTGCGCCCGGGCCTCGACTTCCGGCGCGGCGTCGGAGAGAAGCATGGCCGCGCGGGCCGCCTTGTTCGCATCGTCCGGCGAGACGAGCAGCGCCGGCGGGCGCGACAGCTCCAGCGACTGAAGCGCCGCCAGCACATCGCTCAGATTGCGGCTCTCCGCATTGAGCGCCGTCTGGGCCGCATCTTTTTCAACTTCCAGTTCGGTGATGGAGTCTTCCAGTTCGGTAATCCGCCGTTCGGACTCCTGGATCGAGTTCGCCGTTTCGATCATCCGGTGGCGCAGGGCCGCGACCTCCTGCTCGCGCGCTTCGGCCTCCCGGCGCAGGCGCTTTTCCTCCTCGGCGCGGTCCTTGAGGCGACGCTCGACTTCGGCGAGTTCGTCCGGATCGCCCTGGGCGGCGGCCGGGGCTGCGACGAACGCGGCGGCGAGAACAAGGAGAAGGCGGGCGAGGGTCACGAGCGGTGATAGGGGTGGCCGGCGAGAATGGTCATCGCCCGGTATATTTGCTCCGCCAGCATCGTTCTGACAAGCATGTGCGGCCAGGTCGCCGCGCCAAATGCGATGGTTCGTTGCGCCATTGCGGTGACTTTCCTGTCATGTCCGTCTGCGCCGCCGATCAGAAATGTCGTTGCCTTGGTTCCGGTGTCGCGCAAATCGCCCAGCATCGCCGCGAATTGTTCGCTTGAAATGTTAACGCCGCGTTCGTCCAGCGCGATTGCAACGCTGTCGGCGGCGGCAGCGGTGAGCCAGTCGCCTTCTTTCCCCATGCGCGCCGGGCCGGTGAGGCCGCGCGGCGCTTCGAATTCCGAAAGGTCAGGGCCGGAAAAGCTGCGGCTGCGTCCGAGATCGCGCGCGCGTTTCAGATAGTCGTCCGTGAGCGCGGCTTCGCCGCTGCGCATTTTGCCAATCGCCGCAACAAGGATCCGCATCGGCGCCGGGCGCGGCTGTCGCCTACGCGTCTGCGGTCACAGGGGTGTGGGCCGCTTCGGACCAGACCCGTTCGAGGTTGTAGAAACTGCGGACCTCGGGGCGGAAGATGTGGACGATCACGTCGCCGGCGTCGATCAGCACCCAGTCCGCCGCGCTGGCGCCTTCCACGTGGGCTCGCCCAAAGCCGGCGTCCTTCAGTCGACGGACGATCTTGTCCGCCATCGCGCTCACATGGCGTTGCGACCGACCGGACGCGACCACCATATGGTCGGCAATATCGGACTTGCCGGCAAGCGGAATGGCGACAATGTCTTCGGCCTTGTCGTCTTCGAGTTCCGCCAAAATTGTTGAAAGAAGCGCCTTGCCGATTTCTTCGGGACTAAGCCCGTCGAGCGCGCCTTTACTGGCGCTGTCGGTCAAGTCTTGAGCAACCGCGTCGCCATCGCTGGCGACCAATCTGACAGCGGCCTTCCCGGCGGCCGCCGATACGCCGTTCAGTGAACCCAGCGTAATCCTCCATAAACAACGCGGGCGAACTGGCCCGCCCCCAAAATATAAGCCTGTTCCGACCCCTCTCCAACCGGCCGGCGTAAAATTAATTGTTGCTCAAAAGGCACGCCGCAAACCACTGGTTTTCATCGGTCCAGACGGTTTCAAGGCGCCAGGGCGTCTCCTCAAACAGGGCCTTTAGACGGTTAATGGAGTATTTGTAGGAGTTCTCGGTATGGAGCGTTTCGCCGGGGTCAAAGGAAAATTCGCGCCCGTCCAGGGAGATCGTCGTGCGCTCTTTTGCGCGCAGATGCATTTCAATGCGACAGGCCTCCTCATTGTAAAAGGCGCGGTGTTCGAAATCCTCCATACCCAACTGTGCGCCGAGTTCGCGCTGCATGCGGGTCAGGAGATTTAGATTGAATGCTGCGGTGACGCCCGCCGCGTCATTATAGGCGGCGTTTAGAACGCTCGTGTCCTTTTCGAGATCGACGCCGAGAAGAAACTGCGCTCCCGGCCCCAGCGTTTCCGCCGCGCGCTGCAAGAAACGCGCGGCAAAGGGCGGCGTCATGTTGCCGATGGTCGATCCCGGGAAATAGCCGAGCCAGCGGGACGGCTCCGGCAGGATGTCCGGCGGAATGCGCACATGGCCGTGAAAATCTGCGCAGACCGCCGCGACCGGAAGGTCGAATTTGTCGGCGATGGCTGAGGCCGCATCGATCAGGAAGTCTCGTGAAATATCCATGGCGACGTATGCCGCCGGCCGATCGAGACCGTTCAGGAGCCACTCGATTTTCTCGCTGGCGCCGGACCCGTATTCAAAGACCGCGGTGTTCGGTCCGGGCGCTGCGGCTATTTCCGGCGCATTCGCCAGCAGGATGTTTCGTTCGGTGCGCGTCGGATAGTATTCCGGTTGTTCCGTGATCTCTTTAAAAAGCTCCGAGCCGCGCTCGTCGTAAAAATATTTCGGGCTGATGGATTTCTGCTCTTTTGCGAGGCCCTCGATGATGTCGTCGTGGAAGTCGCCAAGCGTCGGATGCAGGTCCAGAAAGAAAGCGAGGGGCCTCATCGGCGAGATGAGGTCCGGGCGGGTTTCGTCATTTGCGATGTGAGCTTCTCCAACGGGATTACGGTTTCGCGCTTCTAAGCGCGGTCGATGACAATGGATTGTCGGTCTCCGGGAAATAAATCCAGGCCGGCGGTTCCTGCGAAAGGAGATCGTCGCCGTCGGCCGTCGTTCGAAACGGCGCAAGGGCTTGGCCCGCCTCGCTGGCGAGCGCCGCCTCGCCATATCCAGGCCGGTTGAATACGGCGATCGGCGCGAGTTCGGCGATGCGCCGCCAGTCTTTCCAGCAATGAAAATTGACGAGACTGTCGGCGCCCATCAGCCAGACAAACCTCACATTCGGGTTTGCGTCCTTGATCTGCTCCAGTGTATCGACTGTGTACTGAAGGTTTCGGCGTTTTTCGAAGTCGCTGACGACAATGTCCGCATGATCGGCGACGGCGCGCGCATCATGCAATCGTTTCTCGTAATCGGCGTAGATGCCCGGATCTTTCAGCGGGTTGCCGGGCGTCACCAGCCACCAGACAGCGTCGAGATCAAGACGGTCGAGGGCGGCAAGGGAGATCTCGCGATGTCCGGCGTGGGCCGGATTAAACGATCCGCCCAAGAGACCGATCCGTCGGTGCGACGATGATTTCAGCAATGGCAAAAGCGTGTCCAGTGCGGGCTTGCGGTCAACATAGGGATTGCTGCGCGAGAATCCACCTTAGGGCGTCCACGCGCCGTCCTCGCCTGCCGCCGGATCGGCGTCGTCGCGGCCGAGGGCGATTTCGGCAAGTCGATAAAGCAGCCGCTTGACGCCGTCGCCGGTCGCGCCCGAGACCCGCATGACCGGCGCGCCGGCGGCGTCTTCGAGGGCGCGGGCCTTCTCTTCGAGCGCGGCGGCGTCAAGCGCGTCGATTTTGTTAAGCGCAACGATTTCCCTTTTGCCGCCCAGCCCGCCGCCATAGGCGTCAAGTTCAGCGCGCACGGTTCGGTAGGCGCCGGCGACGTCGTCCTGGGCGCCGTCTACGAGGTGGAGAAGCGCAGCGCAGCGTTCAACGTGACCGAGAAACCGGTCGCCAATACCGGCCCCTTCATGAGCGCCTTCGATAAGGCCGGGAATATCCGCAAGGACAAAACTCTGTCCCTCGCCGACGCGCACGACGCCAAGGCCGGGATAAAGCGTCGTGAACGGATAATCGGCGATCTTCGGCTTGGCGGCGGTAACGGCGGCGAGAAATGTCGACTTGCCGGCGTTGGGCAGTCCGACGAGGCCGATATCGGCAATCAGTTTCAGGCGCAGCCAGACGGTGCGTTTTTCGGCAGGCTGACCGGCGTTGGCATGACGCGGCGCCTGGTTGGTGGACGACTTGAAGCGCGCGTTGCCGAATCCCCCATTGCCGCCTTTTGCGAGGAGGACGCGCTCGCCCGGCTGGTCGAGATCGGCGATCAGTGTTTCTTCGTCCTCCTCAAATATCTGGGTGCCGACCGGCGCCTTGATGATCAGATCGTCGGCGTCCGCGCCGGTGCGGTTCGACCCCTCGCCGGGCCGTCCGTTTTTTGCGCGATGGTGCTGCCGGTAGCGAAAATCGATCAGCGTGTTGAGATTTTCCGCCGCCTCGATCCACACATGACCGCCGCGGCCGCCATCGCCGCCATTGGGCCCGCCGAATTCAATGAACTTCTCGCGCCGGAATGAGACGCAGCCGGCGCCGCCCGCGCCGGATTCCACATAGATTTTTGCCCGATCGAGAAATTTCATGAGCCGGGTTATAGCGCGCGGAAGGCTGCGCGCCACGGGGACCGCTGCGATCAATTGATGCAAGAGGGCGCTGCGGCGCCTATGGTGGCGCACCGTTCACGCCAACGCCGGAGTTTCCATGTCTTCGACCGATGTTTTGTTCGAGCCTTTCACGCTCAACTCAATGACCATTCCGAACCGTATCGTGATGGCCCCGATGACGCGGAGTTTCTCTCCCGGCAATGCGCCGGGCGAAAATGTCGCCGCCTATTATCGCCGGCGCGCGGAAGGCGGTGTCGGGCTGATCCTGACCGAAGGCGTGTCGCCGAACGACACGACCGCGACGGGCACGCCGAACGTGCCTAATATCTATACTGACGAAGCAAAGGCCGGCTGGGCGAAAGTCGCCGAAGGGGTCCACGGCGCAGGCGGTCTCATCGGCATGCAGATCTGGCATGAAGGGCCCATGCGCCGACCGGACAAAACGGCGCATCCCGACATAGAATCATGGTCGCCCTCCGGCTTTAACGTGCCCGGCAAGCCGCGCTGGGCGCCCATGAGCGACGAAGAGATCGAACGGGCGATTACGGAGTTTGTCGATGCGGCGGTCGCCGCGAAGGCGGCGGGCTTCGATTGCGTCGAGTTTCACGGCGCCCATCAATATCTTCTCGACAGCTTCTTCTGGGACAAGCTCAATCTTCGCGACGATAAATGGGGCGGCGACTGGGAGGGCCGGACGCGCATGGCCTGCGAGATCATCCGCCGCGCGCGGGTGAAAGTCGGTCCGGACTTTCCCCTGATCATTCGCATTTCCCAATGGAAGCAGATCGATTTTGACGCCAAGGCGGCGGCGAGCCCGGAAGAATTCGGCGTCTGGCTTGGGTTTTTGAAGAATGCGGGCATCGACGCCTTTCATTGCTCCCAGCGCCGTTTCTGGGAGCCTGAGTTCGAGGGATCGTCGTTGAACTGCGCCGGCTGGGCGAAAAAACTCACCGGCCTGCCGACAATTTCCGTAGGTTCTGTAGGCCTGTCCGGCGAATTCACCGCCGCCTATAGCGGCGAAGCCTCTGAGCCGGCGTCCCTCGATAATCTGATAGAGATGATGGGCCGTAACGAGTTCGATCTTATCGCGGTTGGCCGCGCGCTGTTGCAGGATCCGGATTGGGTGAAGAAAGTCCGGGACGGTCGCGAAGATGAGTTGATGACGTTTACAAAAGAAGCCCTCGGCACGCTCTACTAAGAAAGGCGAAAACGCCAATGATCACCGTTCACCACCTGAACAATTCCCGCTCCCAGCGCGTGCTGTGGCTGCTTGAGGAGCTTGAGCTTCCCTATCAGATAAAACGCTACGAGCGCGACAAGACGACGAACCTTGCGCCGCGCGAGCTCATGGATGTTCATCCGTTAGGGAAGTCGCCAGTGATCGATGACAACGGCACGGTGTTCGCTGAGACGGGCGCCATCGTCGAGCATATCATCGACAGCCATGGCGGGGGTCGGCTGAAGCCTGATCCGGATACGGATGATTATCGCCGCTACAAATACTGGCTGCATGCAGCGGAAGGCTCATATATGCCGCCATTGGTGCTGGCGCTGATGGTTGGACGCATCGAAGCCGCGCCGATGCCGTTCTTCGCCAGGCCGATCGCCAGAAAACTGGCGAAAGGCATCAGGGACGCCTATCTCGATCATACGGTGAACGCGCTTTTTAAGTATGCAGACGGCGAGCTGTCGGCGCGAAGCTGGTTTGCCGGGGAAAATTTTTCCGCCGCCGACATCATTATGAGCTTCCCGCTGGAGGCCGGGGTGACGCGGGTTGAGGCGGCGAAGAAGTCGAAGGCCATCGCGGGGTATTTGAGGCGGATTCACGATCGACCCGCCTATTCCCGCGCCCTGGAAAAAGGCGGGCCCTACGACTACGCCTGACGTCTTCACGAAGTCGTGTGGGCCCCGCCATTGATGCGCCAAGGGGTCGCCATGGTTTTGTCACCGGCGAATCCTAGCTAGGAGGTCTTGCATGCGGGCGTCGCGCCATGGAACAGGCAAGCGGCCGGGACTGGAAGCGTCATTCTGAAAGGGGTGCGGCATGGGACTGACGGTGTTGGCGACGATTTCGACCATCTGTGTCGAGGCGGCGATATTCGGGAGCCCGACCGTTGCGGCTGCGACCAGCGAGCCTGTGACGACAGCGACGGTGCAGGCGACCGAAGGGCCCGCCGCGGTCGATGCGCCGGTCATAGATGATCTGACCGCGCCCCCGGTCGAGGACATTGCGGACGCGCCGGTCAGCAACACAGATGACAATCTCATTTTGGATGAAGAACAATTCCTTGGTCCGTTGGCGTTTGAGGGGGAAAGCGACGATGCGGTCGTTGAGCGTCTGGTGTCCTATCTCGAAGGCGTCGACACCCTTAAAGGAGACTTCACCCAGATCGCCCCGTCAGGCGCCGTCTCGTCCGGGCGTTTCTTTTTGCGCCGGCCGGGCCTGTTGCGGTTTGAGTACGACCCGCCGACGCCGCTGCTGATCGTCGCCAATAGCGGGCTCGTTTATGTGCGCGACGAGGCGCTCGAAACGACGGATTCCTACCCGGTCGGGCGCACGCCGCTGAAATTTCTCCTGAGCGACACGATCGATCTCGATCGCGCGGAAATCGTCGCCGTCGACCGCGGCGTTGACACGGTGGCGGTGACATTCGCCTCTAAGGAAGAAGAGACCGAAGGAGAGTTGTCGGTGATCGTCTCGGCGCCGGAAATGCAGCTTACCCGGTGGATCGTCCGCGATCTGCACAATGGCATTACCGTCGTGATGCTCGACAATGTCGCGGCCGGCGAACGCCTAGCCAATCGGCTGTTTCGGGCGCCCGAGGCCGGCGGCCAGTTCCTTAAAAATTAGCAACCGCCCAGCAAAACCGGGCTTCATCCTTGTGTTGCGTAGTCACAATCAAGCAAATTCTTTCTCGACCCTATTGAAAAATGGGTTGGTGATGCGTTAATGTAACAGTACGCGATTGGCGCTGACGTGGGCCGGCGTTGCCCCCCCGCTTGCAGGTCCAATAGCCCGTCGCGTCGCCGGAATATCCCCTCCCGGCGTAGGCGCAACAGCGCAGCTTGGCGTCCGATCTGACCAGGATCGGACGCCTTTTTTCTTGCCGGCGGTGCTTTATGAGCATCCGGGCCGGCCATTGGAGGTATGGCCCCATTGGAGGTATGACCAAGGATGGATGACGCCGAGTTGGATGATCTGGAGCGGGAACTGCCCTCTTTGCAGGTGCTCACCCGGTTTTCCCGCAGCCTGGACCGAATTCCCTGGTTCGCCAATCTGGGCGAACCGCTTACCCCGGGCGCGCGCGCCGCGGCGACCCTTTATGCTGATCGTCTGGGGTTTCCCCATGCCGATATCGCAATCCTCGTCGATTGGGAGGACGCCGCGGCCGCCGCCGAAAGTCTCGACTGGCAAAGCGACTGGTGGGAGGCGGAGGAGCTGTTGCGGTCCGATTTGACGGCGCGGGCGCTTGAAACGCTTTCCGAGGACGCCCTGCGGATCGGCATGACCCTGATCGCCGACAAGGTGTCGGAGCCCGCGCGTGAAGGCATGGAACAGGCTGCGGTAATTTTTGACGCCGAGGACGAGGCGGCGCGCAATCTCGCGGTCGGCGCTGCGGTTCAGGCCGCCCACGGCGCAGCGCTGGTCCTGTTGGCCCTGCAAGACCCGGATTTTGACGATGAGGCGCACGCCTTTGCAGCGAAGTTCCAGCTTTTCGAATTCGGGCGCTGGCCCGTCGCCATCACCGGATCGTCCTTCAACCTGTTCTGAGGGCCGCCGTCATCGGTATGACTTCGGTTGCCGCGGCAATCAGCAGGTATGTTGCGATGATCGTCAGGACATACCGGAAGCCGCGCTGGAACAGTTGCTCCGGCATGCGGCGAAGATAATGGGTGCCGAGATAGGTGCCCAGAAAGCCGAACGCCAGAATGGCGATGATCAGCCATACCCACGGCCCGTATGCAAAGCCGAGCGCGCCGAACACCAGGATTTTCAGCCCATGCTGCGCCACCATGCAGCTGGCCAGCGTCGCGACCATGTTAAGCCGGGTGATTTTCGTCGCCGAAAGCATGGTGGCGGCAATCGGGCCGGTGGCGCCGAAGAACATGGTCAGAAACGCGCCAATGGCGCCTGTGGAGAAAAATGTTACCGGGCCCGGGGAGAAGCTTTTCGGGCGCGGGCCCCAAATGGCGTAAAAGATAAAAAAAGCGACGCCCGCGCGGAGCGCCCATACAGGCAGCTCTACCGCGAGCCGCCCCCCGAGCAGCGCACCGAGAACGCCCCCGCCGGCGAACCAGAAGACGATGGGCCAGATGGTGTCCTTCATTTGAAGGATAAAGCGTCCAGCATTTGAACCCAGCTGCGCCACGCCATGAACGGGCACGACTGCGGGCGCCGGAAATACCACGCTCATCACCGCGAGCAGCGCCAGCCCGCCACCGATGCCGAAAGCCGCCGTTAGCGCGGACGCCAGGAAGGCGGCGATTACTGAAACGACCGCCGCCCACACAGGAACGCCTTCGGGAAGGAACTGGGCAATCTCCATGGGCCTTGCGGTAGGGCCGATCGCCTGATTCGACAATGCGCCCGCTGCGAAATCTCTGCTGCGGTCTGGATCTGCACCGCGGTCTGGCCGTCGCCGGCGGCTGTCATTGGCGGGTTGACGGCGCCGAGCGCCGGCCCTACCTCGCTGACCCCTCTCGCCGATTGGGCATCAAAGGCGCTCTCATGAAAATCTCCACCTGGAACATCAATTCCGTCCGTCTGCGCATCGATCTGGTGACGCGCTTTCTCGATGAAGAAAAACCGGACGTGTTGTGCCTTCAGGAAATCAAGTGCCTTGAAGACAATTTCCCGTTCAAGGCGCTGCGCGATGCCGGGTACGACCATCTCGCCGTCTCCGGTCAGGCCGGTTATCACGGCGTCGCCATTGTCTCGCGCCTGCCGCTGAAAAAAGTCGAGAAGCGGGAGTTCTGCGGCAAGGGCGACGCCCGGCATATCGCTGCAAGTCTGCCCGGCGGTCTGCGCATTCACAATTTCTATGTGCCCGCCGGCGGCGACGAGCCGGACCCGAAGACGAACGACAAGTTCGCCCACAAGCTCGCCTTCATGGATGAGATGACGGACTGGTTTTCCGAGCTGGGCCCGCGCGCCAAGGCGATTGTGGTCGGCGATCTCAACGTGGCGCCGCGCGAACACGATGTGTGGTCGCACAAGCAGCTTCTGAAGGTCGTGTCCCACACGCCGGTGGAAGTCGAAAAGCTGGGCCGCGTCATCGACTCGCACGGCTTTGTGGATGTTGCGCGCGAGGTCGTTCCGGAGCCGGAAAAATTATATACGTGGTGGTCCTATCGCGCGCGGGACTGGAAAGCGTCGAACCGCGGCCGCCGTCTCGACCATATCTGGGTCAGTCCGGCGTTGAAAAAGGCTGCGCTCGCGGCGGGGCGGACAAACTTCCAGATTCACGAGGACGCCCGCGGTTGGGAGCGCCCGTCGGACCACGCGCCCGTGTCCCTCAAACTGGCGCTCTGATCAGTCGACGTGGTTTTTCAGAACGCCGATCAACGCATCGACGTCGGCCTCGTCATTATAAAGATGCATCGAAACCCGGACCGCGCCCTTTCGCGTGTCGTGGGCGATTTCGGCGTCGGCGAGATCGCGCGCCGCCGCTTCGTAGTCTCTGACGCGGATCAGCGCGCCTGAGCCGCGATGCTGCGCGCGGGTGGTGGAGAGAAAAGCCCCCGGGGGCAGTCCGGCGAACAGCCGGTCCAGCAATGCCTGATTGTAGGCGTAGATATCGTTGACGCCGCGGGCGTTGAGGATTTCATGGGCCGCGCCGGCGCCCGCAAGCGGCGCGATCGACGCCGTGCCGCCGGCGTAACGTCCTGCCCCCTCGGCGTACTCGAAGTGGTGAATGTCAAACTCGAAGGGGTCGGCGTGGGAGAACCAGCCTACATCAAGCGGCGCGGCGCGCGCCGCCGCATCGGCGTTGGCCCAAAGCCAGGCGGCGCCGGTGCCGCCGCAAAGATATTTCAGGGACGTCCCGACGGCAAAGTCAGCCCCCCAATCATTCAGGTGAACGGGTACGGCGCCGGCGGCCTGGGCGACGTCGAGGAGGGAAAAGACGCCGCGCTCGCGCGCCCGCCGGCAGATTTCCGCGCATGGCGCCAGAACCGATGAATTCGAATAGACCTGCGTTGCGACAACGAGTTGTACGTCGTCGTGAAAAGCGGGCGCCCAGGTGTCCGGATCGGCGAGGCGTTCGCCCCCCGGCAGAAAGACAAGTTCGTAGCCCATGCGGCGCCCCTGGGCGAGGGCGAAGCCCACGGTCGGGAAGTCGTCTTCCGTCAGAACAATCTTGGTGCGCCGCGCCCGTTCGGGCAGCGAGAACAGCACGCGCGAAACCCCGGCCGACACGTTGGGCTGGGGGCAAATGTCTTTTGCATGACCGCCGACGAGCCCGGCGACGCCGGCCTTGAACCGATCGATGGTATCGAACCACGGGGTCCACACTTCGAACCCGTCCGTACGCCAAGGATCGGCGAAGCCCGCGTCCAGCGATGAAGCCCAGTTTTTCGGCTGGGCGCCGACGGAATGCGACAGGAAATAATGCCGGCGCGGCAGGTGAAATCGATCCCGGTCCATGGCTTACCCCGCGAGGCGGCGCAGTTCGTCGCGGCTCGCCGAGCCCGGCACGATCACGACCGGGATCGGTCTCGCCGCCAGATAGGCCGGGTCTTTCGCTACGGCCGAAACCAGCGGTCCCGGTCCGCTCGCCTCTGTTGAGGCGCCGAGAAAGATAAAAGCGATGTCGCCGTCCTCGCTGATCAGGTTGCGGATCTCTTCCGCCACGTCCCCTTCGCGCATGACCATCTCCGGATCGACGCCGGACTGCGCTTTTACCTCCGCGGCGAATTCGTGAAGCAATCCTTCCGCCGCTTCTTCCGCTTCGGCGCGCATGGTCTCTGCGACACTGGCCCAGTGGCCGAATTCCGGCGGTTCCATGACGTGCAGCAATGTCACGAGGGCGTTGGAATTGCGCGCCCGGCGTCCTGCAAAGAAGGCGGCGCGGCGCGCTTCGTCGTGGTCTGACGCCACGACGAGGAACTTGATGCGGGACGCCGCCGCTGCTGAATCGGCATTCGATTGGGCCATGACAGGCCGGACCATGCCCTGAAAGGCGGCCCGCCGTCCACTTGCTTGTTGTGCAACATGGGCGCGCCTTGACGGGACGGAACGGTCATGGCTACCGCGGGAGGCGGAAAGGGCATGCAAATGCGCGGTTACTTCGGGATCGGGGCCGAACGGATATCGAAGCCGATGAATCTCGGCGCCATTCTGCGCACCGGCCACGCCTTCGGGGCGAGTTTTGTTTACTCCGTTGCCGCCCATCACCGGACCGGGGAAATCCATTATTCGGATACGGCGAAAACCGCCGGGGAAATTCCGTATTATGACTGGGCCGATCTCGCCGCCATGTGCCTGCCGAAAGGATGCGCGCTTGTGGGGGTTGAGCTTGTCGAGCGCGCGATCGAGTTGCCGAGCTTTCGCCATCCGCTGAACGCAGCCTACATTCTGGGACCGGAAAAAGGCGACTTGTCCGATGAAGCGCAGGCGCTCTGCGAGCACATCGTGCAGATCCCGACAAAGTTCTGCGTCAATCTCTCGGTCGCGGCGGCCATCGTCATGTATGACCGTATGTTAACCCTCGGCGGGTTTCCAACGCGTCCGGTCGCCGCCGGCGGTCCGCCGCCTGTGGATGACTGGCGACCTCCGCGAAAAGCGTAGCGCGCAGCAAAAACGCCGCCGGAAACCGGCGGCGCTCTTAATCGTTCAATGGATTTCAGGCGAAGCGGCCTAACGGCGCCGCGTCTTGCGCTTGGCTTTTTTCTTCGCCGTCTTGCGCTTGGCCGGGGCTTTGCGCTTCGTCGCCTTGCGTTTGGCGGGTGCGGCGGCCGCTGCATCCAGTTTGTCGAGCGCGTCGGCGTAAGCGGTCAGCGCCTTCATGAAGGCGGCCTGCTGGGTTTTCGGCAGGGCGGCGAGGACGGCCTTGTCGGACTTGTTGACCTTGGCCTCGGCGCCTTTCAGCATTCGGCGTCCCGACGCGGTAATGGAGACGGCGTTGGCGCGCGCGTCCTCTTTCGTGCGTTTGCGCGACAAGAGGCCCTTGGCCATCATGCGGGCGATCATGTCGGCGAGGGTCGAGCGGTCGATGCCGGTGTGGCCGACGAGATCCGTCTGGCTCAGGCCTTCGTTCTGCGCGACCACATGCAGCACTTCAAACTGGCGCGGCGTCGGCCCGCTGGATCCGACATCTTTGGAGTAGAGGTCGTGAGCGTATTGCTGGGCGCGCCGCAGCAGGTGGCCGGGCGATTTCTTCAGCGAGTAAGCCATGTATGTGTCTCCGTAAAAGGCTTTTGAAACTTTGAAACAGGAAGGTCGTGTACATATTATGTAGTCGCGGCGCAACTGTAGACAATCAAAAACCTGATAACGTCTTCGTTGCACTTGCGCTTGACGCGGAGCTTTTGCGCCGGCGAAGTTGATAATATCAATTAAACGCTGCGTGATCGACAACTTGCCGCGCGGCGTATTGACCGTATGGGGATAGACCTTGGGCGGACGATAATTGAATTGAGATTTCAACGCGTAGCGAGCAGATCATGACCGAGCATGACTTTACGGCGCCGGCTTTCAAGAAGGCGATACCGCAAGGCGACGACCGCGAGCGGGACGTCTGCGACAGGTGCGGATTTGTCGATTATCGAAATCCGAAAATTGTCGTTGGGTCCGTCGCCCTGTGGAAAGATAAAATTCTCCTTTGCCGGCGGGCGATCGAGCCGCGCAGGGGATACTGGACGCTCCCGGCCGGCTACCTTGAACTTGGCGAAACAGCCGAGGAAGGCGCGCGCCGCGAAGCATGGGAGGAGGCGCCGGCGCAGCTCGTTCTCGACCGTCTGCTGGCGGTTTATTCCGTGCCGCGCATTTCGCAGGTGCAGCTCATGTTTCGCGCAACACTTGCGCGGGAGGACATCGCGGCGGGGCCTGAAAGCGCCGAGGTCGGCCTTTTCGAATGGGACGATATTCCGTGGGGAGATATCGCGTTTCCCACCGTCGGCTGGGCGCTGCGCCACTGGCGCGAGACGAAGGATCGCGACGGCTTCGCGCCCTTTTCAAATCCTGTTGACGGCCTCTAACCGCCGGCCTCGTCCGGTTCCTCTCGCATATGCTTGGCGATCAGCGGCGCCTGCGCCGCCGTGAAGATGAGGCTTAAAATCGTAAAGCCGAAGGCCTTCAGCGTCACCCAGTCGCCTTCGCCGGCGCAACGCGCGACCTCTACGCCGCATTCGCCGAGGAGCCACGCCCACGGACCGGCGCCGGCGGCGATCGCCGGTTCCGGCGGGCAGTCTTTCGTGAGCCAGCGCCATGCGACCTCGTTGACAACGGCAAGCGCCAGA
The DNA here is from genome assembly GCA_028281665.1 of Hyphococcus sp. Classification (GTDB taxonomy): domain Bacteria; phylum Pseudomonadota; class Alphaproteobacteria; order Caulobacterales; family Parvularculaceae; genus Hyphococcus. Next base: position 111,707 of record JANQJK010000010.1, read on the forward strand.
AAAAAGACCGCGTAGCGGATGGTCAATGTTCGCCAGACATCGTCGGGCAGATGCAGTGCGCCGTCGAACACAATTTTCAGAAAATTGCGTTGCGTGGCGAGGCCCGCAAACAGAATGCCGCCGAACAGCACATAGACAATTGTCGGCTTCATGTAGAAGAACGTCTTGTTGTGGAGAACCAGCGTCAGCGTGCCGAGGACGCCGATGATGACGCCGCTCACCAGAAGCATCGGCGCGATCCGGCGCTCCTTCCAGACGCTGTAGGCGAAGGCGACGGCGAATGCCGGCATGAAGGCCGCGACGGCCAGATACATTTCCGCGCCCTCGCGCATGCACCATTCCGCGCCGGCGATGTTGCCGGCGAGGCCGATGAGCCGGCCGCCCAGAAAATAGGCGACCATGAACACCAGTAGGGGCGCGAAATCGACGGCGAATTTCGCCCCGCCGGTCAGTCTCGTTTCCGATGATGCGTTGGTCACAGGTTTCATATTCCTTTCGTCGCCTTAGGGCGTTTAATCGATCCCGGCGCCGGTTAGCGCCTTGGCGAAGGCGTCGGCGCTGAAGGGCTGCAAATCCTCCACGCTTTCGCCGACCCCCACATAGTGAATCGGCAGTTTGAACTTGTCTGCGAGGGCGACGAGAACGCCGCCGCGCGCCGTGCCGTCGAGCTTGGTCATTACGAGTCCGGTGACGCCTGCGATCTCGGAGAAGGCTTGCGCCTGGCTGATCGCGTTCTGGCCGACCGTTGCGTCGAGGACGAGAACAACGTCATGGGGCGCGGTTTCATCGAGTTTTTTCAGAACCCGGACGATCTTGGCGAGTTCGTCCATCAGGGCGGATTTGTTCTGGAGACGCCCCGCCGTGTCGATCAGCAGGACATCGACGCTCGTTTTCTGTGCTTCTTTGACGGCGTCGAAGGCGAGGCCGGCCGCGTCGGCGCCGACTTCGCGTGCGATAACCGGCGCGCCGGTGCGTTCCCCCCAGGCCGTGAGCTGTTCGATGGCTGCCGCCCGGAACGTATCGCCTGCGGCGAGCATGACGGACTTGCCGTCGTCCTGAAACTTTCGCGCCAGCTTGCCGATGGTGGTTGTCTTGCCCGCGCCGTTGACGCCGATCATCAAGATAATGTGGGGCGTCCGGCTCGCATCGGCGGCCAGCGGTTTTTCAAGGGGGCGCAGCGTGTCGGCGACTTCGTCGGCGAGGGCCGCGCGTACTTCTTCGTCGCTGATTTCCTTGTCGAATTTGTCTTGAGCAAGAGCATCGGTGATGCGCTCGGCGGCGGCGACGCCAAGGTCGGCGGTGATGAGAAGCTCTTCCAGTTCCTCGATCGTCTCGCTGTCGAGCTTGCGCTTGGTGAAGATGCCGGCGACACCGTCGCTGATCTTCGTCGAAGATTTCGACAGGCCGCTTGTCAGCCGCGCAAACCAGTTTTTCTTTTTGTCCCCGCCGGATTGCTGTGGAGGACCCGCCGGCGCTGTCGGCGCCTCTTGAGCGGGCGGCGCCGGTTGCTGCTCGGCCTTTGCGTCGTTTTGTTGGGGCGTTTCGTGGGGTGTGGGTTCCGGCTCCGCCATCGGGACAGGCTCGGGCGCGGGCGCTGCATCGGCGTGGTCCGTAGTCTCCTGCGTTGGCGCCGCTGCGTCATCGGGCGTCGTCGTTTCGTCGGGCGCCGGCGTCGCCTGATCGTCCTTCTTGTCCTTGCGGCCGAACAGGCCGGTGAGAAAATTTTTCGCCAAGCCTTGATCCCCTCTCAGAAAGTTCCCGCTCGGTATGGTTTCGGTTTTCGACGAACGCAGCGCCGGCCGCTCTTATCGTGTTCCCATTTAGACCGGATGCGCGTCCACCATGTCGCCGCACCGGGCGCCGATGCGCAGCCGTGTAATGTCGCCCGTCGCTTCTGTTGGAGACGAAAGGCGCGCAAGAGCGAAATTGCCAAGGCGCGCGCGGCCGCCGCTTTCAACGACGGCGGTCTCTTCGCGACCTTCAAGACGGTCCAGAAACCCGTGCAACGCGTCCTTTGCCGCCCTGCGAAGGCGCGCGGCGCGCTCCTTGATGACGCCTCTTTCCAGTTGCGGCATGCGTGCGGCGGGCGTTCCCTCGCGCGGCGAAAACGGGAAAACGTGAACATATTGAAGGCCCGCCTCGGCGACGAGGTCCAGACTGCGCCGGAACATGGCCTCGGTTTCTGTCGGGAAGCCGGCGATGATGTCGGCGCCGAACGCAATATCGGGACGGCGTGCGCGTATGTCGTTGCAAAGTGCGATTGCCTGTTCGCGACTGTGCCGGCGTTTCATGCGTTTCAGGATCATGTTGTCGCCTGCCTGCAACGACAGATGAAGGTAGGGCGCGACGCGTTCGTCGCCGCAGAGCCGTTCGAACAGGGCGTCGTCAATCTCCGCACCGTCGACGGACGACAGGCGGAGGCGAAATAGATCGGGAACGCCGTCAAGGATCGCATCCACAAGCGTGCCGAGGGTCGCCGGCTCGTCGAGGTCGCCGCCATAGGAGGTGATATCGACCCCGGTGATGACGAGTTCGCGGGCGCCGGCGTCCACCAGGCGACGGGCTTCGCGGACTACGGTTTTAATCGGCGTAGAGCGCGAATTGCCCCGTCCGTAAGGAATGATACAGAACGTGCAGCGATGATCGCATCCGGTTTGCACCTGTACGAATGCGCGCGCCCGTTCGCCGTAAGAGTCGATCAGATGATCTGACGTATCGCGCACGGCCATGATGTCGTTGACCCGTATCGGCGCCGGCGCGTCCTTGTCGGAAAGCGCGCGCCATTCGGCCGGATCGAGTTTTTCGCGATTGCCGATGACCGCGTCCGCTTCCGCCATTGCGGTGAATGCTTCTGGCGTCGTCTGCGCGGCGCATCCTGTCACGACGATGCGTGCTTCCGGGTTTTCCCGTCGCGCCCGGCGCACGGACTTGCGGGAATCGCGGACGGCTTCGTTGGTTACGGCGCATGTGTTAACGATCACGGCGTCGGTAAGCCCGGCGTCGCCCGCAAGGCGCCGGATTGCGGCGCTCTCAAGGGCGTTGAGGCGACAGCCATGAGTGACGATTTTGGGCGCGGCGGACATGATGCGCGCCTATGTGGGGCAAAGCGTGCGGGCGCACAAGGCGCTGGGCGTCAGGCGGAGGCGACCCTTGCATCCGCAGCGGCCTCTGCGGCGCAGGCGTCGGGCTCAGACGCGTCCTTTATGGCGCGCATCGCCTTGTAGAATTCGCCCGCGTCCGTGTGCGCAACAATCCGCTCGCGCAATGCGTCGCCTTCGCCCGCCTTCATCTCGGAGAGCGCCTGTTCAATCAGAATTTCCGCCTGGGCGCCGGTCAGTTCGCCGGCGACCGCCAGTTGCGCGGCGTAATAGGCGCGCTTGAGCGGCGTTGTTGCGTCCTCGGGCCGCATGGCATCGCGCAGCCGGAGAATATTCGCGCCTTCGGTGCGGACCCGGAGCTTCGTTTTTCGCTCGCCGTTTTCCACGATGACCCCATTGATCAGCAACTGCTCGCGCGGGCGAAGTTTCAATATCAGGCCGGCCATGGATGCCTCCCGTTGCCCGCCGCCTCTCATGGACGGCGGACGCATTACAACCTTAAATTGATTGTAATGCAACTGATAGTAGAAACATTCCGCGAACGGAATCATCGAGGCGAGCGCTGGCCGGTCAGTTTTCCATGGCGAGAATGATGGCGAATCCCACCACCAGAAACAGCGCGAGCGGGAAAAACGCGCCGATAATCGCCGGCAGAACACCCAGCTTCCCAAGGGCCAGGGCGAGGTTTTCGGCGACGAAATACGTAAAGCCGAGGGCCGATCCGGTGACCGCGCGCAAAAGGAGGACGCCCTGGCGGTGAACGCCGAAGCCTGCAATGGCGCCGAGCAGCGGCATGACAAGGGTCGCCATCGGCTTTGAAAACCGGCTCAGGAACGATGTCATGGCGTCCCGCGCATCGGCCCGGTCTTCGCGCAATTGCCGGATCTTGCGGACCAGCTCGCCAAGGCTCGTCTGTTCGGGCCGCAGGGCGAGGGCAAACAGAAACTCCGGATCAAGACTGTTTGTCCAGACCGCCGTGTCGGACCGGGTGACGGCGAGCGAACCGGCTTCAAAAGAGCGGACATTGAAGAGACGCCAGACGCCGTTTTCAAATCGAGCGGACCGCGCCTCGATGCCGCCTTCGGCAAGTCCCTCCTCATCGATCGCATAAATGGTCAGATCGCGCATCAATACGAGATCCCCCGTCCGCATGGCGCTTCCGGCCTTGATGAGCTCGCCGTCGAACTTGACGCGAATATTGGTGCGCGTTTCCTGATCTTCGGGCAGGTCGAGGGCGAAGTCGTTCGCCTCCCAGTAATCGAGCGCTTCGAAGGAGCGCACAGTCACCGTTTCGTGGAAGATGAAGTGAACGACCATGATCAACGCGCACATGACGCCGAAGGGCGCAAGAACGCGGTTCACCGACATGCCCGCCGCGCGCATGACCGTGATTTCGCTGGTGTGGCTGAGGCCCGCAAGGGTGAGCACCACCGCAAGCAACGCCGCAAAGGGCGTAAACTGACTCGCGATCTGTGGCGCGCGCAAGCTGATATAGCGCATCAGCTCCGCGCCGCCGGCGCCGTTTACCTCCAGGATATCGCTCGACTTGTTCAGGAGGTCGAGCATCTGAAGAATGATCACGAAAAAAACGAGGAGACCGGCAAAGCGAACCAGGAACATGCGTCCCGCATAAAGGGTGAAAATGCTCTGCATGTTTATTCAGCCGCCCTCGGCGCCGTTTTGCCGGCCGGCGTCCCGTCCGCGCCCGCCAGCCGCGGCGTCTGTTTCTGGCCGCGGGCGGCGACGCGGGCGGCCCGGGCCTGGTCGATGGAGCCGGCGTATAGGGAAAGAGAAACCATGGTGAAGACCGCAAATATGCCCCACATGGAGATATAGGGCGAGATCTCGCCATTGCGCGCGACCACGGTCGCCCATTCTTCGAGCAGCTCGTGATAGACGATCAGGATCGCGATGCCGATGACCGGTTTCAACGATGAGGCGCGCCGCCGCCCGGTCACGCCGGAAGCGATGGCCAGGATCGGCATGACAAGGAACGTTAGCGGGTGGATCAGCCGCCAGTGAAAGCCGGCGTGGTAATCGTCGTATAATGGCGACGCACGCGCATCCGGCGCCGTCAGGAGCGCGAGAATTTCTCCGAACGTCGCCTCGCGTTCGTCGCCGCCGCGTTCGGGGAAGACGGCGATGGTGGGAAGCGCGACCTCAAGATCGAAGGCGTCAAATTCGGACCGCTCAATCGTTTCGCCGTCGGGGCTGATAATCAGCGTACGGCCTTTTTCGAGTTTAAGCAGCAACGTCGAAATGTCCGGCGTCGTCGATATTGCGCCGGACCGTGCGGTGATGGTCGTCTTGCCGCCGTCCAGCGTGCGCCGTTCCAGGAAAATTTCTTCCGCGTTGCGCGTTTCCTTGTTGATGGAGCCGAGCCGTATCGTCACGCGATCGGAGATATCGACAAACTCTCCGGCCGGAATCTTGATGCCGAGAGCGCCGCTGGTCACGTCAAAGCGTATCTGTCGGTATTCGTATCGCGCGAAAGGCTGGATGTAGGAGACCAGCAGAAAATCGAACACCATCAACAGGAACATCAGCATGTAGACGGGTCGCAGCATGCGCCCGAAAGAGGCGCCGCTGGAGCTCAGCGCGTCAAGCTCGGAGGAAAGCGACAGATTGCGAAACGCCAGCATCACGCCGAGAAAGCCGCCAAGGGGGAGCGCCAGTCCGAGATAGTGAGGCAGCAAGTTCGCCAGCATGCGCCAGACCACGCTGACCGGCCCCTGTTCGGCGAGAACGAAATCGAATAGCCGCAGCATCTGTTCCAGGAGGAGCAACGCCCCCGCCACGCAAAGCGCCAGGATCAGCGGCGTCAGCACGGAGCGTAGGATGTAGCGGTCGATGAGACTCATGAAGACGCGGTGGCTCGGATCAGGCTTCTTATTGGTGTCGAGCGCCGCATAACTCTTGCAACGCAGGGCCCCTGCGTCTGTAGCGAATTCCGGGCCAATGCGGAAGCGCCGCCGCTGCGCGAAGCGCTATCGCACAGGCGTCGATCTGGCGAGCGGGGCCGTGGCCGCGAACAATATGGCGTTAAACAGCTGGGAAAGACCGGCCTCGGCGACCAGCATGCCCGCGACGGCGGCCTCGGGCATGCCGACGATCGGAGACAGGGTCAACGCGGCGGTGAGGTATACGACGTCCTGATTGGGCAGGAAGGGGATCCGGGACAGGACGAGCTGCATGGCGATAAAAACGAGCCAGGCCTGCAACGCGGCGCCCGGCAGCGCCGCGGCGTACATCGCTGCATGAAGGCCGATAATCAGTACCTGGCGGACGCCATGCACCGTGAGGAGCACCGGCATGACCCCTTGCGGCAGCGCCAGCAGGCGCCGCCGGAACACCACGACCAGAACGGCGAGGGTCGCCGCGCTCAGGAAGGCGAGGGCGAATAACAGCCCGGCGCCCGGAAAGGCCTCAAGCCCGGCGCGCAAACCGTCGGTCGCCGCAAGGAAGAAGATCAGCAGTACCGTGGCGCTGTTCGAGGTAAAGGCGGAAAGGAGATTGTTGTCCTTCACGCCGACGATGATTTTCTTGTCGGAAAGGTTAAGCCGCCGGCGCGCCCAGAGCGTTAAAAACGCTTCGCCGGAATAACCCATCACGGCGAAATTATAGACGCGCTTTCTGATGAACACGAAAAAGTGTTTCAGGAGCGGGCGCTGCCAGACGATTTCATAGATCGCCAGCTCCGACACGGGCAGCGCCAGAAACCGCAATACAAAGAAAATGTAAAACCACGGCGATTGCGGCAGGTTGTCGAGAACCTCGCCCCAGCCGACATTGGTCAGCCGGTAAAGGAGGTAGGCGACGACGCCGGCGAAAATCGTATAGCGGGTGATCTTCAGGGCGCGCTGAACGTCGTCGCGTTCGCGCAAGGCGGCCCACCGGCCGCTGACGCGCGCTCCCACCGCCGTCCAGTTGATCAACGCCATCCGCAGTTTCTTTTCATTGTCCGACCAACTAGAAGCGGCCCGGGCGATAAGAAACAGCAGCCGGGCGCGACGAAGCATGACTGCCTACAAGACCGGGACAGATGGGGCAACGCCGGCGGACCGGACCGGGCGCTGGAGCGTCGTCATCCCCGCCTATAACGAGGAGGTCTTCCTCCCCGCGACCCTGAAATCCCTTCTGGAGCAGACCGTATCGGACGCCGTCATTATCCTCGTCGACAACAAATCGACGGACAAGACCCGCGCCATTATGGAACAGGCCGCGGCGGACAACCCGGGCCGGACAATCCGCATTCTGTCCGACGATCGTCCCGGACGCATCCAGGCGCTTGAAACCGGGATCGCCGCCACTGAAACGGAACTGGTCGCTCTTTGCGATGCGGATACGATTTATCCGCCGGAATATCTCGCCCGCGCCGAGCGGCTTTTCGACCGGGGCGAGGACGTCGTCGCGGCCTTTGCGTTTGGCGTCTATTCCGACGCCGGTCCGTTTGCGTCGTGGTTTGCCAAGACGAAAGGGGCCGCCGTCGCATGGCTCCTGCGCAATCAGGGTCACACGGGCGGCTACGGCCAGTGCTTTCGCATGTCTGTGATGAAAAAGACCGGGGGTTATGCGCAGGCGATCTGGCCATACACCGTCGCCGATCATGAATTGTCTCATCGCGTCGCGAAGCATGGACGCATTCTGTACGATCGCGACCACTGGTGCCTGACGTCGGCGCGGCGCGCCGATCGCGGCAGAATCGATTGGACGCTGCCCGAACGGCTTATGTACAACTTCATGCCGGCGTTCGGGCGCGACTGGTTTTTCTACAGGTTTCTGGAGCCGCGCCTGAAGGCGCGCAAATTTTTCAATTCCAATCTGCGCGATCGGGACTGGGACGATAAGGCGCCTGTTTAGGCGGCGACGCGGGCGACGCGTTTTTCTTCCGCCAGCTTCGCATAATGTCCGAACAGAATTTCAAAATGATCTGTCGGCGTATTGATGCGTTTTGCGCCGGCGCGCGCCGCTGTCGTCAGGGTGCGCCAGTCGCGATCGGTGATACGCTTCATGGCGGCGTGAAGCGCCGACGCATCGCCTGCACGATAGGTCTCGGCATAGGTCGGATGCGTCAGCTCCGCGGCGCCGCCCATATCCGGCGTGATCAGCGGCAGGCCGGAAGCGAGCGCTTCGGCGACGACGAGGCCGAAGGTTTCCGCGGCCCCGCCATGGAGAAAGTAATCCCCGCTGGCGAGCAGGCGGGCGAGCCGGCTGCGGTCGCGAATGGGGCCTGCAACATGGACGCCGGGCGCCCCGGCGGCGCGTTTTTCCACGGAGCGCCGGTTCGGCCCGTCGCCAATAAGATAGAGCCCGGCCGGTTGATCTTTTGCAAAGGCTTCAAAGCCGCGGATCATGGCGCCGATGCGTTTTTCCGGGTGGTGACGGCTGACGGCGACAAAGAGCTTCGCCTTCGGGTCGCGCACGCCGCAGGCAAGCAGCATTTCGTTGCGCGCCGCGTCGCTGCGCAGTTCGTAAGAGAAAAGCGCCTTGTCGACGCCCATGGGCGCATGCACCGTGCGTTTGACGCCGTAATTCTCAAGACGTTCTGCAAGCCAGTCGCCGCCGACGACAACGGAATCGAACTGGTCGGTGAGGCGGCGAAGATAGGCCCAGAACCAGAAACAGAGCCGGTCGACGGTTCGTGCACTGAGGAATGGCGTCAGGAACGTCTGCGGGTAAACCGCAACCGGGTCCTGGTGAGTGAACATGACTTTCGGCGCCGTCCCCGGCCAGCCCGCGGCGATCCATGCGCCGCGCCATGTGGATGACGCTTCGACAAGATCCGGACCGAGTTCATTAAGGATCTGATGAACGGGCGCCGATCGCCAGAACAGATGGTAACGCGGATCCGGCGCCAGCGTCGGCGATTTCACCCAGATCACTTCGCCGCCATGTCGCGTCTCGCGGCGATCTTCCGGACCCGGCGCAATAATACTGACCCATTGTCCGAGGCGCGCAGCCGCTTCGAGCTTCTGGTCGACATACGTTTTCACGCCGCCGCCATGCTCGCTGTAGAATTCGCAGATATCGGCTATCCGCATCGTCGCCCGCCCTCTTCTGTGTCGTGTCCGCCCATGATTTTTGTTACGCCGCCTTTGGCAGCGTGTTGTCGGGTCGCCCCGCCCCGCCCTCAAAAGTCGTCATGGCGTCGCGGTAATTGTGGATCAGGTCGTCGAGCACTGCGTCCCAGGAATATGTCAGCGCTTTCTCGCGGCCGGCCGCGCCCATTTCCGCGCGCAGCTCCGCGTCGCCGGCAAGGCGCGTCAGTTTCTCAGTGAAATCCTCGACATTGTCCTGAGCGATGAAACCGGTCGTTCCGTCATCGACCAGCGAAAGGCTCCCGGCGGCGTTGGCGCAAAGGGCCGGCCGGCCGGACGCCATGGCTTCGAGCGTGACCTGGCCGAAGGTTTCGGTAATTGACGGATTGAAGAAAATGTCGCCGCTGGCATAGGAGCGTGCGAGGTCTTCGCCGCCCTGATGTCCTAGGAAGACGCCGTCCGGGCAACGCTCTTCGAAAGAGTCACGCTCCGGGCCGCCGCCCACAATCAGCGCCCGCAAATTCGGATGCGCCTTGCGCGCCGCCGCAAGGCTTCGGGCGAAATGGTCGATGCCTTTTTCCAGGACGAGCCGTCCCACAAACAGCACCGCGATGTCGCCGTCATCGAGCCCCATAGACCGGCGCCATTCCACGTCGCGCTTTTCCGGGTTGAACAGCGCGCTGTCGACCCCGCGGGTCCACAAGCGCATCTCGCGGCCAATGCCGTCGCGCAAAAGTTCGTCGGCCATGGACTGGGACGGCGGATAGACATGCTCGCAGCGGCCGTAGAAATACCGCATGTATTTCGTCAGGTACTTTTCCGCCCAGGCGGCGCCGTAATAGCGCGGGTAGGTGTCAAAGCGCGTGTGAAACGACGCGACGGCGGGAATGTTGTTCCTGCGCGCATAGTTGAGCGCCCCGAGCCCGCCAAGATCGGGCGCGGCGATATGGATAAGGGTCGGCGCGAAATCGGCCAGGCGTTTTTTTGATGCGCCGTGCAGACCGATCGCGATCCGGTATTCCGGCCGGCGCGGCGCGGGGCAGGACGGCAGCGATACGAGCTCGCCGGCGTGGTCGAGATAGCTGTCCTTCGATGTCGGCGCGAACACCAGCACGTCATGGCCGCGCTTTTCCAGATGCGCCACCAGCTTGTTCAGCGCGCGCACGGGCCCGTCCATCACGTAATTGTAGTTGCCGGAAAAGAGCGCGACGCGCAGCTTGTCCGTTGTGGGCTCCGTTGTCATGGCGCCTCGCTGACGTGATGCAGCGCCGCATCCGGTTGCAGAGAGGGAGTGTGGCGCGCGTCGATCATTTTTCCAGTCGTCCCTCTACCCAGTCCCAGAGCAGGGCGGAAATGTCGGCGCCGCCGAAGCGGCGGACTTCCTGCACGCCGGTGGGAGACGTGACGTTGATTTCGGTCAGATAGTCGCCGATGACGTCAATGCCGGCGAATACGAGGCCGCGTTCCTTCAGCGCCGGCCCGATGGCGTCGCAGATTTCCTGATCGCGCGCATTCATCTCCACCGCTTCCGCACGGCCGCCCACATGCATGTTTGAGCGGGTCTCGCCTTTTGCAGGCACGCGGTTGATCGCGCCCACCGCCTCGCCATCGAGGAGAATGATTCGCTTATCGCCGCTCGACACAGCCGGAATGAATTTCTGCGCAATCATCGGTTCGCGATAGGTCTGTACAAAGAGTTCCAACAGGGCGTTGAAATTCCCGTCGTCCGGCTTCACCCGAAACACCCCTTCGCCGCCATTGCCGTAAAGAGGCTTTACGATGATGTCGCCATGTTCACGCCGGAAATCCCGCACTGAATTCATATCACGGGTGATCATCGTCGGCGGCGTCAGGCCTTCAAATTCTGTTACGAAAAGTTTCTCCGGAGCGTCTCGAATGGCCCGCGGATCGTTAAGAACCAGTGTTTCGGGCGTCAGTCTCTCCAGGATTTGAGCGGCCGTGATGTAGGCCATGTTGAAGGGCGGGTCCTGCCGGATGAGGACGACGTCGGTTTCGCGAAGATCGTGCAGCGCCGGGTCGGAAAGGTTAACGTGGGCGCCCTGTTCGCGCTTTATGGCGTCAATGCGCTGGGTGCGGGCGCGCACGGCGCCGTCATAGAGATAAAGGGAATCCGGTCCGTAAACGGAGACTTCGTGGCCGCGCGAGAACGCTTCGAGCGCCATGTCGAAGGTCGTGTCCGCATGGACGTCTACATGCTCGATCGGGTCCATCTGGATAGCGATTTTCAACATGGGCCGGCTCCTTGAATGGTTGAATGGTCATTGGCGTGCTGTCTCGCCCGCCATTTGCGGCTATTGCGGATCGTCCGGGGCGCCCACGGCGACATAGCTGACGACCCTGTCGACGCCCCCGATGGTCCGGGCGAGCGACACGGCCTCTTTCAGTTCTTCTTCAGTGCGGGCCGCGCCGATCAGATAAACGGTCCCGCGCGAGACGGCGACCTTGTATCGGGTCGACACGACGTCGCCGTCGGCGATCAGCTTTGCTTTCAGCGTTTGGTCGATGCGCGTATCGGCAAGCCCCTGTCCGAATGACGTTCGCTCGCCGACGATCACTTCATCGATCACCTGATCAACGCCGTCTGCTTTCCAGGCGTTTTCGATCAGCTTGGCGCGTCCGGTTTCCGTGCGCATGGCGCCGGTGAGCATCAGGCGGCCTTCGTAAAGGGTGATGTCGATGTCGCCATAGTCATGGGTGCGATCGGTGAAGAGAATGCCTTTGAGGTCGGCATTGCCGGCAATGTCGGAGAAGCTCTCATCGAGGGAACGGCTGGATGCGCAGGCCGCGGCGGCAAGCATCGCGAAAAGAGCGAGGGCGGTGCGAAGAGGGGTCTTGGACATTACATCACCTTTGGTTTGTTTGGGTTGCGTCATTCGCCGAACCGCCAGGCGGCGCGCAAATGCCGAACACGCCAGGGCGCGACGGCGACGATATCGTAACGCATCTCGCAATCGGCAAGGCGGGGGTGGCGGGCGATGAACATGTCTGCGGCCCTTTCGATCCGGCGACGGGCCTGCGCCGTCACAGCGCCGGCCGCATTATCGAGCGCAGCGCGGCTTTTCACTTCGACGAAGACGACGATGCGGTTCCGCCGAGCGACGAGATCGATCTCGCCGCTATGGGCGCGGTAACGGCGCGCCAGAATGCGGTAGCCTTTGAGTTGCAGAAAAAGGCCGGCGGCCCATTCGGATCTCCGGCCGAACCGCTCCGATCGACGCCGCGCCGCCTTTTCGTTCGTTGCTCCCGCCGTCACGGTTTTTCGCCCGGCGCCGCATTATCGCGAAGGGCGAGGGCGCGCTCATAAGCGATGCGTCTCGGCATGCTGAACTTTTCCGCGGCCGCCGCGGCCGCTTCCTTGACGCTCATTTGCGAGAGTGCGCCGCACAGAAAGGAGTTGACTTCACTCTCGTCCGGCGCCGCTTCAGCCTTTGGAAACACGAGAACCACGATTTCGCCCTTCGGCGTTGCGTCTGCAAAGTCCGATGCGAGGGTTCCGAGGGCGCCCCGGTAAAAAGTTTCATGAATTTTTGTCAACTCGCGCGCGACGACAGCCTCGCGGTCGCCCAGCGCGTCCTTCATGTCGGCAAGGCTGTCTCCCAGCCGGTTGCCGGTCTCGTAAAAAACCAGCGTGCCCCGCGTATCTGCGAAGCCATCGAAAAACTTCCGCCGGGCGCCTTTTTTCGGCGGCGGAAATCCGCCGAAGGTAAAACGGTCGGAAGGCGCGCCCGATGCGCTCAAGGCTGCAATTACGGCAGACGGCCCCGGAACCGGAAACACGTCAACGCCCGCCTCTACCGCTTCGCGCACCAGTTTAAATCCGGGATCGGCGATCAGCGGCGTCCCGGCGTCGGAGACGAGGCAAACGGCCCCGCCGCTCTCCAGACGTTTCACAATCTCCGGCCGGACCCGCGCCGCGTTGTGTTCCTGATAAGCCGTGCGCGGGGTTTTGATGTCGTATGCGGCGCAAAGCTTTGCGGTCTGGCGGGTGTCTTCGCAGAGGATCAGATCGGCGCCCTTCATAATTTCAACGGCGCGGTAGGTGATGTCGCCAAGATTGCCGATGGGCGTCGCGGTCACATAAAGGCCGGGTTTCAGGGATATCGCATCCTCTCTCATGGGCTCTTGATGGGACCGGCGCAGGGTCTTCGTCAAATGGCGGGTTCCGCCAAAAGGGTTCGCGCGCCGCGCCTGCGTTGTTTACCGGCGCGGCGGGGCGGGCTAGTTTCCGCCGGGCCGCGCCCGGCGCGGCGATCAGGGCAGCGACCAGGGATGTCGCCGGGCGCCGGCGGATTAGGGACAGAGGGACTTCGGATATGGGATTGAGACTGGCGGCGCTGTTAAAGGCCGGCGTAGTGATTGCGGTCTCCGCCGCGCTTCTGGCTTGCGAGACCTCCGCGCCGACACGGACCACCGGACCGGTGATTTCCCAGCCGGACGACCGCCCCGTCGTCGAGCCCCTTCCGGAACCGGAATTTGAAGAAAAGACGCGCTATGACCGGCGCGGCTTTGTCCGCCCCCGTCATCTGCGCGATGACGAGCCGGTGCGCGTTGCGCTGCTTCTTCCGTTCACTGCGCCTAATGAGGCGGCCCGGAAAGTCGCCTCGGCGATGTTCGATGCGGCCCAGCTTGCCGCTTTTGACGCCGGCGACAATCGCTTTCTCCTGATCCCCAAAGATACGAAGGGCCGGCCGGACGGCGCCGCCGCGGCGGCGCGCTCGGCGCTGGCCGACGGCGCGGAGATCATTCTCGGGCCGCTTTTTTCTGAATCGACTGCGGCGACTGCGCCCGTCGCGCGTGCAGCGGATGCGCCGATGATTGCGTTTTCGTCGGACCTGAAAGTTGCGGGCGACGGCGTTTATCTTTTGAGCTTCCCGCCGGAACTCGAAATCCAGCGCGTCACCGATTTCGCCATGCAGCAGGAAATCTCGCGGTTCGGTCTCCTGGCGCCGCTCAGCGAATATGGATCGCGGGTCTCAGGCGCCTTTGCTCAGGAAGTTTTTTCCCGCGGCGGCGTCATTGTTCATGAGGAGCGCTATCAGCAGGAGCCGGAACTCATGCTGGAGCCCGCCAAGCGGCTTGCGCGATACTCAAAGCAGATCGTTCCCCTTGAACTGCGCCACGAGTTTGACGGCGACCGTTCCGCCGCCCCGCAAAACGAGGACGGTCAAACGGGGTATACGGAAGGTTATCAGGCAGTGCTGATGCCGGAACAGGGAACGCTGTTGCGTGCGCTCGCCCCGCTGCTTCCCTATTACAATGTGGATATCACACGCGTGAAACTGCTCGGCGTTTCCGCATGGAACAATCCCCGGCTGACCCGGGAGCCGGCTCTGCGCGGCGGCTGGTTCGCCGCCCCTGATCCGGCGATTACCCGCAATTTTGAAGATCGCTACGCATCGGCCTTTGGCGCGCCGCCGCCGCGGCTCGCCTCGCTCGCCTATGACGCAACGCTGCTTTCGGCGCGGCTTGGTGCGACACAGCGGCGGCGCAACCGGTTTTCGGTAAACGCCATCACCGATCCGAACGGCTATTTCGGGGCCGACGGTCTCTTTCGTCTCAACCGTGACGGTTCGGTGGAGCGCGGTCTTGCAATTCTTGAAATCCAGCCGGGCGGCATTCAGGTGGTCGATCCGGCGCCGCAGAGCTTCGCCGCCGGGTTCTAGAGGCTTTTTAGCCGATCAGCTCGTAGATCAGCCGGTTCAGGACCGGCCGCCCCGTATCGGTGGCGCGCAGCGCGCCGCAATCATGGGCGAGGTAGCCGTCTTCGATCAGTCGGGCCAGCCGTCCAGCCCGCCCTTCGTCGCGATAGAAGTAATCGTCAGCATAAAGCGGAACGCCTTCCGAAAGGCGCAACCCCATCGAAAGGCGCTCTATCAGTTGCGCCTCATCGCCAAGGATTTCGATTGTTTCGGCGCCGTCGCCGCGCTGATCGATTTGCTGAAGATATGCGTCGGGGCGATCGAGGGCCTTTGTCGCGATGCGTTCGCCGTTCACGGTCAACCGGCCATGGGCGCCGGGGCCAATCCCCACATAGTCGTGATAGCGCCAGTAAATGAGATTGTGGCGGGACTCATGACCGGGCGCGGCGTGGTTGGAAACCTCATACGGGTCAAGGCCGGCGGCCTTTGTTAAGTCCTGTGCAATTTCATAATGGCGCGCCTGCCGTTCTTCCTCCGCCGGGGTCCACCGGCCCGCCTTCACCTGCGTTGCGAAAGCCGTGCCCCGCTCGATGGTCAATTGATAAAGCGAAAGATGCGTTGGCTGGAAACAAAGGGCTTCCGACAGCTCAGCATGCCAATCATCTTCGCTTTGGTCGGGCCTGCCGTAGATCAGGTCGAACGAAGAGTTTTCAAAACATTCCTGCGCCATGGCGATGGCGCGCCGCGCTGAGGCCGCATTGTGATCGCGGCCCAGGAATTTCAGCGCCTCGTCGTCAAAGGACTGAACGCCAAGCGAGAGACGGTTGACGCCCGCCTCTGCAAAGGCGCCCATGCGTTTTTTGTCTGCGTCGCCCGGATTCGCCTCAAGCGTGACTTCAACCTCCGCGTCGAGACCGAACAGGCGTTCCGCCGCGGCGATGATTTCGGCGATCACGGGAACCGGCGCGAGAGATGGCGTGCCCCCGCCAAAATAAATGCTGGAAAGCCGGCGCCGCTCAATGCGCCGCGCCCAGTATTCAAGGTCGGCGACGAGCGCAGCCGACCACGCATCTGCGTCGACGCCGCGATCGCGATAAACATTGAAGTCGCAATAGGGGCAGATGCGCGCGCAGAAGGGCCAGTGCACGTACAGGCCGAGGGGCGTCAGAGGGGCGGCAGACATGCGGTCCTGAACTTGTCGAAAGCCCGCGCCCGGTGGGAGAGGGCCCGCTTTTCCGCGGAGGTCATTTCCGCGAAGGTTTCCTCAAATCCGTCGGGCACAAGTATCGGATCGTAGCCAAAGCCCTGATCGCCGCGCGGCGGGAAGGACAGGGTCCCGTGAACCTCGCCGGTGAAGAACTCCTCATGGCCGTCGGGCCAGGCGAGGCACAGCACGCAGACAAATTTCGCGGAAAAGTCGTCGGCGCCGGCGTTCTGAAGCGCTTGTTTTACCTTGGCCATTGCGGCGCCGAAATCTCTTGGGTCTCCCGCCCAGCGGGCCGAATAGATGCCGGGCGCCCCGTCCAGCGCCGCGACCGCAAGGCCGGAATCGTCAGCCAGAGCCGGCAGCCCGGAGGCCCCGGCGGCGGCGTGAGCCTTGATGGCGGCGTTCTCAGCGAAGGTTTTTCCGGTCTCTTCCGGGTCGTCGAGGCCAAGCTCTCCCGCCGATGTCGCCGCGATGCGGTATGGCCGGACTAACTCATTGATTTCTTTTATCTTTCCATCGTTGTGCGTGGCGATAATCAATCGATTTGAAAGCAGTTTCCGCACATTTTCGCCCATATTTTTATCTCTTATCGAAAAAAAATTATCGTTTTTCGACAAAACCCCTTGCATCGTTTTTCAATAAGTGTATATCGATAATCAACAAGACGACGGAAACACCGACGCAACAGAAAGCCCAAAAAGAGGCGAAAAAAAAGCGGCCGGACGAACCGACCGCTTAAGAAATCAGAATGAGTCGCGTCAATCCAACACGGGAAAAGAAAAGGAGAAACCCCATGTCACGCAAAAACTCGACAACTAATTTCGGCGGTATCGGCGGCATTGTCAATGGTCTGGCCGTTTTGGTCACGATCACCCTTGTCGGCGCAGGCTACGTAACGGCCGTCGGTTCTTTCGCCGGGCTGGCCTGATGGCCAGAATCGCCCATGCTGCGGCGGCGCTGGCGCTCATCGCCCTCGCTGCCGCCTGCCTGATCGGCCTTGCCGCGCCTGTGCCCGGCGCGGCGGCGGACGGGGGACCCGCGGGAGCGCTCGCCCCGTGCCAGACGATCCTGTGCATGTTTGCGGTCAGTTAGGCGTTTTTGACAAGTCCCGTATCGGTAAATCGGAGGATAGAGTTATGCGTGCGATCGGGAAGGGTTCGCTCTCGTCGATTTTAGCCGTCGGCCTGCATGTCACGCGCATTATTCTGTTCGTCGTGCTGTTCGGCTTAACCATGGCGATGATTTTCATGCCGCTGGCCTCGGGCGTCGGCGAGGTGGTCTCCGGCATGGACAATGTAGAGATCGACGGGGATCTCTCCGCCAGTCGGAGCAGTTATTTCGACGTCGCCTTCAATTTCATCACGGTTCTCGTGATGCTTTACGTGGTCACCCGCCTTCTGGAAATTTTGAAAACGCTTCGCTTCGGCTCGCCCTTTGTGAAGGAGAACGCGGACCGTTTCCGGCAGGTCGGTTATGCGCTGCTGATCGGCGAGGGCGCGAAATTCGTTTTCAGCTTTCTTGGGCTCATCTTCGGCGCCGATCTCGATATCGATATCGAACTGATCGCCTGGCTCGCCATTATTGCGGTTTTCGTTCTCAGCGAAGTTTTCCGCGAGGGCGCGCGCATGAAGGAAGAACAGGATCTTACCGTATGACCGCGCCGACCGCCGATAATCTTCGTGCGGCGCCGTGCGCCGGCGACGGCGCCGTGGCCGTGCTGACAAAGGTCTTGCGGATCACGCGCATCGCGATGGTGTTTGTTCTTGTGACCGTTATTGGAACGGCTGCGCGCGTTCCATTCTTCCCGCTGCGCTTCGGCGGCGATCCTGCGGATCCGGAAGCGCGCTGGCCGACGGTTTTTATTGGCGCCGCCGTCGATCCGGACATGACGGCGGCCGCGATCTATACGCAATCGGCTGTCGACATCATCATGATCGCCGCGGGCGTCTTCATTATTACCGAGATGCTGCAAGTGCTGCGCAATGTTGCGGCAGGCAACGCATTCGTTCGTGAAAACGGCCAGCGTCTTCGGCGAATGGGCTATGCCGGCGTCATCGCACAATTGTCGGTTTACGCCGTCTGGATTGCGGCGGAGGCGATCGCTGTCGCCGGCATTGCGGACGTCGAAGGCCTGATTATCGAAATTTCGCCGGCGCCATGGATCGTTATTCTTTGCGCCTTTGCCCTGTCGACGGTTTTTAACGACGCCGCGACCCTGAAAGAAGAACAGGATTTAACAGTCTAATATGACGATTTCGGTCAAATTGGATCGCGTGCTGCTCGATCGCGGCATGTCGCTGACGGAGCTCTCCGAGCGCGTCGGCGTGACGATCGCCAATTTGTCCATTCTGAAAACAGGCAAGGCCAAAGCCATTCGCTTCTCGACGCTCGAAGCGATCTGCAAGGAACTGAATTGTCAGCCCGGCGACATTCTCTTCTTTGACGATGACGATGCGGCGGTCGAAGCGGCGGAATAGCGCCTAGCGATATGGCGCGGATGCGGGGCCTTCGTCGGCGATATCCTCAACGCCCGCCCGCGCCGATCCGATGGTTCGGCTCGCCAGCGCGAAAATCGCAGCCGCAGCGGCCAGCGTCATCGTGAACATGAAGGGCGCCTGGGGCGAGAGGGCGTAAAGGTTCATGCCGATAAAGGGCGAAATGATGAAGCCCGAGGCGCCGGCGGCGTTGACGAGACCGATGGCGGCGCCCTGTTCGTCCGATTTTACCGCGAGGGACGCGGCGGCGCCAACGCCCGGCATGGCGAGGCCCGCGCCGAACCCGGCGATGACGAGGCCGAATATGACGGTGCCGACAGCCGGCACGGTCCAGATGAGCAGGTGGCCGAAAACATAAAACGCCGGCGCGACGCGCATCAGCGTGCGCGGCTCAAGGCGGAAACGTTGAACGACGACAAGTTGCGAAAACAGCGACGCCATGGCGCCGCCCATCAATCCGACGCCGACAATTTGCGGCGCCTCCGCGGTCGAATAGCCGAGGCTGTCGATGAAATAAAACCCGATCGTCTGCATGGGGATCGAATTGATAACCCCGCTCAGCATGGCGAAGAGCATGATTGCGGTGAGGCGTCGGTCGAACAGCTTCACGCGCGCCGGCGCCTTGCGGGCTGTCGGCGCGGTGTTTTCCGGCAGGTACAGGAAAACGGAAACGGCCATGACCGTCGCCAGCGCAGCCATGGCGTAAAACGGCGCGATTGCGCCGAAAACCGCCGCCGCGGCGCCGAAGCCGGGGCCAAGCATGGCGCCGAGGCCAAAGGCGGCTGTAAACCCCGCCATCCCGGAAGTGCGGTCCGCGGCGCTCGTCCTGTCGGCGATGTAGGCCTGCGCCGCGGGCGGTCCGGCGGAGCCGATCATGCCGTAAAGGCTTCGCGTCACCACGATCAGAATGAAAAGCGGCATGCCGGAAAGCGCACCGACGAGGCCGAGCCGGATGCTTGTTGCAAAGAGCGTCATCGAGACGGCGAAACCGACAAGGCCGATGACAATGAAGAACTTCCGCCCGCGCTGATCGCTGGCCCGTCCCCAGATCGGTCCCATAATGACCCAGAAACACGCGGACACCATGAAGATGAGCCCGGTTTGCAGGTTGCTGAGGCCAATCTCCCGCGCCAGCGGCGGCAGCACGGAAAAAACGATGGTCTGGCCCATCCCGGCGCACAGGGCGCCCACAAGCAACAGCGCGAAGGCGGCCCGTCGCGGCGGGCGCCCGGCTATTTGAGGCTGGCTTTTGTTTTGGGAGGATGGCGTGTCCATATCGCCTGTCTTCGATCATGGCGCGCGGTTTCGCGCAATGTCCGATTGCGTCGATCTTGGCGACCGCGCGTTTTCGCCGCTACACTTAATCCGATGCAGCCAGAAGGGTTCGCCATGGATCAAAGCGACCTTCCCGTAACCGGCGGCTGCGCCTGCGGCGTCGTGCGATATGCGCTCACTGCGTCGCCGCTGTTTGTGCATTGTTGTCATTGCCGGTGGTGTCAACGGGAAACCGGTTCCGCATTCGCGATCAACGCGCTCGTGGAGACCGATTGCGTTGAGGTGCGCGAAGGTAAGCCGGCGCCAATTGCAACGCTGTCGGAAAGCGGACGCGGCCAGACGATTGTGCGGTGTGCGGATTGCTGGGTCGCTCTCTGGAACCACTATCCCGGCATCGGGCCGAAGGTCGCGTTTCTGCGTGCGGCGAGCCTTGACGATCCCGACGCCATTACGCCGGACATTCACATCTACACATCGTCGAAGCAGCCATGGGTGACGCTCTCCCACGACATTCCCGTCGTGAAGGAATATTACCGCCGCTCAGAATACTGGCCCGCGGAATCGGTCGAACGATTGAAGCTCGCGCGGGGGCGCTAGGCGCCGAGCGACGCTGCAACCGCTTGAGATCACGGAGATTAAACCCCGCATTTTGAAGCAAGGGCGCCCGTTACGGCGCTTTGTACGCAACGCCTTCCTTCATCACGAAATCGACGTCTTCAAGCTCGGCAACATCTTCAAGCGGATCGCCGTCGACGGCGATGATGTCGGCGAACTTGCCGGTCTCGATGGACCCGAATTTGTCGTAATGGCCGAGATGTTCCGCGGCGATGACCGTGGCCGACCTGATCGCTTCCATGGGCGTCATGCCGGCCTGAACGAGAAGCGACAATTCGCGCGCGTTGTCGCCGTGTTTTGAAACGCCCGTGTCAGTGCCAAAGGCAATCTTGACGCCGGCGGCGTGTGCGGCGCGGGTCATGTCGAGGATCTGCGGCCCGACCTGCTTCGCCTTGGCGCGCACCGGCGGGGGCAGAAAGCTGTCCGGGTCGTCGGCGAGTTCGGCGACGGTGACGCCGGCGAGAATTGTCGGAACGAGATAGGCGTCGTTGCGTTTGAATAACCGGAAAGATTCGTTGTTCGAAAACGTGCCATGTTCGATGGAATCGACGCCGGCACGCAACGCCGCGTTCACGCCGTCGGCGCCGTGCGCGTGCGCCGTCACTTTGCGGCCCATGGCGTGGGCCGTATCCATGATGGCTTTCAGCTCGTCGTCAAAAAACTGCTGACCTGTGCCGGCCGCGGTTTCGGACAGAACGCCGCCCGTCGAAACGAGCTTGATATGGTCCGCCGTCCGGCGGACCTGCTCGCGCACGGCCTTGCGGCATTCCGCGACACCGTCGCAAACCCCGCTCGCTTTGATGACGTGAAATACGTCGTTGCGATAGCCGTGGCGTTGGCCGTGACCGCCGGTGGGCGAGATCGTATGGCCCGATGCGAAAATTCGCGGGCCAATGACATCGCCGCGAGCAACCCCGTCGCGCAGGGCGAAGATTGCATCGTCGCCGCGGGCGCCAACGTCGCGCACCGTGGTGAAGCCTGCCATCAGGTTCTTTTTTGCGTAGCCGGCGGCGACCAGCGCCGTGTCGGCGTCTGAGTCCTCGACGACGGATATCTTGCCGCGCGGTCCAAGCTCGCTGGTGAGATGCACGTGGCTGTCGATGAGGCCCGGCAAAACGAAATAGTCCTTCAGGTCGTGCAGGGTAACGCGATCGTCCGGCCCCGCATTGGGCGCGTCTGCATAACCGGGCGTGACTGACTCAATGACGCCGTCGCGTATGACGATGGTCTGCTCAGACGCAACGTCGCCGCCGGGCGTCGCCAGCAGGCGCCCGGCGTGAATGACGGCAATGTCCGCGGCCTGTGCGGCGCCGACAAAAGCTATACTCGCGATCACCGCGCCGCAGACGCGGCTATTCAAATTTTTGCTCACAGTGCACCCCTGTTCCCTTCTTCGGATTTTAGTTGCTCGGCGCGTCGCGTCTCTTGACTGTGGGGCCGATATGCAGCCGATTTTCGGGGAAGTCGAGCACAATGCGCCGGTCGCGTATCATGTCGGCGCCAAGCAGCCCGTAAGGCGTATCGCCGACCCCCAGTTCGTTGAAAACTTTCGAGTTGTAGACGCTGACAATCTTGTCACGCCAGGTGGCGCGGCCAATCTTCATGCGCTGTATGCGGACCAATCGGGACTTTGCCTCGTTTCCGAACAGGTCATGCACGCGCGGCATGCGCGACGATATAGAGGAACTGCGCACGGTGATGCGGCGCATCGACAGCATATCGCGCAGCGCCGGGATATTGATGAT
The DNA here is from genome assembly GCA_028281665.1 of Hyphococcus sp. Classification (GTDB taxonomy): domain Bacteria; phylum Pseudomonadota; class Alphaproteobacteria; order Caulobacterales; family Parvularculaceae; genus Hyphococcus. The sequence goes on from JANQJK010000010.1 coordinate 133,840, forward strand.
GGTGCCGGAAGCGCCGAGATCAAGAATGAACGGGTACCCTTTTGTGCGTATGCGCGCCCTGACCACATAGAGCGGCCTGACGCTGTCGCCAAAGGATTTCGGCTCCATGCGAACTTTCGACCAGCCTCTTTCCTCGACGACGGCCGGCAGGTTGCTGTCATAGAGTTTGATCGTTCTCGTCGACGGATCAACGTATACTGAGTATTGTGCGAGGAAATCGAGACCGAGAACGCCCTGCGGCGTTGCACGTGGCGCAAGCCAGTCAGCGATGACGACGCTGACGAGATTTTCCATCACCTGTCCGCCGGATGCGATTTCTCCGATGTATCGCGGCGGAAGATCGTTGGCTTCGATCAGGCCGAGAATTCGGCGCGGCTCGCCCTGTACGTAAGGGAAGGTCTGTTTTTCATCGAGGTTCTCAAACACGACAGACAGCGTGGCGCCGGTGTCGACGATAAAGTCATAAGGCCCTTCGTCGTTGACGGTGACCGGCACCGTAATCCAGCCGTTGTAATCAAACCGGTAAGGTATCTCGGCGACGGGCTCTCGCGCGTCTTCCGCCTCTTGGGCCTGGGCGGGAGTTGCGAGCGCCATCGCGCATGCAAGGATAAACGCCGACAAATACGCCGGCGCACGGCGCTCCCGGAATATGGCGTGAGTTAAACGCAACCGCACATCCGTTTGTTGTCCCCTTGCTACGCGATGATAATCGGCTCGATCCGGAAATCCAGAACGAAGCGCTGTTTGCGCTGTCGACTGCGCATGGGCGCGCGCCCTGCGCGAGCGCTCAAAATGCCTGAGCTTGAAATGGTCACCGGGCCGGATCCTTCGTGGAAAGACGGCGAACTGGCTTGATACCGGCTCACTATCCGGCAACGCCGCCGGCGGCGCCAGACCTTTCGTCGCGCCCAGACGCCGGTTCGGCGATGGGCGTTGAAAGCCGCAGAATCTCGCAATTGTGACCTGACAGCGGGATGCGCGCCGTCCGCTCCCATATCACGGAGGCAACAGGGGAGTGCTGGACGATGATTGACTGGGCAAAACACCTGCCGAAATCGGCGCAGCCCGTATTATGGGTCGCTTCCATCGCGGCGGTCGCCGGCGGCGCCTTTTTGTTGATACAGTAGACAAAAACCCTTGAAACTGAGCGGCTTCGGCGTATAACCCGCCGCTCAAATCTGCTCGCCGGGCCGAAAGGCATGCCCTGGCGGGTTTTGTTGCTCGCCCGAAAGGGCCCTTTCAGGATAAGCGAAATGCCCAAGATGAAGACCAAGAAGGCTGCGGCGAAGCGGTTTAAGGTGACCGCCAGCGGCAAAATCAAGCATGGGGTCGCCGGCAAGCGCCACCGCCTCATCAGCCACAACGCCAAATACATACGCCAGCAGCGCGGAACGGAAGTGCTCTCCAAACAGGATGAGATTATCGTCAAGCGCTACATGCCGTACGACCGGTAAGGAGGGACCAGATGGCACGCGTATCCACCGGCCCTGCGTCTCACGCCCGGCACCGCAAAATCATCAAACGCGCCAAGGGCTATTATGGTCGGCGTAAAAACACCTTCCGCGTCGCCAATCAGGCCGTGGAAAAGGCGGGTCAGTACGCCTATCGCGACCGACGCGCCAAAAAGCGGAGTTTCCGCTCTCTCTGGATCCAGCGCATCAACGCAGCGGCGCGGGATGCGGGTCTCACCTACGCCCGCTTCATGAACGGCCTTTCGCGGGCCGGGATTGATGTTGACCGCAAAATGCTTGCAGATCTCGCCGTCCATGAGCCGGAGGCGTTCAAGGCCTTGGCGGAAAAGGCAAAATCGGCTCTCGCCTGACCGGGACAAAAATCGTATCAAGCAAAAAACCCGGGGCTGCTCCGCAGTGCCGGGTTTTTTATGCGCGCCGTCGGGTTTGTCGCCGAATGTTAACGAAACCATGCCGCAGTAATAAATATTTAATAAACCGTTCACTATTGAAAACCGTATAGTTTACTGCTATGTATCGTCCACCCAACGATAACAAAAAAATCCCAGGGGAGTGCTTTGCAAAACGCTAGAGCATTGAAAGAAAAGAGAAATGTTGTACTTTGCCAGTATTGCGGCAGCCGCATTCGCCGGTCTGACCGCTGTTATGACCGACACCGGCGCCGCGCCGAATGATAACTTTTCGTTAGACGCCGCCAGTGACGATTTGATTTTCGAGCAAATCGTGGAAAACGCCGTCGCAGATTGCCGGGAAGAGCTGGCGGGCGACGTTTTCGCCAACTTCCGGCTGAAGGCCTGCGTGGATGACAAGGTTGCAGAAATTGTCGTTACGTCGGACGCGCCGCAGCTCGCCGATTATGCCGCGGCCCATCAGGAATACCTGCTGACGGCAACCGCGCCCTAGGCAGACAGCCGACGCCGCCGCAACCCGTCGCCAACCGGATCCTGTTGCGTATCAGTGTTGTGTAAATCAGTTGCGTTCCCGCGGGCCCTCGACATTGAGGGCCCGCTTTTTTATGGAGAACTCATGAGAAATACCGCCGTCATGCCGTTCCGCGCATTTACGCGCTTCAAGGGGTTCTTTACCGGAGCCCCCTGACCGGATGACGATGGCGAAAAACGCCGGTAAGCGTCATCCGACGGATGGCGCTTTTTTGTTGGAAGCCATTTTGGTGGAAGATTGGGAGACGGACAAATGTCCGACCTGGAAAGTCTGGAAACGGACCTGATCGCAAAGATCGACGGCGCGGCCGACGCCGGCGCCTTGGAAGACGTGCGCGTCGCCGCTCTCGGCAAGAAAGGCGTCGTCTCCGAGCGGATGAAAACGCTCGGGAAGATGAGCCCGGAAGAGCGCAAGGAAATGGGTCCGGCGCTGAACGGTCTCAAAACCCGCATCGGCGAGGCGATTGACGCGAAAAAACTGGCGCTTGAGGAGGCTGCGCTCGATGCGCGCCTGGCGACGGAAAAAGTCGACGTGACGCTGCCCGTTCGGCCGGAGCGGAAAGGCAGGATCCATCCTGTTTCTCAGGTCACGGAGGAAATTGTCGCGATCTTCTCGGCGATGGGGTTCGACGTCGCCGAAGGCCCCGACATTGAAGACGACTTCTATAACTTCACCGCGCTCAATTTTCCCGAAGATCATCCGGCGCGCGAAATGCACGACACGTTTTTCTTCGAACCGAAAGAAGACGGCTCGCGCAGGCTCCTGCGCACTCATACGAGCCCGGTGCAGATCCGCACCATGATGCAGCAAAAGCCGCCCATCCGGATTATCATTCCCGGGCGCGTTTACCGCTGCGATTCCGATCAAACCCACACGCCGGTGTTCCATCAGGTTGAGGGCCTCGTCATTGACCGAGAAAGTCATATGGGTCACCTCAAAGGCACGCTCGAAGCCTTTGCGAAGACCTATTTCGAAGTGGACAGCGTCAAGACCCGTTTCCGCCCGCACTTCTTTCCGTTCACGGAACCGTCGGCGGAAATGGACATCGGCTATGAGCGCGTAGGAAACGAAATCCGCATCGGCCAGGGGGACGACTGGATGGAGATACTCGGCTGCGGCATGGTCCACCCGAATGTCCTGAAAAACTGCGGCCTCGACCCGGACGAGTATCAGGGCTTCGCCTGGGGCATGGGCGTCGATCGCCTCGCCATGCTGAAATACGGCATCCCGGATCTGCGCGATTTCTTCGCGGCGGACGCAAGATGGCTTGAGCATTACGGCTTCGATCCGCTCGATCAGCCGAATCTGGCGGTGGGGTTGAGTCGCTAATCGACTGATATTGATATCTTTTTTAGGAGGGGAGTTTGATCTTCATTTGCGCCAAGCAGGCGAGTTTGTCCTTCAGAAGTGGGAACATTTGATAGACAAAGGGTTTCGGTTTGAATACATGATAGTCTGCAACATTAGATCTCCAAAATTCGCCAGAAATGAAGACCAAAATTGAGAATGTCGCCGCAAAACCGAAATGAACTAGATCTGTCGAACGCCGTTTTTTACCACAACGATGCATTCCCACCCGTGCAACTGGATTACGAAAAGATCCTAAAGCCTTTGGCCTCCGCCACGAGTGCGATTTCTCGTTTCGATCAAATATTGAAAACGCTTCACAACAGCGAAATCTTATTGGCGCCTCTGCGAAATCAAGAGGCTGTCATTTCCTCGCGCATGGAAGGAACCGTCAGTACGATCGATGAAATATTTCGCTACGAAGCCGATGTCGAGGGTGACGAAGAAAACGAAAATGCGGCGCGTTCCGAAGTCATCGAAACTGTCCTTTATCAGCGAGCATTAAAAGCCGGACAACGTGCAATTGAAGAAGGGCGGCCATTTTCTGAATGGCTTGTGAGGGCTTTGCATCAGGCGTTGCTTTGGTTCGGGCGAGGCGCCGAAAAAAATCCCGGCCAGTACAAAACTAAACAGAACTACATCGCCGGAAAGTCCAAACGCGATATTCTGTTTGTTCCCATTTCTCCGCAAAAGCTATCGGAGGGAATGGAAAAACTATTTCGATATATTGAGGAAACTGAGAATCAGAGCCTTCTCAAAACGGCAATTTCTCATGCGGAGTTCGAGGCGCTGCACCCGTTTGAGGATGGAAATGGCCGAGTGGGCCGCATGCTTGTGACATTGCTATTATGGAAAGAAGGCGAAATCTCTGAGCCCCATTTTTACATCAGCAGGTATCTGGAAGAAAACAAAACTGAATATATTGAAAAAATGCGAGATGTCTCACGTCACGATACGTGGACACAATGGTGCATATTTTTTCTTAATGCACTTGAGGTGCAAGCGCATCGAAATCTGGAAATCGCAGAGCAAATTCAATCTCTTTATGAGATTTCCAAAGCCCAATTTACCGAAGCGTTATCTTCCAAATGGAGTCAACAAGCACTGGACTTCATTTTTGCTAATCCGGTTTTTCGCATCAATAAATTTGTTCGGGAAACGAACATTACTGACCCAAGCGCTCGGCGATTTGTTCGCGCGCTACAAGAAAAAGAGCTTTTGATTTGTTTGGAGGAGCCTTCCGGTCGACGACCGGCGCTCTACGCTTTTGAACCTCTATTGGAACTCGTCCGCGTCTGAATAGAAGAAAGATTTTCAATGAAATTCACCCTTAGCTGGCTCAAAGAGCATCTCGAAACCGATGCTTCGCTTGGCGAAATCGTCGAGACGATGGTCGCTGTGGGCCTCGAAGTTGAATCTGTCGACAACCCCGCTGACCGTCTCGCCGCGTTCACTATTGGCGAGGTGCTGGAAGCGGAAAAACATCCCGATGCGGATAAGCTGAAACTCTGCAAGGTCGCGACGAAAGACGGCGAGATGCAGATCGTTTGCGGCGCGCCGAACGCGCGGGCGGGCATCAAGATCGCCTACGCGCCGGTGGGCGCTTATGTGCCCGGTATCGACGTGACGCTCAAGAAAGCAAAAATCCGCGGCGTTGAAAGCTTCGGCATGATGTGTTCGGCCCGCGAGATGGAGCTGGGCGACGATCACGACGGCATTATCGAGGCGCCGGCGGAAGCGAAGGTGGGCGATCCCGTCGCGCCGTGGCTCGGCGCCGACGACCCGGTGATCGATTTCGAGGTAACGCCCAATCGTCCGGACACGAACGGCGTTGACGGCGTCGCACGAGACCTGGCGGCTGCGGGCCTCGGCAGGCTGAGCACGCCGGCGCCGGAAGCAATCAGGGGCGAATTCGAAAGCCCGCAGAAGATCGGCCTTCATTTTCCGAAAGGGGTCGAAGACGCCTGTCCTTGTTTTGCCGGCCGATACATCAAAGGCGTTAGGAACGGGCCCAGCCCGGAATGGCTGCAAAAGCGTCTCCGCGCCATCGGCCTCCGCCCGATCAATGCGCTCGTCGATATCACCAACTACATGTCATACGACCGTTCGCGGCCGCTTCATGTTTACGACGCAGACAAACTGTCGGGCGAAATCCAGGCGCGTCTCGGCCGCGAGGGCGAAAGTTTTCTCGCCCTGGACGGCAAAACCTATGACGCCGACGAAACAACGACCGTGATCGCCGACGACACGGCCGTGCTCGGCTTCGGCGGCATCATGGGCGGCGAAGACACGGGCTCGACGCAAGACACCGTCAACGTCTTTATCGAATGCGCCTATTTCGATCCGCTGCGCACCGCGAAGACAGGCCGCAGGACCGGCATCAATTCCGACGCGCGCTATCGCTTTGAGCGCGGCGTCGATCCGAACTTCATCCTGCCGGGTCTTGAGATGGCGACGCGGCTGGTGCTTGATATTTGCGGTGGAACGCCCAGCAAAATCGAGCTTGCAGGCGCCGTGCCGGCATTCGAAAGAACAGTGCTTTATCCGACGACGGAGGTTCTTCGCCTCACCGGCATGGATGTGAAGCCGGAAGGACAGGAACGCATTCTGGCCGCGCTCGGTTTCGAGGTGCGCAAGTCCGATCCGTGGCAGGTGGACGTTCCGAGCTGGCGGCCCGATATCGAAGGCAAGGCGGATCTCGTTGAAGAGATTTCGCGCGTCGTCGGCTTCGACCACCTCCCGACGGCGACCCTGCCGCTGACGAGCGCAGTGGAGGCGCCGAAGCTGACGCCCGCCCAGGAAAAACGAGGCCGCGCTCGTCGCGCGCTTGCTGCGCGCGGGCTGTTGGAAGCGGTGACATGGTCGTTCACCGATGAACGCTATGCGGCGCTGTTCCGCAGCCCTAATGAGATGAAAGTCGCGGGACTTTATCTCGCCAACCCAATCTCGTCGGACCTCGGCGTGATGCGGCCTTCCATTCTTCCGAACCTGATCGCCGCCCTGCAGCGCAATGCGGACCGCGGGCGTGCGGACCTTGCGCTGTTTGAGGTTGCGCCGACCTATGAAAGCGACCAGCCGGACGGGCACAAGGATTCTATCGCCGGCGCGCGCCGCATTGAGACGCCGCGACACTGGTCAACCGGACCGTATACGGAAGATGGCGTTTTCAGTGCGAAGGCCGATGCGATCGCCGCCCTTGAAGCCGCCGGCGCCCCCATTGCAAGCCTTCAAACGGTGGCGCCGGGCCCCGACTATTTTCACCCGGGCCGTTCCGGTTATCTGCAACTCGGTCCCGGAAAACGTCTCGCCGCTTTCGGCGAAATCCATCCGCGCGTTTTGAAGGCGATGGATGTGGACGGCATCGTCTACGGATTCGAGGTCGCGCTAGATGCTGTCCCCGCCGGCCGCCGGAAGAGCGTGAAGACGCGGGCTGCGCTCGACGCGTCGGATCTTTTGCCGGTCAAGCGCGACTTCGCGTTCGTCTGCGATGCGGATATCGCCGCCGAAGCGTTGATCAAGGCCGTGTGCGGGGCGGAGAAGACGCTGATCACCGACGTCGCGCTCTTTGACGTTTATGAGGGCAGGGGCGTCCCCGACGGCAAAAAGTCCCTTGCTGTCGAGGTCACGTTGCAGCCGCGCGAAAAAACGCTCACTGACGACGAGATTGAAACGGTTTCGAAACGGATCATAGCGCAAGCCGAAAAAGCCGCTGGCGCGACGCTCCGCCAATAGGGCGAAGCTGAAAATCTTAATAAAATCTGGATGACGCCGTTTGGTTTGCGAGGGCGCCGTTTATGCAGTGTTGACGCCCGGGCCGTATACCTATGGTTGTGTAAGGAAAGGCCACAGGTGTATCGTGAGCAAGGAACGGCGCGCCCATCCCCGGATTGACGGCGAAATCGCAGCAAACATTCTGATCAACAACGAGGAAAACGCGGTCGCCCGCGTTCTCGACGTCTCAGCGGGCGGAATCGGTTTCCTGTTTTCAGGATCGGTTGCCCTTGGCGACAGCGTTGTCGCCCATCTTGACGGCGGCACGCGGCTCGAAGGCGACGTTGTTCGCCTGTTCGACGGCGGCTTCGCCATCTCCCTCGCCATGAGCGAGCACAAGCGCCAGCGGCTCGCCGAAACCCTTGACCGGGAGCGCGCGCGGGGACGCTCGCTCGATAAGTTGAGCCTTGAGCGTCGCATTGCAAAACGCGTGAAGGGCATGACCCAGTCCGTCGTCTGCGAAACGGCGAACCGGCGTTTTCCGGTACGTATCGTCGATATGTCGCTTACGGGCGTTGCTATAGAAACAGAAGAAAAACTCGAAATGGACGCGCTCGTCGTCATCGGTAAAATGCGCGGCAGCGTCGTCCGCTGCGAAGGCAACCGATACGGCGTCCGCCTGCTTGCCCCGGAAGATTGTCTGGATCCGGCCGATATTGAGTTTGAAGACGGCGAGCTGCGCCGGGCCTGACCGGAGCCGGCCCAATGCTTGCGATCCGGCGAGCCCCGCGCTAAGACCCGGCCCTCAACCCCCCTTGTTGGGCCGCTTTAGCTCAGTTGGTAGAGCACATCATTCGTAATGATGGGGTCACGTGTTCGAGTCACGTAAGCGGCACCATTTTTCATAATAAAATCAATTAATTAAGTGGGAATAAAGTTCTTGTATTTTGCCGAATGCTGCCTTGGGTAACATTGGGGTAACAAACGAAATGCATTTTGGAGCGCAAAATTTATTTTCGCGACGGCGGTAGTTATTCCACGCAAATTGAAAATAGCCTGGAAGCTCAATCTTCGGCTGCTTCAAGCAAGAACGCTTCATGATCCTGGTTGTGATGCAGGATCGTCAGTATATAGATGAACTCATCCTCGACCCGGTAATAGATGACGTGACTGCCGGAAATGAGTGCGCGATAATCTGGACGCAGATCGGATTTGTCTACGCCGAGCAAGAGTGTTTCAAGGAGTGCGGTTAGCCGTGCTGCAAGCCCCGCCATGTAAGCGCTTGCAGTCTCCACGCCCACTTTTCAAAGGAATAATAGTCGATTTTCTCAATATCGTTTTGAGCCGTCTTACTCAGCCGCAGTTTTCTTCGCTTTGCCACGTTTCCTGATCGCCCGGAAATAACCCGCAACATCCTCATCGGAGCCGAGTTCGAGGAAATCGCCAGCGGCAATCTCGCCCTCTGCCTTGTCGAGGATCGTCATAAGGCGCGCCTTCCTATCCCGATTCTCCTGGTCGGCGCGGATCAGCGTCCGCACATAGTCGCTGGCGTTTGCATATAGTCCGGTCTCAACCTGCGCCTCGACAACGCCGCGCAGTTCGTCCGGCAGGGAAATGTTCATGGTGGCCATGGCGTCGCCTCCGGGTCTCAACATTGCCCATCATGGCATATATTGGCAAAGATTGCCAATATACAATCGCTGCCAAGTTGCTTAGTCGAAAATTTTTTTCAGGAGTTTTTGCCCCGGCGGCGTGTCTATTGAGGCCTGTTCTTTCCTTGCCGCCAGCGTGTCAAACGCCCCCTGTAACCCATCGCTTAAAGAAGTCAGCTCTTGCTCTTTGGCGGCCATATCGGAGCAAATGCCATTACGGCTCTCTGTGACGCCCCCAATGCAATATGTCTGCACAGAAGCCGTTAGCTTATCCGCACGTTTGATGTCCTGCTTCAAATCGTCGACCAGCCGCCGCACATCGGCATCGATACGGCGAATTTTGTTTTCTGCTTGCAGAGCTTCTTGGTCCGCTTGACGAGCTAGTCCATCAAAGCCGCCAGTATTCCAATAACCGTTCGCCGCACGCCGCCGGTTAAAGCCGCTTGTACAGTTTTTCATAATACTCGGCAGCTTTATCGAGTTGTCGGTTTATGTTCGGCGCCTTGGAGCGCGGCCAGCGAAACCCGACAATCGTTTCGCTCTATGAGCTGGCGCAGGCGCTTGGCGTCGATTATCTGGAGCTGCTGAAGCCCGACCCTGACTGGGACAAGGCGAAAAGCCGTCGAAAGCGTTAAATGGACATTGCTGCGCATAAAACAAAAGGCGAGCCGAAGCTCGCCCTTTGATCTTAAAAAAGATTTTGTGCCCTTAATGGGCTTGTTAACGGGCGGTCCTCGATTCCTAAGCGGCTAAGCTTTTAGATCACCCGTTTTTATTTATAGTTGCATAATATGATTTCGGCAAGCAGAGTCTATACTTGCTATGTCTATAAATACGCCCTCATCCCCTTACCGTCTAGGCCTTGATGTAGGCTCGAATTCCATCGGCTGGTGTGCTGTGAAGCTGACGCCCGATGAAGGGCACTCGGAAAAATCGTCGCGGTACAGGCCCAGCGGCGTCCTGGATGCGGGCGTGCGGATTCTGACGCCGAACGAGGAAGCGGGTCGCGAGCCGGGAAAGCCGGGCAAAACCCCAACCCTGGCAAAAAAGCGCCGTGATAAGCGCTCCGCCCGCCGCCGCCGCGACCGTTTTGTGCGGCGCCAGAAACGGTTGATGCAGGTTCTTGCTGAAGCGGGGTTGATGCCGAAAGCTGAAGAGAAAATACCGCATCGGGAAACCTGTCCCGAACCGTTTGCATCGCTCTTAGACGCCAAATTGGCGAAAGAAGGCGACAGCGCTTGCAAGGCGCTGGAAAAACTCGACCCCTATTGGCTTCGTGTGGTGGCGCTGGACGAACGTCTTGAACCTTATGAACTTGGTCGGGCGATCTTTCATCTGGGTCAGCGCCGGGGGTTCAAATCCAATCGTCTCGCCGACTCCGATGACAACGAGAAAAGCGCCATGAAGACGGGCATGCGCGACCTACAGGAGGCGCTCGACAGCAATGGCGCGCGCACCTTGGGCGAATTCCTCGCCAAACGTCACCGGCGGGATAAGCATGGCAATCGTGTTGACGACAGCGAGCCCGAATCCGTGCGCTTTCGTCCAACCGCGCAAGGGGCAAAAAACCTCTACGAATTCTATCCGACGCGCGACATGATCGAAAGCGAGCTTGACGAGATATGGAAACATCAACGCCCTCATCATGACCAGCTAACGGATGACGTCCTTACGAAAATAAAGCGCGCTGTCATTGAACAGCGCGACCTCAAAAAGCCCATCGTCGGGCGATGCACTTTGCGACCGGAACTAAATAAAACTGAACAATACGGCCTTGAGATTGATCTTGGCGAGCGGGCTCCCAAGGCGCATCCGCTGTTTCAGCGTTTTCGCATCTTGCAGGATGTAAGCCAGCTCATGGTGACAAGGCCCGGAAAGGTCAGCCGCCCGCTAACCTTGCAGGAACGGGACGCGATTGTCGGAAAACTCATGTCGCAAGGCGGGAATAACATTAGCTTCGAAAAGTTGAGGAAAGCCGCAAAGTTTCCCGACGACGCCCGGTTCAATTACGAACTTTCCGGGCGCGGCGGATTCCAGCCCGATCAGACTGCTGCAAAGCTAGGCATGAACAAGGCATTCGGAAAGCAATGGCGCAGTATTCCGCGCAAACGTCAGATTGAGATTGTGGAACGCCTGCTCGCGACAGAGAACCCGGATAAGCTTATCGATTGGCTGCAATCGGAATGCGGGCTTGATGCGGAAAAAGCCGAAGCGGTTTCGGAAACGCGCCTGCCTCAAGGCTATGGCGCATTTGGCCGGGGCGTTCTCGCCGACCTCGTCAAAGTCATGGAAGCGGAAAGCGTTGAGGACCATGATCGAAATACCGGCGAGGTTTATGCACGGCCAATTCTTTACAGCGAAGCCGTTCAAAAACTCGATCTGCATCACTCCGACCTTCGCGGTCCTGGCGATGCGGCGCGTCTAGCCTATTACGGCGAAGTGTTGCCACGCCACGTTATATCCAAACCGGATGCGCCGAAGGGCAGCCAGGAAAATATCGGGCGCGTTCCCAATCCGACTGTGCATATTGGCCTCAACCAGATACGCAAGATCGTCAATGCGCTGATCGACGAATACGGCCCGCCGACGGAAATTGTCATTGAACTCGCTCGCGAGTTGAAACTGAACAAAAAACGCAAGGATGAAATTCAGCGCGAAAACAGGGAAAACGAAAAGAAAAATGCGGACCGGAAAGCGTTGCTGGAAAGGCTGGGCGTTGCGGATACATATGACGCGCGGCTTCGTTTGCGGCTCTTTGATGAACTTCCCGCCGATGAACGTGTCTGTGTGTTTTCAGGAAAGCCTTTATCCGTCGAAAAATTATTCGATGGTTCAACCGAGATTGAACACATCCTGCCGCATTCGCAAACACTCGACGACAGCTTCATGAACAAAGTGCTGTGTTCGCGCGAAGCGAACCGGCGCAAGGGAAACCGCGCTCCGGCGGAGGCATGGTCCGGTGAAGAATTGCAGGCAATCGTCGAACGGGCCGAGCGCCTGTTTCAGAAAAAGGCATGGCGGTTTCAACCGGACGCCATGAAGCGATTTGAGGCGGACGGCGGATTCCTTGCGCGCCAGTTGATTGACACGCAGCATATGGCGCGGCTTGCAAAAACCTATCTTGAGCAGGTTTGCGGACAGGTTTGGGCGCCGCCGGGGCGTTTGACCGCAATGTTGCGCGCAAAATGGGGCCTCAACAGCCTCTTGCCCGACCATAATTTTACGGATGCAAATCAGCCAAAGAATCGCAAGGATCACCGGCATCACGCCATTGACGCCTTTGTCGTCGCCTGCACCGACAGGGGCCTTATCAACCGTATTGCCCGCGCTTCCGGTCAGGCCGAGGAACTCGATATTGACAGGCTGTTTCCAAAAGACAGCTTCCCGGAGCCTTATGATGGTTTCCGCGATGATTTATTTGTTCGCCTCGAAACACTGATTATCAGTCATAAGCTGGACCATGGCCTGCCGCCGGGCACGCAAAGTAATGTGCATGTTACGTCAGGCCAATTACACGAAGAAACGGCCTATGGGCTGGTGGACGAAGAAATTGACGGCAAGCATTATAACTTGGTGATGCGCAAGGCAGTTGACGCTTTGACAAAAAATGAAATCGGACGGATACGAGATGACAATTTGCGCGCGGAATTGCAGCAAGTTGCCTATGAAGCTGAAGGCGCTGGTAAAAAACTCAGCGATGCTTTGGCGGAATTCGGAGAAGAGAAGGGCATTCGCCGCGTCCGGATTCTGAAAACGGAAAAGTCAGTTCGTATCGTTCGGCATGGAAACGGGTTTACGAAGGCTTATTCGCCGGGCGGCAATCATCGTGTTGAAATCTATGAACTGCCGGATGGCGAATGGGCGGGTGAAGGCGTGACGATGTACGACGCCAATCAGCCGGAATTTACGCCCGTGTGGAAAAAAGAAAACCCACAATCGAAGCTCGTCATGCGCGTGCATAATGGCGATTTAATCGAGGGCGATTTCGGTGAAGGCCGTAGAGTTTGCCGCGTTTACCGGCTTGAACCTTCGGCAAAACGGATACGTCTCGCCTATCACAATGAAGCCGGAAGCATCGATCAGCGGCACAACGATTCAGAAGATCCGTTAAGGTGGATTTTCGGCACCTATGCTCGCCTAAAAGAAGCCAAGGCGCGCCGTGTGCGTGTTGATGTATTGGGGCGAATTCATCCGGCAAAAGACAAGTAATAGACAATAAAGACCTCTTCGCCATAGTAATGAACTATGGTTGGCCGTGTAGTGGATATCAGCGAAGACGGGCGGCACCTTGCCAAGGACCGCGGATTCCTTGTCGTATCGGAAAGCGGCAAGGAAATCGGCCGCTTGCCGCTCGATGACCTCGCCGCCGTCATCGCCAACGCTCATGGCCTGACTTTTTCAAAGAACCTTCTCACCGCGCTCGCCGAACGGAATGTGCCCTTTGTGTTCTGCAGATCAAACCACATGCCTGTTGGCTATCTACAACCGGCGAATAGTCATCATGAACAAGCCGGACGCATGGCCGACCAAGCTGCGGCGACACTTCCCACCAAGAAACGCCTATGGGCGGAAATTGTCCGTTCCAAGATCGAACAGCAAGCCGATGCGCTTAGATTCGCAGGAGCAGAAGCCGGAGCCTTCGCGCTTCTGGCTCGAAAGGTTCGGTCCGGCGACCCGGATAATGTAGAAGCTCAGGCTGCGCGCCGATATTGGCCCCTAATGTTCGGTCCAGAGTTTCGCCGCCAACATGACGCTGATGGCGCGAATGCTTTGCTAAACTACGGCTATGCGATTTTACGATCCGGCGCGGCCCGCGCTGTCATGTCGGCTGGACTTCACCCAAGCTTTGCGCTCGCGCACATCAATAGAGGGAATGCCTTCGGTCTTGTCGATGACATGATGGAGCCGTTCCGTCCGCAAGTCGATTTGATGGTCAAAGAGCTTATCGACCAGGGATATGAGGAGATCACTTCCGAAGCCAAACGCGAATTAGCAGGCGTGCTGACTACCGACATGATGAGCGAGCGTGGGGCAACCCCGGTCTTTGTCTGTATGGAGCGGCTTGCGTTCTCGCTTGCGCAATGTTTCGCCAAGGAAGCAAAAAACCTGGAGCTTCCACGCCGCGCTCTGCCGCTGGAACGATGACAGATGCCTACACCTGTTCGCACGCACTTGAGCGGATATAGGCTTATGTGGCTCTATGTGATGTTTGACTTGCCGGTCGGGACGAAAAAGGAACGCAAGGCGGCGACCCGATTTCGCAAATTCCTTCTCGATGAAGGATTCGAAATGGCCCAGTTTTCGGTGTATCTTCGCTTCGCAGCGAGCAAAGAAGCGGCGGAGACTTATATTCAGAAAGTCCGCCGTTCTCTCCCGCCGAGCGGCAAAGTTCACATCGTTACACTGACCGATAAGCAATACGCGAATGCACGGATATTTACAGGAAGAAAAAGTGAACGGAGGTCCGGAAATCCGGATCAATTGGCGCTTTTCTAGCTGTTCATGGGTTGGTTTTTCGAGTTTTCACAAGAAAAAGGCCCTGATTTCTCAGGGCCTTAGTGTGACATCTAGCTTAGCCGATTAGGAATCGAGGACCAACCGCAACGAAACCGGGGCTGTCCGACTTGTGGCGCAAGCTTAGCCGATTAGGAATCGAGGACCAACCGCAACACCGAGAGATCGATATCACGTGATTTCGAGAGCTTAGCCGATTAGGAATCGAGGACCAACCGCAACCGACAAGCTGTTCAAACAACGCGATGCTGTAGCTTAGCCGATTAGGAATCGAGGACCAACCGCAACCGCGACAAGGATGGCAACATCCTGCGCGACAGCTTAGCCGATTAGGAATCGAGGACCAACCGCAACGCAACAGCGTGCGATAACAGTCAGCGCCAAAGCTTAGCCGATTAGGAATCGAGGACCAACCGCAACGTCGAAACACTGCAGGAACTTCGGTTCGCTAGCTTAGCCGATTAGGAATCGAGGACCAACCGCAACGCGCAGGGCTGACGTCTGCGTTTCGCAGGTAGCTTAGCCGATTAGGAATCGAGGACCAACCGCAACTTCATAACAGCTTCCCCTGTTTCCCGTGATAGCTTAGCCGATTAGGAATCGAGGACCAACCGCAACCAATCGGCATGGTGAAAACTCCATTGATGAAGCTTAGCCGATTAGGAATCGAGGACCAACCGCAACCGTAGTCTAGCAACAGTGTGCCCGCAGCCAAGCTTAGCCGATTAGGAATCGAGGACCAACCGCAACGGGCAGGTGGACCTGGTCGTCTGGGCCGAGAGCTTAGCCGATTAGGAATCGAGGACCAACCGCAACAGTCGGAACAATGATCAACATCACCGCGAAAGCTTAGCCGATTAGGAATCGAGGACCAACCGCAACAATGATGATCATTATCCGCGCTCCATTTCAAGCTTAGCCGATTAGGAATCGAGGACCAACCGCAACACATATCGGGATCAGCATCGAAGGACCGCGAGCTTAGCCGATTAGGAATCGAGGACCAACCGCAACGCCATGTGTGTGACATGCTCCCGCCGCCGTAGCTTAGCCGATTAGGAATCGAGGACCAACCGCAACAGATCGTCACACAAGGCGGTAAGCAATTCCAGCTTAGCCGATTAGGAATCGAGGACCAACCGCAACCCAAGAAGATACTCAACCTTATCCCATTGTAGCTTAGCCGATTAGGAATCGAGGACCAACCGCAACCTAATTTGGCTGCACCGGCGCTTGAGAATCAGCTTAGCCGATTAGGAATCGAGGACCAACCGCAACTATAATATAAAAATGCGCCTGTAGCTCAAAAGCTTAGCCGATTAGGAATCGAGGACCAACCGCAACTCAATTTGGTTCATATCGTCTAACGGGACAAGCTTAGCCGATTAGGAATCGAGGACCAACCGCAACCAATACGTCCTATTGGAGAAAATCGCAAGTAGCTTAGCCGATTAGGAATCGAGGACCAACCGCAACACGCAAATGTTCAAACTGGCAAACATGTTTAGCTTAGCCGATTAGGAATCGAGGACCAACCGCAACACATGCTCATGGCCGCCATTCGTATAGGTCAGCTTAGCCGATTAGGAATCGAGGACCAACCGCAACCGCATAGCCAATCAATCGCGTCGAGATGCCAAGCTTAGCCGATTAGGAATCGAGGACCAACCGCAACAGAAATGGCTGACCATCGTTTTCTCGCCCGAGCTTAGCCGATTAGGAATCGAGGACCAACCGCAACGACCAGATGCGCATCGTCCACGCAAGCGTTAGCTTAGCCGATTAGGAATCGAGGACCAACCGCAACGAAGGCGCCGTCGGCCAAATAGATGCGCTTAGCTTAGCCGATTAGGAATCGAGGACCAACCGCAACTGCTAGCGCGCTCTAGTAATTAAAGTTTGTAGCTTAGCCGATTAGGAATCGAGGACCAACCGCAACGTCACGATGCTGAAGCGCAAGGCGCGCCGCAGCTTAGCCGATTAGGAATCGAGGACCAACCGCAACGTCAGCGTGACGGCCGCTTCAGACGCCTTGAGCTTAGCCGATTAGGAATCGAGGACCAACCGCAACCATATCCCAAGCCATCCATAATAAGGTTCAAGCTTAGCCGATTAGGAATCGAGGACCAACCGCAACGGGCGACGGGTCGCATCAATTCAGCGATGCAGCTTAGCCGATTAGGAATCGAGGACCAACCGCAACTGAAACGCCGGGCGAAACAAAGCACGTTGTAAGCTTAGCCGATTAGGAATCGAGGACCAACCGCAACGGCAACGGGTCATGACCCGTCAGCCAATCCAGCTTAGCCGATTAGGAATCGAGGACCAACCGCAACCCTTCGGTTTTACGGCCGGGTTCTTCGGAAGCTTAGCCGATTAGGAATCGAGGACCAACCGCAACACCCTGGAGCTTTACACCGCGCCGCCATCGAGCTTAGCCGATTAGGAATCGAGGACCAACCGCAACGGCGACGCGCACATTGCACGTCGAGGGTGCAGCTTAGCCGATTAGGAATCGAGGACCAACCGCAACCCCACGGCAATTGTTCCCGAAAGCGTATCCAGCTTAGCCGATTAGGAATCGAGGACCAACCGCAACGCCGTTGAGCGTCGGACAACGCTTGTAAAGAGCTTAGCCGATTAGGAATCGAGGACCAACCGCAACTGGTAGCGATCAGAGAGAAAAGCGCGAGCGAGCTTAGCCGATTAGGAATCGAGGACCAACCGCAACCGGCGAGCCAGTCGGTCGCTTCGGTGAGGAAGCTTAGCCGATTAGGAATCGAGGACCAACCGCAACGACCGGATCGTCATCGTCTTTCATGGGAAAGCTTAGCCGATTAGGAATCGAGGACCAACCGCAACGAAACCGGGGCTGTCCGACTTGTGGCGCATAGCTTAGCCGATTAGGAATCGAGGACCAACCGCAACGAGACGGTGGATTACAAGAACGGCTCCGGCAGCTTAGCCGATTAGGAATCGAGGACCAACCGCAACGTCGTCCACCAGGTAGAGCATCTTGTCCCTAGCTTAGCCGATTAGGAATCGAGGACCAACCGCAACCGGGGAGTTGACCTCGTGTTAAGCCCAGTAGCTTAGCCGATTAGGAATCGAGGACCAACCGCAACTTCGAGACCTTCCGCAAAAACCTGACGCCAGCTTAGCCGATTAGGAATCGAGGACCAACCGCAACGGAACAGATCAATGACGCGCTTGGCTTCATAGCTTAGCCGATTAGGAATCGAGGACCAACCGCAACCGAAGTCGAAGGAACCCCCGGCGGAGCGCAAGCTTAAGAATAAAACGCCTATTTATGCCAGCTAATTTCGATGACTTTTGGAAGGCTGGAAAATAGCTTGAAAAGTCATCTTTCAAATTCAAAAGGTAGAATATCAATATCGGAATTCCTGACTTTCATAATTGAAAGGTTAAGCACTTGGGAAAATGCAGGAATTATACGTGCAACGCTGAAATTAGGTGCAACGGAACCGGGCGCTTTGCAGCCTTATTGCGACTTTCGGGAATACGTTTCCGCAACGGCTGAAAATATGTTTAAGAGCGGGGCGAAAAAGAAAATTCACACAAAAGGAATCAGGGGAGCCCTTCAAATTGTTTTCGCGTCGCTAAATGACGCCGCATTAATGCCGAAAAGCGTGAAGCTGAAACTAGGCAGTAATGAAATGAAAAATGCGCTTTGCAAGATTTCCGCTGGACATATCCACCTGAGCGAGCTTTTGTCGGGCTTCCTTGCGCGCTTCATCGGGAGTGAGCGTCCCAACACGGCCCAATGTAAGTTTGCGCAATCGGCCTTCCCGGGTCCGGTACATGACGATCCACGAGCCCAATTTCCCCGACCGGAAGCGAACGCCGAATCCTTTAAGAGAATTGTCCCAATGGGTAACGTCTTTGCCGCCCGGATCGGCGACGAGTGAGTCGACAAATCGCTTTGTGAGCTTTGGCATCAAAAAGCTTCCGGCGCTTGTTACCCAAAATCGAAAGGCCGCTCTGGGTAACACATGGGTAACAAAATGCAGCGTTTCAGGGCGCTATCAGTGCTAAACGATAGCAAAACTCAGGCCAGAAATCACCAATAAAATCATATTGTTATAGTAAATCAGCGTAGTGTGGCGAAACCGTGATTTGTAGTCTGACAATATTCGTAATGATGGGGGCGCGTGTTCGAGTCATGCAAGCGGCGCCAGAACCTTCAGAAAATCTTATTGAAATCCGCCGTATTTTAGGGGCCGGGGCCTTGCTGCGCGTGAGCGCGCGAAGGCCTGTTGGAAGCGGCTGGCTTATGAGAGTCCTGTTTGTCACGCGAAAATGGCCGCCGGCGGTGGGCGGCATGGAGCTTTACAGCCGCGAGATCGCCGCGGCCATGTCCCGCTATGCCAATGTCGATGTGGAGGCGCTGCCGGGGCGGCCGGACGGACGCCCGCCGGCAGCCGGCGCGCTGATCTGGTTTTTCGTTCGGGCCGCGTTCGTTCTTGCCGTGCGGGGGCGGCGCTACGACGTTATTCATTTCGGCGATTTCGTTCTCTTTCCTCTGACAGTCTGGGCGGCAATCGTCGCGCCCCGGCCGAGAAAACTGGTGACCGTACACGGGCTCGATCTGATTTACGGGCGCCGCAAGGGCGTAAAACCATTCCTGTACAGATCTTATGTGTCGGTGGCGCGCGCGTTTCAGCGGGCGGCTCATTGTTTTGTCGCCAACTCCTCGGCTACAGCGGCCGTCGCAAAAGAGGTCGGGTTGCGGCGGGTTGAGGCCGTGCCCCTAGGGGTTGCCCTGCCGGAAGACGCGTCGGCGCCGACGGCGCAGGACGCGGCGCGGCGGGCGATTGCCCGAGAGAAAGACCGTTACATCCTCTTTGTCGGCCGGATCGTGCCGCGCAAAGGCGTCTCCTGGTTTGCGCAGAACGTGATGCCGAACCTGCCGGAGGGGCTCAAGCTAAAGATCGTCGGCGCCGCCTGGGACAAGAAAGAGCTTGGCCGGGCGACGGAAAATCCGCAAACAGAATATCTGGGGCGGGTTGATGATGATGAATTGCGCCGGCTGCGCGCCGGGGCGGCGGTGACGGTCATGCCGAATCTGGATATCGACGATGGCGATATGGAAGGCTTTGGCCTTGCTGCGCTGGAGGCCGCCGCCGAAGGCTCGCTTCTTGTCGCTTCGGCAGTCGAGGGCATTGTGGACGCCGTTATCGACGGCAAAACCGGTTTCCTCGCCAAAGGCGGGGATGCGGATAGCTGGGTTGAAATCGTGTCGAAGCTGTTAGCCTGGTCGCCGACGGAGCGCGCGCGTTTTCTGGACGATGCTCGCGAGATCATCGTGACGCGGTATTCCTGGGACGGCGTCGCCCGGCAGACGCTCGCGCTTGCTGCGTAAGGCGGCGGATTTCATGAACTACGATTTCATCAAAAATTTCCTGCGCCGCCGAATGCGCCAGCCGCAGGTTTATGCCCTGGCGCGCCGGGCCATGCTGCTTGGTCAATGGGCCATGCGCAAACCGGACGAGCCGGATTTCGCTGTCTTCAAAGCGCTGAAGAGTGAAACGGGCCTTGTGGTTGATGTCGGCGCCAATGGCGGGCAGTCGGCGGTTGCGTTTTCTTTCCTGCTGCCGCGCTTCGACATCGTTTCGTTTGAGCCGAACCCGGCCCTTTGGCGCGATCTCGATTTTATTGCGCGCATTATCGGCCGACGCTTTTCCTACCGCAAAATCGGTCTGGGCCCGGCTGCGGATCGCATGACATTGTTCGTTCCGCAAATCGGAAAACTGCCGGTGACCACGCGGGCAAGCCTCGACCGACAAGCTGCTGAAGCGCACTGTGAAAGACTGGTGGGCGAAATTGGCGAGAAGCCGGAGATCAACGAGACGACCGTTGAGATCGTTCCTTTCGACAGTCTCGATCTTCGACCCGACATCGTGAAGATCGACGTTGAGGGATATGAGCGCCAGGTCCTCGAAGGCATGATGGAGACGCTGAAGGCGACCCGCCCGATCCTGCTGCTCGAAAGCAACGCAGAAGATCAATCCTGCATGGATCTGCTGTCGCCTTTCGGATACCGGTTTTATAATTTCGATCTCGCAAACAAGCGCCTGACCACAAGCGCGCAGAACCCAAGCCGAAACTGGTTCGCCATTCCGGAACATCGCGAAAAGCAGCTTCTTTCCTGATCCCGACGCCTTTCTGTACGAGCCGCGC
This sequence comes from Hyphococcus sp., assembly GCA_028281665.1. Lineage (GTDB taxonomy): Bacteria > Pseudomonadota > Alphaproteobacteria > Caulobacterales > Parvularculaceae > Hyphococcus. The sequence goes on from JANQJK010000010.1 coordinate 154,679, forward strand.
ACCCTTTGCGCCCGGGCGCGCGTCGGCGTAAGGTCGCGTCTCTGATCATGTGTCCGGCGGGGAGCGGCATGAGGGCATTCCGACTATTCGTCAGGCTGACGGTCTATTATCTCTGCGTTACAGGCGTTGTTTATTCCGCCGTCACGCTGTTCCCCGGCCTTGAGGAATTTCTGCCCATCGGCGGCGCGGAAACCCTGTTGAGCGGCGCCGGTTCCGACCCGTTTGAGTCCATCGAAATCGGCGCGACCCGCGTCGCCAATCTCGGCGACAGCCTGCTCTGGCTTTGCATCGCTATCGCCGGCGCCCTGTTGACCATCATTCCGATCAGCTGGACCTATATGGCCGTCCGTAAGCGCGATGAGTATGACCAGTCGCTGGTCGAAACCATTATTGTACTGCCGATCGCAGTCACCAGCATCGTGATCATCGTGAACAATTCCGTGGCGCTCGCCTTCTCGCTGGCGGGCATCGTGGCCGGCGTTCGCTTTCGGAACACGCTCAAAAGTTCCGGCGATGCGCTCTATATATTTCTCGCTATCGGCATCGGGTTGTCCGCCGGCATCGGCGCCATGGAAATTGCGGTCGTGATGTCCATGGCGTTTAACTATGTCTTTCTCGTCCTGTGGATCACCGATTATGGCGGGCGCAAGGGGACGCACCGCTATATGCGAAAGACCTACAGCGAACACGACCGCAAGCATAACAAGCACAAGAACCATGCGGAGCATTCGGCGGAATGAAAGCGGGCAGACTTCTTGTGGCCGCATTGGTTGCGGCGTGGACAAGCGGCGTCCATGCGCAGCCGTCAACCCCTCGCCAGCTGCCGCTTAACAAACAACTGATTGAAGTCTCGGGGCTCGCCGCCGCATCCGACAACACCGTTTTCGCGCACAATGATGAGTTCGCCATTGTCTATGAGATCGACATTCGCGATGGAGAGATGTTGCGCGCCTTCGCATTGGGCGACCCTACGATCCCGGGAGATTTTGAAGGCATCGCTGCGTATGACGGGCGCATCTATCTGATCACCAGCGCGGGCATGCTTTACGAGGCCGACATAAGCGACCATCGCGCGCGTACGCGGTTCAATGTTTATGACACCGGTGCAGGAAGCTTTTGCGAAGTCGAAGGCTTGTCGCGCACGCCTCAGCCCGGCGAATTCTTCATTTTGTGCAAGCGACCGCGAAAGGGAGCGGCAGGCGGTCAGCTGTCGGTTTTCCGCTGGAGCCTTGCCGAACGGCGCCCGGTTTCGAAACCGGACCTCGTTACGCCGTTTCGCGATTTCCTTCCCGGCTCGGAACGTGAGGGATTTCGTCCGGCGGGCATAGAGTGGGACGGCGCAAACGAAACGCTTATGGTCGTGTCTTCGAAGTCTGCGATCGTTTATTCATTTGACCTTGATGGAAAGTTTCTGCGCAAGAGCAGGCTTTCCCCTGACAGGCATTTGCAATCGGAAGGGCTTGCCGTCCTTTCTTCCGGCGCCGTGGTGGTAGCCGACGAAGGAGGCGGGCGAAACCGCGCAGGCTTAATATCCGTATACGACGAACTGCCCTAAACCGCGTTTCAATCTGAAGCCCGCGTTAGCGGCGGCATGTCGCCAGCAGCTCTTTTTCCACGGACGTATCGTCGGCGATGTCGTCAAAAAACTCGGTAAGATATTTTTGCGCGCTCTTTCGCGTGCGTTCGCTGAGTGGGGAGATGTCCGCCAGCACCGCCATCAACGCGTCTTTCTCCGCTCTGAACTCGCCCGTCGCCGCGCGCGCTTCTTCGTTGAAGGCGCAGAATCCGCGGTAGTGGCGCTGACGTACCTCGCGCACAGCTATGCTCTCCGGCGGTACGGCGTAGGGCGCGTTTACAAGGCCCGAATAGTCGAAATCATAGGGTACGGGTATGAGGTTATCCTGACCTGCGCCCTTTGCGCCGATGAGCTTCGTATTGTGGCAGCAATCCCGGCCCTCGGCGCCGGAATGCATAGACCAGTCGAGATTGCCGATCATGTATTGAAACACGGCGTAACGGGCAGCGTCCGCCGCGTTCAGTTGCTCCTTCGCAATATCGGGTACATCGATTTCCACCATGTCGTTGCGCTTCGCAGCGTCGTCGGTGTCCTCAATAAGAAAGCCGAGACGGCTGATCACCGTCTTGCCGCTCGTCGCCTCCACATAGTCGATCTGCGCCATGCGCACCTTAAGACTCAGCGGCGTTATCACGTTGAGGAGGCGGTAGGCGGCGTACTCCATCAGATAATATTGCTGAAACCGCGAGGACCGTTTGCAATGCGTTACCAGCTTGAGGCGTTTTTGCCCGTCAAAGAACGACGCGTCGGCCGGCTTCTCCTTAAAGGCGATGCGCAGGGGCGGGAAGTCGCATAACACCCGGCTGCGTCGCGACAGGCCGCGCGCCGATAGTTCTATCGCATGGGTTTCCGGCGCGTCGCCGTGATAGTCGAGGCTCGCGGGAAACGGTTCGGTTGATCGTTCGGCGGCGCGGGTTAATTCGCCGAATGGCGCGGTGATTGTAAGGGTGATCGGTGCGTGATCCGCAAACAGGGGATGCGGGTCGCCGGCCCGCGCCGTCAGCGGCGCCGCCGCGAGCAGCAGCACAATCAGAAAAGCAATGCGCGTCAATCGGCGGCCTCCTTCGTTGAAGAAAGAAGCCGGCTCTCTCCGGTGCTCACATTATGCGCCGTAACTTCGTCGCCGACGATCTCAAGATAGCTTGCGACGCCGCCGTAATGTTCCGATGCGCCCGTGTCGATCTGGATGACCCGTCCGTCGAGGCTGGCGCGAATGCCCTCGACGCTTGGCGTGTGGCCGACGACGATACGCGCCGCGCCATAGGCGGCGAGGACGATCTCGATTTCTTCTTTCATGGATGGCCGGGCGGGCAACGCAACGGCGCCGCCTTCAGCGGCGGCTTCGATCGCTTCCTTGATCTCCGCTTCCGGATCGCGCTGAACAAGGCCCCGGTACCAGAGCGGCCCCAGCGGGTCGGCGACAATAGACGCCGGCGATTCGTCGCGGCTCTTCAGGGCTGCGGCGACCCGCGCATTGATGTCGTCGAGAGAAAAAACGCTGTATTCCGCGCTGAGGCCCCCATGGACAAACAACGTATCGCCCACCTTGGCGACGGCGGGATTGTCGGCGACCCATGCGCCGATATCGCCGTCGGGCCCCCATGCAATCCCGTGCTCGACGCGCCCGAGCGGCCATTCCTCCTGCCAGGCGTTGCGAATGGCGTCGCTCGACATTGACGGGTTCTGCTCAAGGTAAAACGTTTCGAGGGAGTCTCGATTCGACTCAAAAACAAGCGCCCGCCGCTTTTCCGAATTGCGGTCCTTGAACGCTTCATATTCGCCCGGATGCACATAGCGCAGATCGCCCGTCATCATCATGGCTTCGTGATTGCCCACAAGGGTGACGACCGCGCCGCCTTTCTTGGCGGCTTTCTTCTGTAGTTTCTGCAGATGTTCGATGATTTTTCTGGAGTCCGGCCCGCGGTCGGGAACATCGCCGGTCTGGACGAATATGGTGTCGCCCCCTTTCCAGCGTCCGCGTTTGTCGGCGACGCCCGCCGCGATAACGATTGCTTCGTAGGCGTCATAATCCCCGTGAAGATCGCCGACGGCGACAATGCGGGGCGGCGCATCCCCGGCATGTACGAGCGATAATTGAGCGGCGCCTGCGAACAACAGGGCGGTTGATAACGCCCTCAGCAAATTCCCTGACATCTCCGGCGTTCTCCCCGATCGCGCATGATGTGCGCCATGCGACCGCTCCGGGGGGCTGTTGTCAAGCCGGCGACCGGGCCCGGCGCGGAAGGCCGGGATTTGGCCGTTGCGGGCGTTTTGCGCTATCCCGGGCGACGCTTTCATCGCCGGGACGGAGCGACCGATCCAAAATATCCTTCGCAAACGCACAAGACCGCTGGTTTTCTGGCCGCCCGCCGGTCTGCTCCTTGCGGCGCTTGTATTCTCCGTCGTCGACTATGCGGGTTTTCACGCTGCGGTTTCCGCCGCCAATGCGTGGCTTTTGAGCCGGTTCGACTGGCTTTATTCCTTCGCGTCCTTCGCTGCGGTCATCCTTGTCGCGTGGGTGGCGGTGTCGCCGCTTGGGTCGATACGCATCGGCGGCCCCGACGCCAAACCCATCCTCAGTCGCTGGAACTGGTTCGCGATTACCCTGTGCACGACCGTTGCAATCGGCATTTTATTCTGGGGCGCGGCGGAGCCGATGTTTCATATCAACGACCCGCCGGCGTTTTCCGGCGCGGAGCCCCAATCGGAGGCGGCGGCGCGGTTCGCCATATCGACCCTGTTCATGCATTGGACGATCACGCCATACGCGCTTTACTCTGTGCCGGCCCTCGCTTTCGCGCTCGCCCATTTCAATCTCGGCCGGCCATATTCCTTAAGCGGACCATTATCGCTCGTCTTTGGCAAAGCGGCGACGGGGCGAGGCGGTGCGCTGATCGATGCGGTTGGTCTTTACGCGCTGGTCGCCGGCGTTGCGGCGTCGCTCGGCGTCGGGGTGATGACGCTTGCCGGCGGTCTCGACCGGCTGACGGCGCTTGATGACGGGCCGTGGCTGCGTTTCGCAATCACGCTTGCTATTGTCGGCGTTTTTGTCGCGTCGTCGATAACGGGCATTCAGCGGGGCATCAAATACCTCTCCGATTTGAACGTGAAATTCTTTTTTGTGTTGGCGGCCTTCCTTCTGATCGCCGGCCCGACCGGCGCCGTTCTTTCTCTCGGCGCCGCCGCCCTTGGCGACTACGTCGTGAACTTTGTACCCGTCAGCCTCGCATTCGGCGAGCGCGCGGGCAGCCAGTGGATGCGTGACTGGACCGTCTTTTACTTCGCCAACTGGCTTGCCTGGGCGCCGATCACGGCGCTGTTTCTGGGACGCATTTCGGTTGGCTACACCGTGCGCGAATTTCTGTTGTTCAATCTCGTTGCCCCCGCCGCCTTCGGCGCGCTGTGGATGACGATCCTCGGCGGCGCGGCCATCCATATGGACGCCGCTTCCGGCGGCGCGTTGACGACTGCCCTAAACGAACGAGGGCTGGACGCTGTCGTTTACGCCTTGTTCGACGCCTATCCGCTCGCCGCCGTTATCGGGACGGCGTTTGTGGCGCTCACCTTTGTCTCTTTCGTTACGGCGATGGACTCAAACACGCACTCAATCGCCGCGGTATGCCTGAAGCCGGCGAAATCCCATGAACAGGAGCGGCGCGCGTCCATGCCGGTGAAAATCTTCTGGGGCGTGCTTGTGGGCGCCGTTGCCTGGGTGATGACGTCAACGACCGGCATCGACGGCGTGCGCATGCTCTCCAATCTCGGCGGCGCGCCTGGCCTGCTGATCCTGATCGCCATGGGCGCGGTCATCATTGTAATGCGCACTCAATGGATGAGCGAAATTCGCGCGGGCGCACAGCCGGCGCCGTTACCCGAAGCGGAAGCCGGGAAAATACGCTGAGTAAAACGCCCCCTGTTGTGCGGCGATATCGCGGGCTTCCTCTGCCGAAACATCCTTGAACCAGACTTTTGCGCCGGGCCGGATCTGCCCGGCAAGGTGAAGGTCCGGCTCGATGATCTGGGCGATGCGGGCGTATCCGCCAACGGTTTGTGCATCGGCAAGCAACAGAAAGGGATTACCCGAAGGCGGGCATTGCACCGTACCGGGAAAAACCGGGCTTGAGCGCATCGAGAAATTTTCCGGTGGGCGTATCTCGGCGCCGCCGAGTTCAACGCCCATGCGATTGGCGCGCCGCGATGCGAGAAAGGCGTCGGAGAAGAAACGCCTCTGACAGTCGGCGCCGATCAGGTGAAATTCCGGTCCGCGCACCGCACGCAGGAAGACGTCCTGCGAGAGCGTCGGCGTAGCCGACGCCGGAACATCCGGGGTCGGCGTTGCAGGCGCGTCGGCGCTCCCAATCGTATCGCCGGCCTTCAGCGGGCGCCCGTCAATGCCGCCGAGACCCGCCGGTGCATAGGTTGCCGCGCTGCCGAACTGGATCTTGCCGCTGACGCCGCCGGCGATGGCAATGTAAGTGCGCAGACCCTGCCGCGCGGGCCCGAGCTTCAGGACGTCGCCGGGCCCGGCGCGTTGCAACGCGCCGGCGCTGATCGCCGCGCCGTTGAGCGTCGCGCCCATATCCGCGCCGGCAATGGCGAAGTCTGCGCCGGCATCGAAGCGCAGTTCAGGGCCAGTCCCGGCGCATTCCAGCGCCGGGGCATCCCAACGGTTGCCGGCGGCGGCGTTTGCAAGCGCGAAGGAAAGACGATCCGCAGCGCCCGATTGGGGCACGCCGAGATGTCGGAAATCCGACCGCCCGGCGTCCTGAACGGTGGTTTCCGCGCCGGGCCGAAGGATGGTTGCAATCGCCGTCACGGCGCGGTCTCCGCCAGAAATTCTTCTTCGCTGATGGGCCTGAACTGTACGCTCGCGCCGGGCTTCAACGCGAACGGTTCATCCGCCATCGGATCGAACAGGCGCATGGGCGTCCGCCCGATCAGGCACCAGCCGCCCGGCGATGGCAGGGGATAGATACACGTGAACTCGCCGGCTACGCCAACGGAGCCGGCGGGCAAATGCGCGTCGGGGTGCGGCAATCGCGGGACCTGTAGTTTCTCATCAAGCGTTCCCATATAGGCAAAGCCGGGAGCAAAGCCGAGCGTTGCAACACGGTATGTTTTAGATGCGTGTACGCCGATGACGGCCTGTTCCGGAAGACCTGTGTGCGCTGCAAGGTCGGCGAGGTCGGGTCCGGCTTCGCCGCCATAAAAGACCGGAACGACAATCGGATCGCTCGATGGCGCAGACGCCTGCGATGGCGCTTCGCGAATCTCCTTTTCCAGCATCATGCGCGCCGTTTCCGGATTAATCCGTGCAGGATCGAACCGTATCGCGACGGAATCGATGCCTGCAACCGCGTCTTCAATGCCCGCAGCAGCGCG